>CAVQRB010000004.1:0-128966 GCA_963715055.1 uncultured Alphaproteobacteria bacterium | reverse complement strand
AGGGATACAGAGGCGAAAGCGCTCGCATGTCTGAGTAGAGTATCGGGCAAGAAAACCGGCGCCCGAAAGTTACAACATTTTTTACAACATGCCCTATTAAGCACTGGCAAAGCTTTCAGAATAATAAGGAAATTTCGAACTAACCGTTCCATCCATCATAGGTGCGCAAGACATACGCCAAGGTACGATATGTTGCGATTTTCTTTCCATTGCTCACGTTTACCGCAGCGTGGGCAGTCCCGCCAGACCATGTTTCCAGCCCGTTTCTTTCCCATCCGAGCCCGTTTTCGATCAAGTTGCAACATTTGTTGCAACTTAATCGCGGTGTTGTAGCTCGGCCCCGTCCCTTCCCGTTCGACTTTGGGCGATAGGTTCCAAAGCGTGTGCGCAAGTTTGCCGCCGTTCGCAGCACTTAGTGTGAACTCACATCGTACGCACGGATGAAGGCAAGGCTGAGCCATGCAGAAGCGGCCTTAGTGGCCGATCTCCAACCGCAGCACCCTGGCCGATTGCGTCTACCGCACGGAAAGCGCCTGACGAGCCACCAGTGCGATGCCGCCCCATACTGTGCTTCGAAGGGCCATGGCGAAAACGGTGCGCATCTCGAAAGCTCCACCCTGCGACACATGCAAACCGAACGCTGCGAAGACCAGGAGCGTTGCGGCGAAAATCGCAAGCGACAGGGGCCATGCCCATCGTCGTCCCTGCCACAGACCAAGGCCCGCAACAGCGTAGGCCAACCCGGCCAAAGTGTTGAACCATAGGACGAAAGGCACGACTGCCCCCATATCAGCTAATCCAAGCAATGTCCTGCCGCCAGAGAATACGGTCAGCACGCCAAAGGCAACCGCAACACCGCCCGCAATGCGGAGCGTCAGACTTGTTCTAGGCATCTGAAACGCCCTCCATCTTGCGCAAAAGTCCCAACTGCACGTCGAACAGACGCAACCCCTCTTGCAGGAGCGAAAAGCCCCGCGCGCCGAGCGTCCAGCGGATGGCAACGCCCTGTATCAGCGAGGTCAGCAGGATGGCGACATCCTCCGGGCTGACGTCATGGCGCAGGTCACCCTTCGCTTGGCTGTCACGGATCGCGGCAACAAGACGGCTCTGAAATGCGCCCAGAAGCCCGCGAAACACGTCGCGCAGGGCTTGATTGTCCACCTGCAACTCGCGCGAGAACAGGATCGACGGCAAGGCGGGCGTCTCGGAAATGGCTGATAACTGTGCGCAGATCAGCGCCCTCAAGCGCGCCCGCGGCCCGGCGACCCCGGTTTCGGCTTCGGCCCAAGAGCCCTGCAAGCGGTTCGCGATATCCTCGGCGACCGCCAACCAAAGCGCGCCCTTCGTCGGAAAATGCCGGAAGATCGCGGGCTGGCTGAGACCTATCGCCCGCGCGACATCCGTGGTGCTGAGCCGGTCCGGTCCGATCTCATCGGCCAGTCGCAGCACCTCGGCCACGATCTGCGTCTTTCGCTCTTCCGCGCTCTGACGACTCGACATGCATCACCTCTTGTTAGTTATAACTCACTAACATATACTACTGGCAAGAGCAACCTCTATGTCGAGTCGCGCGTCCCTGACCGAAAGGACCCCCGCCATGCCCGCCACAACCGCCCACACCGGCTATTCCCGCTTGCAGATCGCGCTGCACTGGCTCGTCTTCGCGCTGATTGCCCAGCAATACTTCTTTCATGACGCCATCGCGGCGGCCTGGGAACGCGTCACCGAAGGACTGGAAGCCGGGTTCAACCCGCTCGTGCTCACCCATGTGGTGGGCGGCGCGCTGGTGATGCTTTTCACGCCGTGGCGGCTGACGCTGCGCGCCCGGCGCGGCGTGCCTCTGGCAATCGAGGCCAGCAAGGTGCAAGGCGTTCTCGCCAAACTTGCCAAAATCGGGCTTTACGCGCTTGTGATGGTTGTGCCGCTCAGCGGCTCGGTCGCATGGTACGGTGGAGTCGAGGATGCGGCGCAAGGCCACAACGTGATCAATAACCTCCTGTTGGCGTTGTTCGCCCTGCTTGTAGTCGGCCCCGTCCATCACCAGTTCGTGCTGCGCCACGGCACTCTGGCGCGGATGCGCAAGGCACAGGGCTGATCCCATGCGTCTGGCCCCTCTTCTCGCCCTGCCCCCCATCGCAATCAGCATCGCTGTAGCGGTTTGGATGATCTCGTCGGCGCCCGGCCCGGCGCGGGTCGAGGGGCAAGCGACCGCCCTGCCCGTCCGGGTGATGACGGTTGCGGCGGAAGACATCCGTCCGACGGCCACCGCCTGGGGCAACCTGCGCGCGGCCGACACTTGGGTCGCCGTGGCCGAAGTGCAGGGCGAAGTGATCTGGCGGCACCCGGACCTCGAGTCAGGCCGCCTGATCCCGGCCGGGACCGAGGTGCTGCGGATCGACCCCGCCGACTACGAACTGGCCCTGTCACAATCGCAAGCCGACCTTGCGGCGCTGGACGCCGAACGAGAGCAACTTGCAGCGGAGGCAGATAATACACGCCGCATCCTTGCGCTAGAACGGGACCGGCTGGCGCTGGCCGAAACCGATCTGACGCGCACGCGGACCCTGGCCCAACAGGGCACGGTCCCACAATCCCGCGTCGACGAGTCCGATCGTGCGACACTTCTTGCCCGCCGCACGGTCGCGGAACTGGAAAACGCGATGGCACTGATCCCACCCCGCGAAGCGCGGATCGCGGCACAGGTCGCGCGAAGCGAGGCTGCCATTGCACGCGCGCGGCGCTCGCTCGCGCGTACAACTCTGACGACGCCCTTCGATCTTCGCGTGACCGAGGTGAGCGCCGAACGCTTCCAGACCGTCGCCCCCGGACAGGTGGTGATCCACGCCGATGGCATCGCCAGCGCCGAGGTCGTAGCGCACCTGCCGATCGACAGCTTTCGACGGCTCGTGGGAGATGCACCGGAGGGCATCACCCTTGCCGACATGATGCGCGACATGCCCGCCACGCAGATCGAGGTGACGCTCAGCCCGCTGTCGGACCCGACGCAGATCTGGACCGCCCGCGTGGTCCGGATCGAGGGCGCGCTGGATGCCCGCGCGCGCACCGTGCCGGTCGTCGTCGGGGTTGACGCCCCCTATGAGGGCGCGGACCCGCCCCGCCGCCTGCCGCTGGTGCCCAACATGCAGGTGCAGCTATCCTTTTCGGGTGCATCCCTCGCCGGCGTCATCGCGATCCCAGAGGCGGCGTTGCATATGGGCATGGTGCGGATCGCAGGGCCCGATGATCTGCTGGAATTGCGCCCCGTCACCGCAGCCTTTGCGCAAGATGGCCGCGTTGTCGTTGCCGAAGGCATCGCCCCCGGCGACCGTGTCGTGATCGACGACATCGCTCCGGCGATCCCCGGCATGGCGCTGACGCCAGTTGAGGTCCAGCAATGACACGCTGGTTCACCGGTCACCCGACAGCGGGCAATCTGCTGCTCCTGTTTTTCCTGGCAACGGGCGTATTTGCAGCACCCGGTCTCTTGCGCGAAACTTTCCCTGATTTCCGCGCGGTCGAGGCCGAGATCTCCGTGCCCTATCGGGGTGCCGCCGCCGAGGATGTGGAGACGGCGATCTGCGCGCCGCTCTGGGACGGGGTGCAGGCCGTCGAGGGGCTGGAGACCTTCGCCTGCACCGCGGAGGCTGGCCGCGCGCGGGCCGTGGCGACCATGGCGCCGGGCAATGACGCGCTACGCTTCATCAATTCGCTACGGACCGAGGTTTCAGCCATCGACAGCTTTCCCGACCGCGCCGATCCTGCGGTGGTGCGCGAACTGCACCGTTTCGATCCCGTCACATCGGTCGCCATCTCGGGCGATCTGCCGTTGGGGGAACTGGACCGCTACGCCGACGCCTTGTCGGACCGCCTGATCGCCCTGCCGGGTGTCGCCCGCGTGAGCCGCGGGGGCCTCGGAACCCGGACGCTGTTGATCAGCGCCACGCGCGCCGTGCTTGACAGCCACGGACTGACACCTGCCACATTGGCCGCCGCCGTCGCCGCGCAGAACATCGACCTGCCCGCCGGTACGCTCGCAGGATCGGGCGCGGACCTGACCCTGCGCTTCACCGCCGAACGCGACACGGCCACGGCGCTTGCCACGATCCCGGTGCTGGTGTTGCCGAATGGCGCGACATTGACGCTTGGGGACGTTGCGGTGATCGAGGAGCGCTTCGAGCCGCCACAGGACCGCGCCTTTGTCGATGGCACGCCCGCCATCGTGATCGACGTGGCAAAGGCGCTGGATGCCGACGCGCTTAGGGTGCTGGACGGCGTCACCGCACTGGTGGCCGAGGAAACCGCCCGCCTGCCCGACACGATCACCGTCGAAGTCGTGCAGGACGTGACATCCATCATCCGCGACCGGCTGGTAATGCTGGTGCAGAACGGGGTGATCGGCCTTGTGCTGGTCGTCATCGTGATGAGCCTGTTCTTCCGCCCCGGTTTCGCGATCTGGGCCGCGATGGGTCTGCCCGTAGCCTTTGCCGGAGCGTTTGTGTGGATGGCGTTGACCGGGCTCAGCCTGAACATGATGACCCTTGTGGCCCTATTGATGGCGATCGGGATCGTGATGGACGATTCTATCGTGATCGCGGATTCCATCGCGGTGCACGCCGCCAAGGGGGCCACGGTGGAGACCGTCGCTGCGGGTGTTGCCACCGTGGCGCCTGGCGTGATCTCGTCCTTCCTGACCACGCTGGCGGTGTTCCTGCCTCTGGCCTTCCTTGCAGGGGAGCTGGGCGCCGTGCTGGAAGTTCTGCCGGTGGTCCTGCTGGCGGCACTGGCCGCCTCGCTGATCGAGGCATTCCTGATCCTGCCGCATCACCTGAAAGGGGGGATGAAGGAGACCGCCCCCTCTCGCTTCCGCATCCGTTTCGATGCAGGCTTCGATGCCCTGCGCGAGCGTGGGGTCGGCCGTCTTGCCGATACCGCGATCCGTTGGCGCTGGCTGGTCGCGGGACTGGCCATCGGTGCGCTGATCTTGACCGTCGGCGCTCTGGGCGGCGGCGTGATCAAGCGCGAGGCCATGCCCGAGATCGACGGCGACGTGCTGGAGGCGCGGCTGATGCTGCCCGCCGGCACCCCGCTGGCGCGCACGACCGAAGCCGTGGCCCAGGTCGAGGCTGCGCTTGACCGCGTGAACGCCCGCCTGACCCCCGATCAGCCCGAGGCACAACCGCTTGTCATCCGCCGTATAACCCGGCTGGGCCGCAACCTTTCGGCGGGCGAGAGCGGCGCCCATGTCGCGACCGTCGCGGTGGACCTTCTGGGTGCCAAGACACGCGCGAGCACACTTGACGACATCGCCACGCTGTGGCGCGCGGAAATCGGCGCTCTTCCCGGTGTGTCCTCGCTGATCCTGACCGAACCGGGGATCGGCCCGCAAGGCATTGCGGTCGAACTGCGCCTGACCCACCCCGACCTCGCTGCGCTGGAAGCGGCAGGTCGCGCCACTTTGGCAGAGCTCGAGACCTATGCCGGTGTGCGCAACGCGATCCTCGATCTGCGCCCCGGCGAGCCGGAATTGCGGCTGAACCTGTCGCCGGGGGCCGAGGGCCTGGGGCTGACCGCCACGGATGTGGCCGGGCAACTCCGGGCAGCATTTCTTGGCACTCAGCTTTCGGAAATCCGGCGCGGCGATCTGGCCTGGGATATCGAGGTGCGGCTGGCCGATGATGACCGGGCCACCCGTGCAGACCTGAACGTGTTTGAGATCTCCTTGCCGGGTGGCGGCACCGTGCCGCTGTCCAGCATAGCCACCATCGACGAGGCGCAGGGCTGGGGAACAATCACGCGCCGCAACGGCCTGCGCACGTTGACCGTCGCGGCGGATGTGGATGGACGCATCGGCAATGCCGACGCGATTACCGCAAGACTGACCGAGGGCTTCCTGCCCGATCTCGCGGCCACGACACCCGACCTCGCCTTCGAGATCGGTGGGCAGGCCGCCAATTCAGCCGAAACCGTCGCATCAATCCTGCGCGGCTTCCTGATCGGGGTGGTGGGCATCTACCTTGTACTCAGCTTCCAGTTCCGCAGCTATGTCGAGCCGCTGATCGTGATGATGACTATCCCGCTGGCGTTTCTGGGCGTCATCTGGGGCCATGTATTGATGGGCTACAACATCTCGATGCCGTCACTGGTGGGGGCGGCCTCGCTCGCTGGCATCGTGGTGAACAATGCGATCCTTCTGGTCGGCGTCATCAAAGCCCGCCGGGCCGAAGGACTGTCCGCCGCGATGGCTGCTGGTGAGGCGGTGCGGTCGCGGTTCCGTCCGATCTTCGTATCGGTCTCGACCACCATAGTGGGGATGGCACCATTGCTGCTGGAAACCTCGACCCAGGCGCAGACGCTCAAGCCACTCGTTATCTCGGTCGTCTTCGGGCTCTTGGCGGCAACGGTTCTGATCCTTTTGGTGTTGCCCGCGTTTTATGCAGCGCTGGAGGATATGCGCGGACCGAAACCGGGTGATCCTGCGGTCAGGTCCCGAACCGGAACGACCCTGCCCTGAGATCGCCGGTTGCAGGCCGTCTGGCCGCGTCCAGACACAGTCCTCCTCGCCTCGCGCAGCGTCAGACGCGCCGGCAATCGCGCAGCCGCCCGATCGCCTCTTCCGCCTCTTTTCCGTCGAGCAGACAGAGCCCGGTCGAAAGCGCGTCTGCAAGGGCCGCAGTCGGCGCGGTGACCGATACAGTCTGCATCGATGCCCGGGCAGGCAGTCCCGTCCTGGGATCGAGGATGTGGCCAATCGTTCCTGCCTGATCGAACGACGTCCCGAGCGGCGCCGATGTCGCCAGCGCGCGGTCCCGGAAGTCAAGCCTGCCACCGTCAGGCAGCATCACCGACCATGGTGCACCAGCTGGCGTGGTGCCCAAGGCGCGCAACTCTCCCGTGTCGATCAGGATCTGGTCGAGGCCCTGCGCCTCCAGCATCCTCGCCACGCGATCCGCGATATAGCCTTGTGCAATACCATTCAGCGTGAGCGCCATGCCAGGCAGGGCGAAGGCGACGCGCGACGGAGCGACCCTCAGGAGCGACCAGCTGACGCGGGATCGTGCCGCGTCCAACATGGGGTTCGTCGGCATGCCGCCCGCGGCATATCCTTCGGCATAAGCCGCCCAAAGCGGCTGGACGGTCGGATCGAAAGCACCGCCGGTCGCGTCATGCACGGCGCCGGCTATGCCGAGGCATTCGAGAAGCTCGAACGGCGGCGCATCCAGCGCACCGTCGCGATTCAAACGTGACAGGGCCGAGCCCGGCCGATAGAGGCTGAAGACATCCTCTAGGCGGTCTATTTCGTGCAGCACGGCGGTGACGATCTCCGCTGCATCCCGATGGGCGAGTGTGATCGACGCCCGCGCTCCCAACGCGGTGCCGACCCAGTGCCGCATCGGCGCAGCCGAAGCGGGGCCAGCCAGCACGGCGGCGGCAGAGATCGCAATGAAGCGGCGGCGGGAAAAACTTGGCATCATCAACTCCTAGTCGATGGCCGCCCCTTCGGGCGGGATGAAATTGCCCTCGTCGTCGAGCGCGAACTCGACAGGAGCGAGAACCATGTCGTCGGGAATGTCGGACAGGGAAAGGATCTCACCCCCGTTGACTGCGATGAATGCCGCAGCCGCCGCGCTGTCGGCAAAGGGAATGAGCTCCGGCGCGCCCATTCCCCCCTTGACGGCGGTACCGACCACGAAGATTGCCTCTTCTGCGGCGATCCAATTATCCGGACCGGGCTCTTCCCAGCTCGCCGCACGGCTCATGTCACTGACATAGATCGCGGCAATCGCGTGGCTCTGTTCCGGCATCCTCTGATAGGCGATCGCGTCCCGGACCTGGCTGAAGAACAGCGGATCGGGCAGCCCACCGAGGTGGACCTGTGCCTTTGGGCCGGGATGTTCCAGCAGGTCCATCTGGCAGTAGTGGCCGACGGCTTCGGCGGTCATGACGACCGGCATGGGTCGCTCTGCCAGCTCTTCCTTGCAGGCTGTCAGAGCATGCGCGGCAAGTACGAGAACAAGAACCCTTTTCATGGTTTGACCCTTCGGAAGGCGACGACGGCCAGGGCGAAACCACCCGCCGCCCAGACAAGCAATGACGAGAGCGCCCAGGACGGCGGGATCGTTTGTGCGGCACCCGCGACTCCGGCCGCGACCCCAGCCGCTTCGGATGCCGCCAGGTTGTAGAGGCGGAACGCGTCGGCCGGGTTGGCCAGCAGCAGCCACGGAAAGACCCGAGTGGTGAAGGCGCCACCGCTATCGGCGACCACGGCGGCCAGCAGGCCGAGATCGTAAAGCACCACGAAGACCAGCCACAGCCCGATGGCCGCACCGGCTGCCGCGCCTGGGCGGCCCGTCACCGACGAAACGGCGTAACCCGCGCCGAGGAAAGCCGCGCCGAGCAGCAGCGAGGTCAACAACAGCCGTATCAGGGCGGGGATCCCGGCCGCCGCTTTAGGATCGAACGCGAAGGCGGCCACGGCGGCAACGCCGTAGCCGACCAGCAGCGCGATGGCCAGAACCCCCAGATGCGCGAGGAACTTGCCCGCGAGGATCTCGCTCCGGCTCACCGGGTAGGTCAGGAGCAGCGGCAGTGTCCCGCGTTCGATCTCGCCCGCGACCGCGTCGAAGGACATCAGCAGCGCCAGCAGCGGCACGAGGTAGACGGCCAGCGACGTCAGGCTCGCCACCGTCACCGACAGCTTGTCGGCGCCGATCTGGCCCGTGGGCGCGCTGCCCGCTGCCGACAGGACAAGGGCGAAGAGAGCCATCATCGCCACCGCGATGGTCACCCAGCGGTTACGCATGGCGATGCGGATTTCGGAAACGGCCTCTGCCATTACGCGCGTCATCGTCCTGCCCTCCGGCTGAAATGGGTATAGAGGTCCTCGAGGCTCGGAGGGATCACCTCGACGTCCTCGATCATGCTGCCGAGCCCGGCGATCTGGCCGAGGCGGGACAGCTTGTCGCCATGGGCGCAGGTAAGGTCTACCCGGACGCCGTTCACGCGGGTCCCGGCCAGCCGTTCGGCCACATCGCCGACCGTGTCGGGCCGCGCTGCGACCTGGATGTGGATCGGCAACCCGGCCTCGCGGCGCAGGTTCGCCAGCGTGTCGTTGGCCACCAGCCGCCCCTTCGACAGGATGGCGATGCGATCAGTGCGCGCCTCGACTTCGGTCAGGGCGTGCGAGGACAGCAGGATCGCCGCACCGTCTCGCGCCAGGTCGTCGAGGATACCGTAGAACTCGCGCCGCGAGACAGGGTCGAGGCCGCTTGTCGGTTCGTCCAGTACCATCAGGCGCGGCCGGCCGATCAACGCCTGGGCCAGCCCGACGCGCTGCCGCATTCCCTTGGAATAGGTGCCGATCCTGCGGTCGGCGGCCTGGTCCAACCCGACCCGCTCGAGCAGCGCACCAGCCTTCGACGCCGCTTCGCCGCGCAGGCGCAGATAGAGCGCGATCTGCTCGCGCCCGGTGAGCGCCGGGTGAAAGGCCGCGTTCTCGGGCAAATAGGCGGCTGCCTCGCGCGCGGCGCGGCTGCCGGGTGCTACGTCCGCCACGCGCACCTCGCCCGAGGTCGCGACGATCAGGCCCAGCACGATCTTCATCAAAGTCGACTTGCCCGCCCCGTTGTGACCCAGCAGCGCGACGCGCTCGCCTTGCGCCACCGAAAGGCTGACTTCCTTCAGCGCCTCGACGCTACCGAAGGTCCTAGTGACCCGAGAGCAAGTCAGCATCGCTCATCTCCTCACTGTCTGCGGCGCGGGCCAGCGCATCGGCCTCCATCGCCGCGATGTTTGCCGGCACCGTGATCTCGGGTGCCGTCATCAGCGGCGCGCTGTCCAGCACACCGCCCGGCAGGGTCGCCGGAAAGGCCGCCTGACTCCAGCGCACCAGTTGCACGGCGGGCGAGCCCAGCAGCAGCTTGGCCGAAGGCTGCGACCACAGGATGTGGTCCATCAGGTCGTTCGGCCGAAAGGCGCCGTCGGCGATCCCGTCGCCGTCGAGGTCGAAGGCCGGGTGGTCCGACCAGAAATTGCCGCGGCCTTCCGCACTCCATTCCATGTGCCGGGTGCCGACGTATTTTACTTGGTGCCGGTTGCCGACAAAAGCATTTCCGGTGATTGCATTGCGCTCGGATCCGGCGGTGAAATGGATGCCGATCTCGCACCCTTCGAAGCGGTTGCCTTCGATACGGTTTTTGTGGGCGTTGTAGATAAAGGTGCATTTCTCATGGGTACCGCCGCGCACAAGGTTGCCCGTGACGCTCGCGTTGTTGGCGTAGTTCAGCATGATGCCGTGGGTGCGGTCGCCCAGCGACAGGTTGTCCCGCACCTCGATCCGATTCGAGAACATCAGCGCGAAACCCAGAGTGTTACCCACGGAGACGTTGCCGATGACCTGCGAATTGTTGGTGTACATATAGTGGACGGCAAAGCGCAGGTCGCGGAAGGTGTTGTCGCGAAAGATGTTGTCCTTCGAGGCGTTGGCGAAGATGCCATCGCGGCCCCAGGTCACCTCGTTGCCCTCGACCAGCGTGCCGGGTGCGTTCCAGACGTAGATACCGTTGCCCCGGTCGTTGACCCGGCGGTCCTGGCGGCCCTCGATCACGTTGCCACGCACGATGCTGTCGCGCGCGCCGTGCACGGTGATGCCGTGCAGGTTGCCGGTCAGACGGTTGCTCTCGACCAGCGCGTTAGTGGCCGTGCGCGCCAGCTTGATGCCGGAATCGATCTCTGCACCATCATCGCCCGAGCCGCGTATCGTCAGTCCGCGGATCACCGCGCCGTCGCCGGTCACGGTCAGGACGCTACCTGTTCCGTCGCCTTGCAGTATGGCACCGGGCCGGCCGTCGAGGGTCAGCGGAACGTCGATGGACACCGGGCCCTCGTGCAGGCCCGGCACCAGGATCAGCACGTCGCCAGGGCTGGCCCCGGCGACAGCGGAAGCAAGCGCATCCGGCGCGGGCGCAACCGTCCGCGTTTCCGCCGCTGCCTGGACCGCCAAGGCGGCCAGAACGGCGACAAGGAGAAACCGGATGCGCTTCATGCTCAGGCGCCCTGCGGTTCGACGAACATCCGGCCGCGCATCTCCATGTGGAGCGCGTGGCAGAACCACTGGCAATAGTACCAGTAGACGCCGGGCTGCGCCGCCGTGAAGGTCACGGACGCGGTCTGTTGCGGCCCGACCTCCATCGCGACACCGTGGTTGCCCATGGTGAAGCCGTGGGTCAGGTCGTCGATGTCGTCCATGTTGGTGACATAGACCGTGACCTCGTCGCCCTGCTTGACGGTGAACTTCTCCAGGCTGAACTGCGGCGCGACCGAGGACATGTAGACCCGCACCTTGTTGCCGTCACGGATGATCTCTTCATGGCCCCAGTCGAGGTCGACGCCATCCGCCGCGGCCTGCTGGCGCGCGTCTTCCCACATCGGGTCGTCGCGGTTCCAGGCATGCAGCGGATTGACCTTGGAGCGATGCACCAGGATCGAGTCATGCGGTTCTGCGAAGGTCGGGCCGTCGTGGATCAGTGTCAGGTTGTCGCCGTCGATGACGAAAAGCTGCTCGTTCTCGGGCTTCAACGGGCCGACGTTGATGAACCGGTCCTTCGAGAACTTGTTCATCGAGATGTAGTATTTCGGCGCAGCGTCGAGCGTCTCACCCTCGGCGGTCGAGTTGTGGCCGGGCTGGTAGTGCACGTCGGTCTTCGAGATGATCGGATCGACGCTTTCGCCGGCATAAGCCTGAACGGCCTTCTCGATGTTCCACTTCACCACCTGGCTGTCGAGGAACAGGGTGGTGAAAGCGTTGCCCTGGCCGTCAAAGCAGGTGTGGAGCGGCCCGAGACCCAGTTCCGGCTCGGCGACCACGGCCGAGCGCGGCTCGGCGCCGTCGTAGAACACCGCGTCCAGCTTGCGCACGTCGATCACGCTGACCGTGGGCGACAGCTTGCCGCCGATGCACAGGTGCACCTTGTCCGGCGCCATGTTGCAGCCATGCGGGTTGTTCGGGATCGGGATGTAACGGACGTAGTTCTTTTCCGACCCCTTGCGCCCGTCGATCACCTTGACGCCGTTCAGTTCCTGGTAATCGCCCGCCGCGATGCCCTTCTCGATCTCTGCGATGTTGTAGACCACGACGTGGTCCATGTCCGCCGCCGTCATGTCGGCCAGGGTCATGCCCATCTCGGAGTTGTAGGAGGTCGAGAAGGCGTATTTGCCGTCATAGTCGGCATCGGTGTTGTCGAGGTTCCCGGTTACCATCACCTGCCAGGCGACGGTCATCTCGTCGGCGTTGATCGCAGTGTAGAAGTTCACGTATTTCGACGGATCATCAAGGATCATGCCGTCATTGACCATCGGAGCCTCGTCCTCGCCGTTGGCGAAGACGTAGTTGGTGCGCGGCCATTTCTGCGGACGCAAGCCGTGGATGCCCTTGGCGTTCGGGATCTCGATGATCTTGTCGCATTTCATAACGTCGCAGCGCACGCGCGCGACGCGCGTGTTGGCCTTGTCGTTCATGAACAGGAAACGGCCATCATACTTGCCCTCTGTGAATGACATGTGGACGTGGTGCAGGTCGCCGTTGCGCGGGAACTCCAGGCCGTTCGCCGCGAGGTAATCCTTGGTCTTCTGCGTCAGGCCCTCGGTCAGGACCTTCTTGGACTCGTTCGTGATCCCCCAGCCCGTGGCCGAGCAGATGTTGAAGACCGGCACGCGCATGAGTTCGCGCATCGACGGCACCCCGAGGATACGCATCTCGCCGGTCTGGCCCGAGGACCAGAACCCGTAATATTCGTCCAACTCTCCCGGCGCCACGTGCCCGGAGGCCGTTGCGGCCCGTGCCGGTTTCGTCGATCCAAGAAGTGCGCCGCCTGCGGCGCCCGTCAGTACGGCGCCACCGGATACACCAAGTGTGCCGAGCGCGGCCCCTCCGGCAGTAGCGCCCAGAAGGCCTCGCCGGCTGATGCCGCCTTTCCCCTTAACTTCAGACATTTTGTGTCTCCTTTCTGTTTGGGTGATTGGTCAGAACCCTGTCGAGCGACTCGGCACTGGCCGAGGCCGTGGCACGGCGTTTATCGCGCCGCTGGACAACAGGGCATTTCGTTTTCGACCGGTAGAGCACCTGGCAGTTCAGGCAGTCCAGGCACTCATTCGGGTTGATCTCGCCGGTCGGGTGTATCGCCTGCACCATGCAGTCGTTGGCGCAGGTCTGGCAGGGATTGCCGCATTCGCGGTAGCGTTTGAGCCAATCGAACATTCGAATGCGTGCCGGGATAGCGAGCGCAGCGCCCAGCGGGCAGAGGTAGCGGCAGTAAAAACGTTCGACAAAAAGCCCGATGAACAGCAGCACCCCTGCATAGAGGACAAAGGGCCAGGCGCGGTCGAATTTCAGGATGATCGCGGTCTTGAACGGCTCCACCTCGGCCAGATGCTCGGCCTGCTCGATCGAGGCGAGCGAGACCCCGAAGAGGCCGAGGAACAGCACGTACTTCACCGCCCAGAGCCGTTCGTGCAGCCCCCAGGGCAGATGCCATTGCGGCACCCGGAAAAACCGGGCGATGCGGTTGCTCAGTTCCTGGAGCGCGCCGAATGGGCAGAGCCAGCCGCAATAGGCGCCACGCCCCCAGAAGATCAGCGCGGCGGCGACCGAGAACCACAGGATGAATGTCAGCGGGTCCAGCAGGAACGCCTCCCAGCTGAAATCTGTCGCAAGCGAATTGGCCAGCGCCATCAGGTTCACGACCGACAGTTGCGCGTTGGCATACCAGCCCAGAAAAACAAGCGTGACCGTCAGGAAACCCATGCGGAACCAGAGCGTCGCCCTCGCCGAGCGCGTCAGGAAGTCCTGGAAGAAGAACGCCACCGTCAAAGCCGCCAGCATCACGGCCAGCACGGTGATTTCCACGGTCTTGTCACGCCAGATGCGCTGCCAGAGCGCTGCCTTGGCGGCGGCCTCGTCGGGCTCGGGCGCGATCGCCGCCGCGGGCGCGGGTTCGGACGCGATCGGCACCAGGAAGGCCGCAGGCGGCTGCCAGCCCATCTCGAAGGTGGTATAGACACGCTCGATGGCGCCCACATCGCGCTGGACAAGGAGTTGCAGGCGAAATGGCTGGGTCGGATCGAAGCCGATGTCGGCCGGGATGCGGAACAAGTCCATCTCGGACAGGCTCGGCGCACCGTCGGTGGCGATGGCGCCCACGCGGCGGTGGTCGCGGTCGCGGAAGCGCACCGAGATATCGCCCTGGATCAGCTGGATGCGGTCGAAGATGCCGCCCCGTACATAGCCCGAGCCTTTGAACGAATACTGCCCACGTCCGGCGACCAGCAGCGCATGTTCGCCTTCTTCCAGCCAGTCGCGCAGATTCTGGCCCTCGGCGGGTTCGAGAAGCGCGTCGGTGATCGCCGGGATCGAAACAAGCGTGGCGTAGAGATCGATGAATGTGTCGTCTTCCGCACCGGCAATCGGACGCGCCGCCGCGCGCGGGTCTTCGACCTGTTCGAAGGCGCGGTTCACCTGACCGACATCCAGCGAGAGGCGCCGGATGGTGCCGTCACCGACCAGCGTCTGCCAGCCGCCAGCGGCGGTCGCCTCGGCGTCGATTGCGTATCTCGGCCCCTCGGGCGCGGTATCGGGTGCCAGCCCGCCCAGCCCCAGCGCACGGGCCACGCGGATGGAAGAGCGCACGACCGAGTCGTCGATGACCATGATCGTTACGGTTGCGCCGGAAATGATATTGAGATCATGCGCAACCCCGCCAGCCGCCGCTTCGGCCGCGATGTCCAGACCGGCGTAAGAGGCGGTCAGCGCCTGCACCTTCGCCTCGGGAATGCCGATCAGAACGATGGGTTCGGAATGCTTGACCAAGCGGACCGCGCGAAGCACGGCATCCTGTCCGATGGCGACCATTACGTGAATGGGTTTGCCGGAATAGCCAGTCGTGCCGACAAAATCCGACGTGATGAAGGCCCAGCCAACGGTTTCGCCACCGCTCTGGACGGGGACGACTGGCACGTCGTCACGGATCGGCCCGAAGACGTCGGCGCCTTCGATGAGTTCGGAAGGGGATACTTCGCCGAGAAACTGGCTGAGGATCGGGCTCTGCGCAGTTGCGGGCGCGGCCAGTACAGCAAGCAAGAACAGGACACGAAGGAAGCTTCGGAACAGGAACATCAGGTTTCTTTCTCGGTCGGGGGGCCGCGCGGGACCGGCAACCGCCCGCGTTCCCAGGCGAGGTTTACCGATTTCAAGGTGCATGGAACGGTGGCTGCGAAGGCTATCGACACGTCCAGTGCAACAGCTTCATGGATCAGGCACACACCGCCGGACGATGGACATGTGGCACAGCCGCAATCGCAAGCGGCTTCGCCGGGCACCTCGATGGGGTTGCCCTCTCGGTCGACCATTATCGTTACCGCGCCATCGCCGGAGCAGATGACGATCTCGAATCCATGAACGCCCTCGCCCGCATGGGCGCGGACAGGCTGGGCGAATTCCCCAACCAGTCCCAGAACCGCGAGGACCACAAAAGCGCGGCAAAGAACCTTACCAAGGCTCCAAATGCATGCCGACATATTGTGTGGGCCAGTCCTAGACATTCCGGTATCCCGATATTTGGGTCATTTTAAATCACCCTTTTGAAGGGGCTTGTCTCATGCTGTTCGAAAAGGCACCTTGATCAAGATCAAGTAAGATGACCCTTTTTCGGATAATCTATCGAGGTGGGCAAAATCGGGTCTTGGATACTTGCCACATTAAGAGGTGCCGCCGCTGCGACTGACGAGCTTTTCCGACTATGCCTTGCGCATCCTGATCCTTGCGGCGAGCAAGGACGGCAATAACGTGACCATCGACGAAGCCGCCGCGGTCTACGGAATATCGGCATCGCATCTGAAAAAGGTGGTTCGGACCCTGACGCGCGAAGGGTTCCTCGAAGCTCAGCGCGGACGGTCGGGCGGCTTCCGTCTGGCGGCGCCGCCAGAGACGATCAACCTCGGCCGGGTCATCCGGGCAACTGAGCCGGACTTTGCGCTGGTCGAATGCTTCCGCAAGGACAACCAGTGCCTGATCACGCGCTCGTGCCGCCTCCCTCTAATCTTTGACAGTGCCATCGAGGCGATGTTTGAGGTTTTTGATCGCTACAGCCTTGCCGATATCGTCATCGACGGTTCGGACTTCGCAGTGCCGCGCTTCGATCCGCACGGGACTTAGAAGACACCCATTTGTGAAGACCGGGTCACGGGCAGTGCTCGCAGTCCTTTAGACCCCATGATCGCAGTGTGAACCGGACAATCGCCGCGGGCTGAACCAATGGCCGCTACACGGAAGTCCACGCACCTTCCCAACGTGAACTTACCCACAACGCGCCGCAAACCGAGCCTCGATAGCTACGACAATTGGCCGTGCTTCCCTCCGTTGTCATCGTCCAAGGGGCCAAGGCGCATGGCTGCAAAATCGCTCGCGCGCTTGGGTGGAATAGCGCGTCCTTGAGCAAGTGCCCGAGAGTTACAACACTTCTTACAACATGGCTTCTGGAGCCATGCAAAGTCCTCAATTAATCAAGGAAATTTCGAACCACCTGTCCAGTCCATCATGGGCGCAGTGGATAATTGCGCGGCCGCCGAGGCTGCGTTCAAGGGCATTCCTAGAACTCCTCTGATCCGCGAACCGGTTTTCGGGGCCAAGTTGCACACATACTGCATACGAAATGCTGTGGTCCAGCCCCCCCGGGAGTAAGGCAGGTAAACGACGGTGATCGAGTGAGCTTGTGAACTTAGCCCCTCCTCCATCGCTTCACCTATACTGGAATCGACGGCGAAAAAACCTTCGAGAAGCTTCTCGATTCCCTGCGCTATTCACGTGAACGCCGACCCCTAGATGATCGGTGCAAAGTTGGTTTCGTCCCAGCCCTTCATTGGCAGCTTGGCGCAGACCCAACGGTTTGCCTGAACCAGGTCTTCCTTACGTCGGCAACGAGAACTCGGATCGAGCCCAAAATGGAAGGAGGCCGAGACGTGCGCCTATTTCTTAAAACGGTTCTCTTGGCATTCAATGATGCGTTGTTTTCCACCGTTCAGTCGAGATAGACACCAAGAGTTTTTTTGGTTTTTACAGCAGCAACACTTCGCATGGTTTCGATCTCAAATTTGGTAAGATTGTCTCCCAGTTTCATTTCATCGGATGGTCGGATCCTTTGATATACAGTTGAAGCCTGATCACATTCTTCAGTCGCTACTTTTTCGAGTGCGGCTCTTTCCGGTTTAACGTCGCTCGATCGATCAAAATCTATTCTGCCGTGCGGTGTCGAATCTGCGTCAATGATACTGGAACATCACGCGAAAACCACCGCGATACCGACTTTCCAGAATGCACGTACTGTGCAAAAGGGCGTTTATTTGAACGTCATCGGCATCAGAGTGCGGGGCAACCAAAGCGCGATTTCCGGAAAAATTATGATGAGCAGAAGGATGAGCAACATCGGTGCAAGGATGATGCAGACATCCCGCATGACACTGACCACATTCATGCCTCCAATCGCGGCGGCAATGAGCAAGCACAACCCGTAAGGTGGCGTTACCAACCCAAACGCCAAGGAAATGATGCCGATGATGGCAAACGCAATTGGGTGGATGTCCGCCGCTGTTGCGACGGGCAACAGCACGGTTCCGAGAATGATGATCGTGGGGATTGCATCGATGAACAGGCCAAAGAACAGGAAAAGCGCAGCGATGATCAGAGCTGTTCCGATCATGCCGAATTCATGCGCCGTGAGTGTTTCGACAATCAGACGCGGGACGTTGTAGAATGCCAGCATCCAGCCAAAGGCGGAAGCCGTTCCTATCGCGAAGAGAGAGATCGAGGCGAAACGACCCGTATCGTAGAAGATGTGACCGAGGTCCTTGACTGACACCGTCCGGTAGACAAAGACGCCCAGGATCAGCGCGTATCCTGCCGCTATGATCGCGCTTTCGGTGGGTGTCACGATGCCGCCCACGATGCCACCGATTACAAGAACGGGGGTCAACAGCGCCAAAGCGGCGCCTTTGAGAGCGCTCCAGAACTCAGCAAAGGTGGGCTTCAGCGCTATTGGGTAATCATAGGCACGGGCGTAGCCATAGACCGTGGCCATGAGCGCAAAACCAATCAGCAGTCCCGGTATCGCGCCTGCCAAAAACAACGCGCCAACAGAGATCTGCATGACGCCGCCCCAAACCACCATCAAGATGCTGGGCGGGATGATGACGCCCATCACCGAAGAACACGCGGTGATTGCAATGGCAAAACGTGTGTCATAGCCTTCCTTGACCATCGCGGGGATCAGGATTTTGCCACAG
This sequence comes from uncultured Alphaproteobacteria bacterium, assembly GCA_963715055.1. GTDB lineage: Bacteria > Pseudomonadota > Alphaproteobacteria > Rhodobacterales > Rhodobacteraceae > CAVQRB01. The sequence continues at coordinate 110,639 of CAVQRB010000004.1, read as the reverse complement.
CCGGCCGCATCCGCCGTGGACGACCCCGAGATGCCGGCAAAGAGCATGGACACCGCCACATTCACATGGCCCAATCCCCCGGGCATCCAGCCGGTCAGGACGCGGGCAAAATCAATCAGTTTGGTTGTGATCTTGCCTGAATTCATCAGGTTTGCGGCAAGCAGAAAGAATGGCACAGCCAGCAGGATGAACGAGTTGTAGGATTGAAACATTCGGTCAAGTATGATGAAGGGCGTCAACCGGATGTCCAATACGACGATTGGAATGGTGGCAATCCCCAGGGCAAAGGCCACGGGGACGCGGATCAGGATCAACGCAAGAAACCCGCCCACAAGGATTGCGCAGGCGAGGCCTGTTGAAACGATCATGACATGGCTTTCCTGGAGTGCGTGTAAACCGTGAAGGCCTCATACAGTCGGTAGCCCGCGAAAACGGCCCAAACGACGCCAGCCAACGGGACGGACACATAGATCCACAGCAGATTTGCGCGCATCATGACGGAACTCTGGATCGAGCCAACTTTGGCATATTCGATCCCATACCAGGCAAACAGCAGCGCGAAGACCAGGATGGCGAGATGAACCACGCTTTTCTGGATAAGCGCCGCCAGTGGGTTTTGGGCGTCCGGGGTGATGACCACGTCAAAGTGGGTGCCGTCCCAGACCGCCAGCATGGAGCCGATCATGACAACCCAGACGAAGATGAACGTGGCCAGTTCTTCTGTCCAGAGGTAGGTCGGGATCAGCCCTGTATAGCGCGAGATCACCTGCATCCCGACCGGGATAGCCAGACACGCCATCAGGCACCCCAGCAAAATGCGCAGACCGGTTGAGAAGGTTTCGAGAAATCGCCCGACCATGATGATATCGCTTTGGCTGTTGGGGCGCAGCGCCCTGAAATGGAAGACGGCGCTCCCGTCGCGGGAGCGCCGTCAAAGCGCATCACATGCCGCGAACGTTCGCCAGCAGATCAGTTGCGTCGATTTCTGCGGCGAAGGAGTCTTGCACAGGGATCACCATCTCAAGCAGCTTTTCGCGACCTTCGAACTCCTGAACCTTGATCTGGCCCGCATCGAGCATTTCCTGCAGCTTCATACCGTCTTCGCGCGATTCCAACTCGCGGCCAAAGGCACCGGCCTCCTTGCCTGCTTTCAGAACTGCGGCCTGAAGTGCTTCGGGCAGCTTACGGAAGGTCTTGCCGCTCATTACGATGGGACGCACCGTGATGGTGTGCTTGGTCAGCGTGATATAGGGGGCGACTTCATAAAACTTGAGGTTCTGGATACTGGCCGCCTCGTTTTCAAAACCGGCAATCACGCCAGACTGGATAGCATTGTAAACCTCGTTATAGGCGATGGCCGACGGTGCCGCCGTCAGTGCCGAGAAGGTCTGGGCCTGAATGGGCGCACCCATAACGCGCATCTTGTGGCCTGCGAGATCGGCAAGGTTCGCGATTGGCGCGCTGGAAACAAGGTTGCGCACGCCGCCGCCGGTGTAGCCAATGATCTTGATGTCTGCGTTCTTCTCCAACTCCGCTTCAAGCGAGGCGAATGCATCGCTGGACAGCACCTTGTTCCAGTGGTCCAGATCACGGAACAGGAAAGGCATGTCCATCAGCGGGATCGCCGGTGCGAATTTGGCCATATTGGATGGCGCCATGATCGTATAGTCGATGGCGACGCCCTGTTGCAGGAAGTTGACGTAATCACTCTCGACGCCCAACTCGCCGTTCAGCCGCAGATCGAATACTACATTTCCGTCATAGTTTGCTTCAACCAGTTCGGCAAACTTTCGCATTGTCTTGGTGAAGGCGTGATTTTCATCAAACATGCTGGCACCGCGCAGGGTCACGTCTTGGGCATAGGCCGCGGTCATCGATGCGGCGCTGAGGCCGCTTGCAAGAGCGACACCCATCATCAGATGCGCGGCCTTCTTCATTGTGGTGCTAAAAAACGTCATCGTCGTCCTCCCAGACATGAAGTTTGCGCCCGTTTTTGAGGTTCGGGCGTCCAGATTCTGTTAAATCTGGATTGAGATAAACGGCTTGGGTCGCGTTCGTCAAGAAAAATGCTGACTAGTATGGTAATTTGCTATATTTGGTATTTGAAGGCAGTCTGGGAAAGGGTGCGGTTGCCCGATTGCGGGAGAATTGATGTAATGCCACTTTCGCAATACATGCGTCTGGCCCCAAGTTGTAACGGCCTAAAGCGACGGAAAACTCAGGTATCGGAATGGAAATGAACGCTCACGACCCTTTGCAAGACGCCAAGCGACTGACGACAACGGAAGAAGTGTTTCGGCAATTGAAGTCCGACATCATCGCAATGCGGCTCAAACCGGGGGCAAAAATATCTGAGGTCGAAGTGGCGAAAACCTGCAACGTTTCTCGCCAACCTGTCAGAGAGGCCTTCATGCGCTTGGGCGAGTTGGACTTGCTTGAGATCAGGCCGCAACGGGCAACGCGGGTGCGTAAGATTTCACGCCAGAAGTTGAGCGACTCGCGCTTCATCAGAGCCGCAGTCGAGGTGGAAGTCGTGCGCGTTGCCTGTCACGCTGCATCGCCAGACAGCCTGGACGCGATCGAGGCCAACCTGAATGAACAGCAACAAGCGGTTGCGGCGGGTGATCCTGTCCTTCTCAAGGCGTTGGATTACGAGTTTCACCGATTGATCTGCGCGGCGGCCAACCGTTTGCCAGCGTTCAAAGTCATCTCGGAGAACAAGACCCATACGGAACGGGCCTGTACGCTCGAGCTGAATGACGCGGTCGCGATGAAGGAGGTTCTTGACGGGCACACGGAGATTTTTAAAGCCATCCGGGCGGGCGACGAGAAAACCGCTGTTGAGAAAACCCGCATCCATCTGGCCCACCTTGACGGCACTCTGGAAAGCGCCTCAAAGAACAACCCTGACTTTTTCGAGGACTGACACCCCCGGAGTTGACAGATCCACAATACTACCATACCAGTTTGCCCTATGGTGGGGCATCTGCTTGCCCTTTTGAAAGATACTTGGGGGCAAATTCATGACATTGAGCGGAAAAACGGCAATCGTGACGGGCGGCGGACGGGACATTGGGCGTGCATGCGCAATGCGCCTTGCGGCGGACGGGGCATCGGTTGCGATCAACTACCATGCCAGCAGTGCAGGCGCAGAGTCCGCCGTGGCGGAGATCACCGCAGCGGGTGGCAAGGCATTCGCGTTGCAAGGCGACATGACCAACCCTGCCGATGTGGAAAAGCTGGTCGCCGAGACCCGTTCCGCCTTTGGCGAAAACATCGACGTGCTGGTGCATGTCACAGGCGGCCTTGTGGCCCGCAAAACCTTTCCCGAGATGGATATTGATCACTGGAATGCAGTGATGGACCTGAACGTCACATCCTTTTTCCATCTTGCCAAGGCGGCGACGCCACATATGCCCGCAGGCAGCAGTATCGTCGCTTTCGCCTCGCAGGCAGGCCGGGACGGCGGAGGGCCCGGGGCGGTTGCCTATGCAACGTCAAAAGGAGCTGTGATGACGATGACGCGCGGCATGGCCAAGGAATTCGGCCCCAAAATCCGCGTCAACGCGATTTGCCCCGGTATGATCGATACTGACTTCCATAATATCTTTACCAAAGACGAAGTGCGCGCCAAAGTGTCAGGCATGGCGCCAGTGAAGCGCGAAGGCACACCAGAGGAGGTGGCGAACCTGACTGCGTTTCTGGCCTCTGACCAGTCGTCGTTCATGACCGGCACATCGGTGGATATCAACGGCGGCATTCTGTTTTCCTGAGCAACGCTCGGAGAAAAAACCTGAGGCCGGGAGTGAGGGCTTGAGGTCACCAACCAGCGCGTTGCCAGCGCTGTCAAAACAAACCGGGAGGATCGACTATGACCACATCAAACACATTCAAAAAATTTGCACTGAGTGCGACGCTCGCCACGGCAGCCGCATTCAGCTTGGCTCTGCCAGCCTTTGCCGAATACCCCGAGCGTCCCATCACACTGATCGTGCCATGGGGTGCAGGTGGCGGCACGGACGCTACAGGCCGCATGATCGCAGGCTTGCTGCAAGAAGAGTTGGGCCAGCCTGTCAATGTGGTGAACCGCGATGGCGGCAGCGGCGTTGTCGGCCATTCCGCCATCGCCACAGCAGATCCTGACGGCTACACGATTGGCATTGTCACAGTGGAAATCGGCATGATGCACTGGGCAGGTCTGACGGAACTGACCTATGAGGATTACACGCCTATCGCGCTCTACAACTACGATGCGGCGGGCATTCAGGTACGGGCGGACAGCGAATGGAACTCCGCAAGCGATCTGATCGAGGCGGTCAAGGCCGATCCCGGCAAGTACAAGGGATCTGGCACGGGCCAAGGTGGCATCTGGCACCTCGCCCTGGCAGGTATGTTGAACGATGCCGGTGCCGCGGCTGATGCAAGCCCATGGGTGCCGTCCAAAGGCGCTGCTGCCGGCCTGCAAGAGCTGGTTGCTGGTGGGGTTGATGTTGTCACAAGCTCGGTTGTCGAATCCGCTGCATTGATCGAAGCCGGCAAGGTCAAATCCCTCGCCGTGATGGGCGAAGAGCGTCTTGGCGCCTTTGCGGATGTCCCGACTTTGAAGGAAGCGACAGGTTCCGACTGGAAAATGGCCGCATGGCGCGGTGTGGCAGGCCCCAAAGGCATGCCGGATGAGGCAACCGCCAAGCTTTCGGCAGCACTTGAGACCGTTTGGAAGTCCGCCGAGTTCCAGGAGTTCATGAATGGTCGCGGCTTTGGTCTGGTTTGGAAGCCCGGTGCCGAATTCACCACATGGATGAAAGACAGCGATGCCGCCTTGGGCACTGTCATGACGGCAGTGGGCCTGGCGAAGTAGTCCTGCGGCCAACAGAACCGTCGAAAGGGACCGTGGTTTTTCGCTGCGGCCCCTTTTTCCCTTCTGACCTGTCACGGTGAAGAGGCCCGACATGCGTTTCAACAATGTCATTCCAGGGAGCTTGCTTATCCTGTTTGCTCTGGCGGTGATTGCCTATGCAAATACTTTTCCCCACTTGCATGGCCAGAGCTACGGCCCTGACCTGTTTCCGACACTGATCGGTATCGGATTGGCGGTCTGCGGGGCCATCTTGATTCTTCAGGGCCTGTCGCAGCGCGCGCAAGGACCAATGGTTGATATCGGCGACTGGGCGCAGAACCGCCACAACATCGCCGATGTGGTGATCTTGCTGGGCTGCATGGTTTTCTACATTCTGGTGTCGGATGCCTTGGGCTTCATTCCCACATCCCTGCTGATCATGACGACATTGCTGCTGCGCTTCGGATCAAGCTGGCGGGAGAGCATCACGCTGGCGATCCTCACAACTTTCATCATTCACACACTCTTTGCAAAGCTGCTGTTGGTGCCATTGCCATGGGGCATCTTGCTGCCCGTCGCGTGGTAGCGGGTCATGGACACGATTTTCAAAGCATTCGTGCTGATCGGTGAACCACAGACTTTGCTCTTCATGCTTCTGGCCGCAATCTTCGGCTTGTTCGTTGGGGCGATACCTGGCCTGACAGCGACGATGGCTACAGCACTGCTGATCCCCTTCACCTTCTTCATGGACCCGGTGCCGGCGATCGCGGTCATCGTCACCACGGTTGCAACCGCGATATTTGCAGGCGACATTCCGGGCGCCTTGCTGCGTATTCCGGGCACGCCCGCCTCTGCGGCCTATTGCGACGAATCCTATGCCATGACCAAACAAGGGCTGGGTGAGCGCGCGCTTGGCATCGCCTTGGTCACCTCTGTCATCGGCGGTCTTGTCGGCAGTATGGTGCTGTCCTTCAGCGCCCCAGCCCTGGCGGAATTCGCCATCCAGTTTTCATCCTACGAGTATTTCTGGCTGGCCTGCCTTGGTCTGTCCTGCGCGGTCATCATCTCAACCGGATCGACACTCAAGGGGTTTGTGTCGCTGCTCATCGGTCTCTTCATCGCGACCGTCGGAATTGACGGCACGGCAGGTCATCCGCGCTTTACCTTTGGCAGTGTGGAACTGATGGGCGGGGTTAGCTTCATCCCTGCAATGATCGGCATGTTCGCCATTTCCGAGGTCCTGCGCTACGTCGCATCGAACCGTGAGGTGATTGCCGTACCACCGCAGCCAAAGGGGTCTGTCTTTGCCGGTTTGGGGCCGATCCTCAGGAAGTACAAATTCAACATCGCGCGGGGGTCATCCATCGGCGCTGTGGTTGGTATTCTGCCCGGTGCGGGCGCGGATATCGCGGCATGGATTGCCTTTGCCATTTCCAAGAAACGCTCCAAGGAACCCGAAAAATTCGGCACCGGCCACCCGGAAGGACTAGTTGATGCAGGGGCTGCCAACAACGCCAGCCTTGCGGGGGCATGGGTGCCAGCAACAGTGTTCGGCATCCCCGGCGATTCCATCACCGCGATTGCGATTGGTGTACTTTACATGAAGGGGATGAACCCAGGTCCGATGGTGTTCATCATGAACCCCGAACTGATCTACGCCGTATTTCTTGCCTTCTTTATTGCCAATCTCGCGTTGCTGCCTCTGGGCTTTGTGGCCATCAAACTGTCGCGCCATATCCTGCGCATTCCGCGCCGTGTCCTGATGCCTGTTATCTTGATCTTCTGCATGGTCGGGGCCTTTGCCATCAACAACACGGTGTTCGGGATCACGGTGATGCTGGTGTTGGGCGTGCTTGCCTATCTGATGGAGGAAAACGGGTTCCCTGTAGCCCCCGCGATCCTTGGAATTGTTCTGGGAGGCATGGTCGAAGACAACTTCATGGCGTCAATGATCAAAGCCGACGGCGACCCGCTTGGCTTCTTCTCTCGGCCTATCGCAGCCACGCTTGGGTTCATTACAATCGCGGTATGGTTGGTCCCGCTTGTGAAGATGTTGCTCCGGTCGAGGGCGACGCAAATTAAGCAACGCCGCTGACGGCCAACTGAGCTAGAGGTATTGAAAAGCTCATTACTGCGGACTGGCTATCGCAAGCCAATTACCCAAATCGCTCAAACTCAGACCCTGTTCTACGCTTTTCCCAAGCGCTTTTGCTCAAATGAAACTCGAGAACCGTCTGTCGTCCCGACGGGAACCATTAGCCTGACCACATGCCCCTAAACTGCACAAAACCACATATGGCGTAAATTACCTCTTGACCCCCAACATGTAGCCATGCTTGTTTGGGATCGCAACTGACCAAACCGAAACGAAGGACGACGGCTGAACGAAAGGGCCGTGGACCGAAACGGGTTTGAGAACTCTATGTGGAGTAGCAGTTGTGAAAGATCATTTGCAGAGAATTGAGCCTAACCGGCTTTACCGCGACGAAGCGGTTGCGGTGCTGTTGGACACGCCGCTTGATACGGTGAAGAACTGGCGCAAGATCGGCCAAGGGCCGACGTATCTCAAGACAGGAAACCGTTCGGTTCGGTATAGCGGTCAGCACCTGCTGGACTGGATTTCGGGCTTGACCGTTATCGACCCGGGGCAAGCAGCATGAGGGGCGCGGACAGCGCCGTCTCTGCCCTCTCCGATACCCGGCTCACCTGCAGGGCAGGACATGGCCCTGACGGCGCTCCTGCGGCGTCGTCTCGGGTTGTTGGACGACGACGAGGCGTCGGGGGTGCTGGGATTGCAAGTGTGCTTTTCGCGCTGAGACTATACCCGCCATTCATCTACCCCTCCGACAGTGCTGGAGTCGCGGTACTGGGACGGCGTGACGCCGGTGAACTTGCGGAAGGCGCGGGTGAAATGCTGAGGGCTTTCGTAGCCGGTCATCATCGCGACATCAATGACCTTCAGGCCGGGGTCGCCCAAACGGACGCGGGCAAGCTCGAACCGCGCTTCCTGCAGGATCTTCGAATACGACGTGCCGGACATCTTTAGCCGTCGCTGCAAGGTCCGGGTGCTGACCCCTGCCATCTCGGCCACAAAGGCGACATCGGTGCGGCCGTCGGCCAGATAGGGCTGAACCATGCCCCGCAGTAGGCTGACGAACTCCCAGATTGCCGTTGCCGCGTCCGGCGCGTCGTCGGTGGCCGACGAGGCCGGGGTATCGCTGGTCGATGTCGTCGTGTCCTGCGTCGACAGGGCAAGAACTCCACGCCCCAGAAGGACGGATGCATGCGTCTGACCTACGAGAATGCGGGTGTCGGGAAACGCGGCCTGGACAGCGTGCGGAACACGATAGACCGAGGCGAAGCACAGTCTCCTCCGGGCTCCAGGAGGGGCCCGCGACACTGCGGACGACCGAGATGACGGCCTGCAGGTTCAGCCATTCGGCAAAGCAAACGAAGGGATGACGATCCAGAGCCTTCATGTTGCAGATAACGCGCACATTCCCCGCCTCAAGCCGGAGGCTCATTTCAAGGGCGCTGTCCTCGTGGCCGGAGAGCGCGGCCAGGGTCTGAAGGCGCCTGAGGCCGGTCTGCGCGTTGAAGAGGCTTGCCTGCTGGACAGGATGCAGCGACATCAGCGAGGTTCTCTGCGCGCCGAGCAGCCCAAGTTCCATGGGTTCGACGTCGCGCCCGGCGCGCGCAACCCACTCGAGGGCGGCCGGAAGGCTGACGTAGAGGTCGGGTGTCTCTTCGATATGAGGCGGCAGACGGGATTGCAAAAGTGCACGGTCCACAGGGGCACCGATCTCGCGCAAGACCGAGATGTAATCGTTCAGATGGGTCGCCCTGACGAGCGCGAGTCTGCCGTTCAAGAAAACCCCTCCCCTGCGAACCCGCACACATTTTGGCGCGCAATGGTCTGAGATGGACTCCCGAACCTGTCAACATACCCGTGCAATGTCGCGGACGAAGGTAACACACGTGGCCGGTCGAAAAAAGGGTCGTGATCCGGGACTTGCCAGGGTCAGGTCGGTGATCGCCGGGCTCGCCATGGCGGGGACCATATCGCTCGAGTTGGTGGCCAGGAATCTTGAGACCAGTCCGCGCACCTTGCAGCGCAGGTTGCGCCAGCGTGGCGTCGGCTTCTGGTCACTGGTAGAGCAATGCCGTTTCGAGATTTCGAGCGCGCTGCTTCGCGAGACCGACCTGAAGATCGAGGAGATCGCCGCGACCATTGGGTATGGAACACCAAGTGCCTTCAGCCGGGCCTTCTCGAGGTGGTCGGGCCATTCGCCCAGCGAACATCGAAGGGCCTGTGTCACCGGAAACCAGGGCATGTCGAATTGGCGCGAAATGGGCAGAAGCGTCAGGTTCAGCCCGCTAGGGTGCAGCAGCCGTTCTGACGTGCCCGAGGAGACCTGAAGCATGACCCGACTGACTTCCGCCAGCATCCTTGCCATTGCCGTCGCCATGGGGCCAGGATTCGCAGAGGTCTCACCGGCCGAACTGGCGGCGATCTCCATCCCCGACAAGGTCGAAACCGCAATCGGCACCCTCGATTTCTTCGACGGCGTGCCGACCGACGCGACCGTTACCGCGCTCTACGAGAACCTCGACCGCATGCGCGGCATGGACGTGTTCCTCGACAATATTGGGGCGGTGTCGATGTACAGCGTGCGCAAGGGGCTGGCCGATGCCGGGGCCGAAGGCGCGAACCGGATCGCCCTGTTCAAGCAGTTGCTGGATTCGGAGACGCTTGTCGTCACTGCCAACACGTCGACGCTCTATGCCTACACCTATACCGACCTCGCCAAGGACGGCCCGACCGTCATCGACATCCCCCCCGGCATGCTGGGTTTTCTTAACGATGCCTGGCAGCGCTTTGTCGGCGACATGGGTGTCACTGGGCCGGACAAGGGACAGGGCGGCAAGTATCTCGTGGTGCCGCCGGGATACACCGGAGACATCCCCGATGGCTACTTCCTTCTGAAGCCTTCGACGAACCGGAATTTCCTGTTCCTGCGCGGGTCGATCGCGAAGGGGCTCGAACCCGCTGTCGAGAACATCACGTCCAAGCTGAAGGTCTATCCGCTGAAGGACGCAGCGAACCCGGCGGCGACCGAGTTCGTCAACATGTCGAACAAGCCGTTCAACACCGTGTTCCCGAGCAACTTCAACTATTTCGAGATCCTCGATGAGGTTGTCCAGGAAGAGCCGATCGGGGCAATCAGCGCAGAAGTGCGCGGCGAGATCGCGGCGATAGGCATCGTGAAGGGCCAGGCCTTCGCACCGGATGACCGGATGAAGGCTCTGTTGACCGAAGCCGCTGTGCTCGGGTCCGCCACGGCGCGCGCGATCACTTATCAACCACGCATCGCCGGAGTGAACATCTACCCCGACGATCCCAAGAGCATCTGGTCCACCGCCTTCGCCGACAAGAACACCAGCTTCGAGGCCGACGGCACCATGGGGCTGGATGCGCGGGTCCTGTATTACTACAATGCCGGGGGCGTCACGCCGGCGATGGCGGCGACCTCGCCCGGACAGGGGTCGGATTATGCACTGGCGGTTCTTGATGCCGACAAGCAGGCCTTCGACGGATCGAAGACCTACAAACTGACCCTGCCCAAGGACGTGCCAGTCAAGGATTTCTGGGCTGTCACCCTCTATGACACCCAAACCCGCTCGCAGCTTCAGACTGGCCAGACCTTCCCGACCATCGGTAGCCAGACCGACGGGGTCGTGCAGAACGACGACGGGTCGTGGGATGTCTACTTCGCGCCCGAGGCGCCGCAAGGCAAGGAAGGCAACTGGCTGCAGACCGTTCCCGGCAAGAGCTGGTTCACCATCCTTCGGATGTACGGGCCACTGGAACCCTGGATCGAAAAGACCTGGCGTCCGGGTGAGATCGAAGTAGTCGAATGAGGGGAAGATCTATGAGCAGCTCTATTCCGCAGGCCTTTGCCCTTGTTCTCGGGTTGGGGGCTGTGCTTTCCGGCCCGGTCCAGGCCGAAGTCTCGCCTCAGACCCTCGAAGCGATCTCGATCCCCGACAAGGTCGACACGCCGATCGGCACGCTCGAGTTCTTCGACGGCGTGCCGACCGACGCGACGGTCGACACTGTCTATGACAACTTAGACCGGATGCGCGCGCTGCAGGTGTTTCTCGACAATCAGGGCGCGGCGTCCTTGCACGCGATGCGGACGGGAAATGCCGGTATCGGCGCCGATGCATCGCACAAGATCACGATCACCGAACAACTGCTGAAGCCCGAGTCCCTCTACCTGACGGGTAATACGTCGACACTCTATGCTCTTGGCTATCTGGATCTCAAGAAAGACGGGCCGCTTGTCGTCGAACTGCCGCCCGGCATGCTGGGCTTCGTCGATGACGCATGGTTCCGGTTCGTCGAGAATCTGGGCGCGATCGGTCCGGACAAGGGCGCGGGCGGCAAATACCTCATGCTGCCGCCTGACCATCGGGGATCCGTGCCCGACGGGTATTTCGTCATCAAGTCGAACACCTACAGTAACCTATTGTTCCTGCGCGGATCCATCGCGAAGGGCCTTGCTCCGGCGGTCGAGAACATCAAGTCCAATCTCAAAGTCTATCCTCTGGCACTGGCTAGCAACCCGCCCGCGACCGAGTTCGTGGACTTTTCAGGGGTGAGCTACAGCACGATCGCGCCGAATGACCTCTCGTTCTTCGAAGGGTTGAACGAGGTCGTTCAGGAAGAGCCGATCAATGCGATCGGACCAGAGGCGAGGGGACTTCTGGCATCCATCGGCATCGTGAAGGGCCAGCCATTCGAGCCCGACGATCGCATGAAGAAGCTCTTGGAGGAAGCCGCAACACTTGGCAACGCCACGGCGCGGGCCATCACCTACCAGCCCCGCATCGATGGCGTCTATATCTACCCGGACACAGACAGCGTCTGGACGACTGCCTATGCGAACAAGAACACAACGTTCGAGGCCAATGGCGCGACAAATCTGGACGCGCGCGTGCTGTTCTACTTCAACGCGACCGGTGTAACTCAGGCCATGGCCGCCACTACGATTGGCGAGGGGTCCGACTATGCGCTGGCCTATCTTGATGCCGACAAGAAGCCGCTTGACGGCTCCAAGACATACAGTCTGCATCTGCCGCCGGATGTGCCGGTCAACAATTTCTGGGCGGTGACGCTTTACGACACCCAGACGCGCTCGTTGCTGCAGACCGGTCAGGAGTTCCCGACCATCGGAAGCCAGACCGAAGGGATGATCAAGAACGCCGACGGGTCCTTTGACGTCTACTTCGCGCCCGAGGCGCCGCAAGGCAAGGAAGGCAACTGGCTGCAGACCGTTCCCGGCAAGAGCTGGTTCACCATCCTGCGGATGTACGGGCCACTGGAACCCTGGATCGAAAAGACCTGGCGTCCGGGTGAGATCGAAGCGGTAAAGTAAACGTTCGGGAGATCATGGTCTCTCGACTGCATCGAAGAATGACATGCCGAAGAAAGGCACAAGCAGAATGAAACATCTCTTTACTCTCTGTCTGGCGGTCGCGATGGCGGCTGCATCGGTGCCGGTGACCGCGGCTGCCGAACCGATCATCGTCAACGTCGACAACTTCGACCGGGCGCAGACCGATATGGAGTTCGGCGGCATCATAAAGATGGCGGGTGGCATCAACGCGCTGCACCACAATCGGACACCGACACCGATCGACAAGCAGAACGTCATCCGGATGAACCGCGACACGCTCTACAGCCTCGGCGTTGTCGATATCTCCAAAGGCGCGACCGTCACCCTGCCCGATGCCGGCAAGCGCTACATGTCGATGATGGTCATCAACAACGACGGCTACGTGAACGAGGTGTTTTATGGTGCCGGCGCCCACAAACTGACCGTGGAAAAGTTCGACACCCCCATTGTCGGACTTGTCATCCGCACCCTTGCGAACCCGGAGAATCAGGCCGACCTCGCCGAAGCACATGCGCTGCAGGACAAGATCGAGATCTCCGCAGGATCGGATACAGCCTTCGCGATGCCTGACTATGACCAGGCGAGCTACAAGGCGACACTCGATCCGGTCCTCGAACTGGCGAAGGGCCTGGGCCGCTTCGTCGACACCTTCGGCTCGAAAGATGAGGTCGACCCGGTTCATTTTCTGATCGGCACGGCCTCTGCCTGGGGCGGATTGCCCGACAAGGACGCAGTCTATGTGAACGTGGAGCCGAACCTGCCGGTCGGCGACTACGAGCTCAACGTAAAGGACGTTCCGGTCAAGGGCTTCTGGTCGATCAGCCTGTACAACGCCGATGGCTATTTCCAGGAAAACGACCTCAAGGCCTACAGCCTGAACAACCTGACCGCGAAGCCGAACAGCGATGGCTCCTACACCATCCGCTTCGGCGGCTGCGGCAATGGTGTTGAAAACTGCCTGCCGATCATGGATGGTTGGAACTACGCGGTGCGCATGTATGAACCTGAGCAATCGATCCAGGACGGAAGCTGGACTTTCCCGGGGCCGCCCGTCGCGCGCAGCAAGTGACACCGAAATCCCAGATGGAAGTCGACGAGAGGAAACGCACCATGTTCCGCATTACAATGACAAGCAGCCTTGTCCTTGCCCTGTCGCTGGCCGCGACGGCACAGGCCGAAGTGTCGCAAGAGACGATCGACGCGCTCGGCGCCCCCGACAGCATCGAGACCTCCATTGGCACGCTGGACTTCAAGGATGGCGCCCCGACTGCCGAGACCGCGCAGAAGGTCTTTGACGCGCTCGATTTTACCAACGCGCTCAACGTCTACAACAACAGCTTCCGCGGCGCCTCCGCCCTTGGCTTCCACAAGGGCTTCCAGAGCATCGGCGCCGACTACAACGACGTTGCCATAACGTCGGAACTGCTGGACTCGGCGGGCATTTTCCTGACCGGCAACGCCGACACGGTCTACTACCTTTCCGTCATCGACCTGTCGAAGGGACCGATGGTGATCGAACAGCCGTCGAACGGCGTCGGCACCATCAACGACATGTGGTTCTCGTGGATCATCGACGTCGGCGGCCCGGGACCAGATCGCGGCCGGGGCGGCAAGTACCTGATCGTCGGACCAGAATACGACGGCCCACTTCCGGAAGGCGGCTATTTCGTCGCGCATTCGAAGACGAACCGGATCCTCTACGCGTCACGTGCCTACCTTGTGGACAATGACCCCAAGCCGGCGGTCGAGAACATCAAGGCGAACATGAAGATCTACCCCTATACGCCGGGCGGGTACGGAACCAGCATCGCCCAGGCGTTGACCGGGGCAGTTCGCCTCGGGGAAGACCCGGCGATCCCCGACACGACGTTCGTCGAAGCGAGCAACGTGTCGTTCAACACGGTCCCGCCAAGCGATTTCGGCTTCTACGAGTGGATCAACGAGAACGTCCAGGCCGAGCCCGCGACCAGCTACGATGTGGAGCTTGCCGGGCAACTCGCCGCCATCGGCATCGTCAAGGGACAGGAGTTCGCACCCGATGAGCGGATGAAGGCGATTCTGACCGATGCCGCCGCAGTAGGTCAGGCGGCCGGACGGGTGTTGAACTGGCGCCCCAATTCGCAACACCCGGACTGGGCCTATTACGAAGGGTCGATGTGGGGCAGCATGCTGTGGGAGGGCGGCGCCTTCTTCGAGACGCCCCCGCCGGCCTTCGTCGACGGGGAATTCAAGCCGCTGCCGCCGACCGGCGCCCGCACGCTCGACAGCCGTACCGCCTTCTACTACGGCTACACGCTCGACAGCCCGGGCATGATCATGAACATCCCCGGCGTGGGTTCGCAGTACCTGATGGGGTTCCTTGACCCTTCGGGCGATGCCTTCGACGGCGCGAAGACCTACAAGGTTACGCTGCCCAAGGACATCCCCGCCAAGGCGTTCTGGTCCCTGACTGTCTACGACAACCAGACACGGTCGATGTTGCAGACACCGCAGAAGTATCCGCGCGCCGGGTCGCAGAGCTATCCGTCGCCAGCTGCCACAGCGGCAGAGGATGGCTCCACCACGGTCTGGTTCAGCCCCGAACAACCAGACGGCGTGGATCGCGGTAACTGGATTCAGACCGACCCGGACAAGGGCTGGTTCACGATCCTGCGGCTTTACAGCCCGCTGCCGTCGTTCTTCGACAAGTCATGGCGACCCAGCGAGATCGAGCCGGTGAACTAGGTCGTGGAAGGGCCGTCACTGTCTTGAAGGCAGGCACTTCCGAGAAACGCCGATGCTCCTGGAAAACCCGGGCCTTCGAGCCTCCAGAGATCGTTCCTTGCGAGCCCAGAAATCCCATCTCGCAAGAGACGCTGGGAGAACCTATCGTTTCTCTAAACACATAATCGGAGTAGCCGAAATGCTGAAACTCGCCGTCACCACGCTCACCTGACTTTTATGGCCGGGAATCGCACTTGCGCAGGCCTCTGATGCAAGCAGCAGAGCGTCGGACGGTGCCAACCTTGCCAGGCAGCTCTCGAACCCGATCTCGGGCCTCGTCAGCGTTCCGTTCCAGTACAACTACAATGACGGCTATGGTGATGGGTCGGGTCAGCAAAGCTTGCTCAACATCCAGCCGGTGATCCCGTTTTCGATCAGCCCTGACTGGAATGTAATTTCGCGCACGATCATCCCGCTGATCGATCAGGAAGATCTCGCACCCGGTTCCCGAAGTGAGCAGAGCCGCGAAGGGCGCGCCGCAGCGGCCGAACGGAAGGTGTCGCAGATCGATCATGATGCTCAGTTCCAAAGCGCTTGAGGCTCGCACGCACGATTGACGCGCCAATCGGTGTCGCAGGTGGTGGGAAAGGGAAAGGCCGGATTAGAAAACGGGTCCGAGCAGGCTGAAGCAGACATTGGCTCAGCTTGCAGCGATAGTCTACTTTTTCGCCCGAAGTGACCGATGTCGCATCGACAGCAAACCGGCTGTTCTAGCCTCAGGGACGAAGCCGCTCGCGCGGCGATGGCGCTTTTTGCGTGTGGATCGCGTCTTTTCTGAGGTCGCTCATTTTGCGAACTGACCAACCTGTCTGACGATTACTCTTTCGGATTTGTCGCTTCTGTTTTCAACACTCTTTCCGCTGCGACAGCGGGCTCGCTCGTCAGAAACGCCTTCCCGCATTTTTACCTGTTTGTCTTTGGGTGCTCTGTTCTCGCAGCATGTATCGCAGCGCTTCTGGATCCGCTGTCAGCAGCTACGCTTGCGCTCATCGCGATGACAACAGTTGTTGCGCACCAGCTATTGTTACCCGCGATCAATCGCGCCACCGACGCAAAGGACCGGACACGTATCACGAGATTGCACGCACTGTCTGTGGTCGTCACCTTGCGTCACTTCGCCGGCGCGGCTTTCGTCTGATAGCGCTTGGCTGCTGCCGTTTTGCTGGCCTCCTGCCGGCGGCCTCAATCCATACCGCGCGCAGCCTGGGGGTGCTCGGCCAGGAACCCGCGTAACACGGCAAACAACTCGCGCGCATGTTTCAAGTCGCTCTTGTGCAAGGCATTGCGAATATCGTCGCAAATCATCTCGTGCACTTTTTGTGGCCCGTGATGTTCGTGCATCATGTAGTCGCCCATCAATGCCGCATCGAAAGTCGAAATATGGTCATGCTCTGCCAGTGCGTCGATCTCCGCGCGGGTCAACGCGCTCATGTCCTCGACATCTTCCAAAGAAATCATTTTCTTTCCTCCCATAGTAACCGCGAAATTATAGCCCGCTTGCAACAGCCTGACCTTGATTTGCCGCAATCTTTCGGTTGATCAGACCGTTCTTCGCGCGGGCTAAGGCAAATTTGCGTCCGGGTCTTCGGATTTCATGAGCCTTTGAACTACGGGGTTTCGGCGGCCAGCACGAACTTGGCATCAATGATGGTTTGGGGATGCGCAATGCGCTCTTTGCGCAAGCTTGTCTCAGATCAATGCAGGCCGAAGGCCCATGGACGATACTCTGTCTGAGCGTCATCAAGCAGAGGTAGTCCCATGAACAAAGTATCCGCCGGGACCAAACGTAATTCATCGATGCTGCGGAAAGCCGAAGTCGCCGACCACCCTTTGCCGAGCAGCAAATCCAAATCCGGCCCGGGTGCCAAGCGTCACTACCAGACCCTTGACCGTGGTTTGCGCGCCGCTTTTGCCCGCGCCAGCGCAGGTATGTCGACGCATGCCTTCATTCAGGCCTACTGGGACTGGGCGCATCATTTGGCACAGTCGCCGGGACGTCAGCTGGAACTCGTTGAGCATGCGCAGAAAAACCTGATGAAACTGATGGCCTATGGTGCCGGCGTGAACGGCGATACGGAGCCCCCGTTCAAGCCAAGACGAACCGACCACAGATTCGAGCACTCTGGCTGGAACAATGCCCCTTTCAACTATTGGAAACAGTCATTTCTCGCGGCGCAGGACTGGTGGGATGTCGCGACCGAGCATTTGCCGGGCCTGCAACCGGACGATGCCGACCGGACACGGTTTCTGGCACGCCAGTCGCTCGACCTTGTTTCACCGTCGAATTTCCCATGGCTGAACCCGGAAATCATCGAGGCGACACTCAAAAGCGGCGGCGCGAACCTCGTTGCGGGGGCCGCGCATTTTGCCCATGATTTCCACAACACGCTCACACAGACGCACGAGGAACCGCCCGAGGGATACCGAGTTGGCATCGACCTTGCCTCAACGCCCGGTGAAGTCGTGTTTCGAAACGAGCTTTTCGAACTCATACAATATGCGCCGCAGGGGGACGTCGTGCAGGCCGAGCCTGTGTTGATCGTTCCGGCATGGATCATGAAATACTACATTCTTGATCTGTCTCCGCACAATTCGATGATCAGGTACCTTGTCGAACAGGGTTTTACCGTCTTCATGATTTCCTGGTGCAATCCGGGAGCCGAGCAGTCGGAACTGTCACTTGAGGACTATCGCAAGAGCGGTGTCATGGCGGCGCTGGATGAGGTGCAATCGATTGTGCCGAAACAACAGGTGCATGCGGTCGGCTATTGCCTTGGCGGCACGATGCTTGCGATTGCGGCGGCAACCATGGCGCGCGACAAGGACACGCGGCTTGCATCGATCACGCTGATGGCCGCGCAGGTGGATTTTGCCGAAGCCGGTGAGTTGTTACTGTTTCTCGACGAAAGCCAAATCGCTTTCCTTGAGGACCTGATGTGGGACCAGGGATATCTCGATCGGCCGCAGATGGCGCGTGCCTTCTCCACCATCCGGGCCGAAGACCTGATATACTCCCGAAACATCCGGCGATACTTCCTCGGCGTGGAAGACCTGCCGACGGATATGACCGTCTGGTTGTCCGACACCACCCGGATGCCGGCCAGAATGCATTCACAATACCTGCGCGGGCTATTTCTGGAGAACCGTCTCTCTGCAGGGCGTTTTGCCGTGGAAGGCCGGGTCATTGCCTTGAAGGATATCTCGGCACCGGTCTTCGTCGTGGCCACCGAAACCGATCACATCGCACCCTGGAGGTCGGTCTATAAGACCAAGTTGTTCACCAATTGCGATTTGACTTTCGTGCTCACCAGCGGGGGGCATAACAGCGGGATCATCAATGAGCCGGCGGCTGCGCGGGGGCATTATCGCATATCATTCCGGCCTGCGAATGCGCTTTACACCGGCCCCGATGACTGGCTGGAACAACAACAGGAGCGTCCCGGTTCTTGGTGGGTGGAATGGCGCGACTGGCTCAAGGACGCAAGCAGCAAGGAGGTGCCAGCACGACCGCTTGGTACGGCGAAGCGAAGGTTTCCAAAAGGCGTTCCTGCGCCAGGCACCTACGTTTTTGAGGCATGAAAGGTGACAGGTGCTTTCATTCAAAATGACAGCCGAACCTCTGGATGGGCGTCCGCACCGGGACGCAAGGCGTTTTTCGCGTGTGCATCGGGCAACCTCACGGTGCAGTAAAGTTCCATCGGTTGATCACATTCACGAGCGCAACATACCGTCCGGGATAGTCGCAGATGACATGCCCGGAAGCAGGTGGAAACTGAAATGATTATCGAAGATCAAAGCTTAGTAACTGCCTTCCTTACTGATGCCTCCACACATGGCAACGTCGGCAGTGTTGAGGTGATGGAGACCCACATCTCCGCCATATTCCTCGTGGGCGACCGGGCCTACAAGCTCAAGAGAGCCGTCAGGTTGCCCTATGCCGACTTTTCGACGCCCGATATTCGTCTCGCTGCCTGTGACAAGGAATACCGACTGAACAAGGCGACGTCCCCTGCAATCTATCTTGGTGTGCGTCGGATCACGCGCGCGGGTAACGTGCTGGTGTTTGACGGCACCGGAGAGCTTGTCGATGCGGTCGTCGAAATGGTCCGTTTCGATCAGGCGAGCATTCTCGACGATATGGCGCAGCACGCAAAGCTTGAGCCGCAGGTCATGAGCGTTCTGGCGCGCGAGATCGCTGCCGCCCATCGAAAGGCTGAGGTCGTGACCGGAGGCGGCGCGGAGAACATCGAAGGAGTTCTCGACATCAATCGTGCGGGCTTTCATCAGAGCGGGGTGTTTTCTCAAGCGGAGATCGAAACGCTCGATGCGGCTTTCATCGCGGGCTTGCAGCGCTTGACCCCTATTCTGGACAAGCGGGCCGCGCACGGCTGCATCAGGCGCTGCCACGGCGATCTGCACCTGAGAAACATCTGCATGTTCGACGGGCGTCCGCAACTGTTCGATTGCATCGATTTCAATGACCAGTTGGCGACTGTGGACGTTCTCTACGATCTCGCGTTTCTGGCGATGGACCTGTGGCACCGGGAGTTGCAGGAATTCGCGAGCCTGATCGTCAATCACTACCTGGATGACACGCTTGAGGAAGATGGTTTCGCCTGTCTTCCCTACTTCATCGCCTTGCGGGCGGCGGTGCGTGCGCATGTTCTCGCGACACAATCCGAAGACACGCATATCCGTGACAAGGATTCGAAACGTCAAGAAGCGCGGCGCTACTATGACCTTGCCATGTCGCTGCTCGAACCAGACCGGCCCAGACTGATCGCCATCGGTGGGTTCAGCGGAAGCGGCAAATCGACCGTCGCCAGCAAACTGGCGCCGCTTGTAGGCATTGCACCCGGCGCGCGTTTGATCGAGAGCGACCGAACCCGAAAAGCATTGTTCGGTGTTGCCCCCGAAGAACGTCTGCCGGAGAGCGCATATCTGCCGGAGGTGTCCGAAAAGGTCTATGAGGCCATGGCGACGCGCACCGCCGCCCTGTTGAAGGATGGGTGCGTCGTCGTCACCGATGCGGTGTTTGATCGCACCGAGCGAAGGCAGGCGATCGAGAACGTCGCCAGGACGCTCGGTGTCGCCTTTGATGGGCTTTGGCTGCAGGCCAGTCCCGGCATTCTCAAGCAGCGCATCGAAACACGTCGTAATGCCGCGTCCGACGCGACGTCGGCGGTGCTCGATATGCAACTTGCGCGCGCCTCAGGCGACGTGGACTGGCACAGGGTCCAGACCTCGACCAGTCTTGCAGAAACCATCGGCGCCGCACGCAAGTTGTTGAAAGTCTGAACGGATGCAGACCGACGGCACATCTCGCGGCCTGACGCAGAGCCAGATCGAAGACGCCCGGCGCGCGCATGGTTGGAACGAGCTTCCCGACCCTGCAACCGTCAGCGTCTTTGGTGTCTTTCTCCGTCAGTTCTCCAGCTTGCTGGTGATCATCCTCATCATTGCGGCGCTTGCGGCCCTGGCACTGGGCGAGACCGTCGACGCGATCACCATCGGCGTGGTGGTTCTGCTCAATGCCGCTCTGGGCTTCGTACAGGAGTGGAAAGCGGAAACCGCCCTGCAATCCTTGCGTAAACTCATGTCACCGAAAGCCATGGTCGTCCGCGATGGCACCGAGCAGATTATCCCCGCGCGCGAAATCGTGCCAGGCGACCTTCTGGTGCTGTCGGCGGGGGTAAAGATTGCGGCGGACGCCGAATTGACAACCGTGTCATCGCTGAAAGTTGACGAAAGCGTTTTGACCGGGGAATCCATTCCTGTGGAGAAGACAACCGCCACCGGAGAGGCCATCGTCTATGCCGGTACTGCCGTCACCGCCGGGCGAGCGGAAGCGCGAGTGACAGCAATCGGACCGCAGACCGAATTTGGCCGGATCGCCGATTTGACCGGGTCACTCGGTCTCAAGACAACCAACCTTCAAGAAAAGCTGGGACAACTCGCGCGTCAACTCGGTGCCGCGGCGCTTCTGATCGCCTTTGGCGTGGTAGCATTGGGACTGATCTTTGACCGCGATCTGACGGAAATGGTGCTCACGGGGCTTTCTCTCGCAGTAGCAATGGTGCCGGAAGGGCTGCCTGCCGTCGTAACGATCACGCTGGCGCTCGGTGCTACCGCCATGGTGCGCCAGAACGCGCTCGCGCGACGGCTGCAAGCGGTCGAAACCCTCGGTGCCGCCTCGGTCATCTGTACGGACAAGACGGGTACGCTCACGGAAAACAAGATGACCGCAACGCAAGTGCGTACCTTGGACAAATCGTATCTGGTGACCGGCACGGGCTATGATCCGGCCGGTCACATCGAAAGCGACGGCGAAAGGGTGCGTGCTGACGATGATCCGGTTCTCGCCGCCACTCTCAACACCGGCCTTCATTGCAGTCACGCGCGTCTGAACCGAAGCGACGGCACCTGGGAAATGATCGGCGAGCCGACAGAAGGGGCGTTGGTTACACTGGCCTACAAGGGTTGGTGCGCGCCTTCCGAAGATATGGCCCGCCTCGCCGAAATTCCCTTCAGCAGCGAACGCAAACGGATGAGCGTCCTGCACCAGTCGGCGGAAGGCCTCTTTACGTTGACAAAGGGCGCGCCAGAGAAAGTCATCGAGATCTGCACTCAGGTTCTGACGCAGGAGGGCACGCGGTCGCTGACACCCGAGGACGTCACCAGTATTACGCAAGCTTACAATGAGATGGCCGAAGACGGCTTGCGCGTCATTGCCCTTGCCCGTCGCGCCGGCGGGCAGCAGATCCAGGAAGAAGAGCTTACGTTTCTCGGGCTCGTCGGCCTTATCGATCCCCCGCGCCCGGATGTTCGCGCGGCAATCGCCGCTGCGCGGTCGGCGGGCATTCGGACGATCATGATCACCGGTGACAGCCCGGTTACGGCAACAGCGATTGCCGAACAGCTTTCCTTGCCGGTAACACGGCAGATAACGGGGCCGGAGCTTGACGCGCTCGCCGACGAGCAGCTTCAGGATATACTGACAGAGGACGTTCTTTTTGCCCGGACCAAACCAGAGCAGAAAATGCGCATCGTCTCGGTCCTGCAGTCGAAAGGCCAGATTGTCGCAATGACCGGCGACGGTGTGAACGATGCACCGGCTTTGAAAAAAGCCGACATTGGCATCGCTATGGGAATACGCGGAACGGACGTTGCCCGCGATGCTTCCGATCTGGTGCTCCTTGATGACAGCTTCGCCTCGATCGTGCGGGCTATCGGCGAAGGCCGGCGTCAGTTCGCGAATATCCGCAAGTTCGTGCGCTACCTGCTGTCCTCGAATGCCGGAGAGGTAATTGCCCTAGTCGTCAACATCGCCATCGGCGGTCCTCTCATATTTCTGGCCACGCAGATCTTGTGGATGAACCTTGTTACCGACGGCGTGACCGCCGTGGCACTCGGCTTGGAGAAATCCGAGCCCGACCAGATGCAGGAAAAGCCGCGCAAAAAGAACACACCGATCCTCGGCCTGCCTGGCATTGTCACCATCGCGACGTTCGGTCTTTACACAGGTCTTTCGAGTTTGTGGATTTTCTTTCATTTGCTGGACCACGGCGTCGAACTTGCCCGGACCACGGCCTTTACTGCGATGGTCGTCTTCGAAAAACTCAGTGTGTTTGCGTTTCGATCACTGCGTCTCACGAGTTGGCGCATTGGCTGGTTCAGCAACCCGTTTTTGCTCATTGCTCTGTCGCTGACACTCGGAGCGCAGGTATTGGCCATCTACTGGCCGCCGCTGCAAGCTCTTTTACACACCGTCTCGATAGGACCCGGCGAATGGCTCATTATCGGTTTGTTCGCAGCACCGCTCTTGATCGTTCCCGATCTCTACAAGGCGTTGCGCAAGCTCCAGCCGCACTGATCGAGGTGCCCGCGTCTATCAGTTCACCAGCCCGCTGGGGGTCTTGCTGGCAGTCTCAGAAACAAAGTTACCCAACCGCTTAATCCTTATTTACCCGCCCACGCGAATGCGTTCGGTCAGCCTGCCCTCAGGATTGAACTCCAATTCCCCCGAGAGTTACTGGTGCATGATTTCCGCGTTCTGGCCGACCTAGGACAACATCCTCTTCCTGATGCGCCGTGTCGCGAGAAGTTTGCCCAAGCCGAAGTAATCCACGCTTGCAGTGTTAGATGCCGCTGTGAGATCCTTGACGCAACTTCCAAACAGCACGTCGATCAGGACCGTTTCGGTAACGAGTTGGCCCAGTTACGACAGATGCGGGCTCGCCCCAAGGCGCGTTTGAATGTGCTTGAAGGTGTCGATCACAAGGGCCTCCCATGCGTTCATGTGTCAAGGCGCTTTTCCTTGGCCAAAGCGTTGCAGCATGCACTGTGCATGCCGTCCTCATGCCAGTCGGTGCACACTCGCTTGCGGGCGGAGATACTGAGCGATTACATCAATCCGCAGGTGCGGATCACCGAACTGCTTCATCCATCTGCAAAGAGAGCGCGTACTCACGCCCAAGCGCCGGGAAACCTCCCGAGCCGGATACCCGCGCACCGTGATCTGATGCACCGCGTCGCGCTTGAACTCATCGCTGTAATTGCTTGTCCCCATGTCGGCCTCCTCGCCTCAAACTCAGGCGGCAAGGCGTCGACAAATCCAGGGGCACCTCAGAAACCGGGGGCGGCCCGCGTGGATGTTGCTCTTTCGGAGCGGTGCCACATGGCATGGTGTCACGCCCTGTATGCATTCGAGCTAGCCGGCACCAATGGTGTCCAGGAAGAGAGAGAAAAGCTCTCCCTGCGAGTTGATCCTGAGCTTCGAATAAACATTGCGGCGGTGAATACGCACGGTTCCTGGCGAGATCGAGAGCAGCCTCCCGATCGCCTCGGAAGAATGGCCTCGCAGGGTCAGCTCAACGATCTGGCCTTCCCTGTCAGTCAGAGCGCCATCCCCGATGGTGTTGAAGGCGTCCGCAACTCTCTGGTTCAGGATATCCGAAGTCTTGCCGGGGCCTGACTTGTCGACACCCGACCAGTGGCGGCGACACAATGCTTCGACAATCGGCTGGATCTCGGACAGCACCCGCATCTCGGCTTTGCTGAACTTCTTTTCCGTCCGCATCAGTGAGACGACGATCTGAAACTCCGTATCCAGATCGATCAGAAACGCGACCTCTTCTGCCAAGCCGGTCTTTGCGTAGTAGCTTCGATAGTACTCACCTTGATAGAAACGATCCGGCGCGATGTCCTTCAAGCGCCAGATGCCAGGTGCGGTATCGCCGATGCTCGCCAGAAAGAATGGATCTATGAGGTAAGGGCCCTCAAGATAATCGTCGACATGAAGCTTTCGCCTTGCAGGGGTGAAATCGTCAAAAAGGGCAAGCGGCCGGTCTTTCCCGGTATATCCAAAGATCACGGTAAACTCGTAAGGCATGACGCTGCGCAAACCTTCGGCGAGCTTTCCGGCGAAAGCCGGTGTGCCCAGAGCATCGAGGCATGACGCGGCCTCGCGGTTCCAATCTGTTGGCATTCTGACCCTCAATCGATACAAAATGCATATAACAAATTACATATTTACACAAACGTACATTTTCCGACAAAATGTTGAAAACGCGTTATAGGCGCGGCCCCTCTTTTTCTGCTCAGGTAAGCCGTTGTTGGATCACGATCAGCCCGCTGGAAGGATCGATACGCCCATCGCAGAATTGCGCGGCGTCACCAAGAGGTTCGGGTCGCTGATTGCCGTGGATAATATCGACCTCAGCATAGGGTCTGGGGAATTCCTGTCCTTTCTTGGTCCGTCCGGCTGCGGCAAGACAACCGCGCTCAGGATGCTCGCGGGCTTTGAAACCCCGAGCCAAGGGCAGGTCTTTATCGGAAACGAGAATGTTTCGAACCTCGAGCCGTACCGTCGACCCGTGAACATGGTCTTTCAGAGCTATGCGCTTTTCCCGCATATGACTGTAGCGCAGAACATCGCCTACGGGCTGGATCAGCGGCGGCCCAGACTGCCGAAGTCCGAGATCGCCGACAGGGTGCAACGTGTGCTCGACACAGTCCGCTTGAGCGAATTCGGCACGCGTCGCATTTGGGAGATGTCAGGCGGGCAACAGCAGCGTGTCGCCCTTGCGCGCGCCATCGTCAACGAACCCAAGCTTCTCTTGCTGGACGAACCTCTTGCCGCGCTCGACCGCAAGCTGCGCAAGGAAATGCAGATCGAATTGCAGGATATCCAACGCCAACTGGGGATCACCTTCATCCTCGTCACGCATGATCAGGAAGAGGCACTGTCGCTTTCTGACCGGATTTGCGTGATGCGCGCGGGTGCGATCGTTCAGGCCGGTAGCCCGCAGGACCTCTACGACCGCCCGGCCACGCGCTATGTCGCCGATTTCGTCGGAACATCGAATTTCTTTGATGGGAAGGTCCAGACGACCTCCAACGGCGACAGCGCGATCACGCTGGGCAACGGGCAGACCTATTCCAGCGCCCTTGGCAGCGACATTGCCTCGGGCCAGGCCGGATGTCTCAGCGTGCGTCCAGAGCAGATCAGACTGAGCCGGACCGAAGTGCCGGGCGGTCTACCGGCGACGGTTCAGAACCGCATCTTCCTTGGCGAGCACACCGAGTACGTCGTTCGTCACAAACACCTTGGAAGCATTACCGCACTTGCGCCCCGTCAGACGGACGCAGGTTTATCGACACTCGGGAAAGGCGACACCGTCTGGGTCCACTGGACCCCGGAGGCCGCCCTAATCCTGAGGCCGGACTGAAGGTCAAAGAGCAGCAATCATCCAACTGGGAGACACGACATGAAAGACAAATCATACATCTCAAAGCGGAAATTCATGGAAGAATTGCGTCGCTACGAAAAAGGGTCGGTCACGCGGCGGCATTTCCTTGGCGTCACGGGACTTGGCACTGCGACGGCGGTGATGGCCGGCGCACTCCCCGGCCTGAGCCCGTCACGCGCGCTGGCCGGCAGCCATATCGGCGACCGTGTCGTTCTGGCGACCTGGCCGAACTATCACGACCCGGAAAACTTCGAGATCTTCACCGATCAGACCGGTGCATTCACGCAGGTGAACGTCTTCGGGTCAAACGAAGAAATGCTGGCAAAGCTCCAGGCCGGGGGCAGCGGTTGGGACGTCTACGTGCCTACGAACTACACGATCACGACCTATGTCGAGGAGGATCTCATCGAGCCGCTCGATCTGTCGAAGCTTCCGAACTACGACCGCAATGCATTCGATCCCCGCTTTGCCGATGCCGGGATTGTGGATGGTGTTGTCTATGCGGTTCCAAAGAACTGGGGCACCACGGGCATCGCCAGCAACACCTCGCACACCGGCGGCGCGGCCATCGACAGCTGGAAGGCGTTTTTCGATCGGACGATGGACGACTTCTCTGGGCGTACGATGGTGCACGATTACCAGCTCACCACGATCGGGGCTGCGCTGAACTATCACGGCTATTCGTTCAACTCGGTCGACGAGGCGGAACTGGCGGATGCCGAGAAGTTGCTGATCGACGTAAAACCGCACCTCTTTGCGATCACCTCTGATTACCAGCCCGCCATGCGGTCGGGAGACGCCTGGCAAACGATTTGCTGGACAGGCGACGGCAAGCAATTGAACACCGACATGCCCGAGATCGCCTTTGCGCTCGGCAAGGAGGGGGGTGAATTGTGGAGCGACTATTACGCCATCCCGAAAGGCGCGCCGCACTTGGAGGCTGCCTACGCACTCATCAACTTCATGCTGGATCCTGAAGTGAATGCACGGGAGGTCCTCGCACATGGCTATCCGGTCGCCGACAGCCGCACCAACGCCTTGTTGCCGGAAGAGATCCTGAACGATCCGATCCTTTACCCGGCGGCCGAGCGCCTTGATGCGCTCGAATTCGGGGCGGCGGCAACCCTGACCGATCCGAACCGCGCCGAGTTGCTGGCGCGTTTCAAGTCAGCCTGATCGGACGAAAGAAGATGACGGAGCGCGAAAGAAACTGGCTTCTGGTCGCACCCGCTGGTGCCTGGCTGCTGGTGATGCTCGTGCTGCCGCTCTCCGTTGTGCTGATCTTCAGCTTTGGAGAGCGGGCACCCGCCGGTGGCTGGGTGCCCGCTTTCACCTTCGAGCAATATGCGAACCTGCCGGCGCGCCTGACGGCTTTTCAGAACACGCTCACCCTCGCTCCACTGGGAACCCTGGCCGCTCTGATCATCGCCTATCCCCTCGCCTATCAGCTTGCCGTACGAACCGATCCCAAGTGGAAAACCATCCTGCTCGTTCTGGTGATCGTGCCGTTCTGGACCTCGATCCTGATCCGCAGCTATGCATGGATTTTTATCCTCGGCGGACAGGGGTTACCTGCCCTCCTGGAGGTCTTCGGCATCGAAGGAGTAAGGCTGATCTACACGCCCTTCGCGGTCACCATTGGCATCGTCTACGGCTACCTTCCGCTGATGGTCTTTCCGATCTATGTGGCGCTCGACCGTCTCGACAAACGGCTTCTGGAAGCTTCGTCCGATCTCGGGGCGAGGCCGATCACGACCTTTCTCCGGGTCACGCTGCCGATGTCCATTTCGGGCATCGCGACCGGATGCATGTTGGTCTTCATCCTCTTGATGGGAGAGTTCCTGATCCCGGCACTGCTCGGCGGTGGCAAGGTCTTCTTTGTCGGCAACGCGTTGGTCGATCTCTTCCTGCAATCCCGGAACTGGGCGTTCGGCTCGGCGGTGGCCGTGATGTTGATCCTTGTGATGCTGGTTACCGTCACCGTCTACATGCGTCTCATCTCACGCCTGAGTGCCACGCGTGAAGACGTGTCGATCATGTGAGGCTATGATCGATGCGTATCTACTCACTCCTCGTCTACGTGTTCCTCTACACACCGATCGCGATCATCGCGCTCTTCAGCTTCAGCGCGGGCCGCAGCGCCAGCCAGTTCGAAGGCTTTTCCCTCAAATGGTACGGACGCGCCCTCGACAATCCGTTCGTGATGGACGCGCTCGGCAACAGTCTCTTCGTGGCCTTCGTGTCGGCATCACTTGCCAGCATTCTGGGCACACTGGCTGCCGTTGGCCTGCAAGGGATCAGAGGACCGGCTCGTGCGTTCTTCGATGCCATCATCTACATCGCCGTGATGATCCCGGGCATCGTGATCGGCATCGCAACCCTGATCGCCCTGGTGACGGTTTTCGATGTGGTCAATCCGTGGCTGGCAAATGTCTGGCCCGAAGGCCGCGCCCCCCCTGCCTTGTCGATGGGCATGCCATCCCTGATTGCCGCCCATACGATGTTCACTCTGGCGCTGGTCGTTCTGATTGTAAGGGCCCGGCTGCAGGGACTCGAGGGTGCCTTGTCCGAAGCCTCTGCCGACCTCTATGCACCCCCCTTGCGGACGTTCCGGCTGATCACGCTTCCATTGATCGCGCCGGCGATCCTGGCCGGGTTTCTGCTGAGCTTCACATTCAGCTTCGACGACTTCATCATCGCCTTTTTCGTCGCGGGCTCCGAGACGACTTTGCCGATCTACATCTTCTCTTCGATCCGACGTGGCGTGACGCCCGAGGTCAATGCCATCGGAACGATGGTGATGCTCGCATCCCTAGTTCTTCTGGTGATCGCGCAACTCGTTCTGCGGCGCGGCGGCAAGCGCTGAGAGCTACAATTCGGGAGGATTCAATGCTGCTGGAAAATCAAGTGGCCTTCGTAACGGCTGCTGGCTCCGGAATTGGCGCTGCAGGCGCCGAGGCTCTGGCGCGCGAAGGGGCTCTTGTCATTGTCACCGACAAGGACGGCGCGGCCGCCGCGGCGGTCGCGGCGCGCATCACGAGCGAGGGAAACAAGGCCAGGGCGCTCAAGATAGATGTCACCAATGATGCCGAACTCGTCTCGGCGATTGGCGGCGTGGCGCGGGACGAGGGCCGGCTGGATATCCTTCATTCCCATGCCGGCGTGCAGATCGAAGGCAAGTTGGAACAGGTAGCGGTCGCAGACATGGACCTGTCGTGGAGCCTCAATGTACGCGCGCATTTCGTTGCCGCCCAGGCGGTGCTTGCGCCGATGCGTCGTCAGGGCAAGGGAAGCATCATCATCACATCGTCGAACTCGGGCGTTCAGTACGACCGCGAGATGATCGCCTATGCCACGACCAAGCACGCGGTTCTTGCAATGACACGTCAGATGGCAGCGGATTATGCCAAGGAAAACATACGCTTCAACGCGCTTTGCCCCGGATTTATCGACACGCCCTTCAACCTCGGATTCGAAGTTCAGATGGGCGGGCGCGAGAAACTGGAACAGTATGTCCGCGATGCCATCCCGATGGGCCGCTTCGGTACCGTCGAAGAGATTGCGGATGCCATCGTGTTTCTGGCATCCGACAGATCATCCTTCATGACAGGCCACGCCTTTGTGGTCGATGGCGGCGAATGCATCTGATCATGCAGCACGCGAGAAGAACATGAATGGACGACTGGCTGGGAAGACGGCGGTGATCTCCGGTTGAGCCGCTGGAATGGAGCGCGTCACGTTCCTTTTGTTTGCAAAGGCGGGCGCGTATGTCGCCATCATCGACATTCAGCAAGCCGCGGGCCGGGAAACCGTCGGGATGAGTCACGACGCCGGTGCCCGGTCGCGCCAGAGCCGGTGAAGATCAGAACATCCACATCCATCGAACCCGCTTGCAGCGCCCACCTCGCCGCCCTCGCCCGTCACGAAGCTCAGCACGAACGCGAGCAACCCTCGCCCCGGTGCGTCGGGACGACCAGCGCGATGCCAAGCAGCGGCGCGAGCAGGATCTGGCACGCGCGGAACAAGGGCGCGACCTTGGCCGAAACCAGGCATGGCCGAGCACCCTGCGCGCCTCGCCGCCCTGGGTCATTGGAAAGCCATCACAGGTGATCAGAGCATTGACCGGTGTGCCGGGCGTGTTGACCAGAATGGTCGGAATGACGCTCCCGAACATGGATGACCCGTAGATGGCCAGACGGGCGGTGTTCCATACGATCGGTTCCGGCATGAAGGTCGCCGGCAACAAAAAGGTGCTGTCGACCGCAGTGCCGACCTACGGAAGCGCCCGGACAAGCACGCAGCCGATTAGCCGGCCGGGATGGACACCTCGACACCTCATCGCGCGATGAGATCGCGGCCGGAGAGGAAAAGTAGATTGGCGCGCCTCAGAAATAGCAGAATGGAATGTAGCGAAACCCGTCCGGCGCTAGTTCGCAGAGGGCGCCAAAAGGGATCTTCGCACTGAGCGCAGTCTTGATCGTCAGCACGACGAACAAGGCAAAGCCGAGAGCCTATATCAGTACGATGCGGAAGCGATATCCGAGGCGAAGAGTCAGCAGGTCGTGGAACGGGGTCGTCGACAGAAGGCATCCGAGGATCGGAACGCCGAGAATACAAACAACGTACCAGCCGACGAATTCGAACGACCGCAACCAAAACGCGGCTTCCCGCCACCTGCCGGGCATCCCGGAAACGTTCCGGGTGCGCAACCGGAGGATTGCTCCGACAAACGCCATGCCGCTCAGCGAGATCGACGGCCAGAGGCGCGGCTGAACGGCCAAACCCGTGCCAGCGATCCAGCTTGTCTGCCAACCGATCATGGGCAGCAACACCCTGGAGAACATCAGAATGCCGCGCAGAACAGAATCTCGCCTGGTGTGTGGCAAATGGAAAAGAGGTGCGGCTTGCGCGCTGCGTCGTGAATTTTCGACCCTTTCAAATGCCCGATGCGCGCTGCGCGCGCACGACTGTGCAGGCGGAAAACGGGTCCCGACGGAGGGGCCCGCTCAACGCGTTGTTCGCGCCGGTCACGGCGATGTCGCTCTCGATCCCGGCGGCGGCGGCATCGGCCTCCATCCAGTAAATGAGCGCACCAGCTTCTGCACCCGGTCCGATGCGATCACCTCAGGTGACACCACGATGATCTCCTCGCAGACATTGGCGGACGCGTCCTTGCGGTCGAACGAGCCGTTCCCAAGCGAAATGTCAGATCGGGCGCCAGCATCGCCAGTGTCGGAAAATCCGGAACAAGTGCTATCGGTTCTTCGGTAATCATCGCATGGATGGTCACGTTTTCGAGACAGGGCAGGATCAGCTGGGCCTTGGTGTTGAACACATCGACGTCGACCGAAGCGAGCGATTTGCTATCGAGCGCGTCGGCATGGGCCTCGGGCCCCATTCGAAGCCAAGTACTTTTGCGGTTGCGCAACATCGCCTAGGTGGACAGCAGAAAACCCCGAAGTGACCGAGCACGACCGGGTTGCATTCTCATGGCCCACAGCTCTTACATCGACGTCTACGCTGCATTGTCCGACGAGGAGATCACGAAGGTGTAGGTCAGACAGATGCGAAGCGGCTCTAACGGAACAGGGTCGAGGCCTGGGCTACAAAGCCTGAGGTCAACAAAAGGGATATCCACAACAACGACCCGATCGTGTCGTTGTCGGTCAGCGCGCTTGCAGTGCCGGCTGCGCCGGGGAAAGGCCCGCTGTGGGACGCCAGTTGATGATTGCGGCAGCTACGCTAAGGGTCTTCTGTAAGCCGTCGGCAATCATGCGCGTCATAACGCCCTCCAGATCGCCCGGGGGATTAAGAGGGCGACGAAGTTGACATTTTATTCGGGGTAAAGCGCATGCCCGCAGCGCACCGCTTCTCGGATACCTTGGGTCGCTGATGCAAAAGCATGTGCTGATCGGCAGTGGTCGTGGCGGTCACGGGCTGATGAGCGCACTTGAACAGGTATCGAGCCGAGCGACCAAGGCTCCAATCGACAAGTAGACGAGCGGCAGGCTACACTTGGTCACCTACCTGAACGGGGCGATGATCCGGATGTCAGGCAATACTTTCATCCTGTCATCGCCGCTTGTCATACCGAAGGACGATATCGACACAATACTGAAGGCGCTCTAAGCCGGTCTCGCGACTTCATCCTGATGACCGGACACCACGAAACACCACCAAGCCTGTCGCCGACGCGCCCGAAACCGCACTGGCCCGATTTCGAAAGGATCAACAATGACCAAGGCATTTGCATCTCAGGGCGACACCGGAGAAAAGAAGGTTTCCTTTACCGAAATCGGCGAAGGTCTCTGGGCCTTTACCGCAGAGGGCGACCCGAATTCCGGTGTCATCATCGGAGATGACAGCGTGATGATCATCGAGGCGCAGGCCACGCCGCGGCTGGCGAACATGGTGATCGACAAGGTCCGTGAAGTGACCGACAAGCCGATCACCCACGTCGTCTTGACCCACTATCACGCTGTCCGGGTTCTGGGTGCCAGCGCCTTCGGCGCGCAGCAGGTCATCATGTCGGACAAGGCCCGCGCGATGGTCGTCGAACGCGGTCAGGAAGACTGGGACAGCGAGTTTCAACGCTTTCCGCGCCTGTTCGAGGGTCATGAAAGTATTCCCGGCCTGACCTGGCCGACCACCACATTTTCGCATTCGATGACCGTCTACCTTGGTAACCGGAAGGTAGAGATCTGCCAGATCGGTCGCGCGCACACCGCAGGCGACAGCATCATATGGGTGCCCGACGCCCAGACGATGTTCACCGGCGACATCGTCGAGGACCATTCGGCTTGCTATTGCGGCGACGGGCATTTCGAGGATTGGGGCAGCACTCTCGACGCAGTGAAGGCCTACGACCCGCAATCCGTGGCGCCCGGTCGAGGAGATGCGCTGGTGGGCCGCGACAGGGTAGATGCGGCTTTGGCGTCAACCCGCGATTTCGTCGACAGCACCTACCGCCCGGTCAAACAGGTCGCCGCACGCGGCGGCAGCCTGAAGGACGCCTGGGACGCGGTGCGCGCCGAATGCGACCCCAAGTTCAGGGATTACGCGATCTACGAGCACTGCCTGCCGTTCAATGTCGCGCGCGCCTATGACGAGGCACGCGGCATCGACACGCCCCGGATCTGGACTGCCCAACGCGACCTCGAGATGTGGGCGCAGCTACAGGGCTGAGGCCCCGCACGACAGGGAGGTGACTTCATGCTTCAGGACCGCTACAGCCTTGCGTTCAAACTGTATCCCTACCAGCGTTCGCCCGATCAGGATGCCGAAACACCCGTTCGTCGTCCCGTCGTGATCGTCGGCGGTGGCCCGATCGGGATCGCCACGGCACTGGACCTCGGGTTGCAGGACGTGCCCGTCGTCGTGCTCGACGATCACGAAGGGATCGGCCTAGGCAGCCGGGCGATCTGCTTTGCCAAGCGCACACTGGAAATCGCCGACCGCTACGGCTGCGGCGACGACGTGCGGGACCAGGGCGTGGTCTGGAACGTAGGCAAGGTGTTTCACGAAGACCGCAAGGTGTTCGAGTTCAATCTGCTTCCCGAGGAAGGTCACCGTTATCCGGCCTTCGTCAACCTGCCCCAACCCCATTTCGAGAAGGTTCTGGTCGATCGCGTGCGCCGGGCGCAGGCCGAAGGTGCGCCGATAGACCTGCGCGGCAAGAACCGGGTCGAGGCGGTCGAGGTCGGGCATGACCATGTGGTGCTGGACATTTCCACACCCGAAGGCCCCTACCGTCTGGAGGCCGACTGGCTGATCGGCTGCGACGGCGCCTCTTCGCCGCTGCGTGGCATGCTGGGCCTCGATTTCGAGGGGCGCGTGTTTCAGGACAATTTCCTCATCGCCGACATCAGGATGACTGCCGACTTCCCGACCGAACGCTGGTTCTGGTTCGAACCTTCGTTCAGGAATGCCGGGGCGTCCGCACTCCTTCACAAACAGCCGGGTGGCGTGTGGCGGATCGACTTCCAGATCGGCTGGGATATCGACCGCAAGGAGGAAATGAAGGAAGAGAATATCCGCCGCAGGCTCGACGCGATGCTGGGCGATGCGGTCGACTATGAGATCGTCTGGACCTCTATCTACACCTTCCAATGCCGGCGCATGAAGAAGTTCCGTCATGGCAGGGTGA
Source organism: uncultured Alphaproteobacteria bacterium (assembly GCA_963715055.1). Classification (GTDB taxonomy): domain Bacteria; phylum Pseudomonadota; class Alphaproteobacteria; order Rhodobacterales; family Rhodobacteraceae; genus CAVQRB01. Next base: position 76,679 of record CAVQRB010000004.1, on the reverse strand, counting down.
TATTCGCCGGCGACGCGGCACATCAGGTTTCTCCCTTCGGGGCGCGCGGCGCGAATTCCGGGATGCAGGATGTGGACAACCTCGGCTGGAAGCTCGGCCTGGTGCTCAAGGGCCTGGCCCCCGAACGTCTGCTCGACAGCTACGACGCCGAGCGGGTCTTCGGGGCCGACGAGAACATTCTGAACTCGACCCGCTCGACCGACTTCATCACCCCGAAATCGAAGATCAGCCACATCTTCCGCAACGCGGTTCTCGATCTGGCTGAGCACCATGAATTCGCGCGACCGCTGGTCAATTCGGGTCGGCTGTCCGTACCCTGCACCTATGACGGCTTGCCGCTGAACGGGGCCGACGCCTTGCCCGGCGGACCCAGCGGAACGCGGCCCGGCGTGCCCTGCCCCGATGCGCCGGTTAAAGACGGTTTCCTGCTTCGCCACCTCGGCACCGATTTCACGCTGCTCGCGGTGGATGCCGATACACCCGAGGGGCTGGAAATCGACGCCATTCCACTGCGCCGGGTCGCGGTTTCGGCAACCGACGACCCCTCCGGGGCGCTGGCGGCGCGCTATCTGGGGCAGGCCACTTCGGCCATATACCTGATCCGGCCCGACCAGCACGTCGCGGCCCGCTGGGATCGTTTCGACGAGGCCGCCGTCGCGAGCGCATTGCGCAGGGCCTGCGCAAAGGAGACCACATGACCGACCTGATCCTCACCCCCAACATCCCCGACCCCGACGGCTTTTACGCCGAATTGATCGCAGCGCATGACGGGCTCTCCGACGACGAGAGCACGGCGTTCAACGCCCGGCTTGTGCTGATCCTTTGCAACCACATCGGCGACCGTGCAGCGCTAACCCTTGCGCTTGACGCCGCCCGCAGTTCCAACCGCTGAAGGAAGTCCCTTATGACCAAGTTTGAACCCGGTGTCATGATCCAGGCCGACGGCACCCCGGCCTCCCCCGGCTACATGCCGGGCTTCGGCAACGACTTCGAGACCGAAGCCCTGCCCGGTGCCTTGCCCCATGGCATGAACAGCCCGCAAAAATGCGATTACGGGCTCTATGGCGAGCAGCTTTCCGGCACGGCCTTCACAGCGCCCGCGCATCAGAACGAGCGGACATGGTGCTATCGCATCCGGCCTTCCGTCCGGCATTCCAGCCGCTATGCAAAGATCGACGTTCCCTATTGGAAGTCGGCCCCGCACATCGTCGAGGATGTCACGTCGCTGGGCCAGTACCGCTGGGATCCGGTGCCGCATAGCGACGAGCCGCTGACCTGGCTGACGGGCATGCGAACGATGACCACTGCGGGCGATGTGAACACGCAGGTGGGCATGGCGAGCCACATCTACCTGGTCACCAGGAGCATGACCGACGAATACTTCTATTCGGCCGACAGCGAATTGCTGGTGGTGCCGCAGGAAGGCCGCCTCCGTTTCGCCACCGAGCTTGGCATCATCGACATCGAACCCAAGGAGATCGCCATCATTCCGCGCGGGCTGGTCTACCGCGTGGAGGTTCTGGACGGCCCTGCGCGCGGCTTTGTCTGCGAGAACTACGGCCAGAAATATGAACTGCCGGGCCGTGGTCCGATCGGGGCCAATTGCATGGCCAACCCGCGCGACTTCAAGGCTCCCGTCGCCGCCTTCGAAGACCGCGAAACGCCCTCGACCGTAACGGTCAAGTGGTGCGGCCAGTTCCACCGCTGCGAAATCGGCCATTCGCCGCTCGACGTGGTGGCCTGGCACGGCAACTACGCCCCGATGAAATACGATCTGCGGACCTATTGCCCTGTCGGCGCGATCCTGTTCGACCACCCCGACCCGTCGATCTTCACCGTTCTGACCGCGCCCTCAGGCGTGCCGGGGACGGCGAATATCGACTTCGTGCTCTTCCGCGAGCGTTGGATGGTGGCCGAAAATACCTTCCGTCCGCCGTGGTACCACAAGAACGTCATGTCGGAACTGATGGGCAACATCTATGGTCAGTACGATGCCAAGCCGCAGGGTTTCGCACCCGGCGGCATGTCGCTCCACAACATGATGCTGCCCCACGGACCCGACCGGAATGCCTTTGAGGGCGCATCTAACGCCGACCTCAAGCCCGAGAAGCTCGACAACACCATGTCGTTCATGTTCGAGACCCGCTTCCCGCAGCACCTGACCGAATTCGCAGGCAAGGAAGCGCCGCTTCAGGACGACTACATCGATTGCTGGGAAAGCCTCGAGAAGAAATTCGACGGAACGCCGGGCCGGAAATGAAGCTCTACGGCTACTGGCGATCGACGACGTCATACAGGGTCCGGATCGCGCTGAACCTGACGGCGGGGGAGCAGCATGCGCCGCGCTATACCGCGCAAAATCCCGGACAGGGCGTGCCGACGCTGGTTCTGGACGATGGCACCGTCCTGACCCAGTCAATGGCGATTCTCGACTGGCTGGAAGAGGTGCATCCGGACCCCGCCTTGCTCCCGATCGATGCCGTGGCGCGCGCGCATGTGCGCGCCGCCGCACTCTCCATCGCGTCGGATATCCACCCGGTCAACAACCTGCGCATGGTGGCGAGGCTCAGGTCGATGGGCCAAAGCCAAGACGAGGCGGAGGCGTGGATAGATCACTGGATGACCGACGGACTTTCGGTCTTCTGCCGGCTGATCGACCCCGCGACACCCTTCTGTTTCGGCGGCGCGCCGGGGCTTGCCGACATTTGCCTCATCCCACAGCTCTATAGCGCGCATCGCTGGGGCTGCGACCTGTCGCCCCTGGCGCGACTGACCGGGATCGAGGCGCGTTGGCTCGCACTTGCCGCGTTCGACGCCGCCCGCCCCGAACACCAGCCCGACGCACTCTGACGGAGACCTCACATGCCACAGCTTATCCGTTCCTGGGTCGAAAGCGCAAACACGCCCGACACCGACTTCCCACTGAACAATCTGCCTTACGGAGTCTTCTCCCGCGATGGCATCGGACCCCGCTGCGGTGTGGCCATCGGCGACTACATTCTCGATGCCGCGACACTGGAAGCCGAAGGTCTGGTGAGTTTTGGCGGTGCGCTGCAGACTGGCACGTGGAACGCCTTCATGGCGCAGGGAAATGCGAAATGGGTCAGCCTTCGGGGCGCTCTCACGAAACTTCTGGCCGAGGGCAGCGCGGCGCAGGAGGAACTGGGCGCATTGCTGATCGCGCAGGAGGACGCGATCCTGCACATGCCGTTCGCGGTCTGCGAATACACCGATTTCTACTCAAGCCGGCACCATGCTTTCAACGTCGGCTCGATGTTCCGCGACCCGGAAAACGCGCTGCCACCAAACTGGCTGCACATTCCGATCGGCTACAACGGGCGCGCCTCCTCGATCGTCGTCTCGGGAACGCCGATCACGCGACCGATGGGCCAACTGAAGGGTCCGAACGAAGAGGTGCCGCGCTTTGGCCCGTCGCAACGGTTCGACATCGAACTGGAAATCGGCGCCATCGTCGGCCAGCCGTCCTCGGGCCCTATCGACGTCGGTCAGGCCTTCGAGAATATCTTCGGCTACGTGCTCCTGAACGACTGGTCCGCCCGCGACATCCAGGCCTGGGAATACCAGCCGCTCGGCCCCTTCCAATCCAAGGCGACCGCCACGACTATTTCCCCCTGGATCGTCACTGCCGCCGCGCTTGAGCCGTTCCGCACCACCGGGCCGGAGCGCGAGAAGCCGCTTCTGCCTTACCTGGCCGAACCGGGGCCGATGAATTACGACATCGCGCTCGAAGTCGCCCTGACGCCCGAGGGCGGCCGCGAAACCGTGCTGTCGCGCACGAACTTTCGCGAGATGTATTATTCCACGGCACAGCAACTGGCGCACCACACCAGCAGCGGCTGCCCGATGCGGGTGGGCGACCTGCTGGGCTCGGGCACGATCTCCGGCGCCAGCAAGGATAGCCGCGGCTCGCTTCTCGAGCTCGCGTGGGGCGGCAAGGAACCGGTCGAGATCGACGGCGGCAGTCGCTCGTTTGTGGAAGACGGAGACACGATGACGCTGCGCGGCCATGCGCAGGGCAATGGGTACCGTATCGGCTTTGGCGAATGCACCGGCAAATTGCAACCGGCTGCGACCGGGGCTTGAGTGCTCTCACCGAAGTGGTCGATCAGCCGGAATAGTCTTACCCTGATGCGAAGAGGAAAAAAGATGCCTGGAAAGCGAGACAAGCCGGGCGAGATCGTGCTGAAGCTGCGGCAGGTTGCAGTGCTGCAAGGGCAAAGAAGCTCAATTGCGGATGCTGCGCGCCAGACTGGTGTGAAACAGCAAACGTGCCGCGGGTGGCGCAAGGCGTATGGCGGCATGGGCCGAGATGAGCTCAAACCTGTGAATCAGCCCGAGACCGAAGATTGCCGGCGCAGGTGGGCCGTGTCACATCTGACATTGAACAAGATGGACCTGACCGAGGCAGCCCGGGGAAACCACTGACTTCCGCCCGCCGTCGCCGGTGCATCCAGCATCTACTGCAGACCTTCGGCGCATCCGAGCGCCGCACCTGCTGGTCCACCCGCCCCCGAAAGCATCCTCCCGATGGACCATGGTCCTGCTGTCCACTGACATCTTCAATGGATCATTGATGGGGGCAGACCCAAGTCAGGCGCGCCAGACGACCCGAAACCGCGACCACGCCCATAGCCGGGCCCCGCCTGAGCGGCGCGCCGGCTCGATCAGGGGCCAGCGCCTTGAGTCACATCCGTCGTCCTGCTCCAAACCTTTGGCGACCTCACTGACGCGGTCTCCGCAGATATGTGCGAGGTAGGGAAGGCTGCTGGGCGAAAGGTGTCGGTACGGGGTGATGTCGAACCTGACAGCCGGCCCCGCAGGATTGCTGCGCGCCCTCGCGGCACCGGTCACGAGCGAAGCGCTCATCCGGCTGGTCTCAACCAAAAGACTGCGGCAGGGACCCCGGGCCTCGCAGCTTGACCGCGCGCAGCGGCAGCCGATCACTCGATGGAACCATGACTAGTAGCCGCCGTCGCCATCACGCAAGTTACTGAACAATGCTTTTAATTGTTACGGCTTCACGTACGACGCCCGGTACTGCAATTGAAGTTAAGCCTGAAAGGGCTGTTCCTGGTGCTTGCCTCCATAGCCCGGAACCGTCGCTTGAGGTACAATGAGCACATCGCCTGCGGGCCCGTCGCAACGGACAGTCGCGGCATTTCTGATGATTTCATCCGCAGACGGCTTGGCCCGGTCGTTGCACGCGGTTTCAGCGCCACCTCGATCTTGCGCCTTACGATCTCCGTCGCGTCCGAGTTTGCGATACTTTCCACTAGATACTGACCCGCCTGCGCCCCAATCTTCTGCGCCGGAATTTGCACTGTGGACAAGGCGGGGTACATATCGGCGGAACCTGCGAAATCACCGATACCGACGATCGAAAGGTTCTGCGGGATCCGCAATCCAAGTTGCATCGCCGATGACATAGCGCCCTGCGCGATGATGTCATTTCCGCAGATCAGGGCAGTCAGCCCCCGGTGTTCGCTCAAAAGCTCGCGGCAGACGGATTTTGCCTGAGCGACGCTGTAGGGCGAGCGCACACGCCATGCTTCGGGTATCTCGATTCCCGCGTCACGCAGTACGGTCTCCACAGCCTCGAGCCGATCACGGGCCCGGTCGTTTTCCTCGGTCGGGGGAAACACGAGACCGATGCGCCGGTGGCCGAGCGAAAGCATGTGCTGCGCCGCGACTTGCCCGGCTTCACGATTGTCTGAACCGATGCAGGAAATCCGTGACGTTTCGGAGAAGCTCCATGCCGCCACGACCGGCACATCCTGCGATGCAAGAAGCCGGTATGTGTCGTCGCTATGATCAAGCCCGATCAGGGCGATCCCGTCGACGCGATGTTCCAGCAGTTTGCGCAAGACCTGATACTCCGCACTTAGGTCGTAGCCATGGGTCGCCAAGAAGCAGTGTAAAGCCTAGATCAGCCACGGTTTCGTTGAAGGATTGCACCAGCTCCGCAAAGATCGAATAGTTCACAGTGGGCACGACCAAGCCGAGCGTCGCACTACGCCGACCATGTATCATCTGGGCGGCACGATTTCGGACATATCCTGTTTTGCGAATCGCCTTTTCGACCTTCCGGAGTGTTGTCGGATTGACCAGATCGGGATGATTCATAACCCGCGACACCGTGGCCGCCGACACACCGGCTGCCCTTGCAACCGAGAAGATATCGACCTTATAGGATTGTTTCTTCATGATATTCTCGTTCAAGCCTGCAGTTTTATGAAAACGTTTGCAATACTAATTTCATCCCATACCTTTTAATATGCCCTTCATCAGCAAGAGTGCCTTGAATGCCCGTTGCCACCGAACCCACTCACGTAGATGCATTATTCGCTCATGCCCGCGCGGCACAGGCAGACTATGAGGCGCATGGCAGCCAGGCCCGCTACGACCGCGCCGCACAGGCAGCAGCCTGGGCCATCATGGAGCCTGCGCGGAACAGGATGCTGGCGGAACTTGCCGTGGAGGCCACGGGCCTTGGAAACGTTCCCGACAAGATCACGAAAAACCATCGCAAGACACTCGGCCTGATGCGCGATATCGCGCAGGCACAGACATTCGGCGTCCTGTCCGACGATGCCGCAACCGGTATCACCGAAATCGCCCGCCCGCTTGGGGTAATCGGGGCCGTGGTGCCCTCCACCAATCCTGCGGCCACGCCTGCAAACAATGTGATCAATGCGCTCAAATGCGGCAATGCGATCATCCTGTCGCCCTCGCCCAAGGGCGTAAGCTGCTGTGTGATGCTGCTGGAGTTCATCCACGCGGAATTCGACAAGATCGGTGAGGACAAGCGACTGGTCCAGATGATCCCGCCGCCGGGCACCAAGGCTGACACACAGCGCCTGCTTGAACTGGCCGATCTTGCGGTTGTCACCGGCAGTCAGGACAACGTCCGCCGTGCCTATTCCAGCGGTACGCCTGCTGTCGGCGTCGGGGCGGGCAATGTGACCGTGATCATCGATGAAACAGCCGATCTTGCGGCCGCAGCGGCAAAAATCACGGCCTCCAAGACCTTCGACAACGCCACGTCCTGCTCTTCGGAAAATGCACTTGTGGTCGTCGATGCGATTTACGATGCTTTTGTCGCGGCGATGGCGGCGGAGGGCGGAGCGCTGGTTCCTGCCGCAGCGGCCGCGGGAATTATCGAAAAGCTCTGGCCGGATGGCCACCTGAACCGCGAAGTCATCGCAAAGGATGCGGATGTCCTGATCGAAAAGCTCGGCCTGACCGGATCAGTGCCGGAGGGGACGCAATTCATCGCCGTCGAAACCGACGGCATCGGGCCGGATCACCCTCTGTCGGGAGAAAAGCTCAGCCGCGTTGCCGCACTTTACCGCGCCCGCGACTACGATGATGCCATTGCGATCACGAAACGGATTTTGGCCTATCAGGGGGCGGGTCATTCCATCGGTTTGCATACCGCAAGCGCGGATCGCCCGCTTGATCTGGGGCGCCACATGCCGACCTGCAGGGTGATCGTCAATCAGGCGCATACTTTCGCAACCGGCGGTTCATTCGAAAACGGCCTGCCCTTCTCGCTGTCCATGGGTTGTGGCAGCTGGGGTGGCAATTCCATCGACGAAAACCTGCATTGGAAGCATTTCATGCAGCGCACCAAAGTGGTGCGCCCGATCCCCGCCTGCGAGCCGAGCCTTGACGATGTTTTTGGCGCCTATTGGGACCAGGCAGGAAAATGAACGCAAGCGCAGTCCTTCCACCGACAGGAACCGTGCGCAGCTGGCTTGACCGGCGGGCGGCGGAACAGGGCGCTGATGTCAGCCATTATTTCATCGACGAAGACCCGCTGACATGGGCGGATCTTCAGGTGGGCGCTCTGGAGACAGCAGGCAGGCTTGCAGGCATGGGCCTGTCCAAAGGCGACAGCGTCGCGCTGATGCTGCCCAATAGCCGCCAGGGGATCCTCTGCCTCTTCGGGCTTCTTTACGGGGGCTTCCGCGCCGTGGTCATCAACCTGGTCGCCGGTGCCGAAGCGATGGGCTATGCCCTGTCCCACTCCGACGCGGTCGTCGTTCTGGTCGGCGAAAGGCAGGTGGATCTTCTGACCTCTGCGTCCGCGGCACATGGCATCAACCTGCGGTCGATTGTCGTGAAAAGGGACGTTGAATGGCCCGAAAGCGCCCACAACGGTCCGCTGGCCGACCTTGAGGCGTCGGATCATGCAATCCTGATGTATACCTCGGGCACGACCGGACGGCCGAAGGGCGTGTTGCACAGCCATGCCAGCCTGTTGGCGGGCGGCTGGACCACGGCACTGGCGCATGAGCTGTCCCCGCGTGATCGCGGGCTTTGCGTGCTGCCGATCTATCATATCAATGGCCTTTGCGTGACCATCATGGCTCCGCTCATCGCGGGCGGTTCGGTCGTGGTCTGTGACAGGTTTTCCGCAAGCCGGTTCTGGTCCTTGTGTGCGGAACACCAGGTGACATGGTTTTCGGTGGTGCCAACGATCATTTCGCATCTGCTGCATGGCGACATGAACCCGGACGCAGCAACAAGAGCCCGCATTCGATTTGGCCGCTCGGCCTCCTCCGCGCTGGCGGTCGAAACACACACTGCCTTCGAGCAGCGCTTTGGCATACCGATCGTGGAAACCATGGGTCTGACGGAAACCGCAGCACAGATCCTGTCAAACCCGCTGCCGCCGGGACTGCGCAAGATCGGATCGCCAGGCGTGGCCTATGGCAATGAGGTTGCGATCCTTTCACCGGACCTCGAACCTCTCGGCGCTGACATCGAGGGCGAGATTGCCATTCGCGGGCCGAACGTCATGCTTGAATACTACAAGAACCCCGAAGCGACGCGGGCAACATTCACCAAGACAGGCTGGCTGCGGACCGGTGATCTGGGAAGGATCGACACAGACGGCTATGTTTTCGTCACCGGACGCCTGAAAGAGCTGATCATCAAGGGCGGCGAGAACATCGCCCCGCGCGAGGTCGATGAAGCGCTTTATACGCATCCGGACGTGGTCGAGGCGGCGGCCTTTGCACGCCCTTGCGCCAGCTATGGCGAACGCGTCGAGGCGGCGGTGAAACTGCGCAAGGGGTCCGACGTTACGCAAACCGAGCTTGTTGCGCTTTGCATGGAGAAACTGGGGAAGTTCAAATGCCCTGACGTGATCCATATCCTTGACGACTTGCCCAAAGGTCCATCGGGCAAGATCCAACGACTGAGGCTGGCTCAAATGACGGCCTGAACGATGCGGCGGATCCTTTGGAGGAAGGAAAGGCCGTAAAATCACCCCCGAAGAGCCGGAGTGGCAACGGGATACGAAAACATCAATGGGAGGAAGACATGAACAAACTATTCGTAAAAGCGAGCCTCGGAGCAACGCTGCTGATGAGCGCGATGGCCATCGGTGGGACGGCAATGGCCGAAGGGTATCCGGACCGTCCGGTTGAACTGATCGTGACCTTCGGTCCGGGCGGCGGCGCCGACCTGATGGGCCGGACAATGGCGCAACTGATGGAAGGACCCTTGGGCGTTTCGATCCCTGTGTCCAACGTGGGTGGCGCATCGGGCAATGCGGGGCTGACGCAACTGCGCACCAATCCCGCCGATGGCTATACCATGGGCACGCTGATTTCGCTGACGGTGGCGTCCTGGGCCTCTGGCCTGGGTGACAACAAGCCCGAGGATTTCGAAGTGATCGCCGTCGTGCAGAGCTCTCCGTCGTTTCTGTTCGTACCTTCGAACGGAGATCATCAGACGGCAGAAGACCTCTTCGCCTTTGCCAAAGCGAATCCCGGTGCCATCACCGTGGCGACATCCGGCTATGGCACCCAGGACGATGTGACGCTCAAGCTGCTGGCAGCGGCAGGCATCCAGATGGAGAATGTGCCGTTTCAGGCCCCCGCAGAGCGCTATGCCTCGCCCATCGGCGGCCATACATCCGCGATCTACGAAGAGCCCGGTGACGTGGCGCAGTTCGTGCAGGCAGGTCAGCTGACCCCGGTCGTCGTTTTCGCCGCCGAACGTCATCCGGAGTTCCCCGATGTCCCGACCTCGGCTGAACTTGGCATCGACATTTCAGGTCTCGATAACTACCGCAGCATCGCGGTCGCCGCCGGAACGCCTGCCGATGTCGTCGCAAAACTGGCCGAGGCCGTGGCATCCGCGACGGCCTCCGATGAATGGAAGGCGTTTTGCACCAAGACCTATTCGTGCATCACACCCGTAACAGGCGACGCAGCGCAAGCCATGGTCAGCGACTTCCGCGATCTGATCGCGGCACAACTCTCCAACTGAGCGCCGGTGGCAACGATGGCGTCTGTAAAAAACAGCGATCAGCACCGCCGGACGCCCCGGGCCGGGGGGAGAATTCCTCCCGGTTTCACCCTGGTTCTGCCGACACTGCTGCCGGTCGGCTTGCTGGTGCTGGCTCTTGTCCTGCCCGGCTTCATGTTTGAAGGCGACCAGACTGCGAGCAGGATCGGCCTTGGACCAGCGGCCTGGCCAAACATGATGTTGCGAGGCATGGCCGCCTTCTGTGTGCTATGGATTGCCCGCGACATATGGGCGCTTGGCGCTGCGAGCCGGATGCCGACCCTGTCGATACCCGACGAGGATGATCACTACCATTTCGGCAAAGCCATCGTCGGACTGCTCATGATCGTCGCCTATGGCTGGATGCTTCCGATCCTCGGCTTTGCTGTATCGACGAGCCTCTTCATCATGATCTGGTGCGTGTTTGGCGGACTTCGAAACCCATTGGTCGTGCTCCCGGTCGCGTTGATCGGAACAATTTCACTTTTGTGGCTGTTCATGGGGCTCGCGCTGATGCCGCTGCCGCGCGGCCAGGGCGTGTTCGATGATTTCAGTATCTGGGTGCTGCGCGCGACCGGTATCTACTAGCGGATTGGGAGCATAATGGCTGCGTTGGATCTACTCGGCGGCGGGTTTCTGGCCGCATTTCAATTCTGGTCCTTCATGACCATCGTGACCGGCCTGCTGGTCGGCGTCGTGGCGGGGGCGTTGCCCGGGATTTCATTCGTCAACGCCATGGCGATGGCCTTGCCGTTCACCTATGTGATGGAGCCGACACAGTCGATGTTGTTCCTTGGCGGCATCTACGTGGGTGGCGTCTTCGGCGGGTCGATCTCCGCCATTCTGATCAACGTGCCCGGCACCCCTGCGTCCCTGCCCGCCACATGGGACGGATACCCGATGACCAAACGCGGCGAAGCCAAGCGCGCGCTGACCATCGCGGTGACGGCCTCGGCCACGGGCGGACTTGTCAGTGCACTGGTGCTGACGTTTCTGTCCGCGCCCTTCGCCAGTTTCGCCCTGAAATTTTCGCAGCCGGAATTCTTTGCCGCGACCTTGCTCGGCCTCGTGAGCGTGATCGCGATCGCCAAGGACCAACCCGTCATCACCATGGTGTCTTTGCTCTTGGGGATCGTCGTCGGAACGGTCGGCGTCGATCCGCTTTACGGTCAGGCCCGCTTCAGTTTCGGAGTGCCGGAAATGGAGAGCGGCATTCGCTTTGTGGTGGTGATGATCGGTCTTTTCGCGATCGGCGAAGTCGTCGATCTCCTGGCCACGGACAGGGACCTCAGGCCCAGGAAAACCGACGGCAAGGCCACGGGTGCGAGTTTGCGTGACATTCTCAATGTCAAAGGCGCCATTGCACGCGGCACCGCGATCGGCAGCCTGATCGGCATGATCCCCGGTGCCGGTGCCACGCCCGGTGCAGTCATCGCCTATGGCATCGAAAAACAGGTCTCAAAGCGCGGCGACGAATTCGGAACAGGGGTCGAGGAAGGCCTTGCAGCACCCGAAGCCGCCAAGAACGCCACCACCGGAGCCGCGATGGTGCCTCTGCTGACATTGGGGATTCCGGGAAGTGCCGCAACCGCGATCATGCTGGCCGCAATGATGTTGCACGGCGTCAGTCCCGGGCCGCTGTTGTTCATCATGGACCCCACCATGGTATACACCATATTCGCCGCCATGATCATCGCCAACGTCCTGATGATCTTTGCCGGGATCGGTGTGGCAAAGCTGTTTTCGACCCTGATGCGGACACCGCCCGCGATCCTCGCCGCCTTCATCATCGTGCTCAGCGTCGTCGGCGCGTTCGGGGTGCGCAACAACATCTTCGATGTCTATGTTTGCCTTGCCTTCGGGGTTGTCGGCTGGGGAATGAAACGGATTGGATTCCCATCGGCGCCCTTGGTCCTTGGTGTCATCCTTGGCCCCTTGGCCGAGCGTTACTTCCTGACATCCATGGCCAACTCTAAGCAGGACTGGACAGTGTTTTTCACCCGGCCGATCAGTGCTACGATCTTGGGTCTCGCAATGATCTTCATCCTGTGGTCACTGGCTCCCGGCATGAAGCGCGCCCTGCGCAGGCGGAAGTAAACACCGGGAAACCACAACTTGCCCAAACGCAGCCGTCGCTTGCGGATGCAGGCTTTCGCGCCGGAGCTCACGCGACCGGCCTTGGCAGAATGTCCGGGCAGCAAAGCGCTGACCACGCCGGTTCTCCATGACAGTTGCGGATTTCGATCTCGTCGACAAGGGGCATGCTCGCGGCCCGTCCCGCGATATCGACCGCGTTCCCGTCCATGATCTGCCAGGAGCCGTGAACCGGCAGGGGCAGTTCGATCGTTCGACGCCTTACTTTCCTCAAAAGGGCATGCACTTTCTGACGCAGCAAGCCGGCAAGGCTCTCACCCATGGTCCCTGAACACGGCGCGGCAGTCCTCGACCTGCTCTTCCTCATCCCCCGACAGCTTCCGAACACAACGGTCGCCAAGTGATGCTTCGGATGAAGCCCGCTGAAACGAGGGCTCATCGTTGAGCGAAACCCGAACCGCTTTGCCGCGACGCGGTGGTCATCCTGATCCTTTCAGCACGTCGGGTTCGGCTTTGGCCATGTATTCCGGACGAAACGTATTTAGATTGCACATGTCTTGCTTCCTTCTTGGCAAAGAACAGCAGACACCAAACTGCACCTTCCGCCAGTTTCAGGTTTTCGGAGCGGGTGCGGCCTGCCCGTCTCTCCGCCCGGAATTCGCCAACAGGTCATGATTTGGGCGATAGCGTCAGCGTCCGCCCAGCTTCTGGGCGTTCAATGAAAAAAAGCCTTTCATTCAAGTACGCTACTTGTGTTTCGTCCAACCCCGGATGATCCGGACATCATGACCGTCCCGCTGTCCATCGTCATCGTCGAGCAAGATCGTGATCGTGCAATCGCGATCGTCGATGCATTGAAAGCCAGCGGGGATTACGACATCCACGTGATCGGCAACGCATCGGGCCTGGCGCGAAAGATCGCGGGCTTGCTCCCGGATGTGGTCCTTATCGACATAGACAATCCCACGCGCGACATGCTGGAGGAATTGACACTTGCCTCCGGCCCGCTCGATCGCCCGGTGGCCATGTTTGTATCCGGCGCGGCGGGCGGGCTGGCGCAGGCCGCCGTCGAGGCGGGCGTCTCGGCCTATGTGGTCGGCGGCCTGCAAACCGAACGGCTCAAACCGGTCATGGATGTCGCGATCGCCCGATTCCAGATGATGCGGCAGATGCGCACGGAACTGGATGAAACGCGCCGTGCGCTTGAAGAGCGCAAGGTGATCGACCGTGCCAAGGGTTTGTTGATGAAGGCGAAGGGAATCGGCGAGGACGACGCCTATGCGATCCTGCGCAAAGCCGCGATGGACCAGGGCCGAAAGGTTGCGGAGGTGGCAGAGGCATTGGTGACGGCCGCGGGCCTGCTGCAATGAAGACGCTCACTCTGCCTGTCGCCTTCATGCCGCTGATCGATGCCGCCCCCCTGATTGTTGCCCAGGAGATGGGTTTTGCGGAAGCCGAGGGTCTGACGCTCGATCTGATCGCGGCACCGTCCTGGTCGTCGGTGCGCGACATGCTCGCCTTCGGTCGCGTCGACGCGGCGCATCTGCTGTCGCCGCTACCCGTTGCGATGGACCTCGGCCTCGGAGGCGTAACCACTGCTGTTTCGGCGGTTTCGGTGCTGTCCATCAATGGCAATGTCATTGGTGTCAGCCGAACGCTGGAGGCGCGCCTGCGCCAGATCGGACATGCCTTCGACTTTGCCGATGCCGCAGTGGCAGGCGCAGCACTGGCCGATGTGGCGGAGGGGCGGCTGACGATCGGGGTGCCCTTTCCCTTCTCCATGCACGTCGAATTGCTTCATGTCTGGTGTTCCGCCACCCGCCTGTCGGACATCGAGATCGACATTCGCACCGTGCCGCCCCCGCTCATGGCGGAGGCGCTGGCATCCGGTGAAATCGATGCCTTCTGTGTCGGAGAGCCCTGGGGGTCGGTATCGGTCGAGAGTGGCGCGGGCGCGCTGCTGCTGCCCGGACGCGCGATCTGGAATTTCGCGCCGGAAAAGGTGCTGGCGACCCGCACCGACTGGGCCGAGAACGAACCGCATCTGCTTGGCCGCCTGATACGCTCGGTCTGGCGCGCGGGCCGGTGGTTGTCGCTGCCGGAGAGCCGCACCGCAGCGGCGGAACTCCTGTCGCGCAGCGCTTGGTTGGATGTGCCCTCGGAGGTGATCGACCGCGCGCTCTCTGGTCATCTGACCATATCCGCATCAGGCGACACCCGGAACGTGCAAGGATTTGTCGAATTCCACCGCGGGGCCGCGAACTTCCCCTGGCGCAGTCAGGCCAAATGGATCGCGGCGCAGGTTGCGGGCCGAACAGGGCTTGACCTGCGCGATGTCATGGAGCGTGCCGCGCGCGTCTATCGCAGCGATCTTTACCGGGCGGCCATGCAGGGAAGCACTGCCGAACTGCCCGGTGCCTCGGAGAAACTCGAAGGCACACTGACCCATTCGACCGCAGTCGCCTCGCAATCGGGGCGGCTGATTCTCGAGCCGGACAGGTTTTTCGATGGGCGCGTTTTTGATCCGTCGTCGGACTGATGCACAGTTTTTCAGCAGCCCTGCCGACTTTATGCGGCGTTGCAGCATTTCATCGGGGCGATGACCCGGAAAAGCCTTGCGACCCATTTCGACGGCTGGCAGCCTGAAGGTGCGAGCAGACAATGGCGTCTGCCCAGCGAATTCTCCCATCGTCCGGGATCCCGAGCAAGGCCGCTCGATCATGTCGCCAAATGGCGGCCTGGTCAGCGGCTTTTTGTCATTTGCCCGACGCTCTGTCCGTCGCGCACCAGCCAGGAGTGATCCGACCCATGAACCGCTTAATCGCTGCGCTTGCAGCCACCACCGTCCTCGCAGGCCCCCTCGCCGCTCAGGACCTTGAAGTTGACGAACTGACCTTCGGCTTCATCAAGCTGACCGATATGGCCCCGCTCGCCATCGCTTATGAACGCGGATATTTCGAGGACGAGGGGCTTTTCGTGACCCTCGAGGCGCAAGCCAACTGGCGCGTGCTGCTCGACGGCGTGATCGATGGCACGCTGGACGGCGCGCATATGCTCGCAGGCCAGCCCATCGCAGCCACCATCGGCTATGGCACCAAGGCCCATATCGTCACCCCCTTCTCGATGGACCTGAACGGCAACGGGATCACCGTGTCCAACAAGGTGTGGGAGCTGATGCGCCCGCATGTCCCGTCCATGGAAGACGGCCGCCCGCAGCATCCGATCAGTGCCTCGGCGCTGGCCCCCGTGGTCGAGCAGTTCCGCAATGACGGCATCCGGTTCGATATGGGCATGGTCTTCCCGGTCTCGACCCATAATTACGAACTGCGCTACTGGCTGGCGGCGGGCGGGCTGCACCCGGGCTTCTACAGTGCGCAGGATATCAGCGGACAGATCGCCGCAGATGTGTTCCTCTCCGTCACCCCGCCGCCACAGATGCCAGCAACGCTCGAGGCCGGAACGATCTTCGGCTACTGCGTGGGCGAGCCCTGGAACCAGGCCGCCGTGCAGCGCGGGATTGGCGTTGCAGTGATCACCGATTACGAGATCTGGCCGAACAACCCCGAAAAGGTTTTTGGCCTGACCGCGGAATTCGTCGAGCAAAACCCCAACACCACGCAGGCCATCGTGCGCGCCCTGATCCGCGCCGGCATGTGGCTCGATGCCGAAGACAACGCCAACCGGATGGAAGCAGTCGAGATCCTGTCCTATCCGGACTATGTCGGCGCGGATGCCGAAACCATCGCTGCCTCGATGACCGGTACCTTCGAATATGAACCGGGCGATGTCCGCGAGGTGCCCGATTTCAACGTGTTCTTCCGCTACAACGCGACCTATCCCTACTATTCCGATGCGGTCTGGTATCTGACGCAGATGCGCCGCTGGGGCCAGATCGATGCGCCGCAAAGCGATGAATGGTATCACGATGTGGCAAAGTCGGTGTACCGGCCTGACATCTACCTCGAGGCCGCACGCAGCCTGGTAGAAGACGGGCTCGCAAACGAGGCCGATTTTCCCTGGGACACCGACGGCTTCCGACCGGTGGCCACAGATCTCATCGACGGCATCCCTTATGACGGCCGCACTCCAAACGCCTATATCGACAGCTTTCCGATCGGCCTGACCGGCGAGCAGTCGGTGATCGACGGCAAGGTACAAGGCTGATGACCCGGCGCGGCGGCGGGCTCTGACCCGCCGCCTTCCTCTTCATTCCCACACAGGGCGGCACCGACATGACCACCATCGACACGAACCCCGACGCAGAGCGCGAGGCCCGCCGCGAGCGCCGCTTTGCCGCGATCACAAAGGCTGATACCTGGTTTCGGGTGCTGGGCCTCGCCTGGATCACGCCGATCCTGCGGATTGGCGCGGGCGACAATCCCAAGGCTCAGATGGGCGAGGTATGGCGCCTTCTGGGCGTACCAATCCTCGCCATTCTGTCCTTCCTCGCGCTCTGGGGCGCACTGGCGCCGCAAGTGCAGACATCGCTCGGCGCCATTCCCGGACCCGCGCAGGTCTGGGAGCAGGCGAAGGACCTGCACGCCGATGCCGTGCGCACCAACGAGCGCGCCGCCGATTTCTACGCCCGGCAGGACGCGCGCAACGTCAAACTTGTCGCCGATGGCGAGCCGCCGCGCTACCGCGTGTTTACCGGCGCGCCGACCTTCTACCAGCAGATCTGGACATCGATCAAAACGGTGTTCTTCGGCTTTCTTCTGGCCACGGTCGTGGCTGTGCCACTTGGCATCGCCGCGGGTCTGTCGGCCACCGCGAACGCAGCGCTCAATCCCCTGATCCAGGTGTTCAAGCCGGTCTCGCCGCTGGCCTGGCTGCCGATCGTCTCGATCGTTGTCTCCGCGGTCTATGTGACAGAGGACGGCTGGTTCGAGAAATCCTTCCTCGTGTCGGCGATCACCGTCACGCTGTGTTCGCTCTGGCCCACGCTGATCAACACCGCCGTGGGCGTGGCCTCCATCGACAAGGACCTCGTGAACGTCTCAAAGGTTCTGAAAATGGGCACATGGACCAAGATCCGCAAGCTGGTCCTGCCTTCCGCGCTGCCATTGATCTTCACGGGTCTGCGGCTGTCTCTGGGCGTGGGCTGGATGGTGCTGATCGCCGCCGAGATGCTGGCGCAGAACCCGGGCCTGGGCAAGTTCGTCTGGGATGAGTTCCAGAACGGCAGTTCCAACAGCCTGGGGCGGATCATGGTGGCCGTCTTCACCATCGGGATCATCGGCTTTCTTCTCGACCGGCTCATGTTCACGATCCAGTCGCTTTTTACCTTCTCCAACAACCGCTGAGGGAGGGTGTCATGTCTGTACTGAACCTCAAGAACGTCTCCAAAACCTACGACGACACACCGGTGCTGAAGGACATCAACCTGACGGTGGAGGAAGGCGAATTCCTCGTTCTGCTCGGCTTTTCTGGTTCCGGGAAGACCACGCTGATCAACCTCATGGCAGGGCTGGAAAAGCCGACCAGGGGAAGCGTGACCTTCAAGGGGCAACCGGTGACGGAGCCGGGACCCGAGCGCGGCGTGATCTTCCAGAACTACTCGCTGATGCCCTGGCTGACGGTCAGCGGCAATGTGGGGCTGGCGGTCGACACGATGTTCGGCGGGCTGTCGCGCGCCGAGCGGGCGGCGAAGGTCGCGCATTATGTCGGCATGGTGGGTCTGAGCCACGCGGCGGGGCGGCGTCCGGCGGAATTGTCAGGCGGCATGCGGCAAAGGGTCAACGTGGCGCGTGCGCTGGCGATGGACCCCGAGATGCTGCTGCTCGATGAGCCGCTCTCGGCGCTCGACGCGCTGACGCGGGGCAACCTCGCCGAAGAGATCGAGAAGATCTGGGAGGCCGACAAGAAGACGTGCGTTCTGATCACCAACGATGTGGACGAGGCGATCCTGCTGGCGGACCGGATCATTCCGCTCAACCCAGACGGTACGCTGGCGGAGGCCTTCGTGGTCGACATCCCCCGCCCTCGCGACCGACACGCGATGAACACCGATGCACGATTCAAGCGGCTGCGCGGCGAGGTCACGAAATACCTGATGGATGTAGGGATCGAGGCGAAGGCGCGCGCCACGGGCTCTCGCAACCTGCCAAATGTGACGCCGATCCATGACCTGCCTGCGGCGGTGGCGGCGGCGCAGGAGGGGATGATCGCCGAGCGGTTTCTCGATTTCAGCCAGCTGCACAAGGTCTATCCGACGCCGAAAGGGCCGCTGACCGTGGTCGAGGATTTCGATCTGAAGCTCAGAAAAGGCGAGTTCATCTCGCTGATCGGGCATTCGGGCTGCGGCAAATCCACGGTTCTGACCATGGCGGCAGGGCTGAACGAGATTTCGAAGGGAGCGATCAAGCTCGACGGGCGGCACGTGATGGGCGCGGACCCGGAACGCGCCGTGGTGTTCCAGTCGCCGTCGCTCTTTCCCTGGCTGACCGCGAAACAGAACGTCGCCATCGGGGTGGACAAGGTCTATCCGACCGCGTCGCGCGCCGAGCGGCAGGAAGTGGTGGAATACTATCTCGAGCGGGTGGGCCTTGCGGATGCGATGGACAAGCAGGCCGACAGCCTCTCATCGGGCATGAAGCAGCGGGTGGGCATCGCGCGCGCCTTTGCGCTGAGCCCCAAGCTACTGCTGCTCGACGAGCCCTTCGGGATGCTCGACAGCCTCACGCGGTGGGAGTTGCAGGAGGTGCTCATGGAGGTCTGGAGCCGAACCAAGGTCACCGCGATCTGCGTGACCCATGATGTGGATGAGGCGATCCTGCTGGCCGACCGCGTGGTGATGATGACCAACGGGCCGCGCGCCACCATCGGCAAGATCACCGATGTCAAACTGCCACGCCCACGCACACGCAAGGCGCTGCTGGGGCATCCGGACTACTATGCCTATCGTCAGGAGGTGCTCGACTTCCTTGAGGAATACGAGCACGGCGCCAAGCCGAAACCGAAACCAAAGGCCGAGGCGGAAACGTCCAAGGCCGTAGCGGCGGAGTGATCCCCATGACAAAGCAGAAACTCGTCGTCATCGGCGCGGGCATGGCGAGCGGGAGGGTGCTGGAGCATCTGACCGAGGCCGCCCCGGAGGCCTATGACATCACGCTCTTCAACGCGGAGCCGCGCGGAAACTACAATCGCATCATGCTGTCACCCGTCCTGTCGGGCGAAAAGACCTACGACGAGATCGTCACCCATGATGACGCCTGGTACGCCGCGCGCGGCATCGCCTGCCGATTTGGCGAACATGTCATCGCCATCGATACTGCGGCCAGAACAGTCACGGGCCAGAACGGCGTTCTCCCCTACGACAAGCTGCTGATCGCCACCGGCTCGGCCCCGTTCATCATCCCGGTGGAAGGGCGCGATCTGCCCGGCGTCATCACCTACCGCGATCTGGACGACACCGAGGCGATGATCGCCGCCGGCGAAAAAGGCGGCAAGGCGGTGGTGATCGGGGGCGGTCTTCTTGGGCTGGAGGCCGCCGCAGGCCTGGCCGACCGTGGCATGAAAGTGACCGTGCTGCACCTGATGGGCCATCTGATGGAGCGGCAGCTGGACGAGGCCGCCGGCTATTTGCTGCGCAAGGACCTCGAGGCCCGCGGCATCACCATCATGACCCGGGCCAGCACCGCGGCAATCCTCGGGAGTGATCATGTCGAAGGCGTCCTGCTGGAGGACAATACCGGTCTGGAAGCCGATTTGGTCGTGATGGCCGTGGGCATCCGCCCCGAGACCCGGCTTGCCACGGCTGCAGGCCTCGAGGTCGCACGCGGCATTGTGGTGAACGCCCAATTGCAGAGCTTGAGCGACCCCAACATCTATGCGGTCGGCGAATGCGTCGAATTCGACGGGCATCTCTTCGGCCTGGTCGCGCCGCTCTACGAACAGGCGAGGGTCGTCGCCGACAGCCTGCTCGGTCAGGCAAATGCGTTTGTCGTCAAGGATGTCGCGACCAAACTTAAAGTCACGGGGTGTGACCTTTTCAGCGCTGGCGACTTCAAGGAAGCGCCAGGACGCGAGGATATCGTCTACCGCGACCCGGCACGCGGCATCTACAAGCGGCTGGTGATCGAGGGCGACCGGCTCGTGGGCGCAGTCATGTATGGCGATACTGCGGATGGCAGCTGGTTCTTCGGCCTGATCAAGGACGAGACCGACATCGAAGAGATGCGCGAGACATTGATCTTCGGCCCCGCCTTCCAAGGGGGCGCCTCCGCGGACCCTCTGTCGGCCGTTGCAGCCTTGCCGCCTGAGGCGGAGATTTGCGGCTGCAACGGCGTATGCAAGGGCAAAATCGTGACCGCGATCGAAGCCGGTGCGGGGAATCTGGGCGCGGTGCGTCTGGCGACCAAGGCCAGCGCGTCCTGCGGCACCTGCACGGGCCTTGTGGAACAGCTGTTGCAGGTGACGCTGGGCGAGGCCTATGCCGCCCCCGCCGCGCAACCGATCTGCGGATGCAGCGACCACACCCATGAAGATGTGCGGCGGCTGATCAAGACAATGCCGCTCAAAAGCCAGGAGGCCGTCTGGCAGGAGCTGAGCTGGAAGACGCGCAACGGCTGCCACGTTTGCCGTCCGGCGGTCAACTTCTACCTGCTGGCGGATTGGCCGCTCGCGTATCGCGATGATCCGCAAAGCCGTTTCATCAACGAGCGCAAGCACGCCAATATCCAGAAAGACGGCACCTTCAGCGTCGTCCCCCGGATGTGGGGCGGCATCACCACGCCCAACGAGCTGCGCGCCATCGCCGATGCGGCCGACAAATACAAGGTGCCAACGGTCAAGGTGACCGGTGGTCAGCGGATCGACCTCCTGGGCGTCAAGGGCGAGGATCTGCCCGCGATCTGGGCCGATCTGAACCGCGCCGGGATGGTGTCGGGTCATGCCTATTCAAAAGGGCTGCGCACGGTCAAGACCTGCGTCGGAACCGATCATTGCCGCTTTGGCACGCAGGATTCCACCGGTCTCGGGATCAAGCTGGAGCAGGTGCTCTGGGGGTCGTGGACGCCGCACAAGGTCAAGCTGGCGGTCAGTGGCTGCCCGCGCAACTGCGCCGAGGCGACCTGCAAGGATGTGGGCATCATCTGTGTCGACAGCGGCTATCAGGTTGGTGTCGCGGGCGCGGCGGGCATGGACGTGAAGGAAACCGAGCGGCTGGCCGATGTGGTCACAGAACAGGAGGCGATCGACCTGACCGTCGCCTTCATCCAGCTTTACCGCGAGAACGCGAAATACCTCGACCGGCCCTACAAATGGGTGGCCAAGGTGGGGCTCGACTGGGTCAAGGCGCGTATCGTGGGCGATCGCGAGGAACGCGCCCGCCTGATCGCGGCCTTCGAACTGAGCCAGAGCATCTACCGCAAGGACCCCTGGGCCGAACATGCCGCGACCCGGGCCGCGAGCTATGCCCCGCTTGCGGATCTGACACTGGAGGCTGCGGAATGAACTGGATCGATATCGGCGCCATTGAGGATGTACCGCTGCGCGGCGCGCGGCTGGTCAAGACACGGGCCGGCTGCGTGGCCGTGTTCCGCACCGGCGAGGCGGAGGTCTTCGCAGCATCCAATGCCTGCCCGCACAAGGGCGGACCGCTGGCAGAAGGCATCGTGCACGGCACCCGCGTGACCTGCCCGCTGCACAACTGGGTTTTCGATCTGGAGACCGGGACGGCGGTGGGCGAGGATGCCCGCATCACCACCTACCCGGTACGGATCGAGGCGGGACGCATCCTGATCGACGGCACATCGCTGGACCAGCGGAGTGCTGCATGATGGACGGCACGGCCCTGCCCGAGACCCGCTCCACCTGTCCCTACTGCGGGGTCGGCTGCGGCGTTCTGCTGCGCGCTGACGGGCGGGGCGGGTTGGCGGTGCGGGGCGATCCGGAGCATCCTGCGAATCTCGGTCGGCTCTGTTCCAAGGGTCTCGCGCTGGGGGAAACGGTTGGGCTCGGTCAACGGCTGACCGTGCCACAGGTCTGGGGCCGCCCGACCGGCTGGGATGAGGCGCTGCAGCTTGTCGCCGACCGTTTCAGCGAGACGATCGCGGCGCACGGTCCCGACAGCGTCGCCTTCTACGTGTCGGGTCAACTGCTGACCGAGGACTACTATGTCGCGAACAAGCTGATGAAAGGTTTCATCGGCTCGGCCAATATCGACACGAATTCAAGGCTCTGCATGGCGTCGAGCGTCGCAGGCCACCGCCGCGCCTTCGGAACCGACACGGTGCCCGGCACCTATGAGGATCTCGATGAGGCGGACCTTGTCGTACTGGTCGGATCGAACCTGGCGTGGTGCCATCCGGTGCTGCACCAGCGGGTGATGGCCGCAAAAAAGGCGCGCAATACCAAGGTCGTGGTGGTCGACCCGCGCCGCACGGCCAGTTGCGACGGCGCCGAGTTACACCTCGCGATCGCGCCGGGAGCGGATGCGGCACTGTTCAACCGCCTGTTCTGCGCGATCCACGCGGCAGGTGCCGTCGATGCAGCATTCCTCGAACGGACAAGCGGCTTCGACGACGCCCTGCAAGCGGCCATGTCAGACACCGGCGATACCGGGTTGAGCGAAGCGGAAATCACCGCCTTCTGCAAGCTCTGGATCGGGGCTGAGCGGGTTGTGACAGTCTACAGCCAGGGCGTGAACCAGTCGACCAGCGGCACCGACAAGGTGAACGCCATCCTGAACTGCCACCTTGCAACGGGACGGATCGGGCGGCCCGGCATGGGGCCGTTTTCCGTGACCGGGCAACCCAATGCCATGGGCGGGCGCGAGGTTGGCGGCTTGGCCAACATGCTGGCCTGTCACCTCGATCTGGAAAATGCAGACCACCGCGCCGCCGTGCGCGGGTTCTGGGCCGCCCCCGCGATGCCTGATGCGCCCGGGCTGAAGGCCGTGGACATGTTCCGCGCGGTGGGGCGTGGGCAGATCAAGGCCTTGTGGATCATTCACACCAACCCCGCCGTCTCCATGCCGGAGGCTGATGCGGTGCGCGCGGCCATCGCGGGCTGCGACTTCGTGGTGGCAAGCGATGTGACGGGCGCAACAGATACCGCGCGGCTCGCCCATGTGCTCTTGCCGGCAACAGCCTGGGCCGAGAAGGACGGGACGGTCACCAATTCCGACCGCACCATGAGCCGTCAGCGCGCGGTGCTCCCGGTGCCGGGACAGGCGCGACCCGACTGGGCGATACTGGCAGAAGTGGGGCGGCGGATGGGCTGGCAGGCGGCCTTCGACTACACCAGCCCCGCCGAGATCTTCCGCGAATATGCCGCTTGTCGGGAATTGCCGGGCGGCTGGGGCGGGATTTCGACATCTCGGGCCTGGCAAGCCTCGACGACAGCGGCTATGCGGCCCTGCCGCCAACGCGCTGGCCGGTCACGGCGCGGCGCGCGGGAGGGCGGTTCTTCGCGGATGGCGACTTTTTCCACGCCGATGGCAAGGCAAAGCTGATCGCCGTCTCCTCCCGCCCCCCTGCCGCGCAGCCCTCGGCGGACTACCCGTTCCGCCTCAACACAGGACGCGTGCGCGACCAGTGGCACACGATGACGCGGACTGGGCTGAGTGCGAAACTCTCCGCGCATCTGGCCGAGCCGTTTCTTGACATCCATCCCGCCGATGCGTTGCGACTGGGCCTTGCCACGGCGGATCTTGCCGAGGTCACGGCTAGGCAGGGTCGCGCCATCCTGCGGGTGCGGATCACCGACACGGTGCAACCCGGCCAGCTTTTCGCGCCGATGCATTGGACCGGGGAAACCGCACCTTCGGGACGCATCGACGCGCTGGTCGCCGCCGCAACCGACCCGGTGTCGGGTCAGCCGGAAAGCAAGGCCGCAGTGGTGCGGGTGCAGCGCATGGCGGCGGCCTGGTACGGGTTTGCCATTTCCACGCAAGAGATCCGGCCCGAATGCGCCTACTGGGCGCGCGCGACCACCCGGTCGGGCCAGCGGGCCGAGCTTGCCGGACGCGAGACCCCGGCAGACTGGGAGGCCGAGGCGCGGCGGCTATTCGACCTGCCAGACGCCGATGCAACGGTGCTGAAGGACGACGCGCGCGGTATGGCGCGGGTCGCGCTGATGGAGAATGGTCACTTGATCGCCGCGCTTTTCGTAGCTCCCGCGCCGGTCGCGGTGATGCGCGACTACCTTGTCACGCTTCCCGGCACAGCTGCTCAGGGCGCACTCACCGGGCGGCCCGCGGCGGACATGCCGGACCCTGGCCCGCTGCTCTGTTCCTGTTTCGGTGTGGGCGTCAACACCATCGTCACCGCCGTTGAGACACGCGGGCTGATGAGCGTCGACGCCGTCGGCGCGGCCTTGCAGGCGGGCACGAATTGCGGCTCTTGCAGGCCCGAGATCGCGGCGCTGCTGTCGCGCACACCCCTTCGGGAGGCGGCGGAATGAGCCCTTGCACCCCGCTCTCTGCCCATGTCGCCACGCTGGGCCGTGGCCCGGGTCGGTCTCGCTCCCTCAACCGTGCGGAGGCCGAGGATGCCATGGCCACGATGCTATCGGGCGAGGCCGCGCCGGAGGCCATCGGCGCAGTCTTGATGCTGCTGCGCATGAAGGGCGAAACCGCCGAGGAGATCGCGGGCCTCGCCCATGCCGCGCAGGCCGCCTGCCCGGCCCTGCCCTGCGCGGCACTCGACTGGCCGTGTTATGCCGCAGGCCGGACGCGGGGTCTGCCGTGGTTCCTGCTGTCGGCGCGACTGGTGGCGCTGGCCGGGCATCCTGTGGTGCTGCACGGCTGGAACGGGGCCTGCGACATGGTGCGCAGCCATCTGGAGGCGGCAGGCGTTCCGATAGCACCGGATCCGGTGGCGGCAGCGGGTGCGCTGAAGGACAGTGGCCTTGTCTATCTGCCGCTCGAAACGCTGCATCCTCCGCTCTTCGCCCTGCTGTCGCTTCGGTCGGTGCTGGGCCTGCGCTCCTGCATCAACACTGTCTGCCGGATGCTGAACCCCGCACGGGCGCCAGCAAGCGTACAGGGCGTCTTTCACCCGACCTACCGGCTCTTGCAGGCGGATGCGGCCCATCTGCTGGGCTGGCGGGCGTTGACGGTGATCAAGGGCGGCGGCGGCGAGTTCGAACGGCACCCTGGCAAACCCACGGCAGGCTTTGGACTGCGCGGGGGCATGCCGTTCGAGGCGAGCTATCCGGCCACGATGGCAAGGAACGGTTCGGCTGGCGGAAGGTCCGCGCCCCGACACCACGCTGGCGGGACTCTGGACCGGCAGCACGCCCGACCCCTTTGCCGAGGCGGTGGTCATCGGGACCACAGCACTGGCGCTGGAAACACTCGGCATCGCGACACCCGATGACGCCGCGCAGAGGCTTTGGGCCGGACGACCGGCACGACGGGAGATTGCCGCATGAAGAGTTTTCCGATGTTCATCCGCACGACGGGCCGACGCGTCATCATCGCGGGCGGCGGCGAGCAGGCCGCACAGAAGGCGCGGTTGCTGCTCAAGACCGATGCTCGGATCGTGCTGACTGCCCCCGTTCTGGACGATGAACTGGCAGCACTGGTCGCGAGCGGCCGGGCCGTTCATCATGCCAGCGGTGCTACCATGCAGCTCTTCGAAGGGGCCGCCATGGCTTTCATCGCCACCGGCTGTCCCGGCTGGGACGCGAGCCTGCACGCGCTGGCGCAGGCGGCGCGATGCCCGGTCAATGTCGTTGATCGTCCGGATCTCTGCGACATCACAACGCCGTCCATCGTGGACCGCGACCCGGTCGTGGTGGCGATCGGCACCGAAGGGACAGCGCCGGTGCTGGGTCGCGCCCTGAAGACACAGATCGAAACGATGCTGCCGGTCAATCTCGGCGGACTGGCAGCCCTTGCCGGACTTTTGCGTGCAAGCGTGGCGGCGGGTGTGCCGCGCGCCGCCAGGCGGGCCTTCTGGGCCTGGGTCTTCAAAGGCGCTCCCCGCGCGATCTGGACCCGTGGCGCGGAACGCGAGGCGGCGCGTTTGATCAAGGCGGCCATCGCGGCGGGCGGTGCGCCGGAGGCGGACACGGTCGGATCGATCGCTCTGGTTGGCGCCGGCCCCGGTGCCCGCGACCTGCTGACGCTGCGCGCGGTCGAGCGCTTGCAGGAGGCGGATGTGATCTTTTACGACAGGCTCGTCGATGAAGAGGTTCTGGAACTGGGCCGGCGCGATGCCGAGCGGGTTTTCGTCGGCAAGCATGTCGGTGCCCACGCATGGCCGCAGCAGCGCATAAACGCTGTGATCGTGGCCGAGGCAAGGAAAGGCCGCCGGGTGGTGCGCCTGAAATCGGGCGATCCCGGTATCTTCGGGCGCGCGGGCGAGGAGATCGAGGCTGCGCGTGCGGCGGGCATCGCGGTCGAAATCGTGCCGGGCGTGACGGCGGCTTCGGCGGCGGGGGCGGCGCTGGGTCATAGCCTTACGGAACGGGGTGTTTCCGACACGCTGGTTCTTGCCACGGGGACAGGCCGGGACGATGACCCGCTTCCCGATTGCACGCGTTTCGCCGGACCCGGGACCACCACGGCCATCTACATGGGCGCACGCCAGGCCCCCCGCATCTGCGCGGCGCTGCGCGCCCGGGGGCTGGACGAGATGGCTCCGGTCGAGATCTGCGTTGATGTCTCCAAGCCGACCCAGCGACTTGTATCGACGACCCTGTCGGATATGGCCGACCGTCTCTGCGAGGAAGATATCCGCGGGTGCGCAATTCTACTGGTCACCTGGGCCCTGCGTGGGAGTACAGACCGAGCCGAACTGGATCGTTCAATGACGGGGCATGAACCGGACAGGCTGCGGATGGCGTGACAGCGGAGCGCAAGGCAGATGCCACAGTGACAGCGGGCCCCCTTGCCCGCGAAGACCTGCCGCGCCCCTTCGTCAGGCAAGACAATGCGACACAAGACATTATGGCGCAGCAAAAGATATGCTTGAAAGGGTAGGTTCCCCCTGATGTCGCGCATTTCTGATTGGGCACGCATTGCTCCCCCCGATCGACCAAGGCACGATGAGCGCCGGTTTGAGTGAGCTGCGTCTTTCAAATCGGTTCGGGGAATGGTTTGAGCCGAGAAAACGCCGGTGATCCAAGAGAACCATATCGGCGCGCTGCGGGATCATCATCCCTACGGCCTGTCGACTGGCGGCAGCGATTGTACCGCGTTGCCCTTGAACGCATCTGTGTATTTGCTTGGCCTCGTTTGGGGCTTCTTGCCACCAGGCAGCAGGCCAAAAACTCCGCGACTCCAGGGGCAACCTACCTTTGTTCGCCCAAAGTCACCGACATCATGACGCGAAGCGGCTATAGGCTTCATTGATATGTTCTTCACTATGCGGACTGAGGTGCTCGCAAGTGGCACGCCCGAGGATACACCTAGTTAGAACGGCGCTGCACATTTTGCCGCCAGACGGATGCGTAGTGTCGAAGAGCGGCGGCGTCTTGTGGCTGCACCGATACCAAGCCGTCATGGACCGATGGCGTTGCTGTCTCGTGGCGCAGGAGCATTGCGGCACCCGAACTGGTTCCCGTACTGCCTGTCGAACGATAAACGTCGGAAGCCGACACCGCGCTCAGCGTGTTGAGATAGACCGTATTGCTTGCAAAGGGGCCTTCGACAATGATCGCGCCGTCGTGGCCGATGTTGGTAAGGCACTCGGCAGTGACCAAGGCCAGGTAAAGTGCTACCGCAGCACCGCGCTGCCCGCTGCCGACGTTTGGTTCAGCCCCCAACCAACCGGGCCGGCATCCCTTGAACGGCCCTGTTTCCGCGGCTACTGCGGGCATGAGCATGATCTCATTTGACAATATGGCCTCCAGATCCTGCTGCGTGGGCTCCGGGTAGGATCCCCCGCTTGCGATATCATGCTCGCGCCCGCCCATGAAACGTGCCGAGGGAGCCGGTTGCCCCAGGGCCGTCACGTTGATCAGGGTGTCGAGATCGGGATCAAGCGTGACGGGTTTGCCACCCAGCGACATCGCAATCACCCAGGTGCCTGTGGAAATGACGCTGAAAGGGGCTTTCTTTCCAAGTACATGGGGAAGCAGCGAGGCGTTGGAATCGTGGATGCCGCAAAGAACAGGGGTATCCGGCGAAAGCCCGGTCGCTTCCGCGATCTGAGGCAGAACCGTGCCGAGGACATCAGAGGGGCTGCGAACCGGGGCGAGTTTGTCGGCGATGTCGAGCGATGCGACGAGCGACGAGAACGCGCGCGCCTGCGGGTTCCAAAGATCGGTGTGGCATCCAAGCGATGTGACATCCATGGCTGGCACTCCGGTCAGCCTTGCGGCCCAGAATTGCGGATATGTCACGATCTGCCGCGTCCTGGCCTTCAGGTCGGGATCCATTCGGAACTGCCAGAACAATTGCGCGCCGATGTTCAACCCCCTTGCCAGACGGGGCGATCCCG
The DNA here is from genome assembly GCA_963715055.1 of uncultured Alphaproteobacteria bacterium. Taxonomy (GTDB): domain Bacteria; phylum Pseudomonadota; class Alphaproteobacteria; order Rhodobacterales; family Rhodobacteraceae; genus CAVQRB01. Next base: position 47,868 of record CAVQRB010000004.1, on the reverse strand, counting down.
TTTCCGAAAAGGGCGGCCGGATCGCGTTGTAGCTCTCCGCGACGTCATCCGGTCCGGCACATTCATAATCGAGGATCGGCGCGGCAAGTTCCCCGCTGTCGTCGAGCAGAGCGGCGCAGGCGCCGTGTGTTGTGACCGTGATGGCATCGATGCCATGTGCCGCATGAAAGGCGCGCAGCCCATCCAGCAAGAAAGCCCAATGGCCTTCGACGTCGAAATGAGGCCATGGCGGGCCAGGGCGCACGATGTTCGGGCGCGTGATCACCACGATCTCGGTCAGGCTCTCCCTGTCGACGAGCGCGAGTTTAGCGTTGGTCTTTCCGATGTCTATGACGGCGACATGGCACCTCATGGCATGTGAAAGACGGTTTCAAGCGGCGTGACCACCGGCTCCTTGCTGGGGTGCGTCTCCATGATGTCAGCCATGTGGTCCCACCACTTTTGCATCAGCGGATGGTCGGGCAGATCGTCCATCCTGTGGTCTTCACCACGCCAGAGAACACCGAACAGGGTATCGGTCTCTGCGTCCAGATGGATGGAGTAATCCACGATGCCAGCATCCTTGAGCAGGCTGACGAGCTCCGGCCAGATCTTGTCATGCCGCGCGATGTATTCGGCGCGGCATCCGGGGGTCAGCCGCATTTTGAAAGCGAATTTTTCCATCACCGCGCCCGATACATCGACCACAGCCGTGGCAGGGCGATGACCCCGATGAGAAGGGCTCCGATGACGATCGACATCACGATGCCCGGCACGTTGAGCAACCCCAGCCCGAAGGTCACAAGCCCCATCACGAAGGCCGCGATGAATACTCCGACGATCGTGCCGGATCCGCCCAGAATGCTGACCCCGCCGAGCACCACCATCGTGACGATCTCAAGCTCCCACCCGGTCGCGATCGAGGGGCGGGTCGAGCCCAGCCTCGACGTCAGGCAGATCGCCGCGACACCGGACATCAGGCCCGTCAACAAGAACAGGGTGAACTTCACCCGCTCGACCCGGATGCCGGAGAACATCGCGCCGGTGGCGTTGTTTCCAATCGCATAGATCGCGCGACCGAAATTGGTCCTGTGCAAGAGGACCGCGAAGATGACTGCGAAAAGCGCAAAGAGCACGAGTTCGAAAGAGATCACCCACCAGACATAGCCCTGCCCGAACCACGAGAAGCTTTCCGGATATCCCTGGAAGGCCTGATCTCCGAGGATAATGAAGCTGATACCGCGAAACAGGCTCATGGTGCCGATGGTAACGACGATGGAAGGCAGCCCCATCCGCGTCACGAGCACTCCGTTGAAGGCGCCACACAAAAGACCGACACCCAGACCGATCAAGACGAGGCCGGGCGTGCCCACGCCCATTTGCACCGCCGCCCCCATGGCCGTCGAGGCCAGTGCGATGATCGAGGCCACCGAGAGGTCAATTTCACCCGAAATGATCAGCAACGCCATCGCGAAGGCAATCATCGCCTTTTCGGTGAAGTTGAAGGTTGCGTCGCTCAGGTTCCAGGCATTGAGGAAATAGGGCGATGCGAAGCTGTTGGCGATGAATATCCCTGTCGCCACCAGCAGCAAGAGGGTTTCCCAGCTCTTCAGCCTCTGTTCGAGCGGCGAGCGCAGGCGATCGGGGATCAGACGGTCGGGGGTGCTCATGTTGCATGCTCCGCGCGTTTCAGAATGATGCGGCCTTTCTTGCGATTGGCCTGTGCGTTCAGGGCGACGGCAATGATGATGGCAGCGCCGGAGATCGCCAGTTGCCAGAACGGAGAGATGTCGACGACCGGCAGGGCGTTCTTGATGATGCCAAGAAACAAAGCCCCCAGGAGCGCGCCCGCGACCGTGCCGATGCCACCCATGATGGAGACGCCGCCGATGACGCAGGCCGCGACCACATCAAGCTCGAATCCGCCGGCGATATCGACGTAAGAGACGGCAAACCGCGACACCCAGAGATAGCCCGTGAGCCCTGCCAAGGCACCGGAGATCGTGAACGCCCAGAACTGCGTCTTTCCGACATTGATCCCGGCATAGGTGGCGGCATGGGCATTGCCGCCCGCAGCATAGAAGGCACGCCCCAGTGTCGTGCGGGTCATCACGATCGAAAAGACGATGACCGCGATGACCGCGATCCAGCCGAGGATCGGCAGGCCGAGCAAGTCGTATCGCGGAAAGGCCTTGAAGGCGGGGCTCATCTCATGGCTGTTGACCCATTTGCCATCGGAAATCACGAAGATGATGCCGCGGAATATGGTCATCGTGCCCAGCGTCACGACGATCGGCGGAATGGCGAGCTTCCAGACGAGGAGTCCGTTGAACATGCCCATCAATGCGCCGAGGCCAATGGCAATGACGAGAATCAGGACAATCGGCAGCCCGGGCGCGGCGACATTGACCATCGATACCACCATGCCGGTCAGCGCCAGATTAGCCGCGACGCTGAGATCGATGCATTTGGTCAGGATGACAATCATCTGCCCTATCGCCAGCAGGATCAGTGGCGAGGTGTCGTTGAACACATTCGCCAGATTCGCCGGGGTGATGAAAGCCGGAAACCGCGAGGCGATCAGAGCCAGCAACAGAACAATCGCGCCCAACAGAAGGGCTTCGCGCGACCTAAGAAGGCGTTTCAGCATTGCATCTTCCCTTTCAGATCCCTGCGGCGTGGCGGACAAGCGTTTCGGGGTGCAGATCGCCCTTTTTCAACTCGGCGACGATCCGTCCTTCGCGCATGACGATGACACGGTCGGACATCCCCAGAACCTCCGGAATCTCGGAACTTACCATGATGACCGCTAGGCCCTGCGCGGCCAGTTCCGCCATGAATTCATGCACCGCGGCCTTTGACCCGATATCGACGCCCTTGGTGGGTTCATCGAGAATGATGACCTTGGGCTGCGTCGCGAGCCACTTCGCGATAACGACCTTCTGCTGATTGCCACCCGAGAGGGTACCGACAGGTGTATCCAGCGAGGCCGCCCGCAGATCGAGCCGTTCGGTATACGCGCGGGCCAGCTTGAATTCCTCGGCGAGCTTCAGAAACCCATTGCCGGAAATGCGCCCAAGCGAAGGAAGGGAAACGTTCTGAAAGATCGGAAGATCGAGGATGGCGCCCTGCTTGCCACGGTCTTCGGGGACGTAGACGATCCCCTGGCTCACGGCGTCCGCGGGGGATCTGATCGGCGCGGGCTTGCCATCGATCTCGACGGTACCGGCGGACGGCCGCGTGATGCCGAAAAGCGATTGCATGAATTCCGAGCGCCCCGCGCCGACCAGTCCGTAAAAGCCCAGGATCTCGCCCTTGCGCAGGGTGAAGCCGATATCCTCGAATTCCGTCGGATGGGAATAGCCCGAGACCTTCAGCACCGTGTCGCCCGGGGTGGACACGCGCGCCGGAAAGATCTGGCTGACATCGCGTCCGACCATCATCTTGACGAGATCCGCTTCGGTGACGTCGGCGATGGCCCCCTCGCCGACCAGCTGGCCATCGCGAAAGACCGTGTAGTTGTCCGCGATGCGGAAGATTTCATCAAATTTGTGACTGATGAAAAGGATTGCCTTGCCCTGCCCTTTCAGATTTTCGACAAGCCCGTAGAGCTCCTCGATCTCCTTGTGCGACAGGGCCGCGGTCGGTTCATCCATGATGACAACCTGCGCATCGATCGACAGAGCCCGGGCAATGGCCACGAGATGTTTGTTCGCGATGCCGAGGTCCTTGAGCTTGTGGTCGGGATCGATGTTCGCCCCGATACTCCTCAGAATGTCGCGTGACCGTTCCGTCATCGCATTCAGGTCGATCAGACCAAAGGCACCGCGCGGCGTATGGCCAAGAAAGATGTTCTCGGCGACGGAAAGCTCGTCAAAGAGGACGGTTTCCTGGTGAATGGCGGTGATGCCATTACTGGCGGCCACTTGCGGCGTGGAAAAGACGGTGGGCTTTGCGTTGACAAGTATCCTGCCCCCGTCCGGTTGGTAAATTCCGGTCAGTATCTTGACCACCGTTGATTTGCCCGCACCATTTTCCCCGATCAGGGCAGTGACCTTCCCCGGGATAAGGCGCAGCGAAACCTCCGACAGGGCCTTGACCCCCGGGAAGGTTTTCGTGATCCCCTCGAGAGACAGGACCGCAGCCTTCCCGGCCGCTCCTTCGGGCGTCGCGACAATATGCGATTGAGTCAGCATCGAAGGTCTCGATCTTTCCGACAGGGGGGGCAGCGGCGCAGCCCGCGTGGACTGCGCCGGACAGTCAGGTGAGATGGCTCAGAAGATCGACTTGAACTGGTCGATGTTGGAGGCATCATAGATGAACGGGTCCGCCATTGCGGCAGAGTTGGTTTCGTCCAATGTGATCGTTCCTACCCGGCCGATCGAGATCTCGGATCCCGGTTCGGCCGTCGCCGCGCCGGACGCCAGAGCATGGGCAATCATCGCGGCCGAGTAACCCAGATCAATCGGGTTCCAGATCGCAAAGGACTGCGATGCACCGCTTTCGATCGCACCCGCCATTTCGGACGGAAGACCGAGGCCGGTCACGTTGACTTGCCCCACCTTGCCCGCATCCACGACAGCCTGAGCGGCGGCAACGATGCCGACCGAGGTCGGTGCGATGATCGCATCGAGATCGGGATAGGATTGCATCAGCCCGGTTGCCTCGCGGTAGGACTTGTCGGCCAGATCGTCCCCGTAAACCGTCGCCACCACATTGATGCCGGGATAATCGCCCATCACCTTGGTCATCTCTTCGATCCAGACGTTCTGGTTCGTCGATGTCGTGGTCGCCGACAGAACGGCAACATCGCCGCCATCCGGAAGGTGATCGGCGGCAAGCTTGATGATCATGTTGCCGATCAATGCGTTCGACGAGGGATTGAGGTGCACTTGACGACCTGCCTCAGCCACGCCGGAATCCCAGGAAATGACCGTGATGCCCCTTTGCATCGCCTTTTGCAGCGTCGGAACCAGCGCGTCGGTATCGTTCGCCGAAACTGCGATGGCGTCAACGCCCTGAGCGATCAGCGAATTGATGACCTCGATCTGACCTTCGGCAGTGGTGTCGGTCGGGCCGGTATAGATGATCTCCACGCCGCCCAGTTCGGCGGCGGCCTCTTCGGCGCCCTGTGCTGCGGCTTCGAAAAAGCCGATCCCGAGCGCTTTCACGACAAGTGCGATGCGCATGTTGTCCTGCGCCATGGCGGTCGTGCCGAACAGGCTTGCGGCAAGGCTGAGGCCTGCGGTGAGTTTGGTAAAAGTGCGACGTTTCATTGGAATCCTCCCTAAAGTACGTTCGCTTGTGAAGCCCCTTACGAGGCCACGTTTTTCTGAGCGCCCCCGGGTTGGGTAACGATCAGGGTCACTTCGGCGGCTTCGAGCATGGCGGCCGCCTTGTCTGAAATCTGGTCATCGGTGATGACGGTCGTGATCCGGTTCAGCGGGCACAAGACCAGACTGGAGCGCTGTTGGAATTTCGTGCTGTCAACAAGAACGACGAGCTCGTCCGCCTGCCCTATCAGTTTCTGCTCAGCCTGGATCAGCAGGGGATCGGCCTCCATGAGGCCCAAAGGGCCAAGTCCTTGAGCGCCCATGAACATGCGCCGGGCGCAAAAGTTTCGGGTCACGTCATTGTCGAAGGGGGACAGAATGATGTTCTGCTCGCGGTAGATTGCCCCGCCGGACAGCATGATCGTGTTCTTGGAATGCTTGAGAAGATGTTCGGCGATCGGAAAGGAGTTGGTGAAGATCTGCATCCGTCGACCCGCCAGCGGATGTACCATCTGGAAGGTCGTTGTCCCGCCGTTGATGATGATCGCATCGCCGTCTTCGCACAGATCCACGGCGGCGGCTGCAATCGCCTGCTTTTCGGCGCTCCGCATCTTTTCGTTGACCGAAAACGGACGCCCCGCGAGACCGACAAACTGAGGTGGGTTCAGGGCCTCCGCACCGCCCCGCACGCGGCGCAGTTGTTTTTGATCATCCAGAGATGCGATGTCACGCCGGATCGTTGCTTCTGACGCGCCCGTCAGATTGCAAAGCTCGACCACCGTCACGACAGGCCGATCCTTGACCGCCGACAGAATGATCGTGTGGCGCTCTTTTTCATGCATGCATCGTCCTCCCTGAAGAAGCACGATGTCGAGATTCGGGACATCTGTCAATCATAAACCATCATAACTGATCATATAATGTAATATTGTGAGTACTTATGATCATTATTGATTGACAATTCGACGCATCCCGATCAGCGTTGCTTCAAATGCAGGTCATCGGTGCGTTGCGCCAACCGGGAGGAAATATGTTGAAACCGTTGGAAACTCAGCTCCTTGAGAGTCTTTGGGACCAGTCAGCTACGCAGGACATGAGCGAATCGGAACTGCTGCTCTACCGCTCGAACATCCTCGGCTCGGACAAGCGCGTGACCAACTACGGTGGCGGCAACACCTCCGCCAAGGTCATGGAGACCGACCCTCTGACCGGCGAGGAAGTCGAGGTGCTCTGGGTCAAGGGATCCGGCGGCGACATCGGATCGATCAGGATGGACGGCTTTTCGACGCTCTACATGGACAAGCTGCACAGGCTCAAATCACTGTATCGCGGTATCGAGCACGAAGATGAAATGGTCGCCTACCTGCCGCACTGCACGTTCAGGCTCAATCCGCGCGCGGCTTCGATCGACACACCCTTGCACGCCTACGTGCCGCGGAAACATGTCGACCACGTTCATGCAGATGCGATCATCGCGATTGCGGCCTCGGAAAACTCGCGGGAGCTGACCCGTGAAATCTTCGGTGAGCGCATCGGCTGGCTGCCGTGGAAACGGCCGGGCTACGAACTGGGGCTTTGGCTGGAGAATTTCTGCCTCGAGAACCCGGACGCGGACGGCGTTGTACTTGAAAGCCACGGTCTGTTCACCTGGGGCGATACGGCCAGGGAATGTTACGATCAGACGATTGATGTCATCAACGTCGCGACAAGATGGCTCGCGGAGCGCAGCGCAGGTGTTGTGCCCTTTGGCGGGGCGATCCACGACAGCCTGCCATCCGACAAGAGACGCGCCGTTGCGGCCCGGCTGATGCCTGCGATCCGCGGCTTTGTGTCTGGCAACCAACATATGGTCGGCCATTTCAATGACAGCGAGGCGGTCCTGGAATTCGTGAACGCAAAGGACATGGAGCCTCTGGCCATGCTTGGCACCTCCTGCCCTGATCACTTCCTGCGCACCAAGATCCGGCCGCTGGTGGTGCCATTCGATCCGGCGAAGGGAAATATCGACGAGGTTCTGGCCGGTTTGCCGGCTCGGGTCGATGCCTACCGCAAGGATTACGCCGCCTATTACGACCGCTGCAAACACGATGACAGCCCGGCCCTGCGAGACCCGAACGCGGTCGTTTACCTCATTCCTGGTGTGGGCATGATCACTTTCGCCAAAGACAAGGCAACGGCACGCATCTCGGGCGAATTCTATGTCAACGCGATCAACGTGATGCGCGGGGCCTCGGCGGTCAGCGCCTATCAGGGGCTGCCCGAACAGGAGGCCTTCGACATCGAGTACTGGTTGCTTGAGGAAGCCAAACTCCAGCGCATGCCGAAGCCGAAATCCCTTGCTGGACGTGTGGCCCTCGTCACCGGGGGCGCGGGCGGGATTGGCACGGCAACAGCTGAACGCTACCTCGCCGAGGGGGCCTGCGTCGTTCTTGCCGACATCGATGAAGCCTCCTTGAAATCTGCACAAGATACTCTGGTCAGCCGCTACGGCGATGATGCGGTGCGCAGTGTCATCATGAATGTGACCAGCGAGGAAGACGTCGCCGCGGCATTTTCGGATGCGGCAGTTGAGTTTGGCGGCGTGGACATACTGGTCTCCAACGCCGGCATCGCATCCTCTGCGCCGGTGGAAGAGACCTCTCTGGCCTTGTGGAACAAGAATATGGACATCCTGTCCACTGGCTATTTCCTGGTCAGTCGCGAAGCCTTCCGGCTGATGCGGGTTCAGAACATCGGCGGGTCCGTGGTGTTCGTGGCCTCCAAGAACGGCTTGGCCGCCTCCCCGAATGCAGCCGCCTATTGCACGGCCAAGGCCGCTGAAATCCACCTTGCGCGGTGTCTTGCCCTTGAAGGAGCGGAGGCCGGCATTCGCGTCAACGTCGTCAATCCGGATGCCGTTCTGCGCGGATCGAAAATCTGGGAAGGCGATTGGCTCGAGCAGCGCGCGGGCACCTATGGAACCGACAAGGACGGGCTGGAGGAAATGTATCGTCAAAGGTCGATGCTCAAAAGATCCGTCTTTCCCGAAGACATCGCCGAAGCCTGCTACTTCTTTGCCTCGGACAACTCTGCCAAATCCACCGGCAACATCATCAACGTGGACGCGGGCAACGTTCAGGCCTTCACGCGATAGGGGACGAAAATGAGCTATAGTTCAGCAAAAGCCGCATTTGCCGACTGGGGTGTCGACGCCGAGGCGGCCTTGGAGCGGCTTGGGTCCATCAAGATCTCCATGCACTGCTGGCAAGGCGACGATGTGGTCGGGTTCGAGAGAAAATCCGGCTCATCAGCCGGCGGCATCCAGGCGACCGGCAATCACCCCGGCCGCGCCAGGACACCGGATCAGCTACGCGCAGATCTCGATTTCGCCTATTCCATGATCCCCGGAAAACACCGTTTGAACCTGCATGCAATGTATCTGGATACGCAGGCCAACCCCGACCGTGATGAAATCGAGTTTCAGCATTTCGCCGCATGGGTCGATTGGGCCCGCGACCAGGGCATCGGGCTGGACTTCAACCCCACGTTCTTTGCCCATTCCAAAGCCGACGACAACCTGACGCTCAGCCACCCTGATCAGGGCATTCGGGATTTCTGGATCGAGCACGGTCGGCGGTGCCGTGATATCGCGGCGCAAATGGGCAGCGCGCTGGGGTCCCCTTGTGTCAACAACATCTGGGTGCCCGACGGCTACAAGGACACGCCGGTCGATCGCATGGCGGCGCGCAGGCGCCTTGAGGCGTCGCTCGATGCCATGCTGGCCTCTCCACAGGACAAGACGCAGATGCTCGACGCGGTCGAAAGCAAACTCTTCGGAATTGGTGTAGAGGCTTGCACGGTCGGCAGTCACGAATTCTACATGGGATACGCCATCCGGCGCGGGACGCTCCTCTGTCTGGATATGGGGCATTTTCATCCCACGGAGAACATCGCCGACAAGCTGAGTTCTCTGGCCTTGTCGCTTGATGAAATCCTGCTCCATGTCTCCCGACCGATGCGTTGGGACAGCGATCATGTGATCCTGCTCGACGACAGCCTCCTTCAAATGGCGCAAGAGCTTGTAAGTGCAGATCTTCTGGACCGCACCCATATAGGTCTGGATTTTTTCGATGCCACGATCAGCCGGACCGCCGCCTGGGTCATCGGCACACGCAACATGCAAAAAGCGCTGCTTCGGGGCTTGTTGATGCCGCTGGAGACCCTGAAAGCGGCGGAAAACGCGCTTGATTTCACAACGAGGCTCACGGTCTCCGAAGAGTTCAAGGATATGCCGTTCACAGCCATCTGGAATGAATTCGCCGCACGGGAAGGCGTACCGAATGGCCAACAACTGATCAAGGAACTTGACCGCTACCAAGCCAGTGTCTCAGACCGACACTAGAGCAGCCGTTGGTCGCTGCCCGCCTCGCCGAAGACGGTGGTCGGTTGGCCTCATGCGATGGTACTGACGCTGGTTGTCGCAAGCTACTTGGGCCCTCTGACGCAGATGCGACAACGGCTCCCCCTTTTCCGGTGCACCGGCAATCTGCGTAATCATCGAATGAGCCTTTGTCGGCCTCCGGCGAGGCCACGGAGCTGCAGCGCGTCAGGTTCGGTGCAAAGGCAGATGGTCAAGCAGAGTAGCCCTAGGAGGCGTAGCCGGCGACCACCTGCAACAATTTGAAAGACGTGGCCGCATCGTTTTCGACAACGTCGAGAAACTCCTGTGCGCCGAGGCGCAAAGCCTTGAAATCGCTGTCTGCCCGCATCGTGAGCGCGCGCGGGACCTTGCGGATCAGACCGAGTTCCCCCACCAGCTTTCCCGGACCGACCGTTGCCACAAGGATCTCGCTCCCGTCGGGGCCCGGTTTGTAAAGACTGGCGGATCCCGAGAGTATCATATACGCGCCATCGCCCGGATCATCGTCCTTGCGAAAGACCACCTCGCCGTCGGACGCGCTGTACCATTTGGCACCGAAGGCCAGCAGGCGGAGCTGCTTGCGGCTGAGACCGGAGAACATGTCCGTCGCCTCCAGCGCCCGCAGCTTGCGTTGCAGATCAGCACTCAGGGCGGTGTCCTCGCCGCTTTCGACCTCCTCCTCCCTGGTGACCAGGCGGCCCTGGCGAATCTCCATGTAGACGTCAAACCGGCCCGGGTCTTCGAACGCATCCGCGAGATAGATCAGCGTCGTCCGGGGCATCAGGGCGCGCAGGCTCTTGTGCGTATGAACCCTGACCTTCTGGTCGAAACTGCTCAGGATCTGGTCCAGAACCAGGATGTCAGGTCGCTTGATAGCAGCACGGCTCACGGACAGCGGTTCGGCGAAAACCGATGCCAGCCCGCCGCCGTTCAGCCCCATGCCCAGATCGAAGACGAGTTCGATGACCCTCGGCTTGAGGCCTTCCGCTTCGATCACGCCCATCACGATCTTTCGCAGATCATCGGCACGGGCACCTGCTGCGTCGGAAATCTTGCCGAAAATCGCGTTCTCCAACACGGAGAGCCCGGGCGTTACAAGCGCCGGGTCCAGCGGCACAAAGAGTTCGCTCAGCACATCGCCTATCTTGAGCGCATGTGCGGCGCGCAACTCAAGAACATGCGTCCGCATTGTTTCGGAGAAGGCGGGCCCGATCTGCTCCGCCGTGATCAGAACGGGGACTGTCAGCAGGATATTGCGGTCCTTGTCCGTCAGTTTGCGCGCAGGATCGCTGCGCAGGCCTTGCACCAGTTGCACAGAATGCTCGAAGAGAGCCGGATCGAGACCGAGTTTGCGGAACAGCGGATGTTCCGTGCCATCCGTACCAAAAATCTGGTGCAGCAGTTCGATGACGTCCATGGACAGGTCCAGAAGGCTGGACTGCATCGAAAGACCGCTCAGAACTTCGAAAAGATCGGTCTGCTCGATCAGGTCACGCTGCGTCATGTCGCGGCGCATGGTCGCGAAAAACAGGTTGCCGGCTAAAGGCAGTGCCGGGTTGTACTGCGTCGGATCGAAGCGAAACACATGCCTGTCAAGCCCCGCCGCCTCGATGGCATTCCAGACCTTGGGACGCGCTGCCACAAGACCGTTCGTAAGCGCGCTATCGTGATGCGGCAGGATAATCTGGTCCATGGCCTTGCTCAGCAGCGGTCCGCCGGACCCCATCGCGTCAACCAGATCCAGCCACCAGCGGCGCAACTCGGCCTCGTCGGGCAGGTCCGCCATGCGCGGGTCGAGCCAGGGAACGCCGACCGGGTCCGGACTGTTGCCTGAGGCGAGGGCTTCGAGGCGGTCGCCTGCGTCGGCCTTGTCCGACGAATGCGGCGTATTGCGCAGCGCCATCAGGACATTCTCGCCAAAAGTGCCCTCGAAAAGCACCGGCGAGGAGCTGGCGTGGCCGATCCGCGTGGCGATGACGGACTGGTGCAGCCGCGACAGGTTTTCGCCGCCAACATGAATACTGCCTTCCGACGGGAGCACCTCGCGTGTCAGAACGTCAGCCAGCGCCCGGCGATCCTCCTCGGAAGGGGCGGCGATGCCGACCACGGACCCTTCCGGGAAAACCCCCGAAATCCGGTCCAGAACGAGATTTCCATCGGCATCGGCGACGCTCACGCCACGCAGTTCGACCGGGCCTGTCAGGTGCGGGATCTTCGCCGGCGGATTGTCGAAAAGCTCGCTGCTGAGGGTGCCCGACGGTGTGAAACGTTCGGTCACCGTTTCCCAGCGCAGGCTCATGTCCTGTGCCTGGTTGTAGTAGTCCAGCAATTCCTTCCAGGGCGAGCTGAGGTCCTTGTAAGCCGCAAGCGCCGCGACCAGAGCGCCCAGTGACACCGCACCTTCAATGACCAGATAACCTCCGACCGAAAAGAAGAAGAACGGCGTCAGCTGCGTGATGAAGTTGTTGATGAACTTCATGAAGAATTTCTTCTGGTAGATCTGGAAGCGGATCCGGTAGACGACACCGAGGCGTTCCGTCACCAGTGCAAGGCGATAACGCCAGCCGCCATGGATGCGCAACTCACCCGCTCCGGCGGCTGTTTCACCTATCATACCGGCAAGCTTGCGGATTTCCTTGATGCGCTCCTTGTTCATCAGGTTGATCTGACGCTGCAGCTTGGGGATCAGCCAGGCCTGGAAAGGGATCAATGCAATCGCCGCGAGCCCGAACCAGAAGCTTTGCAGAAACAGAAAGACCAGAATGGTGAGCATCTGGCCGGCCTGCAAGACGGGTTGCGTCAGCGCTTCGCCCATGATGCCACCCATCGGCTCGGTCTCGCCGGTGATCATCGCGACCAGTTCGCCCTGCGAGGTCCGTTGGAAATAAGGTTTGGGAAAGAGCAGCATCCGGGAAATCATCTTGTACCGGAGACGTCGCAACATACGCTCGGAGAGGATGCCCTTCATCGTGTTGATGCGCATTTTCAACAGCCCATGCACCAGGACCGCTGCCAGAAAGGCGAGGCACAGAATGCCGAGGTAGGTCACCTGATCAAAGGAGAACCCGAAGAGTGGAATCTGATCCGACTGGGCTCCGATCGCGTCGTTGATGATCCGTTTCGGGAGTTCGAGCGTCAGATAGAGAAACGGAAAAAGCGTGGCCGTCACGGCGAGCAGAACAAGCTGCTCACGCATGGAATACTTCCAAATGAACTTAAACAAAGAAGTCTCGATGTTTCGCACTCCTGATGCGAAGCGCCAAAAAACGGCAGAGGCAATCGTCCTATGGTTTGAGCTTATGCCAGGTTTCCCGAAGTTGCCACATCGGGAAAGCGGACTCCACCATGTCAGTTGCTTGCTATCTGTCGCAAGAAGCTCTCGGACGGCGCCGGATCACAGTCAACGGCCTTGATCGCGCCCCGATTTTTGCCCGGACAGGCCTAACTCAGGTCTGATTTGAGTGTGAGTTTGCCCATCATGGCCGCCCTTGAGTCCGGATTGCTGATATGACCTACGTCAAGACCACCCTCGACACGCGCCGCACCCAGCTGTTCGAATTGCTGCGGCAGGGCAACCAGGCCAAGCGCATGACCGTCAACACGTATCGGGGCGTTGAACGTCGCATCACCACGGAGGAAATCGCGTCCCTACAGGCACTGGCACTGAGGTCGCTTCAGGCGCGGCCCCTGGACCACGCCTGAGATATTCTTGCATGCTTCAGAAGAAGGCTTCGGCATTGAGTCCGATAGTCATTGCACCGACGACCTGGCCGCTCGCAGGATCGGTCAGGGAGATGGAAATCTGACCCTGATAGGCTTGCGAGCTTTCATCGAATTCGACTTCATCGACGAAGACCGCGCCGCTGCCCATGCTGTAGGTCTTGGTGTATTTGTCTTCGTCGCCTTGCCAGTAATCAGAGGTGACATTGCTGGCCGCCACGTTCAGCCCGAGAGCGTCCATGACGAAAACTTCGGTGATACGGCCACCGGAAGCGGCAACCTTTTCCTTTAGATAGGCGGACAACTCGCGGCCCATGACGTCCGAAATCAGCGGTTGTTCGGCCTGTCCCACCTGCGCCCGCCAAGCCGTATCCCATTCGAGGATCTGCGCCTCGCTCACCCCTGCGGTGTCGGCGTTTTGTGCCGTCACGGCATCGATGACCACCGGGTCATTGGCCCAGCTCATCACGTCGGATTCGACGAAGGCTTTCATTGCGGGGGGCGTATCGGCGGCCTGGGCCAGACCGGCAAGCGCAACAAAAGGCGTGCAGAGGAAAAGTGTACGAAGCATTCTTGGCGTCCTCATGAAGCATCGGCCCGCCGACTTAGCGCGGCCACTTCCTGAAGCTTACGCAAATGTGACTTAATGCACGGTAAAAGGCTTCAACCCTCTGCGCGAAACCCTGTCGCCACAACGAATTTTTCCGAACTGTCGGACCGCGAGGACGGCGGTTTGATATTGGCCACCTTGGCGAATCGCTGCTTGAGCAGCTTCTGCAACTCGCCTTCCGCGCCGCCCGCCAGAACTTTGGCGACGAAAGTGCCGCCATCCTCGAGCACATCGAAGGCGAAATGAGCGGCCGCTTCGCAAAGCGCTATGATGCGGTTGTGATCCGTCTGCTTGTGCCCCGAACTGGCGGCCGCCATGTCGGACATCACCACATCGGCCTTGCCACCCAGCCATTCGCGAACCTGCAGATCCGCATCATCGGCCATGAAGTCGAGCTGATGGAGCGTGGCCCCGGCAATCGGCTCCATCTCCTGAAGATCGACGCCAAGGACCGTGCCGATCGCCTTGCCGGACTTTTCCCCCAGCGCATTGACGCGCTTGACGGCGACCTGGCACCAGCCGCCGGGCGCGCAGCCAAGGTCGACGACACGGGCACCCGGCACCAGAAAGCGGAACTTCTCGTCCAGCTCCAGGATCTTGTAGGCCGCCCTGCCCCGATAGCCTTCGGCCTTGGCGCGCTTGACATAGGGATCGTTGAGCTGCCGCTGCAACCAGCGTGTCGAGCTCAGCTTGCGCCCGCGCGCGGATTTGACCTTTACCTTGAGGTCGCGCTGACCGCGTCCGGAGGTGTTCTTGCCACTTGGTGTCTTTGCCATCAGAAGCCCCCCTCTTCGAGCACACCATCGGCGCTCATCTGTGCGAAAAGCAGCCCCTCGCGCAGCCCCCTGTCCGCCACCGAGAGCCTGTCCGTGGGCCAGCAGCGCATGAGGGCCTGCAGGATCGCGGCACCCGACATGATCAGCGCATGCCGGTCCTGCCCGATCCGCGGATCGGCGCGCCGCCCCTCCGGCCCCAGAGCAAGGTAGGAGCGGATCACCCGGTCGATCTGTTCGGTCGTCATGTGCAATCCATCCACCTTGGTGCGGTCATAGCGCTTGAGGCCCAGATGGCTCGCTGCCACCGTCGTCACGGTGCCCGAGGTGCCGACGATCTGGAATTTCTTGTGCGGAGCAGTGTCGTGATAGGGCGCGAAATCAGCCAGGTTCTCTTCGAAAAACCAGCTCATCAGGGCGAAACGCGCTGCATCGTCCTCCACATCGACGAATTGGTCGCGCAGGGTCGCGACACCCAGGGGCACCGAGATCCAGTCGACCACGCGCGCTGCAGGCAGTTCCGTGCGCACCGCGGAAAAACCGCCATTGAGGCGCATGATGGACTGCGCGCGATCCTTCTTCGGCACCGCCTTGAGGTCGATCCAGACAAGCTCGGTCGAGCCCCCGCCGATGTCCACCACCAGCAGGTTCTCGGTACGCTTGCTCACCAGCGGCGCGCAGGAGATCACCGCAAGCTGTGCTTCTTCCTCGGGCTTGATGATGTCGAGCCTCAGCCCGGTTTCGCGATGAACCCGGTGAATGAACTCCTCGGCATTGAGCGCGCGACGGCAGGCCTCCGTCGCCACCAGCCGCATCCGCGAGACGTTGTTGCGCTTCAGTTTCTGCTGGCAGATCCGCAACGCCTGAATGGTGCGCGCCATGGAGCCGCGCGACAAGCGCCCGGTTTTCTCGAGCCCCGCACCCAGTTGCACGGATTTCGAGAAGCTGTCGACCACGTGAAAACTGCTGCCCTTCGGCTGCGCAATCAACATGCGGCAACTATTTGTACCCAGGTCAAGCGCTGCATAAAGCTCACCTGATCCGGGCGGAACTGGCGCGGGGCTCAGAGCCGTCTTGTCGTTCTGCGCGCCCGCACCATCGGAGCGCTGTGGCGCCATGGGATCGCGCCTTTCATATCGAGTTGTGCCCAGCGTAGACCTTGCGCCGGGATTTCGCAAGCACGCGCAAGAACTTGCGGCAAGACCGGGAAGCGGCCGCGGCGGCCTTGGTCGCGGGCATATTTTTCCACCAACCGCGCTCGCCATCACCCGGTCCGCCTGATAGAAATCCGGCAAGGTCGCGGACAGCGTTCCACCTGTCGAAAATCGACAGTGGCAAGGCGAATGCGACCGATAGACAGTGCGCAACCGCAAGGATGGGAATCAGCCGATGCCTGAAGTCACAATCGTCTACTGGCGCGACATCCCCGCTCAGGTGATCGTCGGAAAAGGCCGCCGCGGCGCCAAGCGCCAGCTGCCCGAACGCTTCGAGCAGGCGATCGACCGGGCCGCGATGAAGGTGGGCGCTAACGACACCGACGCCTATCTCGCCGAATGGCGCAAGGCCGACCCTTTCGAGGTCGAGGGCGAGCCAGAGGCTGTCGCCGACGCGGAACTGGCGCGCATCGATGCGGAATTCGACAAGGCGCGCATCAAGGCGCTGATCGACAACGACGGCTGGGCCTGACCCTGGCCAACATCATCGACATTTTTCAGTCCCGAAAGGATCGCCTCATGGCCCTGTTGAACTTCAAGCGCAAAGAAGCCGACCTTCCGATGCGGCCGCGCGCCGATGTGGAGGCCTTCCTCAAGGACTATTCCATCGAGGTGATGCCGCGCACCGCCGAGAAGGTGGAGGATTTCCCCGCCCTGCTGCCCGCCGGCACCCGCGTCTACATCGCCCATATCGAAGGCACGCCGATCGAGGACATGGTCGCAACCGCAGCGCGCCTGAATGCCGACGGCTACAAGGTGATGCCGCACTTCCCGGCCCGTATCATCAAGGATCGCGCCACGTTGGCGGATTGGATCGCCCGCTATCAGGGCGAAGCGGACGTGAAGCAGGCGCTGTTGCTTGCAGGCGGTGTCGCCCAACCGCATGGCGATTTCGACAGCTCGATGCAGCTGATGGAAACCGGCCTTTTCGACGAAGCCGGCTTCGAGCGTCTGCATGTCGCCGGCCACCCTGAGGGCAACCGCGACATCGACACCGACGGCACCATGAAGAACGTGACCGCCGCCCTGCGCTGGAAGAACGATTTCCAGTCCCGCACGGATGCGAAACTGGCCATCGCCACGCAATTCGCCTTCGAGGCCAAGCCGATCATCAAATGGGCCGACAGCCTTGCCGCCGAAGGTATCACCCTGCCGATCCACATCGGCATCGCGGGCCCCGCCAAGCTGCAGACCCTGATCAAGTTCGCCATCGCCTGCGGCGTCGGCCCGTCCCTGAAGGTGCTGCAGAAACGCGCCCGCGACGTGACCAAGCTCTTGTTGCCCTTCGAGCCCACGGATGTGATCGGCGAGTTGGCCGCGCACAAGGCCGCGAACCCCGATTTCAATATCACCAATGTGCATTTCTTCCCGCTCGGCGGGATCAAGACCAATGCCACTTGGGCCATCGAAAACGGTGGTTCCTCCGCCGTTCCTGCCAAAACCTGACCCCTGGAAAGCCGCATATGACCAAGACAATCGTCGAATCCAAGACCCGGACCGCCATCATCGGCTTTGACCAGCCGTTCTGCGTGATCGGGGAACGGATCAACCCGACCGGGCGCAAGAAACTCGCGCTCGAACTGGAAGCCGGCGATTTCTCGACCGTCGAAGCGGATGCGATTGCGCAGGTCGCGGCAGGTGCCACGGTGCTCGACATCAACTCGGGCGCCGTCTTCAGCAACAAGATGGCCGAGGACACCCGTTACGCCGACAACAACTTCGTCGAACCGCCGCTGATGCGGGAGCTGATCCAGCGCGTGCAATCCATCGTCGATGTGCCACTATGCATCGACAGTTCGGTGCCGGGTGCGCTTGAGGCCGGGCTTGCGGCCTGCGAAGGCCGTCCCCTGCTCAACTCGGTGACGGGCGAGGAAGAACGTCTGGAACTGGTCCTGCCGCTGGTCAAGAAATACAACGTCCCGGTCGTTGCGATCTCCAACGACGACACTGGCATTTCCGAAGATCCCGACGTGCGCTTTGCCGTCGCCAAGAAGATCGTCGAACGCGCGGCCGATTTCGGCATCCCGGCTCATGACATCGTCGTCGATCCGCTGGTGATGCCGATCGGCGCGATGGCCACCGCAGGGCATCAGGTTTTCACGCTTGTGCGCCGCCTGCGCGAGGAACTTGGCGTCAACACGACCTGTGGCGCGTCAAACATTTCCTTCGGCCTGCCCAATCGCCACGGCATCAACAACGCCTTCCTGCCGATGGCGATGGGCGCTGGCATGACCTCGGCAATCATGAACCCTGTCGCCCTGCCCGTACCCGCCGCCAAGATCGAAGCCAAGAGGCTCGAACTTGCAGAGGCCGGAGTGATCTTTCCTGACGACATGGATCTTGAACTCTTTTGCCAGTTGACCGGACTTGGATCGACGAAACCACGCCCCGGAAAAGAGATGGAAGCAATCAGAGCGGCCAATTTCCTGACCAACAACGACCCGCATGGCAGCGCCTGGATCGAATTCAACAAGGAAGCGCCCAAACCCGGGCAAGAAGGCCGCGGGCGCGCTGGCCGTACGGGTGGACGCCGCCGGCGCTGAACCGACTGACGGCTCGAAAACAAACCTCCGGTATGGCTGCCGGAGGTTTTTTCATGCGTTCTTCCAGGCGTCAAACCGGTTGACCACCGAAGCTGGGAGCATCTGGCCGGAGATTCGAACGGGGGGTAACGCGGTCTTAACGGACTGACGGCTAGAAGCTGTTGCATTGACCCGATTGCTTCCGGTGGAGCCGCCCATGCAGACGTTCCCAATCACAGCCACACAGGTGCCAGGATGAGTGATCCTGTTGTCCTTGATCAGAAACTGGATCTGCCCGCCGCCTCGGCTCTCCTGACGCAGTTGCAAGGCCGAAAAGATCAGGTGCTCACCCTGGATTTCGCGCAGGTCAAGCATCTCGGCACCCTGTGTTTGCAGGTGCTGCTGTCAGCAGCAAGAAGCGCCGTGGAAGACGGGCGCACCATCGAGATCATCAATGTGAGCGACCGTGTCGAGGAACAGCTCAGAGTGATGGGCATGACACCGCAACGCATTGCAAAGGGCGCTCAATGACATTGGAAATTCTTGCTGTGGACGACAGCCGCACAATGCGTGACATGATCCGGCTGGCATTGCTGCCTGCGGGTTTCAACGTGCACACCGCCGACGATGGTGTCCACGGAATCGAAGTGCTCAGCGGGATAGAACCGGACGCGATCATTACCGATATAAACATGCCCCGCATGGATGGATTCGGTTTTATCGATGCTGTTCGTGGTCAGGAAAAGCACCGTGGGACGCCGATCCTTGTGCTGACAACCGAAGCAGCGCCGGAACTGAAGGCTCGCGCACGCAACGCCGGCGCCACGGGATGGATCGTGAAGCCATTCGACCCGGCCAAACTCATCAAGGCGCTTAAGATGGTTGCAGGATAGGACGTTTCTGATGCCCGGCACCAATGACCCCATGGCAGAGATCCGCGCCTCATTCTTCATTGAGTGTGACGAATTGCTCGAAGCACTTCAGGATGGGCTTCAATCCCTTGAGGGCGAGGCTGGCGACCCTGAGACCATCAACGTGGTCTTCAGGGCCGTGCACTCGATAAAGGGGGGTGCTGGCGCTTTCGGACTGGAAGCCCTGGTCCGATTTGCGCATCGGTTCGAAACGGTTCTGGATGAGGTGCGGTCAGGCAAGATGAGCGCCGACGCGGAAGCATTGAAGATCTTCTTCCGATGCGCGGACCATCTTTCAGACCTGGTGAGGATCAGCCGCGACGCAGGAGATCTGCCCGAGGATATCACCCAATCACTATTTGCGTCCCTTGATGAAATTCTCGGGAACGAAGCCTCGGCGGAAATGGAAGACGCGGAAGAAGAAATCGATTTTCAACCGGCTGCCTTGTCGTTCGATTTCGACTTCGCAGACGACACGGTAAGCTCAGTGCGTGATGGCGAGATTGTCGATCTCCCTGCAGAGTCGAAACGAAACTTCCGGATCAGGTTCGCACCGGAACATGAACTCTACGAAACCGGAAATGATCCGCTGCACATGTTGCGTGCCCTCGATGACATGGGACTGTGCTCTGTAACATGCGAGACAGGAAAGGTGCCGCGACTGCAGGAACTGTCAGCGGAGGCGTCATATCTGTCGTGGGTCATTGAACTCGCCACTGAGGCCGACCTTGCCGAGGTCACTGCTGCATTCGAATTTGTGGATGGCCTGTGCACGCTGGAAATTGAATGTATCGCAAGCACGCAGAAGGCGAACCTTGACTTGCCGCCCTTTGACACCTGCAGCCTGAATGAAGCGCTTCGGGAGGACCCCGAAGAAGCACAGGAGTTTGCTCTCCATGTCGAGGAAAGAAAAATTGAGGCAACAACTCCCCTTTCGGGTCCATATGAGACGCACGATCCGGAAATTGTTTCCGCGGCTTCATCGGTCTCGCGTCAACCTTCGGTTGCCGCCTCTAAGTCAGTGGTTCGCGTTGACCTGGACCGCATCGAACGCCTGGTGAACCTTGTCGGCGAGCTGGTCATCAATCAGGCAATGTTGTCGCAGAGCCTTGAGCAAGCAGGGCTTTCGCCGCATTCCGAAGCTATGAACGGCCTCGAAGAGTTCCAGCGGTTAACACGAGACATACAAGACAGCGTCATGATGATCCGGGCTCAGCCGGTGAAGTCACTATTTCAAAGAATGTCGCGCATTGTTCGGGAATCTTCTGCTGCCGTCGGCAAGGACGTGCGACTTCACACCGAAGGTGAAGCGACAGAAGTCGACAAGACGGTTATTGAAAGATTGGCAGACCCACTGACCCACATGATCCGGAATGCCGTCGATCACGGTCTGGAAACGCCGGAAGTCAGACGCAATGCCGGTAAGACAGTTCAGGGACGCGTGAAACTGACCGCTGCGCATCGGTCAGGTCGCGTGATCATAGAAGTATCCGACGATGGCGCAGGTATTGATCGGCCCCGCGTGCTTCAGAAGGCAATAGAAAGAGGAACTCGTTCCCAGCGACAGCACACTGTCTGAATTCTGAAATTGACAATCTTCTTTTTTTACCCGGATTTTCAACAGCTTCAGTTGTCTCCGATCTGTCCGGTCGCGGTGTCGGCATGGATGTCGTAAGAACTGCCATTCAATCTCTTGGTGGGCGCATTTCGATCGCTTCCTCACCCGGAACCGGGACAACGTTTTCCATCTCTCTTCCCCTGACTTTGGCCGTTCTGGACGGGATGGTTGTCGAAGTGGCTGGCGAGACCCTTGTTTTGCCCCTCAATGTTGTAATCGAAACGCTGACGCTGACCGATACAAACGTGGAAATGGTCCATCCCGGGTGTCTCGTTGTCAGGGTCCGAAACGGGTTTGTTCCCTTGTTCGATCTGGGAAAGGAATTGGGGTACCGACTGCCGCTGAATAACCATGACGGGCTGGTCGTGCTTCTTGTAGTCAACGAGGACGGCACTAAAGCCGCACTCATCATAGATAGAATCTTGGATCAGAGGCAGGTCGTCATAAAAGGCCTTGATGACAGTTTCTACCGAGCTCCAGGCATCGCGGCAGCGACGATTCTGGGAGACGGGCAAATCGCTCTCATCTTGGACACGTCAGACATCATCTTGAACGCGCTGGGTACTAATTCCGCCGACAATTTGCACATAATCACCGGGACCTCATCATGATTGAGCGAGACCAGACTGAATCGATCGAACTCCTCACTTTCCAACTGGGCGACCAAGAGTATTCGCTCGACATCATGTCCGTGCGTGAAATCCGCGGCTGGACAAGGACTACGCCCCTACCTCATGCACCAAGCTACATCAGGGGGGTGATCAACTTGCGGGGCACTATCTTGCCAGTAATGAACCTCGCGGAACGTCTCGGCTTGAAAAACAGCAACCATACGCACCGGAACGTTATAATCGTCGTGAGTCTTGGGCGACGCAATGACAGGTCTGATGGTAGATGCTGTTTCAGATATTATCGCCATCACATCCAATGACTTGCAAACTCCACCCGAAGTCCAGCCGAACAGTGGGAAGAGTGTCGTTTCCGCACTCACTCTTAAAGATGACCGCATGCTGCGCATTCTGGATCTTGGCGCGATCGTCAATTTCGAAAAGGTAAACGCAGCTTGATGCACCCTCATTCATTTGATTTTACAATGGATTCCGAGAGCTTCGAAGCTATCGCCTCGTTGGCCTACAACGAGTGTGGTCTGAAACTTGTTGCCGAAAAAAAATCAATGATCCAGTCGCGACTGCGAGGACGTTTGAAAGTGCTCGAGATACGTGATTTCAGGACCTACTCCCGATTTGTTAGCTCCTCCGAAGGGGCAAACGAGCGTAGGCAGATGATTTCAGCACTCACAACGAACGTTTCACATTTCTTCCGCGAGAAACATCACTTTGACAGACTGACTCGGAACATTCTGCCGGCCTTACATAGTGGAGTTATTTCAGGCCGGAAGCTTCGCATTTGGTCAGCAGGTTGCTCGAACGGGCAGGAACCTTACTCGATAGCGATGGCATTGATCTCGTTTTTTCCACGAATTTTCGAACATGATGTCAGAATTCTTGCCACAGATGTCGATCCGAAAGTCATTGAATTCGCGACCACCGGGAAGTTCCCGGATAAAATGTTGGCAGGAGTAGATGCCGCGACAAAAGAGAAATACTTCTCTGTAGATGATTGTCAGCCAGAACCAATATTCACGGCTCGAAACGAACTGAGGCAACTGATCAGATTTAGGGAACTCAACTTGCTCGCAAACTGGCCGATGCAAGGGCAGTTTGATGTCGTCTTCTGTCGAAACGTGGTTATCTATTTTGATCTTGCAACTCAAAATCGCCTCTGGCCCCGTTTTAACAGTGTGATCAATCCGGGAGGTCATATTTTTCTTGGCCACTCAGAAAGAATATCAAACCCGGAAGCTATGGGATTTACTTCAGACGGTCCCACTACCTACCTGAAATTGCCCGGCATAACCGGCGGTATCTAAAAAATGCAAGGGAAGCACTAATGTCATTGCGCGATAAACTCCGCATCATGGTAGTCGACGACATGTCCACAAGTAGAGGTTTGATCACTCAAGCATTGGACGCCTTTGGCATCAGTAACGTTGCCACTGCGGACAATGGATTGGACGCGTTGAAATCATTGGTCGTTCGCCCGGTGCATCTGATAATTTCTGACTACAACATGCCTCAGATGGATGGCCTCCAGCTTCTCCATCACCTCAGAACCTCTCCTAAAACTAAAAGCATTGGCTTTATCCTCATTACAGGTCGGGCCGAGCAAAAAATCATCGATCATGGGAAAAAACTAGGTATGAACAACTACTTGAAAAAACCATTCGAGCAATCGGGCCTGCGGCAGTGCATTGAGGCTGTCGTAGGCCGGCTTTGAAGTCTCCAAGTCAAGTGAAATTCAATTCCCTTAGAGGACTGTTCGGGCAGCTTTCACGTCGCCTTGACATCATGGCTGCGAAGTCTTTCGAAATTGAAGAGGCAGTGGCTAAGCTGGTGGAAAACAATGGGAAGCAGGATCTCGATTTTGTTGAGGGACTACAATCGCTGGATTACCTAAGGCAAGCTCTCGAAGATACTGCAGTCTTATGCCACCTTCTGAAAATACACTTACCAAAAGATAACGACGGTCCCTTCGATGCAGTTGTGATTTTATCAAAACTCAAATTACAAGAGACCCAAGATATTCTGATAAAAAAAACTTTAGATCCCAGTAATTTGGTCAAGCCCGTTTCCGGGGACATCGATTTGTTCTAGGGCCTGTGGACATTGAGGATTCCCATTTTGCCTGATTTCTGATTCAAGCTTCCAAAATGGAGGTTTACACCGTAAGCGTTCGGCCTAGCCGCCCTACGACGCGGTTTTCCAGGGCAGTAGATCGTCGACGCGGTTGATTTTGTAGTCTGGAATGCGGGCGAGAGTGTCAGCCAGCCATGCCTGCGGGTCGACATCATTCAGCTTGGCGGTTTCGATCTGGTCTGCCCCCATTGAGTGGTCCAGTTTGAATGTTAATGCATGGTCGGTCGCTGGTCCATCGGTACGAGGCTTTCGGGCGCTGGTGGACGGTATCCCAATGCGCTGTGCGGCCTGACCGTATTGTAGTGGCGACGCCATTTCTCGATGAGGATTTGGGCCTCACGCAGGCTGTAGAAGGCCTCACCATTCAAAAGTTCGTCTCGGAAGGGCTCAGAAGGGCTGCGCGTTCGGGGCTGGAACCCATCCACTGGATGGTTTCCTTGACGCCCCTCATCCCGGGCAGCCTCGGTCAGGATCATCTTGTCCAGCGTCAGATCCGACACCGCACGTCTGAGCCGGGTATTCTCTGTCTCAAGCTCCTTCAGCCGTTTGAGCTGGTCTCGGCTCATGCCGCCATAGTCCTTGCGCCACCGATAATACGTCTGCTGCGCCACGCCGATCTGTCTGACCGCGTCTGCGATCGAACTGCCTTGTCCTTGCAGCACTTCAACCTGCCGCAGCTTCAGCACGATCTCTTCGGGTTTGTCTCGCTTTCCAGCCATCACTTGGTCCTCCTGAAAATGGGATAAAACTATCCCAATTGGTGGACCACTTCAGTGGGGGCACTCCACTCGCGCAGTGGCAACTTCTCTCGCAAAGACATACGGCGGATGATGTTCAAAAGTCCCATATGTATCACTCCAATGTCCCCCGTTGCGCATGGCGCTGGGGGAAGGGTCACATGGGTCAATTCTCAAAGGAAATTATGACGCTACCCGGGTCACTTCTGGGTGGAAATCAACAGCGCAAGCTGTCTATACCGCGCGCAGGCGGGATGCGGCCCGGAACGGTTTTTTAGGATGTCGCGCTGCTGCTTTAGAATTGCATTCTCACGCCGCAACCGCTTCAGTTCAGAATGCAGATCGACCGGGACCTCACTCGGCTCACTGGCATCCCGTTCCTGCCCGAGCCATCGCGTCAGCGTTGACACGCCGATGCCCAGATCCTCCGCGATCTCCCGCCGCGTCCGGCCACTGGTCAATGCAAGCCGCACCGCTTGATGCCGAAAACCTACGGCGTCGGTCTGGTCCCGTTTCCAATAGAACACCTCCTGGCTCCTCAGGTGGTGCTCTCCACTTCTCCCGGGCAAGTCCAAGAAGACTACCAGAAAACTCGCGCATCAAAGGATTGAATTATTATTTGAGAGCAGGGAAAACTTCGAAAGGACTCGGATTCCTCGGTCCTGAACCAGCCGGTCAAGCCCAATTCACAACTCGGTCAGACAGCCAGAAACCTTTTGCCGCCACGCGCAAACGTTGAACGGGGCGGTTTGCAGAAGGGAAATGCCAAAGTCTTCAAGCCTAGGCTCTACAACTTAAACCAATCACATGCGGAAGGGTCGCTTGACCATTGGCAGTCACCCCTCCCGTTTTGGCCAATCAACAAACTCAAGACTCGTGTCTAAGAAAGCGCCCCGAAGGGCGCCTCCTGTTTCAGTGAGCCGTGGCTTTGTCACCAGCATCCTGCTTTGCGGCGATCGAGGCAGCCGCGGCGTCTTCCGCTTCCTGATCCCATTCTATGGGTTCCGGCACTTTGACCAAAGCCAGCTTCAAAACCTCGGACACGTGGCTGACCGGGATGATTTCCAGACCGCTCTTCACGTTATCCGGAATCTCCGGCAGATCCTTGGCGTTTTCCTGCGGAATGAGCACCGTTTTGATCCCGCCCCGCAGCGCTGCCAGCAGTTTCTCCTTCAGACCACCGATCGGCATCGCGTTGCCGCGCAGGGACACCTCGCCGGTCATGGCGACATCCTTTCGAACAGGCACCTGGGTAAGCACCGAAACGATCGATGTCACCATTGCAAGCCCTGCCGAAGGCCCGTCCTTTGGCGTGGCGCCATCCGGGACATGCACGTGAATGTCGATCTTGTCGAAGGTCGGGGGCTTCACGCCGATCTGCGGGCTGATCGAGCGCACGTAGCTCGCCGCGGCATCGATGGACTCCTTCATCACATCTCCGAGCTTGCCTGTTGTCTTCATCCGACCCTTGCCCGGAAGGCGCAAAGCTTCGATGCTCAACAACTCGCCACCGACGGAAGTATAGGCCAGCCCGGTGACGACACCGATCTGATCATCCTTCTCTGCCAGGCCGTAACGATACTTCTTCACTCCGAGAAATTCGTCCACGTTTTCCGCTGAGACAGTCACGACATCCGCCTGCTTCTTGACGATCTTCGTGAGAGCCTTGCGCGCGACCTTCGCGATCTCACGCTCAAGATTGCGCACACCGGCTTCCCGCGTATAGGTGCGGATCATCTCGGTGATCGCAGACTCTTCAAGCTTGAACTCCTTGGCCTTGAGACCGTGGTTCTTGATCTGTTTGGGCACGAGGTGTTGCAGGGCAATCTGGCGTTTTTCGTCCTCGGTATATCCGGCGAGCGGAATGATCTCCATCCGGTCAAGCAGCGGACCGGGCATGTTGTAGCTGTTGGAGGTGGTCAGGAACATCACGTTCGACAGATCGTACTCCACCTCGAGATAGTGGTCTACGAAAGTAGAGTTCTGTTCCGGATCAAGCACTTCGAGCATCGCAGAGGCTGGATCGCCACGGAAATCCTGACCCATCTTGTCGATCTCGTCGAGCAGGATGAGCGGATTTGTGGTCTTGGCCTTCTTCAGGGCCTGGATGATCTTGCCGGGCATCGACCCGATATAGGTCCGGCGATGGCCACGAATCTCGGATTCGTCGCGCACGCCGCCGAGGCTGATGCGGATGAACTCGCGACCGGTCGCCTTGGCCACCGATTTGCCCAACGAGGTCTTGCCGACGCCGGGGGGGCCCACGAGACACATGATGGGGCCTTTCATCTTTGTCGAACGCTGCTGAACCGCAAGGTATTCGACGATACGTTCCTTGACCTTCTCGAGGCCATAATGGTCATCGTCGAGCACCTTCTGCGCCCGTGTCAGGTCCTTCTTGACCCGCGACTTCACGCCCCAGGGGATCGACAGCATCCAGTCGAGGTAGTTGCGCACCACCGTCGCTTCGGCCGACATCGGGCTCATGTTCTTGAGCTTCTTGATCTCGGCATCGGCCTTGTCGCGCGCTTCCTTGCTCAGCTTCGTGGCGGCAACCCGGGCCTCGAGTTCAGCGACTTCGTTCTTGCCGTCCTCGCCATCGCCCAGTTCCTGCTGGATCGCCTTCATTTGCTCATTGAGATAGTATTCGCGTTGCGTGCGCTCCATCTGCGACTTCACGCGGGTCTTGATCTTCTTTTCGACCTGCAGCACGGACATCTCACCCTGCATCAGTCCGTAGACCTTCTCGAGGCGTTCCGAGATGCTCAACGTTTCCAGAAGGTCCTGCTTCTGATGCACTTCGATGCCCAGATGTCCCGCCACGAGATCGGCGAGCTTCGCCGGTTCCGCCGACTCGCTGACTGCAACCAGCGCCTCTTCGGGGATGTTCTTCTTGACCTTGGCGTAGCGCTCGAACTCGTCGGCGACGGTCCGCAGCAACGCCTTCGTGGTCGACACATCGCCCGGCATCTCGGTCAGATATTCTGCACGCGCCTCGAAGAAGTTTTCATTCGTCAGGTATTCGGTGATCCTGACCCGCGCCTGACCTTCGACCAGCACCTTCACGGTACCGTCCGGCAGTTTCAGCAATTGCAGCACGTTCGCCAGAACGCCTGCCTTGTAAATGCCGTCGCTGTCGGGGTCATCCACGCCCGGGTCGATTTGGCTCGACAGCAAGATCTGCTTGTCGTCCGCCATCACTTCCTCCAGTGCGCGGACCGACTTTTCCCGTCCAACGAAAAGCGGCACGATCATGTGCGGAAACACCACGATGTCGCGCAGCGGCAGCACCGGATAGGAGGCGTTCAGGGGTTCTTGCATGCTCTTTCCTCGTATTTGCAAGATGACACCGGTCCCGCATCGGCAGCAACCCTTGGTCATCTCCGTTTGTGCTCTCTAGGTGGGGTCGCGCCCGCCCTAAATCAACCATGTGCGCGTGTCACATATGCCGAGCATGACCACAGACAAGACGGAGTACAAGGGATCAATTTCACTGCATCCGCGAGATTGCCCCCTGCTCAGTGCAACCGGTCCGTCAGGGAAACGGAGAGCGAGGAGACCCGCGAGGACAGGACCTTGACCTCATCGGCGATAAGCGTGAAGCCCTTGCCGGCCTCCCCGGCACGCGCCGCCTCGATCGAGGCATTGGTGGCGACCATGTTGATCACCCGGCCGATCTTGCCGATTTCCATCGCAATGGTGCTGGTCTTGTTCAACTCCTCTGCATTGCCTTTTTCAGACAGGTCCAGAAACAAGGTCCCGAGCCCGGCGCAGAAACCTGCGATGCCAAGCGAAATGCGGGTGGCGCAGAGATCATGCATCTTTTCGACGGGCCGGAAACCCCGCACGCCCTTGTCCGCATCGACGCTGCATCTTTCGAGAATACGCTGCAAATCGCCCAGGGCGGAGGACAGACCGGCAAGATCGGAGGACAGGTCGTCAGGTAGCCTGATCTGCAAGGGCGCAAGCCGTACCGCCTCGATATTCCTCAGAGCGTTGGCGCAGGTGTGGATGGCTTCCGCGGCGGTAGCGAACCCGGCGGTGCTGTTGTCCTCCGCAAGGTTGGCGGACACCTGCAGATGGTGCATCAAGATGACCATCGCCGCGTGCTGGGCCGGTGCCACATCGCGCAGAATTGCGTGAAGGGTATAGTTGAGACCGAGCGCCTTGCCCTGCTCGCTTCGATGGTCGTGGATCATGACGGACTCGCCTGGCTGTTGCTCCGGCGAGGTTAGAGGCAGCGCCCTTAATCCTGCGTTAAAGCCGGGTCGAATTTGCGCGCCATGCCAGGGCTCGAATACCTAGAGCGGCGCGATGTCTCCGGCAGACCGCAGCGCGTGGAATTCCGCTTGCCAATCCTCGAACCGACCCGCAGCGATTGCCGCACGCATGCCCTCCATAAGCTCCTGATAGTAATGCAGGTTGTGCCAGGTGAGCAGCATCGAGCTGATGATTTCCTGGCTCCGGAACACATGATGCAGATAGGCGCGGCTATACCCGCGGCAGGCGGGACAGCCGCAGGCCTCATCCAGCGGGCGCGGATCATCCGCGTGACGCGCGTTCTTGATGTTGAGCACGCCGCGCCGGGTGAAGACCTGACCGGTGCGCCCGGACCGGCTCGGCAGGACGCAATCCATCATGTCGATACCGCGCGCCACGGCCCCCACGATGTCGTCGGGCTTGCCGACGCCCATCAGGTAGCGCGGCTTGTCGCGCGGCAGCATGTCGGGCGCATGGTCCAGCACGCCGAACATCGCCTCCTGTCCCTCGCCAACCGCAAGCCCGCCCACCGCATAGCCGTCAAACCCGATGCCGCGCAGGGCCTCGGCGCTCTCTTCGCGCAGGTCGCGTTCGAGCCCGCCCTGCTGGATGCCGAAGAGCGCATGGCCGGGCCGGTCGCCGAAAGCCGCCTTGGAGCGTTCCGCCCAGCGCATCGACAACCGCATGCTCTCGGCGATCTGCGCGCGTTCCGCAGGCAAGGCGGGGCATTCATCGAAACACATCACGATGTCGGAACCCAACAGCCGCTGGATTTCCATGGACCGCTCCGGGGTGAGTTCATGTCGCGAGCCGTCGATGTGGCTCTTGAAGGTCACGCCGGTCTCGGTGAGCTTGCGCAGCGCCGCAAGGCTCATCACCTGGAACCCGCCCGAATCCGTCAGGATCGGTCGCTCCCAGTTCATGAATTTGTGCAACCCGCCCAGACGATCAATGCGCTCCGCCGTCGGACGGAGCATCAGGTGATAGGTATTGCCGAGCAGGATATCCGCCCCGGTCTCGCGCACCGACCCCGGCAACATCGCCTTGACGGTCGCCGCCGTGCCCACCGGCATGAAGGCGGGGGTGCGGATCTCTCCGCGCGGCGTCGAGATCACCCCGCTGCGCGCCTTGCCGTCCGTCGCTCTGAGGTCGAATGAAAATCGCGTCATGACCGCCATGTGCCGCAAATCCCCGGCGAGGCCAAGCCCCTTGATCGGCGATTTCCGCTGCGCCAGCGCAAGTCATTACGCATTCAGGGACATTGAGGACCGATCAGGACCACCTCGACCGCATTGACGCGCAATGCACGGACCACGTGGTTCACCCTGCTCGCGGCATTGGTCTTCGTGGGCATCACCCTGATGGGGGTCGCGCACATCGACTTCTACGGCGTCGACCGCGCCACACAGTTACCGCTGGTGAATGTCGAGGTGCCCACGCGCTATTTCTTCGTCGCCGCCCCGATCCTGATCGCCGCCAGTTTGGGCTATTTTCACCGCTACCTGATCCGCCTCTGGGACGCGCTCGGCGCGGCCCCTGCCCGGCTGAAAGGCATTCGGCTGGGCGACGCCATCGCGCCCTGGCTTGTGACCGACGCCACCCTGCACCTGCGCCGCCGGATGCGCGGCGACAACGCAACGACCCCTCGCACGCTGGAAGGCTGTGCAATGGTGCTGAACTGCCTGCTCGCCTGGGGCTTCGAGGCTGATCATCCTCTACCTGCTCTGGCAGCAGTCGATGCCCGCGCGTACCTTCTGGATGACGGCGATTGCCGCCGCTTGTCTCGCTCTCTCGATCATCACGGGTGCCTCCAGCATCGCCATGCTTGCCCGCCGCATGTGCCGTCCGCCCGAGGGCGATCTGCCCGCGCTCTGGACCGGTGTCGGCCAGATTGCCGGATTGCTGATCGGCGGCGCGACGCTGCTCTGGTGCAGCTATCAACAGACCGAAGGACAGATAGATGGCCTTGCCCGCCTCGACCTCGCCGGCGAGGCCATCGTCGAACGCCCTGCCGGCTGGCTGTCCTGCGCGGATGCCAGTGCAGAGTTCCGTGCCGACTGGTGTCGCCGAGAAGGCATCGAAAACTGCGATGATCTGGGTGATCGCGAGGCAGCGTTCGCGGCGGATTTTGCGCGACGCCGTGCGGCCGCTCTGGCGGACCTAGGCCGCCCGGATTGGCACAAGCCAGTTCCTGCCGAAACCGGGCTGGATTTCCGCAATGCCTTTCTCGACGGCAGCGTGTCTGTGACAGAGGAATTCCGAGCGCAGATGGGCGCCCCCTGTCAGTGGGTGACAGGGGTGATCGCAGATGACGCCGACTTCTACGGGCGCTGGCGCGGCTCGATCGAGGCGAGACCGGACGACGTCATATTTGAAAGGTGGGCCGAGGTCGCCACCGAGGCGTTCCGCAACGCCCCCGCCATCCCCCCGCCCCCCGGCTGCGCCTGGAAAACCGGCCCGATGCCGGGCGCGGAGTGACCTGCCTCATTCCCGCCGCATGTGCTTGCTAGACGGAATTTCAATTCTTGCATTTGCGCGGCCGAGCAATCACATCGGTGTGAGACCAAGGAAGGGCACCGCTCATGGATATCGAAACCGTCATTCTGGATCTGCTGCGGAGCAATCTCGTCTACCTCCTGCTTGCCCTGCTGCTCGTGGTGCTGGTGGTCAAGGGCGTCCGCATCGTGCCGCAGTCCGAGAAATACGTGATCGAACGCTTCGGGCGTCTGCGCTCGGTGCTGGGGCCCGGGATCAACCTGATCGTGCCCTTCATCGACCGGGTGGCGCATGAGATCTCGATCCTCGAACGGCAACTGCCCACGGCGAGCCAGGACGCGATCACCAAGGACAACGTGCTGGTGCAGGTCGACACATCGGTCTTCTACCGCATCATCGAGCCGGAAAAGACGGTCTACCGGATCCGCGACGTGGATGCCGCCATCTCGACGACCGTGGCCGGCATCGTGCGCGCAGAAATCGGCAAGATGGACCTCGACGAGGTGCAGGCCAACCGCTCGCAACTCATCCACACCATCAAGGCCAGTGTCGAGGACGCGGTCGACGACTGGGGCATCGAGGTGACGCGGGCCGAGATTCTCGACGTGAACCTCGATCAGGCCACGCGCGAGGCGATGCTGCAGCAGCTCAATGCCGAACGCGCCCGCCGCGCCGAAGTGACCAAGGCGGAAGGCGCCAAGCGCGCGGTGGAACTGGCCGCTGATGCGGAGCTCTATGCTTCCGAGCAGACCGCCAAGGCACGGCGCATCCTTGCCGATGCCGAAGCCTATGCGACGCAGGTCGTGGCCACGGCGATCAATGAAAACGGGCTGGAGGCTGCGCAATACCAGATCGCGCTGAAGCAGGTCGAGGCGCTCAACGCCCTGGGCAAGGGCAGCGGAAACCAGACCGTCATCGTTCCGGCGCAGGCGCTCGAGGCTTTCGGGGATGCCTTCAAACTCCTGAAAGGACGCAGCACGTGACCGGGCTACTGGGCCTCTGGTGGGTCTGGGTCGCCATCGCCTTGGGCCTCGGACTGGCCGAGGTCATGCTGCCGGGCTTCATCTTTCTCGGCTTTGCAATCGGGGCGCTGCTGATGGCCATCGTGGTCACGGTTTTCTCGACCCTTTCGGCCCCCGCCCTGCTCGCCCTCTTCGCCGGCCTGTCGCTGATCGCCTGGATCGGGCTGCGCCTCGTCTTCAAGCGCCAGTCCAGCGGTGCGCGCATCGTCACACGCGACATCAACGACACAAAGTAACATTGCTTCGGGGCGCGCTTGGCGGACGCGCGCAAGGCGAAAGACCTTTCTTAAAACCTTAACGCTGCGATGCGAGAATGACGTGGATGCGAACCCGCCTGTCGCGGGTTGTGGTCCGCTGACCCACCTGTTAGCGGAAGCGAAAAACCGGACATTGGAGAGCATGGTGGAAAAGCTGATATTTGGCTGGGAGGAATGGGTGTCGCTGCCCGACCTCGGGTTGCCGGCGATCCGGGCCAAGGTCGATACCGGGGCGCGCACCTCTGCGCTCCACGCCCATGACATCGAAATCTTCGGCAGCACGGCGCGGCCAAAGGTGCGCTTCAACGTCCACCCGATCGCGGGACGCGAGGATGTTTCGATCACCTGTTCCGCGCCGCTGGTGGACCGCCGCGAGGTCACATCCTCGAACGGCGAGACCGAGCAGCGCTTCGTGATCGCCTCCACCCTCAGCGTGGCGGGGCAAAGCTGGCCCATCGAAATCACGCTGACCAACCGCGCGGGCATGTCCACCCGCATGCTGCTGGGGCGTCAGGCGCTGAACGATCACATCACCATCTCGCCCACCGAAAAGCGCCTGCAACCGGATCTGAACTACGACGTCTATCATGCCCCGAGCCTGCGCAGCCGTGCGCCCAAGCGCGCGCTGCGCATTGCCGTGCTGAGCCGGGAGGACAACTATTCCACCGGGCGCCTTGTCAAGGAAGGCGAGGCGCGTGGCCATGCGGTCGAAGTCATCGACACCACGCGCTGTTACATGGCGATCAATGCGCTGGCGCCCGAAGTGCATTACGACGGCAAGCGCCTGCCGCACTATGATGCCGTGATACCGCGCATCGGGGCCTCGATCACGCCTTACGGCACGGCGGTGATCCGACAGTTCGAGACCATCGGCACCTACTGCGTCAACGGCTCGGCGGGCATCACCGCCTCGCGCGACAAGCTGCACGCGCATCAGGTGCTGGCCTCCAAGAAGATCGGGATGCCAACGACAGCCTTCGCCGCCTCGCCCAAGGACACCTCGAACCTGATGGCGCTGGTGGGCGCCGCCCCGCTGATCGTCAAGCTGCTTGAAAGCACCCAAGGCAAGGGCGTCGTGCTGGCAGAGACGCGCAAGGCCGCGGAATCAGTGATCGACGCCTTCCGCGGGCTCCGCGCGAACTTCCTGGTACAGGACTTCGTCAAGGAAGCCGCAGGCGAAGACATCCGCTGTCTTGTCATTGCCGGCAAGGTCGTGGCGGCGATGAAGCGCACCGGCGCCGAGGGCGATTTCCGGTCCAACCTGCACCGTGGCGGCTCGGCGGAAGTGGTGCGCATCAGCAAACTGGAGCGCGACACCGCGATCCGTGCCGCCCGCGCCTTCGGCCTCGGCATGGCCGGCGTCGACATGCTGCGCGCAAGCAGCGGCCCGAAGGTGCTGGAGGTCAACTCCTCGCCCGGTTTCGAAGGCATCGAGAAAGCCACCGGCAGGGATATCGTCGGCAAGCTTTATGACGAGATCGAAGCTCGGGTGAAACCGCAGCCCGCCCGCCGCCGGAAGCGAGAAGCTTCCGTTGAAGATCCAACCGACCAGCCTTCCCTGTCGACCTCTTCGCCTGTCGTGATCGGCCTCGCGAGAAGGTAGCCGAAAGCCGCCCGGCAAAGGCGGCAATCGGCGCCGGGTCGGCGGGAGAGATGACGTTGCGGGCCTGGGCCGAGGTACACTTTTCCCTGCGGAGGCTGCATGCGCTGAACAAAAGGCTTGGAACATGCGGCGCGTGCTTGCATTCCGGCGGCGGGTCGATGTGACAAGCGCCTTGAAGCTGTGACAACACTGGTGCACCAGACACAGTCGCTGGCTTGAGGCGAACGAAGGTCCGGCGCGCGGGCGGTCACATCACCTTGAAGAGTTGCAGTCCGAAAAGACTGGCAAAGAAAAAGGCCGCTGCGGCGAGCGCGCGGATGAACCATTCGCGCTTCATTTCCCTGAGTTTCGATACCTTGAGGATTTTGAAGGACACCGCCCGCATCCAGTCGCTGGCGCACACCGCGGCCTCGTAGTCTTCCACCGTCCGGTGGCGGTGCGTCTCCACGTAAAGAACCCGCTTCAGAGCCAGTTCTGACGCCCCCTCGATCTTGGGTGCCGTCTTGCGCGACGGCTGGAGCACGTAGCCGAAAAGAAACAGCGGCGCCGTGACGATGCCCCAGAAGATCGGCACTGGCAGCAACGTGCCGTCCTGCGCCCCGGGCACGCCCCCGGCGACCGCCACGACGATGTTGATCGAAAAAACGTAGCCGATGCCCAGGATCTGCGCCTTGGTGTCATAGGCGCGCACCGTCGCCTGCGCATCTGCCAGCGCGATTGCAAGATATTTCAGCGGATCACGTTCCGGTTGCAGCACCCGCGCCATGTCCCGATTGTCCCCATGCGATCCCTTCGATCGCCTCCGACACTAAACCAACGGGCGTCGAAATGGCGAGCCTCGCCCGGACGGCGTGGATGCTGCGCGACTTCCGTCAGTCAAGCTCGAAAGTCAGGCCGACGGTGAAAAGGCTGTCGAGCGAGTCGCCATCCGCCGGAATGAACTGCACGAAGACATTCTTGTAGCGCGCCTGAACGCCCGCAAGCGGCACCACGTCCCCGAAGGAATGGCTGAAGCGGTCGCCGTCACCCGGATAAAGCGCCAGGGCCGCAAACACACCAAGCTCGAAATCCTGCGCAACGTCAAAGCCATAGCCGATGGAGGCCAGCACAGACACCCGTTCATAGCTGTTGTAATAGACGCCGACCGTGTAGTCGAGCCCGCGCTCCCAAGTGGCGAAGACGCCGGGGTTGAACTCCTGGAAGTCCTCCTTGGCATTGACATGGTGCGACCCGAGCAGGATCGAGAGGCGATCGGGACCGGCCAGCGCCGTCGTCGGCAGGGCGGCGGCCAGGAGCAGGGCGGGAAGTCTCATCAAGGGTCTCCAAACGGCCCCGACAAAGACGGGACTCGCGTAAATCGGGCAGGTTCGACTTTTTCTCTATCACGGGTTGCATAGGTAGCCAGCAAGCCCGCGTGACGTCACCGCGTTTTTCCCGCAGCGTGCCTTTCTTGCCACCGGACAGCAGCACCCTAGCGCACGAAACCTTAACAAGCTCCTAGCCGATCAGGATGTCGCCGAAACTTTCCCGCAGGCTGCGCTTGAGCACTTTGCCCGTGGCGTTGCGCGGCAGCACATCGACAAAGACCACATGGTCGGGGATCTGCCATTTTGCAATCTTGCCGTCGAAAACCGCGAGGATCTCCGCAGCCTGCGGATCCTGCCCCTCCGCCTTGACCGCCACCAGCACCGGGCGTTCGTCCCATTTGGGATGCCTTGCACCGATCACCGCCGCATCCGCCAGTTTCGGGTGACCGATCGCGATATTCTCAAGCTCCACAGAACTGATCCATTCGCCGCCCGACTTGATGATGTCCTTGGACCGGTCCTTGATCGAGAGGAACCCGTCGGCATCGAGCGTCGCCACATCGCCGGTATCGAACCAGCCGTCCTCCAGCGTCTCCGCTTCCGTGGACCGGAAATAGGCGTTGAGAATATAGGGCCCGCGCACCATCAACCGCCCCTGTGCCACGCCGTCGTGCGGCAGCGGACGCCCGTCTTCGCCCAGAATTTCAAGCTCCACGCCCCAGGGCGGGCGGCCCTGCCCTTCGCGCAGGCGGTGCAGTGCGGAGACCTCCAGATCAAGGTGCCTTGCCAGAGGCTTGTTGACCGATCCCAGCGGCGACATCTCCGTCATGCCCCAGGCATGGATGACTTCGACCCCATAGCTCTCCCGGAAGGTCTGCATCATCGAGGGCGGACAGGCCGACCCGCCGACCAGCGTGCGCTCGAGGCTTGCAAGCCTGTTGCCCGATTTCTCCGCCTCCCGGATCAGCCCGAGCCAGACCGTCGGCACCCCGAGCGCCACGTTCACCCGGCAGTCGTCGATCAGGCCGATGAGCGACGCCCCGTCAAGCTTCGGCCCGGGCAGCACCAGCCGCGCCCCCACCATCGCGCAGGCATAGGGCGCGCCCCAGGCGTTCACATGGAAAAGCGGCACCACGGCAAGCACCGTATCGCGCGCCGCGAGCCCTGCACAATCCGCCAGGTTGAGCGCGCAGGAATGCAGGACGGTGGAACGGTGAGAATAGAGCACGCCCTTCGGGTTTCCCGTCGTTCCCGATGTATAACATA
Organism: uncultured Alphaproteobacteria bacterium; assembly: GCA_963715055.1. GTDB lineage: Bacteria > Pseudomonadota > Alphaproteobacteria > Rhodobacterales > Rhodobacteraceae > CAVQRB01. The sequence continues at coordinate 11,145 of CAVQRB010000004.1, read as the reverse complement.
GGCTTGAAGCACAAAGTTCATCCAGTTCCGGCCAGGTGTATTCCGCTGGGGCCGCGTCCAGCAGGTCGTCATAGGCGATGATCCCCGGCAATGCCTCGGCGGCCTCGCCCACCTCCGCCTCCATGAGCACGATATGCTTCACGGTGGTCAGCTCCGCCCGGATCGCGGCCACCAGCGGCACGAAGGTGCTGTCGATGAAGAGCACCTCATCCTCGGCGTGATTGATGATGTAGACAAGCTGTTCGGGAAAGAGCCGCGGATTGATCGTGTGGCAGACGAAACCGCCGCTCGGCACGCCGAAATAGAGCTCCAGATGCCGGCGGTTGTTCCAGGCAATGGTGGCGCAGCGCGCCTGTGGTGCAAGCCCGAGGCCCGTCAGCGCCGCCGCCACGCGGCGTGCATTGGCGGCCACGCTGCCCCAGGTACAGGCCTCAACCGCGCCATCCGTCCCGACCGAGATCACCTCGCTCCGGGCATGATAGCGCCCCGCATGATCGATCAGCGACGAGATCAGCAGCGGCGCATACATCATCTGGCCAAGCATGGGCATCTCCGGAAAAGGACGGCGACATGACCGACACGCCCCACTCTGCGCCCTGAGGCCCTGTCTGGCAAGTCTTGGCAAGGGCCGGGGCAAGCGCTAAGCCTCGCTCATGACATTGCTTTATCACACACCGCTGGATGCCGCGACGCAGACAACACTCGGCATCGCGCCGCCCGCACCGCTGGCGATGGCGGACCGGGTGCGGTTTTCCGAGCTTGACGCGCTGAACCATGTCAACAACGCAGTCTACATGAGCTGGTTCGAGCGGCTGCGCGTGCGCTACACACAGGACTGGGGCGTGTCGCGCTATCCTGACGGCGACAACAATCCGCGCATCGTGATCCGCTCCGGCACGATCCACTACAAGCAGGAAATGCGCATGGACGAGGACTATGTGGTGACCTGCGGCTGCACCGCCTTTCGCACCACCTCCTTCTCCCTCGCCCAGCAGATCTGGTCAGGCGGCACACTGCGCGCAACCCTCGACTGTGTGCTGGTGCTCCTGCAGCCCGACGGCACGGAACGTTACCCGATCCCGCCTGGCGTGCGCACCCGCTTCATCAAGATCGACGGGGCCGAACCCTACGACTGACGCGTCAGCCCGCGTGCCTGTGGATGAAGTTCACCAGCTGCGCGGTGGAGCCGTCCTTGCCCGTAGCCGGGCTCGAACCTTCCACAACCGGTTGCAGCGAGGTCGCCAGTTCCTTGCCCAGTTCCACGCCCCACTGGTCGAAGGAATTGATCCCGAGGATCACCCCTTCGACGAAGACGCGGTGCTCGTAAAGCGCCACGATCTGTCCCAGCGTGAAGGGATCGAGCATCGGATAAGCCAGCGTCACCGAGGGACGATTGCCCTCGAAGACCCGGTGCTGCGCCTGCCGCTCCAACTCCGCTCCGGTCAGGCCCTTGGCGGCCATCTTCTCGCGCGCCTCCTCGATCGGGCGCCCACGCATCAGCGCCTCCGATTGCGCAAGGCAATTGGCGATCAGCAGCTTGTGGTGATGCGCCAGCTCCGGCTCGTGGCCCTCCGCCGCGATCATGAATTCGCAAGGAATGACCCGCGTGCCCTGGTGGATCAGCTGGTAAAAGGCATGCTGGCCGTTGGTGCCCGCCGCCCCCCAGACCACCGGTCCGCTGTCCACTTCGACGGGCGTACCATCCATCTGCACGCGCTTGCCATTCGATTCCATCTCCAGCTGCTGGAAATAGGCCGGCAACAACGCCAGCCGCTGGTCGTAGGGCAGCACCGCGCGGCTTGCATGGCCGCAGACCTGCGCGTGCCAGACGCCCACCAGCGCCAGCAGCACCGGCAGGTTCTCGGACCAGTCGGCGGCGCGGAAATGCACGTCCATCGCCTGCCCGCCACGCAGGAAGGCGTCAAAGGCCTTCGGGCCGATCGCGATCATCAGCGACAGCCCGATGGGCCCCCACATCGAATAACGACCGCCGACCCAATCCTCGAAGCCGAACACCCGTTGCGCCGGAATGCCAAAGGCCGCTGTCAGATCGCCCGCCGTGCTCAGCGCCGCGAACTGCTTTTCCGGATCGCCGCCGTGATCGGCCATCCAGGCCTTCGCGGTGCGCGCATTGGTCATCGTCTCGATGGTCGTGAAGGTCTTGGAGGCCACGATCACCAGCGTGGTTTTCGCATCGAGCCCGCGCAGCGTGTCGGCGATATGCGCCCCGTCCACATTGGAGACGAAGTGGCAGCGCGGCCCGTCGTGGTAAGGCGCCAGCGCCTGCACCGCCATCGCAGGCCCGAGATCGGAGCCGCCGATGCCGATGTTGACCACATCGGTGATCGCGCTGCCGCGCACCTCCTCGGCATAGGCCCGCATTCGCGCCAGCGTCTCCAGAACGCCGGGCATCACATCCTTGCCCTGCACCATGACCGGTCCGCCATCGAGATTGCGCAGCGCGGTATGGAGCACGGCGCGGCCTTCGGTGTCGTTGATGGGCTGGCCGCTGAACATGGCCTCGCGCTTGCCGGCCACATCCGCCGCCTCGACCAGCGCCAGCAACGCATCCAGCGTATCGGCATCGATGTTGGTTTTGGAGTAATCGAACAGCATGTCGCCCGCCTGCGCCGAAAACGACGCGGCACGGTCCGGCGCATCAAAGAGCGACAGGATGTGGCGACCCTTGGTGTCGTGATAGCGGGCGCGCAAGGCGTCCCAATGTGTCGTCATGCGGCCCAATGGACTGTTCCTTCATTCATCACTGCTATTATCGGCGCATCTTCCGGAGGCAGGGTCCGCGCCCGCTCGATGGCGGCCTTCTTCTCATCGCCGAAGATCACCAGATGCTTGTCCATCGCCCCGTCGAGCGCCTGCGCGCTGAAGGTGACGCGCACCTCCGGCTGGTCCTCGGGTTCCACCACGCAAAGGATGTCGGCCCCCCGCGCCATCGCGGCCTTGACCCCCTTAGCGCCGGGAAAGAGCGAGGCGGTATGCATGTCCGCCCCCATTCCCAGCATCAGCACCGAAATCGGCAGGAACCCGGCAAGCTCCTTCGACACCACCGGTGCCGCCGCCTCCGCCGTCATCCCCTCGCGGTAGAAACTGACGAAGGACGCAGCCGCCGCCCGGCCCGTAAGCAGCCGCGACCGCACGAGGCCTGCGTTGGAGCGCGCATGCCCCTCGGGCACCCAGCGTTCGTCGGTCAGCATCACCCGCACCCTGCTCCAGTCGATCTCTACCGCCGTCATCGCATCGAAGACCGGCCCCGGCGTGGTCCCGCCGGGCACCGCGAAACTCACCGTCTCATGTTGCAAGAGCGCCTTGCGCAGGTCGCTCGTGATCGCATGGGCGATGTTCATGATCGCCATGTCGCGGTCGGCATATGTGTTGAATTTCATGGTTCCACCTTTCGCCACTTGCGATGATCGCGGGCCATCATCTGCTCGGAGGCATCGGGTCCCTCGCTGTGGCTTGCATAGGGTTTCGGCGCCTCGCCGCGCTTCGTCCATCCCTCTATGATCGGATCGGTCCAGCCCCAGGCCGCCTCCACCTCGTCGCCGCGCATGAAGAGCGTCTGGTTGCCCCGGATCACATCCATCACCAGCCGCTCGTAGGCGTCGACCGACTCGCCGCCCTCCGGCCCCAGCGCATCCGCGAAGGTCATGTCGAGCGGCACGTCGATCAACCGCATCCCCCCCGGTCCCGGTTCCTTGATCGTCACCCCCAGCGTGATCCCCTCGTTCGGTTGCAGCCGGATCGAGAGCACGTTGCGGTGGCGCCCCGCCTCCTCGCCGAAAATCGAATGCGGCGTGTCCTTGAAGATAACAGAAATCTCGCTCGAGCGCGCCACCATTCGTTTGCCGGTGCGCAGGTAGAACGGTGTGCCGGCCCAGCGCCAGTTCGCCACATGGGTTTTCAGCGCGATGAAGCTCTCGGTCCTGGAGCGCGGATTGCCCACGGCGGTGCGGTAATCGGGATGGTTCTCCTCGTCGCCGGGTTCCGCCTCGTACTGGCCGCGCACGATGTGATGCGGCTCCACCGGCTCCAGCGCCCGGATCACCTTGAGCTTCTCGTCACGCACCGCGTCCGGATCGAACCGCGCAGGCGGCTCCATCGCGATGAGACACAGAAGCTGCATCAGGTGATTCTGCACCATGTCCCGCATCGCGCCGGATTTGTCGTAATACTCGCCACGCCCGCCGACGCCCACGGTCTCGGCCACGGTGATCTGGATGTGATCGACGTATTGCGAATTCCACAAGGGCTCGAACAGCATGTTGCCGAAGCGCACGGCCATCAGGTTCTGCACCGTCTCCTTGCCGAGGTAGTGGTCGATCCGGTAGATTTGCGTTTCGTGGAAATACTTCGCCAGTGTCCGGTTCAACTCCCGCGCCGAGGCCAGATCGCGCCCGAAGGGTTTTTCCACCACGATCCGCGCCGCGTCATCCGCCATGCCATAGCTCTGCAAGCGCTCCGCCAGATCGCCGAAAAGCGAGGGCGCCACGGAGAAATAATAGGCCTCCACCCGGTCCGAGGCCGCCATCAGCGCCTGCAATTCCGTCCAGCCTGCCTCGCCACGCGCGTCAATGGCCACATATTCCAGCCGCTCGAGGAAGGCGTCGAGCGTGCCGTCCTCACAGGCCGGGCCGCCGCCGAACTCGCGGATCGCCTCGGCCACCATCTCGCGGTAGCCGTCGCGCGTGATCTCGCTGCGCGCAGCGCCAATGACACGGGCATCATCCGGCATCTGCCCTGCGCAATAGCGGCGGAAAAGCCCTGGAAGGATCTTGCGCCGGGCGAGATCGCCGGTGCCTCCGAAAATCACCAGATCGAACGGGTCGACAGGAATGACGCGCGAAACCATACTTCAAATCCTTGTTGCGACGCGAGGCGCCCGGCGGCTTGTTAGCGCAAACATGCCCTCATTGACAAGTCTTCACGAGGACGTGCGCTTGGCGCGGCAGGGGTTTTCTTGCCGATGTACGTCAAATACCACATCAGGAGACAGATTCCGACTGGGACCGACCATGAAAGACCTCAGCGCCACCAATTCAGGCAAGTTCATCGACCCGGCAGTGACCGCCAAGGGCGAGGCGCGCGCGACTGTCCATCTCACGGCGCCCAAGACGCTCTGGTTCAACACCGGGACACTGTGCAATATCGAATGCGTCAACTGCTATATCGAAAGCAGCCCGTCGAATGACCGGCTGGTCTACATCACCGCCGCCGACGTGCAAGATTACCTCGACCAGATCGCCGAGCGGTGCTGGCCGGTGTCCGAGATCGCCTTTACCGGGGGCGAGCCTTTCATGAACCCGCAGATGGTCGAGATGGCGCAGGTGGCGCTGGCGCGCGGTTTCCGGGTGCTGATCCTGACCAACGCCATGCGCCCGATGATGCGCCGCAAGATGCAGGACGGGTTGAAAGCGCTCGAGGCGGAATTCCCCGGACAGATGACGCTGCGGGTCTCGCTCGATCATTTTGATCCTGCGCTGCACGATGCCGAACGCGGGCCCGGCACCTTCGACAAGACGCTCAAGGGGATGAAGTGGATACGGGACGCAGGGATCCGCATGGCGGTGGCGGGTCGGTCGGCCATGTCCGAAAGTGACGTCGAGGCGCGGTCCGGTTACGCCGCCTTCTTCGCCCGCCACGGCTTTGACATCAACGCACAGGACCCCGCAATGACCGTCCTCTTTCCCGAGATGGACGAAACCGTCGAGGTGCCCGAGATCACCACCGCCTGCTGGGACATCCTGGGCAAGTCGCCCGATGCGCTGATGTGCGCCTCCTCGCGCATGGTGGTCAAACGCAAGGGGGCGGATCGGCCTTCCGTACTCGCCTGCACCCTGCTGCCTTATGATCCGGAATTCGAGCTTGGCCGCACGCTTGCCGAGGCCGAAGGGCCGGTCGCGCTCAACCATCCCCATTGCGCCAAATTCTGCGTTCTGGGCGGGGCCAGCTGCTCGGCCTGAATACAACCGCCCGCGGCCTGTGGCGTCGTGAGGGTGTACGGGGGGTGTACAGGGGGTGTACGCCCGGTGCCCCCGACTTTCAGCGCCGTTCAGTGCAGGATGAACTCGCCGGTCACGTTGCGCCATTCGCCGGGCTTGATCATCTTGCGGTGGGTGAACTTCACCGAGTGCAGCGGCCCTTCGATCTCCGATTGCCAGAATTCGACGAACTTGAAGAGGCGCGGATGGTCGGGTGCCACGTCATACTCCTGCCAGATGAACGTATTCAGCACATGCTTGTAATCCGGCATCCGGTAATAGAATTCCGCCGTCGTCAGCCCGTAGCCTTTCAGCATCATTTCGGTTTCGGATTGGGGCATTTCGCACCTCCTGACTGCTCCACCGGAATCAGAATGCCACGAATAAATTACTTTTCAATAAAAACAGTGTGTTATCACTTATACCCAGCGGCTGCCAAAGGCGGGAACACTGAGGGATTGCACCTTATGTACGGGGTCTGATAAGGTTTCCCCACAAGATGTAGACCCTGCACAAAAAACGGGCGGAGCACGTGAGCGATACACCACAACCCCCTGAGAACGATGATGAAATGACGCCGGAGCGGCCGAGCTTCGAGGGTCCCTCGGTCAGCATCGAACACGAGATGCGCACCTCCTATCTGGACTATGCCATGTCGGTCATCGTCAGCCGGGCGATTCCAGACCTGCGCGACGGGCTGAAACCGGTGCACCGCCGGATTCTCTATGCCATGCACGAAACCGGCAACACGCATGACAAATCCTACCGCAAGTCCGCCCGCCCCGTGGGCGACGTCATGGGCCAGTATCACCCGCATGGCGACTCCGCGATCTATGACGCGCTGGTGCGGATGGCGCAGGATTTCTCCATGTCGCTGCCGCTGCTCGACGGTCAGGGCAACTTCGGTTCAATGGACGGCGACAACCCTGCGGCGATGCGCTACACCGAAGTGCGGATGGACAAGCCTGCGGCCTATCTTTTGGCGGACATCGACAAGGAAACCGTTGATTTCCAGGACAATTACGACGGCAAGCAAAAAGAGCCGACCGTCCTGCCCGCCCGCTTTCCAAACATGCTGGTCAATGGTGCAGGCGGCATCGCGGTCGGCATGGCGACCAATATCCCGCCGCACAATCTGGGCGAAGTGATCGACGCGACGCTGGCCTTGATCGAGGATCCGGATCTCACCTCCGAGCAACTCATCGAATATGTCCCCGGCCCGGATTTCCCGACCGGCGGGCTGATGCTGGGCCGGTCCGGCGCGCGCAAGGCCTATCTCGAAGGGCGCGGTTCCGTGATCATCCGCGCCAAGACGCGGGTCGAAGAGATCCGCAAGGATCGCTGGGCCATCGTCGTCGATGAGATCCCCTATCAGGTCAACAAGGCCACGATGATCGAGAAGATTGCCGAACAGGTCCGCGAGAAGAAGATCGAAGGCGTCGCCCATGTGCAGGACGAATCCGACCGCAACGGCGTGCGGGTCGTCGTCGAGTTGAAGCGCGACGCAACGGCTGAAGTGGTGATGAACCAGCTTTACCGCTTCACGCCGATGCAGACCTATTTCGGCTGCAACATGCTGGCCTTGAACGGCGGGCGCCCCGAGCAGCTCACCCTGCGCAAGTTCCTGACCTATTTCATAGATTTCCGCGAAGACGTGGTCGCACGCCGCACCGCCTACCTGTTGCGAAAAGCCCGCGAGCGCAGCCACATCCTCTGTGGTCTGGCCGTCGCCGTCACCAATATCGACGAGATCGTGGCCACCATCCGATCCTCCGCCGATGCCGCGGAGGCGCGCGAAAAGCTGATGACGCGGCGCTGGCCGGCGCGTGATATCCTGCCCTATATCGCGCTCATCGACGATCCGACCCATACCGCCAATGACGACGGCACCTATAACCTCTCCGAGACCCAAGCCCGTGCCATTCTCGATCTGCGCCTGCAGCGCCTCACGCAGATCGGCGTCAAGGAAGTCACAGACGAGCTCGAAGAGCTGGCCGGCAAGATCAAGGAATACCTCGAAATTCTGGGCTCCCGCGACCGGATCATGGGCATCATCGCCGATGAGCTGAAGGAGGTCCGCGACCTTTTCGCCGTGCCGCGCCGCACCGAGATCGTGGATTGGTCCGGCGACATGGAGGACGAGGACCTGATCGCCCGCGAGGAGATGGTCGTGACCGTGACCTCCGGCGGCTATATCAAGCGCACGCCTCTGGCCGATTTTCGCAGCCAGCGCCGTGGCGGCAAGGGGCTTGCCGGGATGCAGACCAAGGAAGAGGATGTGGTCACCACGCTCTTCGTGGCCAATACCCATACGCAGCTTCTCTTCTTCACCACCGACGGGATGGTCTACAAACTCAAGACCTGGCGGCTGCCGCAGGGCGGGCGCACCTCCAAGGGCAAGGCCATCGTCAACATCCTGCCGATCCCCACAGGCGTCTCCGTCGCCGCGATCCTGCCCATCGACCGCGACGAGGAAGACTGGTCCGAGCTTCAGATCGTCTTTGCGACCTCCGCCGGTACCGTGCGGCGCAATGCGCTGTCGGATTTCACCAATGTCATGCGCAACGGCAAGATCGCGATGAAATTCGAGGATGAGCACGCCGAGACCACGCTGATCAACGCCCGCATCGCCTCGCCCGATGACGACGTGATGCTGGTGACGGCCTCGGGTCGGGCGATCCGCTTCCCCTCGACGGACGTGCGGGTCTTCAACTCGCGTTCCTCCGTAGGTGTGCGCGGGGTCCGGCTCACTGGCAAGGACAAGGTCGTGTCCATGTCGATCATTCGCCACTTCGATGCCACCTCCGACGAACGCGCCGCCTATCTCAAGATGCGCCGCGCCATGGCGGGTCTGGCCGATGACGCGGAAACTACCTCCGACGAGGAGGAAACCGACGCCAATGCCACCATTTCGCAGGAACGCTATGCCGAGATGTCGGCGGCCGAAAACCTGATCCTGACGCTGACAGCCAAAGGCTCGGGCAAACTGTCGTCGAGCCACGACTACCCGGTGCGCGGACGCGGCGGCATGGGCGTGGCCGCCATGGACAAGGCCATGCGCGGCGGCCCCCTCGTTGCCTCCTTCCCGGTGGAGCTTGACGACCAGATCATGCTCGCCACTTCCAAGGGCCAGTCGATCCGGGTGCCGGTCGAAGGGATATCCTTCCGCTCGCGCTCCGCAGGAGGCGTCAAGGTCTTTGATACCGGCAAGGGCGAGGAAGTCGTCAGCGTCGCCTGGATCGCGGATCAGGGCGAGGAAGACGTGAGTGAAGAGGGTGACAGCTGACTTTCACTCAGCAGGCATCCTTCTCTCTCTCCGGAACAGTCCATTCAAGCGTCGGTCAGAGGCTTGCTACCGAGATGCAGTCATTCGGATTGAGCTGCACCAATGAGGTACACGTCGAACCGTTGCTCCCGACCTTTCGTCACGCTGACAACAGCATCCTGACCTCAAAGGCGCGGATAACCGGCTCTGCGGTATGTCCGTAAGTGTTCCCAGGCCCGTCCAGTTCCGGAAACAGTTCGAGGATCTCCATCAATGCCCCGTCGTCGATAGCCGCAAGGGAGGTCTGGCCCGGATAGAAGCTTTCGGACAGGAATCCCTCCGCGTCGACGATTTCATGTTGGTCGAACATGAAATGATGGTAGACCACAGTCTCTCGCGGCGCGACACTCACGCCCTTCAAGCCGACAAGGTGCTTGGCTGCGACCAGCAGGCGACTGGCACCAAAGTACAGTTCCGCTTTGGGTGAAGCGATCAAGAGGCGATGTTGTGGGGAAACCTCGATGGTGGACCGGTTGCCGAAAGTCCCTGGAGCGAACCTGATCGGGGCATGTTCATGCAGACCGTTGATCACCCGGCGCCCCACCCAGCGCACAGGCTTCAATCCATTTCCTTCGGTCCAAAGCAGAGAGCCCACGGCGACCTGCTCGACAGGCAGGTTGCCTCCCGCGCAGCGGATCATCGTGCCTTCCGTGAAGCAGGTGACAAATGAATTATATGAGGTGGTACCGACATTGTTGCCGCCGGTCTTGACGTAGCGCGCGCCCGGAACCAGATCGGCGTTGCTCGAAAAGCCCCAGACGTTCGATGTGACCCCGGCTTGAGAAAAAACAGTCACAGTAATCGTCGGACCGATCTGGTTTCCACCCGCGTCCAGCTGGCGCAAGAAGATCAGCGACTCCGCCTCGACAGTCTGGCCGTTCGCGACCAGTCCTTTTCCATCGACCACCCTGTGGTTGAAGCGGTCATCGTCCGCGAAAGTGTTCGACGCGGCGCCGTTATTGGTATCGTTGAGAACGATCTGAGTGCCGAATCCGCCCGAGTAGGAAAAGATGGTGCCATTCGGCGTATCCGAGTTGTTGATGATTGTTGAGCCAACCGTCAAAGAAGGCGATCCCGCAGCGACCCGCAGCGCCTCGGAATCAAGCGCAAAAAACGTTCTGGCTACCATCGCCCCTACCCCGTTTAAACCGTGCGCCAAGTGTCGCCGTAGAATTGATCGCTACGCGGGGAAAACGCCTAAACCAAGGCATTTGCGGGATGAATTCCGGGAATGGCGGCGGTTGTCGTCGTCATCGGTGATGTCAGGAGACGTGCCATCCCGCACTCCGACCGCGCCGACTGTCCGGCTTTTGCGAAAGCGCCCATGGCAGTCGATTTCAAGCGCCGGGCACCCGTTCGCACAGCTTTCCAGCAGACGGGCGCGCGCTCCGGCATTTGTGACGTAAATGGCGCAGGCCTTGAGTTTGACCACATGCCAACTCCGCCTGGAACCAATCCGGCTTTACGCCTTCCGGCCCGTCGCCTGAGCAAAAAGCGGCTTCGGATGTCAGCCAGCCGGGAAAGATCTCATACGACGGCCTTCTCGCCCAAAAGGGTCCTGCGAGCGATCACATGAACCAGGTCCGTCAAAGCCCGTAGATGCTGGTGAATTTCTCTTTCAGATAGGCCAGCAGAGGCGCTTCCGAGGGCTCCGCCCCGCGCGCCTTGGCGATCACCTCGCGCGGCTCATAGAGACCTCCGTGGGTCTGGACGTTCTCGCGCAGCCATGCGGTGGCGGATGAGGTGTCGCCTTGCGCCAATTGGTTGTCGAGATCTGGCAAAGCCGCCCGCATCGCTTCATGCAGGCACCCCGCATAGACGTTG
>CAVQRB010000003.1:0-111965 GCA_963715055.1 uncultured Alphaproteobacteria bacterium | reverse complement strand
ACGTGCCGTCCGGTTCGATCAACTTGACCTTCGGGATATCCGCAAGACGGGTTCGGACAAGCGCCAGGTTGTCCTGCAGGTATTCCAGCACAGCGTCCAGCCACGGCGCGCCTTGCGCAGTACGCTGCCTGCATCGCGACCGAGGCGAAGGCATTGTTCTTGTTGACGGTCAAGCGGCTGTTTTCCGCCTGCAACATACGGCGGCGAGTCTCGTCTGACACCACCGTGAAGGCCGCGCAGCAGGCAGCGATATTGAAACTCTTGGCCGGTGACAGGCAACTGATGGAGTTTGCCGCATCCTCGGCGGACAAAGCGGTAAAGGGCGTATAGAGGTGACCAGAATTGGTGATGTCACCGTGGATCTCGTCCGAGACCACGAGAACCCCATTCCGGCGGGAAATCTCTCCGAGTCGCGACAACTCGGGGCGTGTCCAGACACGGCCCACCGGATTGTGCGGGTTGCACAAAAAGATCATTCGGGTTCGCGGATCGCGCGCGACCTGCTCCAGCCCATCGAAATCCATCTCGTAACGACCATCGCGCAGGATCAGCGGGTTTTCGAGCATCCGCCGGCCATTCTCGGCGATGATATCAGCGAAATCGAAGAACACGGGTGGCTGAACGATGATGCCGTCTCCCGGCTCCGTGAACACATTCGCCGCCATGGCAAGCGCGTTCAGCACGTTCGGGGCCCGCAGGATGTGGTCGGGATCGACGGTCCAACCGTGGCGCGTCTGCAGCCACCCGGTGAGCGCAGGGATCAATCCCTCAGGCATCGTCTCATAGCCGAACACCGGATGAGCCGCGCGCGCGGCGATGGCCCGGGTGATGCAGGGCGCGACGCGGAAATCCATGTCGGCGACACCCGCCGCGAACAGCTCCATCCCGTCATCGCCCAGAACCATCCGGTGGTGCTTCAGCGCCGGCACCGCGCGCCTGTCGATCACTTCATCGAAGTCGAACTTAGCCATGGGCAGGGTCCTCCAGCATCCAGCGGAAAAACCAAGTTGCCAGCACAGCAGCTAGCAGTTGCACCGCGATAAATGCCGCGACATCCGTCGGCGCGATCCCTGCGAAGGTGTTTGAGAACCCGCGCGCGATGGTGACAGCAGGGTTGGCGAAAGACGTAGAGGAGGTGAACCAGTAGGCAGCCGTGATATAGAGGCCGACCGCCATCGGGACCGCTGTCGGTCGCGCCTTCAGGCAGGCCAGGATCGTTCCGACCAACCCAAAGGTTGCCACGAATTCACCGGTCCATTGCCCGATGCCACCGCGCGCGGTGGTCGATGGATCGATCAGCCGGTGTTCGAACATCACGTGCGCGGCAAGGACACCGACAAGACCGCCGAAAATCTGCGCCACAACGTATAGTCCCGCGTCCCGCGGCGAGATATCGCGACGCAATGCGAAGGACAGCGTTACCGCCGGGTTGAAATGCGCGCCCGAGATCGGCCCGAACACGGTGATCAGTACCACTAGGATCGCGCCTGTGGGGATCGTATTGCCCAGCAGGGCCACGGCGACGTTGCCGCCCGCCAGGCGCTCAGCCATGATGCCCGACCCGACCACGGTGGCCAGCAGCGAAAACGTCCCAAGCCATTCAGCCATCAGGCGTCGGTCCAGTGTCATGTCGTTTCCCCCAGAAGCGCCGCGAAACGCGTGGTGTCGATGTTGCCGCCGGTGATCATCGTTGCAACGGTGCGGCCAGCGATTTGCACCTGGCCGTTCAGGATCGCAGCCAGGCCAACAACCGCGCCCGGTTCGGTGACAATCCTGAAATGCTCGAAAGCAAAGCGCATTGCCGCGCGCACCTCGGCATCCGTGGCCGTCACCCCGCCCGCCAGCAGATCGCGATTGATGGCGAAGGTCATCTCGCCGGGGATCGGCGTCATGATCGCGTCGCAGATCGTTCGGTTCCCCTTTGGGTTAGGAAGGCGCTGACCGGCAGCCAGCGACCGTCGGGTATCGTCGAAGAGGAACGGTTCCGCCGCGAAAACCTGTGTCTCAGGCGACGCCTCGGCCATCAGCATGGCGGTCGCCGCGGTCAGCCCGCCACCGCCGCAGGGCACCAGCACGGCATCCAGTGGCCCGCCGGCATCCTCCAGTACCTCCAGTGCCGCCGTCCCTGCCCCGGCCATGATCTGCGGATGCGCGCTTGGCGGCACCTCAATACGACCGGTATCGGCGATGACCTGCGCCACCACATCCGCACTGTCCTGCGTGTCGCGATCGTAGAGTACGATCTCTGCCCCCAACGCGCGGACCGCCGCCTGTTTGGCGGCAGGGGCGTCGGACGGCATGACGATCACCGCCGAAGACCCCAGTATCTGTGCTGCGCAGGCCAACCCCAGCGCATGGTTGCCAGAAGAATAAGTGACCGCGCCGCGTTTCAACTCGCCGCGCGTCAAACCTAGCATCCGATGATAGGCGCCCCGGATCTTGAAGGTACCGGTGCGCTGCATGTTCTCCGCCTTGAGCAGGAGCCTCCCACCAAGCATCGCGTTCAAATCCAGGTTTTCCAGAAGCGGCGTGCGGATCACGACACCGTCGAGGGCTCTGGCAGCGTCTCGTATGGCGCCCAGAGAAACGGCGGAATCGGCAATATCAGCCTGCATCGGACGCGATTTGATAGAGTGCGTCTCCGCGACGCGCCTGCGCCATCGCGCGTTTGGCCAAAACAAGACCGTTGAATGGCGACGTTACCTCGTCAGGCGCCTGTCCCGGCGTCTCGGGATGATGGATCAGTGCAACGACTTCGCCCTCGGCGACATCCTCGCCAATCGCTTTCAGCGGCTCGAACAGCCCCGCGTCATGGGCATAGACCGAACCTTCGACGTTTAGTGCCCGCGTACCTCTTGCGGCATCGGGCAGGTAATCGGGCAGCATCCCCAAAGCATGCAATATCCGGCGCAGCCCCCGTTCGGTCTGCCGCAGGACATCGGTCGTCACGCACCCTGCCCCACCGAGCTCAGCCATCACGTTGACGACGCCCTTGCGGTTGGCGGCACCCATCGCCGTCCGCGCGGTACTTTTGCGCCCACCGCCTTCAGTAAAGACCCAAGCATAGGGAAGATCGAACGCCTCAGTCAGTGTAGCAAGTCCGGCCTCTTCCTCGGGCGAATGGGCCGGTCCGCGCAACAAAGTCGCGGGATATATCAAGGAAGACCCACCCGAATGCAGGTCGACGGCATAGTCTGCCAGCGGCAGAACAACCGCTTCGTGGTAGTGGGCGATCATCTGGGTCGGCGTGCCTTTTGGATCGCCCGGATATGTCCGGTTGAGGTTGCTGTCATCGAGCGGCGACACCCGGCACCCTGCCTCTGCCGCCGGTGCATTCACCATCGGCAGCAGGATCAGACGCCCCCGAATGTCGCGGGCGTCGAGTTGACGGGCGAGGGTTGCAACCGCGATCTGCCCTTCGTATTCGTCGCCATGCACGCCCGCCGAGATCACCAGCGTCGGGCCTGCGCCATTTCGAATGACCGTGATCGGCACCGGTAACCAGCCATAGGCCGAGCGGTGGGCGGAATGGGGCACGCGCAGGTAGCCCATCTGCTTGCCCTCTAAGTCAAAATCGACCTCAGCTGTGATCTGTGTTCCGGTCATACGCCCCCATTTCGGCATTTTCCGAATTGAGTTCGGGCTAAGCTATCCAACCCCTCTGGTCAAGCTTCGATATTTCGGGCATTGACGAAACATGGATCAGGACTCCGCGATCGATGCGCTTTCAGCGCTTGCACACCCGACCAGATTGGCTGTTTTCCGGCTCTTGGTGCGGCAAGTTCCCCAAGGCATGCCCGCCCTGACAATCGCCGAGAAGCTCAAAGCAAAACCGTCAACACTGTCAGGGCACCTTGCAATCCTGAAGCGTGCGGGCCTTTTGACCAGTGTCCGACACCAGCGCGAGATCAGATATGCCGCCCACCTTGAAGCGGTGAACACCCTTGTCGGTTTCCTGCTGGCCGATTGCTGCGGCGGACAGATCCGCAATTGCGCAGATATCCTCACCCTGCTCGATGACGGGGCATCGGACGACCGCACCGCGCCATAGCCGTATTGCGCATCCGCGCCCTGACCCAACCTGCGCGCAGAAAATTCATTCCCATTCCATCTGCTGATATGCAGTCTGCGCGTTGCGACCTGCGAGACTGTCGAATTGCTCGAGGTAAGAAAAGGCAGACTGATCCACGTGTGGCGCGTCCATGATATCGCCGCCCTCATCAATCAACGCCCCGATCTGGCGGCGCAGGTTCATGAGGTAGTCATAGGTGTCGGCACGCGCCCGCGCCATGGTCGTGGGTCCGCCGTGGCCGGGAACCAGATGGGCCCCGCCTGTCGCTTCCACCGCAAGGTACGCATCAGGCCAATCAGTAATGGAACTCTGATCCCCAACACCGAGGATACGTTCGACATAGACGATGTCGCCGGTAAACACGGTGTCCCGCTCGGGCACCCAGACAAAGCTGTCGCCCGGTGTGTGCGCGGAACCGGGATGGACGATCTCGAAGCGCAGCCCACCGACGTCGAGCGTGTAGGTATCGGAAAAGGTCACGTTCGCATGGGCGGGTTCAGTGCCCGTCAGCGAGTTGCCGATCAGTTGCGCGAGGACAGTCATCTGCATCGACGCGCGGGTCTGCTGGTCCTGCACCGCCGCATCAGACGCGATCACGGTCGCACCCTGTGCCTGCCAGTAGCCATTGCCAAGCCACCGGTGGTCCTGCCCGCCCGTGTCGATGACATGGGTCACGGGAAGGTCTGTCACGCTCCGGATAACACTGTGCAGCGCCTCTGCCCCCTGCCAAGAGCCGCCCGGATCGATCAGGACCGCGCCGGCCTCGGTGACGACAAGGCCGAAGGTCGCGTTATTGGCGAGGTTTTCAGGGCTGCGCTGTTCCATCTCGCCCACAATGGCCCAGACGCCCTCGGTCACGGATTGGATTTCCAGGCTCTGCGCCACCGCGAAAGTCGGAGTGGTCAAGACGGCGGCAACGACAAGTGCGCGGATCATGCGCCAAGCCAGCCTTCAAGTTTCGCAGCATCCGGCAAGCCGCCGGCATGGACGAGCTTGCCATCGACAGAGATGCCCGGCGTGGACATCACACCCGCCATGGCGATCGATTTCGCGTCGGTGACCTTTTCGACTTCTACGTCAATTCCAAGCCGCGACGCGGTGTCCCTGATCATGGCTTCGGTCGTCTCGCAGCGCTTGCAGCCAGAGCCGTAGACCTTGACGGTTTTCATGTGTTCGTCCTTTCAGAGAATGGCGTTGAAGAGAAAACCCGTGGCTAGGATGCCTGCCGCGACCACGGCGAGGAAGATCGCGATCAGGCGCAGGGTCAGCACCTGTTTCAGGATGATCATTTCGGGCAGGCTCAGCGCGATCACCGACATCATAAAGGCCAGCGTCGTGCCAAGTGCCGCCCCCTTGCCGAGAAGCGCCTCGACGATGGGAATGACTCCGGCTGCGTTGGTGTACATTGGCACGCCCACGACCACGGCCGCCGGAACCGACCACCACGCCTCGCCGCCCATGATCCGCAGCATCATCGCTTCCGGGACGTAGCCATGGATTGCAGCACCAATTCCGATGCCGACCAGCACCCAGATCCAGACCTTGCCGACAATCTCACGTACTTGCGCAACGCCGATCTTCAACCGGTCCACAAGCGCAAGCCGCTCTTCCAGCAGATCGCCCACAGGGCCGGCGTTCAACTCTCGCACCCAATCCTGCAGATATCGCTCCAGTCCCATCCGGCCGAGGAAGACCCCGGCGAGAGTGGCGATGGTGAAGCCGAAAACGAGATAAATCGTGGCAATCTGCCAGCCGACGAGGCCGTATAGCAGCCCCAGCCCGACCGGTCCCACCATTGGCCCAGCGATCAGGAACGAGAACGTCACGCCCAGCGGGATGCCCGCCGAGACAAAGCCAATGAAGAGCGGCACCGAGGAGCACGAGCAGAACGGAGTCAGCACGCCGAGCGCTGCCGCAAGCGGATACCCCCAGATCTGGTTCTTGCCCGCAAGGATCCCGCGGGTCTTTTCTGGGCTGAACCAGCTGCGCAGCACGCCCGTGACAAAGACGATCGCGGTCAGCAGCAGAAGCACCTTCGGCACGTCATAGATGAAAAAGGCAATAGCCTCGCCGGTGTGGCTATCACGGGCTACCGGGAACAAGGCAGTCGCCCATTCCGAAAATGGGATCAGCTGGCCGTACACCAGCCACCAAGCGAGTGCCGCAATCGGTACGCCAACAAACCAAGCCCAGTCCGGAAGTCCGTGCGGCGCTTGCGGTTCATGGGTCTCGGTGGTCATGCGACCTTCCTTTCCGTTGCGCGTTCCGCGTCCAGAACCGCGTCGATCACCGCCGCGATTTCCGGCGCAAGGTCCGGGTTGCGACGGTAGCGCACCCATTGTGCGTCGCGTCTGTCGAGCACGATGCCGGCCTCGCGCAGCATCTTCATATGCCGCGACATCCGACTTTGGCTCGCGTCGAGGCGCGCCATCAGTTCGCAGACGCAGTGCTCCCCACCGTCACAGAGAACGGCGAGCGCGGCACGGCGGGTCGGGTCACAAAGGGCGGTCAGAATCTCCTGCATGGCCAACGCTTATGCGGTGTGAAGCATATGCGCATTGATCGATGTCAATTCGGTCGGAAATCAAACCTGACCGCGCAGAATTGTTTGCTGCATCCCCCCAGCCATTCCTCTTACCGACGAAAGCTGCGCGCTCCGTGATCAAGTATCGCAGCGAAGGTCGTGCTATCGACTTTTTGCGCATCAAGCCGTTCAGCGTGAGCGAGACGTTTCATCTGATCGCACGATGCGTAACGACAGTTTGCGTCCTGCAAAGAAGGAATTCGGGGAAGCAACAGGTGTCGCGTTGCCCTTAAATCGGCTCTGCCTCAATTTGTGTGGCGGAACGGTAACATTCTCGCCCGCAACAATTCTGGACCGGCCCGACCGTACATGGCGCGTTTGAGGGTTTTCAGGCGGTTGATCTGACCTTCCGCCTGGCCGTTGCTCCAGGGCATCTCGATTGCGTTTTTGACCGCATCGAAGTCCCGGTTCAAGGTGCGGGCGAAGCGCACAATGGGCGCCAGGTCGGTTTCGATCGCGTCGTCGATCCATGCAGGGAGCATGTCTGCTTGGCGGCCGCGCATGATACCGTTGAACCGCATGGCGAGGCTGCGCATCGTTGCGAAGGCGGGAGAGCCGGCCTTGAGCGCGTCGACTTTCCGCGCCTGATCCGAGGTGAGCTTTCCGCGGGGTTTGATACACAGTGCGGCCGCGCCTAGCGGATCACATCCGTGACAGACGGTCTTCGTCGTCCACGACAGTAAGGACGCAACCTTCGCTGGTCCAGTTCCACAACACGATGTTGAAGTCCGATGCTGACGTGCCCTTCGCAAAACTCCAGATCAGAAGTCCTGCGAACCCATCAGCGATGAGGCTGCCGGCGAAATCCTGCGTCGGCACCGATAGGCCTTCGAGCATCTTCATGCGCCATGCTGAGTCGGCAAGCATGGCCTCTGTCATTCCGTATTGCTCTAGTCCGTCCTGATCGCGGGTATCGAAAATTGGGCCGAGATCGGCGGTGTAGGACACGAGGATCGTGGGTTGCAGGCTACCGACCTGGTTGGCCTCTCGGAGAGCCGTCGTGGGATCAAGCGCCGTGTAGAGTGCAGGGATGCCCTTGGCGTTAAAGCGTCCTCCATAGAGTTCCGCGCCACGTCCCGAGAGAGGCTCTCGCGCATAGACCGGGTTTAGCGCACGATAGAGCGGTCCTGTGTAGCGGCCATCTTTCAGAGGCATCAGGCGAAGACGCCTGCGTCGACTGCGTCGATGTATTCCAGAACCTGCTGTGCTTTGCCTTCCTGAACGAGTTGCATGGCAGTCCGGCCATCAAAGCCGGGCAGTGGCTCTGACCGGTACCACGCATAGGCCATCAGTTCCGACCCAAAACGCGGTTCGACTTTGTTCAGTACCTCTACCAGTTCGCGCAGGCGGCGCTGTGTCTTGTCCGAACTGATGCGGGCTCGCCTCTGTAACGCGTCTTTGCCCAAACCCACGGTCAATGCGATTTCCTCAGCCGAAGTGCGCAGGGTTGCGGCGATCTTGCGCGGTTCAAACTGCCCAGCTTCAGCGAAGTTAGTGATAAGCATGTCTTGCACTCCTACAGTGATACTGACGGTATATAGCGTCAATATTGCTGAAATACAAGTTAGCAGGAGGTTCTGCGCCTCCGTTTCCCATTTTTATCCGTAACCCTGCATTGTTCTGAACGTCGGAAGTCCTGATTTTTGGGCCTGCAACGTGGCTGGAGGCGGGTTTTTTGCCGATCCAAAGCACCAGATAAGTTTTTGATATTATGAGAAAGCCTGCGGCGGTCGGGCTGGGGTTGCCGATATGGCTTGCCGATCTTGGAACCCAAACGGAACTTACTGCATGAAATCACCGGGAACCGCAGTTGTATCGGACCCTCGGCTGTTACCACGGTCCAATTGGCCCGTAGAAAGTGAAAGTGTCCTTCGGGTTTTGTGACTGACGGATGTGGAAGATCTTTGCCAGGAGAAGTCACCTTGGGTGCCGTAAGTTCCGAGGACGACTACTGCACTGCGGTTGCAGTCGCCATCTCTCACAGACTCTTGCTGCCGTGCATATCGAACGTCAAAGACGCGGATGGATCGGACAAAATTGAACTCCGGACCGCTGATATCGATGTCCGCCCGATCCTGGACGAGGCGAAGCACAAAGTCTGCCGGATTGGCGTCCATTCCGGTTTTTGGAGGGCGCCAAGCGGCATTTGTTGACTTTGCTTGGACGGCAACAGCATCGCCTGGAAACGATTGGCGGGGCGAATAGTCCTCGTCGTGAAACAAGGCTTCGAAGATCCGGCCTACATTGCTCGGATGCCGTTCGGTCTCATAAGATGCGCCCATGGGACAGCGCCAAATCTGCAGTGGTGGTTCCACAGGCCATGGCGTGATGCGACGAATAAACTCGGCGCGGGCACGGCTGCAAGGCACGGAAGCGGGCCAACCCCCGGACAGACAGAGGAGGATTGCGCAGTCGATTGGGTAGGTTTGAGCCTTTGTGATGCTCGGCAGCCAACCGGCCGCTAAAGTGATTACTGCGGTTAGGCATAGCGACAGTCTCTTGAGTTGAAAGCGCATGGTAGGGGCCTCCTTTGTCGACCCCACCTTATCGTTAATAATATACTATCGAAACTCAAAGTATATTAAACGCATAATCATTCTCATGTTAAATAAATAACGGCGCTATCCGTCTGTGGTCGCCTGTTCATGATACTGCCGATAGCCGTTCTGGATGGCGATCTGGTCTGCGATGAATTTCGCGTCGTGCCAGACGCCCCAGATGAAGGATGATCCTCGGCGCGTCTGCCAGGGCAACCCCACGAAGTAGACGCCCGGCACCATTCCAACGCCCCGTTGGTGCCGCGGTTTTCCATTTTGATCGAAGCTGTCCACCCGGAGCCAGCCGAAATCGAACTGGAAACCCGTCGCCCAGATGATCGTGCCGATGCCGCAGGCCGCGAGGTCGAGCGCGCGGATCGGATGCGTGACGCACTCCGGATCAGGCGGGATCTCCCGCGCCTCCGGTTCCGGTGGCAGGTCGAGACCATTGCGCGCGATATAGGCATCTGCCTCATCGAGGACTGACAGGTAGTTGCGGTCTCCGGCGTCGAGATTTGCCTTCAGGTCCGGCGCGATCGTCAACACGCCCGTGTCGAACCCTTCGGTCATCCCCAGCAAGGTGACGCCGCGCGCGGCCAACCGCCGGAAGTCCACCGTTTGCCCGCCGTTGGCCCCGCTGACGGCAATCGTCACATGTTCGGTTCCAGGTCCGGGTGTATCCAGGTTCCACTTGCCGAGAACGCCGAGCCACCAGACGTTATCGCGCCCGCGGTAGCGACGCGGGGGGCGATCGTGCGAACCGATGGACAAATAAACCGCGCGCCCGGCTTCGAGAAGTTCCGCCGCGATCTGCGCGCCCGAGGAACCGCCACCGACCACCAGAACGGCGCCTGCGGCAAGGGCCTGCGGGTTGCGATAGGCGGTGGAGTGCATCTGCGAGACATTGGCCAGGTCAGGCACGATCGGCGGGATGGCCGGACGCTGAAAAGGGCCTGTCGCCGCGACGATATTGCGGGCTTCGATCTCGCCTGCGCTGGTCTTGATCCGGAAGCCCGCCCGCCCTTCCAATTGTGTCGCGGAGAGCACCTCGACCCCGGTCCGGATGGGTGCGTCAATCATGCGCGCATAGGCCTCGAAATAGGCGGCGACGCTTTCCTTTCCCGGGAAAGCATCCTTGTCGCAGGCGAAGGTCATGTTCGGAAAACGGTCATGCCAGGCCGGACCATTGGCCACCAGTGAGTCCCAGCGTTCCGACCGCCAGCGTTCGGCGATGCGGTTCCTTTCGAGCACGACATGTTCGATGCCGAGCTTTCCAAGGTGCTCACTCATTGCAATCCCGGCTTGGCCGGCGCCTACGACAACGGTGTCGAACTCTTCCATCAGATGCGCGCCTTTCGGGTGGATCACGCGTATTAAAGAGGGCTGGGCCTGAAGGCGCAACAACGCAATCGCTCCCACCGGTTCGCCGGGAGCGAAACATGGTTTGCGGCGTGATCGGCAAGGATAAGTCAGGGATGCGCTTTTCAAACGCCGCGAATCCACGCACGGTGGGATGGATGAAAGCCAACGTCGCCCGACCGGGTGCGACCGGTTTGGCCGAGAAAAGCCGAGGAGGAGTGCCATGGCGAAGGATCATGTGGATGCGGTGGAAGCCCTGCGCGAAAGCGTGTCGCGCCCGTTCGAACAGGCACGTGCGATGCCGACGGAAGTCTATACCTCGCCCGCCTTCGTCGAGGAGGAACTGGCGCATATCTTCCGCAAGGACTGGTACTCGGTCGGGCGGTCCGATGCCTTGGCCGACACGGGCGACTACGTCACCTGTGATCTCGCGGGCCAGCCCATCGTGGTGATGCGCGATGCCTCTGGTGCCTTGCGCGGGCTGAGCAATGTCTGCCTGCACCGGATGTCGACGCTTCTGGAAGGGCGCGGCAACACGAAACGGATCGTCTGCCCCTATCACGCCTGGACCTACAACCTTGACGGCACGCTGCGGGGCGCACCGGCGATGACGCAGAACAGCGGCTTTTGCAAGGAGGCCTATGCCCTGCCCGAAATCCGCTGCGAGGAATGGCTCGGCTGGGTCTTTGTTTGCCTCGATCCCGCAGCACCTCCCGTCGCCGAGCAACTGGCCGAGGTTGGCGCCATGATCGCGGGCTACGGCATGACCAACTACGCCGAGACCTTCTACGAGGAACATGTCTGGGATACGAACTGGAAGGTGCTGGCCGAAAACTTCATGGAAAGCTACCACCTGCCGGTCTGCCATGCGGGCACCATCGGCGGGCTCTCGAAGCTCGAAGACATGATCTGCCCGCCGGGACGCGACGCCTTCAACTATCATACGATCCTGAAGGACGACAGTCTCGCCATCGCCATGGCGCATCCGTCCAACGACCGTCTGCAAGGCAACGAGAGGCGCACCACCTTCCTGCTGGCCCTCTACCCCAGCCTGATGATCACGCTGACACCGGGGTATTTCTGGTATCTGTCGCTTCACCCCAAGGGCCCCGGACAGGTGCACATCCGCTTTGGCGGCGGCATGTCGAACGATTATGCCGATGACGCTGACGCACAGGACAACTTCGTCAAGCTCAAGGCGCTTCTTGATGACGTTAACGTGGAGGATCGCGGCTGCACGGAGAAAGTCTATCGCGGGCTCTGCTCCGATCTGGCGGTCCCGGGACACCTCAGTCACCTCGAGCGCCCGAACTATGATTTCGCGAAATATCTCATGGCGAAGATCGACGCCGGACGAGCAAAAGGCCGAGCCCAATGACCCATACCCGCATCCGCCCTTTCAACACGAAGGCGACCTATCCCGAACAAAAGCTCGACAACGATCTCTGCCAGGCCGTGGTCACACGCGGCGGCGCGACCGTCTGGATGCGCGGGCAGTGTCCGCAGAACCTCGATGACGCAAGAAGCATCGACAGCCATGATCCGGTCGAGCAGACTCACAAGGTCATGCAGAACATCCGGCAGCTGATCGAGGAGGCGGGCGGCAGCATGGAGCACCTGGTCAAGGTCGTCGTCTACATCACCGACGTGCGCCACCGCGAGGCTGTCTACCGTACCATGGGCGAGTATATCCGCGGGGTGCATCCGGTCTCGACAGGGCTTGTGGTTCAGGCTCTGGCAAGGCCGGAATGGCTGGTGGAGATCGACGCCACGGCGGTGATTCCGGACGGATTTGCGCAATGACCTTTTCGCTGGTCGCGCGCTGTGCTGACACGGGCATGTTCGGGTTGGCGATCTCCTCCTCATCGCCTGCCGTGGCGGCGCGCTGCGCCTATGTGCGCGCCGGCGTGGGAGCGGTTGCCTCGCAGAACGTCACCGACCCGCGTCTCGGGCCCTTGGCGCTGGATCTGATGCAGCACGGCATGAGTGCGACAGAGGCTGTGTCGGAAGTGCGCGCGCGCGGTGCCTTCATCGACTACCGGCAGGTGCTGGCGGTCGATGCCAAGGGCGGCACGGCGATCCATTCGGGCGGCCATGCGCTTGGGATATGGGCGGAAGCGCAAGGTCGGGACGTGGCATCGGGCGGCAATCTTCTGGCCAATGCAGAGGTGCCGACGGCCCTTGTCGCCGCCTTCGAGGCGAGCACAGGCAGTCTTGGTGATCGCCTCATCACAGCCCTGCGCGCAGGGCTTGCGGCGGGAGGCGAGGCGGGACCGGTTCACTCGGCGGGAATGATGCTCGCCGACCGGGTCAGCTGGCCCGTGGCCGATCTGCGCTGCGACTGGAGCGAGGACTGTCCGATCGAGGCCCTTGCCAAAGCCTGGGAGGTCTACAAGCCGCAAATGGCAGCCTATGTCCAGCGCGCCCTCGATCCCAGCGCCGCCCCCAGCTATGGCGTGCCAGGGGACCGATGACGCGTGCAAGACCGCAGGCGTTGATCGTCCGATCCGTGACCTGGCGGATAGGGATACCGTGGCTTTTCGTATTTATTGCTGTCCAAAGTGAGCAAGGAAACCCGCTCTACGCGTTGCGGATCATCACCGGGGATATGCAACACAGCGTCCTGCACCTATTGGCGGAGCCGGGCCGCCATCTTGTCCCGACCCGCATCGCAAAAGCTGCGAATGAGGCGCTTCGGCTCACGCAAACCAAGTCATTTGATCCGCCGGTGTGACCGCTAGATGCAGCGTCCGCCGTCCACTTCCATGCAGACGCCGGTGATCATGCTGGCCTCGTCCGAGCAGAGATAGCAGGCGGCGTTGGCCACATCCTGCGGTGTCGAAAAGCGCCCCAGCGGGATGGTGGCGATGAATTTCGCGCGCATTTCCGGTGTGTCCTCGCCCATGAACTGCTTGAGCAGCGGCGTCTCTCCCGCCACCGGGTTCACGGCGTTGACCCTTATCCCCAGCGGCGCCAGTTCGACGGCCATGCCCTTGGTGGCGTTGTTCATCCAGCCTTTCGAGGCGTTGTACCAGTTCAGTCGCGGACGCGGCGAGACGCCCGCCGTCGAGGCGACATTCAGGATCACGCCGCTGCCCTGCGCCTTCATCAGCGGCACCACATGTTTTGCCGTCAGGTAGACCGACTTGCAGTTGACCGCGAAGACCCGATCGAAATCCGCTTCCGTCACGTCTTCCATCGCATTGGGCAGATGGGTCGTGCCGGCATTGTTGATCAGGATGTCGATCCGGCCCGAGCCCGGCGATGGCGGCTTCCGCCATGGCCTTGACGCTGGCGCTGTCGGCGACATCGGTTCGAACCGCATGGGCCATGTCGCCCAGGTCTGCAGCGACTTTCTCCGCCAGCGGCAGGTTGAGATCGGCGATGAGCACGCTTGCCCCTTCCGTCACGAACTTCAGCGCAATGCCCGCGCCGAAGCCCGAAGCGCCGCCGGTGATGATGGCCGTTTTTCCTTTCAGTCGCATGGTCTTCTCCTATCCGTGCAGGGCCGCGATGGTTTTCAGCCGGGTGAAGCTCATCAGCGCCTCGAAGCCTTTCTCGCGTCCGTGACCTGACAGGCCCGTGCCCCCGAAAGGCAGTTCGACGCCGCCGCCCGCGCCGTAGTTGTTGAGAAAGACCTGTCCGGCCCGGAGCTTGCGCGCCAGACGCATCTGTCGCGCGCCACTGCGCGTCCAGACCGAAGCCACCAGCCCGTAGGCGGTGCCATTGGCGATCTTCAGGGCGTGGTCCTCGTCCTCGAAGGGAATGACGACCTGTACCGGGCCGAAGATCTCTTCCTGTGCGAGCCGATGATCCGGAGGGACGCCAGCGAAAAGCACGGGCGCAAGGTAAGCGCCCCCGGCAGGGGCATTCGCCACGATCTCGCCGCGAGCCGCGATTTCGAGACCCTCACCCTGATCGAGATACCCCTGCACGATTTCCTTCTGGCGCATCGAGACGAGGGGGCCGAGGTCGTGGTCGTCGAGCGCCGGGCCCGCGCGCAAGGCGCGGTAGCGGTCGGCCATGCTGGACAGCACCTCGTCGTAACGGCTACAGTGCACGAGAATGCGCGAGGCGGCGGAACAGGTCTGGCCCGCGTTCTGGATCCCGGCGTTGACCAGATACGGCATTGCGGCCTCCACGTCGGCATCCTCGAAAACCAGTTGCGGGGATTTGCCGCCAAGTTCCAGCGTGACCGGCACGACATTCCCGGCGGCGGCCTGCTGGATCAGCTTGCCCACGGCGACCGATCCGGTGAAGGAAATATGATCGACGCCGGGGTGCGCGCTGAGGGCCGCGCCGGCTTCCGTTCCGAGGCCCGGCACCACGTTGAGCGCCCCGTCCGGAAGGCCCGCGCGCCGGGCCAGTTCGGCGAAGGCCAGCGCCGTCAGGCAGGCTTCCTCGGCGGGTTTCAACACGGCGGCATTGCCCGCGGCGAGGGCTGCGCCGACCGAGCGGCCGATGATCTGCATCGGGTAGTTCCAGGGCACGATATGCCCCGTCACCCCATGCGGCTCGCGCAGGGTGTAGACGGTATAGCCGTCGAGATAGGGCAGTGTCTCGCCGGTCAGCTTGTCGGCGGCCCCGGCGTAGAACTCCATGTACCGCGCCAGTGCAGTCACATCCGCGCACGCCTGTTTCAGCGGTTTGCCCACGTCCAGCGCCTCGAGCCGCGCGAGCAGGTCCGCATTCTCCAACACCAGACGGCCGAGCGCTTGCAGGATGCGACCGCGCTCGAAGGCAGGCATCCTCCCCCAAGGCCCGTCGAGTGCTGTCCGGGCCGCGGCAACGGCCTCCGAGACATCTTCCGACCGGCCGCGCGCGATCTCGCAAAGATGGCTGCCGTCCGACGGGTTGTACAAGGCGATCCGCTCCCCGGAAATGCAGGGCCGCCAACGCCCTCCGATGAGGCAATGACCGGGATCTAGGTCGAGAAAGGGAATGGTCATCGAGGAACCCTGGTGTGGCGGATGCGTTTCTTCTGTCTACCCGCTTGCATAACCTCTGTCGATTGGCCCCGGCACAAGGTGGTCGCTGTACATTTTTCCCGTGCACATGTCCGCAACAGTGATTAAAGAGAGACGGATTTGCCTTTTCACCCCACACGGAGCCTGCCACAGATGCCTGCGCCCGTAGCCCCCCGCAGCGATCTGATCGTCTGCCCTGCTTGCGATGCGGCCTTCGCCCTGCAGCGGCCAGGGCATGGCGAAAAGGCCGTCTGCCAGCGCTGTGGCAACGTCCTGATCACGCCGCGCCGCAAGGCCGGGATGCAGATCATCGCGGTTTGCGTTGCCATCGCGATCCTGATCATCTCAGCGGCGGTCTTTCCGTTTCTCAAGATCGACGCTGCGGGCGCGCATAACGAGGTTTCCATTCTCGATGCGGCACTGGCCTTCAGCGACGGGCCGCTGATGGTTCTGGCCTTGCTGACCTCGGCGCTGATCATCTTCATCCCGCTCGCGCGCGTGATGCTGGCGATCTACGTGCTGGTGCCGCTGGTCTTCGACCGCCCGCCGGCGCCGGGCGCCGCGCTGGCCTTCCGGCTCTCCGAGGCGTTGAGGCCCTGGTCAATGGCGGAGATTTTCGTGATCGGATGCGCCGTGGCGCTTGTAAAGATCAGCAGCCTCGCGGATGTCTCCTTCGGGCCCGCGTTCTGGATGTTTGCGGCCCTCGTGGTGCTGGTGGTGGTACAGGAAAACGTGATGTGCAAGTGGTCGGTATGGAACGCGCTGAGCAAGCCGCAAAAATCCTGAGCGCCCGCGAGATGGGCCTCGTCGCCTGCCGTCGGTGCCAGCAGGTCTGGCCCATCGGCACCGAAGCGTGCGCGCGCTGCGGTCATGAGCTCACCTCCCGCGACGAGACCTCGCTGCAAAAGGTCTGGGCGCTCTGGATCGTGGGGCTGATGTGCTACATCCCCGCCAACATGTACCCGATGCTGCAAACCCGTACCCTGCTGAGCGTTCAGGAGGACACCATCATCGGCGGGGCGGTGGAGCTCGTCCACTACGGCAGCGTTGGTATCGCCGTGATCATCCTGCTCGCCTCCGTTGCAATCCCCATCGGCAAGTTCATGGCCATCGCCTTTCTGGCGATCTCGGTCGCCCGGCCCTCCTCGGTTTCAAACCACCAGCGGCAACTGCTCTTCGAAGTGGTTGAATTCATCGGGCGCTGGTCGATGATCGATATCTTTGTGGTTGCGATCCTGTCCTCTTTGGTGCAACTCAACACCCTTGCTGCCATCAATCCCGGCACGGCCAGCCTGTTTTTCGCCCTCTCGGTGATCTTCACCATGTTGTCCGCCCAGGCTTTCGACAGCCGGATGATCTGGGACGCGCAACAGCAGTCTGAAAGTGCGAGTGAAACATGAGTGACGCCCCGGCCCCAGTGTCCATCGAGCCCGTTCGCAAGTCCTTTCTGGGCAAGGCGTCAGTGGTCTGGATCATCCCTATAATGGCGCTGCTGATCGCCCTCGGTGTTGCCTGGCAAAGCTATGCCGACCGGGGCCCTCTGATCGAGATCGAGTTCAGCAACGGAGCCGGTATTTCCGCCCGTGAGACCGAATTGCGCTACCGGGACATCACCGTGGGCGTGGTGGAAGACGTACGTTTTTCGGATGGCCTTAAAAGCGTGATCGTAAGCGTCCGCATGGAAAAGGACGTGGCGACATACATCGATACCAGTGCCGCCTTCTGGGTTGTCAGGCCCGAGTTGACGGCGCAGGGCGTGTCCGGTCTCGATACCGTGCTGACCGGCGTTTTCATCGAAGGATCCTGGGACAGCGAGATCGGCCCGGGGCGCACCAGCTTTCGCGGGCTGGAGGAAGCGCCGCTTTTCCGCCCCGGCAAGGAAGGCCTGCAGATCGCCCTGCGCTCGCCGCCGGGCGGCATGCTGAGCGAGAATTCCCCGATACTTTATCGCGGGATCGAGGTCGGGCGCGTCGGCCCGGCCCGCCTTTCGCGCAATGGCAATTACGCCATCGCCGAGGCGATCATCTATGAGCCCCACGGCCGGCTGATCACAGCCTCGACGCGCTTCTGGGACACCTCCGGTTTCAGCGTCTCCATCGGTCCGGGCGGGGCGGAAGTGGATTTCACTTCCATCGCCTCCCTGCTCGCGGGCGGCATCACCTTCGACACTTTTGTCTCGGGCGGCGGGCGTGTGACCGATGGTACGGTCTTTGAGGTCTTCCCGGAAGAGACAGCCGCGCGCAACAGCGTGTTCAACGCTTCGGAAGTCGAGACGCTGGAGTTGCGCGTCGTCTTCGAGGACAATATCTCCGGCCTTTCTCTCGGAGCGCCCGTGGAACTCAGCGGCCTCAAGATTGGGACGGTCGCGAACCTCACCGGCATCGTTGACCGGGATGCTTTCGGCGACAACCGGGTACGCCTCGACGTGATCCTCGCCATTCAGCCCGCACGTCTTGGCCTCCAGGAGGATGTCACGCCCGAAGGTGCCCTGCGCTTCCTGCAGGCCCGGGTCCGTGAGGGGATGCGTGCCCGTCTGGCCTCGGCCAGCCTGCTCACGGGCGGGCTCAAGGTCGAACTGCTGATGCTCGATGATGTTGCTCCCGCCGAGATCGTGATGAACCGGGACGCGGTGCCGACCCTGCCCTCGACAGAAAGCGTGGTCTCGGATGCGGCAGCGACAGTCGAGGGTGTCTTTACCCGGATCAACAGCTTGCCTATCGAGGAACTGCTGGGCAGCGCCATCGATTTCCTCGACGGTGCCAAGGCCTTCATCGCCAGTGAAGAGCTTCGCGAGACGCCACAGGAGATCAAGGGCCTGATCACCGATGTACGCGGCCTTGTGACCTCGCAGGAGGTCAGGGACATACCTGTGACGCTCAATGCAGCGCTTCTGCGCCTCGAGACGCTGCTGGCGGAGATCGAGACGGAACAGGCGGTGCAGAAGATCGGCGAGGTGCTCGATGCGGCGGCCCTGGCGGCGGCCAACGTCGGCAGTTCCGTCGAAGGCGTGTCCGACCTCGTGGCGCAACTCAACGCAGTTGCTGCCAAGGCCGAGGCTCTGCCGCTCGAAGAGCTGACCACGCAGTTGACGGAATTGCTGGCATCCGCTGATGCGGTTCTTGGCACACCTGCCGCGCAGGAACTGCCGGCTTCGCTCGGCGCGGCGCTTGATGAGCTCAACACCACCCTGCGCGACCTGCGCGAAGGCGGCGCGGTGGAGAATGTGAACGCCACGCTCCTGTCGGCGCGCAATGCCGCCGATGCCGTGGCACTCACCAGCCAGGACCTGCCCGCCCTTGTCGAGCAGATCACCCGCGTCTTCGACCAGGCCAGCGCCACCATCGCGGGCTACAACAAGGGCGAAGTGATCAGCCGCGACGCGCAGGCCGCCTTGCGCGACATCTCGCAGGCCGCTGAAGCGATCACCGCACTCGTTCGCCTGCTGGAGCGCAACCCCAGCGCATTGATCAGAGGAAGATGACCATGATGAGGCTCCTTTTTGCCATCCTGTCGCTGGGCGCCCTTTCGGCCTGCGGGGCCGCACCCGACCGCTACACGGTGGCAACGCCTGCGGTCACCGAGCAGCAGCGCATCGCTTTCGGCGCCGTCGAAGTGCGTGAGGTTTCCCTGCCCGCTTATGCCGCCTCGGACGAAATTCCGCTGCTCGATGCCGACGGCAAAGTGGTGAGCGACGGCGGCATCCTCTGGGCCGACACGCCGAACCGTGCCGTTGCGCTGGAATTCAGCCGCAACCTTGCGCGGGTAAGTGGCGCGCGCGTGGCCTCCGCGCCCTGGCCTTTCGAGGCCTTCCCCGACGCTCGGCTGGACCTTCGGTTCGAGGAACTCGTCGCGGTCGCGGACGGTCAATTCCGTGCAAAGGGTCAGTATTTCGTCGCGGTGACGGACGGCCGGCGCGAACGATCCGGCTTCTTCGATCTCGCGGTGCCTTTCGATCCCGAAGGCGGTCCGCAGGCCATTGCGCGCGCGCGGGGCCAGATCATCCTCGATCTTGCAAATTACGTCGCCCGGAACGGGTTGCGTTAAGCCGGCCAATCCGCGAGCGCCTGAGCCAGACGGGATAGCCCCTTGTCGAGGTTCACCCCTGCCCCGCCGCCGACGCCAAGACGGATATGCTGCGGCTCGTCATAAGCGCTGCCCGGCAGCAGAAAGGTCCGGTACGGCTCGGCCAGCAGCCGTCTTGCGAAGGCATCGCTGTCGATCCCGTCCGGCAAACGCCCGAGGCCAATCAACCCCGCTGCCGGGCGCACCCACGACAGATTTGGTTGCGCCGTCACCCATGCGTCCATACGTGCCAGATTGGCAGCGCCGTCGTGGCGCGCGCGCTCCATCGCCGGTGCCAGCCGGTCCGGCCGCAGGGCAATCTCGGCGATGACCTCACCCATGATGTTCATGATCTCGGAAGAATTCTCCCGCAGGATCACCGCATCCTTGACCAGCCCCGGATCAGGCGAGATCAGCCAGCCGGTCCGCAGGCCCTGCAACCCGAGCGCCTTCGAGACGGAGCCGGTGGTGATCCCGCGCGCGTAGAGCCCCGCAACAGATGGCGCGCGCGCGCCCTTCCACTCCAGCCCGGCATAGACCTCATCGACCAGCAGCCAGGCGCCGACCCGGTCGGCGATGCGAACGATCTCCTGCAATGTGGCGCGGTCGAGTAACTGCCCTGTCGGGTTGTTGGGATTGCTGAGAAAAATCATCCGCGTCCGCGCCGTCACCGCGTCGCGCAGATGATCGAGCGGTAACTGCCAGCCGTCAGTTTCCCGCCTCACCACCTTGACGATACTTGCCCCGATGGCCTTCGCAAGCACCTCCGCCTGCGGCCAGCCCGGCGTTTCGAGGACGATCTCGTCGCCCGGTTGCAGAAGCTGCATGATCGCGAGGTAATTCGCCTCCGCCGCCCCCGCGGTGATCAGCACATCCGACGGCGTGCAAACACCCGCGAGCCCGGCCTGCGCCAGAACGTGATCGCGCAACTCCGGCAGGCCCCGGAAATCGCGGTTGTTCCAGTCGAGAGGCAAGGCGGGATCAAGATCGGCCAGAAAATCGCCAAGCACCGGCGATTGAGAGAGCGAAAAGCCGACGATTGCCTCCGGGGCTGCTTCGGTGGTTTCCAGCAGGTATTCGAAGAGCCTGTGTATCTTGACTTTCATGCGGGCCGTCCGGTCTAGTTCGACCCATTGAGAAAGGATCGCACCCGATCATGCAACCCCTCCTGACAGGCCGTCCGAAACGGCTCGCCATCCTTGATTATGGGCTGTTCCAGGTCCATGCCAACGGGCGGATCATCGGCATCTGCGGCTATCTGCTTGAGACCACGGCGGGCGAGCGCGTGCTCATCGACACTGGCTTTCCGGCCAAGTACGCCGAAGACGCCGACGCGGCGACTGCGGAGGACGGGTTGGGCCACTTCGGGCGGGTGCTGTCGCTCGCCCCGGGAAATCTCGCCCCTGCGCAACTGGCGCTTCTGGGCATCGCTGCCACCGACATCGACCTGATGATCCAGAGCCACACGCATATCGACCATGTGGGGTTCATGGACGGCTTTCCCGGCGTGCCGATCCTGATTGCCGAAGCCGAACGCGCTCTGCCCCGCCCGCTTTACTGGTCCGGCAAACAAGCGATGGAATGGCCCGACCGCGACTACCGGCAGGTGACGCGTGATGTGACCCTTGGGCCGGGGTTCGAGGTGCTGCTGGTGCCGGGCCACGCGCCGGGGCAGCTTGCCTTTCTGATCGACCTGCCGCAAACCGGCCCGGTCCTGCTGACCTCCGACGCGATCAGCAGGGCAGCGGAAATCGAGGAGAAATTCGCAGGCTCCTGGAACGAGGAGCTCGCCATCCACCACGGCGCGCGCCTGATGGACCTGGCTGCTGCGCGCGGCGCCAAGGTGATCTTCGGCCACAGCCCCGAGCAATGGCCCCAGTTGCGCAAGGCGCCGGACTGGTACGACTAGCGCACGTCGCGGCCCTGGTTGAGGATGATCACATTGCCGCTCGATACGTCGCCTGCCGCCGAGACAAGGAACCCGACCCAGGCTGCAATCTCCGACGGTTGCATTGCGCGGCCATGTGGCATCTGCGCCAGCGCTGCCGCCAGCACCTCCTCGCTCACCACATCAAAGAGCGGTGTTTCCGTCATCGCCGGCGCGATCGAATTCACCGCGATCTTCTCGCGCGCATAGCGGCGCGCGAGATCCTTGGTCAGCGTGTCGAGCGCTGCCTTGGACGCGCGGTAATGCGGCGGATCGAAGACGTCGAAATTATAGGCGCCGTTGGAAGAGATGTTGATGATCTTGCGTACACCCGCGCGCCCCTGCATCAGTTTCACCGCCTCCTGACAGCAGTGGAACGCGCCAGTGAAATTGATCGCCATCTGCGCGTCGAGTTCGCGGGCAGAAATATCGGGGAAGGCGGACATCAGGCAGGTGCCGGCGTTGTTCACCAGCACATCGAGCCCGCCGTGTTGTTCGGCGACTTGCGCAAAGGCGCTTGCGATCGCCGCAGGATCGGTCAGATTGACAGCGCGCCCTTGGAATCCCGGTTGCTGAAGCGCTTCCAGCCCTTCCGCGTCGATATCGAACCCGATCACGCTCAGTCCATCGGCCAGCAATTGCGCCACGATGGCTTGACCGAGGCCACCTGCGGCTCCGGTGACGATCGCGATGCGGCTCATGTGAGGGCTCCCTTTGCACGTAGCTCCGCGATGTCATCCGCCGAATAGCCCAGATCCGCAAGGATCGCGTCGGTGTCTGCGCCCGGGCCGGTGGGCGGGTGCGGACGCTCTGGCGCGCTGCGCGAAAACCGGGGCGCCGCACTGGCCTGTGTCACGCCTGCGGCCTCGTAGAAGACGCCGCGCGCCGTGTTGACCGGATGGCAGGCGGCTTCCGCGAAATCGAGCACGGGGGCCGCGCAGGCATCGCTGCCCTCGAAGATCGCCGCCCATTCGTCGCGTGTCTTCTGGGCGAAGACCGCGGCAAATCTGGCTCGCTCGAAGGGCCAGGCGGCGGTGTCGTCCTGTGCGGCGAGATCTGTTTCCGCCAAGCCCGCCCGCGCCACCAGCTCCGCAAAGAACTGCGGTTCCAGCGCGCCGACGGCGATGAACTTGCCGTCGCTGCAGGCATAGCTGCGGTAGTAGGGCGCGCCGCCGTCGAGCCAATTGGCCTCGCGCTCGTTGCGCCAACGCCCCTGCGCCAGCAAGCCGTGAATGAGGCCCATCATCGCCGGCACACCGTCCACCATCGCCGCATCCACGACCTGCCCCCTGCCCGAGACCCCGCGTTCGATCACCGCCGCAAGCAGACCGAAGAGCAGGAACATCGTTCCGCCGCCATAATCCGCGACGAGGTTGAGCGGCGCCACGGGCGGCCCGTCGCCCGGTCCGAAAGCCCGCAGCGCCCCGGTCATGGCCAGATAGTTGATGTCATGTCCCGCGGTGGCGGACCAGGGACCGGTTTGCCCCCAGCCAGTCATGCGACCGTAGATCAACCGCTCCGGGCAATCCTGCGGGCCGAGACCAAGGCGCTCCATCACGCCCGGTCGAAACCCTTCGATCAGGATATCCGCCCTTTCGATCAGGCGTTTGGCAGCCTCCAACCCCTCGCGCGTCTTGAGGTTGAGAGCGATACTGCGCTTGCCGCGCCGGTTGATATCCGTGGGATCGGCGGGTGCGCTCCCGCGGTCCACTACGATGACGCGCGCCCCGAGATCGGCGAGTAACTGCCCGGCCAGCGGTGCAGGCCCGAGGCCCGCAAATTCGACAACCGTCAGCGTGGCAAGCGGACCGGCCATGGCGCTTCAGGCAGCACCGGGGATCTGCACCCGGCGACCGCCTTCCACGAAATTCTCCATGGACATCGGCCAGACGGTGCCGGGCCAACGCAGTTCCATCTCCCGCAGCCGCGGACGGTAGACGGCTGTATAGAGCGTGCCGAAGCCGGCGGAGAAGGCGGTGGAATAGAGCGGCGGGCGCAAGAAGGCCGCGATGAACTTCTCCTCCGGATCGCGATGCAGCGAGAGCCGTTGCAGCAGGAATCGTTCCCGCTCGACGGTGGCGGTGAAGCGCGCATGACTCACCCATTCCACGTTTTCCTGATGGTTCGTCGCTACCGCCGCATGGGTCAGGACCGCGGGCCGGTCCGGTGCCATCATCGCCGTGAGGTAATTGCGTTTGCGGTCGAGCACGGTGACGTTGTAGCTCATATGCGTCGGCACACGGGCCAGGACGGCCCCTGCCTGCTCCGTCGTCTCGCAGGTCTGCAAGACGTAGCGCAAGATCAGCGGAACACCAAAGCCCGTGCCGACGATACGCCGCCCGCCGAAGGTCAGCGAGATCGCAAGGCCTGCGTCGTTGACCCCGTCGACCATACCCCAGAGACCATCCGAAGTGCCCATGACGCGCCGCCCTTGCCAGGTGGTATGGAGCACAAGGCTGTCGAAGGCATGGGGATTGTAATCGTAGTTGCGCACCATCACCGGCTCCTTGCCGGTCCAGATCGCTTGTGAACAGCCCGCCAGATAGGGCGGCGGGCAGTAGAAGGAGAGAAACCGTGCGGCCAGATCGCCTCCGCCTGCCAATTCGCACAGTTCGTCGTAGAGCGGCACGATTTCGGGCATGTGGTCGTTGAGCGCCCGGCGTGATTCCGCATAGGTCGGGCGCGCGCTCTCACCCTCCTTCAGCCACCAGCGCTTGTAGTCCGGCCAGTATTCGGCAAAAAGCCCGGACCATTTCGGTCCGGGGCTTGCCTCGCTGATGGCGCGCCAGAGCATGTGCTGCGCTGTCCTTTCCGGATCAGAGGATCTTGAACGCCGGATCCGCCAGAGCCGGACCCGCGTTGGCAACGGGCAGCGGTTTTGCAGTAACGCTCGATTTGATCCCGTGGATCCACTTTTTCGCCCGCTCGTTCAACTGGAAACTCTTGGTCATGGACCGGCCACGGGTCACCAGGATGCCGATGTCTGCGCCTTCATAGCGGTAATCGCCTGGCCGCAGGATGCGCAGGTAAAAGGCTTCGTTCTCGGATTCCACCGCGCGGCGGTGATAGTCGAACCGATCGAAGACCACGCGCCCGTCTTCCAGCATCTTATAGATGCCCGTTTCCGGCGAGCCGGTGCAGATGTCCACCGAATCCTCGGTGTGCTTGATTACCATCTGCGACCAGCTGTCGATGTTCTCGCTGTCCGCCCAGCGGGAGTTCAGTTCATCGACGTCGAGGTTGAACTTCTTGCGGGAGAACTCCAGCAGGTGGAACAGGAACAGCGGCGCGTCCGCATGGGCGAAGGCCGCGTGATTGGTCATCGAGGAGGCACCGGTGATGCGCGGGTTCAACTCGCCAAGCCAGAGATCGCCGGTCTTCTTGTCGATCAGGAAATCGAGCTCGAAATAACCGCGGTAGCCTTCCTTGCGTAGCTGCTCCCCGAACTTGAAGGTGAGATCGCGCGCCTTTTCGCGGACCTTTGCCGGGAAAGCCGTGGAGAGGATTTCGTTGCCGCACCATCCGCCCCGGTATGGTGTCAGTTCCTTGAAGCCCACAAGCTCCGTCATCAAGGGGCCGACGATCGTGCCTTCCTTGGTGGCGCAGGCCTCGATCGCCGAGCCGCGGCAGTCGATGCGCTTCATGATCTTGATCTCGCCCTCGCCCACAATCTCATGCTCGTGGCGGCGGAAATCGGCTTCGGACTTGATGAAGAACGTCGTGTGGCCGCTGTCCCCGAAGGCCGATTGCAGCACGAGGTCATGGCCGATACCGGCTTTTTCGCAGGTCTTCTTCAGGTCCTCGTAGGACTTGACCTCCGCGAGCACATTCGGCACCGAAGGCACGCCCGCCTTGTTGCCGATCCGCACGGTTTCGATCTTGTTGTCCATGGCGCTGCGCAACTTTGCCTTCGGGAACCAGACCGAGGCGCCGAGCTCCTTGGACAGCCGTTCGGTTTCCTCGTCGAACATCAGGAAGACGAACTTCGGATTGCCGCCACGGCGCTTGATGAAGTCGATGACTTCCTTGTGCTGCAGCAGGTAGTTGTTGATGTCCTCGATCGACTGGAACTCCGCGTGCGGCTGCTCGGATGGGCAGAAGACGTTCGGATGCTTGCCGCCGTAGCAGTCGATGTAGCAGATGTATTTGAAGTTCTTCACCCACTCATCCAGCCCCAGCAGGTTGAAATTGGTGGCGGAGATGAAATAGACGGGATCCTCGTTGCGGTGGAAATAGCGGCGGATCTCGGAAATGTTCTTCAGAACCGTTTTGACCATGATGACTGTCCTCTCTGTTGTATCTTATTCCGCCGCTTTGGCGATTTTTGGGGTCTCGGGTTTGGCGTTGATGATGTCCTGAAGCGCTTCCGTCGTGAAGACCCGCAGGCCCAGATCCGGCCGGTAGCCGTGAATCTCGCTCACATCGAGCGCCAGCATGAAGGCCAGGATCTCCTGGCTCACCACCTGCCCGGGCACCAGGATCGGAAAGCCCGGCGGATAGGGGATGATGAAGCTTGCGGAGACAACGGTGTCTCCCGCATCCAGTGCTTCTTTCAGCGGGCCGTTGATGTCGAGGTAGTCGCATTTGGTCTCGTCATAGGCGAGGAAGAAGGCCGAGCGGATATCGCCTTCCCCGGTGGTCGTACAGGCCTGGAAGGCGTCGTGGAAGCGGCTGAAGTCCGGCAGCGGCGGCAGGTCCTGCATCAGGCCCTTGACGCGCCGGTCAAACGACAAGCGCTCCATCCGGCTGGCATCATCGAGGCGTTCGTCGATGGATTTCGCGATCTCCACCAGCACTTCGATCAGATAGGCGACCGAAGAGCGCGTGGTGCCGATGTTGGTCATGAAGAGGACCGTGTTGCGCGAGGTCTTGTTGATCTGGATGCCGTATTTGTCCATCAGGATATCGGTCTTGAACGTATCGCCGTCCCAGCCGGTACCGCCCACCGACAGCGTCACGCGCGTGGGGTCGAGCACGAAATCATCTTGTTCCCAACAATCCCACATGTCGGTCCAGCCATGCTCCGCGTCGAAATAGCTTGTCACGCCGGATTGGCGGTGATGCTCGGGGATCATGTCGCTTGCGGTCAGCACCTTGAAGTATTTCTGCAAGAGCGGATGCATGGTGATCGCGCGACGCATCGACATCGCGGCCTCGATCTGCCGTTGCACGAACTCGAAGCCTTCCAACTCGACCTGACGGCGCCCCACATCGAGGCTCGCGATGATCTGGTAGTTCGGCGAGGTCGAGGTATGGGTCATGTAGGCCTCATGGAAAGCCTGCTCCACCTCGCCCTTGAAGTCCTGATCGTTGACGTGGATCATCGAACCCTGCCGCAGCGAGGTCAGCGTCTTGTGCGTGGATTGCGTCGCATAGGCTCTGACGCGGGCTGTCGGTGGCGGGACCAGCCGTGTGTTGAGCAGCTTCTCCTCGTCCGCATCCTTGAGAAGGGTCTGCTGCGCCTCGTATTTGCGCTTATGCTCGTCCGAACGGAACCGATCGCGCAAGGTTGTCGCCGCTGACATCGCGGTGCGCTGGCGGTAGGTCGGATTGAAGCGGGCGAAGGCGAACCAGGCCTCGTCCCAGAGGAAGATGAGGTCCGGCTTGATCGCGAGACATTCTTCCATCACCCGCTCGACGTTATAGACTAGCCCGTCGAAGGTGCAGTTGGTCAGGAGCAGCATCCGCACCCGGTCGAGCTTGCCTTCGGCCTTGAGCTTGAGTAGCTGGTGTTTGATCTCGCGCAGCGGCACGGCGCCATACATCGAATATTCGTCGAGCGGATAGCTATCGAGGTAGCAGACCTGTGCGCCAGCAAGCACCATGCCGTAATGGTGCGATTTGTGGCAATCGCGGTCCACAAGCACGATGTCACCGGGCCGCACCAGCGCCTGCACCACGATCTTGTTGCAGGTCGATGTGCCGTTGGTGGCAAAGAAGGTCTGTTTCGAGCCAAAGGCCCGCGCGGCAAGTTCCTGCGCTTCTTTAATAGGCCCATGCGGTTCCAGAAGGCTGTCGAGCCCGCCCGAGGTCGCGGAGGTTTCGGCAAGGAAGATGTTGGGCCCGTAGAAGGCGCCCATGTCCTGGATCCAGTGACTGCGCGAGATCGACTTGCCGCGGCTGATCGGCATTGCGTGGAAAACGCCCGTGGGTTGCTTGGAATACTCCACAAGTGCTGTGAAAAATGGCGTCTTGTTGCGCGCCTGCACCCCGCGCAGGATGTTCAGGTGCAACTCCATGAAGTCTTCCTGATTGTAGAAGACCCGCCGGCAGATGCCCAGATCGAGCCCCGCGATGTCTTCCACGGAGCGTTCCGTCACCAGATAGGCGTCAAGTTCCGGACGCACCTTGGCCACCAGACGGCAGAGCTCCGGTCCGTAATTTTCCGGCAGCAGCGCGTCGATTTCCTTCTCATCGCCCGCCCGGTTGAGGTAGCGGCGCATGAATTGCTGATCCATCTTCGATTTCAGCACAAGGCCCGGGCGCACCACGATGGCCTGGATGTTGTGATTGAAGAGTACTGCGACCAGCGCGTCTTCCAGCGACGGCACCACGACCGCTTCATAGATGAACGGGTCTTCCGGACGGCGCATGCGCGTGACGTTGTTGCGCAGCCAGCGTTCCTGATGCTCGTTCACATTGTCGACAATCAGCACTTCAAAATAAGGCTTCGCCATCGCGCGTGCCTCGGGCGGCAGCATCGCCTCGTCGTCATGCTCGTCCTGATCGACCGAATCGCGTTCAAGCGGAATGTGGCGGCGCCGGTAGGCCCCGGTGGTCAGCGCGCGGGTGACACGTCCGACGCTGAAGGCCAGATCTTCCGGGTTGTTATGCTCGAACTGGCGCCGCATATGGTCGAAGGCGGCCATGCCAGGAAAGGCCCAATAGGGCTCAATCACCGCCAGGGCTTCGAAAAGTTGCTCGATCCTTTTGCGCAAGGCTGCTGTCTGTTTGGTCCTGGTTTCCCGGGTCAGCGCGCTACTGGCTTCGCGCAGCGCACTCCACCGGTCAGAGCGCAATTGGATCGCCGAGGAATAGTCGTTGGTCGCATGCATCAGTCGTTCTCCGTTGGACGCGGGAACAGCCGGGCATGTGGGGGCGGCGGTGCCGCCCCATCCATACCGGCCTTAGCCGCTGGATTGTTTTTCCGTCCCCTTCACCCTTGGGTTCAGGGGGTGTTGCGCCGCATCTTGATGCACGGCTTTATCTGGTATCGCAGCCATCACTTCCGCATGGGTTCCCGCAACCGTATCATAGGGCAGGCCCTTGTAGGTCGGGGATTCGTGAACCCGTTGCGCCGGAACATCCACGTGCAGCCCGGCGCGGGTCCCTTGCTGCGGGATTTCCAGCGGACCCAGCGTACCGAGGTAGGCATCGACGCCGCTCGCGCGGTCGTAGACCGTGAAATCCACATCCCGGTCCCGGAAGCTCTTGAGCACCTGTCCAAGTCCCTTCATGCCGGTCTCGCGCTGGCGACGCACCATCGACAGATCCACCTCGATGGGGAACATGTCCTCCTGCCCGCCCGACTGATGCAGCACCATCGACGTCGGATCGACGACCAGCGACTTCCCGATGCCGCCCGCCCCCAAACCGTTGACATCAATGACATAACACTGGAATTGCGCCGCTGTCGCCCGGGCGATGGCAAGTTCTGCATCGCGGTCGGTCGTGCCGGTCAGAACCGGGTGCAGGAGCACTTCGACGCCCTGCGATACCAGCTGCCGCGTGGTTTCCGGAAACCATATGTCATAGCAGATCGACAAGCCGAAGCGGCCTACCTCAGGCACATCGAAGACACAGAATTCGGTACCCGCCGCGATTCCGGTCTCATAGGGCCGGAACGGAAACATCTTGGAATAGCGGCGGATGATCTCGCCTTCGGGGTTGATCACCACCGAGGTGTTGAAAATCAGACCACTCTCTGGATCGCGCAGGAACATCGAGCCCGGGATCAGCCAGACGCGGTATTTTCTCGCCGCCGCGCAGAAGGTGTCGAGCGCCTCGTTTTCCGGCGCCTGCGCGAAACGGTCGAGCGGGCCGTAAGGCGCCAGTTCCGAGAAGAGCACCATCTGCGTCCATGGGAACCGCGCCATCAGCACGTCGAGGCGGTGCATCATGCCTTCGACGTTTGATTGAAGCGCGTTCACATACATCTGAACGCCTGCGATTGCGAATGGGGTCATGTCGAGCATCTCCGCCGCGTCGGAGGGGTTCCGTTGAACCCGGGGATTGCTCCGCGCGCGTGTGGACTACGCCCATTTGACAGGCGTTGAAACAGCGGACGCAACGGCATGTCCGAAATCTGCCGCGCGTTCCAGATCTGTGCCCGAAAAACCATCAACTCCCTGACTCTACCCTCCACGTCAATGTGGCAAAAGTGACGAATATATTAAACAACGTCAATCCAATCCCCCTTTCGTCATGCGCATTGCCACTCCCCTGAGCGGTCGTCTGCGACCTGAAAAGACCATTGCTTCGCAAAATCAGACGGCAGCGGGCGTTGGTTTTCCACAGCGATGGATCAGCGCGAAACTCCCTTTTTCACAAAGCCGCAAGGCTCCGATAGTCCAGCCTAGGTGCGTTTGGATGACCGATCAAGTCTTATGATCTGCGCTAACCCGCCAGTAACCGGGATAGGTAATTCTTGCCTGAGAAAAAAGAATGGCCGATCATCGCAAAGCGTTTAAAATATCGATACATATGCCGCCCCCCTGCACCCCCGGGACGGGGTTTGCCCGATCCCGCCGAAAGGACCCAGACGTGCCCGATCTCAGCTCCATGACCCGCTACGCGACCTTCGCTGGGGTCGTCCTCCTCGCGGTCGTTTCTCTTGTACTCTCGCTTCTATGGACGTGGTGGATGCTGATCCCGCTGGCGGGGTTCGCCTTTCTTTCCGTTCTTGGCATTCATGACGTGGTGCAACCGCACCATTCGATCCTGCGCAACTATCCGGTGCTCGGTCACATGCGGTTTCTTTTCGAAGGCATCCGTCCGGAAATCCGTCAATACCTGATCGAATCGGACCAGGATGAGGAGCCTTTCTCACGCGATGCGCGTTCGCTGGTCTATCAGCGCGCCAAGGGGCAGGAAGACAAGCGACCATTCGGCACGCGCATGCGCGTCTACGACAGCGGCTATGCCTGGGTGACCCACTCGGTCAATCCAATTCACATCGAAGACACCGATTTCCGCGTGACGATCGGCGGGGATGCCTGCAAGAAGCCCTACAGCGCCTCAATCTACAATATCTCCGCCATGAGTTATGGCTCGCTGTCGGGCAATGCCATCCTTGCGCTGAACACCGGGGCCCGGATTGGCGGCTTCGCGCATGATACGGGCGAAGGGTCGGTCAGCCGATATCACAAGCAGGGCGGTGGCGATCTGATCTACCAGGTGGCTTCCGGCTATTTCGGCTGCCGTGCGTCCGATGGCGGCTTCGATCCGGATAAATTCCGCGAAACGGCATCTCTCGACCAGATCAAGATGATCGAGCTGAAACTCTCTCAGGGGGCCAAACCGGGCCACGGCGGCATGCTGCCCGCCTCCAAGATCAGCCCGGAGATCGCCGAGGCGCGCGGCGTGCCGATGGGGGTGGACTGCATCTCTCCCGCGGCTCATTCCGCCTTCACGACCCCGATCGAAATGATGGAGTTCATTGGCCGGCTGCGCGATCTATCGGGCGGAAAGCCGGTGGGGTTCAAGCTCTGCATCGGGCACCGGCGCGAGTTCATGTGCATGGTCAAGGCGATGCTGGAGACCGGGATTGCCCCGGACTTCATTGTCGTGGACGGCACCGAAGGAGGCACTGGTGCTGCACCTCTGGAGTTCAGCAATCATGTTGGCATGCCGATGGTCGAAGGGCTTATTTTCGTGCACAATACCCTGCGCGGTGCCGGTCTGCGTGATCAGGTGAAGATCGGTGCGGCGGGCAAGATCGTCTCCTCCTTCGACATCGCGCGCACGCTGGCGCTCGGAGCCGACTGGTGCAACGCGGCGCGCGGTTTCATGTTCGCCATCGGCTGCATCCAGGCGCAGGCCTGCCATACCAATCACTGTCCCGTCGGCGTGGCGACCCAGGATCCGATCCGACAGCGCGCCCTTGATGTCGGATCGAAATCAGAACGGGTTGCGCGTTTTCACGCCAATACCATGAAGGCGCTGGGGGAAATGACCGGGGCCGCGGGTCTCACGCATCCCGGCAAGTTCCTGCCGCGGCACATGATGATCCGTTCCGGCGATGGCGAGATGCTGGTCGGTGACGAGGCCTACCCTTACCTGCCCAACGGCTTTCTGCTCACCGACAAGGGGTTTGAGGGTGAGGATTATCGCCTCCGCTGGGCGCGGGCCGACGCGAGAAGTTTCGCACCACCCGATTGATTGGCGGTCAGGCACCGGATGGAATCGCCCTGTCACATCGATACCTGAAAAATGCAGGTTGCGAGCGGTGCGGCTCATCGCGAGAGAAACCCGGACTCTCGAGGCGCCCGCCATTTGGCGAAGAACGGCACGCCTTGCCGAAGCTGTGGAAACTGGAAAATTGAAGAAGGGGCGGCGCACACCCATTCCGGCTCGCATGCAGGTGGCAGCCCGTGCAGATGCCTGAATGCAAAACGGGCGCGGTGTCCTGCACCACGCCCGCTTTGAGGTGTTTCGGCCCGAGCTTACGCGGCGATCTCGGCCACTGCGTCCGCCAGTGCGGCCTCGAAGATCGCGAGACCTTCCTCGATGATCTCGTCCGAAGCGGTCAGCGGCACCATGATGCGCAACGCATTGCCATGCATCCCGCAGCCGAGCAGGATCAGCCCGCGTTTCAGCGCATGGGCGCAGATCGACTTGACCAGTGCCGCATCCGGTTTGGCGCTGTCGAAGTCGGTGACAAATTCCACCGCCAGCATCGCTCCGAGGCCCCGGATGTCCCACATCCGAAATGGTGCGCTGCGCGCGCCAATCTCTGCAAAACGGGCGCGGAAATGCGCACCAAGCGCTGTCGAGCGCTCCAGCAACCCCTCGTTCTCGATGGCGTCGATCGCCGCGAGTGCAGCAGCGCAGGCCACCGGGTTGCCGCCGTAGGTGCCGCCGAGACCGCCCGGCGCCATTGCGTCCATGATGTCCGCACGCCCGATGACGCCGGCGATCGGATAGCCGCCCGCCATGGATTTCGCGACGGTGATCAGGTCCGGCACAACGCCCGAATGCTCGATCGCGAACCATGTCCCCGTGCGCCCGAAGCCTGCCTGAATCTCATCCGAGATGAGCAGGATGCCGTGTTTGTCGCAAATCTCGCGCAGCGCTTGCATCATCTCGAAGGGCACCGGCGTATAGCCGCCCTCGCCCAGCACGGGCTCGATGATGATCGCCGCAACCCGCTCGGGCTGCGCGTCGGTCAGGAACAGGTTCTGCAACCCGATCAGCGCGTCCTCGACAGTGATGCCGTCGCGCACCGACGGGAAGGGCGCGCGGAAAATGTCCGCCGGGAAGGGCCCCACATCCTTTTTGTAGGGACTGATCTTGCCGGTCATGCCCAGCGTCAGCAGCGTGCGCCCGTGATAGCCGCCGGTGAAGGCGATGATGCCCGGCCGACCAGTTGCGGCGCGCGCGATCTTGACCGCGTTCTCGACGGCCTCCGCACCCGTGGTCACGAGCAGGGATTTCTTGGCATGTTTGCCCGGCGCCAGTGCGTTCAGCTTCTCGGCGAGAGCCACGTAGGCCTCATACTGCACCACCTGGAAGGATGTATGGGTGAAGCGGTCTTCCTGCGCCTTGGCGGCGGCGATCACAGCAGGGTGACGGTGCCCGGTATTGAGCACGGCGATACCGCCCGCGAAATCGATGTAGCGCTTGCCCTCGACGTCCCAAAGCTCGGCAT
Source organism: uncultured Alphaproteobacteria bacterium (assembly GCA_963715055.1). GTDB lineage: Bacteria > Pseudomonadota > Alphaproteobacteria > Rhodobacterales > Rhodobacteraceae > CAVQRB01. The sequence continues at coordinate 78,588 of CAVQRB010000003.1, read as the reverse complement.
TCTCGGCATAATCGGCGAAAACCGGTGCTGCGGAGGCCACGCCGCGCGCGACGGCGGCCTCGCGACGCGCGAGCAGAGCCGCGTTGCTCTGTGCTGCGGGCGTGTTCGAGACGACCGACATCTTGGGCTTGGCGCCCGCGGCGGTCTTGCTGTGTTTCTTGTCTGTCTTGGCTTTTGCGGTGCTGGCCATGGCGGCTTTTCCTCCGGTTCGGGTATCGGTACGGCGTTTAAAAAAGCGATACGCCGTTTAATTTAATTGTCAATCGCGATTCTAGCACGTTTTTTCGGAGGCGCCCGGCACTTTTAACGGTGGTTTTCGCGGATTTCTGTGGCATGGTCCCGGACCACAGGTAAATAAGCCAGCAAAACCAAAGACCCGCACCGGGGCGAGGACTGATCACTTGAACATCGGCCACCGACTTCAGGACATTCGCAAGCAGCGCGGGTTGTCTCAACGTGAACTTGCGGCGCGTTCCGGCCTCACCAACGGCACGATCTCGCTGATCGAACAGAACAAGACCAGCCCCTCGGTTGCCTCGCTGAAAAGCCTGCTGGATGCAATTCCCATTTCGCTGGCCGAATTCTTCGCAACGTTGGAGGAGGACGGGGCGAACAAATACTTCTACAATGCCGAGGAATTCACCGAAATCGCTCCCGATCAGCTGGACATGCGGCTTTTGTCATTGCGCCAGCTCGGCAATGCGCAGGCCCATACGCTTCAAATGTTGCACGAACGATATGCGCCGGGCGCCGATACCGGGCCGGAACTTCTCAGCCATGAGGCAGAAGAGGCCGGGATCGTCATTCGCGGGCAGATCGAGATCACCGTGGATCAGGACGTGCGCGTGCTCGGCCCCGGCGATGGCTACCTCTTCAACAGCCGCCTGCCGCACCGGTTTCGCAACGTCGGCGACACGGACTGCGAGATCATCAGCGCCTGTACGCCGCCGAGTTTCTGAGACAGCGGGCTAGCTGTCGTCCTCGTCCGGGGCGCCGCGCTGCGTCGTGGTCACATAGACGAGGATCGCCACGCCCATCAGGATCACAAGGCCGAGTATGAAAACATCTGCTGACACTTGTCGCTCCCGCTGGTCTTCCTTGCTGTCCGGTTCAGCGAGGTAACGCATCACTAAGCTGCAAGGTTCCGTAAAAACCGCCTCAAAAATCTGCCACCGCCTTGCGCAGGTGCTGCACCGGGAACCGCACGGTCAGACGGTGCAGGTCTGCCTCGCGCATCGTTTCTGCATGAGCAGACAACTGGCGCGCGAAGGCGTTGATCAATTGCGTACCGAGACCCGTCCCATCGGACCCGCTTTCGCTCCCGGTACTGTTGGCAATCTGGAAAACCGCGCTCTCGGGCCCGTCCATGCGCAAGGAGATGTCGAGATGGGCCCGCTCGCCACTCTTTGGTTGCTGCATGTATTTGAGCGCGTTTGTGACCGCCTCCGAGATCAGGAGGGTCAGGGGCGCCGCATCGTCGGCATCGAGTTCCACAACGCCGTAGCTCTGGTTCACACGCACCCGTGACCCCGCCGGAAGCCCGACCACCAGCAATTGCGCCACGATCTCCTTGACCAGCGCACCTGCGTCCACCCGGTCGAGGGCATCCTGCTGGTAAAGGCTCTTGTGCACCGTGGCGAGGCTCAGGATCCGCTCCTGCAGGCGCTTGAGAACGAAACGTGCGTCGTCGGATTGCGCGCGGCGGATCTGCATGTTCATGATCGAGGAGATCAGTTGGAGGTTGTTCTTCACCCGGTGATGCACTTCCTTGAGCAGGATGTTCTTGTCACGCAAGGAGTCCTCCAGTGCAGCCTCGTCGCGGATGATCGACTCCGCCATGTTCAGAAAGGCATGCTGGATCTCCGCCAATTCGCGCGGCACGCCTGCGCCCATCACCGACCGGGGCATCGCGCGGTTGTAGGCGAAAAGCCGCATCTGTCGTCCCAGCTTGCGGATGTGCCGGATCGCGAGGCGATTGATCGACCAGAAGGCGACAATGAGGCTCGCCAGCCACATCAGCCCGGGCAACAGGATGCTGAGGCGTCCCGCCTGTGCAAGACCGCTGGTCACAGCCGCGTCGTTCCAGATGCTCATTGAATATACCACGCCCGGCAGGATCGGCGCCACTGCGTAGCGTAATTCGGTGCCTTGCTGATCCTGATCGACAAAAACGGCAGGCTTCTCCCCGACAAGCGCTGCAAGACTGCGATTGGTGGGCAGAAGCGCATCGGTCACTTCAGGCGCAAGGCTGGAAGTCAGAACCTCGCCGTCGTCATTGAAGATCAGCAGGTCGAGCGGTGATTTTTCAAGTCGCGGCGCGGGCAGCGCCTTGATGCTGGCAATCGGCACGGAGAGCGTGATGTAGCCGGCGAAGGTGCCTTCATCCTGAAACGGATGCGAGATGACCAGCACACCCTCACCGCTCAGGCGTCCGACCCTGTCGACGACAACGCTGCGTCGCTGGTTTTCCATCAGCGTTCGGAAATTATCGGTTCCCGAGAAATCATAGGAACGATCCGCAGAAGAGCATGTCATCACCCCGTCGGTCGGCAGATAGCCGACCAGCGAATAGATGTCATGGACCTGCCGGTACTCCGCCATGAAGACAGCGCAGGTGTCGGAATCGTCACGATAGACCCGGATGACCGAGCCAAGTGCCGCTGCCACGCCGAAACCCTCCTGCAGGATCGCGCGCTCGGAGGAAGCAGCCCGTTCGGTCAGTGCGATCAGCGAGGACTCCGCATTGTGGGTCGCCTGATCAGCCAGTTCGCGGGTCTGGACCACGGCGATCAGGCCGAAGGGCAAGAGCGCCAGCGACAGGAAAAGAAGGATACGGAAGGCCAGCCCGCGAAAGACATCGCCATCCAGAAACCCGCCGGTCATCTCAGAAGGAAGCGGCCTTGGCGGCCGTCAGAACCGACATGGTGGCATTGTCCGTCAGTTCCAGCGCCTCGTCGTCCCCCAGGTCGAGAAGTTCGGCAAGACGTTTGCGCGCGCGGTTCGTCCTGCTCTTGATGGTGCCGACGGCGACGCCGCACATCTCGGCAGCTTCTTCGTAGGAAAATCCCGAAGCACCGATCAGAAGCAGAACCTCGCGTTGTTCAACGGGTAGCGTCTCGAAGGCGACGCGGAAGTCGCGCATTTGCAACCGACCGTCATGGGCGGGTTTCTCGGCCAGTCCTTCGGTATGAAACCCGTCCGAGTCCGAAACCTCGCGCTTCGACTTCCGGCGAGACGAGTAGAAGGTGTTGCGCAGGATGGTAAACAGCCAGGCCCGCATGTTCGTGCCCTGCTGGAACTTGTCGATGTTGGTCCAGGCCTTGACCAGGGTATCCTGCACCATGTCGTCGGCCGTCGCAGGGTTGCGCGTGAGGCTGATCGCAAAGGCGCGCATCGCCGGCAGATGGTCCACCAGCTCGTCGCGCGGATCGGGGGTTGTCATTGCTTGTTCCCTTGCGCGGTTTCCTGTTTCTTCAGCGCGTCCAGCAGGGCCACAAACCGGTCGGGCACACCTTCCTGGAGGGTTTCTTCATAGACCTTTTTCAAATTCTCATCGATCACGCTTTCGCGCTTCACGGATTTACCCGACTGGTTCATCGCGCCTCTTTATCCCTTCGAAGGTGAATATTTTCCGTTGGCCATGGAACAAAACACCCCACACGGCGTTTGGTTCCAAGAAAATGATAAAAAAGGACACATCATCCATGACGGACCTTTCCTCACAACAGGCCCTCAGCGATCAGATCGGCAAGATACTACCCTATCTGCGCCGCTTTGCCCGTGCAATCACAGGCAGTCAGCAGAGCGGAGACCGTTTCGCCGCCGCGGCGCTGGAGGCCATTCTGGCCGACCGCTCGGTGCTGGACGGCGTGGATGTGAAGACCGGCGTGTTCCGTGCCTTGCATCGCATCTGGTCGAGCGCCGGCGCGCCGGTGGAGGAAGGCGAAAGCGGCCTGAAGGCCCGGGCCCAGCACCATCTGTCCCGGCTGACCGACAACAGCCGCGAGGCGCTCTTGCTGCATACGCTAGAAGGCTTCGGCTTTGGCCAGATCGCCGAGATCATCGGCGTGGAGCAATCCGAGGCTGAGGAACTCGTCGCCATCGCACGGCGCGAGATGGCCGATGCCATAGCAGGTTCGGTCATGATCATCGAGGACGAGGCGATCATCGCCATGGATCTCGAAACCATCGTGTCGGACATGGGCCACCGCGTCACCGGCGTGGCGCGCACCCACGGCGAGGCTCTGGCGCTGGCGTCAAAGGATCATCCGGACATGGTGCTCGCCGACATCCAACTGGCCGACAATTCCTCCGGTATCGACGCGGTGAACGACCTGATCGCCGCCCTGGGCGAACGCCCGGTGATCTTCATCACCGCCTTCCCCGAGCGGCTGCTGACAGGCGAGAAACACGAGCCTGCCTTCCTGATCTCGAAACCCTATACAGAGGAACAGGTCATCTCCGCGGTAAGCCAGGCGATGTTCTTTTCCTCCACGGAAACGCTCAAGGTCTGACCGACCGGCGCCTTTCGGTTCGGCTGGAAACCCGGTCACACAAAACCAGAAAAAGCGGCCACCGAGGTGGCCGCTTTTGTTGTTTCTGAACAGATACGCGCGCCGCCGGACGCGCACGCGTCACTCAACTCTTGGCGATCGCCCGCAGCATCCAGGCGGCCTTCTCGTGGACGGCCGCCCGCGCCGTTGCGAGATCTTCGGTCACCGGATCGTTCTGCTCTCCCGCGATCTTGATCAGCGCGTGCAGGCGATGCGCCACCCGTTCATGATCGGCGGCGAGATCTTCGCACATCGCACCTGCGGAAGCGGGTTTCTCCGCGTCCTTCACCACCGAATTCGCGACGATCGACGACAGGGTGGACGGCGCCAGACGTCCCAGCGCGCGGATGCGTTCCGCGATCACGTCGGCTGCGGCGAAAAGGTCATCGTACTGCGCCTCTGTCAGGTTGTGCACGGAAAAGAACATCGGTCCTTCCACGTTCCAGTGGACCGCGTGCGACTTGAACAGAAGCCGGTATGTATCGGCGAGCATGTCCTCAAGACCCTGCGCCATGGCGTCAGTGTCCTTGACGCCGGTGCTGATTTCGTCGTTCTTCGGGATGACGTTCAGAGCATTTGTCATGGGTGTTCTCCTTTTCGTTTCGTTCAGGAAATCAACCCGCCACCGCCTCGTTTGTTCCAGGGTTTTCCGCATCTGTCGCTGCCGCCAGTCTGTCCCCGCGCGCCTCTTTCGACCCGATCGGCGCCTGTTCGGGAATGATGTGCCGGGCTTCGAGTTCGGCGTTGAGCGCGGCGCCGAGAAGCACCAGGAAACTGCTGATCCAGAGCCAGATCAGCATGGCGATCACCGCCCCGATGGAACCGTAGATTTCATTGTAATTGCCGAAATTCGCGACGTAGTAGGAAAAAACAACGGAAACCAGCGCCCAGGAGGTAGCAGCGAAGATTGACCCCGGCGTGACCCAGGAGACACCCTTGCTCCTCCGGTTCGGCCCGAAACGATAGAGCAGTCCGATGCCCGCGAAAATGACGGCCACCGCTATCGTCCAGCGCAGCGCATCGGCAAGGAAGGCCGAAGCCACACCCAGCGGGACGAAGGCCAGCACCACCGGAGCGACGACCAGTGCCAGCAGGGCGACGATGCCGACAGCCACAAGGCTCACCGTCAGCAATACCGCACGCAGGAAATGCCGCAGGCTGCCGCGGTCTTCCTGCCCGTAGACGGTGTTGAGACCCTGCATCAGGGCGCCGACACCCGCGCGCGCCGAGAAGAGAGCAAAGGAAATCGAGACGATACCGGCCCATCCCAGCGTGTTCGAACTGGTGCTGACCATGGCGACGATCCGCGCCTTGAGGATGCGGTAGACCTCCTCCGGCATGAGCCCCTGCACCTGTTCGAGCTGTGCGACCACCACCACCGGATCGGCGATCAGGCTCAGGATCGCCACCAGTGCGGCAAGCGCCGGAAAGACCGACAGCATGGTGAAAAAGGCGACCCCCGCCGAAATCAGGCTCAGGTTGCCTTTCTTGATCTGGCGGAAGGTCGCCATGACAACGCCGGGCCAGTGTCGCGCGGCAGGTGCTGTCCCCTTCACGCCGTCACCTGCTTGCCCGCGGCCCGGCGAGCAGCCAGATGATGAAACCGACCAGCGGCAGAATCAGAACCAGCAGGGTCCAAAGCACCTTGCTCCCTGTCGAGGCTGCCGAGCCGAAGATCGACACGATCGCCCAGATGTTCAGCACAAGGAGGATGAACCCCCCGAAACCCACGTAATTGTTGGACATGATGTTCTCCAGTCTTTCCGTCCGGTCAGGCCCGGACCTCGCCCACGCAGCTTACCTGCACGTCATGATTGAGGCAATTCATCGCGCACCTGGCCCCAGGCCATCAGCGTGAAGATTGCCGTGCCGCCGATGATGTTGCCCGCAAGCACCGGCAGGAAGAACCCGCCGATCGCCGTGGCCGCACCGAGTTCTCCGATCCAGATCAGCACCGCCATCTCCACCGATCCGGCGACGATATGGGTGAAATCGCCCGCGGCGATGAGCCAGGTGAAGACGAGGATCACAAAGAATTTCGCCTCTTCCGCCTGCGGTAGCATCCAGACGATCAGCGCCACGATGACCCCGGCAGGGATCGCCTTCCAGAACCCGGTGGCCGCCCCCATGCCGGTCGCGTGATGCGACAGATCGACCACCGACGACAGCAGCGACGGCGCCAGTGCAGGCGTGAAGACAAAAAGCGCCGCAATGGCGAAGGCGCCCACCACATTGGCCGCCAGCACGATTCCCCAGAGCCGCAGCATCCTGAAGAAACTCTCCCTGCTGCGGGTGACCATGACCGGCAGGACCGTCGTGATGGTGTTTTCCGTGAAAAGCTGCATCCGCCCGAGGATGACCGCGAGGAACCCCAGCGAATAGCCGACGTTCTCGAGCAGGTAGCGCGACGGCGTGTCGGGCAGGTAGGTGCGGAAGATCGCCTCGCCCAGCACCGAAAAGCTGATCATCACACCGGCGGCGACGCCTGACCAGGCCAGTGCACGATTGGTGCGGGCCATCTCTTCCTCGCCTTCGCGGCGGATCACCTCATAGATCAGCTTGGGGGCGATCGCCGTCGCCTCCTGAACCTGCTCTTCCTCTTCCTGCGCCTCGCGCTGGCTCTCGTTCATCCACGTCCCTTCCTGTCGGCACCGCTACCGGGCGCTTGACTTCAAACGCGAAAACCTCCCAAACGGTTCCATTGCAGGTTTTTTCGGGAACACCCCATGTCCGCCTTTGCCCCCGCCCTTCTCTCCGACATTCGCTCCCGTTTCGCGCATGTGGACAGTTGCCCCTTTCAGGGACCGCGCATCTTCTTCGAAAACGCGGGCGGTGCGCTGACGCTGAAATCCGCGGTGGAAACCTCCGCCACATTCGCCGCGATCCCCGACAACCAGGGCCGCGACAACCCCGCCGCCAAGGCCTTGGGCGAGATCATCGACCGCGCCAAGGCCCACATGGACACCTTCTTCAACCCGGAGGGCGGGCAGTTCTTCGTCGGTGAAAGCGGCACCGAACTCACCTTCCGCCTGATCCGCACGATGATCACCGGCACGCCACCGGGCAAGGTCATCGGCTCCACGGTCGAACACCCGGCCTCGCGGTCCGCAGCACAGCATTGGGCCGGGATCGCCGGCAAACCCTATGTGTCGGTACCCCATGACGACGCCACGGGATCGGTCAGTGCTGATGCCTACGCCGGTGCCATGACCCCCGATGTGCAGGTCGCCACGATCCTGCACACCTCGCCCGTTACCGGAATCGCCAATGATGTGGCCGGTATCGCCCGCGCGATCCGGGCCGTGGCCCCCGAAGCCTTCATCTTCGTCGATGGCATCCAGCACGCCAGCCACGGGCGCATCGACATCGCCGCCTATGACATCGACGGCTACGTGATCTCCCCCTACAAGGTCTTCTCCCGCCACGGCTACGGGATCGCCTGGGTGTCCGACCGGCTGACCGCGCTCGACATCGAACAGCTCATCGACGGCCCGCGCGCCAACTGGGAAATGGGCACCCGCGACACCGGCGCCTATGCCACCTTCTCCGATGTCGTGGCCTATTTCGACTGGCTCGGCGCGCAGCAGGATGCGACATTGCCGCCGCGCTCGCGGATCGAAGCTGCCGGAGCCGCCATTCACGCCCATGAGGCGGCGTTGACCGGCGCCTTGCTGCATGGCACCGGCAACCTGCCGGGACTTGCCGACCTGCCCGGCGCCACCATTCTTGGCGGCGCGGACAACCCCATGCGGGAAGGGCTGGTCTGCTTCGCGCTCGCGCACGTCCCGGCCGCCGAAATCGTGACCCGCCTGAACGGGGCGGGTATCCGCACCCACATCCGCAAGGCCGATCATTATTCGGGCAACATCCTCACCCCGCTCGGCCTCGACGCCGCCGTCCGCGTCTCTCTTTGTCACTACAACAGCCTTGATGAAATCCGCGCCCTGCTCGCCGCCCTGAAAGACATCTCGGACCCGAGCTGACCGCCCGCTTCTTTTGGCCATAAATATCCAGATCCGACGGCGCCCCCGCGCAATCCCCTTGCCAAGCCGGGCGCAACGGCGAAAACTGTGGTCATGGCAACCATCCTTTCCGCGAGAATAGACGGCAAACGGGACGATCTGATCCGGCTGACGCAGGCGCTGATCCGCATCCCCACGCTGAACCCGCCGGGTCGGCACTACCGCGATATCTGCGATTTCCTGGACAAGCGCCTGAAAACGCATGGGTTCGAGACACAGCTGATCCGCGCCACCGGCACACCGGGCGACAGCGACAGATACCCCCGCTGGAACATCGTCGCCCGCCGCGAAGGCCGCTCCCCCGGCGAGTGCGTGCATTTCAACAGCCACACCGATGTGGTCGAGGTCGGCCGCGGCTGGACCTTCGATCCTTTCGGCGGAGAGGTTTCGGACGGGAAGATCTACGGGCGTGGCGCCTGCGACATGAAAGGCGGGCTCGCCGCCTCGATCATCGCCTGCGAGGCCTTCCTGGAAGCCCACCCGGATTTCGCCGGCGCCATTGAAATCTCCGGCACGGCTGATGAAGAATCGGGCGGCTACGGCGGCGTTGCCCATCTTGCCGAACTGGGCTTTTTCGACCCCGACCGCGTGCACCACGTGATCATCCCCGAACCCTTGAACAAGGACCGCATCTGCCTTGGCCATCGCGGCGGCTGGTGGGCCGAAATCGAGACCAAGGGCGAGATCGCCCATGGCTCCATGCCCTTTCTCGGCGATTGCGCGGTCCGCCACATGGGGGCGGTTCTGGCCGAGTTCGAGGCAGAAGCTCTTTCCGGCCATGGCCGCGCGGCGCACCGACATGCCTGTGGTGCCCGAGGGCGCGCGCTCGTCCACCATGAACATCAATTCCATCCACGGCGGCCAGCCTGAGCAGGACGCGGATTTCACCGGTCTGCCCGCCCATTGCGTGCCCGACACCTGCCGCATCGTGATCGACCGGCGGTTCCTGCTGGAAGAACCGCTCGATCAGGTGCGGGGCGAGGTCACGGCGCTTCTCGAAGGGCTGAAGGCCACCCGCGCCGATTTCGACTACGAACTGACTGAAATCAATTCCGTCCTGCCCTCGATGACCGACCGCGAGGCGCCCGTCGTTCGCACTGTGGCCAAGGCCATCGAAGCTGTGATGGGCAAACCACCCGCCTATGTCGCCTCTCCCGGCACCTACGACCAGAAACACATCGACCGCATCGGCAAGCTGAAGAACTGCATCGCCTACGGGCCGGGCATCCTCGAACTTGCCCACAAACCCGATGAATATGTCGGGATCGATGACATGCTCGACAGCGCCAAGGTCATGGGTGCCGCGCTTCAGTCGCTGCTGCTGCCCACAAAGGACGCGTGATACCGCGCGCGCCGTGCAATTCCCCCTGTGATCCTGCACGCAACCCTTGTAACATCGCCGCAAATTCCCCGGAGGACCTAAATCCCATGATCCATACCCTCTCCCGCCTCGCCGGGCTCCCCGCCCTCGCCCTGCTCGCCACCTTCGGCGCGGCACAGGCACAATCAGACATCACCGTCGCGATGCAGCTGGAACCGCCGCACCTCGACCCGACCTCCGCGGCCGCCGGCGCCATCGACTCCGTGCTCTATGCCAACGTCTTCGAAGGGCTCACCCGCTTTACCGCCGACGGCTCCGTGGTGCCGGGACTGGCGGAAAGCTGGGAGATTTCCGACGACGGGCTGACCTATACCTTCAAGCTGCATGACGGCGTCACCTTCCACGACGGCACAACCATGGACGCCGAGGACGTGAAATTCTCCCTCGACCGGATCAATGCCGCCGACAGCGCCAATGCGCAGAAGGCGCTCTACGCCGCCATCGCCTCGGTGGAGGTCATCGATCCGCTGACCGTGAAGATCACCCTCTCCGAGCCCAACGGCAACATGCTCTTCAACCTCGCCTGGGGCGACGCGGTCATCGTGGCACCCGAAAGCATCGAGGGCATCAAGCAGACGCCCATCGGCACCGGTGCCTTCAAATTCGTGGACTGGGTACAGTCGGATCGCATCGACCTGGTGCGCAACGACGCCTATTGGGGCACGCCCGCGCAACTGGAGACCGTCACCTTCAAGTTCATCTCCGACCCCACCGCCGCCTTCGCCGCGATGATGGCCGAGGACGTGGATTACTTCACCGGCTTCCCCTCGCCCGAAAACCTGCCACAGTTCGAGGCAGACCCGCGCTTTCAGGTTCTCGTGGGCTCCACCGAGGGCGAAACCATCCTCGCCATGAACAACAAGCGCGCGCCCTTCGACAACAAGCTGGTGCGCGAGGCCGTGGCCCTTGCCATCGACCGCCAGGCGATCGTGGATGGCGCCATGTTCGGCTACGGCACGCCCATCGGCACGCATTTCGCGCCACACAATCCCGCTTACTCCGATCTGACCGCAGAATCCGCCCATGATCCGGAAAAGGCCAAGGCGCTGCTGACAGAGGCCGGCCTGCCGGATGGTTTCGAGACCACCCTCTACCTGCCGCCCCCCTCCTATGCCCGGCGCGGCGGCGAGATCATCGCCTCGCAACTGGCCGCCGTCGGCATCAAGGCGGAGATCATCAACGTGGAATGGGCGCAATGGCTCGAATCCGTCTTCAAGGGCAAGGATTTCGGCCTGACCATCGTCAGCCATACCGAACCCATGGACATCGGCATCTACGCCAACCCGGATTACTACTTCCAATACGACAATCCCGCCTTCCAGGAGTTGGTGACCAAGCTCAACGTCACGACCGACCCGGAGATGCGGACGCAAATGCTGCAGGAGGCGCAGAAGATCATCGCGGATGATTACGTGAACGGCTACCTCTTCCAGCTGGCGCAACTTTCGGTGGCAAAACGCGAGCTGCAAGGCCTCTGGGCCAATGCGCCGACGCAAGCCACCGACCTCACCGGCGTCAGTTGGGCGGAGTGAGATAGAATGCTTCGGATGCCGCCTGTCCGCGGCATCCGAGGATCTGCGCTGTACGACTTTCGCTCTTGACCTTCGCCAGTCCTTGACCTCGACTTCGCGCAGAAGCCCGACCAAAGGAACCTGCCATGCGCGCCGCCGTCATCCGAAATTTCAACGAAGACCTTGCAATAGAGACGGTTGCCGATCCGGCCTGCCCCGACAACGGCGTCGTGCTGAAGGTCGAGGCCTGCGGCGTGTGCCGCTCCGATTTCCACGGCTGGACCGGCGAGCATCCGAAGGTGCTTCCCGGCGCCATCCTCGGGCATGAATACTGCGGAACGGTGGTCGAGGCCGGCGCCGGGGCGGCGCACAAGGTCGGCGAGCGCCTGATCGCGCCCTTCATTCTCGCCTGCGGCACCTGTCCCGCCTGCCGCACCGGCGTGTCCAACACCTGCCCCGACCAGATCGTGCCGGGCTTCGGCACCCCCGGCGCCTATGCGGAATATGTGGCCGTGCCCTTCGATCACAATCTGGTCCCATTGCCCGAAACGATCACCCCGGCGCTTGCCGCCGGACTCGGTTGCCGCGTGACCACGGCCTGGCATGCGCTCACGGACCGCGCGGCGCTGCGTGCGGGCGAATGGGTGGCGGTGCACGGCACCGGCGGGATCGGCCTTGCGACACTGTTACTGGCGAAAATGCTCGGCGCGCGCGTCGTCGTGGTCGACGTGGTCGATGAAAAGCTCGCCCATGCACAGGCGCTCGGGGCCGACGCCGCCGTCAACGCGGCCAAGGTGGACGCCGCCGCCGCAATCCGCGAGATCACCGGCGGCGGTGCGCAGGTCTCCGTCGAGGCGCTCGGCATCGCCCAGACCACCAACGCCTCGGTGGAGTGTCTTGCCACCCTCGGCCGGCATGTGCATGTCGGCATGCCCGCGGGCGATGGGATGATGACAGTCAACATGCGCGCGATCTATGCCAAGCAATTGGCCTTCTTTGGCACCCGCGGAATGCCGGCTTGGAAGTACCCGTCGCTGCTCGGCATGATCGAACGCGGTCAGGTCGATATCCGACCGATGGTGGCGCGCGAAGTGGCCCTTTCGGCTGCAAGCGGCGAGCTTCGCGCAATGAAAGGGCCGACCGCTCCGGGCACCGCCGTCATCACCGATTTCCTGAACTGAACCCTCTGAACCGGGGTCAGCGCTGCCGTTCACGAAGTCTTCACGAAGCACAGCGCACGCTAGGTTAAACCAGCTTCGGCGTGCGCCGGGGGTGTACAGGGGGTGTACGTGGGGTGCACGGATGTCACCCCACGTCAGATCCCTTGTTTTCAGGCGTTAACCCCGGTTTCCGGGGGCCGATTCGCGATCGCGGTTCCCGGCGTCGACTGCCGTTGCGCCCGGCGCAGCTGCAAGGCCCCGACCCGGTCCCGGATCACATCGCGCACCGCACCTTCCCGAGGCGCATCGCGCAGGGTCGTGAACCAATGCTCGGGCGGGTTCTTGCCGCGCCGGGTATTCTCCCAGCGCAAGCCGCGAAGCACCGCTTCGCCTGGTTCCGGCAGACGCTCGGGGATGGCATGGCCGTTGAGCGTCGCCCAGACCCCGGTCCAGAGCCGGCCCACCGACCAAGGATTATACCCGCCGCCGCCCAATACAAGCAGCCTTGGCGCCATGCCCATGAGTGCTGCGACGATCTCCCAATGCGCATTGTTGGAGAGCGACAGATGCGCCAGCGGGTCCTCCTCCACCCCATCGGCACCACACAGAAGAACGATGGCTTCGGGCGCGAAGGCTGCGACCTGCGGCAGGATCAATTCGTCTCTGATCAGGGCCATTTCACTGTCGTTGAGCCCGCGCGGCACCGGCAGGTTGATCGCGGACCCGCCCGCATCGTCCTCCAGCGGCCCGGTGCGGGGCCAGAGCCGCTCCTCATGCACCGAGATCATCAGGCAGTCGGGATCACCATGAAACCCGACCGCCACCCCGTCGCAATGATGCGCGTCGATATCCACATAGACGATCCGCCGCACGCCATTTCGGCGCAAGGACAGCATCGCCAGCACCGGATCGTTGAGATAGCAAAAGCCGTTCGCGCGGTCCGGCATCCCGTGGTGCGTCCCGCCGGGCGGGTTGTAGATCACGCCGCCATCCTTCAGCAGTTCCCCCGCCAGCAGCGAGCCCCCGGCCGCCGTCGCCGGCCGTCGGTAGATCTCCGGATAGACCGGGTTGGTGACAGAGCCCAGATCGTGGCGCGTAGTATCTTCAGCCGTTGCGGTCTGTTCCGCCTCAACCCGCTGTAAAGCCGCAATATAATCGGGCGTATGCCAGACCTCCAACGCTTTGGGCTTGGCCCGCGGCGCGGTGATGAACTGCCCGGGCGGCAGCCAGCCAAGCGCGCGGCTCAGGTCCATGACGGTCGAAACCCGCGGCACCCGCAGGGGATGCCAGCGCCCGTAGCTTGAATGGCGGAAGATCTCCGCACCGATGAACATGGGTCTCTCCATGTCGCGAGACCTAAGCCGTTCCATCCTCACAACAAGCCCACTGGACCGCGGCCCTGCCCCCGCCTAACGTGGCCGCCATGCTGCGCTATGTCGTGAAACGTCTCGGCTCCCTGATCCTCAGCCTCGCGGTGGCGTCGCTGGTGATCTTCACGCTGATCGAAGTGGCCCCGGGCGATCCCGCCTCCTTCATGCTGGGGATCAATGCGCAACCCGAAACGCTGGCCGCCCTGCGCGCGGAGCTCGGCCTCGATCAGGGCAAGGTGGCGCGCTACTTTGCCTGGGTCGGCGGCATGCTTAGGGGCGATTTCGGCACCTCCTACACCTACCGCACGCCGGTCTCGGAGATGGTGGCGCAGCGCATCGGTGTGTCGCTGCCGCTGGCGCTTTATGCGCTGCTGGTCTCTACGCTGATCGCTGTTCCGGCGGGGATCTATGCCGCCGCACGCCGGGCGCAGGCGGGCGATCTTGCGGTCATGGGGGCCACGCAACTCGGTGTCGCCGTGCCGAATTTCTGGTTCGCCATGATGCTGGTGCTGGTTTTCGCGATCCAGATCCGATGGTTTCCAGCCGGCGGCTTTCCCGGCTGGGACGAGGGCTTCTGGCGCGGGCTCCATGCGCTCACCCTGCCCGCCATTGCCCTGGCCCTGCCGCAGGCCGCGATCCTCACCCGCGTGATGCGCTCGGCGCTCCTGGACGTGATGGGCGAGGATTTCATGCGCACCGCCCGCGCCAAGGGACTCTCCGCGCGCCAGACCCTCTGGCGGCACGGGCTCCGCAACGCGATGATCCCGGTACTGACCATCCTTGGGCTGCAATTGTCGTTTCTTTTCGCCGGCACCATCATCATCGAACAGGTCTTCTACCTGCCGGGTCTCGGGCGGCTGATTTTCCAGTCGATTTCCGCCCGCGACCTGATCGTGGTCGAATCCGTGGTGATGCTCGTCGTCTTTGCCGTCATCATGATCAACTTCCTCGTCGATCTGGCCTATGTCGCCATCGACCCGCGCCTGCGGGCGCGTACATGAACCGCTCCCTGATCCTCGGCGCGCTGCTTTCGGCGACGCTGATCGGGCTTGCGCTCCTGTCGCTGGTCTGGACGCCTTTCGACCACACCACGCTCGACATCCCCGGCAAGCTGAAGCCGCCGGGCGGCACCCATCTTCTCGGGACCGATCATCTCGGCCGCGATGTCCTCAGCATGACCATGGTCGGCGCGCGCACGTCAATTGCCGTGGCGCTTGTGGCACTGGCCATCGGCCTCACCTTCGGGGTCCCTCTCGGTCTCGCCGCTGCGGCACGCAAGGGCTCATGGCTCGACGAAATCATCATGCGCGGCAATGACATCATCTTCGCCTTTCCGCTGCTGGTCATGGCGATCCTGATCACCGCCGTTTTCGGGCCTTCCGCCGTCAATGCCATCGTGGCTTTCGGCATCTTCAACATCCCCGTTTTCGCCCGTGTCACCCGCGGTGCCGCCCTGCCGCTCTGGGAGCGCGAGTTCATCATGGCCGCCCGCGTCGCCGGCAAGAACGCGCCGCGCATCTCGATCGAACATATCCTGCCCAATGTGCTCAACCTGCTGATCGTCCAGGGCACGATCCAGTTCGCCCTCGGCATCCAGGTCGAAGCGGCGCTCTCCTTCGTGGGTCTCGGCGTACAACCCCCTACCCCCTCGCTGGGCCGGATGCTGGCGGATGCGCAGACCATGGTCAGCTTCGCGCCGCATCTGGCCATCGTGCCGGGGGTGGCGATCATCCTCATCGTGCTAGGGCTGAACCTTCTGGGCGACGGGCTGCGCGATGCGCTTGATCCGCGGCTGAGGCGGGTGCGCTCGTGAGCCTTCTGGATATCCGCGACCTCTCGGTCACCATTGGCGGGACAGCGATCCTGCGCGACGTCAGCCTCGGACTTGATCCCGGTGAGATCCTCGCCATCACCGGCGAAAGCGGATCGGGCAAATCGATGACCGCGCTGGCGGTGATGCAGTTGCTGCCCCCCGGCAGCGACCTGACCGGTCGGATCTCGCTCGACGGTACCTGCCTCACGGATCTCGCCGAAACCGACCTTTGCGTGATACGCGGCAATGATATCGGCATGGTGTTTCAGGAACCGATGACCGCGCTCAACCCGGTGCAGACCATCGGCGCGCAGGTTGCGGAAACCATCCGCATCCATACCGACACCTCCCCGCGTGACGCGCAGGAAAAGGCCGCAGAAACCCTTGCGCGGGTAGGTTTGCCCCCGGAGCGTTTTCCGCTCGGGCGTTACCCGCACGAGCTGTCGGGCGGCCAGCGCCAGCGCGTCGTCATCGCCATGGCCATCGCCCTGCGTCCAAAGCTGCTGATTGCGGATGAGCCCACAACGGCGCTCGACGTGACAACCCAGGCGCAGATCCTCGCGCTGCTACGGCGCCTCGTGCGCGAGGATGGCATGGGTCTTCTGATGATCACCCATGATCTGGCCGTCGTGGCGGAGATGGCCGACCGGATCGCGGTGATGCGCAAGGGCGAGATCGTGGAGACCGGTGCGACCCAGCATCTGCTGAAGCACCGACAGCATCCCTACACCAAAAGCCTCTTTGCCGCCTCCACGCATCGGGTTGATCTGCCGCCCCCGCCCCCACCCGAGCCGCTGCTTGTGGTGCGCGAGGTGCGCCGCAGCTATCGCAAGCCGCGAACGAGGCTCTTTGCACCCGCGTCCTATACGGATGCGGTGCAGGACGTGAGCTTCACCCTGAATGCCGGTGAAAGGCTCGGGCTGGTGGGTGAGAGCGGCTGCGGAAAATCGACCCTGACACGGGCCCTTCTGGGGCTCGACCCGGTGCAGGGTGGCAGCATCACGCTGGCAGGCAACCCCGTCTTCGCTAACGGCAAACCCGACCTCAAGGTGCGGCGGCGCATGCAAGTGGTCTTTCAGGACCCCTTCGGCAGCTTCAACCCGCGCCACAAGGTCGCCCGGCTGATCACCGAACCTTTCCACCTTCTGACGTCCCCCCCGATGGGGTTTGTACGGGAAAAGGCGATCGCCCGCGCGCTCGAGGATGTGGGCCTGAGCGCCGCGGACCAGCACCGCTACATCCATGAGTTCTCAGGCGGCCAACGCCAGCGCATCGCGATCGCCCGCGCATTGATCATCCGCCCGGACCTGATCCTCTTCGACGAGGCGGTCTCCGCCCTCGACGTCTCCGTGCGTGCCCAGATCCTCGATCTGCTGGCAGCACTCTGTCGCGCCTATGGACTTGGATACCTGTTCATCTCGCACGATCTCGGGGTCGTGCGATCGGTCACCGACAGAGTGATGGTCATGCAGGCCGGACGGATCGTGGAACAGGGACAGACCGAAGCCGTGTTTACCAATCCTCAACACGAATACACGAAAACACTTGTGTCGGCGGCCCCACGCCTGCCCGACATGGCTCTGGAGCATCCGGCCGCATTCGATGCCTGACACCCCGTCAGGCGATGAAGCACAGGAGCCCACCCATGCCGCAGATCAAGCTCATGCCTATGTCGGAGGCCGAGAATTCCGACGATGCGCTGGACCTCGCGCTGCGCGCCGCTGATTACGTGGTGCTCGAAGTCGGGCATCTGCCGGACGAGGATTTCGTCCGTGATTTTTTTCGCGCAACGCCACCAGACCTCGGACCCGACTGCCTCATGCCCTTCGCCGTGATGGACGGACAAGCAATGGCGGGCATGGTCTGCATCGCGCGCGGCTATGAATACCCGGATGACTGGTGGATCGGGCTCATGCTGCTCGACCCTGCCTATCGCGGGCGCGGGATCGGACGCTGCGTGATGGAGGCGATCCGCGACATGGCACATCTCGAAAACGTGGCCTCGATCAAGCTCGCAGTACTTTGCGCCAATGCACGTGGCCTCAAGTTCTGGTTGCGCGAGGGCTTCGAGCCGCACCGCTTTGCCCCAGCCACGCCGGAGAGCGACGGGCATGACCGGATCGTGCTGAAGTTCCCGGTCCGGAACGCGAGGCAATGCGCCGCCGAGTAAATTCCAGGGCAATCCTTCGGCTCGGCACTGGACAGCCCGCCTGCGGCACGATCAACTGGCGATGTCAGACACCAGTCCGGAAACCGCCGATGCAGCCTGTGAACCTCGCCGAAAAACTGCAACAGGTTACCCGCCACTGGGATCCGCATGTGGTGGCCGACTATAACGACAACGATGTGATGGTGGTCCGGTTTCAGGGCACATTCCCCTTCCACCTTCACGAGTCCACGGATGATTTCTTCCTCGTACTCGAAGGCGAGATGCAGATGGATCTTGAAGGCACCAGCCACCTTGTGCGGGCGGGAGAGCTTTTCATCGTGCCAAAGGGCGTTACCCACCGCCCGCGCGCCACAGCCGAATGCAAGGTGCTGCTGATCGAGCCCAAGGGCGAGCCTAACACTGGCGATCCGGCCACAGCCGCCGCCAAGCCGAGGATCTGAGCCGCGATGATGAGCCCCGGGCCACGCAACCTTATCACCGATGTAGCAGGACTGCGTGTCGGCAATGCGCAGGACGATGCCTTGAAATCCGGCTGCACGGTGCTGACGGCGGACAAGCCCTTTGTGGCTTCGGTCCATGTCATGGGCGGCGCGCCCGGCACACGGGAGACCGACCTTCTGGCGCCCGACAAGACCGTCTCCGCCATCGACGCCATCGTGCTCTCCGGCGGCTCGGCCTTCGGTCTTGACGCCTGCTCCGGCGTGGTGGAGGCCTTGCGGACCGAGGGGCGCGGCTTCCGGGTCGGTCCCGCAGTCGTGCCGATCGTGCCGGGCGCGATCCTTTTCGATCTTCTGAATGGCGGCGCTAAGGACTGGCGCGAGAACCCCTATCCAGCCCTCGGGCGCAAGGCCTTCCTGGCGGCGCAAACCTATTTCGCCATCGGCTCGGTGGGAGCCGGCACAGGAGCCCTGACTGCCACGCTGAAGGGCGGCCTCGGCTCTGCTTCCTTCCGGCTCGAAGACGGCACGACGGTCGGCGCACTCGTCGCCGCCAATCCGGTGGGCAGCGTGACCACTCCCGGCAACCGGCATTTCCACGCCGCCGCCTTCGAGGTCGATAGCGAATTCGGCGGCGCAGGTGTGGACCCCGTTCAGGGACAGGGGCGCGTTTTCACCAGCCTCAAGGCCCTCGCCCAGGTCGAGCGCGGCAATACCACCATCGCCATCGTGGCCACCGATGCGGCCCTCGACAAGGCCGCCTGTCACCGGATGGCCGTGGCTGCCCATGACGGCATCGCGCGCGCCTGCCTGCCTGCCCATACGCCTAGCGACGGCGATCTTGTATTTGCCCTCTCCACCGGCGGGCAAACCGATGGCGGCCCGGGCCCGAACCTCGGCCTGATCGGGCATGCCGCGAGCCTGTGTCTCGCGCGCGCCATCGCCCGGGCCATCCATGCCGCCCGACCCGCCCAAGGCGATCTGCTGCCATGCTGGGGCACGCTCAATGGCTGACCTGCGCCGGCCCGATATCGCATTGCATTCAGACACCTCATGCCAGGCACGACATGAGAACTGATCGCTTCGGCCTCACCTTCAGCGATTGCGACGCGGCAACCGCGCAGGCCGTGGACGATTTCACCCATGGCTTTCTCGCCTACCTGCCCAAGGCCACCAATATACTTGCCGCCGCGGACAAGGCACCCGGTCACGGCCTTGCCAACGCCTTCGCCGCCACGCTCTGGATGTTCCTCGAAGCTCCTGTCGCTGCGGCCAAGGCCCGTCCCTACCTCCGCAAGGCCGAAACCGCAAAACCAACAGACGATCGCGAGGCGAGCATCGTAAGAATTGTCGCCCGCTGGGTCGCGAATGACATCCCCGCCCTGATTGTAGCCTGCGAGGCGCATATCGATGCCTACCCGCGCGATCTGGTCGTTGTGAAACTGGCGCAATACCACCTGTTCAACACCGGCGATTCGGCGGGGATGCTGCGTGTCGCGCTCAAGGCTGAAGAAGCCGCGGGCGATATCGCCCATACCCATGCCATGATCGCCTTCGGTTATGAGCAGTGCCACCTGCTCCGCCACGCCGAAAACGCGGCGCGCCGTGCGCTTGACATTGACGCTCTCGAGCCCTGGGCCCATCACGCCCTCGCCCATGTCATGCTGACCGAAGGCCGCATCGCCGAGGGCGCCGCCTATCTCGAAAGCGTGGCGGAAAGCTGGCAGGACCTCAATTCCTTCATGCGCAGCCATAACTGGTGGCACCTTGCCCTCTTCTACCTCAGCATGGGGCGATACGATGACGTACGGCGCTCCTATGACACCCATGTCTGGGGTCTTGCGAAGGACTACTCGCAGGACCAGGTGGGCGCGGTCTCGCTGCTGGCCCGGATGGACTTCGCGGGTGTCGATGTGGGCAACCGATGGGCTGATGTCGCAGACCACGTGGCCCGCCGTGGCGCCGACACCACCAATGCCTTTTTGACCTTGCAATATCTCTACGCGCTCTGCCGCACCGGTCGCCCTGAAGCGCACGACCTCCTGGCCGGGATCGAAGCCCGGGCCGAGGATGAGGCGGCCTTCGACAGGGCGGTCTGGTCCGAGGTGGCGCTGCCTGCGGCTCGTGGCATCCGCGCCCATGCGGCGGGCGACTGGGACCGCGCGATCCACGACCTCGCCATCGCTCTGCCGCGCATGGCGGACTGTGGCGGCAGCCACGCACAACGCGACCTCTTTGAGCAGATCCACCTTGATGCCTTGATAAAGGGCGGTCGCGCCAGCGCTGCGCAACAGGTGCTGGAACTGCGGCGCACCTTCGATCCGGACGGGGTGCCTCTGAACCGGATGCTCGCGGAAGTCTACACGCGCACCGGCTTGCCGACGCTTGCCAGGGAGGCCACGGCGCGGGTTTCTTCTCGCTAGAAGTATCCCCGCCAGAGGCTCAAGATCTCAGGACCGCCCACCGCGTGCCGCGGCCAGATCGACGACTTTCCGATCACGCCCAAGCACTCGACACACCGCTGCGATGATCCCTTCGGCATCAAGGCCTGCATCGCGGTACATCTCATCCGGGCTTGCCTGATCGATGAATTGGTCTGGCAGGCACAGGGTCCGCATCCGGCAGCCCAGATCAAGCAGCCCCTGCCCGGCCATCGCCTGCAGCACCATGGCGCCGAAGCCGCCTTCCGCGCCCTGCTCGACGGTGATCACCGCGCCGTGTGTCTGCACCAGACGCGCGATCAGCTCCATGTCGAGCGGTTTGGCAAAGCGGGCATCGGCGATGGTCACGCTCAGGCCTTCGGCCGCCAGCACCGTCGCCGCGGTTTCGCATTCCGACAGATGCGTACCGAAGGACAGCAGGGCCACGTCGCCCGTCCCCTCGCGGATCATCCGGCCCTTGCCGATCTCCAGCACCTCGCCGCGTTCGGGCAAGGCCACCCCGGTGCCGTTGCCACGCGGGTAACGGAAGGCGATCGGCCCGCTGTCATGGGCGGCCGCGGTAGCGACCATGTGTTTCAGTTCCGCCTCATCGGCGGCGGCCATGACCACCATGCCCGGCAGCGCACCGAGGTAGCCGATGTCGAAGGCGCCCGCATGGGTCGCCCCGTCGGCCCCCACCAGACCCGCCCGGTCGATAGCGAAACGCACCGGCAGGCCCTGCAGCGCCACGTCATGCACCACCTGGTCATAGCCGCGCTGAAGGAAAGTCGAATAGATGGCGCAGAACGGCTTGAGTCCCGCCGCCGCCATGCCTGCGGCAAAGGTCACGCCATGTTGCTCCGCGATGCCCACGTCGAAAACCCGACCCGGGAAGCGCTTGGCCATGCGATCGACGCCGGTGCCGTTCGGCATCGCGGCGGTGATGGCGACGATGGCGGGATCGCGGGCCGCCTCTTCGGTCAGCGCATCGCCGAAAACCGCCGTGTAGGAGGGCGCATTGGCCGTGGATTTGGCCTGCACGCCGCTGCCCACGTCGAATTTGGAAACGCCGTGATACTTGTCGGTTGATCCTTCTGCGGGCGCGTAGCCCTTGCCCTTGACTGTGCAGCAATGGATCAGCACCGGGCCCGTGCACCGCGCTCGCGCGCCGCGCAGGACGCTCAGTAGCTGGGTCATGTCGTGGCCGTCGATGGGGCCGATGTAGTCGAAGCCAAGCTCCTCGAAGAAAGTGCCGCGGCTCTCGAGCCCTGTGACCAGTTCGCGCGCCCGTCGCGCCCCGTCGCGCACTTCCTTGGGCGCGAATTTCTCCATGCCTTCGGCCAGCGCCACCAGACCGCCGAACGGCCCCTTGCGCGTCAGATCCGAGAGGCTGGACAGGTAGGAGGACATCGCCCCCACCGGCGGCGCGATCGACATTTCGTTGTCGTTGAGGATCACGAACATGCGCCGCTTTTCATGGCCCGCGTTGTTCAGCGCCTCATAGGCCATGCCGGCGGAGATCGAGCCGTCCCCGATCACTGCGATGGCATCGCCCGTGGGCATCCCCATGTCGCGCGCCACGGTAAAGCCGAGGGCCGCTGAAATCGACGTACTGGAATGCGCGGCGCCAAAGGGGTCGTACTCGCTTTCGCTGCGCTTGGTGAAGCCACTGATCCCGCCGCCCTGCCGGAGCGTATGCATCCGATCGCGGCGTCCGGTCAGGATCTTGTGCGGGTAGCACTGGTGGCCCACGTCCCAGATCAGCTTGTCGCGCGGCGTGTCGAAAACCGCGTGGATCGCCACGCTGAGTTCGACGACACCGAGAGAGGAGCCGAGATGCCCGCCGGTGCGGCTCACCGCATCGATGACCTCGGCGCGCAACTCATCTGCGACGCTGCGCAGTTCCGGATCCGTCATGTGGCGCAGGTCGGCCGGGCCTGCGACGCGGTCGAGTGTTGGGGTGGGTTGTCTGGTCATGGCGCACGTCTCCTCAGGTGAGCCGAAGCGCGGGAGGTTCTTGCCGGACCTCTGATCCCGCCTTCGGGAAAGAAAAGGCGTCGCACCCGGGGTAAGACGGTTGCGACGCCAGGTTCCTGTAGCCAACAGGAAGGGAACAAGGGTGTTGAGACCCCGTGCCCGAACCAGGGAAGCCTCTGGTTCGCGCCTGGCGAAGCGGTCGGGCGGTTCAGGGCCGCCCGGCCACTCATTCGTAGACCGGCGTTTCGCTTGTCGCGAGCTCGGGCCAGTCGGCAATCACATTGGTGCCTTGCAGCGGTTGCTGGTAGCCCTTGTGACAGGTCTTGCAGGCGGCCTTCGGCGCGTCCGCATGAAGCGGGCCGAGCCGTATCCGCCGGATAGGTGTCCTGAAGCGGGATCAGGTATTCCTGGTTCATCTCGATCACCATCTGGCGGCCCAGCAGCGCGGTTGCCCATTGCGGCGTGACCTGGCCGGGGTCGTAGAAGGCCCGGCTGTTGTGACAGAAGACGCAGTTCACCCCGAGGCTGTTCGAGAAGTAGTTCATCAGCGAATAGGTCATCTCGGTCTTCTGGATCGAGGCGACTTCCTCGTCGTTCGGAACACCCGCGACGCGGCTTTCCAAATCATGAACATTCACCGGTACGTCCTCGGTCAGGTAGACCTCGAGCGCATTGGAGGGCAATGAAGTGGACTGGCTGATCCTGGTCGCCCGGTTCTGCACCGACGCCCAGCCCGATGTCGCCTCGGTCACTGGCGTGACATTGAACCAGATTTCGCTCGGTACGTTCTGTCCGCGGTGGCAGGTGTAACAGGTGACCCCCACTTCCGCATTGGCATTCACGTGGCCGTCCCAGTTCTCGTTGATGTTCTGGGTCATCTGGATCATCCGGCGCGAGACCACCTTGGTGTAGAGGTTGTCCTCGCCATAGGTCTCCAGATCGCCATCACCGTGGCAGTAGGCGCAGCCCTGCTCGGGCGCTACCCATTGCGTCATGGCGTTCATGACCCGGTTGAAGTTGTCCTCCGTGACGTTTCCAAGCGCCTGGACGTTCTTGTAGATGTCCTTGGCGAGCGGCTCGCTTCCATCAGGGATATAGGGCTCCTCGGTGTACATGGCCTCGATCGTCGGATCCGGAGACAGGCGCATCGCGTTGAACTCCGGTACCGACATGCCCGTGCCCCGCGGCCCGGTTTGCAGACTGGCCGTCTGCGCCGGGTTGCCCCAGGTCACGATCAGGGCGGCGAGAAAGATCGCCCCGCCCAACACACCGACCAGGATCGCCGGACCAAACACGTTGGTCGGGTTTTCCTTGTTCCATTTTCCAAACCAGTTGGGGATCATGATCAGTTCTCCTTCCCGATAAAGGCTTCGTAGGAGCCGTAATCGGCGTAGCCGTAGGAGCCGTCATACATCGGGGCAAAGTTGTGTTCCTGCGCCCAGATGAACCAGTTGTCGACGACCGTGCCGGTGAGCAGGATCCCGATGCCGCCGGTGATCGGGGTCAGGACCGCGAACCACCAGGCCCAGCGGTGGATGCCTTCCATCGTGGCGTTGAACCCCATGGTCCAGCGCCAGAAGAGAGCGGCGCGTTCCGTAGCCGTACCCCGGTCGTAGATCTGCTCGAGCTCGCGGTCGCCGCCGTAGCGGGTGACCGCCAGGATGGTGCCGCCGTGCATGCAGAAGAGCAGCACCGAGCCGTAGAGGAACACGATCGAAAGACAGTGGAAGGGATTGTAGTAGAGGTTCCCGTAGCGGATCGAGAAGGCCGTGGTCCAGTCGAGGTGCGGGAAGATGCCGTAGGGTACTGCCTCCGACCAGGATCCCATCAGGATCGGACGGAAGAGACCGAGCACGAGGAAGAGCCAGACTGCCGCGGCAAAGCCCCAGAAGATGTGCTTGCCCATCTTGTGCTGTTCGGCGAGCAGATAGGCCCTGAGCAACCAGGTCATCACCGAGACCAGCAAAAAGAAGCTCGCGATCAGGTACCAGCCGCCTTCGTCGAGCGGTGGCACCGACAGGCCGTACTGCGGCCCCGGCGGCTCGAGCGCCAGCCAGAACAGCTGCCGGATGAACTGCGGGATGGAATAGCCGACCTGCGCCAGCATGTTCATGCCGACGATGAAGAACCAGGCGAGCCCCGAACCGAAGGCCACGGTCGTCGTCCATCCCCAGTAGTAGGGACCGATCTGACCGTTACCGAAGAGCCCGGCCAGCGTGCTGAAGAAGGGTTTTCCGACCCGCTCTTCCATCATGTTGTTGCCAGCGTCGTCCATGCCCCATTCGGGTTTGCCCTGGACCTGGACCTGCGTGAAGATGTTCTGATACTCGGGCATGTTACATACCTCCCATTGCTATGGGTTGGCCCCAGATCGGCAGATCGAGCCACCAGTTCCACCACTCGGGCCAGCCCGAGGTCCAGACCGGACCGGAGATGATGATGCAGATCGCAGACCAGAAGCCCGCGTTGATCGCCAGAAGATAGCCCAGGCGGTGAATGCCCAGGGTCCCGACCGAATAGCCGATGAAGTCCCGAAAGAAGGTATCTTCATGATCTGGGGTCTTGGCTTCTTCGCCCTTCTCGGGGTTGGCCGCCGACAGGATCAGGCCGCCATGCAGCGCCAGCGCCAGTGTCGTGGTGAAGAAGAGCGTCACCGCCAGCATGTGGGCCGGGTTGTAGTGGAAGTGCAGATAGGCGTAACCGGTGTTGCTGACCCAATCGAGGTGGCTGAAGATGCCGTAGGGAAAGCCGTGACCCCAGGCGCCCATCAGCAGCGGTCGGAAGATCACCAGCGTCACATAGGCGAAGATCGCGAAAGCGAAGCCGACCGGCACATGGTACCCCATGCCGAGTTTGCGGCAGATTTCAACCTCGCGCAGCGCCCAGCTTATGAAGGCACCCGTCGCGCAGATCGTGATGATCTGCCAGAGCCCGCCTTCCAGCAGCGGCGCCAGCCCCAGCCCGTAACTGAGATCGGGCGGCGCGATATTGATGAGCCAGGGGTTGAAGGTCCCCTGCTGGCTTGCGCCCCAGAAGATCAATACAGTCCCCAACAGGGCAAAGAAGGCTGTCGTGACCCCGAAAAAGCCTACGTAGAAAGGCCCCACCCAGAAGTCGAACAGATCGCCTCCGATCAGCGTCCCTCCGCGGACGCGATATTTTCTTTCGAAGCTGAGCAGCGCCATCTTCATTTCTCCGCGTATATGCGGCACGCCATATCCCTTGTGCGGCAACCTGCCCGGGCGCGAGATGCGCGGATCCGGGGCGGTCGTCCTGCCGGTAGGCGGAGGCCGTCAATTATTGTTCAATTTGGTTTGCCGCGGGCGGGCGGCGCACAACTTGACCGCCCGCAGCTGTTTTCATTCACCGACCAGTTCAGCCGCCGGCAGCTTTCTGAGCCGCCAGTTCGAACCAGTTGAAGTGATCTGTGCTCAGCAGGACGAGGTGAATCATCGCTGCCAGCAGAAAGAGGAACACGCCTTGTGCAACAAACACGCGGCGGGGGTCGAAGATGAGCCAGATCTTGTAGAACTTTTCCATTTTCTATTCCCCTTCAGAACCAAGGACGCCAGATGAACACTGCCAGGTGAGCCACGACCGCTACTGCTGAAAACAGATAGAGCCCGCTCAGATAGACAGAGTGCAATTCTTGCGCCTGTTCGTCGGTAAGTCCTGTGAAGGACAGGTTAGTATTATCAGCCATAAAAATTCCTCCGGAACGTTATGCTGACGCCGCGTTCCCCGCGGCCGGGTCCTTTGGGGGTGACCCCCCTCAGGGTCTCTGAAGGTCCGTTTCCGTTCCCCCAGTCTCGTTTCTCGACAGGCGCACGAAAGCCGAGATGTCGGGTCACGCAGGGGGCCTTGCCAGCCCGGATATGCGTGAGATGGTTCATGTTCAGGCCGAGAAGATCATCGGCGTGATGATCCGGGCCTGGCTCCAGGCGCGGGCCATCGGGCCCTTGTCGGTGAAGCTGCGGCTGCGGATCGCCGAAAGCATCCAGGTCAGCGTCGCCAGCGGGAGCGTCGCAAGGAAGATGATCGCGAAGTAGACCATGAATTCCGTCTTCTCGGTCTTGCGCCGCGCCTCTCTCGGGGCTTCGGCGATATCAACCGTGTCCATCATGTCAGATGTCATGTCGCTCATGTCTGATCCTCCAGATCGTTTCCGGCACCCGCCGGGTCCAGCGCGCGCACGGTGTCCAGCACCACGCGTTCCGCGCCCGCGGCAAGCGCCGCTTTCTCTGCCGCGTCGCGCAAAGTCTTGGCGGCTGAAATTCGTGTCAGTATGGGATGCGTCTCGACGATCTTGTCGAGCATCGCCTGCGCATCGGCATCCCAGGGAAAATCCCGGCGCAGCGGCGTCAGCGTGGCATCCGCCGCATCCATTTCCGTGCCGAGCGGCAGGATGTGGAACAGCGCGTCAAAGAGCCCGTTGCAAACCTCCTGCACCAGATAGGTGGCGCCCGCGTAGCCCATGAAGGGCGTGCCGGTGTGTCGGCGGATCGCGGCGCCGGGAAAGCTCGCAGGGATGAACGCCGGGCTCGGCCCATGCCCGCCCTTGAGCTCCGCCAAGTACATTTTTTCGTTGATGGAACCCATAACGATCAGCGGCCGCTTCTGCCCCATCAGGGCGCGCACCTCTTCGTTGTTGGTCTTCTTGCCCGCCATGCGTGCGACGGCAAAAGCGCAAGGCAGACCCAGATCGTCCTCGAGGAACAACCGGATCCCACGGGCATAGGTCTCATTCGCCACGATCGCGAAGCTTGCGGTGGCAAAGAAATCCTGCGTGACGGAGCGCCAGAGATCCCAGACCGGCTTGATCGTGGAATGTTTCTCTCGCGTGATGAAAGGTTCGGGATCGAGGCCCACCAAACTCCCCAGTGCGCGCAGGAATTTGGTAGTGCTCTCGATCCCTATCGGGGCTTGTAGATACGGCTTGGCAAGAAGCTCGCTCAACCCGCGCCCGAACTCGCGGTACATGCAGATGTTCACATCCGCATTTACCAGATCTCTCATTTCGGCCACATGGGCGCCCAGCGGCAGCACCATGTTGACCTCGCAGCCGATCCCTTCGACCAACCTGCGGATCTCGGCCAGATCGGATGGCATGTTGAAGATGCCATACATCGGACCGAGGATATTGACGCGAGGACGCGCACCTTCCTCGCGTTTCTTCTCGGGCGGCATCCGCCCTTTGGTCATGCCGAACTCGGTGAAGATCCAGGTCATCGCCCGGTCTGCCGCTTCCCATTGGTCCTCATCGATCGTGCGAGGCAGGAAGCGTTGAATGTTTGTCCCTTGCGGCGTGACGCCGCCACCGATCATCTCGGCGATGGACCCGGTCACGACGACCGCAGGCAGCGCGGGGTCCAGTGTCTCCCAGGCGCGCTTCATGGATTCTTCGGTGCCCGAGCCCATTTCGCCTTCACCCAGACCCGTCACCACGATGGGCAACTCATGCGGCGGCAAGGCATCGGTGTAATGCAGAACGGATGTCACCGGCAGGTTCTCGCAGCCCACGGGGCCATCGATGACGACCTGCAAGCCCTTGACGGCGCAGAAGGCATAGACCGCCCCCCAATATCCGCCCGCACGGTCATGATCGGTAACAAGCATCAGCAGAGCCTCCCCTGCTTCTTTTGGCCCGAAATATCCCGGGGGAGCGCGCAGCGCGGGGGCAGAGCCCCGGTCGAGAGATATGCACCAAAGCGCGTCATATCATCTGCGCGGCCTGGGCCGCCCTCGCTTGCTTGTCGAGTTTCTTCTGGTGCTGTGCCCGGAAATCGGGCCGCAGGTTGGGCTCCTTTTCCCAGACACCGGCAGTATCGCCGGTACCCACGCCCTCGAAGAATTCCTTCATATGCGCCATCCGGTCCTTGTTGCCGATGGCGGCATTGATCACCTGCGCCAGCGAACCGGCGCCGGCGACGCCCATCAGAGGCCGCGCCGAGATCAGGTTGGTGAAATAGAGACCCGGAATGCCGAGCTGCTTGGCCTTCTGCACCACGGGCGTCGTGCCAATGGCGAGATCTGGCTGGATCGCTTCCATGGCGGCGCAATCGTCCTCCAGCGAGGCACGGTATTTCACCGTCACCCCCTTGGCCTTCAGCCAGTCGGCATCCGTCGCGGACCAGGGTGAATTTGCGCAGGCCGTGCCCACATAGGGCACATGCGCCCCGCTTTCGATCAGCAGGCGCGCAACCAGCAACTCCGAGCCTTCGTAACCCGACAGCGTGATCGTGCCCTTGATCGGCTTGGCCGCGAGCGCACCCTTGATCGCCGGCAGTGCGGCATTCTGCGCCGCCGCGATCTGATCCGCCGGCACGCCATGGGCCTCGCCGATCGCCTTCAGCCAGGCCGCCGTGCCGTCAAGCCCAACAGGCGCAGAACCGACAATCGGCCGCCCCGCGGCTTTGAATTCGCGCACCGTATCCACATAGAAAGGATGGATCGCCGCCACGACCGAACAGTCGAGGGCCGCATAAAGCTCGCGCCATTCACGGCAGGGCAATACAGGTCCCGCCGCCATGCCCATAGGCGCCAGCATCTGACCGATCATCATCGGATCCGCCGGGAACATCTCGCCCAGAAGCGCCACGGTCGGACGATCCGACTTGCCACCCACGGGTGCCGCCACCGGCCCGGCTTCGACTTCCTTGCGCGCGTAATTCAACATGGCGCCCGCCAGCACGTCCTTGGCTTCCGCATGGGTTGGCACGCCGAAGCCCGGCACGTCGATGCCCACGATGCGCACCCCGTTGATCTCCCTGGGCAGGAGACGCAGAGGTACACCGCTCGCCGTCGGCACGCAAAGGTTCGTCACCACGATCGCGTCGTAGCGATCCGGGTCGGCCAATTCGTGAACACTTTCGCGGATGTCTTCGAAGAGTTTGCCGGTGACCAGAGACTCCGAATTGAATGGCACGTATCCAACCGACCGACGCGCACCGTAGAAATGCGACACGAAAGTCAGACCGTAAACACAACATGCCGAGCCCGACAGCACCGTCGCCACCCGCTTCATGCGCAGGCCGACGCGCAGAGAGCCGAAGGCCGGACACATCGACTGCGGCTTGTCATGCGGCCCAACCGGGTAATCCGCCTTGAATTTATCGAGCAGTTCCGACTGGCCTGCCAGGCGTGCGGCCTCCGCCATATCGGTCCCCGAATGACAGCCGCCCGCATCCTGCGGCGAATCCCCGGCCACACGCGACACGTCGCCATGCGGATGACCCTTGATCACCTCCACGTCGGCAGCGGCGTCGTATGTGACTTCCTTCTTCATTCCGTTGCGCTCCGATGCTCGGAGGCCGAAGCGGTGATCCGCTCGAGCAGGTCGCGCGCACGCCGGATCACGCTTTCGCTCTTCTCGAACAAGCAAAGGGACTGGCTGTCCAGCCAGTGGGCGCGCTCGATCGCCCTGCGTGTCTTTTCGAAATGCTCAAGCCTGTTCACTGGACGTCCTCACCGTTCTTTGTCCGTCTTCGGGAAGGCGGCCGATATCGCGCAGGAGCCGCATGATCTGCTCTGGTCGCGCGTTCCGAACGACTTCATAAACATCGCTGCTGTCGAAATGATCCGCCTGCTCATGCTTCATCGTAGACAACCTCCAGCGACGGCTTGGGCTCGGCGTTCTTGCCACGCATGTCCATATCGGTTGCAGGCTCCAGAACGATGTCACCACCGGTTTCCGACGCATCGAAAAGACCGAGTAACCCGTCCTGATCGAGCGGTGTCGGCCGCATCGGCGGCGCATTGGCCACGTTTTCGCCCAAGGCCGCAAAGAGCGCGCCCCATTCGGATTTCGCGGTTCCGACAATCTGGTAGTTCGCGGATTTCTTGCGCAGGTCGTCGTTCTGCGGAATCGCGGCCAGAACCGGAATTTTGACTGCCTCGGCAAAGGCCGCGGCCTCGCCGGTGCCGTCATCCTTGTTGATGACAAGACCCGCCACGCCGACATTGCCACCCAGCTTGCGGAAGTAATCAACCGCGGAGCAGACGTTGTTCGCCACATAAAGCGACTGCAAATCGTTCGAGGCGACGAGGATCACCTTCTGCGCCATGTCCCGCGCGATCGGCAGACCGAAGCCGCCGCAGACCACGTCGCCGAGGAAATCCAGCAGGACGTAATCGAAGTCCCAGTCGTGAAAACCGAGCTTCTCCAGCAGTTCGAAGCCGTGGATGATCCCGCGACCGCCACAGCCGCGACCGACCTCGGGTCCGCCAAGCTCCATCGCGAAGACGCCGGCGCGCTTGAAACAGACATCGCCGATCTTTACCTCCTCGCCTGCCAGCTTCTTGCGGGTCGAGGTCTCGATGATCGTGGGGCAGGCCTTGCCGCCGAAAAGCAGCGAGGTCGTGTCTGATTTCGGATCGCAGCCGATGAGCAGCACGCGCTTGCCCTGCTCGGCCATCATGCAGCTCAGGTTCGCGAGCGTGAACGACTTGCCGATCCCGCCCTTGCCGTAGATCGCGATGATCTGGGTCTTGGAGGTGGGCTCGCCTTGCGGCACTTCCAGCGTCGGCTCGGCGGCTTCGTCACGCAGGCGCTTGTCGAAATCCTTGAGGTTCGGCACTTCGTCCTTCATGCGACGTCCTTCCAATCGAGTATCATTTTCAAACAATCCGCATCCGTGAACGCCTGCTCGTAGGCGGTCTTGGCATCGCCGGCCGGAGCCCGGTGCGTTATCAGATCGTCTAGGCTCAGCATCCCGGCTTCGACCAGCGCACGGGTGGCGTGCAGGTCATCGCGGGTCCATTCGGCGGCAACCCGGAAACGCGCCTCCTTCATGAAGGCCGGCGGAAAGGCGAAACTGATGGGCGTGGTGTAGAACCCGGCCAGCACGATCTCGCCGCCCTTGCCCATGCAGCCGATGAGATCGTTGAGCACCTCGACACTGCCCGAGGCGTCATAGACCGACATGTAATCGCGGCGCGTATCGTCCTTGGGGTCAATCACCTGATAACCCTTAGCGCCCGTGCGCCGGCTCGGATCGATTTCCCAGACCATCGGCGCGGGCGCACCGGCCGCGATGGTCAGCCGCGCCAGCAGCCTTCCCAGCACACCATGGCCCACAATCAGGTCGGGTACGGATTTGTTCAGTCCGGCCATCGCGTGACGGGCCGTTGCCGCCAAGGCGAGCAATGCGCCGCTGGCACCGAGGCCCGCATCGATTCGCGTCACGCGCCCAGGGGCCGTGACCACGCGAGCGGCAGCACCACCAAAGAGACCGAAAGCCCCTTCGTAGCAATTGGCGCCCGGCACGAAGACTCGGTCACCGGGGCGGAAGCCCGATGAAACCGGCGCTTCCACGACTTCGCCCGCAGCCTCATAGCCTGGCACGAGCGGATATCCCATTCCCGGAAAGGGCGGCATCTGACCAGTCCAGAAGAGTTTTTCGGTTCCCGTCGAAATGCCGGAGTGGGAAATCTCGACCACCAGATCCTCCGCGCCCGGCGCTTTCAGCGACAGGGTATCGACGTCCAGATCACGGGGACCTTTCAGCAATACGGCGCGGGTATCCAAGGTACTCTCCTTCGCCGGGGCTCTCTTTTGACATCGGTCCAAAGACTCAGCGCGGCGCTTGTTCATATTGTCAGTTTAATCTGACATTTCATTGTGTCAATCAAAATGGACACTTTGGGAAGACTGTCAGCGGGGTTTCTGCCCTGTCACGGTTCTTGTGACATAGGCGCGGGCAGGTTCCGGGCTCCGAAGCGCCTCGAACCCGGCGGCACGACAAAAGGACATGATCTCTTCAGCAGACCGCGCCCGGCCCGTTTGCATGGCCATTGTGTAAAGCGCGAAGTACACATCCCCGGCGCGATCCGGCCGGCGCCCGCCACCCATCGGTTCGGAAATGATGATCCGCCCACCCGGCGGCAAAGCATCGAAAACCGCGGTCAGAAGGCCTTGTACCGTCTCGTCGGAATGATCGTAGAGGACGCGAATCAAGGAGATCGCGTCAGCTCCCCACGGCAGTGGGTCGTCCCGGAAGGAGCCAGAGGCGATCGACACCCGCCCGGACAGTCCGGCCGCGTCGAAACGAGCGGTGGCCCCCGGCGTCACCTGCGGCAGATCGAAGAGCGTCATCTGCAGCGACGGGAAAGCCAGTCCCACGGCTTCGAGAAAAGCGCCCGTGCCGCCGCCGATATCCATCAGATGGGTCACGCCCTTGAACGAAACCGCCCGCAGCGTGTCTTCTGCGACCAGTCTCTGGCTCTGGGCCATCAGGTCCGAATAGGTTTCAGCCACCGCCGGATCAATCGCGCCCTTCGCGCCGAAGACATAGGGCCAGAATTGCGACAGCTCGGTTTCCTCGGGGCAACGGAGCAGGGCAACAGGATCGGCAAGGTCAGCGTAGAAGGCCTTGTGGTGGCGGATCATCGCTTCCAGTCCCGGCACCCCCATCAGCGCCGCGCCCTTGCGTGCCAGCGCGTAGTCTCCCCGACGCCGGCGGCGCAACAGGCCAAGCGCCGCAGCGGCCTGCAGGAGGACGGCCATGCGCGCAGGGGCGATGCCGGTCGCGCGCGCCAACATCTCCGCGGTTTGCGGACCCGCACGCAGGCGGCGCGGCAGATCAAGTTCGACGACGGCCATCAACACCTGGCTTTGGACGAACCCCTGCACGATCTCGAAAAGTGCGGCACCATCCTTGCGGGCCCGTCCACGTGTGAGCGGGAAGCGGCTCGCCCAGCTTTGAAAACCGGGGCGGGCAACAAGTCGGTTCATCCATCCGCCGCGCCAGCCGGGTAGATCGCTGGTGAGATCAGACATTGCTGCGGCTGTGTGTCGGTGCCACCGGGGTCAGGCGTTCGGCGTATTTCCGCACCATCTCGGCCAACTGCGCCTCACCCTTGCAAGAGGGGATCGAGGCGATCGCCCCGCCGAGAATGTCCTTCAGCCGCGAAATCGCACCCTGCACACCAAGCAGCGTCACGGCGTTCGGCCGGCCGTGCAGGTCGTCCTGTCCTGCGGGTTTACCCAGTGTGTCGGCATCGTAGAGCGCGTCGCGCAGGTCGTCGGCCACCTGAAACGCCTCGCCGATCCGCGCGCCCAGTTCGAACCAGGGTTCGGCCTCCTGACCTGCCGCCACTGCACCCATCTGTGTCGCCGCGATGAAAAGCGCGCCGGTCTTGGCCTGATGATAGGCCGAGAGATCCACTTCCGTTTCGCTTTCCCAACCCTGCCCGGCGCAGATGCCACCCGGCATGCCGGTGCGCTGTGCCAGCGTCATGATCATCTGCGCAACACGGTCCGGAGCCTGGCCGGATTGCCGCGCCAGAATTTCGAAGGCGAGCACGATCAGGCTGTCGCCCGTGAGCACTGCCAAAGGTTCGGAAAAGGCGAGATGGACCGTAGGTTTGCCACGGCGCACATTGGCATCGTCAAAACACGGCAGGTCGTCATGCACGAGGCTCGCGCAATGGATCAGCTCCAGTGCCGCCGCAGCCGCGTCGGTCAGCTTTGGTCTGTCGTCACCGCAGGCCATCGCCACGGAGGTCAGGATCGTCGGCCTGATCCGGGCACCACCCGGCGCCGTGGCATAGGCAAGCGCCGACGCCAACCTTGGCGGTACCGCACCGCGTCCCTGACCGACAGCCACCGCCTGCGAAATTGCCGCTTCGATCCGCGCGTTCATGCCCATGGGAAAGTCCTTTAGGAAGCGATGTGTCACTTTATTCCGACACCAATGTGTAAATCATACTGGACAGTTTGCTGCTTCGAGTCAACAATCGCTTATGCCCCTGTCGAATGCTCCCACGAGACCTGCCAGCATCCGCGCCGTTGTGATCGGCGCCGGGGTCGCCGGGCTTGCCACGGCGTTGCGGTTGCGCGCGGGCGGCCTTGCCGTCAGTCTGCTCGACCGCCACGACCATGCAGGCGGCAAGATCCGCACTGTGCCAAGCGCCGCAGGGCCCGTCGATGCAGGCCCGACCGTGCTGACAATGCGCCATGTTTTCGATGAGCTTTTCGCCTGCCTTGGCGAACGGCTTGATGACCATGTCACGCTGATCCCGCAGGATATTCTTGCACGGCACGTCTGGTCCGATGGCAGCACGCTGGACCTGCATGCCGATCTGGACGCTTCCGCCGGCGCGATCGCGGATTTCGCAGGGCCGGCCAGCGCCGATGATTTCCGCCGTTTTCACCGGCGCACCAGCCGTCTCTTTCAAGCCTTCGACGCGCCGATGATGCAGGCTGCAGTGCCTAATACCTTTTGGTTAGTGACGAAAGTCCTGGGACAGCCTGGGTTGATCCCCGCCATGGCGCCGCTGTCATCGCTGCGTTCGATGCTGGCCCGGCAGTTTCGCGACCCGCGTCTGGCACAGCTTTTCGGACGCTATGCAACCTATGTCGGCGGCGCGCCGCATTTCAGCCCCGCGCTGCTGTCACTGATCTGGCAGGCGGAAGCGGCCGGCGTCTGGGTCGTGAAAGGCGGCATGCACAGGCTCGCGGACGCCATGCGTCGCCTCGCAGAAACACATGGCGTGGACATCCAGCTAGGCACCCATGTGGACCGGATCATCACGCAGAACGGGCGAGCGACCGGCGTGATGCTGTCCGGAGGTCAAACGCTTTCCGCCGATGTAATCGTTTACGCAGGGGATCCACGGGCGATTGCAACCGGCAGCATGGGGGCGGCACTTGAGACCGTGGCCCCGCAGACGGCCACCCTGCCCCGCTCGTTTTCGGCCCGCGTCTACAGCTTTGCGGCTCGTGTCGAAGGCAGGCCACTGGCCCATCACAACGTCTTTTTCGCCGCAGACCCCGATAGCGAGTTCCATGATCTCGCGGCCGGGCGCATCCCGGCCGAGCCCACCCTCTATCTCTGCGCCGAAGACCGCGGCCAGGGCACCGAAATTTCGCCGCTGGAGCGCTTCGAGATCATCACGAACGCGCCCGCGACATCTTCCACCACCACTGACCCGACGGAGTTGGACCAATGGCATCATCAGATCATGCAGCGACTCGCGGCTTTCAACGTGACCTTCACGCCGACACCGACAGCAGCGAGCATAACGACGCCGCAAAAGTTCGGCACGATGTTTCCCGAAACGATGGGCGCGCTATACGGGCAAACGCCGCACGGGATGACCGCAGCACTCAAGCGCCCGACAGCCGAAACGCCGATCAGGGGGCTCTGGCTGGCGGGCGGCGGGACTCATCCGGGCGCGGGCGTGCCGATGGCGACACTCTCCGCGAAGCACGCGGCCGAGGCGATCTTGCGCGACCGAACTTCAACATCCCCGTCGGCCCGAACGGCTATGCGTGGTGGTATGTCGACGGCCTGAGCGCCTGCGGCACCCGTGCGGTCTCCGTCATCGGCTTCATAGGCTCTGTTTTCTCGCCATGGTACCGATGGTCGGGGCGCAAGTGCCCGCAGGATCACGTCTGCATCAACGTGGCGACCTATGGGCCGGGCGGTCGCTTCACCATGACCGATCGCGGCAAGGATGCCCTGCGCCAGACCGCTTCAAGGCTCGAAGTGGGCCCGTCGATGATGCGTTGGGACGAGGACCGGCTGATCATCGACATCGACGAGGTTTCGGGCCCGCCGCTGATCAATCGGATCAAGGGTCAGATCCGCCTCATTCCCGCTGCGATCACCTCCGTGGAGTTGCCGCTGACACCCGATGGCGCCCATGTCTGGCGGCCCTTTGCGCCGGTGGCACAGATCGAAGTGGAGATCGACCGCCCGGGCTGGTCCTGGACCGGCGAAGGCTATTTCGACGCTAACTTCGGCACCCGCGCCCTGGAGGAGGATTTCAGCTACTGGACTTGGGGCCGCTATCCAACTGCCTCCGGCGCCACGTGCTTTTACGACGCGACTCGGATCGACGGTTCGGAACTCGCCGCAGGGTTTCGGTTCGCGCGTGACGGTTCTGCCGAAACGATCCCCCTGCCCCCGAAATCACGTTTGCGCCGCAGTCTCTGGGCGGTGAAACGCGAGACACGGGGCGATGCAGGCGCGCGCCCACGGCAAAAACTGAACATGCTCGATGCGCCTTTCTACTCCCGCTCCGCCGTGGAAACATCCATCGACGGCGAGACAACGACCGGCGTGCATGAGGCGCTTGATCTTACACGCTTCCGGTCACCTTTGCTCAAACCAATGCTCGCCGTTCGTGTGCCCCGCCGCAAGAACTGGCACTGGGACTGAGCAACGAATCTGCCTTTGGCGGCGGAGAAACCATGGAGGCCCCGGGCAAGTCGCCCACCGCCCGCTAGCGGGGAGGTTCGGGCGGATTGCGCGCCACTTCGGGATTGAGCCGCCAGACCTCGGCATTGAGCGCCGCTGCGATACTGACCCAGAGAAGGTAAGGCACGAAGAGCAACGCTGCGATCAGATCGACCTGCCACATGGCGAGGATGGAGCTGAGCACGAAGAGCCAGAGAAACCCGACCACCGCCATGCCGAGGCGGATGTTCTTCAACCCGAAAAAGACTGGCGTCCAGAGCCCGTTGAAAGCGATCTGCAAGGACCAGAAGGCCATCGCGATCCCGTTATTAGGCGCCATGGCGATGCGGGCGCCGGCAACCGCCATGCAGATGTAGAGCACCATCCATGTCACCGGGAAAACCCAATCCGGCGGCGTGAACCAGGGCTTTGTCAACTGGCGATACCATGGTCCCGGCGCGAAAAGACCGCCGGTTATGCCCGCACCGAAACAGGCCGCAAAGAAAATGCAGAAGAGAAGCCAGAACATGGCGCTAAGTCATCTCGGCCGGCCTGCCGGTCAGGTGGGCCCGCTGTTCCTGCCGGTGCTGTTCGAGCGTTGAGAGCACCGTGATCAGCGCATCGCTGCGTGAGCTTTGCGGGGCGCCACGCGCCGCCGCTTCCACCAGGAACCGCACCTCCTCCAGAGGCCGCGCAAAGAGAACTGCAGATCGCGGCATCGCGATACTGGCGCCGCTGAGCACGAGCGACTGGCCGAGCCAGCAGAGCTTCTGCCATTTGTTGGTCCGCGCCCGAGCCGAGATCGAATCATATTCCATTGAGGTCAACTGACTGCCAATGCCCGCGTAGATGAAGCGCGCCCCGTAAATCCCGGGCCGACAGCTGAGCGGCAGCACCCCTACCCCGGCTTCCGACCGCATGTAGAGACGGTTGGCCTCCATCACCAGGCGCTTGACCATGTTGCGGATCGCCTTGGTGGGCTTGGGGTTGGCCAGAAAGGCCTCGACGTCGATCCCCGCCTCTTCCAGCCAGTCGAGCGGAAGGTAGATCCGCTGCTCCAGCGCATCCTCGCCCACATCCCGCGCGATATTGGTCAACTGCATCGCCACGCCCAGATCGCAGGCCCGCGCCAGTGCATTCGCATCCCGCGCGCCCATGAGCACGCACATCATCGCGCCCACCGCAGAAGCCACGCGGGCCGAGTAGGACATGACACCGCTCAGGGTCCGGTATCGCCGAGCCTCCGCGTCCCAGGCCAGGCCTTCGAGCAGCGCATCCGGCAAGGCGCGTGGCATCTCGAAATCCGCGACGATGGCGGCAAAGGCACGATCCGGGGCCGCATTCTTCGGACGACCGTCATAGACGGCATCGAGCCTGTCGCGCAGGCGCAAAACGGCCTCCACCTTCTCGGCTTTCAGATCGACCTCATCGTCGGCGAGGCGGCAGAAGGCATAAAGCGCCAGCGCAGGATCGCGAACCTTCGCAGGCAAAAGTTTTGATGCGGCGTGAAAGGACAGCGACCCATGGCGGATGGCTTCGCGGCAGTGCTCGAGGTCCGCAGGCGCTATCATCGCAGGTACCTCCCCGACGTGTTCATCGCAGGAACTAAAAGAAAAGCGCTCATCTCACGACCTCCGCGTCAGGCACCAGAGTGCCAAGCACTTCAGCGGTGGAAATCACCCCAGGCACGCCCGCGCCAGGATGGGTTCCCGCCCCGACCAGATAGAGGCCTTTCGCCTCCTCGGAGACATTGTGCGGCCGGAACCAGGCACTTTGCAGGATGCGCGGCTCGATGGAGAACCCCGCCCCGAGCGGGCTGAGATAGCGGTCCCGGAAGGTCTCGGGCGTGAAGACGACCTCGGTACTGATCTTGTCACCAAGACCGGGCAACAGCTGATCTTCGAGGACCTTGAGCATCTTCGCCTTGTAGCGCGGCTCCTCCTTGGTCCAGTCGACCCCGTTGTCATGCCCCAGATGCGGCACCGGGCTCAGGACATAGAAGGTGTCATCGCCTTCGGGTGCGACCGACGGATCCGTCGCGGACGGGCGGTGCACATAAAGGCTCATGTCGTCGCAGAGCTTGCCCTTGATGAAGATATCCTTGAGCAGGCCTGTATAGCGCGGACCGTTCAGGATCGTGTGATGGCCCACGTCTTTCCAGTCTCTAACAGTACCTTTTGTGCCGAAATACCACACGAACAGACTCATCGAATAGCGTGTCCGCTTGAGCCGCGCCGGAGTCCAGCGCCGCTTGGCATGGTTGCGCAGCAAGCGGTCATAGGTATGCCCCGAATCGGCGTTCGACACCACGATGTCCGCACCAAGCTCCAGCCCAGACGCTAGTCGGACGCCAGTCACGGCACCGTCGCGCAGAACGATCTCGTCAACTTCCGTGTCCATCAACAGCGTGCCGCCCTGGTCTTCGATCACATTGCCCATGGCGCGGGCCATATGCGCGACGCCCCCCATGGCGTAATGCACCCCGAATTCCTTCTCGAGATAGGCGACAAGGATATACATCGAGGTCACATGAAGCGGGTCACCCCCGATGAAAAGCGGATGAAAACTCAGCGCCATGCGCAGTTTTTCATCCTTCACCCGCGCCGCCGCATGGGCATAGACGGACTTGTCCGCCCGCAGCATTGCGAACGTCGGCAGAACCTTCACCAGATCCCATAGCTTGTGCATCGACCGCCGGCCAAGGTCCTCGAACCCGAACCAGTAGCGTTTGGCACTGTCGGTCAGGAACCTGTCGAACCCCGCCAGATCTTCCGGCGCAAGCCTCGCCACTTCCGCGCGCAGCTTTTCGGTATCCTGCTGGGCCACGAACTTCGTGCCGTCAGGCCAGCGGATTTCATAGAACGGGTCCAAGGCTTTCAGCGTCACGTCCTTGTCGAAATCCCGTCCGCAGGCCGCCCATAATTCGCGGTAAAGCTGCGGTACGGTGACGATCGTTGGCCCAAGATCGAACCGATGCCCGTCTTGCCAGATCGCGGACCCGCGACCGCCCGGCACATCGAGCCGGTCGATCACCGTCACGCGGTAGCCCTTGGCACCGAGCCGCATGGCCGCCGCAAGACCGCCAAGCCCGGCGCCGATCACGATGGCCCGGGTGCGGCGTCCGTCGCGGGCATCGGCAGATTCGATGGGATCAACTCGTGTCATCATGTGAGTACAGTAGATGTGTCTAGTTAACTTGACAATTGTGTTCTTCCCTTTCGCCCAACAGCATGTCAGACTTAGTTGACAGTTCCGGATTTCCGCGCGCCCCATGACCAAAACGCCTATCGTCACCATCAGCTTTTTCCGCTTCGAGCGGGCCGTGACCCGTCTCTGGGCGCTCGGCATGATGGGAGCGGCCCGTCTGGCCTTGCCGAAGGTGCCGGGAATTGGGTTCTGGAAACTCTGCGGCTCGGGCACAGGCGAAGGCTTCACCCCCCTGCCCAACACCGCCGTCTACGCGATCCTTGCAAGCTGGCCCGATGCGGTGACGGCCCGAAAATCCATCGCGGACGCCGCAATCTACAAGTCCTATCGAAAACACGCATCCGAAGACTGGACGATCTTTCTGGAAACCGCTTCGGCACGGGGCAAATGGGCCGGCAGAACGCCTTTCGAGGCCTCGGGCAAGCCCATCGGTGGCCCGCTCGCCGCCCTGACCCGCGCCTCGATCAAACCCGCCATTGCCTTGAAATTCTGGCAGCGTGTACCCGATATCAGCCGCATGATCGGTGCAGATCGCAACGTGGCATTCAAAATCGGTATCGGCGAGATGCCCCTGCTGCACCAGATCACCTTCTCGATCTGGCCGGATGCGCGCAGCATGGCCGATTTCGCCCGGACCAATGGCCCTCATGCCGCCGCCATCAGGGCTGTCCGCGACGGCAACTGGTTCTCCGAAGAACTCTACGCCCGTTTCGCCATTCTCGGCGACACCGGAACCTGGGGCGGACGCAGCCCCCTCGACACTCTGGAATTTACTGCATGAAGACCCCCTTCCCTTTTTCGGCGATCGTCGGCCAGCACGAGATGAAACAGGCAATGATCCTGACCGCCGTGGACCCGGGCATCGGCGGCGTGCTGGTCTTCGGCGACCGCGGCACAGGCAAATCCACCGCAGTGCGGGCGCTGGCCGCGCTCTTGCCGCCGATCAAGGTCGTGGAAGGCTGCCCGGTGAACTCCGAACGCGTTGCAGATTGCCCCTCCTGGGCAGAAATAGGCTCCAGAAAGGTGATTTCGCGCTCCACACCGGTCATCGACCTGCCCTTGGGGGCGACCGAGGACCGCGTTGTCGGGGCGCTCGACATCGAACGGGCCCTGACGCGAGGCGAAAAAACCTTCGAGCCTGGCCTGCTGGCGCGGGCCAATCGCGGATATCTCTACATCGACGAGGTCAACCTGCTCGAAGATCACATCGTCGACCTGCTGCTCGACGTCGCCCAATCCGGCGAAAACGTGGTAGAGCGCGAAGGGCTCTCGATCCGCCACCCCGCCAGGTTCGTTCTGGTCGGATCCGGGAACCCC
This sequence comes from uncultured Alphaproteobacteria bacterium, assembly GCA_963715055.1. Classification (GTDB taxonomy): domain Bacteria; phylum Pseudomonadota; class Alphaproteobacteria; order Rhodobacterales; family Rhodobacteraceae; genus CAVQRB01. Next base: position 37,067 of record CAVQRB010000003.1, on the reverse strand, counting down.
GAAGAAGGAGAATTGCGCCCACAACTGCTCGACCGCTTCGGCCTTTCGGTCGAGGTCCGCTCGCCCGACAACATTGCCGAGCGGGTCGAGGTGATCAAACGTCGCGATGCTTTCGAACGCGACTTCGACGCCTTCATGACAACTTTCGGCGCGCAGGATGCGGAGATCCGGGAGACCATCCTCAAGGCCCGCAAGCGCCTGCCCAAGGTCAAGACGCCCGATGCCATTCTCAACGACTGTGCGGAGCTTTGCATAGCACTCGGTTCAGACGGCCTGCGCGGCGAATTGACCTTGTTGCGCGGCGCACGGGCGCTTGCCGCCTATCGCGGAGACCGCACGCTCAAGCGCGACCATCTGCGCGACATCGCTCCCTCCGCCCTCTCCCACCGCTTGCGGCGAGATCCTCTGGACGAGGCAGGCTCCGGCGCGAGGGTCAACCGGATCGTCGCGGACGTGCTGGGGTGAGCAGGGACACGGACAGCTGGCATCGTGCGGCGCTTGCGGTCCGATTGCTGCTGCTGGACGGCGCAGCCCTTGGTGGCGCCACGGTGCGCATGCGTGCAAGCGCTGCCCGCGATACCCTTCTCACGGCTCTCGCCCCTCTGCCGACACGGCGCATACACCCCACGATCGGCGACGAGCAACTCTTCGGCGGCCTTGATCTGACGGCAACCCTGAGATCATCACAGGTAACTGTAAATAAAGGATTATTTTTTACAGGAGACCCTCTTTTGCTGGCCATGGCGGAGCGATGCGATGGCGCGCTCGCCGCTAAACTCGCCGCGCATCTCGACCAGAACAATGACCACCTGCTGATCGCTCTCGACGAGGGGGCGGACGAGAGTGAAACCATCCCCCCTGCCCTCGACGACCGTCTGGCCTTTCACATCGACCCTCAAGGCCGGATGCCCGCCGGTTGGACGCCTGTCCCCGCGGGGACAGTGCCCCTCAACCCTTGTCTCGTCGAGGCTGCCCCGGACACGCTCGAAACGCTCACGATGATCGCCGCACGCTTCGGTATCGACAGCCTGCGCGCGCCGACCCTGGCCCTGCGCACGGCGCGCGCATTGGCAGCACTTGAAGGTCGAGAGTGCGTTTCCGACGACGACATCCGCCAGGCCGCCGAACTGGTCTACCCGCATCGCGCCACCCTCGTGCCAGCGGAGGAAGAGACACAGGATGATACGCCCCCGCCCGAAGAGTCGCAGGAGTCCAGCGCCGATGAGGGCAGAGACCAGCAGGCCCTGCCCGACGGGGATCTGCTGATCGAGGCGGTCAGGGCGCTGTTGCCGCAGGGCCTGCTCGACGGGCTTGTCCCCGCCGGGACAGAGCGGCGCGCCGGGGGCAGTGGCGCGGGGCAGAAGCGCAAGGGCAATCGTAAGGGGCGTCCCCTGCCCTCACGTCCCGGACGCCTCGATGGTCGCAGTCGCATCGACCTTGTGGCCACGCTCCGGGCCGCCGCCCCTTGGCAACCGCTGCGCCGCCAATCTCAGCCCGATGCACTGGGCCTCTTGATCCGACCTGACGATATCCGCCTCAAACGCTACCAGGAGCAGTCCGACCGCCTCCTCATTTTCACCGTCGATGCCTCCGGATCCGCCGCTTTGTCACGCCTGAACGAAGCCAAGGGCGCCGTGGAAATACTGCTTGCGGAGGCCTACGCCCAACGCGATCACGTATCGCTGATTTCCTTCCGCGGCAACGCGGCTGAGGTGCTTCTGCCCCCGACTCGATCACTGGTACAGACGAAACGACGGCTCGCGGCGCTACCGGGCGGCGGCGGAACGCCTCTGGCTTCGGGATTGCAACAGGCCAGCCTGCTGGCGCAGCAGAGCCGCGATCGCGGGCTCACGCCAACGGTCGTTCTGCTCACCGACGGGCGCGCCAACATCGCGCTCGATGGAAGCGCAGATCGCGTGGCGGCCGCAGCAGATGCCGAGCGTCTCGCAGACCAGCTGCGCGCCCAAGGCATCGCAGCATTGGTCATCGACATGTCCACCCGCCCACAGGAGGCTTTGAGAGCGCTGGCAGGGCGTTTGAATGCGCCGTACCTGGCCTTGCCACGTGCGGACGCACAACGCCTCAGCACCGCCGTCAGCGCCGCGCTGGACGGGTGAGAAGCGATGCGCTGGCCGCCTCCACCAGACTGGCCCAATGCCGAAACCTCGCGCCGGGTCATAAGCCAGCCGCACCGCTGGCATCTGCAAGAGATCGGGCAGGGCGACACGCTGCTTTTGTTGCACGGGGCGGGCGGGAGCACGCATTCCTACCGCAGCCTGATGCCGCTGCTGGCACAGCGCTATCGCGTCGTGGCAATCGACCTGCCGGGGCAAGGCTTCAGTCAACTCGGTGCGCGGCACAGATGCGGCCTGCAGGCGATGAGTGAAGACATCGCGCTGCTTTGCCAGCATGAGGCGTTGTCGCCCGTGGCAATTATCGGGCATTCGGCGGGCGGCGCGGTCGCGCTCGATCTTTCACGACGGCTTTTGTCCCCGCGGGGACAGATGCCCGCGGTTATCGGGATCAACGCCGCCTTGGGGACCTTCGAAGGGTTCGCCGGGGTGCTGTTCCCGGTCTTCGCCAAACTGCTCGCCGCCTTGCCGTTTTCGGCGAGAATGTTCTCGGCAGCCTCTGCCTCGCCGGACAGAATTCAGGCTCTAATCGGCTCGACAGGCTCGAAACTGGATGCCGAAGGGCTCGATCTCTATCGTCGTCTTGTCGCAGACCGCGATCACGTGGATGGAACCCTGCTGATGATGGCGCAATGGGATCTGACACCCCTGCTGGAAACCTTGCCCACCATAGAAACACCCTGCCTGCTGATTGCCGGCGATCGGGACGGAACCGTCCCTGCCAGTGTCTCCGTCGAGGCTGCGAAACGTCTGCCCAATGCAACGGTCAAGCACATAGAGGCGGGCCATCTCGCGCAGGAAGAAGACCCCGAAACGATCGCAAAGATCATCGAAGACTTTCTCGACCGCTAGCCCTTGAGCCGATCCAGAAATGCACGCGCCGCGGCCTCCAATCGCCGGGGTTCCACCGCGCCGAAGTCGTGATCGAGCAGCACCTCGAACTTGCCGGCGGACGCCGTACACCGGGCCACGCCCTCGGGCCGGTTCAGCTTGATCGTGGTGCGCGCGGAAGAGCGCGGGGCAGGGGCCTTGGTCGCTTTCGGCTTGACCGATCCACCCGCCACGGCACCGCGCAGGAGCGTCATCTCAAGCGCCGCATCGCGATCCGGTTGCGCCGCAAGCACAGCCCGGACCTGACCGGCGAAGCGTGGGTTGGCCTCCAGCAGCTTGACGAGACTGAGGCCCATGGCGCGGGGAACAGCTTCGGCATGTTTCAGATCCCGCCCCAGAACGGTCAGCAACTGCACGAAATGGCGGATGTAGCTGCGCTTCTGGCGACCAGCAGAGGCAAAGAGCCGGTCCACGCAATCCGCCACATTGTCACCGCTGCGTTCCGCGTAGGACATCGCAAGCTGCGCCATCTCCGCAAAGGAAATGTCGCGGCGCACGAGGTTCTCATCGACCATGCGACGGTAGAGGTGATCGAGTTGCGCGCCCCGGGCCTGAAGGCTGGCGGGAATGGCGGCGTAGCGCGCCTCGCCGGTCTCCGCGTGCAACTCCCGAAAGGCGCTGAGCCGCCGGAATCCCTGGATCAGCTCGAAACCGCCTTCCACTTCTTCCACATGAATCGGGTTGGAAAGCCCCACTGCCCGGATCGAAGCCTTGAGCTCGTCAAGTTCCGGGTCGCGCTCGACTGCCCTGTCGCGGATCAGCTTGGCAGCGCGGATCCTCTCCAGCGGTATCAGGCCCACGATCTGACCGTTCTTCTTCAGCGACACATATTCGTGCGCCAGCCGGTCGTTTTCCGCCCTGATCTCCGCCTCGGCGACCTGCCGCGCCGAAAGCGCGGCTGCGTTTTCGGAAATCGCGGCGGCCATCGGACCGCGCCGGTTCTCCGTCTGCTCCGGCGTTCCCTCGGGGGCATCCGTGTCTTCGAAGTCTATGTCGAATACGCGCCGCTTGCTCATGCCTCATCCTCCAGCTTGTCCCAGGCCGCCACGAGATGGCCCCGGAATTCCTCGTAGGCCTGGTCGAAACTCGCCCGGGCGCGTCGCCAGGTTTCCCGTGTCATGTCGCGGTAATCGATCTCATAGATCGACGACAGGAAGCGCCCGGACTGCTCGACCGCGCGGGTCATCTCGATCGGGTGCCCGGTGACCCGGTCGCCGAAGACCTTCACGAAGGCCTGCTGCATCGCCCGGTGCAGGTCGTTGTTGCTTTCGAAGCGCGTCAGCAGGAAGCGCAGGTCGAGAAAAGCCTTGGGCAACTGCATCGTCCCCGCGGGGACAAGCCCCTGGAACCGGCTCAGATCCTCCAGCGCCTCGGACAGCTGCCCGATGAAGGAGGTGGTCGAGTCGTATTCCCAGTAGCCCGGACCCGAAGGAATATAGAGCACATCCGCCGCAAAGACCGCGTTCATCGACTGGTAGCCGATGGCGGGCGGACAGTCGAAAAGCACAAGGTCATAGGCATCGGGCGACAGCTGGTCGAGAAACCGCGAAACGGCGGCGAAAAAGGACCATTCCGGGTTCATGTGGCGGTATTGCGCCGAGGCGAATTCGACGAAGGCTGCGTTCGCGCAGGAGGGCACGATGTCGATGGTTGGCCAGTTCGTCGGTTTGATGAAATCGCCCGCGCGCAGATCGGCGAGGCCCATGTCGGTGATGCTGGCCGGCAGACGGCGCTGGGGCAGGGCTGTTCCGCTCTCCGCACCCTGACTGGCGCGATTCATGCGGGTGGTCTCGGTAGCAAGATCACGCGCCATGATACCCCAGACGGTATACTCCTCGGCCACATCCGACAGACCCATGGAGTGGCTAAGTGTCGCCTGCGGATCGAAATCGACGCAGAGCACCCGATACCCGTCAAGCGCCGCGGCATGAGCGAAATGCAGCGCAACCGTGGACTTGCCCGCGCCGCCCTTGAAGTTGGCGATGGCCGCGCGGATCGCGCGCTTTCCCTGCGGCCGCGCGGGCATCAGCGACCGACGGTTGACCTTGAGCCGGCGACGCAGCTCGTTGATCTCCTCCAGCGTATACCAGTGCTGGCGCCCGTCCGTCTCAACAAGACCCTGGGGCAGGGTGGGATCGGCGGCGAGCCGGCCGCGCAGCGTGGACTGGTTGACCTTGAGGATCAGCTCAGCCACCTCCCAACTGGAAAACCGGCGCAGGGTCTTTTCGTTTTGCGGCGAATAGGTCTGCTGCCGGATGAAGCCTTGCATCTTGAGGGATTGCGCCTGCAACCGGGCGAGATCTAGGTGGGTGAACATGCTCTGACCGTGCCTGTCCCCGCGGGGACGCTAATTGTTGTTTTTTTCAGATTTACGCTGGTTTGCCTTGAAATGCAAAAGGGAATATTCTGTACGCGGAGAATTTGCCGATCATCCAGAGCACTTCCAGCCAAGCCTTTGCGGCAAGCGCACCAGATGTCTCGACTATGGTCTACCGAATCGCGCAACCCGGCAAGCCAACCCTTCATATGGGGGACACCGAAATTTCCCCCGCCACATAATGAGGGACAAAAGCACTTCATTAAGGGACACCAAGTGCGTCCCCCAATACCTTGAAGACCTATTTTTTATTTTGAATTGGGTTTGGAACTCCGGGAACAAAGGCAAAGGACTTGACAGAATCGACCTTACGGACGCTAATTAGGGAATAGTTCGAATATACGCCTGAAATCCGATATCAGACGAAAAGAGGTTGAAGCCAACAACCCATCCAGAGGCAGTCAAGATCCGCCAAGGATCATCATTCATCACATTGAGGGCAGACCATGCTTTCCACGAAACCTGTCGGTCGTGGGGCCGGCGCTCAGAAATACGATCTGCTGACGGCCCTTGGCGCGCATGCGCTGTCGCTGGGCAAGCATGAGCAACGCCGTATCCTCAGACTTATGACGCTCATCACGGCGCGCTACAACTGGACGCGCGACGAACTGGCGGTTGGCCAGCGCGAAATCGCCCGGCTGTGGTCGGTGGATGAACGCACGGTGAAACGCGAGATGGCGCAGTTTCGCGGTGCGGGCTGGTTGGTGGTGAAACGCCAGGGCGCACGGGGGCGCGTAACCGAATATGCCTTGGGGCTCGACCGCATCCTCGGCGACACGAAAGAGCAATGGGCCTGTGTCGGCATCGATTTCGAACTGCGCATGGGTCAGGGCGATCTCCCTTCCGAAAAAGTCGTGCCCTTGCCGCTGCGCGTCGTAACCATCGCAACACCGGTGCCCGATGGTTCGGAGTGGTCCATCGCTCAGACCCTGCTCCATACCGAGGACAGATCGACCTTCGCCGCATGGCTGCAGGCGCTGCGCCGCGAGGGCAGGGCAGGGGGCAGCTTGACCCTGCGGGCGCCGTCGCGGTTTCACGCCGTCTATGTTCAGACGCATCTGGAGCGGCGCATCCTGGCAGCCTGCCGCTCGGTGGATGACGAGGTGACGGAAGTGCGCATCATCGCCTGATTGCGCGGCATTTCTCTAGCAGTGTTGTCTCGCCAGACTTTGGGTTATATCGAAAAGCATACCTCTCCTCTCAGGCCCCGACCGGCCCAAGTGATCAGAATAATTATGAGTTTGCGGAAAAGAATTGCGTCCAGCGAGAGGTTCACGTCAACAGTCGAGCGGTTGATGGCGGCTTACATCCGCTTTGTCGTGCGCACCTCCAGCTGGGAGCGTAGCGGCTTTGAGGCAATGGATGCCTCGCTCGAAGCGGGGGAGCCGGTGATCGTGGTGCTCTGGCACCAGAGGCTTTTCATGTCGCCATATCTCTTCAACACGGATGCAGGCAAGATTTGCTCGCTGACCTCCACCTCACGGGCGGGTCAGATGGCGGGACGCTGGCAGAAACTCTTCGGTTTCGACACGATCGCGATGAACTCACGCAAACGCCATATCACCCTCTCGCGTGAGGTACTGGGCAAGATCAATGCAGGCTATTCGATAGGCATTGCGGCGGATGGTTCGCGCGGGCCTGCGAGGGTCTGTTCCACCGTGCCGCTGGTCTGGTCACGGGTGTCCGGAAAACGGGTTTTCGTGGTCGGTTTCTCCTGCCGCGGCGCCTTTACCTTGCCGACCTGGGACAGTGCCATGCTGCCGCGCCCCTGGACGCGCGGCGTGCTGATGTGTCGGGAGTGGACGGCCAAGGTGCCGCGCAAGGCCAGTGTGGAGGAGATCGAGGCGCTGCGGCTCGATCTGCAGGCCGCCCTTGATCACGTCACCGATGCGTCCGACGCTGCTGTCGGCCGCCCGCTTGGGCCCCGGGGGCAGGGGCGTCCCGGCGAGGATGAGGACGAAAGCGAAAACGCCGCCCAAACTAGGTGAGCGGCGTTTCCCGTCAGATCAGGTCAGGATCAGCTTTGCGGGCCGACCGACGCCAGATAGGCCGCGACATCGGCGCCGCCATCCTTCAGCTTGAAGGCCATCTTGGATTTGGCCTTGCTGTCGCCAAGCTTCTCGCGAAGAAAGCCCGTAGGGTCAGCAACATAGACCGCGAGGTCCTCCTGGGTCCAGACGAAACCGGTTTCGCCGAGCGCCACCGCGTCCTTGCTATATTTGAAGTCCGTGGAAGCGGACTGGCGGCCGATGACGCCGTAAAGGTTGGGCCCGACCTTTCCGCCCTTGACGATCTCTGTGCCATCGTCGGCTGTGACGTAGTGGCAGGACTTGCATTTGTTGAATTCTTTCTCCCCGGCGGCTGCGTCGCCTTCCGCGAAAGCGGGGGCGGCGAAACTCAAGCAGATCAGTGTTGCAATGGCACGATTCATCGTATCCTCCTAGTTTGCTGGCTCACAAACTAGGAGAATATGGAAAGAGTCAACACTCACAATGACGCGAAATCAGGCGACCGCATGGGAAACGGCGCATTGCTTCCAGAGCTCCTTGAGCGCCAGCACCAGATGCTCGATATCGTCGATGCTGTGCAGCGGGGAAGGTGTGAAACGCAGCCGCTCGGTGCCCTTCGGAACCGTGGGGTAGTTGATGGGCTGCACGTAGATGCCATAGCGCTGCATCAGGTAGTCGGCCAGCATCCGGCATTTGACCGGATCCTTGATCATCACGGGGATGATGTGGCTATCGTTCCTCATGTGCGGGATGCCTTCCTGATCCAGCCGCTTGCGCAGGTAGGCGACGCGCTGCTGCTGCATCTTGCGCTCGGTGTCGCTTTCCTTGAGATGACGGATCGAGGTCTGCGCCGCGGCGGCCACCGCCGGGGGCAGGGCGGTGGTGAAGATGAAACCGCTGGCAAAGGAGCGGATGAAGTCGCAAAGCGCATGGGAGCCCGTGATATAGCCGCCCACGACGCCGTAAGCCTTGCCCAGCGTGCCTTCGATCAGGGTGATGCGGTCGGCAAGCCCTTCGCGTTCTGAAATGCCGCCGCCGCGCGGGCCGTAGAGGCCGACGGCGTGCACTTCGTCGAGGTAAGTCATCGCGCCGTGTTTTTCGGCGACCTCGACGATCTCCTGCATCGGGCAGATGTCGCCGTCCATCGAGTAGACGCTCTCGAAGGCCACGATCTTGGGCGCATTGGCGGGCAGGGCGCGCAGCTTGCGGTCGAGATCCTCGGGGTCATTGTGGCGCCACAGCACCTTGTTGGCGCGGGAATGACGGATGCCTTCGATCATGGAGGCGTGGTTCAACTCGTCCGAAACGATCACACAGTCAGGTATCCGGGCGCCCAAAGTACTCAATGCAGCCCAGTTAGAGACATATCCGGATGTGAAGAGCAGGGCATTCTCCTTGCCGTGCAGGTCCGCAAGTTCGCGCTCCAGAAGCTTGTGATTGTGGTTGGTGCCCGAGATGTTGCGCGTGCCACCGGCGCCGGCGCCACAATTGTCGATGGCATCCTTCATGGCTTTGGTCACGGCGGGGTGTTGGCCCATTCCGAGGTAATCGTTGGAGCACCATACAGTGACCTGGTCGGGGCTGTTCTCATCATGGCATTTCGCCTTGGGGAAGGCGCCCGCCTTACGTTCCAGTTCCGCAAAGATGCGATAGTTGCCGTCTTTTTTCAAATCGTCCAGTTGCGATTGGAAAAGTGCATCAAAATCCATGATGTCCCCCCTTCAGTGTCGTTGTTTTGGGTGTCGGTTGTTTGGGCGCAGGCAACATCCAGCGCCATAGTTTTTCGTCCGGGATCGGCAGTACCATCACCCAGTGTTCGAGAAGCGCCAGCGCCGTGATGGCGGTCAGCAGGGTAAAGCCGATGATCTGGCCTTGGGTGGTCGCATCGTGGATGCGCTCGAGCCAGCAGGCGGTCGCAAAGCTCAGCGCACTGACGGAGATCGGAAAAAGCCAGTTGAGCGGCCTGATCCGGAAATAGGTGGCAAGATGCGCCAGGGCGGACGGCAGAAAGTCCACGTTGATCTTGGGCACGCCGAAAAACAGGTTCAGCTTGGCCGAGATGCGGGCAAAGAAGAGCACCGCGAAGGTCCAGGCGCCGAAGATGTTCGGCGCGTCTCCCGGCGATGAGAAAGAGCGTGATCAGGGCGGCGACCAGCAGCATTTCGTGATAGGCCAGTGTCCCCCAGGCGCGGATGAAGCGTTCCCACTCCCGCGTGTTCGGGGGCAGGCGGTAGGTATTGGGCCCGGTGATCACGCCCGTAAGAAACGCCAGTTCGATCCAGCCCCAGATGCCCAAGGCCGACAGGAAGGCGATGCAGGCGCCCAAGGGAGAGGTGTCGTCCATGCTTTCCCAGAAGCCGAAGGCCCCGAGGATCAGCATCGGCAGGCCCAGAAGCGTCATGCGCCGCCCTGCGCCCGGGCCTTGCCGGTCCGCATGTTTCACGGCCATCAGGATCGCCCCGGTGGAAAACCACCAGACGAAGAGGGCCAGAAGGGATGCGGACCAGATGCTCATTTCAGTAGGCCGGCACCATGCGGGTGTTGGCCGGTACCTCGTGCTTCTTCGCCGGGATCGTGATCAGCGAGAGAAAGGCGCTCACCGCCCGGGCCTGTGCGCCGAGTTTGGCGAAGAGGTTGCCTTTCTCGGTCGCCACAGCCAGATCGGCGTTGGCCTTCTGCATCTTCTCGAGGCTTGGCTGCCAGCGCGGGTGCTCGATGTCGAGGGTGATCGGGAAGATCTGCTTGCTGAGCGCCGAGGTCTTGGTGAAGACCTCATGGGCGTACCAGTCCGGATCAACACCGAGGGCCTTGTGGAAGGCCGGACGCTGGTGGTCGCGTACATACATCGTCGAATAGACCGCCGTCAGGAAGAACTTGATCCAGTAGACGTTCATGCCCTTGGTCAATTTAGGGTCTGTTTTCATCAGCAGGGCGAAGGCCTCGCCATGGCTGAACTCGTCGTTGCACCATTCCTCGAACCACTTGAAGATCGGATGGAAGCGGTGCTCGGGATGCTTCTCCAGATGGCGGAAGATCGTGATGTAACGCGCATAGCCGATCTTTTCCGACAGATAGGTGGCGTAGTAGATGAACTTCGGCCGGAAGTAGGTGTATTTCTTCTTCTGCGTCAGGAAGCCCAGGTTGACGGCCACACCCGCTTCGCGCAGCGCGTCGTTGATGAAACCCGCGTGCCGTGCTTCGTCCCGCGCCATCAGTTGAAAGAGTTGCGTGACGTCCTTGTTGGTGCCGCGCCGTTTCATTTCCTTGTAGAGAACGCAGCCGGAGAATTCCGCGGTGCAGGAACTGATCAGGAAATCCATGAATTCCTTTTTCAGCGTCGGCTCCATGTTCTCCCAGTCGACCTTGTCCCAATCGGCATTTTTCTTGAAATGGCCCTTGTTCGGGTCTGCCACCATCTGAGCGATCAGCTTGTCCCAGTCTTCGCGGACAGACGATACGTCGATCGCATCGAGCTCATCGAAATCGGTGGTATAGAAGCGCGGCGTCAACAGCGTGTTCTGCATCGCGACGGCCGTGGCAGCTTCGCTGTCGAACTTCGACTGCGCTTCCTGAACCTTCAGGCTCTCTTCGGCATCGGTGATTTCGGACGTATGTTTGACAGGGGCGTTCATAGCTTGACCTCCTCTGAGAAGGAAAATTCACACAGCTCCATGACCTCGAAATCGCCGGTGAGGCGCGTCCAGAGCCTTTCGAGCTTGCTGGCGCGGATGATCGTGGCCTCGCGGTCCTCGATGACGATCTCACCGAAGGGGGCCATGATCTCGCCGCCATGCACCTGTACCTCGTCGCCGGGATAGATCACGGCGCCGTTGTTGAACTTCACATGCGCATGCAGGCTCTCGAATTTATGGCTGATCTCGACGGTGCAGGGCGCACGCTCGAAATCCTTTGTCAGCAGTCCCATGGTGGCTTCCTTCCTTGGGTTCAGGGTTGGTCCAGCAGTCTGGCGAAGACGCGGGAGTTGGTGGCGCCGAAACCCATGAGCTCGGCTGACCATCCGGTGACGGGGTCATAAAGCGACAGGCGATTGCCTTCGCGCAGTTGTAGGAGGACAGGGGCGGACATGTCGATGCCGCTCTTGCCGCGCTCGCGGGCGATCACCCGCTCGATACCGGCGACGAAACCGCCCTTGTCGGAGGGGAAATCGGCGATCAGCGTGCCGTTGGCGTCAAGAACGCGGGCAGCCCCGGAGGCATCGCCCGACAGGTGGATGGCGCGTTCCCGGATGACCGGTGCGTCGGGCGGCGTGCTTTCCAGCGGCCTGCCGGTGAAGGAGGCATAGCTCACCAGCAGGAGCACGAAGAAGACAAAGCCGAACATGACGCGCACGATGATGCGCGGTGCCAGTTCGTCCGGCTTGGCGTGGATGCGGGGGTGGGTGCCTGTGGTCATGTTGCTCACTCCGCTGCGACGGCTGTCGGATGCACTGGACGGGCGACCCGCGGCACGGAAATCCGCGCCTCCGCCGCTTCCGAGAGCAGACCTGCGACGTGCTCGGCATCGGGGATGCACCGCAGCGCCGGCTGGGTCTTGCTCATGTACCATGGCCGGACATGCGGCCAGCACACGAGGTAGGAGAGCCTTGTGTCACCCATGGTTTCCAGCGCGATGGTGCCGGTCCCACCCTTGCGCAGATCCAGCATCGCATTGCTGACCTGTTTGTAGGGCAGGTTCAGCGTCAGCGTGAGGGCAGCACCAATGCGCATCACGACACGCGCGTCGGTCACCGTGTACATGGTGTGCTTTGCCTGAACCCAGGCAATGAGCGTCAGCAGACCGCAGACAACAGACCCGAGGATCACGAAGGGCACCGCCGCGCCGATCGCCTGCCCAAGGGGCAAAAGATCGACGACAGAGACGAAGCGCCAGGCGGTCAGCAGGGCGAAATATCCCGCCACCCATTTCAGGCTCATCGATTCCACGGCCAGGGCACGCCAGTCGGGGCGGCCTTGCCAGAGAATACGCTCCCCTGCAGGCGGGCGTTCCGGGAGCCCCTCAACGGGCTCGATCTGGAAGTCGTCGTGCCCTTGGGCGGGCGGTGTATTGTGATCGTGAGACATGGCGAGGGCCTCCCTTTCTCGGTTAAGCGGTTGTCAGATCAGGGTTTCCTGACGGTTCCCTGCGTAGAGTTTGCCACCACCGTAGTAGCCGGAGATCTTGTCCTCCTCGAGCAGGGTGACCTGCCGCGGGCTGGCGATCTTCGGAACGGTGGCAAAGTGCTTGCCGTAGATCGCGTGCACGTTGACGCGGTCCGACTTGATCTTGGCGAAGGTCACCGGCAGCAGGCGCGTTCCCGAGCCCCATTTGCTGTCAAGCTCCAGTTCGAGGTAGCGCACAAGCTGTTCCGGCTCGTCGATCCACATGTCGGTGATCTTGCCGACGATCTCGCCGTCGCCCGCGACAACGGGCAGGCCGCGCGGGTCGCGCCCGGCGGCGACGTGGAAACCTTCGGTCGCGGACATCGGCACGATTTTCGGATGGCCGTGGCCGTCGAGTTCGGGATGATCCTTGCGCGGCGCCCAGGAGGCGGGGCCGACACCGTCGAGCATCGGATCACCGGTGGGCTCCAGCGGATAGCCATTGCCCGGTCCCACGCGTTTCAGCGCGATGTCCTTGCGTTCGGGCGCCTGTCCGCTCGGTACGGTCACTTCACCGCGGCCATGCGGCAGCTTGAAGGTTTTGTCTTCGGGCAGGGGCCACATCGAGGGGTTGGAGGACTTGTTGCCCTCGTCGTCCTCGAGCGGATAGCCCTCGCGCATGTTCTCGCGCTGGATCCAGATCACGAGACCGGCGAAAAAGAAGTAGAAGAGCCAGAGCACGGCGCTGGCAAGGTCGAATTGGCCAAAGAATGTTCCAGTCATGTTGTTTCCTCCTGAAACGGGGTCATGTCGGAAAATCGGCGAGGCCCATCGGGCGGGAGCCGCTTTCCATCGGGGTGAGAGGACCGCTTTGGCGCACGAGGGGTCCAAGGATGACGAGGGTGACGAAAAGCAGGCCAACCTCGGTGTGGTAAACGAAGGAGTATCCGGTGGCGGGGGTCATCAGCACCTCGCCCAGATGGCCGGACATGGCGGCATGGTCGACCCAGTCGCGCAGGCCGCCACCGATAGCGATGGAGAGACCCGCGGCTGTCGCCTGAGCGGCGCCCCATGCGCCAAGGGCCAGACCGCGTCCGGCGGTTCCGGTTGCCGGCATGGTCATGGCGGCGGTCAGGGTCGATATGGCGAAGAGCCCGCCACCGAAGCCGATCAAGGCAGCACCGGCGTAAAAGAGTTCGGTCGAGCCCATGGGTGCTGCGAAAACCACCAGCGAGAAGGCCCAGATCCCGGCAAGAATGCCGGCGCCCGCAAGGCGGTACGGGTTGGAGCCCTTGCCCAAACGCGTTCCGGCATAGGCGAAACCGCACAGTGCGCCCGCCGACCAGAGCGCGGTGAGTATGGTGGTCGCCGAAACCGAAAGTCCGAGAATTTCGCCGCCATAGGGTTCCAGCAACACATCCTGCATGTTGAAAGCCATGGTGCCCACAAAAACGCAAACCAGAAGTCGCCCGGCCTTGCCACCGGCGAGGAAATCATTCCAGGCATCCGCGAACCGCGGCCGGGGCGCGTCGCGCTCTTCGCGACTCATAGGGCGTACATGCTCTTGTTTCCAAAGGGCAATCAGGTTCAGCAGGAGCGTCACCACCGCCGCCCCCTGCACCACGCGGATGAGTTTTAACGCGGTGAAATCGGTGAGCAACACGCCCATGATCAGCGCGGAAATGCCCATGCCGACAAGGAACATCACATAGAGAAGCGCCACGACGCGCGGCCGGGTTTCATCCGTGGCCCGGTCCGAGGCGAGTGCGAGGCCTGCGGTCTGCGTCATGTGCATCCCGAGCCCGGTCATCAGGAAGGCGATGGCCGCAAGCGCCTCGCCTGCGTAAGGCACCACGTGGTAGACATCGCCGCCGAGCACCAAAAGCGCAAAAGGCATCACGGCAAGCCCGCCGAACTGCCAGAGCGAGCCGAACCAGATGTAGGGCACCCGTTTCCAGCCGATTGCGGATCGATGGGTGTCCGACCGGAACCCCAGAAGCGCGCGGAAGGGGGCTATCAGCACAGGCAGCGCGATCATCAGCGCCACGATCACCGCCGGTACAGAAAGTTCCACGATCATCACGCGGTTGAGCGTCCCGAGCAGCATCACGGAGGCCATGCCCACCGAGACCTGGAAAAGCGACAGCCGCAACAACTGCGCCATCGGCAATTCCGGACTCGCCGCATCCGCGAAGGGCATCGCCTTCAGCGAAAGGTTTTTCAGGCGGGCGGCGGTGGTCATGCGCGCAACTCCATCGCCTGAGAGATATAGAAACCGGAGGTCACGCGCTCGACCGGGCGCAGGCTGCGTTGCGCCCCGTGCATTCTGGCCGCATCGGCCAGCGGTTCATGGGCATGTGGCACCATCACCGGGCTGCGGTCGGACCGCGGGAAGAGTTTGCCGGCATACCACATCGCCATCAGGGCACGGGTGCGCGGCGCCACGGTGAAGACCACGGTCTCGCGCGTGCGCTGGTCCAGATTGGCAAGTGCACGGCCGATATCGTCGGCGCCGTAGTAGATCAGGCTGTCCATCGCTACCACATGATCGAAGCTGCCCAAGGCAGGATCGAGCATGTCGCCAGAGCTGAAGGTGACCTGGTCGCGATACTCGAAAGGCAGCCGCAACTCGGCGATATTGACCAGCGACGGCGAAATGTCGGTCGCCACGACCTCGGCGCCGCGTTTCGCAAGCTCGACCGTCATCTGCCCCGCGCCGCAACCCGCGTCGAGCACCCGGTGCCCGCTGAGGTCCGCCGGCAGGCGGCTCAGCATCAGATCGCGCATCCGGTCGCGGCCCTGCCGCACGGTTTCGCGGATCTTCGAGACTGGCGCGTCGGAGGTCAGCCGCTCCCAGGTCTTGGTCGCGGTCTTGTCGAAATAAGTCTCTACCCTTGCGCGCGTGGCCTCATAACCCGGTCGGGCCGGGGCAGTTGCCGCATCGGAAAGGATCACGTCGTCGCGCATCAATCGAACCCCAGTAATTCAAAGATCTCGCGGTCCGGCAGCGGGGCAGGGGCCAGAGGCTCCGTCCCGTTCCACAGTGTTTCGGCAAGCCTCACGTATTCCTTGCGCACCTGCACGACTTCCTCGTCATCTGGCATCTCGAAGAGCGTCTTCTTCTTCAGCCGCGAGCGGCGAATGGCATCGAGATCGGGCATATGCGCGATCCGGTTGAAGCCCACCGTGCGGCAATAGCGGTCCACCTCGTCGGTGTCCTTGGAACGGTTGGCGACACAGCCCGCCAGTCGCACCTTGTAGTTCACCGACTTGGCCTGCACAGCGGCAATGATCCGGTTCATCGCATAGATGCTGTCGAAATCATTGGCCGTCACGATCAGCGCGCGGTCCGCGTGCTGCAAGGGGGCGGCAAACCCTCCGCAAACCACATCGCCCAACACATCGAAGATCACCACATCGGTGTCTTCCAGCATGTGATGCTGCTTGAGCAGTTTCACCGTCTGTCCCACCACGTAGCCGCCGCAGCCGGTGCCGGCGGGCGGCCCACCGGCTTCGACGCATTTCACGCCGTTGAAGCCTTCGAAGACGAAATCCTCGGCCCGCAGTTCCTCGGGGTGAAAATCCACCTCCTTGAGAATGTCGATCACCGTCGGCACCAACGTGCCGGTCAGAGTAAAGGTGCTGTCGTGCTTGGGGTCGCAACCGATCTGCAAAACCCGCTTGCCCAGCATGGAAAAGGCCGCCGAAAGATTGCTCGAGGTCGTGGACTTGCCAATCCCGCCCTTGCCGTAGACCGAAAAGACCTTCGCCCCTTCGATTTTGGCGCTGTCGTCCTGATGCACCTGTACCGAGCCTTCGCCGTCCTGTCCGCGCAGGCTGGGCGGTGTTCTGTCCAGAGGGCTCATATCAACGTCCTTTCAAAGGGGCGCACACCCCTTGTTTCTTTTGGCCAAAAATATCCCCGCCGGAGGCTCCCACGGTTGGTCTCGCAAAAGGGGTCATTGTGCCGCCACCCCTTCAAGCTGGTCCTCGAGTGCATCCGCGGCGGCCTGCAAGGCAGCGAGCGTGTCGGCATCCGGGGTCCAGTAATTTCTGTCATGCGCTTCGAGCAAACGGTTCGCCATCCGGCTCGAAGCCGTCGGGTTCAGATCCGCAAGCCGCTGGCGCATCTCTTCATCGAGTACGAAAGTCTCCGAAATCCTCTGATAGACCCAAGGATCGACCTGACCCGTGGTGGCCGACCAACCCATGGTGTTGGTGACATGCGCCTCGATCTGGCGCACTCCTTCGGAGCCGTGCTTCAACAATCCTTCATAGAACTTCGGGTTGAGACTGCGCGAGCGCGTCTCGAGTGCCACCTGGTCCTTCAACGTGCGGACCTTGCCCTTGCCGCGTGTCTGATCGCCGATATAGACCGCTGCATCCGACCCTTTGGCGCGTTTCACGGCGCGTGCAATCCCGCCCAGGGTGTCGAAATAATGGTCAACCGTCGTGACACCCAATTCGACCGATTCAAGGTTCTGATAGGCCACATCAACTTCCGAAAGGGTGCTTTGCAGAAGCGCCGCGTTGGCCGTGGCCTTCCCGTCCGTGCCATAGGCGAAACTCTTGCGCGCCTCATAGGCGTCCGCCAACTCGTCTTCGTCACCAAAGGCGGAACTGTCGACCAACTGGTTGACGTTGGAGCCGTAGGCGCCTTCGGCATTCGAAAACACCCGCAGCGCCGCCTCGGCGATCTCGCAGCCGGTTTTTTCCATATAGGCCAAGGCATGGGCGCGGATGAAGTTCTGCTCCGGCGGCTCGTCGGCCATCGCACATTTCAGCGCCGCTTCGGCCAGCATGCGGGTCTGCAAGGGCAGAAGATCGCGGAAAATCCCCGAGAGGGTCATGATCACATCGATGCGCGGACGTCCAAGCTCCGCGAGCGGGATCAGGTCCGCGCCGGAAATCCGTCCAAAACTGTCGAAGCGCGGCAGGCAGCCCATGAGCGCCAGCGCCTGGGCGATCGGTCCGCCGTCGGACTTGATGTTGTCGCTGCCCCAAAGCACCAGCGCCACCGTGCGCGGCAGGCTGTCATGGGTATCGAGCAGCAACTGTGCCTGCGCCGCCCCGTCCCTGCAGGCAAAGGCCGTTGGCATGCGGAACGGATCGAAAGCATGAATGTTGCGCCCCGTGGGCAACACATCGGCGGAGCGGATCAGATCGCCTCCGGGCACCGGTGCGATGAACCGTCCCGATAGGGCGCGTGCGATGGCGTCGAGTTCCGTTTCGTCCTTGAGCAACTTTTCCACCCGCGCACGGGTCTCGGCATCAGCATGGCCCATGATCGAGAGATACTCTGCCCGCGCTTTGTCTGTGAGCTTTTCACCGACAATGTGCAGCCCATCTGGAATGAGCGCGTCCTCGGTTTCCAGGAGCTTGAGCCAGAGCGACTGAGGGGCGACGCCACCCATGTCCACCGCCTCGGCCTGCTCGCCGATCAACGTTTCCAATTCGTCGCGCTCCGGGGCCAACGGATCCAGCGAGCGCCAGCGGGTGAGGCTGTCCTTAAGGTCCGAAAGCCCTTTATAGAGACCGGACGCGGCCAGCGGTGGCGTCAGATGGGTGATTGTGACCGCCCCCGAGCGCCGCTTGGCGAGGCTCGCCTCCGACGGGTTGTTGGAGGCATAGAGATAGACGTTCGGCATTTCGCCGATCAGCCGATCGGGCCAGTCGCGCGCGCCAAGGCCTGCCTGTTTGCCCGGCATGAATTCGAGCGCCCCGTGCATGCCGAAGTGCAGCAGGACATCGGCGGCAAATGTGTTTCGCAGCCAAAGGTAGAAGGTGGCGAAGGCATGGGTCGGCGCAAAGCCCTTCTCGAAGAGCAGCCGCATCGGGTCGCCCTCGTAGCCGAAGGCAGGCTGGACACCGACGAAGACATTGCCGAAGTGCTGCCCCAGCACGAAGACACCGCGTCCGTCCGACTGGATCCGACCCGGCGCGGGGCCCCAGACCGCCTCGATCTCCGCCAGAGGTGCCGTGGTTCTCACGATCGTATCGGCGCTCACATGGGCTGCGACATTGGCCTCCTGGCCGAACTGCCGGGCATTGCCCTCGAGCACCGCCGTGCGCAACTCCGCGACCGTGCGCGGCGCATCGACTGCGTAGCCTTGCGATTTGAGATGGTGCAACGTATTGAAAAGGCTTTCGAAAACGCTCAAGTATGCTGCTGTTCCGACGGCACCTGCGTTTGGCGGAAACCCAAAGAGCACGATACCGACCTTCTTCTGGGCATTCTGCTTGCGCCGCAGCTTCGCCAGCCGGACGGTCTTCTCCGCCAGGCTTTCGATCCGCTCGACGCAGGGTGCCATGGCCTTGCTTTGCGAGACGCAAGAGCAGTTATGTGCACATCCGTGACATCCATCTGCGCCGTGGCGCCCGGCGAATACCGTGGGGTTCGTCGCCCCATCCAACTCCGGCAGCGCGATCAGCATCGTGGTCTCGATCGGACCGAGCCCCTGTGGCGCGTCGGCCCATTGTCCCAGCGTCTGGAATTCCAGCGGATGCGCAGCGATATAGGGCACATCGAGATCCTTGAGAGCCTTGATCGCCGAGACGTTGTCGTTGTAGGCGGGCCCGCCTACCAGCGAAAACCCGGTCAGTGACACCAAGGCGTCGATCTTCGCGCCGGTCTCGTCGCGGAAATAGCTGTCGATCGCCGGCCGCGCGTCGAGACCGCCCGCAAAAGCGGCCAGCACCCGCAGGCCGCGCGCCTCGAAGGCCCGGATCACCGCATCATAATGCGCTGTATCCGACGACAGCACGTATGAGCGCATCATCAGCAACCCGACCGTCATCGCAGCACCTTTGGGGGCGGGCATCTTGCGGACATCCGTGGTGATGCGCTCAGGCAGATCCGGGTGATAAAGCCCCGTGTCGGGATACTCGATCGGGGCAGGCGCCTCCGCCTTTGCTTTCCAGCCAGTATTTTTCGCATAGCGGCCGATGAGGAACCGCACCATGGCCTCGACATTGTCGTCCGAGCCGCCGAGCCAGTATTGCATCGTCAGGAACCAGGCGCGCAGGTCCTGGCTCTTGCCCGGAATGAACCGCAGGATCTTCGGCAGCCGGCGCAGCAGCGCCATCTTGTCGGCGCCACTTGAACTCGATGGTTTAGAGGAGCCGCGCAGCTTCTTCATCAGCTTCATGGCGCCCGACTGCGGGGCGGTCATGTCGAGCGAGCCCATCCGCGTGAGTTTCACAATGGAGGCATCGGCGATTACACCGATCATCGCGTCACAATGATCGCGCCGTGCTTCGAGCGCGGGCAGGATGCGTGCCACGTGCTCTTCGAGAAAGAGCAGGTTCGACATAACGATATCGGCGGTTTCGATCGCCTGCACCGCGGCTTCGAAGGCACCGGGCGTCTCGCCCCATTCAGCGGCGGCATGGATCGACAGTGAAAGCCCCGGAAAATCCCTGCCAAGGCGATCCATGGCCCGCATCGCGGGGCCGGCCGCATGGCTGTCGAGCGTGAGGATCACGAAACGATAGCCGGGCAACCGACCAGTTATACCACCATCATCGCGCATAATGGGCCTTTGCCTCGTAAAGGGTATCGACGCTGATCTGCCCGACACCGCGCTCGCTGGCATAGATCTCGGTATTGCGCCGCGCCTTGCCCCGCACGAAGAACGGTATCTTCTTCAACTCCCGTTCCGCGTCATCAAGCCAGATTACCTGACCCGGCAGGTTCTTCTGGCTCGAAATATCCCGGGGGGAAGCCGCAGGCTGGGGGGCTGGCCCCCCGTCGACGTCTGGTTTCGGCGCATGGCCACCATGATGCGATGGCCCGGCGGCATCGTGAAATTCGAAGTCGTCGCGGAACATGTGCAGCAGATGCTCTTCGAGGCCCATCACCAGCGGATGCACCCAGGTGTCGAAGATGACGTTGGCGCCCTCGATGCCCATCTGCGGCGAATAGCGTGCCGGGAAGTCCTGCACATGCACGGGCGCGGAAATCACGGCGCAGGGAATGCCCAGACGCTTGCCGATGTGGCGTTCCATCTGCGTCCCGAGGATCATCTCCGGTTGCAGCGTCTCGATCATCCGTTCAACTTCCAGATAGTCGTCGGTGACCGTCGCCTCAATGCCGAAATCCTTGGCCAGCGCACGAATGGGCCGCGCCATTTCGCGGTTGTAGCAGCCCAGTCCCACGACATCGAAACCCATTTCGTCGCGGGCGATTCGGGCGGCGGCGGCAACATGGGTTCCATCGCCGAAAAGGAATACGCGCTTACCTGTCAGATAGGTGCTGTCGACGCTTCTGGAGTACCAGGGCAGCCGCAGGCGGCTCTCGTCGAGATATGGCTCTACACCGGCGATATTCGCCACTTCCGCCACAAAATCGCGGGTCGCGCCGACGCCGATGGGCACGATTTTCGTGTAAGGCTGATCGAGTTCCCGCTCCATCCAGCGCGCCGCGGTTTCCGCGGTCTCCGGATACATCAGCACGTTGAAATGCGCGGCCCCCATGCGGGCGATATCCGATGGCGAGGAGGTCATCGGGGCCACCACATTGACGCTGATCCCCATGTCGGACAGCAGGCCGGTGATCTCGGTGATGTCGTCGCGGTGCCGGAACCCGAGAGCGGTGGGTCCGATCAGGTTGCAACTCACCTGCGCGCTGCGCGCCATCGGCTTGGCCAGCGCCTTCACGATCTGGAAGAAGGTCTCATCCGCGCCGAAGTTTTCCTTGCGCTGATAGCTTGGCAGTTCCAGCGGAATGACCGGCACTGGGATATTCATGGTCTCCGCCATGCCGCCGGGATCGTCCTGAATGAGCTCGGCGGTGCAGGAGGCGCCGACGATCAAGGCTTCTGGTTTGAACCGCTCATAGGCGTCCTGAAGCGAGGTCTTGAAGAGGTTTGCCGTATCCGAGCCCAGATCCCGCGCCTGGAAGGTCGTGTAGGTCACGGGCGGGCGGTGGTTGCGCCGCTCGATCATCGTGAAGAGCAGATCGGCATAAGTATCGCCCTGCGGCGCATGCAGAACGTAATGGAGGCCCTTCATGCCCGTGGCGACGCGCATCGCACCTACATGGGGCGGGCCTTCGTATGTCCAGACCGTCAGTTTCATTCTGCGGCCTCCAGTTTCAGAAGGCTTGCGCGGCGGATCGGACGGGAGAAGAGCCCGGCGAGATCGCCCGCCTGTTCGTAGAAATGCACCGGCGTGAACACCAGTTCGATGGCCCATTTGGTGGCGAGACCGTCAGCCTCCAGCGGGTTGGCGAGCCCGAGGCCGCAGACTGTTAGGTCGGGCCGCGCGGCGCGGCAGCGGTCGAGCTGCAGGTCCACGTCCTGCCCTTCCGAGAGGGTCGGGCCCTGGGCCAGCAGATCGAGGTCCGGACCGACGATGCCCTTGTGGATGAAAGGTGCGCCTACCTCGATCGCTTCCATACCGCATTCACGGGTCAGGAAACGGGCGAGCGGAATTTCAAGCTGGCTATCGGGAAAGAAGAAGATCGACTTGCCGCGCAGGCTTTCTGCCGCCTGTGCAATGGCTTTGCGCGCCCGGGCGCGGGGAGCCTCGGTGACCCGGTCGAAAGTTGCCTGATCGACGCCGAATTCATCGGCAATGGCCCGCAGCCAGGCGGTCGTGCCTTCCTCGCCGAAAGGGAAGGGGGCGGGCAGATGGCGCGCGCCACGACGTTCCAGCGCGCCCAGCGTATCGCCAAGAAACGGCTGTGTCAGAGCCACAACGGTGCCGTCGCCAACACCCAGATCCGCGTCCGACCGTGGAGCGGGGAGCACTCTGATCGGACCGATTCCCATCTCAGTCAACAGCGAGATGGCTTGTTCCTCGACCACATCCGGGAGGGCGCCGACAAGCAGCAACTGGCGCTGATCGGTCGCCGGCAGCACCGGCACCATCGCGGCGAGACAAGCGTCTTCGCCTTGGGTGAAAGTGGTTTCGATGCCTGAGCCGGAGAAATTCAGCACCCGCACGGAGGGCGCGTATTTCTCGGTCATGCGCTCGGCGGCGCGGGTGAGGTCGAGCTTGATCACTTCGGACGGGCAGGAGCCGACAAGGAAAAGCTGTTTGATATCAGTGCGGCGGGCCAGCAGTTGGTCTACCACCTTGTCGAGTTCGGTCTGCGCATCGGCCAATCCGGCCAGATCGGTTTCTTCGAGGATCGCCGTGCCGAACCGCGGTTCAGCGAAGATCATCACCCCGGCTGCCGATTGCAGCAGATGGGCGCAGGTCCGGCTGCCGATCACGAGAAAAAAGGCATCCTGCATCTTGCGGTGCAGCCAGATGATTCCCGTCAGGCCGCAGAAAACCTCTCGCTGTCCGCGCTGCTTGAGAATCGGCTCTTCGCGGCAACCGCCCGAGGCGGGAAGGCGGGGCAATTGGGTCATGCCGGCACCTCCGCGGAGACCGCCGATTGCGCCGCTGCCTGCAGGCGCGCTGCCCGCAACTTGAGCACGAATTGCACTGCGTTGATCACGTAGGCGCCGTAGGCGGCAAGGGCCAGGAACATCAGTGCCCGGGGGGCGAGCGCACCCGTGAAAAGCGCCCAGAGATAGGCCGTGTGCAAGGCGATCACGGCGAAGGAAAAGACGTCTTCCCAGAAGAAGGCGGGGGCGAAAAGATATTGACCGAAAACGACTTTTTCCCAGATTGCTCCGGTCACCATGATCAGGTAGAGCACCAGTGTCTTGAGGACGATGGAAGCAGTCGCCGCTGCATATCCCGAACCGCTCAGCAGATAGTTCAGCACGAGGCCGAGGGAGACAAGGAACACAAGAAACTGCAATGGCGCGAGCACGCCTTGAATGAGCGTCCAGACGGTGGCGTCGCGCCGCGCGCGCTCTTCAGCAGTATAGAGACCTGCCGGTACCGTATTTCGGGCCGTCGTCCTGTTCATTCCGGGGCTGACCTTTCGCGCTTCCTTACAGTGAAAGGTGATATTTTTTCCCAAAAGTGTCAACTGAAACTTACACACTATAGTGATAGTTGCGACAGGCGGATGATCCGAGATATTTCGTGCAATTACGAGATATTTCTATATATATATGGTAAAATAAGCTTTGACGTGAGATATGTCGGGGCGTCAAGTGGTCAGTGGTGTCAATTTGATTTGACAATATGCTGTCCAAAGCAGAGATTTGTGTAAACCCGACTCCTTTGTTCGGACGCATGTCAGTGTTCGAGTGCGTTACAAGGCAGTCCGGCCGGATGGTGACATGGCGACGGATGACCTGGCAGACACGCGTGGCTTTGAACGCAACAGGCCTGAGCATGTAGGTGTGCTTGCGTCGCGGGTGATCTCTGTTCTCAACGAACGCCAAGGTCCGGAAGCGGACGGGCTGCGCCAGTTCGTGCTGGCGCACTTGCTGCGGGTGATCCTCGCGCGCGGGCCTTTCGATGTGGGCGATCTGGTTGCAGAGTTGCGGGCGCACCGTGTCTCCGTGGATGCGATCATCGACCTTTATATTCCCCGCGCCGCCATCGTGCTTGGTCAGAGATGGGTGGATGACGAGATCGGATTTTCGCAGGTCACCATCGGTTCGCTGCGTCTGCAATCGCTGCTGAGCGAAATCTCGGGCGGTGGCGGCGTGGAGCTTTTCGGCGACCGGAGCAGGTTGCACGCCCTGATCGTCGTCCCGCAAGGCGAGCAGCATTTCCTCGGTGCCAATGTTGTCGCCGCGCAACTGCGGCGGATCGGCTGCGAAGTGGCGATGTCCTTCGACGAAAGTCATGATGCCCTCGGCGCGCGGCTGAAGTTCGATGTGCCCGACCTCATCTTGATCACCGCGGCGCGATACGAGACACTTGAAAGCGTTGCCAGGGCGGTGCAGGTATTGCGCGCCGAGCTGACAATTGCCCCGACGATCGCCCTTGGCGGTTCCGTTGTGGAACGCGAAAAGAACCTGAAAGACCTGACAGGCGTGGACATTGTAACAAGCAGCGCGGCGGAAGCGGTCGCCTTTTGCGCGAAGAGCGCCAGAGCACAGGTGGCCAGATGACTTCACGCGTAAACAATTTCTGGAGCAGCGGCGCGGTTCCTCTGATCGAGCCGCAGTTTCTCAGCAGCATCATTGGTGCTGCCTCCGACATCGCTCTCGTGATCTCCGCCGAAGGCATCATCCTCGCGGTCGTTCTCAATACGCACAGCGAGTCCTTCGGCAACCTGCGGCACTGGGAAGGGCGTCCGATCACCGATTTCCTGACGACGGAATCGGTGCCGAAGTTCGAAAAGGCCCATGCCATCTACCTCGACGGCGAAGTGCCGAAAAAGCAGCTTGAGCTCAATCATATCGACAATGCCGTCTGGCAATATCCGGTGCGCTACACCTTCCACCGCTTCGGGCGCGACAACGCCGCGTTGCTGCTCGGGCGCGACCTTCGGCCAATTGCCGAGACGCAGCAGCAACTTGTGCAGGCGCAGATCGCGCTCGAACAGGGCTATGAGGCGCGTCGCGAGTTCGACGCGCGCTACCGCGTCCTTCTGGCAAGTCTGCCGCAGCCGATCGCCTTTGTCTCGGTCTTGTCTGGCCGGGTCGAGGATGCCAATGAGGCCGCGGCAAGCCTTCTGGGGCTCAGCGTCGATGCCCTGCGCGGCAGCACCTTTTCACAGCATTTCGCGGATCGCTCGAATGTCGAGTTGACCGAAAGCCTGCTCAACGCCACGCTGTCGGATGAAGGTGGGCAGGTCACACTGCGCACGAGCCGGACCCGCAAATCGGTTATCGTCCACCCAACCGTCTTCCGCGCGGGCGGGCAACGCGTGCTGCTGTGCCGCATCGGGACGGAAACGGGTGCGGCCGCGGTGCCGGACGCGCTGACCAACCAGGCGCTCGCCTTGTTCCGGTCGGGCAGCGACGCAATGCTCTTCATGTCGCCGAAAGGTGTGATCCTGTCGGTCAACGAGAGTTTCCTCGATCTTGTCGGCGCGGCGCATCTGTCAGATGTGGTGGGGCGACCCTTGAGCGATTTTCTGGGACGCGGCCAGATCGATCTCGGCGTCCTTCTGGAGCAGCCGCAGCGGTCGGGCCATATGCGCATCTACGCGACGCGTCTGGTCAATGACCTCGACGCCCGGGTGTCTGTGGAAATCTCCGCCACCCATCTCGATGACAAGGATACGCCGGCCATCGGCTGCGTCATACGCGATGTCAGCCGAGTTGAGGCGTCGCGCAACGTCGGTGCCAACTCCTCGGGCGGCGTGGCAACGGAACCGGCGCGCAACGTGATGGACCTTGTCGGCTCCGCGTCCCTCAAGGACATCGTGGCTGAAACCACAGACGTGGTCGAGAAGATGTGCATCGAGACAGCAGTGCAGCTGACCAACAACAACCGCGTCGCTGCTGCGGACATGCTCGGCCTGTCGCGCCAAAGCCTCTATGTTAAGCTGCGGAAATACGGGCTGCTGAACAAGAACGCCGACTGATTCGAACCGGGCTCAGGGCTCTTGCGCCGACTCAAACTGTCAGCCATAGTTGACACATGACTGTCAGCGAAATCATACATCCTCGCCGATTTCCCGAACCAGCCGCGGCTTTGCGGCTGATCAAGCCGATCACCTGGTTTCCACCGATGTGGGCCTATCTCTGCGGCGTCGTGTCCTCGGGCGTCTCGCCGTCGGGACAGTGGGCTCTGGTGATCCTCGGCGTCATCCTCGCCGGCCCCATCGTTTGCGGGATGAGTCAGGCAGCGAACGACTGGTGCGACCGCCATGTGGATGCAATCAACGAGCCCGACCGGCCAATCCCCTCAGGCCGTATTCCCGGTCGCTGGGGTCTGTGGATCGCGCTGGCGATGTCCGCGCTCTCTCTTCTTGTCGGCTGGCAGCTTGGACCCTGGGGTTTTGCGGCGACGATCGTCGGTGTCCTTGCGGCCTGGGCTTACTCCGCCGAGCCCGTTCGCCTGAAGCGCTCCGGCTGGTGGGGTCCGGGACTGGTCGGCCTGAGCTATGAGAGCCTGCCCTGGTTCACCGGTGCCGCTGTCCTCAGCGCGGGCGCGCCGGCCTGGCCGGTAATGATCGTGGCGTTGCTCTATGGGATCGGGGCGCATGGCATCATGACGCTCAATGATTTCAAGGCGCTGGAAGGCGACCGGCAGACCGGCGTCAACTCCTTGCCTGTGACGCTCGGCCCGGAACGGGCAGCAAAGGTGGCCTGTACCGTGATGGCATTGCCGCAGATCGCGGTGATCCTGCTGCTGGTCCTGTGGGACCGCCCGCTGCATGCCGCAGGCGTAGGTGCCATCCTGGCGCTTCAGTTCTGGGCCATGACCATCATGTTCCGCGACCCCAAGGCCAAGGCGCCCTGGTACAACGGAACCGGCGTTCTTCTTTATATCATCGGCATGATGATCACCGCCTTCGCCATCCGCAGCCTGGGAGCAGGAGGATGACGCTTACCTGGCTTGCCATCGTCCGCTTAGGCCTCGTGCAGATGTGCCTCGGGGCCATCGTGGTGCTGACGACTTCGACGCTGAACCGGCTGATGGTCGTGGAGCTTGCCTTGCCCGCAGTCCTGCCCGGCCTGCTGGTGGCGCTGCATTACGGCATCCAGATCACGCGCCCGAATTGGGGTTTCCTGTCGGATACCGGCGGCAATCGGACCCGCTGGATCATCGGCGGCATGGCGGCGCTTGCGATCGGCGCGATGCTGGCCGCTTACGGCGTCGTCGTCATGGCAGAACATTTCGCATTCGGCATGGTCCTCTCCGTGCTCGCCTATGCCCTGATCGGTCTCGGCGTCGGAGCCTCGGGGACCTCTCTGCTGGCCCTCCTTGCCACGGCGACCTCCCCGCACCGCCGTGCTGCCGCTGCAACGATCACATGGCTGATGATGATTGCCGGTATCGCGGTGACGGCCGGTGTCGTCGGCGCACAGCTTGATCCTTATTCCCCCGGTCTTTTGTTGAAGATCGTGGCCGTGGTCACGGCTGGCGCCTTCCTGCTCACCTGTCTGGCCGTCGCGGGGATCGAGGCAGGTGTCGATGCCTCCCCTGAAGTCGAGCCCATGCCCTTCCGCCACGGGCTTGCGGAGGTCTGGGCAGAGCCTAAAGCACGCAGTTTCACGCTTTTCGTCTTCCTCTCGATGACCGCCTATTTCATGCAGGAGTTGATCCTGGAGCCCTATGCAGGGCTGGTCTTCGCCTTCACGCCGGGCCAGTCGACGTCCCTCTCGGGCGCACAGAACGGCGGTGTTTTCCTCGGGATGGTGCTCGTGGGCATCATGGCTACAGGCTTCAAGATCGGCAGTCTGCGGGCCTGGGTTACCGCCGGATGCCTTGGATCGGCGCTGATGCTCATCGGGATTTCCACACTCGGGCAGGTCGGGGCAGGCGCGCCACTGGTGCCGGCGGTGGTCGCCTTGGGGTTCTGCAACGGTGTGTTCGCGGTTGCGGCCATCGGCTCGATGATGGCGCTGGCTGGGCAGGGCAGGGGTGCGCGGGAAGGCACGCGCATGGGTCTCTGGGGTGCAGCACAGGCGCTTGCTGCCGGTTTCGGCGGGCTTCTGGGTGCGGCACTCGCCGATCTGCTGCGGGTAGCACTTGCCTCCGATGCGAAGCGCCTTCGGCACGGTATTTCTGATCGAGGCGGGGCTCTTTGTCGCCGCTGCTTATATGGCGATGCGGGTCATGGACCGACCCGCCTTGTCCCGCACAACTCTGGTTCCGGGAGAATGAAACATGTATGATGTTGTTGTTGTCGGTGGCGGACCGTCGGGCGCCACCGCTGCGCTTGATCTGGTGAATTCGGGCCACAAGGTCGCCATGCTGGACCGTGACGGGCGGATCAAGCCCTGCGGGGGCGCGATCCCGCCGCGCCTGATGCGGGATTTCGACATTCGCGACGAACAGCTCGTGGCCAAGGTCAATACCGCGCGGATGATCTCGCCGACGGGCCGACATGTGGACATACCGATCGAGAACGGTTTCGTCGGCATGGTCGACCGCAAGGATTTCGACCCTTTTCTGCGGGACAGAGCCGCAAAAGCAGGGGCCGTCTCGCTCACCGGCACGTTCCTGCGGATCGAACGGGACGACAAGGGACCGAGCGTCGTCTACCGCGACAAGGCCAGCGGGGAAGAGCGGTCGCTGCGCACGAAACTCATCATCGGTGCCGACGGCGCGCGCAGCAAGGTAGGCCGCGCTGAAGTGCCGGGGGGTGACAAGATTCCCTATGTTCTGGCCTATCACGAGATCATCAAGGCGCCGCCGAAGTCGGCTGTCTATGACCCTGTGCGCTGCGACGTGATCTATGACGGGGCGATTTCGCCGGATTTCTACGGCTGGATTTTCCCGCATGGGGACAGCGCCAGTGTCGGCATGGGCACCGAGGTTGCGTCCGTCGATCTGAAGCAAGCGACAGCCGCCCTGCGTTTGGCCGCTGGTCTCAGTGACTGCGAAACACTGCGACGTGAGGGCGCGCCGATCCCGCTGAAACCGCTGGACCGCTGGGACAACGGGCGCGACGTGGTGCTCGCCGGTGATGCGGCAGGTGTGGTGGCTCCCTCCTCGGGCGAGGGCATCTACTACGCGATGGTCGGTGGCCGCGTGGCCGCAACCGCCTGCGCCGCGACGCTGGCCTCCGGTCGGGTGAAGGATCTCAAGCTCGCGCGGTCGCTCTTCATGAAGGAGCACAAGATGGTCTTCCGCGTGCTCGGCTCGATGCAGAATGCCTATTATCGCTCGGACGAACGGCGCGAAAGGTTTGTGTCGCTCTGTCATGACGTCGATGTGCAGCGCCTGACCTTCGAGGCCTACATGAACAAGAAACTGGTCCGTGCACGGCCCATGGCGCATCTCAAGATCGGCTTGAAAAACCTTGCGCATCTGACGGGTCTTGTGGCAACGACACGCGTATGACGATCATGATCCCCGCCTGGGTCAATGGCACACTGAAACCGGTCGAAAAGCTGGAGGCCCATGTCAAAGGCCTGCGCCACAAGGCCGTGTCGGTTTTCGTCCTGAAGGGCGACGCGGTGCTGATGCAGCAGCGGGCCTTGGGAAAATACCACACGCCAGGGCTCTGGACGAACACCTGCTGTACCCATCCGGAATGGGATGAACTGCCTGAGACCTGTGCGGTTCGGCGGCTCGACGAGGAGCTTGGCATCACCGGGCTCTGGCCCGAACACCGGCATCACCTCGAATATCGTGCGGATGTAGGCGGGGGGCTGACCGAGCATGAGGTGGTCGATGTCTATGTGGCTCAGGCCGACGACAATCTGAAGGTCGCGCCGAACCCTGACGAGGTCATGGCGGTCGACTGGATGCGGTTTTCCGATCTGGCGTCGCAGGTGCGCAATAAGCCGCACCGTTTCACGCCCTGGCTTCGGATCTACTTGCGCGATCACGGCGAGCGCATCTTCGGCGATCTTGCGGTGGCCGCAATTTCCTGATCCTTGGGGTCAGAAACGCTGCCCGACGAAGAGATAGAGATAGGTTTCCTCCACGTCGTTGATCGAGACATCCGCCGAAAAATCCACCGGAAAATTCCGGGACACCCGGTAGCGGAGCCCCGCGCCGATGGCGCTGTGGCTGCCGTTGTCGGAGAGGTTGGCATAGCTGTCGCCGGTCCAGCCGATACCGCCGAAAGCGACGACACCGATTCGACGCCCAAGACGCTGGCGCAGCTCAACCTGTGCCGACACGAGGCGCGCGTCGATGAACTCCGTGGGAGAGAACCCTCGCATCGAATCGGACAGCCCTATGGCGCATTTGTCGAAGAATGGCGCATTCGAGTTGGCGGCGCAGGCGGTCAGACGCCCGGCTAACACCGACCTGTCTGACAGGGGACGATACATGTCCAATTTGGCGCTGGCATAGGCGTAGGGGCGTTCAGGACCTTGCAAGGAAGAGCCATGGTTGGCGGCAAGGCTCAGGCGTGATCCCTGCGTAGGATAATCCGTGTCATCGCGCGAATCCCGTTCTGCCCGCAGCCCGACACTGAGCAGCTCAAGGTCGAGGTCGGGCAGGAGGTCCGATGGGATGACATCCCCCGAACGCTCCAGCGAGATACTGCTCTCGAGGTAGGGTAAAGAGATATCCGGCACCGAGCGTCAGCCCTGCGCCGATGGCCGGGTTGGAAACCGGAATCGGTGCAACGATGACAGAACCGTTACGCAGGCCGATGTCCGATTTCTTTTTCACCGTTTCCAGCGACTTTGGCGTGTTAGTGGAGAAGTCGGTGTCGGATTTCCCGACTGCGGGCAGGAGGGTCAGGGCTACGACGGAGCAAATCGTCAGTAAGAGCGCGCGGCGCTGGCGAATGCGGTGCAAGAGCAAGGAAGCTTCCGGTTTG
This sequence comes from uncultured Alphaproteobacteria bacterium, assembly GCA_963715055.1. GTDB lineage: Bacteria > Pseudomonadota > Alphaproteobacteria > Rhodobacterales > Rhodobacteraceae > CAVQRB01. The sequence goes on along the minus strand of CAVQRB010000003.1, from coordinate 6,294 downwards.
TGCGAGGTCTTTGCGCAAGTTTGGCAGGCTTTCATCTTCAGCGCGAACCCACTGTGACAGGGGTTCGGCACCTGGATCGCGCGGTACCCGGCACAGCATGCAGAAGAGTTGAAAAATAGCCGGCAAGAGGGCATCATGACTTCGGTCAAGATTGAAACCGCCGGTGTATGCGCAAGACATCGGTCTTTCTTTGAGATGATAGCGAGGATTATTTTTATGAAGCGGCGTGAATTTGTGAGCGGGATCGGAGCGGGCTTTGTGGTGCTTGGCGCTGCTTGCGTGGAGGCCGCGATCCAGTTGCCGGACTACAACATGCCCGAGGAATTTCTGCCGCGCGAAGTGCAGATCAAGAACGACTTCGCCCCGGGTGAGATCCATGTGGATCCTGCACAATTCGCGCTCTATTGGACGATGCCGGACCAGAAGGCGATCCGCTACGCCATTGGTATAGGGCGGCCCGGTCTTTACGAGGCGGGCGAATTCTATATCGGCGCCAAGAAGGAATGGCCAAGCTGGACGCCGACGCCCGAAATGATCGCGCGCGATCCCGCCAGCTACGCGCGGTTCAAGGACGGTATGCCGGGTGGCCTCGACAATCCGTTGGGTTCGCGCGGGCTCTATCTCTTCCAGCCGGGCAAGGGCGACACTTTCTTGCGTGTGCATGGAACAAACCTGCCCAAGACCATCGGGCAAAGGGTGTCGAACGGCTGCGCCCGGCTGATCAACGACCAGATGATTGACCTCTACAATCGGGTGCCGATGGACACACGGGTCGTGCTTTACCCGGACAAGTAGAGGTGGGGTGCGCATTGCATCGCACTGGCTATTCGAACGTGGAATCTCAAGGCACGTTGCGACTGGTTCCGCTATCTCAGTTTCCTCAGTTCTTCTCTGAAGCCTTCGGTTGGGGTTTGCCACCCGAGGCACTTTCTGGGTGTGCCGTTCAAGCGGTCACAAATCGACTTCATATCTCGATTTGAGAGCGCGGCCACGGGAGCATCTCTAGGCAGATAGCGACGCGCACGCTTGTTCAGGTTCTCGACCGATCCCTTTTGCCACGGTGCCTGCGGATCGCAGAACCAGGCCTCTGTTCCGATCCCAGGCTTGAGCTTGCGCCAGTACCTGAACTGGTGTTGTCACATTAACATGCCCTGGCCTCAAATCTCGGGGGCGCGGTGAAATCAGGCGACTTGGGCCGCAGCTTTCCAAGCGTCGAATGCTTCCAAGCGGTGATATCGGATAGTGAGAGTGGAGCGGCGGTGGGTTGGGACAGAGAAGCGATTTCGGGTTGCGGAATGCATAGAGACGAAACGCTGTAATCCACCCGGCGATCGGAAGCCCTGCATCACCCGTTCTCGCTTCCTGAACGGCAGGTGGCTGTTTTCAGCACGATTGTTAAGCTCCTTGTGAGACCAATGATCAAGGCCCGGCGCGATCTCGCGTTTGGCGGCGCCATAGGAACGTAGCTTATCTGTAATGATCCGTTTGGGCACGAAGCCCCATTGTTTCGTCAGTTTGACCAAAAGTCGCTTTGCTGCGGGCTTGTCTCGCTTGGACTGCAGGATTTCTTCAAGAGCAACGCCGTGTTGATCGACAGCCCGCAACAGCCAGTATGACCGGCCCGCGATCTTCACAATGACTTCGTCCAGATGCCAGACATCGCCGGGACGCGGCTGCCGATGCCGTAAGGCGTGAGCAATCAGTGGACCAAACTTGACGGTCCAGCGTCGGATCGTCTCATATGAAACGTCCACGCCACGTTCCAGCATCAACTTTTCAACCTCGCGCAAGCTCAAGTTGAACCGGGTGTAGAGCCAGACAACATGAGCGATGATCTGGGGGGGGAAATCGATGGCGATTGTAGCTGATCTTCTGTGTCTGCATCGACACCCACTACGCCGCGATTGATGAACCAGCAATGTCCGGCTCGTTAATGTGACAACACCGTGCGTGATGATATAGGAAACGCAAGAGGCGTGGGTGTCGGCCGACTTTTTTCCGAAGAACCAGCGGCAATCGCCTCAGCCGAGGGGAGATGAGCCGCATGGAAAAGAACCGTACCGATCGCTTCAAGACCATCATTCTGCTCATTGCGGCGACCGGATTGCTAGCGGGACTTGGGTTCTACTTCGCGGGCCGGGCCGACATCGCCGACCTCGTCTGGATCGCAGGCGTTGTTCCAGCGCTCGCCGCGCTCGTAGTCGAGATCCTGCGCAGCATCGGGCGTGGTGAGGTCGGGCTCGACATCGTCGCGGCGCTCTCCATGACGGCTGCTCTGATCTTCGGTGAGACCCTCGCGGCGGCGGTCGTCGCGGTCATGTATTCTGGCGGCACCTTCCTCGAAAGCTTCGCCGAAGGCCGCGCTCGGCGCGAGATGCACGACCTCCTGTCCCGCGTGCCCCGGACGGCAACCCGGTATCGAAACGGCGGGCTGGAGGAGGTTCCTCTTAATGAGATCGAACCCGGTGACCGCCTTCTGGTCCGGCAGGGCGACGTGGTGCCGGTAGACGGCACGGTGGCATCGGACGCGGCCTTCGTGGACACCTCGGCACTGACCGGCGAATCTCTACCTGTTCGGCTGGCGCGCGGGGCCGACGCGATGAGCGGTTCCACCAACGCGGGCGAGGCCTTTGACCTCACCGCGACGCGCGAGGCAAAAGACAGCACCTATGCCGGAATCGTCCGGCTGGTCGAAGAGGCACAGCGCTCGAAGGCGCCAATGTCCCGCCTGGCGGATCGCTGGTCGCTGGGCTTCCTCTTTGTCACCGTCACAATCGCCATCGCGGCCTGGTGGTTCACCGGCGATCCGATCCGGGCCGTCGCCGTGCTTGTTGTGGCCACGCCCTGTCCGCTGATCCTTGCGGTGCCTGTCGCCCTTGTCGCGGGTCTCTCTCGTGCCGCGCACTTCGGCGTTCTGATCAAGGGTGCTGGGCCGCTGGAGGCAATGGGACGCATTCGCACCCTGATCCTCGACAAGACCGGCACCCTGACGGACGGTCGCCCGCAGATCGTCTCGATAGACAGCCACGACGGCATGACAGAGGACGACATCCTGCGCTTCGCCGCAGCACTCGATCAGGCGTCGAAACACCCTGTTGCGCAGGCCATTGTCACCGCCGCGAAGGCGAGGGGCCTCGCATTGCCCATACCTTCAGAGGTGGCGGAGATTCCCGGCGAAGGGGTCGTCGGGTATGTAGAAGGCAAGAAAGTCATCGTTGGTGGCGACGAATTCGTTGCGAAGCGGGTCGGGCGTGCGGAAGGCGACCATGCCTCCCTTGCGGAGGGTTCGGTTCTCGTTGCCGTCGCAGTGGACGGCCACATGGCGGGGCATCTCGTGATGGCCGATCCCCTGCGCGATGGCATCGCCACCATGCTGGACGGGCTTCGTCGGCAAGGGATCGAGCGCATTCTGCTGGCAACGGGCGACCGCGCTGCGGTAGCCGAGCGTGTGACAGAGGGGCTCGGTCTCGACGGTCTGCGCGCTGGCCTCACACCTGATCAGAAGGTTCTCCTGGTCCTCACCGAGCGAAAGAACGGACCCGTCATGATGGTGGGCGATGGCGTGAATGACGCGCCCGCGCTCGCCGCGGCCGATGTGGGTGTGGCCATGGGCGCGCGTGGGGCGGCCGCCTCGGCAGAGGCAGCCGACGTCGTGTTGCTGGTCGACCGGGTCGACCGGCTCGGGCCGGGTATCGAGATCGCGCGCCGTTCGCGGCGCATCGCTGTCGAAAGCGTCGTGGCCGGGATCGGATTGTCTGTCGCGGGGATGATCGCGGCGGCCTATGGATACCTGTCACCCGTGCAGGGCGCCCTGCTTCAGGAGGTGATCGACGTGGCTGTGATCCTGAACGCGCTGCGCGCGCTGCGTATCCAGCCCGAAGAGCCAGGTACGGGCAAACCACAGGCTGTCACGTCAGGGCAGGCTGACATCGTTCAAGGAGCCACGCCATGAGCCGTCTTTCGCATTCCGAAATCCATATGGTGCATCGCATCGGCTGGCTGCGGGCCGCCGTTCTGGGCGCCAACGACGGTCTTGTCTCGACAGCGAGCATCGTCGTCGGCGTCGCCGCAGCGGGCTCAGGCAAGCCCGAGGTCATGATCGCCGGGCTGGCCGGTCTCGTGGCCGGCGCGATGTCCATGGCGGCGGGGGAGTATGTCTCGGTCAGCTCGCAAACCGACGCCGAACAGGCGGACCTCGCCCGTGAGACCCGTGAACTCGAGGAAACGCCCGAGGCCGAGTTGGAGGAACTGACCCGGATTTATGTTGAAAGGGGACTGGACCGCGACCTGGCGGAAAAGGTTGCCGTCCAACTGACCGAACGCGACGCGCTTGGATCGCATGCGCGCGACGAGCTCGGCATTTCGGAAACCGTGATGGCAAGCCCTATCCAGGCGGCTCTGGTGTCCGCGCTGACCTTCACCGTTGGGGCGGTGCTCCCCCTGATCGTCGTACTGCTGGTCCCGGAGGTGCAGATCGCTCCCCTGGTCGCGGCTTCGACGATCCTTGGCCTTGCGGTTCTTGGCGGATTGGGTGCTTCTGCCGGCGGAGCAAGCCTCGTTCGTGGGGCCGCAAGGGTCACGCTCTGGGGCGCGCTTGCCATGGCCGCGACAGCCGGGGTCGGTATGCTGTTCGGGGTCGCCGTAGGCTAGGAGTCAATTGGGTGTAAACGTGTTGCGAGGCCATGAAACTCCGGGTGTGCAACAGGGTCAACAAAGCAACTGGTCCTAGGCTGGAGATAGTGCAGGGTTTGTCCAACAAAAAGTGAAAGTGTCCTTCGGATTTTGTGACTGACGGATGAGGGCCTTTGGGGTCCCTCAGATGGGTCCGGGCCGGATTCCGGTCTGTCTTTCCGGATGAAGGGCATTCCCATGCAAACAGGTGTCTTGCGCGTGTTGCGCGCGACCGCTGCCTCGTGGTGGCGGCACAGAGAGCTGCGCCGCACCAGCGAAGTCGATCTGGCGCGGCAACTCGAGCGCAAAGCCATTCTCCGCGATCTTGGCAATCTCAGGCAGGCTGCGACATTGCCGGACGCGCATGTGATCTGCGGCGAGGGCGGCACATTCATCCATCTCGGTTGGACCACCGTGTCGACCTTTGCGCCGATCGAGCGCTTTCACTTGGCCGCTCTTGCTGTCGCACGAGGGACCCCGTTCATCGATATCCGACCCGTCACCGACGTCATCGCCTTCGCGAACCTGCCGCGGGTGACACGGGGCGGATCGGTCGACCCTGAACCTTACGGTCCCGGCAGGTCCGTCTCGCTAAACGCCTACATCAACATGGTCGAGCGGCTCTGCGCCAGGATCGTCAACGATCCGCGGCCCCGTCAGTCAACCTGATCACCATTCCCTCTCACCAACACACGAAAGGACGCCAGCCATGGCCCGATCCCGCACACCCAAATTCGATGCCTCCGAGGTCATCACAAACGAAATCATCCGCATCATCGAGCGCGGCGTTCTGCCGTGGCGAAAGCCCTGGACCGCAGGTGGCAGCTCTCGTCCCCTGCGCGTGGGCGGTGAACCCTACCAGGGAGTGAACAACTTTCTGCTGACAATGCGGACCGTGATGGCGGGCCACAGCTCTCCCTTCTGGATGACGCTGCCGCAAGCCAATGCGTTGGACGCAAAGGTCCGCAAAGGCGAGAAGTCTTCTGTCGTCGTTTATTACGGCCAAAGCCGGAAAGACGCGGGCGGCGAGGACGACCGCAGTGAGAACAATGATCGCTCCGAGGAAGCCCGCATCTTCCGCTTCCAGAAATCCTACCGCGTGTTCAATGCCTGCCAGATCGAGGGCTTGCCCGACAGTTTCTACCCCGACCCGGAGCCAGCGCCTGAACATCCGCCGTCCGAGCCCATCCCTCACATGCAGGCGTTTTTCGATGCCATCGACATCACGACCGTCTTCACGGGGACGGAAGCATACTATTTGCCCCCCGTGGACAAGGTTTACATGCCATCCATCACGCGGTTCCACGACCCGCGCAATTTTTACGGGGTCTGGGCCCATGAGCTGGCCCACGCCACAAAAGCCCCGCATCGACTGAACCGTGATTTCGGGTTCTCGAAGTTTGGCAACACCTCTTACGCGCGCGAGGAGATCGTCGCGGAATTGACCTCGGTGTTCCTCGGACAATCGCTCGGCTTCACGGCGCATACGCTCGAGATGAATGCCGCCTACCTCCACAACTGGTTGCGCGTCCTTCGGTCGGACAAGGGTGCGATCTTCAAGCACGCCGCGGACGCGCAGCGGGCCTGCGACTATCTGATCGCCAGATCGGAGGTGGGCAGGGC
>CAVQRB010000002.1:0-596292 GCA_963715055.1 uncultured Alphaproteobacteria bacterium | reverse complement strand
CGCAGTTTCCCAGAGCCAGTTTTCGCGGTGTCCCTCTTATCGCTTTGTATCTGGCCCTGCGAAAAATCCCGTGGCAGCATCAAGCCATGATCACCTTCCGCCTCCTTTCCGATGACCATCCCGACCTTGCGCATTCGCCGCTCTTGCGCGCGGCGCAGCTGACGCTGCAGTACGCCCAGGAACATGGGACCATCGAGTTGACCAAGACGAAAGCGTTCAAGCGCGCCTTCGTCCACTGGGCCGTCGAGCACTTCGATTGGCCGGGCTCGGGTGCGGAAGAGATGTTCCGCTATAACAAGGTCATCAATGAGTACGAATTCCCGCCGCTCGAGGTGTTACACTACCTGTTGATCACCCTGCGCCTGGGCAGGCACTTCAAAGGTGAGTTCCGCCTGACCAAGCGTGGTGCGGAGCTGGCACGGGCACCAGCGCGGCTGTTTACCGAGCTCATCCCCTTCTTCGTTCTCGAGATCGACCATGCGTCCTACGCCCGCTTTGAGGAGCGCCCCTTCGGCAAATGGGATGTCTGGATGAATGTCATCAACGTCGAGGCCGACCACGGCATCACCGAGCGGGCACTGTTCGCCGCGTTCTATGGCAATGAGCATGACTGGGATAATGCAGGATGGCGAGAAATGGCTGCGTTCTCCTCCTGCGTTCTGCGCCCACTTGAATGGGCCGGATTGCTTGTCCAAACCCGCGAAGAACGCGAGGGCAGGCATGTGCACCACGTGTTCAAGACGCCGCTTTGGCGCAGTGCACTGAAACTGGACACCGACGACATAATGCGGCCAGTGGGCGTTCAGTGAGGGCTGGCATGCAACGGCAAGAACGGACCTTCGCGATCGGCGCAGCGAAAGCGTCAGATGAGCCCGAAGCAGCCCCCTCAGATTGCGTGACCCTCGCAGATGCAGCCTTTCCTTGGTCGACGTGACCGGCCCAAACCTGGCGTTCGTCTCTCAGTTATGGTTTTCCCGAAAGCGGGCGTTCGGGGAGAGCGCAGCATTTCTCAAGGTGAAATGTCGAGACTACAGGATTATAGAAGCTGACGCGGCATTTCCGCCAACGGCAGACAAACACAATTCCCCTTTGCACTTGGAGTAGTTTCAGCAAAAAACTGTTTCTCGCAAAATTGCCTGAAGGGTGGATTCTTTTGCTGTTGTTGTAAAACTGGAAGACGGAAAGCGTTGGCCATCAGAAAGGGAATTTCCGGCGCTTTTGATGAGCGCCGGAAAAGTCGCGGGTGCATCGCAACCCGGTCAGATATTACCGGCTGACATTTCCGTAGCGATATGATCAGCCTGACGGATGGCCAACGCCACTATCGTAAGGGTTGGATTCTCCGCGGCACCAGTCGTGAATTGGGAGCCATCCGAAATGAACAGGTTCGCCACGTCGTGAGTCTGGCCCCACTTGTTGACGACACCATCACGCGGGTTTTCAGACATCCGGTTGGTGCCGAGGTTGTGCGTGGATGGATACGGTGGTGTCGGGAATATGCGTGTGGCTCCCACGGCATCATAAACCGCCGCGCCTTGTCTATAGGCGTGGTTGCGCATCGCAATATCGTTGGGGTGATCGTCAAAATGCACGTTTACAACGGGTAAGCCATACTGGTCTTTGACATCATGGTTGAGGGTGACGCGGTTGGTTTCCTGCGGCATGTCCTCGCCCACGATCCACATACCCGCCATGTTTTCGTAGCTGTCCAGAGCAGTCGTGAACTCACGCCCCCAGCCGCCCGGATCAAGGAACGCAGCCATGAACGGCAGGCCAAGCGCCAGCGTTTCCAGCTCGTACCCGCCAACAAAACCGCGCGATGGGTCATGTCGCGACTCATCCTGAATGATGCCGGCCATGGTGGTGCCGCGCCACATTTTCACCGGTTTGTCGAACACGGCATAAACTGAGCCGGTCATGTGGCGCATATAATTGCGTCCGACCTGACCGGACGAGTTGGCAAGCCCGTCGGGGAACATCGAAGAGGCGGAATTGAGCAGCAACCTGGGCGACTTCGAACGAGTTCCCTGCCACACAGACGATGCGAGCCTTCTGCATTTGCAGGTTGCCTTCCTTGTCGAAGTATTCGACGCCAGTCACCTTGCCTGTGTCATCGTGCAGAATGCGTGCCACATGGGCATTCTCGCGCACCTCCAGATTTCCAGTGGCTTCACCTTCGGGGATATCAGTGTAGGCGGCGGACCATTTGGCCCCCCATTTGCAACCCTGGAAGCAGAACCCGGTTTGCTGGCACATCAGCCGGTCGCGCTTGTCGTCCGAATTGATTGCCATCCGTCCAGTATGTACTTCCTTGTAGCCAAGCGCCTTGGCGCCTTTTTCGAAGACGAGGTAGTTGTTATTGCCGGGCAGGCCCGGGCGGTCGCCGGTGCGGGTAACGCCCAGCTTGTCCTCTGCCTTGGTGTACCATGGATCCATTTCGGCGGCGTCGATGGGCCAGTCCAGCAGGTTTGCGCCCTGCACGTCGCCATAGGTGGTTTTTGCTTTCCACTCATGCTCCTGGAAACGAATCGAGGCGCCGGCCCAGTGGGTCGTAGTGCCGCCCACAGCTTTGACGATCCAGGCCGGCAACCCGGAGAAGTCACGCGCCACGCGCCAGTCACCCGACGTGGTGCGCGGGTCGAGCCATGCCAGCTGTCCGAAGCTCTCCCATTCATCGTTGATGTAATCCTCAGGCAGGTAGCGCCCGCCGGCTTCGAGGGCCACCACGGACACGCCGCGTTGCGCCAGTTCGTTCGAAAGCACGCCGCCGCCGGCGCCTGTGCCGATCACGACGACAACGCTGTCGTCATTCATGTCAAAAGGTGCAGCCATAGTCTGATCTCCTTACTGCCTATGGCTCAAAGCCAGTTGATGTCGTTGAAGCCGCGGTCGATATAGCCGCCTTGGCTGTAGGATTCACCTTCGTATCCGAAGAGCGGCCAGACGGCTTTCTGGTTGTAGAGCCCCGTCACCAGCCCGCCGCGAATACGCTGAAAGAAGGCGCTATCTTCCATGGCGCGCAAGATCTCTACCCGGTCGCGCTCCCACCCGATGGACAGATAGTCGACATGGCCTTTGCCCTGCGCAGCGGCATTCAGGCCGGCGATACCGGCTTCGATATCCGGCGCGGCGTCGGTCGTGTCGTAGCCCTTCACCGCGATGGCATAGTACTCATCGCCGACATGGTCGTGTGGGTAGATGTCGCGCGCCATTTGGATCAGTGTCGCCATCGTTTCGGGCTTTAGCGCCGCGGTTTCCATTGCCCACGCCGCATCTTTGCTGGCGACATATCCAGATCCGACGACGAAACCGGCGCCGGCGGCCATCGACCGCGCCAGCAGTTCGCGCCGCGTTAGGCCCTCTTTTTGGTTGGTGTCTTTCATTTGTTCTTCCTCCCTTTTGTGGTTGCGCGGCTTACTGATAGTGGCCGCCGCGTTGCAGAACTTCGATCTCGTACCCGTCGGGGTCCTGAACGAAGAAAAACTTGGCAATCACTTCGCCGTCCGGCGCAAATTCCACCACCTTGCGAGGGTTCAAACCTTCGGCCTCGAAACGAGCATGTTCGGATTCCAGATCTTCAACCACAACGGCGATGTGGCCGTAGCCGTCGCCTAGATCGTATGGGTCTGTACGACCCTTGTTGATCGTTAGCTCCAGCTCGAACGGCGCTTCGTCGTTTCCGAGATATACGAGCGTGAACTTTTCGAAGTCGAGGCGTTGCGCCACTTTCAGACCGAATGCGCGATCATAGAAATCTATCGACCGCGCCTCGTCTAGAACGCGGATCATACTGTGTATGGCTTTGGCCATTAAATCCTCCGAACACTACTGATGGTTCGGAGAGGTTAACAAGCTGGCGATGGTGCGGGGTAGTAAAGGGATACTACACCGGGAACTTTGAGCTACTCGGCGGCGAACTGATCGCTTGCCGCACCTTGAGACATTTCGCAGTGGAGTAGGCAAGTACAACGCAGAAGTGAGGTGAAGTTCGTGATTTCACCATGTATTTCAAGCGCTTCCGAATGCAGTTTTGAGACGAAGCCGGGCGTTGTTAGCTTTTCGTTCAGTGCGAGTTCGTCAACAATTGCCCAAAATGATTTTTCCAACCGAAAGCTGGTACTTTGCCCGTTCAGCCGCATTCGGCGTGTTTCAAGTTGATAGCGGTCCGGGTCCTGCCCGGCAAAAATCTGGCACATCCTGATCCTCCCATCCGGTGTCGCATCCGACAGCCTGTCGCGCGCACGGTTTATACCGTGCTCCTCCCGCGTGGCACGCCTTACGAATTTTACGACAAGCTGGCAGTTTGTAAACTGCGCATCAGCGAGGCATTACCGCGTTCTATGTCAGCCACCGGCTGGCAAATAGGGAATGGTTCCGGCCAAATCGGTGTCGTCGATGACATGGAAGCGGCTGACACTGCCTTCCTGCCGGGCCTTGCCGAACGGCGCGTATTCCGGTTCATTCGTCCGCCCTGAACAACTCGTAGCTGTCTGATTTTGCGTGGAAACAGGGAGTTTTGGTATCCACTCTCTGGAGCAAACCCACCGACTTCCAGTCGGTCCCGCTTTAGCGTGAATCAAAGAGCGGATGTCCTTACCCTCTGGAAAATGAGCCGCAGCCGGGTCGAAGGCTCATTTTCCAGAGGGTAAAATCCATGTACATTTCTCCGATTTTTCTATGGCGCTTGGACAAAATTTTGCTGATGACCCTATTGCGCCTCTGCTTTTTAAGGAAGTCCGTTACGTCCCGCATGTGAGACATAGAAAGGCTACGCAGCGAACGGCATGTGTGGATGGCACCTGCATAGCAAGACATATTTGATCAGATTTGTGCATTTGCCAGAAGCAGTCATGTGTCCGGCCTGTTTGCGCGGTCTTGACCGCTGGCCCTGATGGGTTCCGCAGACCAGGTGCCGATCAGCAATGCGGGCTATTATGCCCGCGCCATTCGGCGGTGTGTCCTGGTTGTGGCGGCACCGACGCCTGGGATTGTGCGCAGCAGACGCACACGTTCGTCTTCTTTAGCGACCTGCTTCAACCGTTCCTCGTACCAGCGGATACGCTTATGCAGAGCCATGAGTTGCTCGGACAGATTGCGGATCACCTCATTGGCAATGTCAGGTAGGTCGAGAACTTCCCCGAGCGTAATATCTTCAGCAAAACCAATCACGCGGGCTAAGCCACGTGCAATGTAAATGCCAAACTCAGCGACCAGGCCACGCAGGCCGTTAATGAGCTGTGTTCTTTGCCGAACCAGCAGATCACGCGCCCGATGCAAGGATAGCAGAGATTGCTGCTCAACGGTCTTGATCGCGACAAAGCGCCCTCTCGGCGATGCAAGCATCGCCTGTCTGGCAATACATGGTCGGACGGGTCACGGCTTCGCAAATCGCCGCCGCGTCAATTGCATCGGATTTACCGCGTTTGACATAAGGCTTCACATACATTGGCGGGATCAGCCGCACGTCATGGCCCAAGGCGCTAAGTTCGCGCGCCCAATGATGGGCCGTGCTGCAAGATTCCATGCCGATGAGGCAAGGCCCCAGCTGTGCAAAGAACCCAGGACTTGCGCGCGACGCAGCGGACGATTGAAGACAAGGGTGTCATCTTTGGCAATGCCATGAACCTGAAAAACGTTCTTGGCCAGATCCAAACCGATTGTGGTAACTTGCATGGGGTGGCTCCTCTCACAAGCAGATATGGACATCTGCAGTATGGCGCATTGCGACGCCGGTTGGAGCAGGAGCCATCCACCCCATCAGGAATAGGTTTCGGCCCATTTGCACGATTTGAATGTCCGGTTTCGGGAAATCGTGCTGCGCCGCCGCGGGCAATGCCGTGATGCGGTCAAGCAATCAAGTTGATTTTCGCTGCGCCAGCATCACGCCGCTCTGTCCGCAAGTCGGACCCTCGCCAATTTTCCACGAACGTCCGGTACTCTTGAAAGCAGTAATTCAAAACCAAAACTTCGAATTTCCGGTCGTGGACGGCTGCTCAACGCGACACAGCTGACACTCACCAAAATTCGGCGACGGTCTGTTCCGAGCCTGGAGCAGCGGGATTGAAATTGCGTCCCTCGCTAATGCAGCAAGCCGTTCGCTCTGACCGATCTGAACACCACGGTGCGAGGCGGCCAGTAAAACGGACTCTGGTTGCGGCTGCAGGGAGTTTCATGACCTAACCATTTATGGCCTGAAATCATGTATGCGCGGGCGGGACCACGGCAAGAAAATAGGACTCATTCCCCACCTCGCAGACCGTTCCGGATACCTTGCCAGCCTCGATATCAATCAACCAGAGAATGCTGCTACCCGACCCTCCCTTGGCTCCGCCAATTACGCAGGCATAACGGCCGCAAACCGCAATACCTCTGGGCCGGGAGGAACCGCCGCCCGGAGCCGTCGGGTAAAGCCGATGCCGCTCGGCCGACCGACCTGCCAAGGCTGCGTCGACTTCAAGGATCGAGATGGCATTGGTGCGAAAGCATGAAGCAACCAGCAGTTTTCCATCCTGCGAAAATGCAACACCAAAGGGACGGCTATTCGCGGTGTCATCGGTTCCACCGACAGGAACCCGCGCGACTTCGGCATCGCTGCGGCCGGCTGCTGCGCGCGCCACATCAATGATCGAGACAGTGCCGCCTTCATAGGCGCGAGACATGCTCTCGCGCGACGCAACAGCGACCAGGGTTCCGTCAGGGCTGAGGGCCATGCCGAAGGGTCCGGTTTCCACCGCGACGCGGTTGATCTCTGCATCCGATGCTCCGGACAGGACAGCCTTGAGATCCAGAACAGACACATCGCTGAATCCGCCGTTGCCGACGAATACGACCCCTCCGGACACCGGTGAAACCACGATACCGGTTGGATTTGGATAATGGCCGAAGCTTGCGTGCGGGCTGTCATGTTCACTCGGGCTGCTGGCGGGGTGGGCCGGATCAACGCTTAACTGCGCGCGTGCCGATACCTGGCGGGAGCGCACATCGATGACCGTCACCTCGTCGCCACCGTCTTCGCTTCCTTCCGCTTCTCCGCAATTGACCAGCAACGCACTGCCGTCCGGCGTGAGAGCACAGCCCACCGGCCCGGTGCGACCTGTGGATACGAATTCGACGACAGCCCCGAGGCCGTCGTTGTTTGCGGGGTCTATCGCCGCGTCAACATCCAGAACCGTTACCAAGCCCGGGTGCCCGTGCTGATAGGCTGCTGCCGCCTCCGGGGTGGCGTCCCCTGAATGGCAGACGACATATGCGTGGCGTCCGGCCGCGTCGACGGCCACTGTGACGGGCTGGCCGCTGGCACGGGCATCCGACACGCCATCGCCGTCAAGATCAAGATCTGGCGTGACACGAGGACGCGAGATGACAGCCGCCGATGTTCCATCGTTGTCGGGAAGTAGCGCTTTTTCCACGTCCACTATGGCGACATTGTTATCCCACCGCCCGCTGACGATAATGTATCCAGCTGACCCGGTCATTGGCATGTCTCCCCAAGCCGATTGGCGGAGAACACTCCACAATGCCCGCACGTTAGTTTGCAATGGTGGCGCAAAACAGATGACGCGCGTGTGTCTGCCCCTGAGGCTCCCGTGCGGTTTAGAAATTTGCCCATACTTCTGGTGTCTCCTAGCTCGATGCCTGCATACCGATCAGCGTTGGGAGAACTCTGATCGCCAGCCCATGGTCCTTCATGATCTGCGGAGAGGATGCACACATAGCGGGCGTCGCTCCTCATATGATTTTCCACCATTGGAGACCTTTCCAATGCCGTACCCACCTCGCTAGTTTCGCATGAAGTTAGGTAGCCATGTTGCGACCGCCGGTACAGCGATCGCAAACAACATGAACGCGATAATACCGAGAAAAAAAGGCGTGTTCGCCTTCATCACACGGATCTGATCGACATTCGCTATTCGTCCCGCGATGATTAGCGCGATGGCCATCGGCGGTGTCACCTGACCAATCACCACCGCTATCACCATCAGCACCCCGAAATGGACGAGGTCGATGTCATATGCGATCAGGGTTGGCAGGATGATCGGCAATAGAACCGGGATCAACGGATCGAGGATCATACCTGCAAGAATTGCAAGGGTGACAAGAGCCAGAATGCGCAGGAACTCACTGTCGTAGAACACCATGATATCGATAAGTTCGACAAGGAATTCCGGGACGCGGGCGTTAGACAGTCCTGCCCCGAGCGCGAAAGAAAGTCCGACAATGACCAGCAGCTCACCACTCATCTGCACTGCGTTCACCAGCACCCGATAAAGACCTTTGAAATCCAACACGCGGTGCACGAACATCGCAAGGACCAACGCATAGACAACTGCAAATGCACCGGCCTCGGAGGGCGTGAAGATGCCAAGGACAAGGCCGCCCACGATGATGAGAGGCATACCAAAGGACAACAGCGCGCGCTTTCCCGTTCGGAACACCTCCTCCATGGAAAAAGCCGCATATGGAAGCCAACCACGTTTGCGCGCCAAGTACGACACGATCAGCATTTGGCTGAGGGCGAGCAGCAGGCCGGGAATTACGCCTGCAAGGAAAAGTGCGCCGAGCGACACGCCGGTCACGGCAGAGTAAAGGATCATCGGAGAACTGGGCGGGATCATCGGACCTATCCCGGACGAAGACGCTGTCAGGGCTGCGGAAAAATCCGCTGGATAGCCATTTTTCTCCATCTCGGGAATAACGATCGACCCGGTGCCCGCCAGATCGGCGGTGGAGGAACCAATCATCCCACCGAAAAACATACTGGTCATGACGTTCACATGCGCCAGACCACCCCGAAGCGAGCCCACGATCGCTCTGGCAAACTCGAACAGTCTGCCTGAAATCCCACCGGCATTCATCAGCCCTCCCGCAAGTACGAAGAGCGGCAAGGCGATCAGAACGAACCTGCCGAGACCGGACATCATTGTCTGCGGCATGGTGATCATCCAAGCATTGGAAAAATAGTAATTGAAAAAGACGGCTGCAGCGACCGATACCAGCATCGGGATACGCAGCATCAGCAAGCCGCAAAGGATCAGCACGGATACTCCGGCACCTGCAAGTGGGGTCATGTTCTCGTACTCGCTTTGGCTTTGTCTCGCTGTCGTGCCCGCCATTCGCGGAAAAACTCCGCAAGATATGCCATGGCCGCGCCCGCCGTGCCGGCGACCAGTGCAGAGGTGGACACTCCCATGGGAATGTTGGCGTAAAGCGCGACATCGCCGCCAAAGAACATGACGAACTGAAGCGAAACATATGCCATGAATCCGAGGATGAAGACGTTCAGTGCATACCCGCCGTAGGCGACGGCGGGTTGAATGCGTGCCGGAATCTTTTCGAAGAAGAAATCGATACGGATCACCGTACCCCGGCGCACGGACAGGAAAACACCTGTCATCGCAAGCCATGGCATTGCCATTTGCACGGCTTCCTCCGCCCAGCTGAAGCTGTGGTTCAACAGGTATCTCGAAGTGGCATTGGCAAAGACCACGCCCACAATTCCGACGAGTACGCTCGCGCCAATGATCTCGACGATCCTGTTGATGAGGCGGTCAAAAAACGGCAGCCCCTCATCCGGGTCCGAAAGTTCCATGCGCCGCGCGCTGGCTTCGATCTTTTCTACTATATCGTCGATATTCGTCGGTTTCGACGAATTTTCCGAACTACCCGTCATCATGCCTCCCGTCAAAATATTAAAGCGCCTTCGTCAGCGGCGGCCCGTTGGGAAATCATCTGACGATTGTGACCCGGGAAAACCTTGCAACAGGCTTTCCCGAGCATTTTCAGACTTTGATTTACTGGTTTGCTGCAGCGATGAATTCAGCCGTAAACTCCGGTCCCGCGATCTTGCCGATTTCGGCTCCGATCTTGCCGGCAACCTCCTTAAAGGAAGCAGGATCAATCTCGTTGAACTGGACATCCGGTGACCTTTCCCTGATCACCGCCTCAAGGCTTGCATCGTTGTCGGCACCATACTGACGGCTGGACAGAACAGCGGTCCGTGCAGCGTTATTGATATGCATCCGCTGTTCATCTGTCAGTGAATCATACCGAGCCTTGTTCATCACGAATGTAATAGGCGTGTAGACGTGACGAGACAGCGAAATGTATTTCTGCACTTCGTCCCAAGACCATTTCGCGATATTGCCAAAGGGGTTTTCCTGACCGTCAATGACGCCCTGCTGAAGGGCCAGATAAACTTCGCCGATATTCATCTTGATCGGAGCCGCGCCAAGCATCTCGAAAGACAGGATACGTGTCTGGCTGCCGGGCGTGCGGAGTTTCAATCCTTCCAAGTCTGCGGGCGTCACGATTGGACGTACGTTGTTGGTGATGTTACGGAATCCGATTTCGCCAAAACCAAGAATTTTCAGCCCGGCATTTTCCTGAAAGGACTGGTCCAGCGCCTCGCCGATTGGGCCGTCGAGAACTGCCGATACCTGTTCGCGGCTGGAGAAGAGGAATGGGATATCGAAGACCGCAAACTTCTCGTCGAGCTGAACGGCATCCGACCCGATCGGAATGATATCGAGCTGCCCTGTGCGGACCTGCTGCATGTGGACGATTTCGTCACCCAGCGTACCGCTGTCAAAATACTCAATCTCAACTGAATCCCCCATTTCCTCTTTCAGCGCGTCCCGAAACGCGCCGAGAATCTGCTGAGTCGAAGCGCCCGGAGTGCTTTCGACCGACATCCGGATTTTCAAGTCCTGCGCTTGCGCGGGTGATGCCAAAAAAGCGACCATAGTTGCTGCAGTACCAATAAAATTCTTCATATTCAGCAATTTAAGTTCCTCCCAGTTACGTTCATTTAAAGTCATCCGGTGTTTGGTCACCGTTGTGCTTTTTGTGGTTTCAAGGCATTGAGCTGGTCAAATATCCTTGTTGGCGATTGCTCTCATAACGATGCTGGTCACTTCTCACGATCAGCAGTTCATCAATCGTAGATTTCGAGGTTAGGAAGGTTTGGTCCACATGTCACCTACAATTGACAAGAGCCCGCTAGGTCGAACTGGAAAACAACGCCTGTTAAAGACTTGAAGTGAGGTATTGCCCCTGTAGTCCTAAATTGGTCATTTGGGCTGATTGAAGCAGAAATGAGACTGACTGATTGACCTAGATATTATTTGACCCGTGCTAGATCCGTCTCAGGCCTCCACCAGCGACCTGAGAATCCATTGTGCCCACCAGCATGACAATCTCAGGTCAATACAGACGCAAGTGTCGAAAACGATACTGGGTCCGGCGATCGATCGAGTTTCCACACACCCTCTCCGCAGAGCAGACAATTGGGCTATGCCCCTCTAAAGTCTTTTCGCGAGTGATTGCAAAACCCGCATGTGACACACCTGACGCCCGTGCAGCCAATGGCCGGTTTTGAAATGGTGCAATTAGGACGAATTGAATGGCGAGTTAGGGGGAAACCGTGCCGCAATAGCGGGTGTATCTCGAAAATTTGATGACCAGGCAGAGGAAATATTTCTGCATCAGCGCCAGGCGGAAAAGTCCCGCAGTGCGTGAGTTCGCCGGATTGGTCTTGCTGCGTCTTGCATGAATGGCCGGTTTCCCGCCGCGTGGCAGCGCAGATGACTTAGCACTTGCGGCATTTTCAGTTCGGCGAGCGCGGTCAGCGAGAAAATCGAATTCACAGATGGGGCTCAAACCGAGCGCTCGACGCAAAAAACTGGAACGACCCCTGTCTGAACCAGAATGGCGTGCTGTCTTGCCTTTTTTCCCGCAGACCTGAGTATTTTAAACAGCTTGGCATAGGTTGCCGTGGATTTGTCCAACGGCAGGTGTCGGAACGGTCGATTACTTCCTGTCGCTGCAGCACCGCATGGCGGCTGAGAGCCCAACCTGACATATCAATCTAAAAAGAATACTATTGGATCTGGTGCCCGAAAATGCGAGATGAACATGTTCAATCCTTCCGCCGTAGTCGTGGTCTGCCCCCATTGAGTGGTCCAGTTTGAATGTTAATGCATGGTCGGCCTCTGGTCTATCGGTACGAGGCTTTCGGGCGCTGGTGGACGGTATCCCAATGCGCTGTGCGGCCTGACCGTATTGTAGTGGCGACGCCATTTCTCGATGAGGATTTGGGCCTCACGCAGGCTGTAGAAGGCCTCACCATTCAAAAGTTCGTCTCGGAACCGTGCGTTGAAGCTCTCGCAGTAGCCGTTTTCCCAAGGTGAACCTGGTGCGATGAAGGC
Source organism: uncultured Alphaproteobacteria bacterium (assembly GCA_963715055.1). Lineage (GTDB taxonomy): Bacteria > Pseudomonadota > Alphaproteobacteria > Rhodobacterales > Rhodobacteraceae > CAVQRB01. The sequence goes on along the minus strand of CAVQRB010000002.1, from coordinate 584,086 downwards.
CGTCTTGGCTCCCACCGCGCCGATCCAGACGCGCACCTTCTTTGCGATAAATTCTGCGCCATTGTCGGATCTTGTGTATTCCGGCGGTCCGCGCAGGATGAACAGGTCGGTCAAGGCGTCGACCACGTCGACGGAATTGAGCTTTCGTTTGACACGGATCATCCCGTTGACCGGCAGGCGATGCCTGCATCGCCGAGAGGGGGCGCCTCCTTCGGAACTCGTCGATGATGTTGAGCGTGCGATATACCCGCCCGTCGTGCGTCCGGTCCTGGACAAAGTCATAGGACCAGACATGGTTCGGGCGTTCCGGCCGCAGCCGGACGCACGACCCGTCCACTGCCCGACAGTCGATGCGCAGTATCGATGAGAGGGGTTCAACCAGAGCCGACCCTTCCTGGGTTGTTTCTGTGGCACTTTCAGCCCCTCCCGCCGCCAGATCCGCTCGACCATTGCCCGGCAGGCGATTTGCAAAGCAAATCTGCCGAGAGGGGCGCTTGTGGTTTACATGCCAGCCGCTGTTGTTCAGCATTCCGGTGATCATGCGGTATCCCTCTCGGCAGATTGCTGCGCAATCGCCTGCCGGGCAGTGCATGGCGCCCGAACTCTCGCGTCAACTCGATGATGTCATCGGTCAGCCGTTCTTCGTCCGGCAGGCCGATGGGAACCTTGCGCTGCGTGGAACGGTGCTGCCCGATGGTGCGGCAGGCCCGACGCTCTGATACGCCCAGGGTCTGCCGCACGTGATCAATGCATCGACGACGGCGGGAAGGGCTCAGAAGGGCTGCGCGTTCGGGGCTGGAACCCATCCACTGGATGGTTTCCTTGACGCCCCTCATCCCGGGCAGCCTCGGTCAGGATCATCTTGTCCAGCGTCAGATCCGAAACCGCACGTCTGAGCCGGGTATTCTCTGTCTCCAAGCTCCTTCAGCCGTTTGAGCTGGTCTCGGCTCATGCCGCCATAGTCCTTGCGCCACCGATAATACGTCTGCTGCGCCACGCCGATCTGTCTGACCGCGTCTGCGATCGAACTGCCTTGTCCTTGCAGCACTTCAACCTGCCGCAGCTTCAGCACGATCTCTTCGGGTTTGTCTCGCTTTCCAGCCATCACTTGGTCCTCCTGAAAATGGGATAAAACTATCCCAATTGGTGGACCACTTCAGTGGGGGCACTCCAGGCTTGGTGAAGATAGTATCCGGAAACCTTCCATGACTTTTAGGGTTCAGCTTTTGAGCGTCAAACCTCAAAGCAAGGTAAAGCTCAGAGGTGGTACTCAAACACGTCCAAAAAGCGCAGTAGTGTCAAGCCGTGGCAATGGCCAAATCCAAGCCTGCCGCAAGTTCATCGCTTGTCGAGCGTTTCTGACGGGAATTCCCCGAAAAGGCTGCGATATTGTTTCGCAAAGCGCCCGCTGTGAGTGAAGCCAAGCGACAGTGCAACGTCTTTGATGGAAGCTGGAGTACTTCCCGCTGAAAGGATTGCACAACGGGCTTGGGTAACTCTTTTTGCTTGCAGGTACGCAATTGGCGGCACGCCGTAAACTTCATTGAAACACGCGTGCAATGTCGTTGCACCGACGCTGGCTGCCTTGCAGAGGTCAGCTATGCTTGGTGGATTGGACAAGTGCTCTTCAAACAGGCTTTCTGCGCTCCTGACAACGCGCAACGGGTCAAGACTGGGCTTTGAAAAGGCATTCTCTTCGATTGTCTTTGCCATGATGAGGTTGGCGACCTCAGCAAAAAGGTCATTCTCGACGACAGCATCGAGTGCGAACTTACCGGGTCCCAGAGGCTCGTCCAGTGACACCGTTATCGTCTCCAGAATCCGGCGGTAAAACCTTGTTCCCAGGTCTGAACCGAGGCCTATCCGTTGATCGTCCAGGGCGATGTCCTCCACATCGAGGCCACTCAAGCGGGCGCATGCATCCCGCAGTCTCGATTTTCGCAGACCCAGCGCCAGGTTGTGGCGCCTGTCGTTGGTGGTGGAATATCCATCAGGACCGCCAGATACAAAAACGTCGAACGGTCTTGCCACTTGACCATTGAAAACATAGGCGCCGCGCCAACTGACCGGTGCCATCAAAACCATCCAATCCGGGTGAGGCACCACGGTGCTTACCATCTTTGGCGTGACCTTGCTGCGAAAGACTAGCAGGTCGCGTCCAGTGACTTGCACCATTTTGTAAATGGGGTCTCCCGCCCCGATTTGCACCGAATCTGCATAAGATACGGGCAAGCCGCTCCAGAACCGTTGATGCGTCAGGTCCGTCTTGGCCGGAAAGCGTGACAGAAACTTCGCTAGTTTATCTTGCAATGGACACTCCCCTCCTCCACGACCCGACGCTCGAATAGTCTAAAATTCACGAATGCGTAGTATTTGACCCTCGAATATGTCGTCCGTTATGTAGTCGAATTCTTTAGGAAGGAAAGCGAATGAATGTTTCACTAGCGCCGTAAGAAGGTAATCCAACCGATGCGATATTCGATTGCTGCTGTTGCGGCGACTGCACTTTTGACCGCGCCGGCTTGGGCGCAGGAGAACCTCGGTACGCTTGCTCAGAAACGAGCCGACGGCGCAGAGGTGAACAACGGGACCAACCCAGTATTGCTGTCGACCGGAGCGGGCGTTCAGTACACGTATAATGATTTTGCCAGTTCGAGCCGGTCCTCGGGCCTTTGGGAGGCATTTGTCGAGTTACCCTTCGGTTCCCGAAAGCAGTTTCAACTTAAGCTAACGGTACCCTACGCGGACAGCGCGCTGGATAGTGATTTTGGTCTTGGGGATGCCAGCCTCAAGTTCGTGCATGTGGTTGATGTCAATGCGAGCAGAGGGATCGCGTACACTGCGGAGTTGTTTCTGGATACCGCTGACCGTCCGGACTTGGGGAACGGTCAGGAAGTTTTGGAGTTTAGCGCTTTTTACGCAAAATTCCTCCCCGGAGGCAATATTTTTGCACCGGCCTGGGTTCAGAGATTCGGGCTGGATGGTGGAGGCTCAAACGGTCAGGACGTCAACCTGACCACCTTTGATTTCTACTATGTACCGAAACTGGCGAACCCGAAATTTTACATGACCTTCGATCCTAATGTGAACTATGATTGGGAGACTGATAAGGCGTTCGCGAGCCTTCAGGTTACCCTCGGGATGCTGACGGGTAAACTGGCCGGAGGGGACAGCCAGATTTTCATCAAACCCGGTATCTATGCCGGTGCTGATCGTCCGCTGGATTACTCGATCGAGGTCGGGTTCAAAGTCCTCAATTTCTAGCGCCTGATCTCTTTTGATCCTGAGTTCGATGCATGTGGCGCGGCGGATGATTGGGGTCCGGGCTTTCAAGCCCGCATCAACTTGTACAACGATCGCGTTGATGGCTTTTGAAAACCAGCGCATCAGAGTTCGTGCCTGCGCCAAACTACAAGATGAAAAAACCAGAAACGTGACTTCCTCGCGCTCGGGCCGAACTTGTATGGACCGTGACCCGCGTAGGATTTGACCCTCGATTCTGAACCCGGATGGTTTCCAGTAAGGTACCATCCTAAGAAACTGTAAATCATGCCTGACACCTGACGGGGGTATCTTTTATTCGCTTCGTACTCATAACACTTGCCATTCTGAGCACCTCTACCGCGCTCATGGCCAATGATATCGTCATCACGGGTGGTCGAGTGATCGACCCTGAGACCGGGCTGGACGCCATTCGCAACGTCGCCATCGAGGGCGACAAGATCGTGAGTATCAGCGAATTCCCGCTGGAGGGTGACGTGGTGATCGACGCCACCGGTCACGTCGTGTCGCCGGGCTTGATCATGCTGTCGTGACCTGAAAATATCTGAAATACAAAGAAAAAATGTGAGAGAGGAGAACTCCACAATGACTAAAAAGTCGCTTTTGACAACAACAACACTTATTGCCGGGCTGCTGACCGTTTCAGCGGCCTTCGCGCAAGACTATGATCTGGTGATCAACAACGGCAGGGTCATCGATCCCGAAACCCTGTTTGACGATGTCGCCAATGTCGGCATCAAGGACGGTCGCATTGTCGCGATCAGCCAGGATGCACTCACGGGAACCGAGACGGTGGATGCCACCGGCCACATCGTGGCGCCGGGTTTCATCGACACGCATTTCCACTTTCAAATGCCGGTCGGCTATTCCCTCGGGTTGCGCGACGGGTTGACCAGCAGCATGGATTTCGAGATGGGCTGTGCGGGATCCTATATGGCGCAATGGTACGAAGATCGTGCCGGCGTGACCGGGGCCAACTATGGCTGCGCGGTCAGCCACGAAGCTGCCCGCGCGATGATCATCGACGGGGCAGACGGCGATTACATGAGAGACGGCCCCTTGGCCGCTTATGAAACCCGGAAGAATACGGGCTGGAGCGTGACGCGCCCGACCCTGGACCAGGGCAACAAGATTCTCGAAGAGCTTGACAAGGGCCTGCAGGCTGGCGCCCCCGGCATCGGCAGCACCGTGGGCTACATGAGAGAAGGCGTCTCTTCACGCGAGATGTTCGAGGTGCAGAAAGTCGCGGCACGCTATGGCCGCCCGACCGGTGCACATACCCGCTATACGCTCGGCACCGACACGGCCGAGAATAACGGTGCGCAGGAACTCATCGCCAACGCCATGGCACTTGGCGCCCCGGCGATCGTGCTGCACTTCAACAACGACGGCTGGCGCCTTGCACACGAATTGGTTATCGGGCTTCAGGAACAGGGCCACAAAATCTGGGGTGAAATCTATCCCTACGCTGCGGGTTCCACCACGATCAATGCCGAGTTCCTGGAGCCTGAGGTCTGGATCGACGAATTTGGCAGACGCTATGAAGATACCATGCTGGATCCGGTCACGGGTGAGTACTATACTCTGGAGACCTACAAGGAAACCGTCGCATCCGAGCCGGCCAGGCCAATCGTCATCTTCAAGCAGCCCAAAGAAAACGAGGCGAAGTGGCTGACGCTGAAAGGCGTGACCATGGCCAGCGATGCGGTTGGTGCCATGCCCTACGACGCCCCGTGGGATTACCCTCTGGAAGAGTTGGGTGGCACGCATCCGCGCACGGCTGGTGCACGAGGCGCCACGATCCGGCTCGGTCGGGAAAACAACATCCCGATGATGCAGCTGATGTCGATCCTCAGCTACAACGCCGCCAAGCATCTGGGCTCTATCGGCCTGAAATCCATGCAGGAACGCGGCCGCATCCAGACGGGCATGGTTGCCGATATCGTGGTCTTTGATCCTGAACTTTTCACGGACAATTCAACCTATGAAAAGGGCAATATCCCTTCGACGGGCATGAAAGCCGTGATCGTCAACGGTCAGGTCACTGTGCGTGACGATGTGCTGCTTCCTGTCTTCGCTGGTCAGCCGATCCGGTTTGACCCCGAAGACAAGCCGCGCTTCGAGCCGATCTCGGAAGAGGCGTGGAATGCCGAATTCTCGACCGGTATGCCTTTGCCATCTGACTTCACGGGTGCCTTTCCTCAGAAAGTCGAAAACTGATGGTGAGAAACCTGAGCAAGGAGGCGGGAACATGCGGTTTTTGACTTCTGTCTTTGTGGCGGCCCTTTTGGCCGCCACTCAAGCAACGGCGGAACCGGAAGCCGTCGAGTTTTCCGACTTGGCGGATCCTTTCGCCGTTGCCTTTGAAGACCCCTATGTCGCCATGGGGGTCGAGATGCTGAACGAATTGAAGCTGTTGGTTCAGTCGGACGAGAAGCTCGCTGGCACTGATCTTGATGAGGAGACACGTGCGCGTCTGGAGGCCCGCCGCGCTGCTGCGCAGGACAAGCTCGAGGCGAATGGTCACGATGTCGATGTGTTGCTGGAGCAACGCTGGGACGTCGCCAAGAAGCGGCAGAATGCCCGCATGGCTCAAAATCCGATTTTCGATGGGGTTGAGGTCTCGATCTCCGGCTACATCATTCCCGCGCCACCGGCTGCGGATGGCAGCGGGTTCGGCTATCTGGTTCCGCAGGTGGGGATGTGCAGCCATCTCCCACCACCGCCGCCGAACCAGCTTGTGCGGGTGAGGCTGCGGGCAGATCAGCAGGTCGAGTCGCTTTATTTGCCGGTTCGGGTGACGGGGCTGCTGCGCGTCGAGCCGAGCGATGAGACCATATTCGTCCTCGACGGGGACTCGCGCATGCTGAGCGGCTGGACCCTGGATGCCGAAACTGTCGATTTATCGGACGGTTGAAGCCGGAATGGTCGGGCCTTTACCTCGTAGCTTGAAAATAGAAACCAAACGCTGAAAGGATTTAGCAATGAAGAAGCAAAGACATATACTGGCCGGGACCCTCTTGATGAGTGTCATGTGGGCCGTGCCGACCTTGGCGCAAGACTATGATCTGGTGATCAACAACGGCAGGGTCATCGATCCCGAAACCCTGTTTGACGATGTCGCCAATGTCGGCATCAAGGACGGTCGCATTGTCGCGATCAGCCAGGATGCACTCACGGGGACCGAGACGGTGGATGCCACCGGCCAAATCGTGGCGCCGGGTTTCATCGACACGCATTTCCACTTTCAAATGCCGGTCGGCTATTCCCTCGGGTTGCGCGACGGGTTGACCAGCAGCCATTGATTTCGAGATGGGCTGTGCGGGATCCTATATGGCGGAATGGTACGAAGCGCGTGCCGGCGTGACCGGGGCCAACTATGGCTGCGCGGTCAGCCACGAATCTGCCCGCGCGATGGTGATCGACGGGTCAGACGGCGATTTCATGAAAGACGGCCCCCTTTCCGCTTTGGAAACCCGGAAAAACACGGGCTGGAGCCAAACGCCTCCGACCCTCGAACAGGGCAACGCAATTCTCGAAGAGCTTGACAAGGGCCTGCAGGCTGGCGCCCCCGGCATCGGCAGCACCGTGGGCTACATGAGAGAGGGCGTCTCTTCACGCGAGATGTACGAGGTGCAGAAAGTCGCGGCGCGCTATGGTCGCCCGACCGGCGCCCATACCCGCTATACGCTCGGCACCGCCACGACGGAGAATAACGGCGCGCAGGAACTCGTCGCCAACGCCGTGGCGCTTGGTGCCCCGGCGATCGTGCTGCACTACAACAACGACGGCTGGCAGCTTGCACATGAGATGATTACCAGGCTTCAGGAACAGGGCCACAATATCTGGGGTGAAATCTATCCCTACGCTGCCGGTTCCACCCCGATCAATGCCGAGTTCCTGGAGCCTGAGGTCTGGATCGACGAATTTGGCAAACGCTATGAAGATACCATGCTGGATCCGGTCACGGGTGAGTTCTATACCTTGGAAACCTACAAGGAGACGATCGCATCCGAACCCACCACAATGATCGTCATCTTCAAGCAGCCCGAAGAAAACCAGGCGAAGTGGCTGACGCTGAAGGGCGCGACCATGGCCAGCGATGCAACTGCCGCCACGCCCTACGACGCCCCGTGGGATTACCCTCTGGAAGAGTTGGGCGGCACCCATCCGCGCACGGCTGGTGCCAGAGCGGCGACGATCCGGCTCGGTCGGGAAAACAACATCCCGATGATGCAGCTGATGTCGATCCTAAGCTACAACGCTGCCAAGCATCTGGGCGATACCGGCTTGAAATCCATGCAGGAACGCGGCCGCATCCAGACGGGCATGGTTGCCGATATCGTGGTCTTTGACCCCGAGCTCTTCACGGACAATTCAACCTATGAAAAGGGCAGTATCCCTTCGACGGGCATGAAAGCCGTGATCGTCAACGGTCAGGTCACTGTGCGTGACGATGTGCTGCTTCCTGTCTTCGCTGGTCAGCCGATCCGGTTTGACCCCGAAGACAAGCCGCGCTTCGAGCCGATCTCGGAAGAGGCGTGGAATGCCGAATTCTCGACCGGTATGCCTTTGCCATCTGACTTCACGGGTGCCTTTCCCCAGAAAGTCGAAAACTGAGCCTGACGCGACCAAACAAGGAGGCGGGATCATGCGGTTTTTGATCTCCGCCTCCCCGATAAATACTCAAAGAAGGAAGAGCCAGCTATGGCGATGAAAATTTCGACAAAATATTTATGGCTAGGGGTGCTGACAATGGCTCTCGGTGTCGTCGTGCTGTTCAATGCCGTGATCGCATCCTTAGCTATTGTTACGGTCACGGGCATGTTTCTCTTGCTTGGCGGCGCTCTGCAAATTGGCCTTGGGTTCTGGACCGAAGGCATGGGCAACAGGATACTGACCTGGTGCCTTGGCGCTCTGACAGCATTTCTGGGCTGGTCATTCATGGCAAACCCGCTTGCCGGCATGATTTCGCTTTCCACTTTCGTGCTGATCCTCCTGATGGCAAGCGGCATCGTCCAGATCCTTTTCGCCTTCCGCGTCAAAGGCACACGGTTGTTTTGGCCGATTTTGCTGGCGGGGTCAGTGTCTGTCGTGCTGGCAATAATTGTCTTGTCATCGCCCGGTGCAACGCTGGTTCTGCTCGGGACCCTGCTCGGAATCCAGATGCTTTGTTCAGGCGCGAGCCTGACGATGATGGGGATGTTTTTCAAGGAAACCCGTCAATGACGAAATCAGGATTGGATGCCCGATAGCACGCCTGCCTTTCCGGCAAATGGCGGCAACTGATCGTGGCATTCCCGAAACTCGACTTAAACAAGGAGAAACCAAAAATGAAATATCGTCATGTTATCGTAGCCCTCGCGGTTTCCGCGGCGGCGACCTTCGGCCCGGCATACGGCCAGACAACGCAAGGACAGTCCGTTGGTGCCGCGATCGAACAGCTCGTGTCGGGGCTTGCCGGGCGCATCGGCTTTGCCGCGCAGGAAATCGGCGGCGACGAGGTCATCGCGTTCAATGGTGATGAGACCTTCGCCATGGCCAGCACCTACAAGGTGGCGATCGCCACGGCCGTGCTGGATCGCGTGGACCGGGGGGAACTCAGCCTCGATCAACTCGTCGAAGTGCCGAACGAGATGTTCGTCACCGGCGTCGTCGCGCTGGCCGAAACATTTCCCCATGGCGGGATCCAGCTCTCGGTGGCGAACCTGATCGAGGTGATGATCACCGAAAGCGACAACACCGCGACCGACGTTTCCATGGGGCTGGCAGGCGGGCCAGAGGCGGTGACCGAGAACCTGCGCAGGCTCGGGATCACCGATTTCAGGGTTGACCGGCTAACCGCTGAGATTCTCCGGGATTTCTACGGCTTGCCGGGGCCGGCCACGCCGGAAACTGTCGCTGAGGCCGTCAGCAACAATCCGGCACTGTGGACGGAGCAGGCTGATCGCAATCCGGACTTCGAGGCGGATCCCCGCGATCACACAACGCCCCTTGCGATGCTGCAACTGCTGCTTGCCATCGACGGTGGCACGGCGATGAGCCCGGAAAGCAGCGAGTTCCTGCTGGGAGTCATGTCGCGCACGCGCACCGGCGATGGCCGTATCAAGGGGCTGTTGCCGATGGGCACGCCCGTTGCGCATAAAACCGGAACCGTAGGCGGAATTGCCAATGACGTCGGTTATGTCACGCTCCCCGACGGTCGCCGGTTTGCCATCGCCGTGTACACCAACAGCAGCGAGACATCCGTGTCGGACAGGGATCGGGCGATTGCCGAGATCTCCCGCATGCTGTTCGACCACTTCTACCTGGCTCCGGTGGCGAAGCAATAAGCGGATAAACCTCTCGGGGGCGCAGGCTCTGCCGGTGCCCCCCACCAACAGAAACTCATGGACCAATCGATGACACGCAAGACGGACGAGTCCCGTGGAGGGGCGATCCTGAACGGCGACGATTGAAGTACCCTCTGCATCCCCAACAGGAGCAACCTCATGCGGAAACTGAACCCAAAGACCTTGACCGCGGCGCTTGCCGTCGCTGTGAGTGTCGCCCTGCCAGCGGCGGCTCAGGACGCGTCCGGGCCGATCCTGTTCACCAACGTCAACGTCTTTGACGGGGTGAACGAAGCCCTGATCGAAAACGCCAATGTCGTGGTGACGGACAACCTGATCACCGCTGTGTCGACCGAACCGTTGGCCATCGCGGGCGGCACGGTCATCGACGGCGGCGGGCGTACGCTGATGCCGGGCCTGACAGACTGCCATTGGCACAGCATGGCGGCCAATTATAGTGGCAACGCCTTCGCGCTGGGTGAGGGCAAGCTGAACCTTGTGGCGGCCGATGGGGCGGAAAAGACGCTTATGCGGGGCTTCACCACGATCAGGGACACGGGCGGCAATGTCTTCGATCTGAAGTCGGTGATCGACGAGGGTATGTACGTTGGTCCCCGGATTTACGCTGCGGGGTCGATGATCTCCCAAACGTCGGGCCATGGCGATTTCCGTCAAACGATTGATATCCCTCAGAGCTATTCAAGGGATCTTACCCCGCAGGAAAGGATGGGGTCGGTCGCCATCGCAGACGGCAAGCCGCAAGTCCTGCAGCGCGTGCGCGAGAACCTGATGCGGGGAGCGGCCTTCATCAAGCTGATGGGGGGCGGCGGGGTCGCCTCGCCCTCGGATCCGCTGGACGTCTCGCAATACACCGTCGAGGAAATCGCGGCGGCGGTCGAAGTGGCGCAGAACTGGGGTACCTACGTGACGGTTCACTCCTACACCGCGAAGGCGATCCAGAACGCGATCCGCGGCGGTGTCCGGAATGTCGAGCATGGCCAGATGATTGACGAGGAAACCGCCCAACTGATGAAGGAGACGAATACTTCGGTCTGCATGCAGCCCTTCTATAACGACGAGGATGCGATCCCGCTCCCTGCCGGCTCGTTTGCGGAACAAAAGTACCAATTGCTGATCTCTGGAACCGATACAGCCTTCGCGTTAGCGCAGAAATACGACCTGCTCTTCGGGTTCGGCACTGATAGTCAGGGTTCACCCGCGCTCGCCGCGCGTCAGGGGGCGCAGTTGGCAAAGCTCACCCGCTATTTCGAGCCCTGGGAAGTGCTGAAGATTGCGACCAGCCAGAATTACGAGATCTTCAAGCGTTCCGGGCCGCGCGATCCCTATCCCGGTGACAACGGTGTGGTTCGGGAGGGTGCCTATGCCGACCTGCTTCTGGTCGACGGCAATCCGCTCGAGAACATCGACCTGATCGCCGACCCGGAAAAGAACTTCGTCATTATCATGAAGGACGGCGTGATCTACAAGAACACCCTGAACTGAGTTGATGCACAATGATGTCCCGCCAAAGGAAACCAAGATGATATCCAGACTTGCACTTGATCGGCGCGGCTTTCTGACCGGTACCGCCGCATTTGGTGCAGGCCTTTTCGCTCCTGCCGTCTTCACGCGCCCGGCGTGGGCGCAAGAAACCGCAGATGTCATTTTTTTCCGGCGGCACCATCATCACCATGAATGCCGCGGCCCCTCGGGCCGCGGCGCGTGCCATGCGGGGGGAGCATATCATGGCCACCCTGTGACCAGCCCCGAAAAAAACAGACGTTGGGCTAGGGTGTGATGAGCGGCACCATACTCACCAATCTCACTTTGAAAAAGTGATCACAAATCATCGAGGATATGATGAAGAAGACAAAAGATGGCCTGTGTCTTGCCTTGGTTGCCGGCCTTCTTTTTTCTACAACTCTGCAGCCGGCGAACGCTTGCACTCGGCTTTTGTATGAAACTGGAACCGGGACGTACATTACTGCACGCAGCATGGACTGGAGCGTCGCCGAACTTACCAGCGATCTCTGGGTTTTTCCGCAAGGCATAGAACGGAAAGGAGGGGGCAGCGACAATGAGCTGACTTGGACATCGAAATACGGATCCGTCATCACGGCATTCTATGGTACCGCATCGGCGGATGGTATGAACGAGAACGGCCTGGTCGGAAACATGCAGTATCTGACCTAAGCCGATTTCGGTGATCCGGCTGAAACCGGAAAACCGACGATCAGCATTGGAGCCTGGTTGCAGTATTTTCTGGACAACTACGCCTCGGTTGAAGAGGCGGTGGCAGCCATGCAAGATGCGCCGTTCACGATTGTGTCCAAGCCGGTTGAAAATGGCATGGCCGCGTTAATACACATGGCGATCTCCGATGCGACAGGTGACTCCGCAATTCTTGAGTATCTTGACGGCGAACTGGTGATCCATCACGGGCCAGAGCATACGGTCATGACCAACTCACCTATCTACTCGGAACAACTTGCCTTGAAAGCTTACTGGGAAAAAGCTGGTGGTGAGAATTTCCTTCCGGGAACGGCCTCTGCGACTGACCGATGGGTAAGAGCGAGTTATTAAGTGAAGACTATGAAAAAACAGGAAGACCGGCCGTTGGCGCTGGCCACGGTATTTTTCTAATTCGTGGAGTAAGCGCCCCCGTCGGCAGCGCCAGTGGCGTCGAGACCCTGTGGCGGAGCGTTGCTGATCATGATGCCAAGACCTATTATTTTGACTCGGCGGTCTCACCCTCTGTGTTTTGGGTCGACTTGAACAAAGTCGATCTGCAACCCGGGGCAAAGACGATGACCCTTTAGGTTTCAAAAGACAATCCGCTCGCCGGAGAAGTCTCCTCCCAATTCGAAGAGGCTGAGCCTTTTGAGTTTCTGTAAAGATATATGGCAGTGTCAGAAGGATTTGGTTTGAGGCGGGCAGGGTGGTTTCCCAGCCTTTGCTCATGAAGAAAACAGATCCGTTCAAGTACTTTCAAAGCAGCCCGGAGATCATTCGCCTGGTGGTTACGCTGTACGTTCGCTTTCCACTTTAGCTTCGGAACGTCGAAGATCTTCTGCACGAACGCGGCATCGACATCAGCCAGGAAACGGTGCGGTACTGGTGGAATGAATTTGGTCCGAAGTTCGCCGCTGAGATCCGCAGAAAGCGGGTTAGCCGGATGCGTGATACTCGAACTGGCAGTGGCACCTGCACGAGGTTTCCGTGAAGATCAGGGGCCAGCGGCACTACCTGTGGCGGGCGGTTGATCACGAAGGTGAAGTGCTGGAAACCTGCATTACAAAGCGACGGGATCGCAAAGAAGCATTGAAACTACTTCCGTAGCGAGGCGTTTCTTGTCAAGAAGAGCATTGCAGCAAAAACAACCCCACCAAATCTTTGACTGCGGGTCAGGGTGTGAGCTCGACTTCTTTGTTGTAGAAGTGCCCTGCCGATTGCTTCGGCGACCGGTTGGTGTCCCGCTGATCAGCCCCACCTGAGTGGTCCAGTTTGAATGTTAGTGCATGATTAGAGCGCGTCGCATCTATTCGCCGCCGTATCCTGCGGCGGCGAGGTAGTTTTGACATTCTTGCGGTGAGACGGGATCGCAGACTTGCCCCGCTGCGCGCCAGATGTCGTCTTAGTTGCGCGCGGCGGCTTTTCGGATCAGGGTCGTGAACTTCGAGAACGCCATTTCAATCGGGTTGAGATCGGGGCTGTAGGGAGGCAGGAACAGGAACGACGCGCCGACCTTCCGAAGCGCTTCTGCGGCGCGGGGCGTTTTGTGGCTTGAGTGATTATCGAGTATCACGACATTCCTTGGCGAGAGGGTCGGTGCGAGCTGGGTTTCGACGTGGATGGCGAACAGTTCGGCGTTGATCGCGCCCGGAATGACCCATGGTGTGTCCAGCCGGTCGTGGCGCAGTGCGGCAATAAATGTCTGCGTGTTCCAATGGCCAAAAGGCGAATGATCGACCAGGCGTTCGCCTTTCGGAGCCAAGCCTGTGGTCTTGATCATGTTCGTCTTGAGCCAAGTTTCGTTCAGGAAAACGAGCCGTTCAAGGTGGCCTGCCATGGCAGGCTGACGCTGCCGCTGCCAGAAGCGCCGCCTCGCAGCCACGTCCGGACGAGCCTGTTCAGGCGCCTGCAGGTCTTTCTTGTGCGTCAGCCCGAGACGGTGCAGCAGGCGTCCGACCGCCGAGCAGTGCACTTCAATGCCGTGCGTGGCGCTGATCTCGCACACCAGCGCATCAAGCGTCAGATCGCCCTGTCTCTTCGCCGCGAGTTGGCCGGTGTCGCGCCGCAGCTTGGTCATGTCGTTCACAAACCGCGGCGAGACCCGAACGTGCCGCGCCGCCTCCCGGTGCGAGTTACCCTCGTCGATAAAAACGACGACCCGATCCCGAAGTGCCATAGGATGTGGCTTGCCTATCTGATGCCCCCATATCTGCCTCAAATACAGGGAATCTTAGATCACGACGCTTGGGAGTCCTGAATCCCGTCAGCAGCGACACGCTCTAATACTGCAGTTGCACATATAGCGGAATTTTTCGATGTGCGACGGCGGCGGTGGCTTGGAGTTCGCATCGCCATCGCGACCAGTCCCGGATGAATGCGGCAGTCACTATTGGCCGCAGCAAGAGCCGTGCGATCAGGTGACGGAGTTCCGTTGTGGTCAACGTGCTTCGGAGGCGTTTGACTGTGCTGCCGCCGTTTGGCTCCGCAGACTCGTTCTGGTCGGTTTGCTGAAGGCCGTGCGGCGCTGATCAGCGCTAAGGCGCGCGAGGACCGCGGCGGCGGCCATCACCAAACTCATGTGCCGATGCCATCCGTGCCAGGAGCGCACCTCGCAATGATCAAGGCCGGGATCATCCTTCGCGCGAAGGAAGCATTCCTCGATGGTCCAGCGCAGCCCGGCGGCAGCGGCCAGTTCCGGAAGTGTCGCATCCGTTCGGGCATATGCGAAGTAATACGAGACAGCCCCAGGGTCACGCAGACTGCGGCGGGCAAGCAACCATCGGGAAAAACCTTCTCCAGCCGTATAGTTGAGCGGCACCCTGGCCCAGTCATGGAGCCGGTGTCCCTTGGCGCCTTCACCCGCGCTGAGCGCCTGCCAATCCTTGGGCGGCAGTTCTGCAACCATTGTGGCGGGGTCGGTTTGAACAAGGTGCCACTCGTCAATAAACCGCAAGCTGTGGGTTGAGCGCACGGCCAGAACATAAGGCTGAACGCGCCTCCAGCATCCGGCGGAACCGGGAGACGGACCCATATACCGCATCGGCCAGCACAAAGGCACAGGGTGTTCCCTCGTCCAGCAGGTTTGCTATCATTTCGCAGGCCATGGCGGGCTTGGTGGCAAAGGCCACATCTTCGGGCACATGCGCCTCAGCACGCCGGTCGGGGGCATTTGCCCAGGCCTTGGGAAGATAACGCCGCCGATCGATCAGCGCATGGCCCCAGCGGCTGGCATGGCTCGCGAACACACCGATCTGGCAGTTCTCGATCCGCCCCGCAATACCGGAATACTGACGCGCGACGCCGACGGAGTGTGTGCCCTTTTCGAGAAACCCGGTCTCATCCACGACCAGCACTCCGTCCGCGTCGCCAAGCGCCTCAATAGCATGGCTCCGAACACGCTCGCAGAGTGTATCCGCTGACCAGAATGACCTGCCCAGCAAAGACTGGATGACAGGGCCGCGCCAACCCGGCTTCTTCCGCCAGCATCCAGCCCGTCTTGTGTTCCGCTCCGGACAAAAGGCCGTCAATGAACACCCCAGCGGAGGCGCTTTGCTCAGAACGTTTGAACGCAGGGGCGATGAAGTCTTTCAAGCCGGCAAGCGCATGCGACCAATCTGAAACGCTGCACGCCCAATCCACAACAGACATGACACATCCTTCTCAATCCCAGAGAAATATGAATCAGAAATGTAAAACAACGCAACTGTAGTACTAGGCAGCACACCCATTAATTCTTGTTTACGGGCATGGGTTTGTGATTCATTTCGTCCAAACAGCGGGCGGGAGGATGCAAGTGGCGCGATCAGACATGAGCGATCTGGAATGGGAATTCATCAAAGCTGTCTTGCCGAACAAAACGCGCGGCAAGAAGCGGGTAGATGACCGCCGGTGATCAACGGCACTTTCTACGTCCTGCGCAGCGGCATCCCTTGGGCCGATCTGCCCAGCGAATACGGCCCACCGACAACGGTCTGCAACCGCTTCAACAGGTGGAGCTATGCGGGCCACTGGGACCGGATCATGGACGCCATCGCCGACGCGCATAACGTGGACACAGTGATGGTCGACGGGACCAGCGTGCGCGCGCATCATTCCGCCACGACTCTCAAAAAAAGACCCGCGCCGCTGTTTAGGTCGCTCACGGGGCGGATTAGGCACGAAAATACATGCACTTACCAATCAGGATGGGCTGCCGATCCGATATGAATTGACCCCCAGCCAAGCCCATGACGCGCCGCCGTGCAAGACGTTACTGGATAATTTGCAACCTGGCCAACATGTGCTCGCGGACAAAGCATATGACGCAGACTGGATCAGAGACTTGATCTGGGAACAGGGCGCTATCGACGTGATCCCTCCCAAGGCCAACCGCAAACTGCCCGCCGAATTCGATGCTGAAATCTACCGGGAACGCAACAAGATCGAGCGTTTCTTTGGCGGGCTGAAAGCCTCGTTCCGCCGCATCGCAACCCGATACGAGAAGACGTCACGCAATTTCCTGTCGATGATCAAACTGGCATCGGTCAGCGTTGTGGATCGAGTTGCCAACGGAGCAGAGTCGCGGGACTGCTTCGTCGCGAACCTGACCTACGCCTGCGAGCAAGCTACCCTGTGTTTGCTATGGAAGAGATCATTTCTTGACGGCAGAGCCCGTCTGGGCAACCGTATCAGGGCATCCGGAGCGCCAAATGTCCCATGATCTGCTGACCCAAGCAGCCAGATTTTCCCGACATAGGACGTTGTCTACCCTTATCGTCCCGGGCTTTCCGCGCCACTCGATGATCCTGTCCAAGCTGCGGATGACCCGTTCGTTGGGGAGTGAAAAGTACACTTCGATCCCCAGCCCTTTGCCATTGAAGTCGTCGAGCACGTTCAATAGCCGGAACTGGCGGCCATCCCTCAGTCTGTCGGCCATGGAAACCATCGACCAGGTCATGTTGGGTGCCTCCGGCGCCGACAGCGCGTCGGGTTTGTCACGCTTCAATCGCTTCCGGGGTTTGATCCGAAGGTTTAATTCCAATTCGCAGTAGATCTGGTAAACGCGCTTGTGCTTCCAGGGGTGCACGCCAAACCGACTGGCCAGTTCACTGACCGTCTCCTCGCCCTTCAACCCTTCCGACGCGACCTTGGCCTTAAACTCTGGATGATGTGGCTTCCGTTTCGACATCTCTGATCTCCTTCGTGTTGAAGACCAGCAGACAGCAAATCGTAGCCTACGCCAGTGTCCGAATTTCGGGGGGTAGCTCAAAGCTCAGGACATCGCGGTTTCAAGCGACAATTTGCCCGACAGTAACGTCGAATTGGGCACACATTATGGGCTTTCCTATTTCTGCTTTTGTCAGATTGTTCGTTCCGATGCGCTGCCTACCAAGTGCGTTGCCGTGGATACTTGGCGCGGAAACGAACACGCCGGACTGTATGACAGCAGTGTCTTTGATGCCGTCGCCCACGAGAATGAGAGGTACGAGGACTTCAGTAAACTAGTCCGCAAGACCTTTGCAGAGGCATTGGAAGATGTTGAGGATGTGTTCCGTCGACATTTTGCATGTCGATGGTCGCCATTTTTATGAAGACGTGAAAATGGATTTCGAAAGCTTGGTTCCTAAACCTGCATTCTTCAGTGCCTGTGCTGCCATCTTGTTCCGATGCGTCGCGAGATTGTCACAGATGATAACCGTTCCGGGGTTCAGTTCTGGCACAAGAACCTCCCTGATATATGCGGCAAAAGCCTCTCCGTTCATTGCCCCTTTGATGACCCAAGGGGCGATCAGACTGTCATGAGTCAGGCCTGCGATAAACGTTTGCGTGCCCCATGCGCCAAAGGGCGCGCTCATTTCCAGGCGGTGACCGCGCAAGCTGCGCCCCCGCAGCCGGGTCAGGTTGGTTTTGACTGAAGTTTCGTCAATGAACACAAGCCGGTCAGGATGTGCACGCATCGCAGGGATGCGGTGCTGGAACCAATCGTGCCGCAGATGCTTTACGCGAGCGCGGAGACGTTCGGTCGCGACCAGCGACTTTTTTTGTAAGTGTATCCCAGCTTGCGCAGGAACCGCCCAATGGATGCGGCATGGGCAGCTACCCCGGTGGCCGCTTCCAGGGCCCCTGCAAGTTCTCTCAGAACGAGCTGTGGTGTTGTTTCACGACACTGAAGTACGCGACAGGAATTTTGGCGTCTGGCGATACTGGGCTGAGGTCTCTGCGGGCAAACCATCTCTGAATTTTCCCTTCCAGCACGGCCTCGGCGTCCTGTTCTGGGGCCCCGAGATTGCCGAAGGCCTGCGACCTCTAGTTGAGGCGTTAACCGATGATGGGGGCAGACAGGCAATCATTCGACAACTTGAGAAGCGTGGTGAGGCCTTGGCGAATAGCGCTCCAGAGAAATCCGCGCGTCCCTATTTGATAGTGCCCCGGGAGATGGTGTAAATTGTTCTCCGGCTGGGTGTTAAGCCAGTTTACAGGGCGGCGATTTTCGCCGGGTCCATGGCGTTATCCTCGCAGATGGCAGCCACGGTTTCCAGTGTCATGTATCGGCGTGTCACGGCCCATTCGTCGTTCTGCTCCAGCATAAGCGCCCCGACAAGGCGTCTGATGGCTGGCTCGTTTGGGAAAATGCCGACGACATTCGTGCGACGCTTGATCTCCTTGTTCAATGGCTCCAAGGGGTTGGTCGAGTGGATTTGCCGCCAGTGGGATTGCGGGAAAGTCTTGCAGGCCAGCACGTCATCCTCCGCGCGAAGCATCAGCTCAGCAAGCTTGGGGTGTCGTGCTTGGAAGGCTTCAATCAGCTTAGCCCAGTGTTCCTTTGAGGCCGCCAGCGTGTCCTGGTCAAAGGCGGTCCTGAGTGCGGCCGTGACAAGGGGCCGGTCCTTTTTGCCGACACAGGCCAGCGCATTTCGCATGAAGTGCACACGGCAGCGCTGAATCGTAGCCCCCAGCACTTTGGCGGCGGCAGCCTTCAGACCCTTGTGTCCGTCCGCTATGATCAGTTTCACCCCACGCAGACCGCGATCCGCAAGCGACCGCAGGAATTCGTCCCAGAACACCTCGGCCTCGCTGGGCTGGATGGCAATGCCCAGCACCTCGCGTCGCCCGTCGGTGTTGACTGCCACATGGGTGATCTCCTTGATCGGTAGGTCAGGTGTGCAACCCAAACCCTACCGGAGAACGTCCGTGGCCGCTCAGCAACCCGCGCGGGCCTCGCCTGAGCTACGCAAGGCTCCGCTCAGCCCGCGCTACCGTCGGAATTACACCACCTCCCGGGGCACTGCTAAAAGCGTGCATGGAAACTTCCACCAAAGGCGTGAACGAGACGGATTGTAGGTTAATGCGCCCAATTCGGTTACCCATCCGGAAGGGGTTTTCTTGGGGCGTGTCAGGCGGTTTCGGCTAGCCGATCTTCATCCCCCAAAAGCTGGTTTCATCGGCCAGAAAATAGGCGTCATTCGACCGCATGTTGCCTTGAAGCTCCACGGTATCGCCGACCGCAAGACCAACGAGCGTTTGCAGCGCGGCTGTCGACTGTTCGCTGACATGAGGCCCGGTCAATTCGACACGGGAACCTGCGATGATGTCCGTTCCGTTGATGACGAGACGGGCAGACATGTTCACCTGATCCGTTGCATTCTCCTTGAAGACCACGGTCGCGCCGAAGAGATAGCTTCCCGCAACCGGTGCGGTAAACAGATTCGTAGCGGGATCGAATGAGCCCTGATCGTTCAGATCGGAACTGTTGATGGCAATCCTGGTCCATGTATCGGCCGAGGCGAAGTTGTCGAAGTTCGTGTGGGCCTTGAACCTTGGAAGCTCAGGCTGATCAACGATGCCAGTGTTCGCCCGTACAATCAGCCCGTCTTTGAAATTCGTCCCATCCGTCGAGGTCGCTAGCCTGAAATCATCGGTGCCGAACAACCCCAAAAGCGCCTTGGCGCGAAAGTCCTGTTGCAGGACCAGGCCGAGATCGTCGGCGCTTTCTTCCTTGTTCATCGTGGTGATGAGGCTGCCGGTTCCCCCATCTCCCTGGTAGAGCGCAGTCCAGAAGGCGGCGTTGAGTTTGGCGGAAAAAGGAGCCTCCGCCAGTGCGGTCATGCCCAGACCGAAGGCCTCGATGTCCTGCAGCTCTGCATTGTCGAGATCAATCCACTCGTTTCCGTCGTGAACCACCATCGCTTCGCGCGTCATCACATAGGCGCGCCAGCCGGCCTTGGGAACGAAGAACTGCCATGCGCCGTTTTCATAAAGTGCTACATCCCCGTCTCGCCCTGACCATGCCCCGGTGGCACCGTCGCCGACGATTTGCCGGAGGCCTTCCGAAGGGATGGGCGGGGGCGCCGATAGATCGTCCGCTTCGACGGCGAGTTGCGTCAGGATGTCGAGAATTCGCAGGGCTTCATTGTGCGTCACATGTTTCTGCGCCTGGTTCGGCTGAATAAATGGCAAGGAGAGACTGAGGGAGTTGTCGGCCATGGGACTTCCTGTGAAATTCTGTATCGAGCCGAGTTTTGAGCGAAAAGAACTTCCATGTCTCTAACCCATGGAGCGAGCAATTTACGATCTGTTAGGTCCTGACTGGTGTCGACCGCATTGAGATCAAGGCCCATGGCGTCAACTGGAGGTCTCTAGAGTTCTTTCAGGTAAGCTTGGGTGTGGCAAAACTACGCCGCAACACTAGCCTTTTAGAGAAGCGTAGATCGCGGGCTTGGCAGGCATCCCCGGGCCCAAGCAGTCTTGAGAGCGACCGAGGACAAAAAAGTACCCGGAGGGTCACAGCCTGGTCTTGCGCCCGTTTCACCGGACACTCAGGCGGTTTCGGTTTGAGCTGCGATGAACTCGCGTGGCGAGCGCATTTTTGGCCCGGAGTGCGGGTGGTTGTCATTGCAGTCCTCGATCCACGCGCCGATCAATCCAAGAACTGTCTGAGCGTCTGCTAACGGCGTCACCTGGACGTAATCGCGCTTCAGCGTCTTAACAAAGGCTGCTGAGATGCCATTGCTTTGTGGACTCTGAACCGGCGTGAAGCAGGGCTTCAG
Source organism: uncultured Alphaproteobacteria bacterium (assembly GCA_963715055.1). Classification (GTDB taxonomy): domain Bacteria; phylum Pseudomonadota; class Alphaproteobacteria; order Rhodobacterales; family Rhodobacteraceae; genus CAVQRB01. Next base: position 563,214 of record CAVQRB010000002.1, on the reverse strand, counting down.
GCCCAACTGGCGGTCCAAGATCTGCGTGTCCTTCGCGATATAAGGCGAGCCGTTGTCGGACAGCATCTCGATGACCGACGGCACACGATGATCACCAAAGCGGCGTTCCACGGCCTCGTGCATGATGTCGCGAATGTCGGAGCCGCTGATCCCGGCGTTCACCACGGCGCGCCAAGCGATGATCTCGCGGTCGTGAGTATCGATGATGAATGCGCCACGGACGATGTCACCGTTCCAGCGGGTGAACTCAAATCCGTCCGAACACCAGCGCAGGTTCGAGCGCATGACGATGACCTTGCCGTCGTGAACATGCTCCGGGCGCTCCGTGTATTTGCGCGCCAGAAGCAGGTTGTGGGCCTTCATGATGCGATAGACCCTCTTGTGATTGACGGGCGCCAGCCCTTCCGAGCGCAGCTGCCGGTTCAGGATTGCCGTAATCCGCCGGTGGCCATAGGTCGGTCGGGCCCCCACCAGCGTCGTGATCAACGGCACCACGTTCAGGGCGCCTTTTGGCCTTCGGCCTGCGCCCCTCACCATCTTGCGCTTTTTGGTAGCGCCGACGCGGCTTCGTCCTATCGTTCAGCCGGTCGATCAGGTTCGAGCGGGCCACACCCAGGGTTTCGGCCACCACCTTGACTGGAAATCTTCCCTCAGAGGCGACCGTATGTGCAAGATCTGTTTTTTTGACCGTGACTTGTCCAGCGCCTCGCGCAGGATCTCGGCCGCCAGCGTTTTTTCGGCCGAGCTGGCGTTCGAGTTCACGGATGCGATCTTCCATCTGCCGGACGACCTTGTTGCTGGTGACGTCATCGTCCTCTGACACGGCAACACTTCCCCCCTCCAGCATGAGCCTGCGCCAACGATACAATAGGTTGGGTGCCACACCATTACGTCGTGCGACCACAGAAATGCTGTCCCGGTCGTCCAACGTTTCGTCGACAATGCGCAGCTTCTCGGCCGCGCTCCAGCGACGACGACGGCCGCCATCAGTGATGATTTCCATATCAGACATAAGCACGTGCTCAGGCATATCCCTGAGCCTACATGGCTATGCCCAAGTGTCCGGTCGAAAAAGGCGCCAGTTCACAGCCAAAGTTTGCTCAACTTGGCTGGCGATCCCGTCCGGGGCGGTTCCATGAGTATGGGGCCAGAGACTAACGCCTATCTTTCGTCGCACACTAATAGTCCTGCCTCGCGATCTCAAAAATCAGAACATCTTGTACGACACTGTCACCCAGTACCCCTTGAGCAAGACCGCGAAGGTTCCGGCGAATGATATCTAGGTTGCTGGTTCGGGTGAAATCGCCGTCAAAGCCCCTGATTGCGGCATGGTCGAACAAAGCCCTGAGAAATACATCCCGGAGCTTCGGTTCTGCATCGTAGACATTTTGTCCGGTACCTGCTGTGACTTCGAGGCTCAAGGTCATTACCACGAGCGAGGATACCCGCTCCTGTGTGACGATTGGAACGACAAACTGGTTGGAAAGCTTGACATATTCCATTCCTTCTGAACTCAAGGATGGTTCTTTGCCGGCGTCGGGCTCGTCCGTAGGCGTCTCCTGAGACTGAGAAATGTCTTCTGCACTGTCGACGTGCTCTGCCTCTGTCGGTCGAAGAAATATCCCAGCACCAACACCTGCGCCCATTCCGATCAGGAGCATCACGATGGGAAGCAGTTTCTTCATGCGCGATCGCCCTTTCAGAACGGCAATATTGCGTCGAGGACTTGCTGGCCCACGCGAGGTTGTTGGACGTCGGAGATCTGACCTCTCCCGCCATAGGAAACGCGCGCATTCGCGATTTTATCATAGGTGATTTCATTTTGACGCGAGATGTCTGCCGGTCTGACAAATCCGCTGACGAGAAGTTCACGCATTTCGAAATTGACGCGAAGTTCCTGGTTGCCGGCAATCGACAGAACGCCGTTCGGCAGAACGTCGACGATTGTTGCCGCCACGCGCAATGTCAGCTTTTCGTTTCGCTTGACCGAACCGTCGCCTGAGGACCGGCTGTTGGAATTGATCGAGACCGCCTCCGCTGAACTGGCGCCATCGGGCAGTCTTTCGTCAAGACGTTGCGGAAGGCCGAAAAGGTCTGGTATACCAAGGCTCTCGCTTCCAGATCTCGACCGATCCGTCGCATTCGAGATCTCCGCTTCCTCATCGATTTCGATTACCACCGTCAGGATGTCGCCCTGCTGCATGGCCCTGCGATCGCCAAGGAGAGACTGGCGCGTTCCCGACCAGAGCGACGCCCCATCCGTCGGTCCGGGCCGGTCAAGATACAGCGGCAAGCCGGGCGACAGCATGGCGCGAAGTTCGTTCGAGTCTGTCGTGGGTGTGAAGGTGGGCGCTTTTCCGACGTGATCGAACCTCGCGCAAGCGCCGAGACCCAGAAGCAGTGCCAGGATAAATCCTCGTTTGATTTTCATCTGTTTTTCCTAATTTCTGACCGTGACGCTTCTATCCGGATTGACCTGCCCGAAAAGCGTCGCCCGTGATGTCAGGTTCATGATCCTGATCTGATCTCCCACGCCACCCCGTTCCAGCGATCGGCCTTCAGTCGTGATCGACAAACCGTTTCTTTCGAAGACCAGCAGGACGATCTGATTTCGTGTGACCAGCGCCGGCGGGCCGATGTTATCGACCAGGATCGGACGACCTGCGTAGAGCGTGCTCCGCGCTTCCTGGCCGACCACGTCCTCCGGCAACGCGAATCCGTTGGCCACATCGCCCGCTACGATCTTCACGTCAATTTCTGTGATGATCGAATTTGCCCGGATTGTGCGCGTTGGCACAACTGTTTCGGCCAGAAGCGGACCACATATGCCGAGGGCGATTGCGAGTGCGAAAAAACGTTTCATCGGATCTGCGTCGTCGCGCCCATCATCTGATCCGCGGCGGAAATGACCTTGGCATTCATTTCATAGCCCCGTTGCGCTTCGATCAGTTCGGTAATCTCGCGCACGGCATCAACCGAGCTGTCCTCGAGATAGCCTTGCCGCAGGGTGCCCAGCCCGTCTTCCCCCGGTGTCGAGACCAAGGGCGGCCCGGAGGCCTCCGTTTCGACAAAAAGGTTGCCGCCGAGCGCTTCGAGGCCCTTGGCATTGGTGAAACCTGCAATGTTGAACTGCCCGAGCAGCTGCGCGTCCGGGACGTCCGCGAAATAGGCGTAGACCTCGCCTTCCGGATTGATCGAAATACTGCGGGCGTCGCTGGGGATCACGATTTCGGGTGCCACTGGAAATCCGTCCGACGTCACGATCAGACCGTCTCCCGTCCGTTTCAACCCGCCGTCTCTTGTGTAGGCCGTCCCACCCGAGGGCAGGGTCACTTCCAGGTATCCGAGGCCTTCGATCGCGACATCGAGATCTCCGCCTGTTGCGGACAGGGCACCTTGTTGCAGCTGCACCGAAACCGCTGAAGGTCTGACGCCGAGACCCAATTGGACACCCGTCGGCAGGACGGTTCCATCCGTGGCGTTTATGGTGCCGGGTCGGGTCATCTGCTGATAGTGAAGGTCCGCGAACTCGGCTCGCCGGGCGTTGTAGCCGGTCGTGCTCATGTTCGACAGGTTGTTGGAAATGGTCTCCACCCGCAACTGCTGGGCGCTCATTCCCGTAGCCGCAATCTTCAACGCACGCATGTGTCTGCTCCTGTGTGAGGACTAGCTGTCATTGCGAAATCGCGCGCAGGGCGGCGCGAACCCGTTCGTCTTCGGCATCGAGGAAACTTGCGCCGAGTTCATAGGCGCGCTGCACTTCGATCATCCGGGTCAATTGCAAAATGGGATCGACGTTGGAGCTCTCGATGAAACGCTGCAGGACGCGGGCCCCCTCTGCAGGCTCATAGCCTTCATCAGCCCGGAACAGGACGCCATCCTCTCGCACCATTCCTTGCGCGTTCACTGGCGCAACCATCCCGATCTGGCCGATCGGATTGCCTTCCGTCGAGATGGTGCCATCCGCCGATACCGCGAGATCCGCAGCACCCGGCGGAATGAAAACGGGCGCGCCGCCGGCGTCGAGAACCCGGTAGCCATCCTGGGTCACCAGATCGCCTTCCGCGTTCGGGGTGAAGTCGCCCGCGCGTGTCAAACGCTCTCCGTCAGGCGTTTCGATCAGGAAGAACCCGTCGCCTTCGATTGCGAAATCGAAGGTTCCGCCGGTCTGCGTCAGGGCCCCCTGCTCGAATGAGGTGTGTCGTGCGTTCCCCTGGCCCATTGACAGGCTTGTGTCACCCTCGATGGCCTTAACATATTCCGAGAAGACGACGCCTTCCTGCCGAAATCCCGAAGTAGCGGTATTCGCGATGTTGTTGGCGACAACGCGCATCTCGCGCAGCAGCCCGGACTGCCGGGTCAGGGTCGTGTAACCTGCATTCTCCATGGTCAGCCTCCGATGATCAGCGGAATGATCCGCTCGTGAAAGAAGGACACGAGAGTCTGCGTCATGAAGCCCATCGACATCCAGAAGACGATGACGATGGCCGCCAGTTTGGGCACGAAGGTCAGCGTCATTTCCTGAATGGAGGTCAGGGCCTGCACGAGGCCGATAGAGACGCCCGTGACCAGTGCCGCCGTCAGGATCGGAATGGAAATCAGAACGGAAATCCACAAACCCTGCCGCAGCGTGTCGAAAAAGATCACCTCGTTGATCATTTTAAACAGGCATCCTCAGGATTTCCTGATAGGCCTCGACGACCTTGTTGCGCACCGCGACTGCCGTTTCCACTGCAAGCTCGGTCTGAGCGAGCGCCTGCACGAGCGCGTGAGGATCGGCATCGCCGATCATCGATTCCTTGGCCGCCGCCTCGCTTGCGGCCAGCGTGCCTGCGAAATCCAGTGCCGCGGACTTCGCTGTGTCCAGAAATCCGTTCGCCTCGGGCGACGGTTCTGTCGCGGGCCGCGCGTCCGCATAGCTTCTGATTGCGGAAGCGGCGCGCGAGGCGCCCAGGTTCTGAGCCGTGGTAACTGTCTTGATATCCATTCTGGATGTCCTTCTGTTTTGTCTGTTTCTCAGTCAGGTGTTCACGTGATCATTTCCGCAGCAGATCCATCAGGCTGCTCGACATCTGACGTGTTTGCTCAAAGACTTTCAGGTTCGCCTCGTAACTGCGTTGCGCTTCCCTCGCGTCGCCGAGTTCGATCATCAGGTCGACGTTGGATCCGTCGTAATATCCGTCGTCTTCAGCCAGCGGATGAGACGGGTCATAGATCCTCTCCAACGCGCGCTGCATCGAGCGACACCTTGCCGGTCTGGACGGTTGAAACGCCCCGGTCCGGGTTCATCGCGGTTTCGAAGGCCACCAGCTTTCTGCGGTAGCCGGGTGTATCCGCGTTGGAGATGTTCTCGGCCAGATGCCGCAACCGCGTGGCCTGCGCCTTCAGTCCGCTTGTCGAGACACCCAGGGCTTTGGAAAACTCACTCATCTTGAAAGCTCCTTTCAGGCGCGGCTGAGCGTCGCGCGCAGAATGGTTATCGACGACTTGTAGATGGCGAGCGCGCGGTCATGGGCACGCTTGGCATCGAGCGACCGCAGCATTTCCGTTTCCAGAGAGACAGTATTGCCATTCGGCGACGCGATTGCCGTCTTGTCCACGAAAGTGTCCGCGGTCTGGCCGGGCATTGCTCCATTCAGATGGCGTTCGCGGGACGACCGCAGACCGGCGGAATCGGTCAGTGACTTGTCGGCTTCGAAGGCCTGCGAAAAATCCGAGATATCCCGCGCCTTGTAGCCGGGCGTATCGGAATTCGCGATATTCTGCGCTGCGACCGCCTGTTTCTGGCCGGCATGCGTGGCCATCGCATAGGACATCCTGAAGATGTCGAGATTTTTGAACATCGGGGTTTCTCCCACGTGTGGTTTCATCAAGGCTTAACTCCGATTCCTTTAGAAAGAGTTTGCGCTGACCGAAGGACTCCCATGAACAAGCCAATCCCATTTGATGGACTGACCGCGCAGATCGCCGAGCTCAATCCTGTGCGCGCGATTGGACGCGTATGCCGCGTCGACGCGGGCGTGGTGCATGTCTCGGGGCTGGCCGGAAAGGCCCGCATCGGAGATCTGGTCATCATCTACCGTCATGGTGAACCGCTGTCCGGCGAGGTTCTGCAACTCGACGGCGAGCATCTTGTCCTGCTGCCGGACGAGCAGCCCAACGGCGTTGCCCTGAACGACCGGGCGGCGTTGCTGCAAGCGCGCGGGATCGCTCCGTCCGACGGGTGGATCGGCCGGATCATCGACCCCTTCGGCAACCCCATCGACGGCAGGCCCTTGCTGCGTGGTGCTTTGGCCAGGGGTCTTCGAAGCGCGCCGCCCGACGCCAGTGCGCGCCGTGCGATGGGAGAGCGCCTGAACACGGGCATGGCAGGGCTGAATACGATGCTGCCTATTGTGGAAGGCCAGAGAATTGGCCTCTTTGCCGGTTCCGGGGTCGGCAAGTCGAGCCTGCTGGGCCACCTGGCGCAGAACATGAAATCCGACATCGTGGTGATCGCGATGATCGGCGAACGCGGGCGCGAGTTGCGCCATTTCATTGAAAAGGTGCTTGGTCCCGAAGGGTTGCGACGTGCGGTGGTGATCTGCGCCACATCAGACCAGTCGCCCCTGATCCGACGCCGATGCGCCTGGGCTGCGATGTCCGTCGCCGAGCATTTCAGGGATCAGGGAAAGTCCGTTTTGTTTCTCGCCGATTCCATCACGCGCTTCGCCGAAGCTCACCGCGAGGTCGCAGTCGCAGGGGGGGAGGCGCCGGTTCTCCGGGGCTATCCGCCATCCACGGCACACCTCATCATGTCGCTTTGCGAACGGGCCGGGCCGGGCAAGGAGGCACAGGGCAATATCACGGGTGTCTTCAGCGTTCTGGTCGCGGGCTCGGATATGGAAGAACCGATTGCGGATATCCTGCGCGGCGTGCTCGATGGGCATGTCATTCTGGACCGTGGTATCGCGGAACGTGGACGCTACCCCGCAATCGATGTTCTGAGGTCCGTCTCGAGGAGTTTGCCGGATGCGGCGAGCGAGAAGGAAAACGAACTCCTGAAGAAGGCTCGACGACTGCTCTCGCTCTATGATCGCAATGCGATGATGGTTCAGGCAGGGCTTTATGTCGCCGGTAGTGATCCTGAGCTGGACGCTGCCATTCAGGTTTGGCCGGAACTTGATGCCTTCCTCGCGAAGTCCGAACGCCAAAGCGTGTCCAACAGCTTCACGCAACTGGAACTGATCCTGCGTCGGGTGAAGATGTAGACAAGCCGCAGAACGACCTTGCCGGGTCGGACGCATCCTCTGCCATGGTTCTGCCTTATTCGGGTGCTTTTGGCGAGCGGCGAAGACTCTTGCGGCTTTGATGCCATCTTGGGTGCCAGATGATTCGCTTTGGAGCGTAGTGATCTTCAATCGACAATTGAAAAGTCGAAAGAAACATTAATAATGTATATATATCAATAATTTGAGTGACGTATGGTGCGATTTTCCACCCTTGCGTGTCGGCCTTTGTGCGACAAATTCAGATCTTCCAGGCGACTGTTTCCCGCTCCCCAGTTGATTCACCGAGAAAATTGAAACCAAGCAGAAGTATGGCAATACTTGGGCAAAGATGGTGCCATGCCGGTTTCAATAGGGTGTGGATGAAAGGGGGAAAACATGTCCAGCAGACAGGGAAATGATGCTCGGGAACGGGAGACGACCGGCGCATCTGCCGCAGGTCGATACGTGGTTCCGATAGGGTTTTCGACCCATCCGGAGGGTCATCAAAGCGAATGCGAGGGGATTCTGTGATCCATGCGCAGGGTATAGGATCTTCGCACCGGCAGAGCATTTCTGATGACCTCATTCTCCCGCACAGAGGAAGAAATCGCGCGTTTCGACAATTGATTTAAAAGAAAGGACAAGATCGTGATTATAGATTTAGCCAAATCAAGAAGACTGGCAGCACTGCAGGGCCGCGAGGCCGATCGGGTTCTGGTGATGCCCGCCAGACATGACTCCGACCTTCGGTTGCCGGATGAAGGCACGGCAGCGGATTATCTCATCTCCGCTCTCGGTGCCGGTGTGACGGTCGAGCAGATCATGCTGGAGACCGGATGGTCGAAACCCACGGTGATGATCAACCTCTACAAGGTCGCGAAGAAGACAGGCATCGGTATCCGGCGACGGAGCGAGCGTCTGCATCTCATGTTGCCGGAGAATTCCACCACGACCTACCGGCGCCAGAAGGACGTCACCCGCCGCGAGTTCAGGGCAACCCATACCTGCGGGCCGGTGCTTCCTGACTTCGCCTTGAACTGAAGGCCGGAAACGACTTCGGGCTTGCGACGTAATCCACAAAAATGACGCCGCGCCTTTCGGGGTGCGGCGATCCGGCCAACCTTTGCGAAAGATCAGACGATCACGGCTTGCGCGCGTTGTTGCCCGACGCCGAAAACCCGTTTGTAGCGTTCGATTTCGGAAGCCGGGCCCATGGCCTTGTTGGGGTTGTCGGATAGTTTGACCGTCGGGCGGCCATTGGCCTCGACGGCTTTGCAGACAAGCGAGAAGGGTGCGAGGCTGTCATCGGGCACCAGATCGCGGAAGTCGTTGGTCAGAAGTGTCCCCCATCCGAAGGACACGTTCACGCGACCGGAAAACTGCTGGTGCAGCGTCCTGATCTTGTCCACGTCCAGGCCGTCGCTGAAGATGATGCGTTTGGTTCGCGGATCCTCCCCGCGTTCCTGCCACCATTTGATCGCCAGTTCGGCCGCGGTCGCGGGATCCCCGCTGTCGATGCGGATGCCCGTCCATCCCGCCAGCCAGTCCGGGGCGTTTTGCAGGAACCCCGCGGTGCCGAATGTATCGGGCAAAATGATGCGCAGATTGCCGTCATGCTCCTCATGCCAGTCGGACAGGACATCGTAGGGCGCACGGGCAAGGTCCGCATCGGTTTCGGACAAGGCCGCGTAGACCATCGGCAATTCATGGGCATTGGTCCCGATGGCTTCCAGCTCCCGCGTCATCGCGATCTTGCAGTTCGAGGTCCCGGTGAAGGCCGTCCCCAGCCCTTCCTGCATGGCCTGAACACACCAGTCCTGCCAGAGATAGCTGTGCCGCCGCCTTGTGCCGAAATCAGCGATCGAAAGACCGCGCAGGTCGCGCATGGCCTCGATCTTCTCCCAGACGCGGGTCATGGCGCGGGCATAGAGAACCTGAAGCTCGAACTTGCCCATCCGGTTGAGGACCGAGCGCCCGCGCAGCTCCATCAGGACGGCAAGTGCCGGGATTTCCCAGAGCATCACTTCGGGCCAATTGCCTTCGAAAGTCAGTTCATACTGGTCGCCCTTCCGTTCGAGGTAATAGGGCGGCAACCGGAGCGCTTCGAACCATTCCATGAAATCCGACCGGAACATCTGTCGCTTGCCGTAGAAGGTATTGCCGCGCAGCCAGGTGCTTTCTCCGCGCGACAGCGACAGGGACCTGATGTGGTCGAGTTGTTCGCGCAATTCTCCCTCATCGATCAGCTCGGCCAGTGGTACATGTTTGGAGCGGTTGATCAGGCTGAAAGTGACGCGTGTTTCCGGCTTGTTGCGGAACACCGATTGGCACATCAGCAGTTTGTAGAAATCCGTGTCGATCAGCGACCGGACGATTGGATCGATCTTCCACTTGTGGTTCCAGACCCGTGTGGCGATATCAACCATTGGTATTGCTCACTTTCACGCCTGAGGCGCGCATCGCGGTCAGTGCCGCGTCCAGCGATCCGTTGAGATCAATCGCGCGGCAGAGATCGGAGCGCACGGTCACGTCGAAACCCGACCGCGCCGCATCCACGGCTGAATAGTTCACGCAGAAATCCAGTGCCAGACCGACCATTGTCAGGCGCGTTATTCCGCGCGTGCGCAGGTAGCCTTCCAGCCCGGTAGGCGTTTTATGATCGTTCTCGAAGAAGGCCGAGTAGCTGTCGATGTCCGGGTTGAAACCCTTGCGGATGATCAGGTCGGCGGCATTCTTGTTAAGTGTCTGGTGGAACTCCGCGCCCGCGCTTCCCTGAATGCAATGATCCGGCCAGAGAACCTGCTGTCCATAGGGCATCTCGATCATGTCATATGGGTTCCTGCCGGCATGTGACGAGGCGAAGGAGGAATGGCCCGCTGGATGCCAGTCCTGAGTGAGGATGACCGCTTCCGCGTCCTCCATCAGTGCGTTGATTCCATCCACGATGGCGGCGCCTTCGGGAACTGCCAGCGCGCCGCCCGGGCAGAAATCGTTCTGAACATCGATCACGATCAGCGCGTGTTGCATCGGTCAGGCTCTCCATTCTCGACTTTTGCCTAAGGGTGGCAGAGGTCGAGGTCAATGGCGACGATGCTGCCTCCGCGCGTGACCTGTTCGTCCGCTCCACCCTTGCCTGCGGGTTTCAGGAAGCGTATCTGGTCGCCCATGTTCAGGATTGTGGCTCTCTATCATTTCACCCGGTTTCCGGATCCGGCGGGTCTCAAGCCTGCCCTGCTGGACCTGTGTCTGCGTATGGAGGTGCGTGGTTCGCTGCTGCTGGCCACGGAAGGCATCAATGGAACCATTGCCGGGCCGCACAATGGCATCGAAGCGGTGCTCGCGCATATCCGGGGTCTGCCGGGCTGTGCCGATCTCGAATGGAAGGAGTCCTTCAGCAACACGCCGCCGTTCGGCAGGATGAAGGTGCGGCTGAAGCGGGAGATCGTGACCATGGGGCAGCCCGATATCGATCCACGCGCCAGGGTCGGTCACTATGTCGAGGCAAAGGACTGGAATGACCTGATCGCGCAGCCCGATGTCGCTGTGATCGACACGCGCAATGATTATGAAGTGGCCATCGGCACGTTCGAGGGTGCCATTGATCCGAAAACATCCAGCTTCGGTGATTTTCCCGGCTGGTGGGAGGCGAATAAGGCTAGGTTCCACAACAAGAAGATCGCGATGTTCTGCACGGGCGGCATTCGATGCGAGAAATCAACGAATTTCCTGCTCGGACAGGGCGTCGAGGACGTCTTTCATCTCAAGGGCGGGATCCTGAAATACCTCGAGGAAGTGCCTGAGTCACAAAGCGCATGGCACGGCGAGTGCTTCGTGTTCGATAACCGCGTAAGTGTTCGGCATGGCCTTGAAGAGGGCCAATACCTGCTCTGTCACGGGTGTCGGCGTCCGATCCGGCCCGGCGACACGGAACGCCCGGAGTATGAGGCCGGCGTCAGTTGTCATCACTGCGTCGATGAAACGTCGGATGAGGACAAGCAAAGGTTCAGGGAAAGGCAAAAACAATTGACCCTGGATCGAGCCAGGTCGGCAGCGCCCTAGACCGGCCACCGCTTCGTGAGGCGCGGTTGCACGGAAAAGACCTTTTTGACAGATCGAGAAACTCGCGTTCTTCGATTTTCGGAAAGGAAGTTCAGATATCCGGGCCTCGTTAAGCCTACTGAAACAACTCGCCGCTAAGACTGCCTTCGGGTGATTTAAGAGTGGTGGAGATATGGGCGCGCAGAGCAATCTGGCACCAGTCATCATCAAGAGAAAAAAGAAAGTTGTAGCGGGCGGACACCATGGTGGCGCCTGGAAGGTGGCATATGCCGACTTCGTGACTGCAATGATGGCTTTTTTCATGATGATGTGGCTGTTGAATGCAACGACTGAGCAACAAAGGCAGGGTCTGGCCGACTACTTCTCGCCGACCATTCCGGTAAACCGCATTTCTGGCGGTGGCGATGGCGCATTCGGTGGCGATAGCATTTTCTCGGAAGAAACCTTGCCGCAGAATGGTCTTGGGGCCTCGGCGCAGCACGCCACGCAAAAAGAGCAGGCCCGCGGTGACTCCGGTACGCAGGACGACGGCGGTGCCGAACGGAGTTCCGACGCGGAGCTTCAAGCGCTGGTCGATGAACTGCTGGGCCGGGGAGGCGAAAGCACGGTCATCGACAATGTGCTTGAACATGTAAACACCCGTATCACTGATGAGGGATTGGTCATCGAGCTCTTCGCGCTTGAAGACACCCCGATTTTCGAAGGCGATGGCGATCAACCGACCGAGTTGTTCGTCGCATTGATCGATTTGGTGTCGGAAGTCTCACGGCTGGTGGAGAACAGCATTGCGATCGAAGGTCATGTGCGCGGTAAGCCTATGGTTCTGCTGAACAATCCCGTTTGGGAGATGTCCTATCAGCGCGCGTCACGTACCCGCGAAATGATCGAAGGCAATCAGGTCCATACCCAGCGCATGCAGCGGGTTACCGGCCATGCGGACCGGGAGCTTGCACACTCAAATCCGCTGGCGGCCCGCAATGACCGTGTCGAAATCATTCTGCTGCGTTGAATTGAGGCTGAAATAAGGCGGATTTTATCTGTTAGCACCGCATTAAGCTCGGGCAGCTATCTGTTAGGTCACCAGACCATCACATCAGAAAGGCGTGCCCATGTCGATTTCCTCCTCGCTCAATGCCGGTGTCGCGGGATTGCAGACCAATGCACAGCGATTGGCGTCGATTTCGGACAATATCGCTAACTCATCGACGTTCGGATACAAGCGGGTGGAAACGAATTTCGAATCGATGGTGCTGTCTTCGGGTGGCGGGTCCTATGTCGCCGGCGGCGTTCGCGCAGATTCGCAACGCCTCATCGATCAACGTGGCACCCTTGTATCAACGTCAAATGCCACGGATCTTGCGGTCCGCGGCAAGGGTATGCTTCCAGTTGCCCAGGCCGCGCAGGTCAAGACTGCTGGTACGAACGCGCAGATGTTTATGGCCACAACCGGGTCGTTTCGGACTGACTCGCAAGGATACCTCACCTCACAATCCGGTCTCGTCCTGATGGGATGGCCGGCGCTTCCGAACGGTACAATTCCGCCCTATCCGCGTGATACGGCTGACGGTCTGCAACCTGTCCGGATCAACACCGGCCAATTGGCAGGAAACCCGACAACCTCCATGTCCCTCGGCATCAACCTGCCGGCAACCTCGACCCAGGCGGGTGCGCCCGGTCTGAGCGAGCAGATATCGGTGGAGTATTTCGACAACCTCGGCACATCGCAAAGCGTCAACATTACCTTTGCGCCGACCGTGCCTGCTGCCGGTGCGCCTGCGAGCAACGAGTGGACGATGGAGTTGTTCGATTCGACGAACCCAACGGTCTCAATCGGTCAATATACTCTTGCCTTCAATGACGCACGAACCGGGGGTGGAAGTCTCGCATCTGTCGTTCCGGCGCCTGGAAGCAGCCCCTATGATCCAGCAACAGGCCTGTTGACCATAAATGTGGGCGCCGGTCCTATCGAAATAGACATCGGGGCGATTGGTGACACCGAGGGTTTGTCCCAGCTGTCCTATAGTTTCGCACCGATTTCGGTAACGAAAGACGGGTCTGCAATCGGTAACTTCGTCGGCGTGGATGTGGATCCCAACGGTTTCGTGCGTGCGACCTTCGATACTGGTGAAATCCGCACGATCTACAAGGTGCCGCTGGTGAACGTTTCGAATCCGAACGGTTTGCAGGCTTTCGACAGCCAGACCTATCTGCCCTCTCGGGAAAGCGGTTCGTTCTTTCTCTGGGATGCCGGCGACGGTCCTACGGGTGACATCGTATCCTTTGCGCGGGAAGAGAGCACCACGGATGTTGCTGGCGAGTTGACCGATATGATCAAGACACAACGAGCTTATTCCTCCAATGCGAAGGTCATTCAGACTGTTGACGAGATGCTGCAGGAAACGACCAACATCAAACGCTAACCAAAAGATGACACTGTCTTTTTAGGAGGCTCGCCATGACGATTTCTGGAGCGCTGTCGAATGCGATGACCGGACTGCGTGCCGCGGGGCGCTCGTCGGAAGTTGTTTCGTCGAATATCGCGAATGCCCTGACGCCAGGATATGGTGTGCGGCAGTTGGGACTGTCCTCCTCGCAATTGGGTGGGGTGCAGATCAATGGTGTTATGCGCAACGTTGACCCCGGGCTCCTGTCTGACAAGAGACAGGCTGAAGCCAGCTTCGCCAACGCAACGGCGAGAACCAGTTTCCTGACGGATCTCGAAAATACGATTGGTTTGCCTGATGAACCAAACTCGCTCGCCGCACGATTTGCGGAACTGGAAAGCAATCTCGTCGTGGCGGCTGCGCGACCCGATGCGCCCGAGCGGCTCGAAGGTGTGGTCAATTCCGCCCGCGATTTGATTGGTCTGATTTCCAGAACGTCAAACGAAGTTCAGGAGGCTCGCAGCCAAGCGGATCGGTCTCTTGGCATCGAGATAGACAGGCTCAGCACGGCCTTGAACTCGGTGAAGGAAGTCAATGAGCGGATCACGAGAACCCAGGCGCTGGGCGGCGATACCTCTGCCCTGGAGGATAATCGCCAGGCCATCATCGACGAGATCAGTGCGCTTGTGCCAGTGCGTCAGATTCAGCGCGAAAATGGCCAGGTCGCTCTCTACTCTACAGGAGGCGCGATACTTCTCGACGGCAGCGTTGCAAAGATCGAGTTTGAGGCTGTCAATCAAGTGACCCCATACATGACGCTGGGTTCGGGCTCCTTGTCCGGCTTGATGATCAATGGCGTTTCAGTCAGAACGGACAGCCAGAACGGCGCACTCAAGGGTGGATCAATCGCTGCGCATTTCGAAATCAGGGATGAGTTGGGCACACATGCGCAGTCTCAATTGGACGCACTCGCGCGTGACCTGGTGGAGAGGTTTCAGGATCCCACACTCGATCCAACCTTGAGCCCGGGGGATGCGGGAATTTTCACCGATGAGGGCTCCGCCTTCGATCCCTTGAATGAGATCGGCTTGTCGTCTCGGCTCTCCCTGAACGCTGCCGTTGACAGCCGCCAGGGCGGCGAGGCATGGCGGATCAGAGACGGGCTCAACGCTGCTTCGCCTGGTGAGGTCGGAGATGCGCGTCTGATTCAAAGCTTGTCGGAGCGTCTTGCTGAAAAAAGACCCCCCGTTTCGGGTTCGTTCGGTTCTGGCGCATTTTCGTCCATCAATCTCGTTGCAACTCTGACCTCTCAGTTCGGTCTCGACAGATACCAGGCGGAACAGTCATTGAGTTTCGCCTCGTCTCAGTTCGACGAGTTGACGCAACTCCTTTTGGCTGAAGGTGTCGACACCGATGAGCAGATGCAAAGACTGCTGTTGATCGAACAGTCCTACGCGGCCAATGCGAGAATGATCCAGGCGGCCGACGAAATGATGCAAGCAATTCTGAGGATATAAAATGAGTTCCAGCAGCATTGGCGACCTGGCCCAGTCATTCCTTTTTCAAAGGAGAAGCGTTGCTCTGCGCTTGGATCTGAACCGCTTGACTGACGAGCTATCAAGCGGAAAGGTTGCGGATGTCCGAGAGGTCCTGGCAGGCAACCATAACTATCTGACCAGCCTGGAGCGGTCTTTGGAAACATTCAAAGGATATTCCGTCGCAAATACGGAAGCCGGATATCTGACTGCCGCCATGCAGGCGTCTCTCGAGAGGGTTCAGGACGCTGGTGGTCAACTGGGTCTCGACTTGCTGCTCGCTAGCGGGGGACCGATCGGAATCGTTTCGGGCAATCCGGCGCAGAATGCACGAACGCAGTTGGAGAATATCGTCAGCTCGCTCAACGATGACATCGCTGGACTCAGTTTGTTCGCAGGCACAGCCACAAACCGAACGCCTTTGCCGTCTGCTGACGTTCTGATTGATCGACTGCGTCTGGCGGTTGCGGGCGAAACGACACCGGTTGGTATATTGAATGCGGCAAAGACATGGTTTGCTGATCCGCTTGGATTCGATACCGAAATTTACGATGGCTCATCGGTCGCACTGGCACCTTTCTCGCTCTCTGAAACGGAAAAGATCCCGCTCGACGTAAAGGTAACCGATCCGGCGATCAAAGATCTTTTGATGCACACCGCGCTTGCTTCTCTTGCTGACGATCCGTCGCTGTCTCTTTCAGTCGATGCAAAACTGGAATTCTTCCGGATGACAGGGATTGGATTGCAGTCGAATCAAGATCAGCTTACGAGTTTGAGGTCGAAAATCGGATTAACACAGCAGCGGATCGAAGTGATTTCTGCGCGTAATGTAGCGGAAGAAACGAGTATCGAATTTGCGCGAAACGCACTCTTGCTTGCAGATCCCTTTGACACGGCGACGGCATTGGAGAATGTTCAATTTCACCTCCAAAGTCTCTACTCCGTAACAGTACGCAGCTCGCAGTTGTCATTGGTGAAGTTCCTATGAAACTTATCCTTCTGGCATTCACCTGTTTTTTCCTGGCCTGGAGCGCGGCTGTCGCGGGTCCGGTTCGCATCAAGGACCTTGTCGAGTTTGATGGTGTTCGGGGCAATGATCTTGTTGGTTACGGCTTGGTCGTTGGCTTGAATGGCACTGGTGATGGCTTGCGTAATGCGCCCTTCACCGAAGAAATCATGTCGAACATTCTTGAACGACTCGGAGTCAATGTCTCCGGTGAGCAGTTCAGGCCCAAAAACGTGGCTGCGGTTTTTGTGACAGCGAGCCTGCCGCCTTTCGCGCGAAGCGGGAGCCAGATCGACGTTACGATTTCGGCTATCGGCGATGCCAAGAGCCTCCTCGGTGGCACGTTGATCATGACGCCGCTGAATGCTGCTGACGGGCAGATTTACGCTGTTGCGCAGGGTACGATCATAGCCGGCGGCGCTGCGGTGGAAGGGGAAGCTGCCACTGTGACGCAAGGTGTACCGACGGCTGGCGTCATTCCTTCCGGAGCAAGGATAGAGCGGGAAATCGAGTTCGATCTCGCGAGTTTGTCAGATGTCCGTCTGGCGCTGAGAGATGCAGACTTCACGACTGCTGCCAGGATTGAGGGGGTCATAAACGACGAATTCGGCAGAGACGTTGCTCGGATGCTCGACTCTGGCACAGTAAGCTTGAACGTTCCGCAAACGAGAATGAGGTCAGTTGCTCACGCTTTGGGAAGAATTGAGAACCTGTTGATCGAACCGGAAAGCAAGGCTCGCGTTGTCGTCGATCAACGCTCCGGAACCATCGTCATGGGAGACAACGTGCGCATTTCTCGCGTGGCTGTGTCTCAAGGCAATCTGACGCTGAGGATCGAAGAAGCGCCGATTGCCATCCAGCCAAATCCATTTGCCAACGGTGAAACCGTTGTAGTTCCAAGGACAACTGCGGGAATAGTGGAAGAGCCAGGCGTAGGACTGGCTGAGATACCAAATGGAGCGTCATTGTCGGAAGTCGTGGCGGGACTGAATGCTCTTGGTGTTTCACCACGTGACATGATCGATATTCTTAAAAGCATAAAAGCAGCGGGTGCATTGCACGCAGATTTTATTGTCCGCTAGTCGGCGCTTCGATGGATGTGATTCTGAGTGGGCTTCAAGTGTCTGTCGTCATCGCCCATGGGACAGTTTAGGCATATTGCGGAACGGAGGGTTTCCGGCTCATCGTAGCCTTCATGGAGCGAAGATGAGCAAGAAACCCGTGACGAAGAAAGCCGCGGCCGAGAAGGTTGTCAAAGACATCCGCCGCGCAACCCTTAAGATTCAAAGTGTGGAAGAGAAGATCTGCATTGTCCTGGCCGGCCTTCGCGGCGAAGACAGCATTGCAGAACTGTGCCGCCGAGAGGGGATTGCCCAGAGCCTGTATTTCAGTTGGTCGAAGGAGTTTCTCCAGGCGGGAAAGTAACGCCTGGCCGGTGATACTGCACGCCAGGCAACCAGCACGGAGGTGAAGAACCTGCGTGCCGAGTCTCTGGCCCTCAAGGAAGTGGTCGCTGGCCTGACCCTTGAGAACAGAGTCCTCAAAAAAAACACGAGCGGGGCTGGGGGCGACCGCGAATGAGATACCTATGACCCGGCAGGCGATTTGGCCAAGTCAAATCTGCCGAGAGGGCGGCATCCGAGAAGCTCGAGATCATTCGCATCGTCGAGCAATCCCATCTTCCGGTCCGCCGAACCCTGACCCAGATTGGGATCCCACCCACGACCTTTTACCGCTGGTATGATCGCTACGTCGAGCATGGCCCGGACGGACTGGAAGACCGCCCATCACGGCCGTCCAGGGTCTGGAACCGTATCCCGGATCCTGTGCGCGACCAGATTGTGGACCTGGCGCTCAACGAGCCGGACTTGTCCCCGCGGGAGCTGGCCGTCCGCTTCACCCATGCGAAAAAGTATTTTGTGTCAGAAGCTTCTGTGTATCGACTTGCTCAAGTCCTACGGCCTGATTACCAGCCCAGCCTACGTGGTGGTCAAAGCTGCTGACGAGTTCCGGGACAAGACCACTCGGCCGAACCAAATGTGGCAGACTGACTTTACCTATCTCAAGGTGATCGGACTGGGGCTGGTTCTACCTGTCTGCCGTGCTGGATGACTTCTCGCGCTACATCGTGGGCTGGAAGCTGTGCATCAGCATGGGGGCGGATGATGTGAACGCGACGCTGGACATTGCCCTGGCCGCATCAGGATGTGACAGCGTCATCATGCTGCACAAGCCGCGGCTGCTCAGTGACAACGGACCCTGTTACATCGCGGGGGATCTCGCCAAATACCTCGAGAAGAACCGTATAGATCACGTGCGAGGCGCGCCCAACCATCCTCAGACGCAAGGTAAGATCGAGCGCTGGCACCAGACCCTCAAGAACCGCATCCTGCTGGAAAACTACTACCTGGAGGGTGAACTTGAAGCGGCCATCACCGCCTTCGTCGAGCACTACAACCATCGGCGATATCACGAAAGCCTCGGCAATCTGACACCCGCCGACGTCTACTTCGGGCGCGGCCCGGCAATCCTGGCAGAAAGGGAGAAGATCAAAGCACAGACCATCCAGAACCGCCGCTTGATCCATCAGCGCCAAGCAGCATAACGTCAACCAACAGAGCCGGAGCCCTCCAGACCAAAATCACGCCGCCTGTTCCAAATCATTCGACGATGGACAGGCTTCAAGTTGCATCTAGAATTGGAAATTGAAATGGGAGATGGTGAAAAGACTGGGCTTTTTACATAGACGATCTCGTGAGACCATAGACCCATTTCCTCCTTAACTTCGAGGTAGAGCCAGTCGCAACTTTGCACAGGCTCCCCGACCTTAGACCGGCGGAAGCTGGATTTTCCGGCTCTTTCACGATGGCGGTCTGGTGACGCCATCGGGATAATGCATGTCGATCGGGGCGTTGTATTCCATCGCGCTGTGGGGGCTGTCCTCGTTGCAGTCTCTACGCCAATCGCCCAGCTTTTCGCGGGCATCTGCAAGGCTCATGAACCAGTGCGCGTTCAGGCATTGAGCCCGAAGTTTTGAATTGAATGCCTCGATGAAGCCGTTGTCCGTCGGCTTGCCGGTGCAGGAGAAGTCCAACGTGACGTTGTTGGTATAGGCCCAGAGATCGAGTTCCCGGGAGATGGACTCGCTGCTGTTGTCGACCCGGATCGTCTTGGGATAGCCGACCTGGCCGCAGACCTTCTCCAGCGTCTGCACGACGTCTTCGCCCCGGTAGGCGAAGCGAGGATCAGTCGCCGGACAGAGACGCGAGTGCGTGTCCACGACGGTCAGGATGCGGGGCTTCTTGTCCATGGCGAGTTTGTCGCGAACGAAGTCCATTGCCCAGACCTCGTTTGGCCCGACGGCTTCCTGACAGTCTTCGCGCAGCTTCGCTTACATGCTCGCTGCGCGTTGACGGGCTTCGCGTGGTCCGCCATCGCACCGTTTCTGCCGCCCAAGCCGCCCAAGCCGCCCAAGCCGCGCGGGGTGATGCGCGGCGCGGGCCGGAATCGCCGAGCGCCATGGCCCCCATACGACCTGCCGCACCGGTGTCGCACGATGGGCGCGTCCGGGTGTGTGGGGCCCGATATCCGGTGCGGTTTCAGTGGCTTGCGAAGGCCCGAAGCCGTCGGTGGACAGCATCTCCGCCCGCACGGAACCAACGCCAAAAGGGGGGAGCGGCCGCCGGCACCGCCCCTGTGGCTGACCTCCGGGCCCGGCGCCAAGGGCGCGCGCGCCGGGACCGGCGCCAGCGCCGTCCTCCGCCCATCCCCGCCGCTGCACACCCGCGCCGCCGGAGCGCGATGCCTGCCACCGCCGCTCCCGGATCGAGCGGCTCCGGGCAAACCTCAAACAGGTCGGAGCCAACGCACCCCGACACGCAAAACACGAGGCCGACATCTGCCTCGCCCTGATCAGGCCCGCCGCACCACCCATCCGGTCGCACGTTCATGAGCCGGTGGGTTGGGTTCAAACGGTCCGGGCCTGGACGGCCCTTGCCCTTGCCAAAAAATTTGCTCGATTAGCGACAACAGCGGCTTTTGCGCGGAGCCGTTTTCCTTCCTGCAACCGTTTCATTCAAGTGAGATATCAAAGGCGAGGTCCTCTACGGTAAATCTCGACATTACCTACGACTATAGGATCAAATAATGGGCCTTGCCGATCAATTTCATCGGTGGACAGGTCATCGGAGGGGGTCTCCAACCGCCTCGAGTTTCAGCAATGCCGAGATTGGCTCGCTGGCTCTTGCGCCGGCTTTGAAAGCGGGGATGCGTGGATGCGGATGATTCTGCGCTTCCCCAACCGACCAATTGCGGACTGGCTTCGCTTGAAACGGTTGCCTGGCCGGTTCCAATGGTTTTGCTCCCTTGACCCGAAAATCGTGGTCGCCGAGAGAGAGAACCGCAGTCCTGAGGTTTGCCCGTCCTGAATGGCAGCTTTTCGTCGCAGGCGCGCTTCTCGCGGTTCTGTCGCGCGCCTGCGACGAAAGAGGCCTTGCAATTTCACGCTGGAAAGCGCATATGAACCCTGCGACGTTACCACTATCGGCCACACTGCTCCTTACGGCTCAGTCTATTCGATCTTGCACTGACTTAGCCGACATGCCGCATCCTGCGGGCATCACTATTAGGAGAACGACAATGGCCAAGGGCACTGTCAAATGGTTCAACACGACTAAAGGTTTCGGATTCATCGCTCCCGAGGGCGGCAGCAAGGATGTGTTCGTACACATCTCCGCCGTCGAACAGGCGGGCCTGACCGGTCTTGCGGACAATCAGAAGGTCACCTTCGATATCGAATCCGGTCGTGACGGGCGCGAAAGCGCAACCAACATCGTACTGGCATAAACCTGACCCCGTCACAGGGGTTTTACAGGTAGTCTTGAACGGGCGCATCGGAGACGAAGCGCCCGTTTTCTTTACGACAGGTCGCAGAACGGTTCAGGCGCGAGGCCAGACCCGAGCGGAGGCTTCCGCGCCCGGCAACCGGGCAGACCGGCAGCGCCACGTCGCGCCCGCCTGGCAGCGACTGTGCGACTGCGATTTCAGAACCAGCATCAGGGAGATTGGCTCATGGCCAGACTGACGAAAGACAACGTGTTCAAGGCAACGGCTGCGCGCCCCGAAACGGCGATGGACAAGACCACCCGCATCGTGCGCGAGATCACCGACGGCGAAGCGGAGAAGCGCCAGAAAAAAATGGCGCGCCTGCGTGCCGCACGGCTCGCGCAAGAGGCAAACACGCCTGAACCGGAACCTGTAAAAAAGACCCGCAAGAAGGCAGCGGCCAAACCCACGAAAAGCGACTGATGCCTCTGGGAGGATCGTGCTGCGTCGCGGCCTGCGCCATCTCTTGCGTCGGAAACAAAAACGCCACGCCGATTGTTCCGGCGTGGCGTTCGATCTTTTTGCGGTCAGGTTTCAGGCGACCTTGCGCCGGCGGCTGATCACGGCACCCGCGCCCAGCACGGAGAGCAGCATCAACCCGCTTGCCGGCAGCGGCACGGGAGAGATATCCGGATCGGTCGAGCCGCCCCCGGTAGTGCCACCGCCGCCTGTGTTGGACCCGCCACCACCTGTGGTACCGCCGCCTGTGGTATCTGTCGGGGCCACGTAAGCACCTTGTCCAAAGAGGTCGAAGGCCAGATTGGGCGCTGCACCGTAGGCTCCGGAGACGATCACCGGACCGCAGGGACCGCCAAGGCCGCCTTCATAGGGGTTGTAGCAATATTCTTGGCGCTCCCGGCGCTCAAGCTCGCTCACATAGCTCGTGGCGCGCGTGCTCAACTGCTGGGAGGCCTTGTGGTAGACGAAGCTCAGATCCAGACGGGCGTTATACTGTTCCTCGGTCGTGCCGCCAAAGGTCACCATCGGACCGAAGCTGTCGGTGATGGTATAGCCAAAGGTGAAGATCTGAAAATCGGTACCGCGGGTTTTCGAGACAAATGAGTCCGACGCAGGATTGTTCAGCGTGAAGGTATGGCTGACTGTACCGTAATCGACGGTCAGGGCGAAGTTCGAGGCGATCCCGTAGAGCGTGTCGAAATCGAAGCCGCCGGTCATGTATTTGAACCCGGTCGGGTTCGCGGCCACGGCGGCCTCGCGTCCCGCCTGCCAGGCGACCGGCTCTGAGCTGGCCGGTTTGGTACCCCAGAACGCCTGATCGAACTCGAATCGAATGGTTTCAGCCTGCGCCGAGGTCGCAGCAATAAAAGTTGCAGCCACAGTGGCCGCAAGAAGGGTCTTCATCTGTCGTGTTCCTTGTCACGGGTTTCGCGTCCCGATTGAAGTCTCACGATCTCAAAAGGGCAACTGGTTACAGTGGGTTACCCTATACTGACCGGATGCCGCGTCAATACACTTTTTGCTCGAACTCGGATGAGGTTTCGGTGACGGACAAGAACTTTCCCGGCCCCCGGTTGCAGGCACAATCGTTGCCTCACCGACCCGAGGCGGGGGCCGTTTACGCTTTCCTGACGAAGCCGACCGTGCGCTGCGTTAACGGCGCTCGGGCCTGATTTGCCGGTGTACGGGGGGTGTACAGGAGGTGTACGGACGGTGCATCGCCCTTTTCCCTTGTTTCGCTGGCGTTAACGAGTGAGTCGCTGCATCGCGGAAATATCCGCTCTCAGCCGTTGCGCTCGATGTCCCGCATCGCCTGCGCCCGCAACAGGCTCAGGAGCAGTGTCTCGCCCGCGAAAGGCGCCACCGCATCCCCGATGAAGACCGGCGGCGCACGCGGTTTCGGCGGCGCGGTGTCCGTCTGCGCCTGCCGAGGGAGGCGCCAGAAGGAGGAGAGAGTCGCTTCGATCATGAGCCAGAGGCTAGCACATCAGACGGGTGATTTCGACAACAGCGTGACGTGAGTATCCCCATATTTCCGCCGGTCGAGAAGCGCGTATCCAGCGGGTGGCAGCATCGCAGAGGACTCCTCCCAGACCACCAGCGCGCCGGGCGCGATCCAGTCGTCAGTTGCCACCAGCGCCTTCTCCCCCAGACCCTTGCCATAAGGCGGATCGAGGAAAACCAGAGTGCAGGGATCGTCAGAAGGATCGGGCAGGCGCGTGGCATCACAACGCAGCAGAACTGTGCGGTCCTGAACGCGCAACTTCCTGATGTTCTGCGTAATCAGCCCCTGCGCCACCCGCCCGTCATCCACGAATGTTGCCCGTGCCGAGCCGCGCGACAGCGCTTCCAGCCCAAGGGCGCCCGTCCCGGCAAACAGATCGAGCACCCGCGCGCCGGGGATCACATCGTACTGCATGAGAACGTTGAACAGGCTCTCGCGCACCCGATCCGCGGTAGGGCGCAGATGCGCGGCTGCATCGCCCTTGCCGACCGACGCGAGGGCCACGCTGCGAAACTCGCCTGCGATGATGCGCATGCTCAGAGCAGTGCCTTGAGGTCGGCATCGGGATCGCGGACCATGGCCGGATCGGGGCTGCGCCTCGCCTCGATCAGCCGCTTTCCGATCATATAGGCGCGGGGATCGTTCATCGCATCCACTGCCAGCAACTCCTCGCCGAGATAGTACCAGAACGAAGCGGTGCGCCCGATGCCCGGACGCTCCACGACGCTGGTGTAGCCGCTGTTCAGCCCTGCGATCTGCAGTTTCACATCATATTGATCCGACCAGAACCAGGGTTTCGCTTCGTAGTCCTTCTCCGCCCCCATGATGTTTTCTGCCACGATTTCAGCCTGTTCGATGGCATTTGGCACGCTTTCCAGCCGGATGCGGCCGCCGCGATAGGGAAAGGACGCGCAATCGCCCGCCGCCCAGACATGCGGCGCGGACGTGCGCCCTTTCGAGTCGGTGGCGATACCATTCTCCAGCGCGACGCCGGCGGTCTCGGCCAGCGCCGTGGCCGGTGCGATTCCGACGCCCACGATCACGAAATCCACCGGCAACTCGCTGCCATCCGAGAGGCGCGCGGCATGAACATGACCCTCGCCCGACAGGCGCTCCAGCCCCACGCCCTCGCGGATGTCGACGCCATGTTCACGGTGCAGCGCGCGGAAATAATCGCTGGTCTGCGGTGCTGCGACCCGTTGCAGGATGCGCTCCGCCATCTCCACCAGCGTGACCTTCAGGCCCAGCTTGGCGGCGACGGAGGCGGCTTCGAGCCCGATGTAGCCACCGCCCACGATCAGCACCCGCGCGCCTTTGACGAAGCGCGGCGCCATCGCGTCCACGTCCACGAGATCGCGTACCACGCAGACACCCTCCAGCGTCCCGCCGATGGCGGCGGGCAGGCGGCGCGGCACCGAACCTGTCGTCAGCACCAGGTCGTCGTAGTATAGTGTCTCATCGCCTAGCGAGACGGACTGCGCCGCCGGGTCGATGCCGGTGACCTGCGTTTCGAGACGCAGGGTGATACCCTGTTCATCGTAGAAGGACAGCGGTCTCAGGAACAGGCGTTCCAGCGCCATCTCACCCATCAGATAGGCCTTGGAAAGCGGCGGGCGCTGGTAGGGCGGCACGGCTTCGGCGCCGATCAGGGTGATCATCCCGTCGAACCCGCCAGCCCTCAGCTTCGCTACGCAGGAGGCCCCGGCCTGCCCGGCCCCGATCACGATCACATGGCGCATTCCGGTCTCCCCGCCCTTCGAAAGTCTCATGAATTCACTGGCCCTGACCAGACCCGCACCCTATATCGGACGAAAGCTCATTCGCAAACATCAAGAAAGGCGTATCACATGACGATCTCCGAAGGCGACATGCTCCCCGACGCAACTCTGGTCCAATTGGGCGCTGACGGACCAACGCCGGTGTCGATGGCCGAGAAGACAAAAGGCCGCAAGGTCGTCATCTTCGCCGTGCCCGGTGCCTACACGCCGACCTGCCATTCCGCCCATGTGCCGAGTTTCGTGCGCACCAAGGACCAGTTTGCGGCCAAAGGCGTGGATGAGATCATCTGTGTCTCGGTCAACGACCCTTTCGTCATGAAGGCCTGGGGCGAGGTGACGGGCGCCACGGCTGCCGGCATCACCATGCTGGGCGACGCGGAGAGCAGCTTCACCAAGGCGCTCGGGATGACCTTCGATGCCCCGCCCGCCGGCCTCATGGCGCGCTCCAAGCGCTATGCGATGCTGGTCGAGAACGGCAAGGTGACCCTGTTCCAGCCAGAAGAAAGCCCCGGCATGTGCGAGGTCTCCGCTGGCGAGGCACTGCTCGCCAACATGTGATCTGATCACTCGGCGAGGTTTGCAGGAAGGCTTCCGGGTTATACCTTGGGCAGCCGACCTGCACCCTAGCCCCTTGACGTAGTTGTTGCCGCATCGGTCATTCGTGGCTCATGACGATGATTGAAGCGATGGCGAGCGATATGCCCACGGCTTCGCGAAGTCCAAAGCTCTCTCGAAATACGAAGTAACCGAGCAAAGCCAACAGGATGATCGTCGAAGAAGTGTAAAGCGTACTCACAAGCGCAAGCGAGTGGCTTTTCATCAGGAAAAATCAGCCAATCGTGGGCAATCCGTCAAGTACAGCACCTGCTAGGAACCGGGCCGAAGAAAACCCCGCAGGTTTCTCGGAAGCGACCTTGATGAAATAGTCTCCGAGTGCGGTCATCAAGACAATGATTGCAAGAACCTGAAGGCTCGTTCCAATGTGGCAGTCCCTCCCATAGCGGTGGGAAATCCAACCGGCGCGTTGGTGTCGAAAGCAACCGCTTTGTTCCCCCTGCAAGCGACACTCACTTCTTCGTGCGGGAACATACACTCGGTGGCAATTGCACTTTCACCAACGTCGTAAATAGTCGGGTCCGTCCAGCCATTCATGGACAAGTCACCGTCGGACGCGCGGATGAAAACGCCGCGCCGAAGGAGATATTCGGCATTACGGTGAGTGCATCTGCTGACATGCTCTGGGATCGACACCAGGGCGTCATGGCGAAGAGGGCATTTCACGGTGGGCTTTATGCCCCTACCATTTTGCTTTCGGAGACGAATTGAAGACGGAAAGCGGCAAGCTCATGCACTACGCGCGACGCCACGCTATCTTCCAATAAAGCTGTGCCTACCAATAAAAAGTGATGTGAACACGTCAAAATGCGTGAGAATTTTCACTGTATCCCGTCCGGTGGAAAACGCTCCTCCCGACGATGAAATGCCGTGCTGTCCACTTGTACCTAAATCTTCATCCTCGCTTGAAGATGGTCACGTGCGCTTCGCAATCCGTCTACATCCAGCGGTTCGGCGGGCAACTGCGAGCGGCGCGCTTCAGACCGCGCTCCTCGAAAAATGCAACTGTTGTTCGCAAAGCCGGAAACCGCCTACCCTGCTAGGCCGTCCATCTTGCGCGCCAGCTTGGCATCCAGAGCACTGAGCCCATCGACATCATGGGTGGTGAGCACCACGTTGACCGTCTTGTAAACATTGTCCCATTCGGGATGGTGGTCCCATTTTTCCGCCCAGAGCGCGACCTGCGTCATCCATCCGAAGGCCTCGACGAAGTTCTTGAAGACGAAGGTCTTCCGTATCGCATCGCGTCCATCGACCATCGACCAGCCTGACCGGAAGAGTGGCTCCAGCAGGGGGCCGCGTGTCTCTTCGCTGAGTTTCTCTGTCATTCCTGTTCCTCGATCCTTATTTTCTTGAAGGGTCCGAAATCCGTAAGCACGCTGATCTCTTCCTCAACATGCTCGCGTTCCGCCTTTAGATAAGCACCTATGGCATCGGCGAACCCCGGATCGCCAACCCAATGCAGCGACCAGGTCGGCGTCGGCAGATAACCGCGCGCAAGCTTGTGTTCGCCCTGTGCCCCGGCTTCGACCCGTTTCAGCCCCCGTGCGATTGCGATGTCGATCGCCTGATAGTAGCACAATTCGAAGTGCAGGCAGGGGTGATGCTCGACGCAGCCCCAGTACCTGCCATACAACGTCTCGGCGCCGATAAAGTTCAATGCCCCGGCGACCCAGCGCCCGTCGCGGCCCGCCAGCACCAGCGCCATGTCGTCGCGCAGGCGCTCCTGCGCCAGATCGAAGAAGCGGCGGGTAAGATAAGGCGTGCCCCATTTTCTGGCACCCGTATCCTGATAGAAGCGCCAGAACGCGTCCCAATGTTCGGGTTTCAGGTCGTCGCCGGTGAAGACCTCGATACTCCCGCCGAAGGCCTGCGCCTCGGCGCGCTCCTTGCGGATGTTCTTGCGCTTGCGCGAACTCAGCGAGGCGAGGAAGCCGTCGAAATCCGTATATCCGTCGTTGCGCCAGTGGAATTGCTGGGTCTTGCGGAGCATCAGCCCGAGGGCCTCGCCCCGCTGTGCTTCAGCTTCGGTGCAGAAGGTCATATGCAGGGAGGAGATACGGTTGCGTTGTGCCAGCTGCATGGCGCCCTGGAGCAGGGCAGCGGTGCCTGCGTCCTCGAAGCCCGGACGTACCAGCAGCCGCCTGCCCGTGGCGGGCGTGTGTGGCACGGCGATTTGCAGCTTTGGATAATAGCGCCCGCCCGCCCGCTCATAGGCGTGTGCCCAGTTGTGATCGAAGATATATTCGCCCTGCGAATGGGATTTCGCATACATCGGTGCCACGGCGATCAGCTGATCACCGATGAAGGCGGTCAGGTACTGTGGCTGCCAGCCGGTGCCGGGCCCAACCGACCGGCTGTCTTCCAGTGCGCTGAGAAAGCGGTGCGTGGTGAAAGGGTCCATCGGCCGCGCGCCCTCGGACGCTTCCGGGCAGGCGCAGGCGTCCCAATCCGCCGCGGCGATTTCGCGCAGCGAGGACAGGACCCGAATTTCTACCTCATGTTCCGACATCTTGCTGCCCCTTTGCCCGAGGGGATACTTGTGGCGCCAGGGCAGAGTATCAACCCGGTAGCGGGGCGAGATACTGCTCGAAAGTGATGTTATGCGCGACCTTGCGCGCCTCTGCCTCGTCCTGCGGTGATTTCACCGTCCAGCACAGGATATCGGCGCCAGCGGCCTTGAGCGCGTTGACCCGCGGTCGGCCGAGATCGGCCCATTCATGGCTGATGAAGCTGCACCCGGCCCGGTCGAAATCGGGTATATCGCGCAGCCTTGCGCAGACATCCTCCGGCAGCCCCCAGCTTTTCGGCTCATAGGCACTGGTCACAAGGCCGCGCGGCACCTCAGGCAGCAAGTCGGCCATGCGCTGCACGGTATGCGGATTGAAGGACATCACCGCAACCGGACCCGTGTAGCCTTCGAGGTCCACGGCGACGGCTGCTTCCAGAGGTCCGATGTTCGGACCCATGGCACCGTCCTGATCCTTGATCTCGATCAGCAGCGGTACCCGCCCCGCAACAAGCGCCAGCACGTCGCGCAGCGTCGGCACGCCCTCGTCGCCGCCGCGCAGTCGGATTGCTGCAAGCTCGGCGGCGGGTGTCTGGCCGATCAGCCCTTCCGCCTCGGCCAGACGTGCCAGCTTGTAGTCGTGGAAAACGAAGGCCTGAAGGTCCGCACTCTGCTGCACGTCGATCTCGATGCCGTAGCCTGCCTCGATCGCGGCGCGGATGGCCGCCCGGCTGTTCTCGGGGCGGCCTTTGGCGACATCGTGCAGCGCGCGGTGCGCAATGGGGGCCTTCAGAAAGGCGGCGGGAAGACGCGGGCTCATCTGATCTCGAAGATGCCTTCGATTTCCACCGCGACGCCGAAAGGCAGCGAGGCTGCGGAAACGGCGGAGCGGGCGTGGCGACCGGCATCGCCAAGAGCTTCGGCAAGGAAATCCGAAGCGCCGTTGATCACTTTCGGCTGATCGGTGAAATCGGATGTCGAATTCACGAAGCCCACCAGTTTTACCACACGCACAAGGCGGTCGATGTCGCCGCCGCAGGCCGCCTTGACCTGTGAAAGGAGACTGATCGCGCAGGCCTTGGCCGCAGCGGCACCGGCTTCGACGTCCATGGTCTCGCCAAGCTTGCCCTTGATCATGCCCTCGGCATTGGCCGAGATCTGCCCGGAGACATAGAGCGTGGAGCCCGTCTGAACATATGGAACATAGTTGGCGAGGGGTGCCACGGCTTCGGGCAGGGTGACGCCAAGGTCAGAAAGACGTTTTGCAATGCTCATCGGTTGGTCCTTTTTGCAGGTTTTCTCTGTCCGGCCATCCGACCTGCACGCGCGACGGCGCGCGCGGGTCGGCGGCGCTTCTTGTGCACATGTCTGAACAAGCAAGTGGGGCCAATGCAAGCGGGAAAGTGCCAGGTGGACCAAAACCGCTCGTGCAGAACTGGTTTGCAAAGCGGCACGATTCGGTCGCATCCGCTGTACCGGCGCGTAGCCGCCAGAACCGACGGGCAGGCTGAAAATCGCCCGCGAGCCGTCGTTTCGGCGATTCGCGCCTTCTTTCGCTGACAAGACGCAGCACCACGCGAAAGTGACACCGCCTTCGCATTGCGATTTTGACCAGTCTGTGGTTCTGTCTCCCATCTACCACAAACGCGCCAAACTCGATCTCCCACGCTTTGTTTCGCCGGCAAATGAGTTACCTGTGCGTCACGACTCACTTTAGGATGTTGCCTGTGCCTCTCTTCCTCCGGTCCCTGACATCAAACCGCGCCGCCTTTGCGCTTGTGACACTGCTTGCGCTCGGGGGCTGTGCTACGCAAGAGACCCCGACCCGGGCCGATGGGATCAACGATCCCTATGAGCGCACGAACCGCCAGATCCACGCCTTCAACAAGGGGTTGGACACGGTTGTCGTACGGCCGGTCTCCAAGGGCTATGCCGCAGTGCTGCCGCAGGAAGTTCGGGGTCTGGTCAACAATTTCTCCGACAACCTCTCGGAGCCTGCGGTTTTCATCAACAGCGTGCTGCAGGCCGATATAAAGGGCGCGGGTCTGGCGACGCTGCGTTTCGCGATGAACACGACCATCGGGATACTCGGGCTGGTCGACGCCGCCACGGAACTAAAGGTCCCGCAGCACGAGACCGATTTCGGTGAGACGCTGGCGGTCTGGGGCTTCGGCGAAGGCGCCTTCATCGAACTTCCGTTCTTCGGTGCCTCGACCCAGCGGGACGCGATCGGCCTTGTCACCGATTTCTTCACCAACCCGCTGACCTACGTCAACCTCGACAGCCCGGAAGAGTATATTCCGCCGACGGCAAGGGGCGCGAAAGTGCTGGATATACGGGATCGTTTTGGCGAAACCATCGACTCCGTGCTATATGAAAGCGCTGACAGCTACGCGCAGTCGCGCCAACTCTACTTGCAGAACCGACGGTTCGAACTGGGTGTGGACGTCACGGATGACATCGACCCCTTTGACTCAATCGACCCCTATGAGGATCCTTATGACCAGTAACGCAAGCCGTCGTGGCTTCCTGATCAGTGCTTCAGCACTTCTTGCAACCCTTGCAGCGGCCCCTGCCGTGGCACTGACCGAATCCGCCGCACGGCAATTGGTCGACACGGTCGTATCCGAAATCAACGGCATCATCGGATCGGGGAAATCCGACGCGGCCATCCTGCGCGATCTGGAAAAGACCTTCGCGCGCTATGCGGATGTGCAGATCATGGCGCAATACGCGCTTGGCGCCGACGGTCGCGCCGCCTCGGCGGCGCAAAAACGCGCCTTCAACGATGCCTTCGCCGGCTACATCACGCGCAAGTACGGAAAGCGATTCCGCGACTTCATCGGAGGCCGGATCGAGGTCCAGTCCGCGCGCGCCATCAAGGCGGGCTACGAGATCAAGACGCTCGCCTATCTGCGCGGCCAGAGCCCCTTCGACGTGACCTTCCACGTCTCCGACAAGTCGGGTCGCGATCAGTTCTTCAACGTCTATATCGAGGGCGTCAACCTGCTCTTGACCGAGCGCACCGAGATCGGCGCGATGCTGGACAAACGCGGCGGCAACATCGATCTGCTGACTCAAGATCTCAACAAGGCGGGATGACGCCGCTACCGGTCAGCGCCGCCGCGCATGTCGACGGTGGTGCCGCCACCGCCGCCGGTGCCCAGAATGTCCCGCAGCAATCCTTCGAGCAGGCTCACGGCACCGCCACCGCCGCCACCAGTGCTCGGAGGTGTCGCTCGGGGGCTCTGGTCGCGGATTTCGCCGCGGTTTGACGGGGCCTGCATCGGCAGCGGATTGAGCGGCACACCCTCATGCACCCGCATCATTGTCTCGCGCCAGATTTCCGCCGGCAGACCGCCGCCTGTCACGCCGGTCAGCGGCGTGTTGTCGTCATACCCCATCCAGACGCCTGCCACATAGTCGGCTGAAAATCCGACGAACCAGGCATCCCGTGCGGCCTGTGTCGTGCCGGTCTTGCCGGCGAGTTGCCGCCCGCCGAATTGCGCCTTGGTCCCGGTGCCTTCGGAGACCACCTTCTCCATCATGTAGATGAGTTGCCGCGCTGCCTGCTCCTGGATCACCCGCTCGCCGATACCGCCCCCGGTGCCCATCAGGGGTTCATCCTCGCCAAGGAGCTTCAGTTCCACCAGACCGTAAGGCACCACCGCCGATCCACCGTTCAAAATACCGGCATAGGCCCCGGTCATGTTGAGCAATGTGCTTTCCGAAGCTCCGAGCGCCAAGGCAGGCCCTGCGGCCAGATCGCTCTGGAGCCCGAACTGGCTGGCCACCTGCCGCACGAGGTCACGGCCCACGAACTCGGAGACCTTGACCGCCGGGATGTTCAGGCTGTCCTTGAGCGCTTCCGTGAGGGTGACGGTGCCAAGGTATTTGTCGGTGTAATTCTTCGGCGACCAGGGGCCTGAACCGGGGATGTCGATGGTCAGCGGCGCATCCTGAACGGTGTCGTTGGGCGAATAGCCGAGATCGAGCGCCGCGGCATAGATGAAAGGCTTGAAGGCCGACCCGGTCTGGCGCAACGCCTGCGTCGCCCGGTTGAAAGCGCCCGAAACCTTGGTCTTGCGCCCGCCGACCATGGCCCTTACCGCGCCGTCCGCAGACATCACGATGATCGCCGCCTGCGCCTTGCTTCCTGCGCGCACCTTGTTCTCGAAGATCCACTGCATCGCCTCCTCGGCGTCGCGCTGCAGGCTCTGGTCGAGCGTGGTCTTGATGATCACGTCTTCCGTGGTCTTGCGGGTGAAGAACTCGGGGCCCGAGGACATCACCCAGTCGGCGAAATACCCGCCCGCCCGCGCTTCGGCAGCCTCGGACAGTTCGGCGGGGTTGGCCTGTGCGGCGCGCGCTTCGGCATCGTCGAGATATCCCTGTTCGTTCATCAGGCGGATGATCGTGGCGGCGCGGCGCTGCGAACGATCGAGGTCATTTGTCGGCGCAAAACGCGTGGGTGCCACGAGCAATCCGGCCAGCATCGCGGCCTCGGCGGCGTTCACATTGGCGGCCGACTTGCCGAAGTAGCGCTGGCTCGCCGCCTCGAAACCCCGCGCCCCGGACCCGAGAAAGGCGCGGTTCATGTAGATCGTGAGGATCTCATCCTTGCTGTATTTTGCCTCCATCGCCATGGCGTAGACGGCTTCCTGAGCCTTGCGCTGGATCGTGCCGCGGCGACAGTCGGATTCGTAGTCCTCCTCTGTCTGGACGGTGGGGTCATATGGCACACCGAGGCAGAGCAGCTTTGCCACCTGCTGCGTGATCGTGGAGCCGCCATGCCCCGACAGGGGTCCGCGGCCTTCGCTGAGGTTGATGCGCACGGCGCTGGCGATGCCCCGGGGGCTGATGCCGAAATGCCTGTAGAATCGCTTGTCTTCCGTGGCGATGATCGCGTTCTTGAGGTGCGGCGAGACCGTCTGCGCCGTCACGACACCGCCAAACTGGTCGCCGCGCCAGGCGAAGACCTGGCCTTCGTGGTCGAGCAGCGTGACCGACCCGCGCGCGCGACCGTCAAGCAGGTCCTCGAGGGGGGGCAGGGTGGTGTAATAATAGCCGACCGCGAGCGCCAGAAGGAGTCCCGCGACCATCGACACGCGCCAGACGATGCGCCAGACCAGCCGCAGGATCCAGCCGATGATGCGCTGGAAGAAGCCGATCAGCCCTCCGCGCCGCTTGGGCGCTGATTTCCTTCGGCTCGGCTTGCGGCTTGCGGTCTTGCGCGCGGCAGGTTTCGCCGCAGGCTTTGCATATCGCCTGTCCGCAACCAAGGGCCCTTTGCCTTTGGATGAATCGCTCATGAGACCCCTGCTCGGCCCGTTGTTGTTGGCGTCACTCTAGACCGGCTGGCGAGGAATGTTGAGAGCGTGATTTGCCGCGCGTCTATCAAATTTCTGCACAAATATTGTGCATAATCTACATCATGCTTTTTTTTTAATCAAAACTACAGGGGTCTGTATCGTTTTCGGACCCGGAACCTTCCCTCTGCGAAAGGCCTTGGCGTTATGTGTCCGCACAAACCGCAGGGATACCTGCCCAAGGTAAGGGGACAAGAGGTGAAACTCATCATTGCAACAATCAAGCCGTTCAAGCTGGAAGAGGTACGCGAAGCGCTGACCGAAGCCGGCGTGCGCGGCATGATGGTCACGGAGATCAAGGGGTTCGGCTCCCAATCCGGTCATACGGAAATCTATCGCGGTGCCGAATACGCAGTGAACTTCGTGCCGAAGGTGAAGATCGAGATCGTGGTCCCCGATGCCGTGGCAGATCAGATCGTCGAGACCATCACCAAGACCGCTCAGACGGGCAAGATCGGCGACGGCAAGATCTTCGTTCTGTCGGTCGAACAGGCCGTTCGAGTGCGCACCGGTGAAACCAACGACGACGCGCTGTAAAGCCGCTCAAACCAGGGATATGAAAAACATGACTCTTCTCAAAACAATTGCTCCCGCTGCGGCATTGATCGCGCTGCCGAGCCTCGGACTGGCACAGGATGGCCCAGCGCCGGGCGTAAATCCTTCCACCGATACCGTCTTCATCCTGAACTCGCTGCTGTTTCTGATCGGCGGGTTCCTGGTGTTCTGGATGGCCGCTGGCTTTGCCATGCTCGAGGCAGGGCTCGTGCGCGGCAAGAACGTCGCCATGCAGCTGACCAAGAATATGGCGCTCTTCTCGCTCGCCGCGATCTTCTACTATCTGATCGGCTACAACCTGATGTACCCGCTGGGCACATGGTCCATCGAAGGTGTGCTCTCAGGGGTCTGGGGACCGGGTGTGCTTGAGGCGGTCGGCGTGACAGCCGATGCGGCCGACGACTACAGCTACGCCTCGACCGGCTCCGATTTCTTCTTCCAGTTGATGTTCTGTGCCGCCACGGCCTCGATCGTCTCCGGCGCGCTCGCCGAGCGGATCAAGCTCTGGCCCTTCCTGTTCTTCGTGATCGTTCTGACCGCAGTGATCTATCCGCTGCAGGCCAGCTGGAAATGGGGCGGCGGCTTCCTTGACGAGATGGGCTTCCTCGACTTCGCGGGCTCAACTGTCGTGCACTCCGTCGGTGGCTGGGCCGCGCTTGCAGGCGCCCTGATCCTCGGCCCGCGCATCGGCAAGTACAAGGATGGCCGTGTCGTTCCGATGCCGGGATCCAATCTCGCGCTTGCCACGCTCGGCACATTCATCCTCTGGCTCGGCTGGTTCGGCTTCAACGGCGGCTCGCAGCTTGCCATGGGCTCGGTCGGTGACGTGGCGGACGTGAGCCGGATCTTCGCAAACACCAACGCCGCGGCAGCAGGCGGTGCGGTCGCCGCACTGATCCTGACGCAGCTTGTCTACAAGAAGCCCGATCTCACAATGATCCTGAACGGTGCTCTGGCCGGTCTGGTCTCCATCACCGCCGAGCCGCTTACGCCGACCCTGGGGTCCGCCACGCTGATCGGTGCCGTTGGGGGTCTGATCGTGGTCTTCGCCGTGCCCTTCCTCGACAAGCTTAAGATCGATGACGTGGTTGGCGCGATCCCGGTGCACCTTTTTGCCGGTATCTGGGGCACGATCGCGGTGGTCTTCACGAACTCCGATGCCTCGCTCGGCGTACAACTCTACTCCATCCTCGTCGTGGGCATCTTCGTTTTCGTGACCTCGGGCATTCTGTGGTTCATCCTGAAGGCGACAATGGGCATCCGGGTCAGTCAGGAAGCCGAGATCAACGGGCTCGACATGGCCGAACTCGGCATGGAAGCCTATCCGGAGTTCTCCAAAGGTTAACCCTTCCTCCTTCCAGAGGGTTCCAACTGCCCGGGCGTTCGCGCCCGGGCTTTTTCGCTGCCGCCGTCCTGGAGAACCAGAACTGTGACGGACAAGCAGTTCAATCGAGCTGGTACAGTGGCGGTGTTTGAAAATTCTCTGACAACGGGAAGGGAAAACCCTAATGTCAGGGCATGACGTCTGGACCGGGAAGGGCAAGCAATGCGAAAACCAATGGACTTCCTGCTGCGCGAGGCGAAGGAAATGGCGCCACCCACCTTTTTCTTCCTGATTGTCCTCAATCTTCTGGTTCTGACCGTAGCCTTGCTCTCGGACAATCATGTCGTGAGCACGGTTTCCTTCGCCTCCGCCTGCCTTGGTGCCCTGTTGATCGGAAAGGCTTTCCTGCTGGCGGAGCATCTGCCCATGCTCGAGAAACATGCGAAGAAACCGCTGCTGGTTGCGACTTTATGGTATTCGACGTTCTATCTTGCCATCGGCACCTGCCTTCATCTCGCCGAAAGGTTGATTTCGGCGGCGACCGGAGGGCAGGGGTTTCTGTTCACGGCTAAAGAAGAAGTAAGCCATTTCGATGCGGGGTTCTTCGCTCTGATCCAGCTCTGGCTCGCCTTCTTTGTGCTGATTTATACCTTCGCCAGCATCAGTTGGCGTCGGTACGGCAGAAACAGACTGTCAGCCTTCTTGCTGCGCGATCACGTCGAAAACTGACCCACGCGTCAAGCTCCAGCGGCCCTAGATGCCAGCGTCGATAATCGCCTTCGCCAGAACCGGGACGGTCTCCGCGTTCAGTCCGGCAATGTTCATGCGGCTGTCCGAGACCATGTAGATGCCGTTCTTGGCGCGCATCT
Organism: uncultured Alphaproteobacteria bacterium; assembly: GCA_963715055.1. GTDB lineage: Bacteria > Pseudomonadota > Alphaproteobacteria > Rhodobacterales > Rhodobacteraceae > CAVQRB01. Next base: position 527,114 of record CAVQRB010000002.1, on the reverse strand, counting down.
CCTCGACCTTCTCTGGCGTAGTGCCGAGGCGCGAGAACATGCCCCGGTGCTGGGCGATGTAGCCGAAACGGTCCGAGCCCGAAAGACGCTGCAATTCACGTGCAAGCTGGCTGCGCAGGCCCAGCATGTTGTTGCGGACCTCCTCGAGCTCGGCCATCCAGTCCGCGCGCAGGGTGTCATCGTTCAGGATCATGGTCACGACCCGTGCGCCATGGTCAGGCGGGAAGCTGTAGTTCTGCCGATTGAGAAAGGCGAGTGTCTCCTGATGCAGCTTGCGGGCTGCGCTGTGCTGGCTCACCGCCATCAACAGGCCGGTGCGTTCGCGGTAGATGCCGAAGTTCTTGGAGCAGCTTGCCGCGATGATGCACTCCGGCACCGAGGAAGCGACGAGTCGCGTGGCCGCGGCGTCTTCTTCCAGCCCGTCGCCGAAGCCCTGGTAGGCGATGTCGATCATCGGCACGGCTCCGGTCTTGAGCAACAGATCGACGACCGCTTTCCATTCGGTGGCGTTGAGATTGGCGCCGGTCGGGTTGTGGCAGCAGCCATGCAGCAGGATCACGTCGCCGGCCTTCGCGTCCGCCAGGTCTTCCATCATCCCGGAGAAATTCACCCCGCGGCTGTCCTCGTCGAAGTAGCGGTAGCGTACCACATCCATATTCAGGTAGTTCAGGATCGAGATGTGATTGGGCCAGGTTGGATCGGAGACGAAGACCCGGGCCTCCGGGCGTGCCATCCGAACCAGTTCAAAAGCCTGCCGCACGGCACCGGTGCCGCCGGGTGTCGCCACCGCAGCGACGTTGTCTCGCGGCACCGCACCATCCAGCACCAGTGCGATCATCGCATCGGAAAAGGCCGGATCGCCCGCAAGCCCGGTATAAACCTTCGTGTCCTGGGTCTCCCAGAGCGTCTTTTCCGCTGCTTTCACCGCGCGCATGACCGGGGTCAGGCCCGTTGCGTCCTTGTAGACGCCGACGCCCAGATCCAGCTTGTTCGGGCGTGGATCGTCCTTGAAGGTCTGCATCAGGGTGAGAATGGAATCCGCGGGACGGGGCTTCAGGGTTTCAAACATCAGGCTTCTCCGGTGGCTACGCTTACAGTCGGGAACATGCCCCATTCCGCCCAGGACCCGTCGTAGAGCGACCACTGGTGGTGGCCGATCCGCTCCAGCGCAAGAGCCAGAATGGCCGCGGTGACGCCCGAGCCGCAGGTGGTGATGATGGGTTTTGCAAGATCGACGCCTGCGGCCTCGAAAACCACCCGGCAGGCGGCCGGATCCTTCATCGTTTTATCCGGGTTCAAAAGGTCGGTGTAGGGCACGTTCCGAGAGCCCGGAACATGCCCCTTGCGCAGACCTTCGCGGGGCTCCGGCGCCTCACCGCGAAACCGGGCGGCGGCACGGGCGTCGACGATGGCGTGGTCTCCGAGCTTCGAGGCTGCAGCGACCTGCGTCACGTCGCGCACGAGATGGTTCTGGAAACGCACGGTCATGTGGCGATCCCGGACCACGGGCGGCATGTCCTCTACCTCATGCCCTTCCGCCTGCCACTTCGGAAATCCCCCGTCGAGCACGGCGACATCGGTCTGCCCCATCAACCGGAAGAGCCACCAGACCCGCGCCGCCGACAAGAGGCCCGCGCCGTCATAGACCACGATCTGATGGCCGTCGCCGACGCCCATGGCGCGCAACCGCGACATGAATTTCTCCACCGGCGGCGCCATGTGCGGCAGTTCCGACCGGCTGTCCGAAACATCGTCGATGTCGAAAAACCGCGCGCCGGGAATGTGTGCTGCGTCGTATTCGGCACGGGCGTCGCGCCCGGCTTCGGGCAGATACAATGAAGCGTCCAGAACACGCAGGTCCGGATCCTTGAGGTGTTGCGCCAGCCAGGCGGTTGAGACCAGTGTTTTCGGATCATCTGACATGGGCAACTCCCTTTTGCGCAGGACACCCTTGGGTAACGCTGCAACCGGGTGGTGACAAGCCTGCTTGAACCTGCCGAAGGCTCAGCCGTGGTCTTTCAGCAGGCGCGATTTCTGTCGCGACCAGTCGCGCTTGGCTGCGTCCTCGCGCTTGTCATGGAGCTTCTTGCCCTTGGCCACGCCGATCTTCAGCTTGGCCATGCCGCGATGGTTGAAATACATGACAAGCGGTACAAGGGTCATCCCCTTGCGCTGCGTCGCGTTCCAGAAATCGGCCAGTTGCTTGCGACTGACCAGAAGTTTGCGCCGCCTGCGTTCTTCATGCTGGAAGGTCTTGGCCTGCTTGTAGGGCGCGATGTAGGCGTTGACGAGCCACAACTCGCCATCGTCCACCGTCGCATAGCTTTCCGCGATGTTGGAGCCGCCCATCCGCAGGGATTTGACCTCGGAACCTTCCAGAATGATCCCGCATTCGACGTCCGATTCAATCGCATAGTCGAAGCGTGCCCGCCGGTTTTCGGCGATCACCTTGTAGTTGGGATCGGATTTCGTCGCGGATTTCACCTGTGCCATGCACTGTGACTTAGGCTTTCGGCCGAAAAGGCGCAAGGATCAGTCGCCGAGTTTGGCATGCACCTCATCGAGATCGATCTCTCCCACAGGCGTCTTGTTGCCGGGGTTTTCGAAATCGTAGCGGAAGAGGTCGAAATCCGGTTTGTACATCTCATAGACCAGATGCATCGACAGATCGTCGAAGAAGTCCTCCACGGCATGAGCCCGCTTGGGGCCATGTCCTTCGCTTTCGTTGAATCGCGGCACGTCCCTCAGAGCGATCGGATGCGGCGCCTCGATCGCATCGAGCACCTGCTGCATGCCGTCGTCGAAGCGCTCGGTCCAGAAGATCTTGTCGTAGGTCCCGCCGTTCACGATGAAGGTGCCGATATGGCCGGACATCGCGGACCAGTGGATGTCGGGATCCATCGGTTTGCGGAACTGGATGGTATCTCGCGCAAAGAGCAGGAAGCGCCGGAAGGAGGCGATCTGGTCGAAGTCTTCCTGCCCGTCCGCGCCACCGACCGTGATCCCGTATTTCTGCGCCAGTTGCGGCACAAGGTTGCCTCGGTAGCGTTTGCCGTTGCGCTGAATGCCGCAGATCTTGTCGAAAAACGAGCTCAGGATCCGGGTATAGGGATTGCGTACGCAGGTGAAAGCGTAGGATTTATGGCCCCGCACATTGGCTGTAATCGGCGCCTGGCTGCCTTCCAGTGCCCATTTGTGCAGGCCCTCCTGAGCATCGTGGATATCGCCGTCGTAAAACCTGCCGTGATCCGAGAAGAACATGATCTGCCCGATCGTCGAACAGGCGCATTTCGGCACGACCCGATACACGACACTTTCACTCTGGGTCATCCAGGTTCCGGGGAAACCCATTCACGCACACTCCTGCTCAACCGGGGATTCTCTGGACTTACCGGTATTTGCATTTCAAAAAAGCAAAAAAATACGGTTTATTCAATCGACCTTCACTCTTATCAACGTATCCAACAGTAGAAAAAGAGCAGTCCTCGAGCCCGTGGCCAAAATCGCCTACATCCTGCTGTGTCACAAGGACCCCGATGCCATCATCAGGCAGGCGGAACGGTTGACGGCGGCCGGTGACTACATGGCGATCCACTTCGACGCCAACGGCGACCCCGAAGATTACGCCCGGATCCGCAAGGCGCTTCTGGGCAATGCCCGCGTGACCTTTCCCGAAACGCGGGTGAAATGCGGTTGGGGCGAATGGTCGCTCGTGCGGGCGACCCTCGCGGCGCTGGAGGCAGCCTTCGCCGCTTATCCGCGCGCCACGCATTTCTACATGCTCTCGGGCGATTGCATGGCGATCAAGACCGCGGAATACACGCATCGGTTTCTGGATCAGTCCGAGTACGATTTCATCGAGTGCTTCGATTATTTCGAGAGCGACTGGATCAAGACCGGAATGAAGGAAGAGCGGCTGATCTACCGCCATGTCTTCAACGAACGCAAGCAGCGACGGCTTTTCTACGCGATGCTGGGGGCGCAGCGCAAACTGGGTCTGGCGCGCAAACTGCCCGTGGACATGCAGATGCGAATCGGCAGCCAATGGTGGTGCCTGCGGCGCGACACCATCGAAAAGGTACTCGATTTCGTGAAGACGCGGCCTGACATCATGCGGTTTTTCGCGACCACCTGGATTCCGGACGAAACCTTCTTTCAGACCGTGGTGCCGCATCTTGTGCCGGAAACCGAAATCCGGTCGCGCACGCTCACCTTCCTGATGTTCTCCGACTACGGCATGCCGGTAAATTTCTATAATGATCACTATGACTTGCTGATCAGCCAGGACTATCTTTTCGCGCGCAAGATCAGTTCGGAAGCCATGGACCTCAAGCGGCGGCTGGGGCTGCTCTATGCGGCGACCGGGGTGGATTTCCAGATATCCGCAGAAGGCCCCGGTCTCTTCAAGTTCCTGACCGCGCGCGGGCGTATCGGGCGGCGTTTCGCCACGCGCTTCTGGGAAACCGAATCGACGCTCGGGCGCGAGCGTGAACTGCTGATCGTCGTCTGCAAGAAATGGCATGTGGCCAAACGGGTGCTGGAGCGGGTGCGGCAGGTCACCAATGTCCCGGCGGTTGAGTATATCTTCAACGAAAAGGACACACCGCTGCCCGATCTCGGCGGCATCCAGACCTCGCTTGAAAAGCGCACACGCCACCGGCGCGCGATGATGCGCATGCTCTTTGACTATTTCGAGACAGACCGCATGATCGTCTGCATGGACCCGGCCAACATCGAACTCATGCAAGACTTTGCCTCCGATCGCTCGATGACCCGGCTTCTGGAAATCGAATGCTGTTTCAGCGACGACTATCTGATCGGACATGCAAAACGCGTGGGTCTTGCGGGCGAACAGACCCCGCGCGAAACCTTCGATCGCTTGTTGCCGACCATCCGCAACGAGATGGTCTATGAAAGCGACCGCATCCGAGACGCGGAATTTGCGCACCACATGCGCATTCGGCAGAAGGGCGACGTGGACGACAACGCTCGGGCGCTGGCGCAGTTTCTCTCGATCTCTCCCGCAGCGGCACGCGACATCGCCGCTTACGAACAACTTTTCGCCGACTGACAGGAGGCCAAATGGGCTACGCTTACGACGATCAGAACATCTTCGCGCGCATCTTGCGGGGAGAGATACCGAATACGACCGTTCTGGAAACGGAGCACTCTCTCGCGTTTCGCGATCTTTACCCGCAAGCGCCGACCCATGTTCTGGTGATCCCCAAAGGCGCCTATATCAGCTTTGATCACTTCGCCGCCGAGGCCCCGGACACGGAGATCGTCGATTTTGTGCGCGCCGTGGGCGAGGTCTGCCGCCGTGAAGGCGTGACCCTCACCGCAGGCGAGGGCTTTCGGATGATTTCAAATGCCGGGGGCCACGGCGTTCAGGAGGTGCCGCACCTGCATGTCCATATTCTGGGCGGTCGTCCGCTCGGCCGGATGCTTGCGAAAGCGGACTGAGCTCGGTCAGTTGCTGCGCTTTTGCGCCCACCAGCGCCGCAGGCGGCCGCGCTTTTCGGCGATCGAATCTTCGGTCGCTTCCCAGCTGTCCTGAATCTCCTCCAGTGTCGGGTCGATCCGCGCCTCGCGGAAGCGCCGCCAGCGCACCCAGATCCCCCAGAAGATCGCGGCAAGCGTGCCAAGCACGAGGAGGTTGATCCATGGGAAGGGCTTGGAGGCGTCAGGACCATCGACGGGGCGCACCGAAATGGCGTTGGGGAAGATCGTAAAGAACTCATTGCGCCAGCCGTAATGGCGGACCGCGGCATATCTGGGATTCTCGGCGGTGGACTTGAGGTCGGTCGCCTCGGCCTGCAGGTTGGAGGTGTCGAACTTGAAATAGGGTGGCCAGCCCCAGCCGGTATCCTCGTTTCGATAGACGATGACCTTTCCGTTCTCCTTGCGCGTTTCGATGAAGAAGACATCTCGGCCGGTCACCGTGGTATTGCTGCCGGTATCGTGCTGCGCCCAGAAAAGGCTGTTCTCGCCCGGATCGACGCGTTTCTCATAAGTATTGGTGATCCTCACGATATCCACTTGCGGCAGGGTGTAGTGCAGGAATGCTCCGACAATCACCCAGAATGCCAGGATGAAAAACCATTTGACGTAAACCATTGTGAGCCCTCCAGATCAGGCGAAATTCGTGAAGTAGATGATGAGCGCAACCAGAATCGCCGGTACCACGTAGACACCGAGGATCAGCTTTCGCCGGATCGATCCGTCGTAACGCTCGAGGCCGCGCCGCACGAATGTGTCCCGGTCGCCCGGGCCGCCGGCACTGTCCCAGCGCGCTTCAAGTTTACCGCGTCTCACCGCGCGCGAATAGAAGGATAGGCAGATATAGACAATCGTCAGGGCTATGAAGCCGATGAAGACCAGCCGCGCAAAGGCAACCATTACCTCTCCTCTCCACTTTCTGCCCGTAATTGATCACATAAGGTCGGGATATGTCACATCAACCCCGGCGGGTGTCAGCCCTGTCTGGCAAATGTGGTGCGCAAAGGGAAGGCCTTGCGCGCCACGGGGGCCTCATCCGACCACGTTGAACGCCGGCCCGTAAGGATAGCCGGTGATGTTTTCATGGCCTGCGTCGGTGATGACGAGAATGTCGTGCTCACGGTACCCGCCCGCGCCGGGGCTGTCGGCAGGCAGGGTCAGCATCGGCTCCATCGAGATCACCATGCCGGGCTCGAGCACCGTATCGACGTCCTCGCGCAGTTCCAGCCCCGCCTCGCGTCCGTAGTAGTGGCTCAGCACCCCGAAGGAGTGACCATAGCCGAAGGTGCGGTACTGCAAAAGGTCGCGCTCTTCGAAGAAGGCGTTGATCTTATGGGTGACCTCGGCGCAGGACGCCCCCGGTTGCAGCAGACTCATACCGTATTCATGTGCGGCGACATTTGCCTCCCAGATCTTCAGGCTCGCGGCATCGACCTCCTGCACGAAGAGCGTTCGTTCCAGCGCGGTGTAATAACCGGAGATCATCGGAAAGGTGTTGAGCGACAGGATATCACCACGTTCCAGTTGCCGCGCCGTCACGGGGTTATGCGCCCCGTCGGTGTTCATCCCCGACTGGAACCAGACCCAGGTGTCGCGGTATTCGGCCTCTGGAAAGCGTCTGGCGATCTCCAACTCCATTGCGTCGCGGCCCGCCATGGCCACGTCGATCTCCCTCACCCCCGGCCTGATGGCGTCGCGGATGGCATAGCCGCCCACATCGGCGACCTGTGCGCCCTGCCGGATCAGGTCGATCTCGGCCGGCGATTTATGCATCCGCTGGCGCATGGTCGTCTCGAAGATGTCCACCATTGTCATGGGTTCGAGAAAATCCTCCAGCTTGTCGCGCTGCATCAATGTCAGGTGATCGCCTTCATAGCCGATGATCGCCCCCGTGCCGGTGACCGACCGGACCGCGCGCCAGTAATTGTCGCGCCGCCAGTCCGTGTAGGTGATGCTGTCCGCGAAGCTGCGCCGCCAGGGCTGGCCCGCGTCGATGCCCGCACTGATCGTCACCGCATCCGTTTCGGTCACAACAAGGCCGTAAGGGCGTCCGAAGGAGCAATAGAGAAAACCCGAGTAATAGGCGATGTTGTGCATCGAGGTGAAGACGGCGGCGCTTACCCCAGCCGCCTCCATGCGTTCGCGCAACTCTTCGAGGCGTGTTTCGTATTCGCCGGGGGCGAAGGGCAGGGACTTCTCGCCTTGATGAAAGCGGTACATTTCGGGGCGGGCGGTGGTTTTGGGGGCGGTCATGGCAGACCCTCCTTGAACGGAAAGGTCCCGGCGTTCAGGACGGATCAGGTCAATGCGCCCGGCGACGCCATCGCGGGCAACCTGAGCTTGCATCGCCGATTCCGGCGAACCGATCAAGCGGAATTGCTGTCAGTCGAGCAGGGCGGAGACCATTGCGCTACCGGGATCGGCCAAGGCATCGATCACGTCGAAATGGTGCTTACCGGGCATCGTCACGAGGTTGGCTTGCCAGGCATCTGCCAGCCATCGCGCCTGATCGAGAAAGGCAGGCCGCTCCGCAGAACCGACCCAGACGGTCACCGGGACACCTTCCGGCTTTGGTTGCCGCATGGGGCTTTCCGCCTGTGCTTCGCCCAGATCGAGGCCCAGTACGGCGTTCATCGATGTTTGCAGCAAGGGCTCCAGATCGGACAGAGGCGAGATCGGAAGAGCCCGGGCGATCCGTCCGCGCACCGGGTCCGGCAGCATTCCCGGCGCGAGCATTCTGGCGACCAGATGTCCGCCCGCGGAATGGCCGGTCAGGCCGATCTCTCCCGTAGTCCGTTCCGCGATTGCCCGCACGGCATGGGCGATCTGTCGCGTGATCTCCCGGATCCTGACATCCGGGCACAAATCATATCCGACCATCGCAACCGTGCGGTTCCGGGCCAGTGGCCCCGCCGCCAGATAAGACCAGACTGTACGGTCAAACGCCTTCCAATAGCCGCCATGAACAAAGATGACGGTTCCTTTGGACGGACCCTCGGGATGAAACAAATCATAGACTTGCCGCACCGATGGCCCGTAACCGACACCGAGTTCCGCCCGCGCGCCCAGTCCGCGCCGGAAGGCGTCGGACGTCGCGGTCCAGCGCGGTGGATAGTCCTTTGCTTGCGGTATATGATCTGCATTGGCGTAGGCGTCATCCAGATTCACCGGGAATTTCCTTCCTCACTTGGGAACTGGACAATCATAGTCAGAGTTGATTTGAGGACCACAGCCATTTTCGCGGAGGACCCGAAATGAAAGACTTTCCACCAACCGACCTGAAATCCCTGCTCAAGGATCCGAGCCTGCTCGAAACCCGCGCCTATGTGGGCGGCAAATGGGTGGACGGCGATCAGGGCACCTTTGATGTGACCAACCCCGCCCGCGGCGACGTGATCGCCAAGGTCGCGGACCTCAGCCGTGCGCAGGTGGCAGGCGCAATCGCGCAAGCCGAGAAGGCGCAAAAGGAATGGGCAAAGTGGACCGGCAAGGAACGCGCGGCCATCATGCGCAAGTGGTTCGACCTGATGATGGAGAACGCCGACGATCTGGCGACGATCCTCACGGCCGAACAGGGCAAGCCGCATGCGGAGGCCAAGGGCGAGATCGCCTATGGTGCCAGCTTCATCGAATTCATGGGCGAGCAGGCCAAGCGCGTCTACGGCGAGACGATCCCCGGCCACCAGCGCGACAAGCGCATCACCGTGCTGAAACAGCCCATCGGCGTGGCGGCGTCGATCACGCCCTGGAACTTCCCCAATGCGATGATCACCCGCAAGGCCGCTCCGGCGCTGGCCGTGGGATGCGCCTTCGTCGCGCGCCCGGCCAAGGAAACCCCGCTCTCGGCCATCGTCATGGGCGTTCTGGCCGAACGCGCGGGCGTGCCGGCAGGGGTCTTCAACGTGGTGACGTCCTCCTCATCCTCGGAGATCGGCAAGGAATTCTGCGAGAACCCGGCGGTGCGCAAGCTGACCTTCACCGGCTCCACCGAAGTGGGTCGCATCCTGCTGAAACAGGCCGCCGATCAGGTGATGAAATGCTCCATGGAGCTTGGTGGCAACGCGCCATTCATCGTCTTCGACGACGCGGACCTCGATGCTGCGGTCGAAGGCGCGATGATGTGCAAGTTCCGCAACAACGGCCAGACCTGTGTCTGCGCCAACCGGATCTACGTGCAGGCGGGGGTCTATGACGCTTTCGCGGCAAAGCTGAAGGTTGCGGTCGAGAAGCTCAACGTGGGCGACGGGCTGGAGCCGGGCGTCACCACCGGGCCGCTGATCAACATGGAAGCGGTCGAGAAGGTCAAGGAGCACATGGATGATGTGGTCGCCAATGGCGGCGCGGTCCTGACCGGGGGCAAACCGCATGCGAATGGCGGCTCTTTCTTCCAGCCCACCATCGTCACCGGTGTCACGCAGTCGATGAAAGTGGCTCAGGAAGAGACCTTCGGGCCACTTGCACCGCTCTTCAAGTTCGAGGACGAGGACGAGGTGATCGCCATGGCCAACGACACGATTTTCGGCCTTGCGAGCTACTTCTACGCCAAGGACCTGAGCCGCGTCTACAAGGTGGCCGAGGCGCTGGAATACGGGATTGTCGGTGTCAACACGGGCATCATCTCCACAGAGCTTGGGCCCTTCGGCGGTGTGAAGCAGTCGGGTCTGGGCCGCGAAGGCAGCCATCACGGGATCGAGGATTACCTCGAGATGAAATACATCTGTATGTCGGTCTGATTCTTGTTGGACCATATAGAAAAGGGTCGCTCTCAGCGGCCCTTTTTTGTTGCCGTGGGAGGTGCCATGCTGGCTGTATCGGAAATAGCGTTTGCGATGGGCTGTCTTCATTGATTTGATGCGTCAAAGCAGGAAAACGCCGCAATGACAGAGAAGCTCAAAGACGCCTTGACGCAGCTTTACACCGGAAGAGACGCGCGTGCCGTGCGGTTCCGCATTGCTGTCGTTTCCTTTGACGTGATCACGATCCTCCTGTTCATCGCCACCGCGCCCTTTCCGCAAAGCCGCGGCATGGAAATCCTGGGATTTCTCATCGGCCTTCTGATCCTGCTCGATCTCGCGGCAAGGCTCTGGATCGCGCCGGACCGCAAGGCGCTGCTGCGAAAGGTCTACACGATCGCGGACATCATCGTCATCGCGTCCTTGCTGATCTCGCCCTTCCTTCACCAGAACATCGCGTTTCTGCGGATCCTGCGTGGCCTGCGGCTCATCCATTCCTACCACCTGCTCAACGATCTGCGGCGGCTCAGCCCGTTCTTTCGCAACCGTGAGGATACGATCTTCGCGGCAATCAATCTCTTCGTCTTCGTGTTTTTCACGACATCGGTGGTCTTCGCGCTCTTCGTGGAAAAAGGCACCGGCTTTTCGGGATATGTTGATGCGCTTTATTTCACCGTCACGACGCTGACGACCACAGGCTATGGGGACATCACGCCGCAAACCCCGGGCGGCAAACTCTTCGCCGTCCTGATCATGGTGGTCGGCGTGACGCTTTTCGTGCAATTGGCGCGGGCCATCTTTCAGCCCGACAAGGCGACGGTGACTTGTCCGACCTGCGGACTTCAGAAACACGACCGGGATGCGGTGCATTGCAAGCACTGCGGCGAGGTACTGCACATCGAGACCGAGGGGCTCTGACGAAGCCTGAAGACTGTGCCGCTGGAACGAAAAAGGCCCGAACCTGCGGTCCGGGCCTTGGCACATCGCGTCACATCCGGGTCAGTTGACCGATTTCGCGTCGACCACGTCTTTCGCGATCTGCTTGCTGGAGCTGATTGCGATCTGGCGAGGTTTAAGCGCTTCGGGCACTTCGCGCGTCAGGTCGATGTGCAACATGCCGTCCACATGGGTGGCACCCGTCACTTGCACGTGATCGGCAAGATGGAACCGGCGCTCGAAGGCGCGGGTGGCGATGCCGCGGTGCAGATAGCTCCGGTCCGCATCATCTTCGGTCTTGCGCGCGGACACGATCAACGCGTTCTCACGCACCTCGACCGACAGATCGGCGTCCGAGAAACCGGCAACGGCAACGGAAATGCGATAGGAGTCATCTCCGGTCTTTTCGATGTTGTATGGCGGGTAGGTGGGCTGGGCGCCCTCGGTCGTCAGGACCCGGTCCATCAAGTCGGCGATCTGGTCGAAGCCGACGGTGGCACGGTAAAGGGGAGCAAAGTCAAAGCTGCGCATGTCAGTTATCCTCTTGTTTGAGCGATAAGTTTCCGGACGCTCCACGATGGACGCGCCCATTGGTTCAGTCAATCGGAGCCCTCAATGGCACTCCGACATGAGCAATGTGGGAACTGATTTCCGGCTTTCAAGACCCGCCGGGGCGTATGAATTTCGCGCTGCCTGCGGCCCCGCCCAGGCGGCTGGTGCCCGGGATGATCCGGCGCGCTTCGGCGACGGGCTTGATCGCATTGGCGCGCATCCGGTGCTTCAAGTCATCGACGACCGATGGCAGCGACATGCCGTAGGTGACCCGTTTCCCATCGAAAGTACCAACACCCGAAATGACAGAGATGATCTGTCCGCGGCCGTTGTGATGGGAGAAAACCGGCGCGCCGGATGAGCCGAAGGTGACATCGCAATTCATCATCAGGATGCCCTGCTGTGCGGCGAGCAACTGGCATTGATCTTGCCGTGACGGCAGGTCTTCGCGCCCAAGGCCGTAGGACACGACGCTGACCGAGCCATTGGGTCGCGCGGTCTCGGCCACGATGAAAGGGTCGAGCTCAGAGGTCGGGATGGGATCGCTGAGCCGCAGGAGTGCTACATCATGGCGGATGTTGTCGAGCGTCATCTCCCCGTTCGGGATGTATCCGGGATGCGCCTCGATCTGTGCGATCCCCCGTTCCGCCGCAACCACGCCCTTGCGCAATCCGGCCCTGAAGGTCAGGTCCTGCGGGTCGAGCAGGTCATTCGTGTCTGGCGCATAGACGCAATGCGCAGCGGTCAGGATGATTTCCGATGTGATCAGTGTCGCCGTGCAGAAGCCGGTTTCTCGCGCATCGAGACGCCCAACGGCCTGCCAGGCCAGCGCGTCGTTGGCGCTTGCCATTCCTTTCAGCCGCGAATTGCCAGCCTGTGCATGGGCGGCGCCCGCGGCCACCATGAACGCAAGAACGAGCGGGATCAGGTGCCGAACGGTCACTCCGCCGGTCTCACGAACTTTGCGCCCGTATCGCGCCTTGCCGCACCGACGGCAATCCGCGAGGCGGCTGGCGGCGCCGCGTTCTGAAAGCCCTTGCCGGCGACGAGTTCCGCGCGCAGGACATCGAGGGGCGGACCGAGCGCCGTGCCCAGAGAGACGTTCGCACCGTCCATTTCGGCCTTTGCGGAGACGACCGAGACGATCTGCGCCTTTCCATCGGAAAACACGAAGATCGGTGCACCGGAGGATCCGAAGTCGACGGCGCAGGAGGTGACGAGCACACCCTCCTGCCGGGCGAGGACGGTACAGAGTTCCTGCAGGGAGGGCGCTTCGGAGCGATCGCGTGCGTAGCTGACCACGCCCACGCGATCGCCTTGCAGAGGGCGCGCAGCCGTCTCGAACGGCAGGATTGTCGTGTTTCGGATCGGGCGCGATAATTCCAGCAGTGCTATGTCGTTGCGCACGCGCGCGGAGGACACCTCTTCGCTGTAGGAATAATCGGGGTGGATCACGGCGCGTCTCACGTTCCGGTAGGCGGAGGCGCGGCCATTGCGCCATCCGGCGAGAAACTCGATGCTCGCGTAATCGATCTGCGCCCCGGTGTCCTTGTCAAAAAGACAGTGGGCGGCGGTCAGCACAAGGTCTTGCCCGATCAGCGCACCGGTGCAGAACCCCTTTCCGGCAATGTCGAGACGCCCGACAGCCTCCCAGGGGCTGGCATCGATACCGCTTTCGAGGGCGCGTAGGCGATTGTCTTCGGCCCCCGCCATGGTTGCCCACAAGGCGAAAGACATGACAATGATCAACCAGCGCCGCACCAGATATTCCCTCTTCCGAATGGACTTGCGGACTACCCGGCAGATACGGCGAAATTAGGGCAAGGTCTTTGAAAAACCTGCCCTTTTCGTTAATCTCGTCACATTTCGGGTCAACGGAGTATCGGAACTTCGGACCTTGGATTGTAGCTTTCCTCCAAGGCGCGAGGTTTCGGCCCGCCGGTTGCCCAGTCAAGCAATTCGACCGTGTGAACGATCGGCGTTCTGGTGCCGGATCCGATCTGCATCATGCATCCGATATTGCCTGCGGCGATCACATCCGGGTTCTTCGCCTCGAGCGTGCGCACCTTGCGCACCTTGAGCTGTTTGGAAATCTCGGGCTGCATCAGGTTGTAGGTACCGGCGGAGCCACAGCAAAGATGTGAATCGGCGGGTTCCACCACCGTGAAGCCTGCGCGTTTCAGAAGATCCTTGGGGTAGGTCTTGATCTTCTGGCCGTGCTGCAGGGAACAGGCCGCGTGATAGGCGACGACCATCTCCTTGTCCTCGCCGTCGGGCAGATCGAGCTTCATGAGCACTTCGGAGACGTCCATCGCGATGCCCGCGACCCGTGCCGCATCGCCGGCCAATGCGTCGTTGCGGAACATGTGGCCGTAATCCTTGACCGTGGTGCCGCATCCGGAAGTATTGATCACGATGGCGTCGAGCCCGCCCGTGTCCATTTCCTTCGACCATGCCTTGATGTTCTTCGCCGCCGTTGCGTGACTTTCGTCGGATTTGCCCATGTGGTGAGTGAGCGCGCCGCAGCAGCCTGCGCCTTCCGCGACAACGACCTCGCAACCGAGCCGGGTCAGCAGCCGGATGGTGGCATCGTTGATGTCGGTATTCAGTGCCTTCTGCGCGCACCCGGTCATCAGCGCCACGCGCATCCTTTTCGCCGCTTTGGGCTGGAAGGTTTGCGGGTCGTCGTTGCGGCTGACCGGTGGAATGACTTTCGGCGCCATCTCCAGCATCGCGCGCAGCCGCGCATCCGGCATCAGGCGGGCGAAGGGGCGCCCGATCTTGGCACCGAGCAGGGCGACGCGGAAACGCATCGGATAGGGCAGGATGCGCGCAAGCACCCAGCGCAGGGCGCGGTCGCTGAAGGGCCGTTTGTATCGCTGTTCTATGTACTCCCGCGCATGATCGACCAGATGCATGTAATGCACGCCGGAAGGGCAGGTTGTCATGCAGGCCAGACAACTCAGGCAGCGGTCGATGTGCTTGACGGTCTTGGCATCCGGATCACGGTCGTTCTCCAGCATGTCCTTGATGAGATAAATGCGCCCGCGCGGGCTGTCCAATTCATCGCCCAGCACCTGATAGGTCGGACAGGTCGCGGTGCAAAATCCGCAATGCACGCAGGTCCGCAGGATCTCGTTGCTGCGCTTGATCCCAGGGTCCTTGAGCTGGTCTTCGGTGAATGTCGTTTGCATGTCAGGCCACCTCGCGCGTCACAGGACCCATCAGCCCTGGATTGAGCAGGCCGCGCGGATCGAACCGCGCGCGCAGACCGGCGGTGAGCCGCGCAATCCCGTGCGCTTCGGGCTGGAAGGTCGGTAGTTTCGCCTTCGTGTCGCGCGATGCCCGTATCAGCGTCGCATGGCCGTCGTATGACCCGAGGCTGGCGCGCAGGTCGGTTCCTTCCCGCGTGCGTATCCATATTCTTCCGCCGCCCCAGTCGAAATACCAGCCTGCCGCACCCGAGCGCGCAGCGAGCGCGGGCGCGTCCGAGGCCTTGCAGGAAACGCGCCAGATATCCCCGTCAAGATCGGCCATCTGCGTCGCATCCCGAACGCTTTCCCAGACCCAGGAAGACATCTCGGCATCCGCCACCTGCATCTCCGCCCCGACGTCCTTAAGGAGGCTTTTGAGCCGCTCGATCCGATAGGAGACGGAGGCCTCGAACCCTTCGATGCGCAAGAGCGTCACCGCACCCCCCTCCAGAACCTTCGCGCAATGCGCAGCCCCGGTGACCTCAAAGGGCGAGGCAAGGGCCGCCGACATGGCCGCAACGGCGCGCGCGTCGTCAAGCCCACGCAGCATCAGCGTGGATTGTGTTTCAGGCACCGGCAGGACCTTGAGCGCCACTTCCGTCAGCACGCCCAGCGTGCCATGCGCGCCGCACATCAGCTTGACAAGATCATAGCCGGTGACGTTCTTCATGACGCGCCCGCCGTTCTTGATGATGTTGCCCGCGCCATCGACGAAACGGACACCGAGGGCATAGTCACGCGCGGCCCCGCCCTGGATGCGGCGCGGACCGCTCACATTGGCGGCGATCACGCCGCCCAGCGTCGGCTCGCCTTCGGTGCCGAGCAGGCCGCGGTGATCCATCGGCTCGAAGGCAAGCCGCTGGCCTTCGGCGGCAAGGGCTTTGGCAATCTGCGAGATCGGCGTGCCGGCGGCGGCCACCAGCGTCAGGGCGCCCGGCTCATATAGCGATATGCCGGACAGGCCCGCCGTGCTCAGGGGCGCGCCCTCGACGGCAAGACCAAGGGTGCCGCCGCCATGAATGGCCAGCGGCCCCTTGGCCGATTTGATTGCATCGGCCAGAGCCGCTTCACTGTCAGGTTTCATCGCTGTCTTCTTTTTTTCAGGACGGTGTCTCGTCAGGCCGGTACATCGACCTGCATGACACGCGTTTCATTCGGCGGCCATGGGCAAAGCTCGGCGCGACTGCGATGCATCGAGCGGAAATACCTTGGCCGGGTTCAGCAACCATTGCGGGTCGAACACGTCCTTGACGGCCATCTGCGCCTCAAGGTCTTCGGGCGCGTATTGGAAGCTCATCAGGTCCCGTTTTTCGATGCCAACGCCATGTTCGCCGGTAAGGCATCCGCCCGCCTCGACACAGAGTTTCAGGATCTCGGCACCGAAGGCCTCGCAAAGCTCCAGATCGCCGGGCTTGTTCGCATCAAAGAGGATCAGCGGATGCATGTTGCCGTCGCCCGCATGAAACACATTGCCGACCTTGAGGCCGAATTCCTTGGACATCTCGCCGATGCGCCGCAACACGAAGGGCAGGGAACTTACCGGGATCGTGCCGTCGAGGCACATGTAATCGTTGATCTGTCCCATCGCCCCGAAGGCAGATTTGCGTCCCAGCCAGATCCGGGCGCTTTCATCGGCCGATTTGCTTTCGCGCAGTTCGACCGGATTGTGGCGGCGGGCGATCTCCATGATCAGCGCCAGTTGCGCGTCGATTTCCGCTTCGGAGCCTTCGACCTCGACGATAAGCAGCGCTTCGCACATCGGGTATCCCGCCTTGGCAAAGGCCTCCGTCGCCTCGATGCAGGGACGATCCATGAACTCGATGGCGACAGGCAGAACGCCTGCCTTGATGATGTCGCTGACGCAGGCACCGGCCACTTCGTTGTCGTCAAAACCCATCAGGACCGGGCGCGCGCCTTCGGGCTTCGGCAGGATGCGCAGGGTGGCTTCGGTCACGACGCCGAGTTGCCCCTCCGAGCCGCAGACCAATCCAAGCAAGTCCAGACCGCCCGCGTCCATATGCGCGCCGCCGATCTCGACGATCTCGCCGTCCATCATCACCATCGTCACGCCGAGAAGGTTGTTCGTGGTCACCCCGTATTTCAGGCAATGCGCACCGCCCGAATTCATCGCGATATTGCCGGCGATGGCGCAGGCCAACTGGCTTGAGGGGTCCGGCGCATAGAAAAAACCGTTCTCCTCCACGGCGCCGGTCACGCTCAGGTTCGTGCGCCCGGTCTGGACGCGGATGAACCGGTTGTCATAGTCGGTTTCGAGCACGTCGTTCATCCGCGCCACACCGAGGATCACGCTGTCCGCCGTCGGCAAGGCACCGCCCGCCAGCGAGGTTCCCGACCCGCGCGGCACGACCGGCACACCTTCCTCATGGCAGATCTTCAGCACCGCCGCGACCTCGGCTGTCGTGGAGGGCAGAACGGCAACCAGCGGTGGGCATTTGTAGGCCGTCAGCGCATCGCATTCATAGGCGCGGGTTTCCCGCTCGTCATGGATCACGGCGTCCCTTGCCAGAACCGCCTGAAGGCGTTCGACCACACGGGACTTTCTCGCAATCACCCCGGCGTCGGGAATCGGCATTTCCATATGACATCCTCCATTTGGTAAAATAATATTACCAATTTCACCCATTGGCAAGGAATATCGGACCTGCCATGCGTTCGCTGATGGAGATACTTACCCGCCTGTCGCTTTTTACCCCCTATGACTATGCCGCACTCGGATTTCTTTTCCTTCTGTGGATGGGAATCGGCTGGCGGATCGAACACCCGGCGACGTCGCGCCCTTCGACCTCCATGATCATGGCAGGATACCGTCAGCTGTGGATGCGTGAAATGGTCACCCGGCAGCCGCGCATCTTCGATGCGCATGTGCTCGGCACCCTGCGGCAGGGCACGGCCTTTTTCGCCTCGACCAGCGTCATTGCCATCGGCGGGACGCTGGCGCTCATCGGCAATGCGGAGCGCCTGGCCGGGGTGGCGGAAGACATCACCCGGACCAACCTGCCGTCCATCTTCTGGGAGATCAAGCTGATGGTCGTCGGTCTCTTCCTGACCAACGCCTTCCTGAAATTCGTCTGGGCCAATCGCCTCTTCGGCTATTGTTCGGTCCTGATGGCGGCGGTGCCCAATGACGTCGACGATCCGGTGGCCTATCCCAGGGCCGAAAAGGCCGCACAGATCAACATCACCGCAGCGCGCAGTTTCAATCGCGGCCTGCGGTCGATCTATTTTGCCCTCGCGGCGACGGCCTGGCTGATTGGTTGGGCGGCGCTGGTTCTGGCGGCATTCATCACCTTCATCGTGATCTGGCGCAGGGAATTTGCATCGCACTCTCGTAAAATCCTGTTGGATCACTAGATGCAGCAGCAGGCAGCGGTTGGACTGAAATGACCCGTAAGAAACTCACCTTGTTTTCCCTTGTGCTGGCAGCGATCCCGCTGAGCCTCGCCGCCGAGCCGCCGCGGGTCGAGCATGTGAACGTATCGCGATCGGGCGACGGCTGGCGTTTCGATGTGACGATCTCGCATCCGGATACGGGCTGGGATCACTACGCCGACGCCTGGCGCGTGCTGGACATGAACGGAAACGAGTTGGGGATGCGAAAGCTGTCGCACCCGCATGTCAATGAGCAGCCCTTCACCCGTTCCCTGTCCAACGTGCGGATCCCCGAAGGCACGACGCAGGTGCAGGTACAGGCCCGCGATCTTCCCGGGGGGTGGAACCCTGAAACCTTGATCGTGACACTGCCTTGAACTGTGATACGTTTGCGGCTGCCGGTTCAGGATCGGTGGTAGGGCGCGCCGGCCAGGATGGACGCCGCCCGGTAGAGTTGCTCGGCCAGCATGACCCGAACGAGCATGTGCGGCCAGACCATCGTGCCGAAGGAGAGTGTGAAATCCGCCTCGGTGCGCAGATCAGGCGCAATGCCGTCCGCGCCGCCGATGATCAGGGCGAGATCACCCCGCCCCGCATCGCGCCAACCGGCCAAGACGCGCTGCGAACTCCGGGGACGTCTCCAAGGTGCCGCGCTCGTCGAGTGCGACGAGAACCGAACCGCCGGGCAGCGCCCGACGCAGAAGCTCCGCCTCGCCCGTCATGCCGCCGCCCTTGCGCTCGTCCACTTCGACCATACGGCACGGGCCAAGGCCCAATTGGCGCCCGGTGCGATCGAAGCGTTTCAGGTAGCCATCGACAAGCTCCTTCTCGGGACCGGCGCGCAGGCGTCCGACCGCCAGGATGTGAACCCGCATTGCTTTTCCTTCTGACCGCGCGGGTCAGTTGTGGACGGCACCCGGGTTGGCCATCGGCTGCCACATCTTCTCAAGCTGGTAGAACTCGCGCACTTCGGGGCGGAACACGTGAACGATCACGTCGCCGGTATCGATCAGCACCCAGTCGCCGACGTCCTTGCCCTCGGTTTTCGGGGTGACGCCGAACTCGTCCTTGACGGTCTGGGCCAGTTTCTCCGAAATCGAGGCTACCTGTCGGGTCGAGCGCCCCGAGCAGATCACCATATAGTCGCCAATCGCCGTCTTTCCGCGCAGGTCGATCTGCACGATGTCTTCGGCCTTGTCGTCTGTGAGGGATTGAAGGATCGTCGCCAGGATCTTGTCGCTGGTGACTGTGTCGGTGGCGGTGACCATTACCGCGACCCCGGTATGCGCAGCCTGTGCTGCGTCAGCATGGATAGACAGGACATCGTCCTCCTTTGAACGCGCCGCCAGACCCCCGGCGCTGGGGATGGACCGAAAGTAACAATATGCGCACGACAATTCAATGACAGGCTTGGAAACAGAGCGTGCGACAGGCGATTTAAGTCCGGTCAGGCGGAGAGACGCGTTTGCCCGAACCAAAGCGCACCCATCCAGGCTCGGCGCCAGCCGGAATCAATCTGCGCGATGGCGTCGCTGTCGAACTGCTCCGCCTCCTCCCAGTAGCGCCCCGAGGGCACGTCGTATCCGAGGGCTGTCTCCTGCGCGCGCAGTCTGTTCAGGGTCTGCGGATCGGGCTCGACTGGCGAGAACCGGGAGAGGGCGAGGGGGTCGGCACGCGGAAAGAGCAGTCGGGTAGGTGCTTTCGACAGGTTCACGCAGGCGCAGCCCTGCGCCGCCGCGAGCATGGCAAGGCGCGCCGATTTCGCGCCGAGATCTTGCAATGTCACATCATCCCGCAGCGGATCGGCACTCCCCTTGCCATAATAATGCGTGGGCCCGGTGCGCGGGTAGATCATGTCGCAGCCGAGAAAGGCGATCACCTTGGGTCGAAGCGTTTGCAGCACCCAATAACCCGCCGTGAAGGCCATGGTCCCCCCTGCGAAGACGACACCGCCATAGGCGTTCTGTGCGGGAACGAAGCTGTCGGCCTCGATCAGCCGTTGCGAAGGTGCGAGGGTCGTGGGGCGCCGGTCGACCGGAAAGTCCTCCGGAAAGACGAGGTCATCCCAATCCTCAAGCACTGCCCAAGCGTTGTTGATGGCCACCACCCGGTCAAAGCAGATGCGCGGATAGCCGCGCGCCTCCGGTGCATTCGGTCCGCTCCCAAGCAGGAGAACAATCTCTGCGCGATGATCCATGGCCCACCTCTTTGCTGCCGCAGAAAAGGTTAGTGCCCTTGGGCTATCCGGCAAGCGTTCAAGCGTCGCGGCGTTCAGTCCGCGTCGCCCAGCATCCGCACTTCGCGCTGCGGGAAGGGGATGGAGATGTCGTTTGCCTTGAAGCTGTCCCAAAGCGCCAGGTAGACGTTGCCGCGGATGTTCGTGAGCCCCGCCGTCGGGTCCTTGATCCAGAAGCGCAGGATGTAGTCCACCGAACTGTCCCCGAAGCCCACGATGTGACAGACCGGCGACTTTGGGGCCGGCAGCACCCGCTGGACGCCCGAGGCCGCCTCGATCGCGAGTTTGCGCACCACATGCGGGTCGCAGCCGTAGGAGGTGCCGAAATAGATATCGAGCCGGACAAATTCGTCGGAATGCGACCAGTTGACGACCTGCCCGGTGATCAGGTCCTCGTTCGGGATCAGATACTCGCGCCCGTCCCGTGTGACGACCGATACATAGCGTGCGCCCAGGGCGTTGATCCAGCCGAAGGTCTCCCCCAGCGAGATCACGTCGCCGGGCTTGATCGACTTGTCGAGCAGGATGATGATGCCGGAAACGAGGTTCGAGACGACCTTCTGGAGCCCGAAGCCAATGCCCACGCCGATCGCGCCGGAAAGAACCGCAAGGCCGGTGAGATCGATACCCGTCGCCGAGACACCGAAGAAGAAGGCAGTGCCGTAAAACAGCGCCTGCACGCCCTTGACTGCCAGCACCTGCATCGAGGGGCTGATGTCCTCGTTCTTGCGGATGCTGGAGGCGGTGGCGGTGCTGGCAACCCTGGCGAGAACGAACAAAGCACCGATAACAATGGCCGCCGTGATCAGCGAAAGCAGTGATATGCGGAAATCACCGACTTCCAGAGCCAGCCTGTCCAGGAATTCAGAGAATTCGTCGATCACGCCGAGGAAGTACAGCGTGACCCATATCCACAAGCCCCATGTGGCCATGCGGCGCAGGAACCTGTTGCGCACGAGGCGCACCGCAAAGGCGATGCCGATCCAAGCGGCTGCAAGCGTACTCGCGTTTCCGATCAGATAGGACCGCGATGGCCAGGTCACCTGCTGCATCACCGCGTAGACCGCATAGGTCATGACCGCGAAAGCGATCAGGCCGAGCCGCCGCTTGACCTGCACGATGGCGCGCAGCTGCCATTTCGACCAGCCTTCGCGCTGGCGGACACGCGCATCGACCATGTTGCCGAGCAGGCCGTGCATCAGATAGGCAAGCACCGCGAGGCCGACGATGATGAAAACCTGATACTGACGCCAGCCCGGCGTCAGGATGCTCAGGAAGAACAGCTTGATGAGGTTGAAAATCTCGTCAACCGACATCAGGGCTTCGGTAAAGGGTACGCTTGCTGGATCCATGCCGTGACGCTTGCACATTGCGCGCGGGGCGACAAGCCGCCCGCCCTTGCGGGATCGGTGATGTCGCGGTATTGAGCCATCATGATACTTGTGTTTGATCTGGACGACCGCGCGCGCCTGCGCGAACGCTTCTTCGGCGCGACGCACAGCGCCGTTGCGCGACCGTAAAAGCGGCTGCCGATCACCCCTGACCATTTCCAACAGACGGGAGAGGACCGATGTCCCCCAAAACGCTCTACGACAAGATCTGGGACGCCCATGTGGCGCATGAAGCCGACGATGGTACCTGCCTGCTCTACATCGACCGCCACCTGGTACATGAGGTGACAAGCCCGCAGGCCTTTGAGGGGCTTCGCATGACCGGCCGCAAGGTCCGCGCACCCGAAAAGACCATTGCTGTGCCGGATCACAACGTGCCGACAACGCTCGACCGCGCCAAGGGGATCGAGAACCCGGAAAGCAAGATCCAGGTCGAGGCGCTGGACAAGAACGCCGCCGACTTCGGGATCCATTATTACCCTGTCTCCGACGTTCGTCAGGGCATCGTGCATATCGTCGGCCCGGAACAGGGCTGGACCCTGCCCGGCATGACGGTCGTCTGCGGTGACAGTCACACCGCGACTCACGGTGCTTTCGGGGCGCTGGCACATGGCATCGGGACCTCCGAGGTGGAGCATGTGCTCGCCACCCAGACGCTGATCCAGAAGAAATCCAAGAACATGAAGGTGGAGATCACCGGCAAGCTGCGCCCCGGTGTGACCGCCAAGGACATCACGCTCTCCGTCATTGGCGCCACCGGGACTGCCGGCGGCACCGGCTATGTCATCGAATACTGCGGCGAGGCGATACGCGATCTGTCGATGGAAGGCCGCATGACCGTCTGCAACATGGCGATCGAGGGCGGCGCGCGCGCCGGGCTCATCGCGCCTGATGAAAAAACCTTCGACTACTGCAAGGGCCGCCCGCATGCGCCCAAGGGTGCGCAGTGGGAAGCGGCCCTCGCGTGGTGGAAGACGCTCTATTCCGACGACGATGCGCAGTGGGACAAGGTGGTGACGCTCAGGGGCGAGGACATCGCTCCCGTGGTCACCTGGGGCACCTCGCCCGAGGATGTGTTGCCGATCACCGCCAAAGTGCCTGCGGCCAGCGACTTCAAGGGCGGCAAGGTCGGCGCGGCACAGCGCTCGCTCGACTACATGGGCCTGACCCCCGGCACGCCACTCACCGAGGTGGAGATCGACACCGTCTTCATCGGCTCCTGCACCAACGGGCGCATCGAGGACTTGCGCGCCGCTGCCGCGATCCTGAAAGGCAAGAAGAAGAAGGACGGCATCCGCGCGATGGTCGTTCCCGGCTCCGGCCTCGTGCGTGCACAGGCCGAGGAAGAGGGTCTGGCGGATATCTTCATCGAGGCCGGTTTCGAATGGCGGCTCGCGGGCTGTTCCATGTGTCTGGCGATGAACCCGGACCAGCTCTCACCCGGCGAGCGTTGTGCGGCCACGTCGAACCGCAACTTCGAAGGCCGTCAGGGCCGCGGCGGGCGCACACATCTGATGTCGCCCGCGATGGCCGCCGCCGCCGCGATCACCGGGCGCTTGACGGATGTGCGCGACCTGATGTAGCAAGCCGCCGCCATTGTTTCCCGTTTGCGAACAATGGCGGCTCCGCTCCGGGTCCGTTACATTTTAACGGAAAATTTACTTTTTGTTGGACGAGTTTGGCAAGAATGTGATATTTTTAAGTCGTGAATGAGAAGATTGTGAGCGCTGGTTTGGTCATCGCTCAGGTTTATCAGTTTTTTTGGAAGGGGACTATAATGTTTAGAAGGATAATTGCAGCAACTGCGATATGCATGCTGCCTGGACTGGCGAGCGCATCAGCGATCATCACCGACGGAAATGTGAGCCTGGGGGTCGATGACCTCGGTCAGCTGAACATCGGCGGCGGCGTTGCGGATGTGGCCGGTGAGACGCGTGTCGGCACACGCTGGATCGCTCCAAGCGGAGTATCAGTATGAATCCACGTCGCACGGGTGTCTGTGCGAGGGCTGGGGTCTGGCCGTCGATGGAACGGCTGGATATGCGAACAACTCCAGTGGAACCGCCGGCCTTACAGGGCTGAGTTTCACCAGCACGGCAACAACTGCCGAATCTGTGGTTCAGATCAACGGCACGGATGTAACGGTAACGCATTCGTATCAGCTCTCGGCGTCTGATGACCTTTATGAGGCCATCGTTACGATCAAGAATACCGGTGCGACGGACGTTGCCGCACTCGAGTATCGTCGGGTCATGGATTGGGATACCTCCCCGACGCCATTCGATGAATTCGTGTCGATTGGCGGAACGGCAACGACAACGCTTCTGGCCAGCAGTTCGAACGATGGCTTCGCGACTTCGAACCCGCTTGGCGCCGTGGGCGCGATTGGCGGGTTGGATACTCTGGACAAGGATTTCACAGGCGAGGGACCCGCTGACCACGGAGCCTTGTTCGACTTTGCTCTGGGTGGGCTGGCTGCTGGCGAGGAGTTCAAGTTCAGCATCTTCTACGGTGGTGCTGCGGGCAAATCCGCCGCGGACGCAGCCCTCGGTGCCGTCGGTGCAGAGCTGTTTTCTTACGGTTGGTCGGCCGATGACGTAGACCAAGACGGGTTTGGTGACGTGGGTACAGTGTTTGAAGGTGAGCTTACTCCTACATTCATCTTCGCCTTCAAGGGCGTGGGTGGTACCATCATCATCCCGCCGGACCCAAGTGTAGTTCCGCTGCCTGCGGCAGCATGGCTGCTGCTCGGCGGACTCGGAATGCTCGGCGGTTTCAGAAGGTTCAAATCTGCCTGAGATGCCGATATACAACTAAGCCCCATGGGTGGACACCGGTCCGGTGTCCACCTTTTTTAATAGATGGATCCAGGTAAGCCACATGAAGTTGCGTTCGTATTTCAAGATTTACTCATTGATGTTGTTAATGTCCTCCAGTGCGTCCCTCGCGCAGGACACCCAGGATGACTGGAACAATTCTTGCAATCCTGACACGTGCACCATGTCTCTTAGCCTCTATGAACAGGCAACTGATCGACGGGTGGCAACGATGCTGGCGGTTGTCACCAAAGGCTCTGATCAAATCAACTTTGGTGTCGCGCTGCCTCTCGGCACCGCTCTCGACTCAGGTGTCCGAGTTCTGGCAGGCGACACGATCATAGAAATACCGTTTCAAGTCTGTTTCCCCGATGGCTGCCGAGCGCTTACCGGATTGACGGAAGACGATCTCGTTGCCTTGCTCTCGGCCGAGACAGTGGATCTCCGGTTTTTTCCGTATACCTCGGATAAGCCGGTGTCGCTCAAGACATCGATTGGAGATTTCTCCGCCAAACTGGACTCCGCACGCGAGACGCTCGGCAACTGAGGGCGAAGACACTCCTTCAATCAATTTTACCCGCGGTCTGCATAATTTGCCGGAACCGAAGCAGAACTGCTTTTGGTCCGTTGCAAGCCTGATCCAAATGTTGCATCAGAAAGCGCACAGACCGCAGGTTACGCACCTAAGTTGGTTCCGCCGAGAGACAAACAGCCGATTTCACGTCGAGGAGAGACAATATGGACAAGTTCGATACGCTGACCGGTATCGCGGCTCCCATGCCGATGATCAACATCGACACGGACATGATCATCCCCAAGCAATTCCTGAAAACGATCAAGCGCTCCGGTCTTGGCGTCAATCTCTTCGACGAGATGCGTTATGATGACGACGGCAAGGAGATCCCGACATTCGTGCTCAACCAGGACGCCTATCGCGAGGCGGAGATCCTGGTGGCAGGGGACAATTTCGGCTGCGGGTCCTCGCGCGAGCACGCGCCGTGGGCGATCAAGGATTTCGGCATCCGCTGCATCATCGCGCCGTCTTTCGCGGATATTTTCTACAACAACTGCTTCAAGAACGGCATTCTGCCGATCGCGCTTCCACAAGAGCAGGTCGATGTCCTGATGAAGGATGCCGAGAAAGGTGCCAATGCCCGGTTGAGCGTTGATCTGGAGGCACAGACCATCACCTCTTCGGATGGCGAGGTGTTTTCGTTCGATGTCGACCCGTTCAAGAAGCACTGCCTGATGAACGGTCTCGATGACATCGGCCTGACGCTGGAAAAGGCGGCCTCTATCGATACCTTCGAGGCTGCGGCGTCACAGGCGCGCCCCTGGGTTTGAGGCCGACGCGTCCCGGGAATCAATTTTCGGGCAAGATCACGATCATCAAGCTTTTCTAGTGGGCGCCCAAGTGGCGCCCACTACATGTTGTGAGTGCCCGTTTTTTGCCACATATTTGATGCAAGAACGCACCACCTCTTCCCTCAAAACGCCTGATCCATTGCGTCTTGTTAACTCACGGACTTGTGGAACTAAGGCGAATGATGGCACAAATGGGGCAAAATTGAGGCAGCAGATCACCGCCCCGGTGACATCAAAGTGGGACAAGATCGCGGCACAGAACCGCGTCTGGCCAGTTTGAAGGGATAGAATGGGATGTTCTTGAGAATGTCAGGCGCAGCATTGCGCGGACTCTTGATCGCGCTGCTGATTGCAACGCCCTCGCTGCTGCTGCGCGACGTGGCGACCGATCAAACGCAGATCGTGGTTCTGGTGGCCCTGCTTGCGGCCTTCCTCACCTTTGTCGAATACAACTCCAATGCGCCGAGCATCGTCGAGTTCCGCGATGCGGCGCCTTTCAACCGACTGCGTTTCGTTGCCCTCTTCGCAACCGTGTTCCTGTTGACCCTCATCGCCAAGGGCAAGACCGATCCGACCGCGCTGACCCAGGGGCTGACGTCGCTCGGCACCATTATCGGAAATTCGATCGACTTCCCATTTTCGCCTGTTCGGCTGATCGTGCTGATGCTGCCCTATGATATCAATCCGAGCGTGATCAACGACGTGCGGACGGCGGCAGGCATCGCCTATCTGATTTCACTGATGACCCTGGTGGCCTTCGTACTCCTCGTGCGGGTCTGGGGCTGGCCGGTGCGCAACCGTGCCTTCAACGTCTGGGTCAACCTGCCGCTCTTCGATCCCACCACCGGGGGCGACGTGCTCTACCGGTTGCAGCGCGACTCGCGCGTCAACATCGCGCTGGGGTTTCTTTTGCCCTTCCTCATCCCGGCTGTGGTCAAGGCCACGTCCGATCTGCTAGACCCGATCACGTTTGAGAACCCTCAAACTCTCATCTGGATGATCAGCGCATGGGCCTTCCTTCCCGCCAGCATGATCATGCGCGGCATCGCCATGGCACGGATCGCCAGCATGATCGAGGAAAAGCGCCGCCGGGCCTATGCGACCGCGGCGGAAGATGGTGGCTACCAGACCGCCTGAGGCAGGTCTGGTCGGCATATCTCGCGGTCCTCTTGCTGGCCGGCGCTGCTCATGCCGAGCCCTTGCGGATCGCGACCTTCAACACCGAACTGCAACGCGATGGTCCCGGCCTTCTGCTGCGCGATATCCTGCGCGGTGATGACGCTCAGATTGCGGGCGTCGTCGCCGTGCTCCGCGAAACCGCTCCCGACATCCTCGTGCTTCAGGGGTTCGACTACGATCTGACGGGTGCCGCCCTTGATGCTTTCGCCGCGTTGCTGGCGCAAAGTGGGCAAAGCTACCCGCACCGTTTCGCCGCGCGCCCGAACACGGGAATGCAGACCGGGCTCGACCTCGATGGGGATGGGCGCAACGGGGATCCGCGCGACGCGCAAGGCTACGGTCGGTTTTCGGGTCAGGGTGGCATGGCAGTGCTGTCGCGGTATCCGATCGTGACGGAAGAGGTGCGGGAGTTCACCACGCTCCTGTGGAAAGACCTGCCCGGTGCGCTTTTGCCGGAAACGGAGGGGCTGCCATTCCCCTCCGCCGAAGCGCAGGAAGTGCAGCGGTTGTCCACGACGGCTCATTGGGTTGTTCCTGTCAACGTCCCGAACCTGGGCCGTGTCACGCTGCTGACCTTTCATGCCAGCCCGCCAGTCTTCGATGGGCCCGAGGATCGCAACGGCAAGCGCAACCACGATGAGATCATCTTCTGGCAGCACTATCTCGACGGCGCATTCGGCCCGGTGCCGGATGCCGCTTTCGTGCTTTTGGGCGACGCCAACCAGGATCCAAGGGACGGTGACGGGATCAATAGGGCGATCAACGCGCTGCTTGCTGATCCGAGACTCCAGGACGCCCGACCGGGCAGCGCGGGCAGCGCGCTCGCCTCCGGCGATCCCCATGACACGGCGGATTGGGACGAACCGGTGCCGGGCAACCTGCGCGTTGACTATGTGCTGCCCTCCGCTGACTGGCGGATCGTCGGGGCGGGCGTGCACTGGCCCGATCCCGCAAGCGAGGCAGGTCAGATCGCCGAGACCGCGAGTCGTCACAAGCTGGTCTGGGTCGACCTTGACCGCTGAGCCGCGTCTCGCCGCGCCGGGGGAGGGCGAAGTCATTCAGGCTTCTTGACCCTGCTTCGGCCTCAGGCTAGGCCGCAGTGACAAAATTTTCCGCAGGAGACTTCCCATGGCCAATCCCTCCCTTCTCATTCTGCCCGGTGACGGCATCGGCCCGGAGGTCATGGAAGAAGTGAAACGCGTCATTGCGTGGTTCGGCGACAAGCGCGGGATGGCCTTCGACGTGAGCGAGGACCTTGTGGGCGGTGCCGCCTATGACGCCCATGGCACACCGCTGCACGATGACACCATGGCAAAGGCGCTTCAGGTGGATGCGGTGCTGCTCGGTGCCGTTGGCGGGCCGAAATACGACAAGCTCGATTTCAGCGTGAAGCCCGAACGCGGGTTGCTGCGTCTGCGCAAGGAGATGGATCTCTTCTCCAACCTGCGCCCGGCGCAGTGTTTCGATGCGCTGGCGGATTTCTCCTCGTTGAAAAAGGACATCGTGGCTGGTCTCGACATCATGATCGTGCGCGAACTGACCTCCGGTGTCTATTTTGGCGAGCCGCGCGGCATTTTCGAGGAAGGCAACGAGCGCGTCGGCATCAACACGCAGCGCTACACCGAAAGCGAGATCGACCGGGTGGCCCGCTCCGCTTTCGAGTTGGCACGGCGGCGCAACAACAAGGTCTGCTCCATGGAGAAGGCCAACGTCATGGAAAGCGGCATTCTCTGGCGTGAAGTGGTGCAGAAAGTCCACGACGAGGATTATCCGGATGTGGAATTGAGCCACATGTACGCTGACAATGGTGCGATGCAGCTGGTGCGTGCGCCCAAGCAGTTCGACGTGATCCTGACAGACAACCTCTTTGGCGACATCCTGTCGGATTGCGCCGCGATGCTGACCGGATCACTGGGCATGCTGCCCTCGGCGAGCCTCGGCGCACCGGCGGCCAATGGCCGGCCCAAGGCACTTTACGAGCCCGTGCATGGTTCTGCCCCCGATATCGCGGGACAGGGCAAGGCCAACCCGATCGCCTGCATTCTCAGCTTCGCCATGGCGCTGCGCTACTCCTTCGACAAGGGCGACGAGGCTGCCCGCCTCGAGGCCGCCATCGAAAAGGTCCTTGCCGACGGCGCCCGCACCGCCGATCTGATGGGCGCTGAGGGCGGCACGCCGATCAGCACGACCGAAATGGGCGACGCGATCCTGGCAGCGCTCGACGCGAGCCTCTGATCGCCTGCGGCCTGCTGCCGGAGAGGACCTTCAAGGCGGCAGGCCATTTGAGCTTTCACAAGGCGTTGCGCAGGCGCTAGGTTACGCGCAACAGCTTCTCCCGAACGGTCCGACATCCGATGAACCCGAACATCAAAGGCGCCCTGATCGCGCTCATGGCCTTCGCGATCTATTCCGCGCATGATGTGGTCATCAAGATCCTCGGCGGCGACTACTCCCCGGTTCAGGTAGTCTTCTTTTCCGTCCTCTTCAGCTTCCCCATGGCGATGATGCACCTGCTGCGCGATGCGACCCACGGGACGCTGATCCCCGTGCATCCGTGGTGGATCGCCGCGCGCACCATCGCCGCCGTGGTCAACGGGTTTTGCGCCTTCTATGCCTATTCGGTCCTGCCGCTGGCGCAGGTCTATGCCATCCTCTTCGCCATGCCCCTGCTGATCACGGTTCTGGCGATCCCTGTCCTGGGCGAAACCGTCCGGCTCAGACGCTGGATCGCGGTCGGCACGGGGCTGGTCGGCGTTCTGATCGTGCTCAGGCCGGGGCAGGCGGAATTCGAACTGGGGCATATCTCGGCCGTGATCTCGGCCATCTGCGGGGCTTTTGCGTCCATTGTGCTGCGCAAGATCGGGCGCGACGAACGCAGCGTGGTGATCATGCTCTACCCGATGATGACCAATTTCATCGTCATGGGGGCAATCCTGCCTTTCGTCTACGTCGCGCCGCCCCTCGATGATCTGGGGAAACTCTTCCTCGTCGCCCTGGGCGCCTGGGTGGCGGGGCGCTTGCTGATCGCCGCCTACAATACCGCGGGCCCGGTTTTCGTTGCGCCGATGCAGTACTCCCAGATCCTATGGGCCGCCTTCTACGGTGTTCTCTTCTTTGACGAATGGCCGGATCTGGCGACCGGCATCGGATCGGTCATCATCATCGCGAGCGGGCTCTTCATCGTCTTCCGGGAGAGCCTGCGCAGCGACTCCGAAAAGCCGGTCCTGCGCACGCGGTCGCGTCCGGAAACCGGGGCGGCCCCGCAGATTGCGCCGATGAAGCGGATCGAGAAAGCCTGGTTGAAATCCCGCAAGAGCCGCTTGCCAAAGTAGTCCAATGGCTGTACCTGAGCGCATCGGTCGGGCTGTAGCGCAGCCTGGTAGCGCACCTGCTTCGGGAGCAGGGGGTCGGAGGTTCGAATCCTCTCAGCCCGACCAGAGACTTCCCCTTCATGACGCGGCCTGCCTGCTTGCCATGACCCGGCAGCGCCATTATGAACGCTCGCGTGGTCCCGTAGCTCATCTGGATAGAGCGGCAGTTTCCTAAACTGTAGGCAGCAGGTTCGAGTCCTGCCGGGATCACCACGCACAAGACATGCATCGCAGCCTCTCCTCGGCGCTTGCTAGCAAAGATGGACCTGCGCTATGGTTGCGCAAACATGCAGGAAAACCTCAGTGTCCAGACCCAAACAGCGCCCCCTTACTCTCCGCGATGTCTCAGAAGCCTGCGGGGTGTCGGAGATGACAGTGAGCCGGGTCCTGCGCAACCGTGGTGATGTCTCCGCCGGTACCCGCGAAAGGGTGCTCGAGGCTGCGAAATCGCTCGGCTACGTGCCCAACCAGATCGCCGGATCGCTGGCTTCGCAGCGGGTCAACCTCGTCGCGGTGATCATCCCGTCATTGTCGAACATGGTCTTTCCCGAAGTGCTCACCGGGATCAACGAGGCCTTCGAACACACGCCTTTGCAACCGGTTGTCGGGGTCACTGACTACATTCCGGAGAAGGAGGAGCGCGTTCTCTACGAAATGCTGTCCTGGCGTCCCTCCGGGGTCATCATCGCCGGGCTCGAGCATACGGATGCCGCCCGCGCCATGCTCAAGAACGCGGGCATCCCGGTCGTGGAAATCATGGACACCGATGGCAATCCGGTTGATTCGATGGTGGGCATCTCGCACCGCAGGGCGGGCCGCGAGATGGCCAAGGCCATTCTGAAGCAGGGCTATCGTCGCATCGGTTTCATGGGGACCAAGATGCCGCTCGATCACCGCGCCCGCAAACGCTTCGAAGGCTTCACCGAAGGGCTGACCCGGGAAGGCGTCGAGATCGAGGATCGCGAATTCTATTCCGGGGGATCGGCGCTGGCCAAGGGGCGCGAGATGACGCAAGCCATGCTGGAGCGCTCGCCGGATCTGGATTTTCTCTATTACTCCAACGACATGATCGGGGCAGGGGGGCTGCTTTGGCTGCTCGAACAGGGAATCGACGTGCCGGGACAGATCGGTCTTGCCGGTTTCAACGGTGTGGAGTTGCTGGACGGTCTGCCGCGCCGCCTTGCGACGATGGACGCCTGCCGCGCCGAGATCGGGACCGCCGCCGCCGAGATCATTCTTGAACGCTCCGGTCTGCCGGAAGACGGGCCTGTTCCCAGCCCGAAACTGATCACCCTCGCGCCGACCATCGACTTCGGAGATACGCTGCGCCGTTACGGGCGGGGATGACCCTCACCACCATCGACAATGCGGCGGCACGGCGTTTGTTTCTCGACCGGCATGCCTTGCACGAGGCACCGCAGGGCGGTGCCAAAGGGCCGGCGCTGGCTGCGCTGATCGAACGGCTGGGCTTTGTTCAGCTCGATAGTATCAACACCGTCGCTCGGGCACACGATCTCATCCTGTTCTCGCGTCGCCCCACCTACAGGCCGAAGTCGCTCAAGGCGCTCTATGAGAGGGACCGTGCGCTCTTCGAGCATTGGACCCATGATGCTGCGGTCATCCCAATGGCGTTTTACCCTTGGTGGCAGCTGCGCCGCGAGCGGGACGCGGAAAAGCTGCGCCATCAGTGGCGAAACTGGCGGCGCGACGGGTTCGAGAAGCAGTTTCAACCGGTGCTGAATCATATCCGGGAGCATGGCCCGGTCTGTTCCGCGGATGTCGGCAAGAAGGAAGCGCGCGGGTCGGGTGGCTGGTGGGACTGGCACCCCTCCAAGACCGCGCTTGAGTACCTTTGGCGCAGCGGCGCGCTTTGCGTGGTCGGTCGGGATGGCTTCCGCAAGCGCTACGATCTGACGGAACGGGTGATCGACGAGGCGCTCTGCGCGCCGCTGCGGACCGAAGACGAAATCCGGCGGACGATTGATTGGTGCTGTACGGGCGCGCTCGACCGTCTGGGGTTTGCGACGCCTTCGGAAATCGCGGCCTTCTGGGCGCATGTCACCATCGCGGAAGCGAAGGCCTGGTGCGATGCGGCGCTGGCCTCGGGCGCGCTCTGCAAAGTCCGGATCGAAGGTCATGATGGCAGCCTGCGGGAAAGCTTTTGCAGGCCGGACACGCTGTCTGACCCTGTATTGCAGCACGCGCCCGCGTCCCGCTTGCGCATCCTCAGCCCTTTCGATCCGGCCCTGCGCGACCGCAAACGCGCCGAACGGCTCTTCGGTTTCGATTACCGCATCGAGGTTTTCGTGCCGGAAGCCCAGCGGAAATATGGCTACTACGTCTTCCCGATCCTTGAAGGGGATCGCCTCGTCGGTCGCGTCGACATGAAGGCCTTCCGGGGTGAGGACGTGCTGCGGGTCCGGGCGCTCTGGCCGGAGCAAGGCGTTCGCTGGGGCAAGGGGCGGATCGCTTCCTTCGAGAGCGAGCTTGCCCGGCTGACCCGTCTCGCCGGTGTGAGCGAGATCCGTTTCGAGGATGGGTGGCTCCGCGACTAGCCTTCGAGAAAGGTCGCCGGCGCGAGACTGTCGTGAAACCAGTTGAGATAGCTGTGGATCGAAAACACGGGCCGGCCGGTGGCCTCGGCGATCTGCGGCGCGTAAGGCACCATGTTCGTGCATTCGAGCAGGATCGCGCCGACGTCCGTATGGCGGTCACAAAGCCCCGAGGCGACCGCGACCATCTCCCGGCGCGCGACGGCGACGTCGAGTGTCGGCGCATTACCGAGAATGGTCCGGGCGAAACTGCTGCCTTCCATCCCTGCGATCACGGTCCGGTCCGGCACACCCGCCGCAGCCAGATGCGCGGCACTGAGGCTCGTTTTCGATATTGTCAGGATGCCGAGAGATCTCTCAGGTGGCAGCAATTGCGCGATCTGCGCGGCCTGTTCCAGCGCGGAGGCCGCCACCGGAACCCCGAGGCTCGCGGCGAGCCGCGGCCGGATCAGCGCCAGAAACCCGCAAGTCGTGGCGATCCCCGTGCAGCCCTCGGCAACGAGTTGTCGGCCTGTGTCGATGAAGGCCTGCACGAAGGGTTCGGGATCGTCGCAGACGATGGCCTGCGGCGTGGCACCAGGCACCACCGCATAGCGCACCGGAAACCGCCAGCTTGCCGGGTTGCCGACGTCACCGGGTATCCGCGGAAACCGCGTGTCCAGCATCAGGATGCCCAGTCTGGCAGGCTGCTGCGTCATGTTGCGCCACCCGACATACGCGATCAGTAAGTCGTGGCGGCCCGCGCCGCCTGATCGTATTGCCCCGACATGAGCCGCAAGAGTGTGGCCGCGCGGCTGACCTGCTCGGGCTCGAGGCCCAACTCGCCGACCGCGCGCATCAGAAGGCCCTCGCGGATCTCCTTGTAGCGCTCGCAGGCCTGCGCGCCTTTTTCAGTGGTGGAGACGGTCTTTTCCTTGCCTTGCCGCCCATCCTTGACGAGGCCCGCCTTGATCAGCTTCTTGATCGCGTAATTGACCGTGTGGGTATCTTCCACGTTCAACACGAGGCAGATGTCGGCCAGTTTCTTGGGCCGGGACCGGTGGTAGACCGAATGCAGCACCAGCACGTCCAATGCGCCGAGTTCAGGGTACCCCGCCATGGCGATCGCCCGCACCATCCAGCGATGGAATGCATTGCCCGCAAGCGTCAGGCCGTACTCGAGCTCCGAGATTTCGGCAAAGGAGCCGCTCGCCAGATGTGCGGAAGAAACTACGGGGCCAAGAAAGGATTTCGACATGAGGTCGAGAGTGCCGAATGCACACAAAATGTCAACATTTTGTTGACGTGTTGTGAAAGCTTGTCACTATCAGGCGCAGGTGATCGATTCTCCGGAGGATCCCAAGTGCCGTTTGCAGCCCGATACGGAAAGCCCCCAGCGTGACACAGCATGTCGTGGTCATCGGCGCGGGCATCGTGGGTGTCTCCACGGCCATCTGGCTGCGCCGGGCGGGCGCGGAGGTGACTATCGTGGACCGGGCCGCCCCCGGCAAGGGCACCTCGCACGGCAACGCGGGCGTTCTGGCCTCGGTCTCGATGGTGCCGGTTACAGGTCCCGGGTTAGTCCGCAAGGCGCCGGGCATGCTGATGTCGCCCGATTTCCCGCTCTTCCTGCGCTGGCTGTACCTGCCGAAACTCGTGCCCTGGCTGGTGAAATACCTCGCCAACGCCAATGACGCGGACACGCGGCGCATTGCGAAGGGCGTGGGCCAGATCGTCACGGACAGTGTGGCGCAGCACAAATCCCTGACCCGCGATCTGGGGCTGGAGCATTGGGTCACCGACAGCGATTATGCCTTTGCCTACAAGGATAAGGGGGCTTTTGCGGCGGAGGGCTATACCTGGGCGCTGCGACGCGAAGCGGGGTTCGTGCCGGAGCTGATCGAAGGGCCTGCGATCCGGGAGTATGAACCCGCCCTCGGTCCGGATATCGGTCTCGTCGCCGCCCTGAAGGATCACGGGTTCATCCGCGATCCGGGTGGCTATGTCGCAGCACTGGCCGAGGCCTTCAAGGGCATGGGTGGGCGGATCGTGACCGCCGAGGTCAAGGATTTCGATCTGGGCGGCGGCAAGGTTCAGGCCATCGAGACTACATCGGGTCGTATCGACTGCGACGATGTGGTGCTGGCCACCGGTGTCTGGTCGAAACCGCTGATGCGGAAACTGGGCCTCGATGTTCCGCTGGAGGCCGAGCGCGGCTACCATGTGATCTTCGAAGGAGCCACCGGTGGACCGAGCCGCCCGATGATGATCGCGTCCGGCAAATTCGTGGCGACCCCCATGGCGCAGGGCCTGCGCTGCGCCGGCGTGGTGGAGTTCGGCGGGCTCAAGGC
Organism: uncultured Alphaproteobacteria bacterium; assembly: GCA_963715055.1. GTDB lineage: Bacteria > Pseudomonadota > Alphaproteobacteria > Rhodobacterales > Rhodobacteraceae > CAVQRB01. Next base: position 491,510 of record CAVQRB010000002.1, on the reverse strand, counting down.
CGGCCCCTCGAAAGCCCCGCTGGCGCTGCTGCGCAGGCAGGCGCGTGCTGCCTTTCCGCATCTCAAGGCCGGGAATGAAATCGAATGGCTGGGGCACAGGCCCGCCCCCAGCGACAGCCTGCCCCTGATCGGGCAGATTGGGCAAAGCCGGGTCTTCACCGCCTTCGGGCATCACCACATCGGCTTGACGTCTGGACCCAAAACGGGCCGACTGGTGGCCGGGCTCGTCACCGGACAGCCCCCCAATATGGACCTTTCGGCCTATGCGCCGCAGCGGTTCGCATAAAATAACAAGAAACCAGAAACATGGAGAGACCTATGACATTGACGAACAAATTGATGGCGGGCGTTGCAACCGCAGCGCTGACGCTCGGTGTGGCGGCCCCGGCCTTTGCCGCGGAGAAATGGGACATGCCGATGGCCTATTCCGCGACCAACTTCCACTCGGTCAACGGCGTGGAATTCGCCGATTGCGTGGCTGCCGGTACCAATGGCGAGATCACCATCGAGGTGCATCCGGGCGGGTCGCTCTTTGCCGGGGCCGACATCAAGCGCGCGATCCAGACCGGGCAGGTCCAGATCGGCGAGCGCCTGCTCTCCGGCCACCAGAACGAGGATGCGCTCTTCGGGTTCGACAGCATCCCCTTCCTCGCCCCGTCCTTCGACGCCAGTGGCAAGCTCTGGGAAGCGGCGAAACCCTCGATCGAGGCGCTGCTGGAAGAGCAGAACCTGCACCTGCTCTACAACGTGCCATGGCCGCCACAAGGCCTCTACTTCAAGAAGGAGGTCAACAGCGTCGAGGATATGGCGGGGATCAAGTTCCGCTCCTACAACAACACCACCGCGCGTCTGGCGGAACTGACCGGCATGTCGCCCGTAACCATCGAGGCCGCCGAAGTGAGCCAGGCCTTTGCCACGGGCGTCGCGGAATCGATGATCTCCTCCGGGGCCACCGGCTATGACCAGAAGGTCTGGGAAAGCCTGACGCACTACTACGAAGTGGATGCCTGGCTGCCGCGCAACTACGTGATGGTGAACGGCGATGTCTGGGCGGGCGTGTCGGAGGCGAACAAGGCGGCCATCACCGCCTGCGCCACCGAAGCCGAGGCGCGGGGCCTGCAAGCTGCAAAGGACTACACGCAGTTCACCTATGACGGGCTGCGCGAGGGTGGCATGACGGTTCAGCCCGCAGGAGACGAGTTGATGTCCGGTCTGCGCACCATCGGTGAGACCATGACCACGGAATGGCTGGAAGCTGCGGGCGACAAGGGCGCGGCCCTCGTCGACGCTTTCAAGGCGTCCAACTGACCCAGGGAAACGGTGGCTCTCCGGAGCCACCGTTTCGCTTTGCGGAAGAAAGGCGGGTCCCGTGGCGGCACTGCGCAAGTTTCTTGACTACCTCTACATCGCCGCAGGGGCGCTCGCGGCGATTTGCCTCGTGGCGATCCTGGTGCTCATCGTGGCGCAAATGGTCGCGCGCTGGTCCGGCGGGGTGTTTCCGGGGGCTGCAAGCTACGCAGGCTATGCCATGGCGGGCGCAAGCTTTCTGGCCTTCGCCAACGCGCTGAACCGGGGCGCGCATATCCGCGTCTCGATCCTGCTCAACGCCTTGCCTGCGGGCCCCAAACGGCTGCTCGAGGTCTGGTGTTTCGCGCTGGCTGCCGCGGTCGCATGGTATTTCACCTACTATGCCTACTGGTTCGTCTACTGGTCGTGGAAGTTCAAGGAAGTGAGCCAGGACCAGGACGCGACCGCTCTCTGGATCCCGCAATCGGTCATGGTGGTCGGCGGTGGCCTTCTTGCCATCGCGCTGACTGACAACCTCTTGCATGTGATCTTCAAGGGCAACCACCGGATCACCCGCGATACGGTCGATGAAGGTTTCGAGGTGTGATGACATGACCGAAGTCTACGCCATCGTCATTTTCCTCTTCGTCCTCTTCCTGCTGCTCGGCACCGGCGTCTGGGTCGGGCTTGCGCTGATGGGCGTGGCCTGGGTCGGGATGGAGCTTTTCACCACGCGACCTGTGGGCGACACGATGATCACCACGATCTGGGCCTCGTCGAGCAGCTGGACCCTCACCGCCTTGCCGCTTTTCATCTGGATGGGCGAAATCCTCTACCGGACGCGGCTGTCGGAGGACATGTTCAAAGGTCTCGCGCCCTGGCTCGCCCGGTTGCCGGGCGGTCTGGTGCATACCAACATCGTCGGCTGCACGGTCTTCGCGGCCGTTTCCGGGTCTTCTGCGGCCACGCTCTCCACGGTTGGCAAGATGTCGATCCCGGAGCTGCGCGCACGCGATTATCCTGAAAAGATGGTCATCGGCACGCTGGCGGGGGCGGCTACCCTTGGCCTGATGATCCCGCCGTCGCTGGCGCTCATCGTCTACGGCGTGACCGTCAATGAAAGCATCACAAAGCTCTTTTTCGCCGGCGTATTTCCGGGGCTCATCCTTGCGCTGATGTTCATGGCCTATGTGGCGATTGTCTCGACCACGTCGAGCGATTGGAACCCCAAGGTCGAGACCGGCATGAGTTTCGCCGAGAAGGTAGCAAACTCGCGGTTCCTCGCGCCGGTCTTCGTGCTCATCACAGTGGTCATCGGGTCAATGTATCTGGGCTATGCCACCGCCACCGAAGCTGCCGCCATCGGGGTTCTGGGCGCGCTGGTGCTGGCGCTGTTCCAGGGCTCGCTCACTGTCTCCTCCTTTCGGGACAGCCTGATGGGAGCGATGCGCACCTCCGCCATGATCGCGCTGATCCTCGCGGGGGCTGCATTCCTGAAGCTCTCGATGGGCTTTACTGGCCTGCCGCGCGCGCTGGCCGATGGCATCGGTGCGCTAGAGCTCACGCGGTTCCAGCTGCTGATGGCGCTTCTGGTCTTCTACATCATCCTCGGCATGTTCCTCGATGGCATCTCCTCGGTGGTGCTGACCATGGCGGTGGTAGAGCCGATGGTGCGCGAGGCCGGCATCGACCTCATATGGTTCGGTATCTTCGTCGTCGTGGTGGTGGAAATGGCGCAGATCACGCCGCCCATCGGCTTCAACCTCTTCGTGCTGCAGGGCATGACCGACCATGAAATGGGCTATATCGCCAAGGCGGCGCTGCCGATGTTCCTGATCATGGTGCTGATGGTCTTCGTGCTGATCTGGTTTCCCGGGATCGCCACCTGGTTGCCGGAAAACCTGCGTCAGAACCCGGGGGGATAGTGAGGCGACTTCTATGGCTCATTTCGGACAACGCAAGGCTTTGCCTCGTTCTGGGGCTGGCGGCAGGTCTCGGATTCCCGACCCTCGCCGCCGCCATGCAGCCGTGGCTGCCGCAAATGGTGGCGGGCTTGCTGGTCATCACCGCCCTGCGGATTGGACATCGGGCCGCATTGGGCGCGGTGTCGGACCTGCGCTGGGGTCTTGCGTCGGTGGCCGTGCTGCAACTCGCCTTGCCAACTGCCCTCTTCGCGCTCTGCTGGCTTTTCGGATTGGCGCAGAGCCCGATGGCCATGGCGCTGGTTCTGGCAACGGCCGCCCCTGCGATCACTGGGTCGCCCAATCTCGCCTTGTTGCTGGGTCAGGACGCGGGCCGCATGATGCAGATCCTCGTGCTCGGGACAGCGATGTTTCCCGTTACCGTCCTGCCGGTGCTTGCCCTCGTCCCGCAACTCGGACCAGCATCCGAAATCGTCTCCGCTGCGGCGCTGCTTCTGCTTGTGATCGCGGGCGCCACGACACTCGGGTTCAGCCTGCGCGCCATGCTGTTTCGACACCCCACGCCGCAGCAGATCAAGTCGCTCGACGGGCTCTCGGTGCTGGCCTTCTCGGCTATCGTGATCGGCCTCATGGCGGCCCTCAATCCCGCGCTGCGCATGACGCCAGAAAGTGTTGCCGCCTGGGCGCTGCTGGCCTTCGCGATAAGCTACCTTGCGCAGATCTCGACCTACCTACTGCTGCGGAAAACCGCCTTGCAACCTGTGGCGGGGCCGCTCGCGATCGGTGCCGGGAACCGCAACATAGCGCTTTTTCTGGTGGCCTTGCCGGAGCAGGTTCTCGCCCCGCTCATGGTCTTCATCGGCTGCTGGCAATTGCCGATGTACCTCACGCCGATGCTGCTGCGCTGGCTCTACCAACCGGAGACGTGACATGACGGATTACCCCCGCATCAAGACCGTGGGGCTCTCTGGCGTCCTCATCACCTTCGGTGAGAAGATGGGCGAGGCGGCCAATCGGGCGACGCTGGCCTTTCGCGCGGCCATCGATGCCGAAGACTGGCCCGAGGTGCGTGAAAGCACCATGTCGCTGGTCTCGGTCTTTCTCCTTGTCGACCTTGTCGAGACACCGGCCGAGGCCGTCATCGAACGGACCGGTGACCTGCTTGCCAGCCGTGACTGGTATGCCGCTCCCTTGCCCCTAGGCCGCACGCTCTGGCATGTTCCCACCGTCTACGGCACCGATCTTGCGCCGCAACTTGAAGAGGCAGCACAGGTCGCGGGTGTCGATCCAGACGAGGCGGTGCGCCAGATCTCCGGATCGCGCGTGCGCGTGCTGACCATCGGTTTTGCGCCCGGCCAGCCCTATCTTGGCGAGTTGCCGGAGGTCTGGAACATCCCGCGCCAACAGGCGCTGACCAAGAGTGTGCCCGCGGGTGCGCTGGTCATCGCGATCAAGCAACTCGTGCTTTTCACCGGCGCGACCCCGACGGGCTGGCGGCATATCGGCCAGACCGCCTTCGAGAATTTCCGCCCCGCGGCAGAGAAACCTTTCGCGCTCAATCCCGGAGACGAGCTGATCTTCCCCGCGATTTCCGCCGCCGAACTTGCAACAATCCGGGCCAAGGACAGCTCCGGCGACGGTGGTGCTACCCGCGAGGTGCTGGCATGAGCGCGCAGATGAAGATCCTGAGTGCCGGACCCGCGCTCACGCTGCAGGACATGGGGCGCGGCGGCTACCTCTCGCAGGGTCTCACGCGCGGGGGTGCCGCCGATACGCTGGCGCTTTTCGAAGGGGCAGCGCTGCTCGGCCAGAGCCCCGAGATGGCCGCGCTTGAAATGGTCGGCATGGGCGGCACCTTCGAGGTCACGCAGGATACGGTCATTGCACTGTCGGGTGCGCGCATGACAGTCACGCTCGACGGTGCACCGCTTGCCTGGAACGCGAGCCACCTGTTGTCTGCGGGCGCGAAACTGGTGATCGGCGGGGTGCAGGCGGGTACCTATGGCTATCTGCACGTGGCCGGTGGTTTCGACACACCGCAGGTCATGGGCGCGCGTTCGGCACATTTGACCGCGGGGGTCGGCGCGGTCCTGGGCGCGGGCGAAACGCTCCCAATCGGTCAGGCCAAACCCGCACGCAGCGGATATTTCCTGGCACCGTCCGATCGCAGCAAGGGTGGCGTGATCCGTGTGCTGGAAACCGTGCAAACGCAACTGTTCTCAAGCGAAACGCGCGAGCGCTTTGCCGCGACCACCTTCAAGCGCGATGCACGCGGCAACCGGCAAGGCGTGCGCATGGATACCGAGACCGAAGGCTTCTTTGCGGAAGGCGGGCTCAGCATCGTCTCCGAGGTGATCCTTCCGGGCGATATCCAGATCACCGGCGATGGCGCGCCCTATGTATTGATGTGCGAATGCCAGACCACGGGCGGCTACCCGCGGATTGCGACGGTTCTACCCGCCGACTTGCCGAAAGTGGCGCAGGCGTCGGTCGGCGCGCCCTTGCTGTTCCAGTTCGTGACCCTTGAGGAGGCGATTGCCGCCGAGAAGCGTGACCGGGCCGAGCGAAAGGGGCTTGGCGCGCATCTCCAGCCGCTGATCCGCGATCCGCATGATATTTCCGACCTGTTGAGCTATCAACTGGTGGGCGGAGCCATTTCCGCCACCGCCGACCCTTTCGAGACCTGAAGGAGCCTCCACGATGACCCGCGTAGATTTGAATGCCGACATGGGCGAAAGCTTCGGCCCCTGGAAAATGGGCGACGATGCCGCCCTGCTTAAGACCGTCACTTCCGCCAATATCGCCTGCGGCGCGCATGCGGGCGACCCGGATGTGATGGCGAGCACGATGAAGATCGCGCTCGAGAACGGCGTGGGCATCGGGTCGCATCCGGGTTTTGCCGATCTGCAGGGCTTCGGTCGGCGTCGCATGACTGTGCCGCGCGGCAGCCTGCAGAATTCGATCCGGTTTCAGGTCGCAGCCTCCATCGGCATGGCGAAATCGCTGGGTGCCAAGGTGCGGCACGTCAAGCTGCACGGGGCGCTCGGCAACATGACGTCGGAGGACGAAGTACTGGCGCGCGATCTTTACGAGGCGGCGCTCTCGGTTGATCCCGATCTCATCGTCATGGTGCTCTGTGCCACGGCGCAGGAGGCCGCGGTGCGCAGTCTCGGTTGCGCCTATGCGGGCGAGATCTTCGCCGACCGTGCCTACAACGACGACGCGACACTGGTCGACCGGAGCCTTCCCGGTGCCGTGATCCACGACCCGGAGGTGGCCGGAAAGCGCATGGTGGAGATGGTGCAAGCGGGTGCGATCATCACCGCCTCGGGCAAGCGCATCGAGACGGACATCGACACGATCTGTCTGCATGGCGACACGCCGACGGCGGTGCAGATCGCGGCGTCGGTGCGCGGCACGCTCGAGGCAGCGGGCGTCACCGTGGCGCAATTCGACGGTCGCAGGGCATGAGTGCGCGGCTGAAACTTTCCTCGGCCCAGATGGTCGCGGCGGCGCGAGCGCGGATCGAAGAGATTGAAACCGCCGATCTCATCGCGGATATCGACGATCCGGACGTGGTGATCGTCGATATCCGCGACATTCGCGAACGCCAGCGCAGCGGCTTCATCCCTGGGAGCCTGCACGCGCCCCGCGGCATGATCGAATTCTGGATCGATCCCGAAAGCCCTTATTTCAAAGAGATTTTCGGGGAGGACAAGAGGTTTGTCTTCCACTGCGCTTCGGGCTGGCGCTCGGCGCTTACTGTCGCGACCTTGCAGGACATGGGGTTTGCGGCAGCGCATCTGAAGGAAGGCTTCTCCACATGGGCAGCACAGGGCGGGCCTGTCGCTTTTCCTGAACCGAAGGAGTAGGGCACCGGCAACGTACCTGCCGACCGGTCTTTGGCGGTCAGGCAAGGTGTTTTCATGACAGGGCAGGTCTTTACAGACCCTTCATGTATTCGATCAGATCCATCCGGTCCTGCTCGCTGAAGCCTGCGGCCCCGTAGTCATGGCCCGCGTTGGAGTTGCCCTCGATCAGGGCACCCGTGGCGTCGCGTACCTTGAACTCGAAGGCATCGCCGGCTTTGGGCTTTTCCGCGACATAACCGACCTTGACCGGGTCGAACTCGCGATTTCCAACCCAAAAGCTCTCCATCCGCGCTTCGGCGGGCAGCAGCAACTCATGCAGCGAGGCCACCGAGCCATTGTGCAGATAGGGCGCCGTGGCCCAGATGCCGTCCAGGGGTCGCGCCTTGTAGGCAAGCAATTCCTGGTTCTTCGTGTTCAGACATTCCAGGCGCGCGTTTTCGCGTGCTTCCTCGCGTCCCGCCTCGAAAATGTCGGGCAGACGGCGGATACCGAAGAAATTCACGAAAACCGTATCGACCAGCGCTGGCTTGTCACCGATCAGCGCGTTCTTGACGGTCGTGGCCAACATGTTGACGACAGGTGCCTGCGGCCCCATGACCTCGCCATTCTGGTCCTTCATGCCTTCCAGCGTGCCCGTCGGGCCGGCGAAGAGATAGGCGTTGCAAGCCATCCAGATGTCGGTGAGGTTTTCGGGGTGCCGCGCCAGCGTGGCCTCGAAAGTGACCATGACCTCGGTCGGCTTGTCTTCTGCCTGCATGTCCGGGGTCAGATGGCAACTGGCGCATTTGTCCTTGAAGAGCACCTCGCCGCGCGCCGCACTCTCGGCTTCGATCGGCGGGTAGCTGTCGGGCCAGCGCGGGGCCGCAAGGTCCTGCAGGATGCGTTCCAGCCGTTCGAGGTTGACGGTCTGCACGCTGCTTTCGAAGCCTTTCAGGCCGCCCAGGATGCCAGTGTTCTTCTCCGGGACGACATCTCCGAAGACACCGAGCACTTCGCCGACGTTACGCCCCAGCGCCCCGTATTCGAGACTGTCGCCGGGCAGATCGAAGCGGCTGTTGCGCGCCACGCCGTTCCACTGCACCTTCTCCTGCCGCCAGATGTCCCAGATGAAGGGATAGCTGACCGGTGCATCGGCGGGATTGCCATCCTTTGCCTCGGCCCCTGTGAACATCAGCACCTTGTTGAAGATGTGGCCCACCGCATCCAGACGACCGTAGCCGTACCGTATGGGGGTCTCGTTCATCTGGTCGGTCAGCATCTGCCAGGCCACCAGCTTGTCGAAAGCCGCGCGCAGCTCCTCGCGATTGGCTGGGCTGTCCTTCTCCCCCAGCACCTCTGCTGCAAACCTGTCCCAGACCTCGGGTTGCGCTTGCGTGCGCAGCAGCGCCTTGTCCAGCTCCTCGATGAAACTCTGGAAATCGAGCAGGCTGGGTGCGCCATCGACGATGGCCTCCGCCCCCTGATAGGAGATTTTCGCGGTGTGACAGGCGGAGCAATTCAAGCCGATCCAAGGCTCTTCGCTGCCTTGATCTTCGAACCAGCGCAGCTTCGAGACAGACAGGTTCGTGTCGTCCTGGACATCGCGGGCGAAACCGATGGGCAGGGCGCTGTCGCTCCACTCGGGCGGCGCCACGAAGCCGAAGCTTTCGAGGGTCTCCATGGAGGAGAACTTTGACTGACCATCGGGCGACTCAAGTGCGGTGAACCAGTCATGGGGCATGAGCCGCGAGCCTTGCGACGCGAAGTACCAGCTGTTGCGGGTCTCATTGGACCATCCTTGCACCGCAGGTGTGTCCTGCGCGTGACAGGCTGTCATCGACAGCGAGAAAGACAGGGCAAGAGCCCCGAGAGGCAGACGGGAGAAAGAAGAGGAAGTCATTGAAAAATCTCCATTTACTCGAAATACCCAAGGTCGGGGCAGACGCAGGCAGGCGACATAGAGCCGAACGCGAAAGGTCGTTGCATCGCATTGAAATCGGCGCGATTCTCGGCCCTTGCGACTCCAAAAATTCACTCAGAGGTTGACAGATCAGAGGCTCCGGTGTCACGCTTTTTTTATAAATGATTATTTTTGCGCCTTAAATCTGGTATACTCAAGGTTGTTTCCGGCCTTGGGGCAAGCACTCGAAATTCATCGTTTCACGTGTATTCAGGGGGGTCAGATGCATTGGAAGACCTGTATTGGCTTTGTGGTTTGTGTGATTCTGGGCATTTGCCTGCACCACAAACCACTTGCCGCCGACACAAGCGGACAACTCATAACCTTCGAAGATATCAAGAAGATCGCGCCGTCCGCGCAGGATGAATTCGTTCAGGCTCTGGTCGACGCCAAGCCAGACCTGGAGGCTGCCGGGATAAACACCCGCTTGCGCATGGCGCATTTTCTGGCCCAGGTGATGACCGAAACCGGCGGCCTTGGCCGGCTGGACGAGAACATGAACTACTCCGAAGGTACGCTCCTTCGGGTCTTCAGCCGTCGGACCGTCTCCGCGGAGAAGGCGCGCGAGATTGCCGGAAAGCCGAAGGAAGTCGCCAATTGGGTCTATGGCGCGCGGCTCGGCAACCGCGGGCGCGACACCGATGACGGCTGGAATTTTCGCGGCTCGGGCTTCATCCAGCTGACCGGGCGGTCGAATTTCCGTGCTCGGGGTGCCGAACTCGGACTGCCGCTCGAACAAGACCCCGAAATAGCTCGCCGGGCGCGGGAAGGGCTGCAGGCGGCGATCGCCTATTGGGGCGCGCGCAACATCAATGCCGCCGCCGACGATCACGATCGCGAACGCGTGCGGATACTGGTGAACGGTCCGAAGGCGCATGGCCTGCCGCAGGCCAAGGAGTGGTTCAACCGCGCCTGGTTGCGCGTCTTTCAGGCAAAGGAAGCGGAGGGTTTCGAAGCGGGCACGGCCATCGCCAACGAGTTGGCATCGGACGAAACCGGTAGCTTCGACGAGATGCTGCGTCAGAGCGGTTTGCTGGCCGACGATTTTTCCTCGACCGAAGCGGATGCCGGGAACAGGCGTGAGGATGCCCTGCGCGCCTTCCAGCAGGAACTCGGCTTGCCGGAAACCGGCCTTCTCGACGAAGCGACGCAGGACGCGCTGCTTGATCCGCGCGAGTGGAAACACCTTGAGGACGAAAGCCTGATCCTGTCGCCGGAAGACGACCCGGAAGGCAGCGTCTCCTTCAACCTCGTTGCTTCGGAAGCTGCGGGTCTCGAGACGGCAACCCTGAGCCTGCAGCCCAACAGCGGGTCGGGCGAAGTCTCGAGCAGCGTCAACATCCTGCCCGCCGACCTCGCATCGCTGGAGACCGCCCGCGCGGTCTACTCGGAGTATGAGGTCGCGGCCTCCACGACGCCGGCGACGCGCGAGAATTTCAAGCCATTCTCGGTCGTGGGTACCGATGACCGGGTCGCCATCAACGATACAACGGGGTTTCCGTCACGAGCGATCGTGCAGATCCTGTTCAACAACCAGTTCGGCGCGGAGAGCCTTTGCACGGGCACGATGATCTCCGAAGATACGGTGCTTACCGCCGCCCATTGCATCCACAGCGGCACAATCGCGGGGGCGAGCTACAGCAACTACCGCGTCATGCCCGGTCGCAACAAGGGGGCCGCACCTTTCGGTCGGTGCGGGGCGACGCGCACCTTCGTGCTGCGTGGATGGACCACGGCACAGATCCCGCTCGATGCGCGCTATTATGACATCGGTGCGATCAAGCTCGATTGCGATGTCGGGCAACGCACCGGCTGGCTTGGTGTCGAGGCGCTGGCCGATAGCGGGTTGGGGGTCAAGACTACCGTGCAGGGCTATGCCGCCGATCTCGTCCCGCCGGGGCGCCAGTGGGTCAGCGAGGATGAGTTGCGGGTGCTGTGGGAACTCAAGGGGTTCTACCAGAACGACACCTATGGCGGCACCAGCGGCGCTGCGGTGACGGCCTCCGACAGGCGCGAAACCATCATCGGTGTGCATACCAACGGGCTGCATGGCGAGGCGCCATGGAGCACCAACAATGCCTTCACCCGGATCACGCCGGAGCGTCTGGCGATCATTCAAGGCTGGATCAGCGAATGAGGTTTCTCTTGCGTCACATGGCCACCACGCTTCTGCTGGCAGGCTGTTTTGTCACCCAGGCTGCAGCCGAGCGCCGGATCGAGGAGACGATCGCCTACATCGAGTGCAAGACGACCTCCGGTCAGATCTCGCGCGGCACCGGCGTCGTCGTAAGCCGGCAGGGCCATGTGCTGACCGCCAAACACGTGGTGCCGGACGGCTCGACCTGCGAGGCCTCGCTGGCCGTGGCCGATTCCAACAACACGACACGGATGGTGGTGCAGCCCACGAACCTGCCGGTGGATGCGGCCCTGTTGCGCTTTGTCCGGCAGCAGGATTACGCCTTCGTCGGCTACTGCGCGCTCGAGGACTGGATGGTGCGCCAGTCGATCTTCGTCGCGGGATTTCCCGGCCAGACCGAAACGGGTGCTGCCTCCTTCCGCGAGGGGATACTCTCGACGGTCTTTCCGAATGCCGAGGGCGTTCTGGAAACCGACGGGCAGACCGTGGCGGGGATGAGCGGCGGGCCGGTCTATTCCCGCAACCTTGCAGGGCTCGTGGGCATCGTGATCGGTGCGGAGTTCGCGGTGGATGGCACGGTGAACTACTATGGCATCCTTCCGGCATCCTTCTATGCGAGCAGCCTTGGCATGTCGCCCGCCGAGCAGCCTTGTTATTTCGAAACGCCGGAGGTGGATTTCCGCGATGCTGCAACGGGCATTGATCGCTCGGCATGGCGCGCGGGTTCGGCGGCGATTGATCTCGGCCTGACCAGCGCCCAAGGCACCTGCTTTCTGCGCGAGGTCAGCGGCGCTTTCGACGATATGGCGGATTCGGTCGGTGTCTCCCTCAGCGAGGGTCGCTACGTGATCGGGGGCACGAATGGCGGCGAGGCTCTACACGGGGGGACCGCACGGTGTGTACGGCATCCATGAAACCATCGAACGCATTGAAAGCGGGAATGTGAGATGAAGAAACTTCTTGGCCTCCTTCTTGTGCTGTCCTTTCCCGCGCCGCTTCTTGCCCAGGATGCGTTGGAGGAATCCATCGTTTTCATCACCTGCCAAAACGAGGCGACGGGTGAGACGCGCACCGGGTCCGGGGTCGTGGTCAGCGAAAAAGGGTATGTGCTGACCGCACTGCACGTCGCGCCGAAAGGCTTCGAATGCCGTGGCTCACGCGGGGTGGCCGACCCTAACAACATGGAACGCATGGTCCAGACCCCGCTGGCGGCAGCGGCCTATGACATCGCGCTGCTGCGCTTCACAAGGGACAGAACCTACAGCTTCCTGAAGTATTGCGAACTCGACGACAACATGAAGCGAAAGCGCATTTTCGCCGCCGGTTACCCAACGGGATCGGCGACCGGCAAGCCATCGTTTCGCTCGGGCATTCTGTCGACCACGTTCCAGACACCCGAAGGCTATCTCGAGACCGACAGTCTGACCGCCGCCGGCATGAGCGGCGGGCCGATCCTCGCGGATGACGAAAAGAGCCTGATAGGGATCGTGTCCGGCACGCAGTTCGGCGCTGACGGCGCGCCGGTTTTCTATGGCATTACGCCAATCGTCAACGTTGCGGTCACCTCCTTCCAGCTCACCCGGAATGAGGCGGGTTGCTACCCGGACGTGCCCAGCCTCAGCGAGATCGACGCCGAGATTCTGGAGCTTTCGGCGCGCCTGATGGCCTTGCAGAAGCTGGCGAATTTCCATCAACAGAACCTTGCCCAGATGAGTGATCATCCTAATCGGCTCGACAAGGCGGAAACCCAACTGACCGAGATCGAACAGAATTTCACCTGGGATGCAGCGATAGACGATGGCACCGGCGATCTGCTGATCTCCTACCAGAAGATCGTCAGCGGCGATCTGAAGGTCGATGCCATCAAGGTCAAGGTGAGGCCGTTTCTCAACGAGTTCGACTCCGCCAGAAAGCTGCGCAACACCGAAGGGTCGATCATGCTGAACCGGGATTACGAAGCGGTGGAAGTGACCAGCCAGATGGGCCAGTTCCTGCTGGAAGACCTCGTGGGCAAGAACATCATCGACCAGGTGGTGACCGCTGGCGGCGATGCCTATGATCCGGAGCATCCGATCAGCGATCTTCGGATTGAAATTCAGCCCAAGAAGGGCGATGCATATGGCGCGGTGGAAACGATCAACATCCCGATATCGCAAACCCGCTGGAACCGCTTGAGGGCACTACGGAATGGCAGCTGACACTCCCATGGCAAGACCGCTGATCCTTGCCGGCATCCTGGTCTGGGCCGCTGGCGCCGGGGTCTGCGCGGATCAGGGCGCGGGTGCCGTGGAGATGACCGAAGTGGTGACCACATCGATCGGCTTCACGGCGATCGATGCGGAATTCACCGCCGATGACGACCGGATTTTCGTTCTGGGGCAAACTCCGGACGGGCAACGGACCACCCTTGGCTGGCGCAGTGCGCAAGGGCTCATCGAAGGGGATACCTTCGATCTCAGCGCGCCGCAGGACATCGTGCTCGATCCGGTCCGCAAGCTGGTCTTTCTCGTGTCTCAGCGGGACGAGGTGACGCGGTTGACCGCGCATCGTCAGTCGGATTTGCAGATCATCGGCAGCGTCGACATCGACGGGTTGATCTACGCCGGGCTGTTTCTGGATCCGGAAGGGGTTGTTCTGGTCGGCGGTATTCCCTCCGGAAAGCGCGCCGAGAGCGTTTTCGCCTTCGAGCTGGCGCTGTCGCCGGACCGGCAGACCGCGACCTTCCGCCCCGCGCAGGAGCCCGTCCCACAGCCCGATGGGCCGGTCTCGGAAATCTGGTATTCGCGCAACGATGCCAGGCTCTTCGCAAGCGGTGCCATGGACGCGCGGTTCAGCGCCCTTGCCGCCTCGCGCGAGCCTGCCTCGGTGATCAACTACAAGGACACCTTGCCTTTCACCGTCGCGGGCACCGTTTCCGGCGATGTGCAGTGCCGCGATATCGTGAGCGGCAAATCTCCCAGCACGTTCATCGGCGCCAACTACCAGTTGGGGCGGCTCTTGCTCATGCAATACGACCCCGGTTTCCAGTCGCTCGACATCCTCGCTCGGGCCGCCATTCAGCAGGACATCGTGCCGGGAACGGTCGTGGAAACCTATCGCGGCAGCCCCCTGATCGTGCCCCCGATGAAGGTGGCGAGCGACTGCACCCTGAGCACGATCCTGGTGAGCAACAGATACTCCACCGACGTGACGCAATACTATCGCCCGGCGGATCTGAACGGCTTTGAAAAGGTCAAGACTTTCAAGTTCGACCGTATTCCCTCCACGATCGCCGTCAGCCCCAGTGGGAATTTCGCGTTGGTGGCTTTTGCCGATCCGGGATCGGTCACGCTTTATGCCGTCGAGAAGGGAGGCAAGACCAGTCAGATCCTTTCCTCCGAGGTCATGCTGAAGATCCGCGAGATCCAAAGACGGCTGTTGCAGGCGGGCTACCAGATCGGCTCAGTGGACGGGATCATGGGTCCTCGGACGGAAACCGCCCTTGAGAACCTCTTCGAGCGCGCCGGAATGCCCTATGAGCCGGGAGACTATGACGCGGCAATCAAACATCTTGAGGACATTGCCCGTAGTCAGCGCCCTACGCCGACGCCCAAATTCTGAAGCACGAGTGTCGTGGTCATGGGTGAAAGTTGCCCTGCGTGAGAACGGAAACTCCATTGCCGTTATTTTCGGGACAGATAACGGTGCTGTGACCGGCGTTTATTCAACAGCGTATGTGGGGTGAAACATCCCGCCCGGAGAGAGCGTGAATATCTCTGCTCCCTTGGCTGTCACGCCGATGGAGTGTTCGAACTGCGCCGACAGCGACTTGTCGCGGGTGACGGCGGTCCAGTCGTCCGCCAGCGTCTTGGTTTCGGGTCGACCGAGATTGACCATGGGTTCGATGGTGAAGAACATGCCTTCCTCCAGCACCGCACCGGTGCCGGGCCGGCCGTAGTGCAGCACGTTGGGCGGGGCGTGAAAGACCCGGCCCAGCCCATGGCCGCAGAAGTCACGCACCACAGACATGCGCTGGCTTTCCACGAAGGTCTGGATCGCGTGGCCGATGTCGCCGAAGGTATTGCCGGGCTTCACGGCTTCGATGCCGAGCATCAGCGCGTCATGGGTTACCTGGATCAGCCGTTCGGCCTTGCGCGGCAGTTTGCCCGCCACATACATGCGCGAGGTATCCCCAAACCAGCCGTCGACGATCACGGTGACGTCGATGTTGAGGATGTCGCCGTCCTTCAGGGTCTTGTCGCCGGGGATGCCGTGGCAGACCACGTGATTGACGGAGATGCAGCTGGCGTGCTGGTAGCCCTTGTAGCCGATGGTGGCGGAAGCCGCGCCGGCCTTTTCGACCATTTCCTCGATGCGTTTGTCGATGGCGCCCGTGGTCTGGCCCACGAAGACCTCGGCCGCGATGTCATCGAGAATCCGTGCCGCCAACGCGCCCGCAGCATGCATCCCCGCGAAGTCGCCGGGCTCGTAAAGGCGGATGCCGTCCCTGGTCTGGCGGCCGCGCAAGTCTTCGTTCACGTGTCTCTCCATCGTCTTGGCGTGGTCCGGTTCTAGCGCGTGAGGCCCGCGAGAACCAGAGGGGTTCAGGTCTGAACGGCAAGCGTTCGACGTATCTTCACCCCTTGCGGTGAAATATCGGTGTCAAAGCAGAGCGTTTCAACGCCCGCAGTCCGGGCAATGCGATATGCCGCGGCATAGGCGGGGTCGATATCGGCGGCCAAGGTGAACCCGGTGCAATCGGTGCGCTGCACCAGATAGAGCATCACCGCGCGATGCCCGAGCCCCGCCATGCGTGCCAGTTCACCGAGGTGTTTCGCGCCGCGGGCGGTGACGCTGTCGGGAAACTCGGCAAGCCCCTGCTGCCGCGAGAGCGTGACGCTTTTGACCTCTACATAGGCATCGGGCAGATCGGGGGCGGAGAGCAGGAAATCGATGCGGCTCTTCTCTCCGTATCGGACCTCCGGGCGCACGCTGGAATATGCTGCGAGCGGAGCGATCTCACGGGCCTCCAGCGCGGCTTTCAATGCGCGGTTCGGCAGCGAGGTATCGACGCCGGTGAAATGACCGTTTTCGTGATCGACGAGACGCCAGCCATATTTAAGCTTCTTCTTCCGGTCATCGTTGCGTTCCAGCCAGACCTTTGTGCCAGGCGTGGCGAGGCCCATCATCGAGCCCGGATTGGCGCAGTGGGCGGTGATCTCGACGCCCGTATCCTCCAGCACACAATCGGCGAGGAAGCGTTTGTAGCGGCGGGTCAGGCGGGCGGGTACAAGTTGGGTTTGAAAGCGCATGGTGAGGGGTCTATACCTCGGCGGCAACGAGATACAAGGAGCGCGCCCATGTCCAATCCCACCGCTGCCATGCTGGTCATCGGCGACGAGATCCTGTCGGGGCGCACGCGCGATGCCAACATGTATTTCCTCGCGGGCGAACTGGCGAAGGTCGGCATAGACCTGCATGAGGTGCGCATCGTGCGCGACGATCGCGAGGCCATCGTCGTAGCCGTGCAGTCGATGGCGGGTACCTATGATCATGTCTTCACCAGCGGGGGGATCGGACCGACCCATGATGACATCACCGCTGACTGCGTGGCGCTGGCCTTCGGGTGCGAGATCGATGTGCGCGCCGATGCGCGCGCGCTGCTTGAAGCGCATTACGCCAGAACCGGTGCCGAACTCAACGCGGCACGGTTGCGCATGGCGCGGATTCCGGACAAGGCAACGCTGATCGACAACCCGGTGTCCGTGGCGCCGGGGTTCAGCATCGGCAATGTCCATGTCATGGCCGGCGTGCCGTCCGTCTTCCAGGCGATGGTGGCGTCGGTCCTGCCGACGCTCACGGGGGGCGCGCCGTTGATCTCGGAGACCCTGCGCATCGACCGTGGCGAGGGAGACATCGCAGGTCCCTTGGGCGCATTGGCCGAGGCCTATCCCGCGCTCAGCATGGGCTCCTACCCGTTCCAGCTCGCCAGCGGGCAATATGGAGCCAACATCGTGATACGCGGCGCCGATGCGGCGCTGGTGCGCAATGCGATGGACAAGCTTACGGCGCTCTTCAAGGCATGACGCCGGCTCTGCCTGAACTTTTCGAGGCGCTGGAGGCGACCTGGCCGGCGGGGGCGGTCGTCAGGCAAGGCTCCTGGTGCTTGCGCGACGGGGAGGGCGGCGGCAAGCGGGTGTCAGCGGCGACGGCAACCGGACCGGTCAGCGAGGGCGAGATCGCTCAGGCCGAGGCGGGGATGCAAGCCAAGGGTCAGAAGCCGCTCTTCATGATCCGTCAAGCGGATGCGGCGCTCGATGCACAACTCGAGGCCGTGGGCTACAGGGTGGTCGACCCCACGGACATACTCGTCTGCCCGGTCTGCCGGCTCACGGTTGTGCCCATGCCACGGGTCACGGCATTCACGATCTGGGAACCGCTGGCGATCATGCGCGAAATCTGGGCTGCCGGCGGCATCGGTCCTGAACGGCTGGCGGTGATGTCGCGGGTAGAAGCCAAGACTGCAATTTTTGCACGCAACCGCGACAAGCCCGCTGGGGTGGGTTTCGTCGGGCTCTCGGGTCGCATTGCCATGGTGCATGCGGTTGAGGTGCTGCCGGAGCAGCGCCGGCAGGGGGTTGCGGGCTGGATCATGCGGGCGGCGGCCTTCTGGGCGGAGACACAGGGGGCCGAAACGCTGGCGGTACTGGCGACCCGGGCCAACGGCGGCGCGCAGGCCCTCTATTCGGCGCTGGGCTTTGTGAAGGCGGGACAGTACCATTACCGGCAGAAACCGACGGAAAGCGCTGCGACCGATGCCTGACACCGACCTGCCCACCGCCCTCGACCTTCCCATGGCGGACCCGCTGCCCGCGCCGACACGGAAGTATTTCGACGTATGTCAGGAGAAGCTGGGGATGATCCCCAACGTGCTGCGCGCCTATGCTTTCGACATCGATAAACTCGACGCCTTCACCGGAATGTATAACAATCTGATGCTGGCGCCCTCGGGCCTGAGCAAGCTCGAGCGCGAGATGATCGCGGTCGTGGTCTCCTCTGTAAACCGTTGCTTTTATTGCCTTGTCGCGCATGGTGCCGCGGTGCGGGCGATGTCGGGCGATGCGACGCTGGGAGAGGCGCTGGTGATGAATTACCGCGTGGCGAAGCTTGACGCACGGCAGCGGGCGATGCTGGATTTCGCGGTCAGGATGACTGAATTCAGCGCGTCGATCGAGGAGAAGGACCGGCAGTCCCTGCGCGAGGTGGGCTTCACCGACGCCGACATCTGGGACATCGCCAATGTGGCCGGGTTCTTCAACATGACGAACCGGGTGGCCAGCGCCACCGCCATGCGTCCCAACGACGCCTATCACGCACAGGCCAGATGAGGCGAGGCTCGCGCAGCTTTGGACTGCTGCTCTGTGCCGGTCTGTGGGCGGCTCAGGGAGTGTCGGCGCTGGAGCTTGAAATGCCGCAGGGGGCGCGGCTGACGGTCGAGCGTGACACCGGACCCGACAGCTACGATGCGCCGGTGGGCAGCTACGACGGTGCGGCGGTGCCTGTCATCACGCTGGAAGGCATGATCGAGCGGCGCGCCTGGCGGGTGCCGATCGCGGGGCTGACGACATTGCAGGTCATGGCGCCGCTGCGCGACCAACTGGAAGCGATGGGCTATGACTTGCTCTTCGAATGTGCGAGCACGAACTGTGGTGGCTTCGATTTCCGCTTTGCGGTGGAGGTGCTGCCGGGACCAAACATGTATGTGAACATCGCGCGTTTCCGTTTCCTGACCGGTATCAAGGGACCGCGTGATGCACCCGCCGAGGCGGTCACGCTACTCGTCAGCGCGACGGCGGCCTCGGCCTACGTGCAGATCATCCACGCCGAAACCGGGCAGGCCGCTCCGGATCTTTTGCCCGACGCGCCCGGCCCGGAAGCCGCTCCTGCGGACCCGCTTCCTGCGTCGAGCAAGCTGGCCGGTCTGATCGATCGGGGCTTTGTCGTGCTCGGCGATCTGGATTTCGCCACCGGTACCTCCGAACTTGGACCCGGCCCATACGCGTCGCTCCAGGACCTGGCAAATGTTCTGAAAACTCGCAGCGAACTGCGTATCGCCCTTGTCGGTCACACCGATGCGGTGGGCGGGCTCGAAGCCAATCTGGCGGTCTCGAGGGCGCGGGCGCAGGCGGTGCGCAGCCGTCTGATCGAGGTTTACGAAATCGACCCGGCGCGGCTCGATGCCGAAGGGATCGCCTATCTCGGTCCGATCGCGTCCAACCTGACCGAGGAAGGGCGCCAGCGCAATCGGCGGGTAGAAGCGGTCCTGCTCAACACCGAATAGGCGCACGGCAAAAACCCGGTGCTTTCTCAAGCACCGGGTCAAAATGCTCCAGATCGCGGAGTTACCAGTCTACGGGCCCCTTTTCCGCGAAGACATGCACCAGGAAGTCGATGAAGGCGCGGACCTTGGGCTGCGTGAAGCGGCCCGGAGGATAGACCGCGTAGATGCCCTGCAATTCTACCGGCAGATCGGGGATCGCATCCTGCACGAGACCTTTCTTCATGGCCTCGGCATATAGATAACTGGGCAGATAGGCGATGCCGAGCCCGGCGATCGCCGCGTTGAGCAGCGATTGCCCGTCGTTGACGCTCAACCATCCCGCGGTGCGCACCTGGCGCTTCTCGCCCGAAGGTGCTGTCAGCTTCCAGACGTTACCGGAGGATTGGTTGGAATAATGCAGGAGCTTGTGCTCGTTCAGGTCGTCGATCTTCTCCGGACGACCATATTTCTGGAAGTATCCGGGGCTTGCGATCATCCGCTTGGTGGTCTCGGTCAGTTTGCGGGCGCGCAGGGTGCTGTCTTCAAGCTCCCCGATGCGCACTGCCATGTCGAATCCTTCGGAAATCAGTTCCACATAGCGGTTGTTGAGCACCATGTTCACGGTGATGTCCGGGAAATCCGCCAGGAACTCGCTGAGCACCGGGGAAAGGTGATTGACGCCGAAGTCCGTGGCCACCGAGATGCGCAGCAGGCCCGAAGGCGCGCTCTGCATCGAGGTGACAAGCGCATCGGCCTCGCCTGCGTCGTTCAGCACGCGGCGGGCGCGGTCGTAATAGGCCAGACCGATCTCCGTGGGGCTGACGCGGCGGGTGGTGCGGTTGAGCAGACGCGCACCGAGACGGGCCTCCAGCGAGGATACGTGTTTGGAGACGGCGGATTTGGAGATCCCCATCTTCTTGGCCGCATCGGTGAAGCCGCCCTGGTCCACGACCGTGGCGAAGGCTTCCATTTCTGTGAGGCGGTCCATTGACGTTCCCTTCATTCGACTTTGCTTGCCTTGGGTATGGCGCTCAAATCGGGCAAGAAAGGGGCGTATCTGGGACAGTATCGCGGTTTTTGCACGGATCGTTCATGGCATGGAAACACCGGACGCCGGTGAAAAGACCCGGAATTACAACCATTTCATCCAACGCATGAAGGCCAGCATGGCAAAGGCCGCCACAATCATGCCGAGGCTGAGAAGAGCAAAGGCCCAATGATTTTCGACGCCGGGCATGCCGCCCACATTGACGCCGAAGAGGCCGGTGAGAAAGCCGAGCGGCAGGAAAACGGATGCAATCAGGGAAAGAGCATAGCCGTTTCGACCCTGCCTGAGCGCGAGTTTGCTGTCGTAGTGGTCCTGCAGCGTGAGCAACCGGTCGCGCAGCGCGTCGAGTTCTTCGACCGCGAGAATCGAGCGGTTCGCCAGTTCACGCAGGTCAAGACGCTGCGTGTGTGACATGAATTCGAGATCCATGCCCGCGAGTTTTTGCAGCGCGCTGCGTTGCGGATCGAGATAGCGGCGCAGTTTGATCACCTGGCGGCGCAGATCGCCTAGACCGCTCGGCGCGGTGGCGAGGTTCTCCGCGATCTCATCCTCGCAGGCGTCGGTGGCTTCGGCGATTTCAAGCACTTCCTCCTGCACGCGCAGGGTGAGTTTGCCGATCAGGTTTTCGAGAAACGAGCCTACATCTGGAGGCACTTCGTCCCGCAGGATTTCCTGGCGGATCTCCTCGAGCGCAAAGATGCGGCGCACCCGCACGGTTACGACGACATCGCGTGCCACCCACATGCGCACCGATACCATCTGGTCGTTGGGCTGGCCCTCATTGAGGTTGATGCCGCGCAGGTTGAGGATCAGACCGTTATCATAAGCATCGCAGCGCGGCCGGGTTTCATCCTGCAAGAGGGCTGCTGCGGGTATCTCGGCGAGAGTTTGCGCGGTCCAGGTTTCGAGCGCCGGGTCTGCGCGGTCGAAATGCCACCACCGGTAAACGCCAGCGCCGGTGAGCGCGTCGTCCTGCGGCACGGTGGCATGGCCATCCGTAAAGATGTCGAAAACACAAAGCGCCATGTTTTATCCTGCCTGCACCCTCTTCAGCATTGCATGGGAGGGCTGCGGTATTCAACGATCCGATGCGCGTTCCCCCAGCGTCCCGTGACAAGCCTGCCTCTCGCCAAACGGCGCGCGTGCACTAGCTTTTAAGGCATTAATCGTGGAGCAGGGAGGTTCCCATGAAATTAAGCAAGTCTTTGGCAGCACTTTTGATGAGCGCCTCGATGGCGATGGCGGGGGGCGAGACGCCTGCCAACCCTGATGCGGTGGTCTATTTCGCCAATCTGGCGGATGGTGATACGATGAGTTCACCGGTGACGGTGGTCTTCGGCCTGCGCGGCATGGGGGTCGCCCCTGCGGGCGTCGAGAAGGAAATGACCGGGCATCATCACCTTTTGATTAACCGCGCACCCTTCGGTGAAGGGCCGGATGGGGCAGAGGAATTGGCCAATGGTTTGCCGGCAGATGACAACCACAAGCATTTCGGTGGCGGTCAGACCGAAGTGACCATCGAGCTTGCGCCGGGAGAGCACACACTGCAACTGGTGCTGGGCGATGCCAACCACGTGCCGCATGCAACCCCGATCGTGTCCGAAGTGATCACGATCACCGTGGAGTAACCGCCGCTCAGAGCGCCGCAGCGAGGCGCGTGCCCTGATCGATCGCCCGTTTCGCATCAAGCTCGGCGGCCACATCCGCGCCGCCGATCACGTGGCATTTCCTGCCCTGGGCTGCCAAAGCGTCTGCGAGGCTGCGGTCGGAAAGCTGTCCGGCGCAGAGCACGATGGTATCTACCTCGATCAGTTGCGGCTTGTCGCGGGCCGGGCCGAAGGAAATACGCAGCCCGCCCTCTTCGATGGCCTCGTAATTCACGCCGCCGATCATTCTCACATCCTTCATGGCCAGCGCCGCGCGGTGGATCCAGCCGGTGGTCTTGCCGAGCCGCTTGCCGGGTTTCTCGGCCTTGCGCTGCAGAAGCGTGACCTCGCGCGCCGGGGCGTGCGGCTGCGGTCCTTCGGGGGCGAGTCCTGCGCGGTGCTCGGCGGGGTCGGCCACGCCCCATTCGCGCATCCAGTCGGGCAGGGACTCCGTGGGGCTCATGCCCTCGTGCACAAGATATTCGGCCACGTCGAAACCGATGCCGCCGGCGCCTACGATGGCCACGCGGCGGCCCACGGCGACCTTGCCGCGCAGCACGTCGATGTAGCTGACGACGTTCGGGGCGTCCTGTCCAGGGATGCCGGGATCGCGGGGCACGACGCCGGTGGCCACGATCACCTCGTCGAAACCTGCGAGGTCGGTGGCGGTGACGTTTTGCCCGAGGCGCAGGGTGACGCCCGCCTCGGCGACCATGGTGCGATACCAGTCGACGAGGCCGTGGAACTCTTCCTTGCCTGGCACCTGCTTGGCCATGTTGAGTTGCCCGCCGATCTCCTGCGCCCGGTCGAAAAGCGTGACGGCATGGCCGCGTTGTGCTGCCGTGATCGCGGTAGAGAGACCAGCGGGGCCGGCCCCCACCACGGCGATGGATTTCGGCGTGGTCGCAGGTGTGATGGTGAGTTCGGTCTCGTGGCAGGCTTGCGGGTTCACCAGGCAACTGGAGATCTTGCCGGAGAAGGTGTGATCGAGGCAGGCCTGGTTGCAGGCGATGCAAGGCGCGATCTGCGCCGATTTACCCGACCGGGCCTTGGCCACGAAGTCGGCATCCGCCAGCATGGGTCGCGCCATCGACACCATGTCGGCACAGCCCGTGGCGAGCACCTCCTCGGCGACCTCCGGCGTGTTGATCCGGTTCGAGGTGATCAGCGGAATGCCGACCTTGGCCATCAGCTTTTTCGTCACCCAAGCGAAGGCCGCGCGGGGCACGGAAGTGGCTATGGTGGGAATGCGCGCCTCGTGCCAGCCGATGCCCGTGTTGATGATCGTGGCCCCTGCGGCTTCGATGGCCTGCGCCAATTGCACCACCTCGTCATGTGTGGAGCCATTGGGCACCAGATCGATCATCGACAGACGGTAGATGAGGATGAAGTCCGGCCCTACGGCGGCGCGCACCCGGCGCACCACCTCCACAGGCAGGCGCATCCGGTTCTCGTAAGATCCACCCCAGTCGTCGGTGCGCTTGTTGGTATGGGTCACGAGGAACTGGTTCAGGAAGTAACCTTCGGACCCCATGATCTCCACGCCGTCATAGCCCGCCTCGCGGGCGCGCTTGGCACAGGTGACGATATCCGCGATCTGCTTTTCAATGCCTGCGGCGTCCAGCTCAGTGGGCGCGAAGGGAGAGATGGGTGATTTGATCGCCGAGGGTGCCACGCATTTCGGC
Organism: uncultured Alphaproteobacteria bacterium; assembly: GCA_963715055.1. GTDB lineage: Bacteria > Pseudomonadota > Alphaproteobacteria > Rhodobacterales > Rhodobacteraceae > CAVQRB01. The sequence continues at coordinate 467,675 of CAVQRB010000002.1, read as the reverse complement.
CCATAGGCATAGCGGCCTGCATGCAGGATCTGCATGGCGATCTTGCCGCCTGCGTCGTGGACACGCTGGGTGACGACGCTGTGGTTCGCCACGTCCTGATCGCTGACCATCATCGCGGCCCCGGGCAGCACCGATCCTTCGAGGTTGGGGCCAATGCCGCCGGTGACCATCAGCGCGACCTCGCCCCGGGCGCGGGCAGCGTAGAATTCCGCGACGCGGTTCCAGTCGCGGGTTTCCTCCAGCCCGGTGTGCATTGAGCCCATCAGCACGCGGTTCTTCAGCGTCGTGAACCCCAGATCCAGCGGCGCCAGAAGATGCGGATAATCGGCCATGATGAACCCTCCCCGGTTGTGGTTGAAACCACTTGCCATTTTCGCCTAAAGCCTGTCACGCGCAACGCGGCGTCACAACCGGAAAGCGGATCATGCAGGTGAGATGGGCCAGAGCCGACGACGTGCCAGAGCTTGGCATGGTCTTTTTTGCGGCCGTGCGCGAAGGGCCAAGCCTGTACAGCGAGGCGGAACGCGAGGCCTGGATACCGGAGCAGCCCGAAGCCGCAGCCTGGGCCGCCCGGCTCGCGGCAAACGAGGTGGCGGTGGTTGAGGCGGAAGGCCGCACCGTGGGCTTCATGACGCTGGACGCGGCAGGCTATATCGATCTTGCCTTCGTGCTCCCTGCGTATCAGCGGCGCGGTGTTTTCCGCACGCTTTACGCTGCGATCGAGGCGCGGGCGCGGGCGTGCGGCATCGCGCGTTTGACGGTCCATGCAAGCCTGATGGCGCAACCGGCCTTTCGGGAGCGGGGTTTTTTGGTTATCCAGCATGAAACCGTGGACCGGGGCGGCCAGCATCTGCGCCGCGCCGAAATGGAGAAGAGCCTCGCATGACGCCTGAAGAAATCGCCCGCCTGCCTTACCGACCCTGTGTCGGTGTGATGCTGGTCAACCCAGCACGCGAGGTCTTCGTGGGGCAGCGCATCGACAATGCCATCGACGCCTGGCAGATGCCGCAGGGCGGGGTGGAAAAAGGCGAGGCGCCGGAAGCGGCAGCCCTGCGGGAGCTGCGCGAAGAGACGGGTGTGCGGCCCGATCTGGTGAGCGTGCTGGCCGAAAGCGCGGACTGGCTGCCCTATGAGTTGCCGCATGAACTGGTACCGAGGCTCTGGAAGGGGCGCTTTCGTGGTCAGAAGCAGAAGTGGTTCCTGATGCGCTTTCATGGTCAGGACAGCGACATCGATATTGCCACCGACCACCAGGAATTCTCCGAATGGCGCTGGCTGGCGGCGGACAAGCTGGTCGAGAACATCGTGCCTTTCAAGCGCGACGTCTACGCCGCGATCATGGCCGAGTTCGACGGCAAGTTTTAAGTGGCGAAGATAGGGATGTGCGGTCCGGCGTCCTGCGGCAGGAGGCCGGTCAGGCGCGGGTCGTCGCAGATTTCCACCTGCTGGCGGACCGGGGTGAAGCCGCTCCGGCGGTAGAAGGCCAGCGCACCGGGGCTGTCCATCGTGCAGGTGTGCACATGAAGCCGCAAAATCGGGCGCGCCCAGGCGCGAGTGATCGCCTCGTTCATCAGGAAACGCCCGCATCCGGTGCCCATCAGCACGCGGGTCAGCCCGAAATAGGCCAGTTCGCAGGTGCCTGCATGGCGGAAATCAAGCTCCAGCAGGGCTTCATCGCGCCCGTCCTTGCGCAGGCTGAAGGCTGCCACATCCGGGTGAGAGAGCACGACGGAAAGGTCGTCATCGGAAAACTTCATGCGCTCGAACCAGAGCCATTCCTGAAGCCCCACGCGGCGGAAGAGGTCGCGGTAGCGCGCGGGGTCGGCCGGCAGCGACTCGAAACTCACGCCTTCCGGCAGGGCCGCGGGATGCAGCGGCGGTGCGGCTTGCATCTCCAGATGGGTCACGATCATCGCGACCTTGCCCGCAGGAATGTCATGCAACCCGTCCGCGATCACCCCGTCACAAGCCTTTCCTTGCGAAAGACATCGATCATCGGCACCAGCGGTCGCGGGCCGACATGGCTGATGACTTCGGCGGCGCAGAGATTGCCCATGCGCCCGCAGGTGGCAAGATCCCGGCCGGTCGACAGCCCGTAGAGAAAGCCCGCGGCGAACTGGTCGCCCGCGCCGGTGGCATCCACCGGCACGACCTTCTCCACCGGAATGTCGACGCGCTCGCGGCCCCGAATGACCGTCACGCCGTCACCCGAGCGCGTGCAGATGACGAGCGGGCACATCTCCGCGGTATTGGCCAGCGCGGCTTCCACGTCCGAGGTCTCGAAGAGCGAGCTGATCTCGGCCTGATTGCCGATGACATAGTCCAGTTCATCCCCGATCATGCGCAGGAAATCCGCCCGGTGCCGGTTCACGCAAAAAGGATCGGAGATGGCGATTCCCGCCATGCCGCCCGCCGCCCGCGTCAGCCGGGAAGCTTGCAGGAAGGCTTCCTTGCCCTGATCCTTGTCGAAGAGATAGCCTTCTAGGAAGATGATCCGCGCAGCACCTGCGACCTCGGCGGGTACGTCTTCGGGGCCGAGTTCGGTGGAGATGCCAAGGTAGGTGTTCATCGACCGCTCACCGTCCGGGGAGACAAAGATCATCGAGCGCGAGGTGGGCAGGCTTGCGTCTGTCACCGGAGCATTCACGAAGTCGGTGCCCCCCTCCTGCATCGAGCGCGCGTAGAACTTGCCCAGGGCATCGTCGCGCACCCGCCCGATGAAGGCGGTGGGCAGGCCGAGCGCGCCGATGCCCGCAATGGTATTGGCGACCGATCCGCCGGGCGTTTGCAGTCGATCTTCCATTGCGCCATAGAGCATCTCGGAACGCTCGCGCTCGACAAGCTGCATGATGCCCTTCTCGATGCCCATATTGGCGAGGAAATTGTCATCGGCATGGCTGATCACATCGACCACGGCATTGCCGATGCCGACGACGTCATAGGTTTTCATGGGGTCTTTTCCTCAAAAGTGCAGAGATCGCGGATAATGCAGGTCCGGCACAAAGGCTTGCGTGCCTTGCAGATGTAGCGGCCATGCAGGATCATCCAGTGATGCGCGTGGAGCTGGAAATCGGCGGGGATGTTGTCCTCGATGGCGCGCTCGACGGCCTCGACAGTCTTGCCGGGCGCAATGCCAGTGCGGTTGCCGAGCCGGAAGATATGGGTGTCGACGGCCTGGGCCGGGTAGTGCCACCACATGTTCAGCACCACATTTGCGGTCTTGCGGCCGACGCCCGGCAGACCCTGCAGGGCCGCGCGGCTGTTGGGGACTTCGCCGCCGTATTCATCCACGAGGATCTGGCTCAGCTTCATGACGTTCTTGGCCTTCTGGCGGAAGAGCCCGATGGTCTTGATGTGTTCGGTCAGCCCCTCGGGACCGAGGTCGAGCATCTTCTGCGGTGTGTCTGCCACCGCGAAGAGGCCGCGCGTTGCCTTGTTCACGCCCGCGTCCGTGGCCTGGGCGCTGAGCGCCACGGCGACCACCAGCGTATAGGCGTTCACGTGCTCCAGCTCCCCCTTGGGCGAGGGGTCCGCAGCCCGGAAGCGGGTGAAGATCTCATGGATCGCGTGGTAGCCGAGCTGTTTTGCCATGCCGCAGGGTATGCGGTTTTTGGGCGCGGTGGGCAAGGGTGTCGATTTCTGCCGCATCGTTAAACTTTGTGGGTTTTTCTTGGCCCGATGTTTACCTTGATCTGCCTAAGCTCGTTTTCTGAACCATAAGGGATTCAGATGCAGGCATTTCCCATTTCAGATGGCATGATCGGGCCCGAGGATCGGTGCAGTCATAGAAAGCTGGACGAGCGTGTCATGATTGCCGAACGGACAGGCGATGCCGATGGTTCACAGGCAAAGCGGTTTCCGGCCAGCGATACGCGCGACTCGGCAAACCGCGGGGGCGGGTTCAACGCGGTTGCGCCGACATCCTTCCCTCAGGTCCATAGACCCAATGAGAGGACCGGCTTCGGCCCTGGCACGATGATCATGACCCGGGACGGAGAGATTGCGGTTGAATGGCTCGACACATCGCATCACGTGCTGACCCGCGACAACGGATTTCAGCCGATCCTCTGGATTGGGCGCAGAACCCTGTCGCAAACCGATCTGATCGGGTCTCCCGATGATCTGCCGGTTCGTTTTCCCGCCGGGTGCCTCGGGCCCAACTGTCCGGCCAAGGACCTCGAGATCACGGCGGACCTGCGCCTTCTGATCGCCGATCCACTGGCGGAAATGCTTCATGCCAGCCATGAAGTCCTGGCACCCGCGAAATCCTGGCGGGACGCGGGGATCGCACAGCCATGCAGGCAGGCCTTGCCCAATGTACTCACGCAAATCCTCTGCGCCGGGCACGAAATCATTCTGGGGCAGGGTGTCTGGCTCGAGAGCATGTGCCCAGAGGCCGCAGCCTTGCGCCAGCTGTTTCCGGAAGATCGCGCGCAGGTGCCGGGCTGGGCCGTGCCCGAGCAGACAACTGCGCGGCCTTGTCTTTCAGGGTGGGAAGCGAAGTTTCTGATCGATGCCATGCTGCCTGCGCCGCGCGACAAGAAACTCCTGCGCTTGCGCGCCTAGGCGCAGGTTTCGGGTCGCGATCTGCGTGAGCCTTCCCTAGATTGAAGCCATGACAGATCATGCGCTCTCCTTCGACCTGAACGACAACGGCTACCACTACGGCGTGGTGCGCCGGGCCATCGAATTGATCGACCGCGCTGAAGAGCCTCTGTCGCTCGAAGAGATCGCCGAAAGCATGGGCATGAGTCCCGCTCATTTCCAGCGGGTCTTTTCGCAATGGGCGGGGGTGTCGCCGAAGCGCTTTCAGCAGTATCTGATGCTGGGTCATGCCAAGACCTTGCTGCGTGAGCGCTTCACCACCCTGGCAGCTTCGCATGCGGTGGGGTTGTCGGGCGGTGGTCGACTGCATGACCTGTTCCTGCGCTGGGAAGCCATGAGCCCCGGCGAATTCGCCCGTGGCGGGGCGGGGCTCGAAATCTTCTGGGGATGGTTCGAGAGTCCCTTCGGTCCTGCGCTCGTCATGGGGACGGAAAAAGGCATCTGCGGCATTGGCTTCGCCGCCGAAATGGGAGCCCGGGCCGCGATGGAGGATCTGGTCTCGCGCTGGCCGAGTGCGATCTTCGTGGAGGACCCCGCTGTGTTGCGGCCCTGGGTCCTTCGGGCCTTCGGCGCGGCAAGCGACAGGCTGGACCCTGCACCGCTTTTCCTGATCGGCGCCCCGTTCCAGATCAAGGTCTGGGAAGCCTTGCTCGCCGTGCCCTCGGGGCAGGTGACGACCTATTCGGAGATCGCGGACGCCATCGGCAGCCCGCGCGCCGTGCGTGCCGTGGGCACGGCTGTCGGCCGCAACCCGATCAGCTGGCTCATCCCCTGCCACAGGGCCTTGCGAAAATCCGGGGGCTTGGGCGGATATCACTGGGGCTTGCCGATGAAACGCGCCATGCTCGCCTTCGAAGCGGTCCGCAGTGACGCAGAAGCGCCGACCGTGCCTGCCGCGCGGTAATTCCCCTTCAAATCTGCCCGGATCTGCAGCCATATTATGAGTGTTAAACCACGAGACGCCCTGCCCGAACGGGGCCGCAACCATTGAAGGCAGATCTCATGAACACATTCAGACTTCCCGTGGCCCTGGCCTGTGCTGGCGCCCTTTTGCTTTCCGGCTGCGTCCAGCCGGGCTCCACCGTGACGCCGGCGGGCCAGAACACCCAGCAGGGTGCGCTGATCGGCGCCGGCGTCGGCGCACTTGCCGGCGCGATCGTCGGGAACGGTGATGACCGCGTCGAAGGCGCGCTGGTGGGCGCCGCGCTCGGTACTGCCGTAGGGGCGGGCGTCGGCTACTCTCTGGACAAGCAGGAAGCCGACCTGCGCCGCGAACTCGGCAACCAGAACGTGCAGATCACCAATACTGGCGACCGTCTGATTGTCACCCTGCCACAGGACATCCTCTTTGCCACGGACAGCGCTGCTGTACGCCCCGACTTGCAGAGTGACCTGTTTGCCGTGGCAGGCAACCTGCAGCAATATCCGGCCTCAACGATCCAGATCGTGGGCCATACGGACAGTGACGGCGATGCCGCTTACAACCAGCAATTGTCCGAGCGGCGCGCCAATGCTGTGGCGGGCGTGTTGATCAATGCGGGCGTGTCGTCGCAACGCATCCGTACCGTCGGGCAAGGCGAGAATGCCCCGGTGGCAAGCAATCTGACGCCCGAAGGCAAGGCGCAGAACCGCCGGGTGGAGATCATCATCCTGCCCAACGCCTGACGCGCAGGTCAGCTGGCCAAGATGCAGCGGCTCCGTCGGTTCGACGGGGCCGCTTGACATTCCGGCCTGCGCCATAGGTTGAGGCACTGGTGATCAGAACAGGGGAGCCGGATAACGTGGCCCAACTCAAACTCTTCGGCATCTCGGGCGCATTGCGCGCGGAATCGACAAACACGAAACTGATTCTGGAGGCCGCGCGGCTTTTCGGAGACTGCGCTTTCAGCCGGGGCGACCTGCGCCTGCCGCTCTATGACGGCGATCTGGAAAGCCGCGAAGGCGTTCCTGCTGCGGTGCAGAGCCTTGCCGATCAGATCGCGGCGGCGGATGCCGTGGTGATTTCTACGCCTGAATACAACAAGGGGCCCTCGGGCGTGCTGAAGAACGCGCTCGACTGGATCAGCCGCACCAAGACAGCGCCCTGGAAGGGCAAGCCCGTGGCGGTGATGTCGGCGGCGGCGGGACGCGCGGGCGGCGAGCGTGCGCAGATGATCCTGCGCAGCCTCCTGCTGCCCTTCCAGCCGCGGATCCTGCCGGGGCCGGAAGTTCATCTGGCGGACAGCGGGAACCAGTTCGACGCGGACGGTCGTCTGCAAGGCGAGCTTTACGAAAAGACGCTGCAGCAACTGATGGAAAACCTGCGCGCCGAAATCGGGCGCTAGGGCGCGGGCACCGAGACCTCGATCAGATTCTGGTCCGGGTCGCGCAGATAGATCGACAGGATCGGTCCGGTGGCGCCGTTGCGTTTCACCGGACCGTCCAGCACATCGACCTGATGGGTTTCCAGATGGGCGATCCAGTCCTTGAGCGGCGCATCGGTCAGCAGGCAGATATCCGCAGAACCGGGTGTGGGATGCCCTGCCTTGGGTTCGAACTCGCGGCCCATCTGATGCAGGTTGATCTTGCTTTGCCCGAAGCACAGCGCCCAGCGGCGCGATCCGTCGGCGGCGTCGAACTGCTGCCCGCGCATCCCCAGCACCTGCGTGTAGAACCGCACCGTCTCTGGAATGCTGCGCACCGTGAGCACGAGGTGGTCGAAAGCCCGGACCCGGCACTGGATATCGGATTGCTGCATCAGCTTGAACTCGCTAGGCATTGGCGTGATGGAGCATGCGACGGCCCAAGGCATAAGTCAAAGCGATCTGATTGACCCTGCGCGGGCGCAGGCCTTTCTCAGTGCACTTGGACGCGATGCCACTGTGTCCCCGGGTGATCCGTTGCCGCCGTTCTTCCACCAGCTTTATTTCTGGACGGCGCAACCGCCCGAAAAACTTGGTCGCGACGGGCATCTCAAGGTCGGCGGGCTGATCCCCGATCTTGGCCTGCCGCGGCGCATGTGGGGCGGCGGACGGTTGAACTTTGTCGCTCCCTTGCGCGCGGGCATCGTGGCGGAGCGCAGGAGCCATTGCGAGAGCAGCCGTACCACCCAAGGCCGCACCGGGCCTCTGGGGTTCGTGACCCTGCGCCATGAGATCCGCCAGGAAGGACAGCTTTGCCTGACCGAATGGCAGGACCTGATCTACCGTCAGGACCCGGACCCGGAGGCGCCAACCCCTGCGCCTAGCATGGCGGCCGTCGATGAGCAGGAGCGGATCGAAGCGCGGTTTTCCTCCATCCTGCTCTTTCGATATTCCGCACTGACGTTCAACGGCCACCGGATCCACTACGATCTGGACTATGCGCGTGATGTGGAAGGTTACTCGGGCCTTGTGGTGCACGGCCCGCTCTTGGCGCAGAATCTGATGCTGATGGCCGAGGCTGCCTTGGGTCCGCTGTCGCAGTTCGACTTCCGGGCAACCTCGCCGCTGATGCATTGGGAGGGCGCGACGTTTTGCCGGAAAGGCAACACCCTCTGGGTGCGCGCACCGGACGGGCGCCAGTGCATGCAGGCGGTGGCGACCCCGGCCTAGAAGGATGCCGTCACCTCGAAGCCCTCCGGAATGCCGTTGCGGTCCTCGAGCAGCAACTCCGCCATCACCTCTGCGATCCGCGGTGCCATGCCGAAGCCGATCTTGAATCCGCCGTTGGCGATGTAATGACCCGGCCTTGCGGGCCAGGCCCCGAGCATCGGCGCGCGGCTGCGGCTGCGTGGGCGCACCCCGGCCCAGCGGTCGATCACGGGAGCGTCCTTGAGCGCAGGCACGAGGTGCCGCGCCCTCTCGATCAATGCGTCGAGTTGCGTATCGGTCGTGTTGCCCGACGCGAAATCGCGCTCGGAGGTGGAGCCGATGGCGACGGTACCGTCGGCATGCGGAATCACATGCAGCGCATCCGTGAAGAGCTGGGGTTTTCCGCGGGCATCCAAGGCAAAGAGCGCGGCCTGCCCCTTGATCCCGCAGCCGACAGGGCGGGCGTTTTCAGCCTTCAGCGCCTCGAGGCCGGCAACGCCCGTGGCCCAGAGCACGCGGCCGCGATCCGATCCTTCTGCGGCGATTGCGACGCCCTCGGCTCGGAGTGCTGCGACGAGTGCTGCACAGGCGCGGCGAGGATGCAGATGGGCTGAGAGCGTGTCCCGGATGATCCAGCCTGATGGCGACGGTGGGGTCCAGCCATCTTCGGGTTGCGGGAGAACCGACCAGCTTGCCTGCCCCTGCCACAGGGTTTCAGCGAAAGCGCCGCGCGCGCGTGCCAGTTCGAGAGCAGTGGCGTCGGCGACGGGCTGTGTACGGCCGGTGCGGCGGTATCCTGGGTCGACGCCGCCAGCTTCCGCGACCTCGCTCCAGAATCCCTCCGCCATCAGGAGGCTTTCAAGCTGGAAGGCCTTCTTGGGGTTCCAGTTTTCGGGGACATGCGGCGCCAGCGCCCCGACGAGCCCGCCGCTGCTTCCCGCCGCCGGCCCGAAAGGATCGACCACCTGCACCCGCGCGCCACGCAGCACACAGGCCCAGGCGATCGAAAGCCCTAAAACTCCCGCGCCGCGTACCGTGATATCCACCATTGCCAATGCTTTTGTCCTGCCTCAGTGTCCCCCAACCCGATCCGCAGCTTACAAGGCGCGCCTGTGCAGGACCAGACAGCAGAAGTGATTTGGAACGCCGGAGACGTGCCGGTCTCCGTCCGTTTCGACGATCCCTACTTCAGCCTCGAGAACGGTCTGGCGGAGACGCGGCATGTGTTTTTGGGCGGCAACGACCTGCCTGCGCGCTTTGCGGGCGAGTTCGGGATTGCCGAGTTGGGCTTTGGTACGGGGTTGAATTTTCTGACGGCCTTGCGCGCCTGGCAGGAGGCCGGTGCTCCGGGGCGGCTGACCTTCACCAGTTTCGAGGCCTATCCCATGACGCAGGGTGACATGGCCAAGGCGCTGCGATGTTTCGGCGAGCTTGATGCGGCGGCTTGCGCCTTGCTCGATGTCTGGGATCCTGCGTGCGGGACTTTCGATGTTGCCGCAGAGGTCAGCCTCAAAGTGATCGCCGGGGATGCGCGCGAGACGCTGCCAAAGTGGACCGGGCGCGCCGATGCCTGGTTTCTGGACGGATTTTCGCCAGCCAAGAACCCCGAGCTTTGGGGGGGCGAGATACTTGGCGAAGTGGCCCGGCACACGGCGCCGGGCGGCACCTGCGCCACCTACACGGCAGCCGGTTTCGTGCGGCGGGGGCTCGATGCGGCGGGGTTTGACGTCACCCGTGTGCCGGGATACGGACGCAAGCGCCATATGACCCGCGGAGTGCTGCGCCCTTGACCCAGAGCAACAATGTCCGGCTCGGTGTGATGCTGATGCTGCTCACCACGCTGGTTTTCGCCTTCCAGGACGGTATCTCAAGGCATCTGGCGGAGACGTACAACGTGCTGATGGTCGTGATGATCCGCTACTGGTTCTTCGCAGCCTTCGTCATAACTGTCGCGCGGCGCAAGGCCGGCGGAATCCGGCAGGCAGCGCAGACGCGGCAGCCGCTGGTGCAGGCGTTTCGCGGAGTTCTCCTGGCCACCGAGGTCTGCGTGATGGTTGTTGGATTCACCCTGCTGGGGTTGGTGGAGAGCCATGCCGTTTTTGCCTGCTACCCGCTGCTTGTCGCTGCCCTTTCGGGGCCGGTTCTGGGGGAGAAGGTCGGCTGGCGGCGCTGGTCCGCCATCGCCGTGGGGTTTGTCGGGGTGATCATCATCCTTGAGCCGGGCTTCGGGGTGTTCGACCCGCGCGCCGCGATCCCGCTGGCCGCCGCGATGATGTTCGCGCTTTATGGGCTGCTCACCCGCTATGTCGCCCGGCAGGACACGACCGCCACGAGCTTTTTCTGGACTGGCACCGCCGGTGCTGCAACCATGACCTGTCTCGGCGTCTGGTTCTGGGAACCGATGACAGGCCCGGATTGGGGGTGGATGGCGCTGCTCTGTGTCAGCGGGGCCTGCGGGCACTGGCTCTTGATCCGCTGCTATGAGGTGGCGGAAGTAAGTGCCGTTCAGCCTTTCGCCTACTTCCAACTGGTCTTCGCCTCGGCCATAGGGATCACGCTCTTTGGCGAGTCGATCCGCCCCAACGTGGCGCTTGGCGTGGCGATCATCGTAGCGGCGGGACTATTCACCCTTTGGCGCGAAAGACAGAAGCGTTGAGCCTTTCAATTCCTCGGTAAAGGGCACCGGGAGCGGATCACGGCCCAGCATCGCGCGGTAGGTCGGCAGGCTCTCAGCCACGCGCATCACGTAATTCTGGGTCTCCCGGAAAGGGATGTTTTCGATCCAGTCGACCACATCCACCTCCGTTTGGCGCGGGTCGCCATACTCACCGATCCATCGGTCAGGGCGTCCCGGCCCCGCGTTATAGCCTGCCGACATCAGCACGACATTGCCCCGGAACCGGCCGGCGAGGCCCGCAAGATAGGCGGCACCCAGTTCGGCGTTGTACTTCGGGTCGGTGATCATCCGGTTCGTGCTATGCTCGGCGGAGCGCCCCAGTTGACGCGCCACGGCCTCGCCGGTGGCGGGCATCACCTGCATCAGTCCGCGCGCGCCGACGCCGCTCTGCACATTCGGATCGAACTCGCTTTCGCGCCGGGCGATCGCCAGCACCATCGCGGGGTCCATCGGCAGCTTCTGCTCGGCGACCGGGTGCAGGGCGTAATAGCCGCGCGGGATCACGATGGCACGCTCGGCCATTTCCTTGCCGATCATCACGGCGAGGTGGGGTTGGCCTGCGTCGATCGCCGCCTGAACCAGTAGGCTGCCGTCGCTGCGGTTCAGCCCGCTGGCCAGATGGGTCCAGAACTGTTCCGCGAGGCTGATTTCTCCCGAAGCCTGCAAGAGCAGACCGGCTTCGAAGACGCTCGAGCGCGCAAGGTCGCTGCGCCGCCAGTCGCCTACCGAATCCTCGGTGGCGATCTCCAGATCGAAGGGAAGCCCAGCACGCTCCGCAGCCAGAAGGCCGTAGAAGGAAGACTGGTACTGCGCCCCGTAGGCATAGGCCTGATCCGCCTCCGCAGCGCGGCCCAGGGTCTCCAATGCGCGTCCGCGCCAGTAACCTGCACGCCCTTTCGAAATTGGCGAGGAGACCGCGGCATCGAGGTTCTCGAAATGCCGCAGGGCCGTGGCGGGTTCGTTCAGCTTACGCAGGGCAATATAGCCCGCGAGCCATTCCAGATCGGCGTAATTCGATCCTGCCGTCAGGAAGTGCCGTGCCGCGATCTCATAGGCGCGCTCCGCTTTGCCGTTGCGCATTTCGTCGCGCGCAAGGGAACGGCGGCGGTTGGCCCAGGCCTCGGGTTGCCCGAGGGCCGACGCGCTGACCGAGACGCTCCGCATCAGATCCTTGGCGTCGTCAGGCCTACCCTTGCGGGCGCGCCAGGAGAAGCGCTCATATTGCAGGCCGGGATCCTTGGCGTGGCTTGCCGGAACGGCCTCGATCAGGGTGTCGACACCCTTCTCGTCTGCGCGCAGCGCGATTCGTGCCTTTGCCGCTGCAACCGCACCGGGGGAGGCAAGCTCGAACATCCGACGCGCATTCTCGAGGGTGCCGTCCCAGAGCATCTGGTCGAGGCGGGCGTCGTGATGCGGTTTGAGAACGTCGGCGTAGGTCGCGATGAACCTGGCCTGCGTCGTCGATCCGATCGCCATGTTCCGCCAGGCGCCGATGACCAGCGCCTTGGCTTCGTCACCACGACCGCCGGCTTCCAGCGCACGGGCATAGGCGAGCACGCCTTCGGGTGTCTGCGGCGGCACACTCGCGAAGAACCACAGCGCCGCCTCCGGCCCCGCGCCAATCACCGCCTCCTCGGACTGGCGGCGCAGGTAGCGTTCGCCCGGCCAGTCGGGACGGCGCTCCAGAAAGGCACGCACCTCCGGATAGGTGCCCTCGGCGCGCCGCAGCCGCATCCATTCGACCACGTCGGCGGCTACAGGACCGTCCTTCGCCGCCAATGCCGCGGCACTCTCCCAGTTGCCGGCGCGCACCGCGTCCATCGCCCAGCCAAGCGGTCGAGGCCGGTCCGCGAAGCTCGGAACAGCGGTGAGCAAAACAAGGGCGAGGGCTGAGAACCAGCGTGTCATGACTTGCAATTTCCAACTTTTGGTGGCTAGAGGCACTGTTACATACAATGCCCAGCAGCAGGATCAAATCACGATGCTGCTGACAAGGCGTTAATTACGGGCCATTTGCCGGCCACAACAAAAAAGGAGCGTGAAAATGCTGAAAGGCTCGATGCCTGCCCTCGTCACGCCGTTTCGGAACGGCGAGCTGGATCTGGGAACGCTCAAGAAACTCGTGGAGTGGCATATCGGCGAAGGCAGCCACGGGCTGGTCCCCGTCGGCACCACAGGCGAAAGCCCGACGCTGACGCACCGCGAACATGAGATCGTCGTGGAGGAAGTGGTCAAGGCCGCTGCGGGCCGGGTGCCGGTGATCGCGGGCGCGGGCTCTAACAATACCATCGAGGCGATCCGGCTTGTGCGTCACGCCGAAAAGGTCGGCGCGGATGCCGCACTTGTGGTGACACCCTATTACAACAAGCCGACCCAGACGGGGCTCATCGCCCATTTCACCGCGCTGCATGATTGCGCCAACCTGCCGATCATCATCTACAACATTCCCGGCAGGTCGGTGGTGGACATGAGCCCTGCAACCATGGGGGAACTGGCGAAACTGCCGCGGATCATCGGGGTCAAGGACGCGACCGGTGACCTCGCGCGTGTCTGCGACCAGCGTTTGACCTGTGGCAAGGATTTCATCCAGCTTTCGGGCGAGGATGCGACCGCGCATGGTTTTAACGCACAAGGCGGCGTGGGCTGCATTTCGGTCACTGCCAATGTGGCGCCCAAGCTTTTGTCGCAGATGCAGGAAGCCTGCCTTGCGGGCGACTATAGCAAGGCGTTGGAGATACAGGACCGGCTCATGCCCCTGCACAAGGCGATCTTCACGGAGCCGGGTCTGGTGGGCGTCAAATACGCGATGTCGCGGCTCGATCTGTGCTCGGACGAGGTGCGCCTGCCGCTGACGGCTCTCTCGGACGGCACACGGGCGCTTGTCGATGCGGGCCTGCGTCACGCCGGTCTGATGAACTGATTTTGGGACGCGCGGGCACGCTGCTCGCCCGCGCGTCCCGTGTCGATTGACATGGCCGCGGCATGATCCGAAGGTGAAGGCCTCACCGCCGGAGGCACCCCATGAACATTCTGCCCGTCATCGCCGAGAGCGCGCCGGAGCTGCAGTCGCTTTTTCGCGACCTGCATGCCCATCCCGAAATCGGGTTTCTGGAGACCCGGACCAGCGGGATCGTGGCGGAAAAACTTCGGAGCTACGGTGTCGACGAGGTGCATGAGGGCATCGCGCGCACAGGAGTCGTCGCGGTCATTCGCGGCAAGGGGCAGGGCAACCGCTGCATCGGTTTGCGCGCTGACATGGATGCGCTGCCGATCCGTGAGGCCACCGGGCTCGATCATGCGTCGAAACACGAAGGCGTGATGCATGCCTGCGGGCACGACGGGCATACCACCATGCTGCTCGGCGCGGCGAAGCATCTGGCCGCAACGCGCGCGTTCGACGGGACCGCGGTACTGATTTTCCAGCCCGCCGAAGAGGGCTTGGGCGGCGCGCGTGGCATGATCGCCGACGGGCTCTTCGAGCGGTTTCCCTGCGACGAGATCTACGGGATGCACAATTACCCGACCGGGCAGGTGGGCCGCTTCGGCATCTGCAAGGGGCCTGCGCTGGCGGGGGCTGCCTTCTTCGACATCAGCATTCACGGTAAGGGCAGCCATGCGGCGATGCCGCACGAATCCTGCGATGCGCTGATGATCGCGGCGACACTGGCAGCACAGCTCAACACCATCCTGAGCCGCAACATCGATGCGCAGGAGACCTGCGTCCTCTCGGTCACGCAGCTTCACGCAGGCACCGCCTACAACATCGTGCCGGGGACAGCCTCGCTGGCCGGAACGATCCGGTATTTCAAGCAGGAGGTCTATGATCTCGCCGCGCGGCGGATGGCGGAGATCTGCGAAGGCTTCGCGGTGGCACATGGGGCGGAGATCGAACTTGACCTGCGCAACGTCTTCGATGTGCTTGTCAACGACGCTGATCTTTCGGACGCCTATATGGAGGCCGCCACGGATATCGTGGGAGCAGAGAACGTGAATGGTGCGGAAGCGCCTGTCACCGGCTCCGAAGATTTCGCGGACATGCTGAAGGTCGTGCCGGGCGCCTATTGCAGCCTTGGGCACAGCGGCACGTTGCCCTTGCACAATCCGGGCTTCGTGCTGGGCGAGGAGATCCTGCCCATTGGTGCCTCGATCATGGCGCGGCTGGTGGAGCGGCGGTTGCCGCTCTGAACCTCAGCGCTTGCCGTAGTAGAGGCCGACCACATGCTCGGCTTCGGCAAAGAAGAGCCAGCGGGCGACAAGTACACCCGCGATATGGCTCAGAACGGCGAGCAGCGCGAAGATATGCGAGAAGGGCAGCGCCAGGAGCGCGATGGGAACGGCCACCATCAGGGCAAGTGCTATGATCCTCAGCTTTTGAGCGTGCTTGCGTCCGACGACATGTACAAACTCGCGCAGCAGGTAATTGGTGCCTGTATGCGGCGGTTCGAATGCGCGGACCTTGCCGATGCTTGCCCAGTCCGGTGGCGGAAGCCATGTTCGTGCCCGAGTTGGTAAGCGCCTTGTCACCCATGTTCCATGACAGCAACAGCACACCACCCGCAAGGAGCAGCAGAAGCAGGGCGGCCGTGACCTGACCTGCGAGCAAAGCGCCGCCCGCCAGTGAAAAGGACAGGAATTTCACCGGGGTGATCGGCATGTTCCAGCGCGGAATGGTCTTGAGTTGGGTATAGATCATCGAGGTCGTGTAGACAGTGGCCATGGACAGGGCTGCGCCGAGGATGCCGAGGAGCGTCCAGCGGACGTCGAGAAAGACAAGCCCGGCGGCATAGAGCCCCATGCAGCCCATCGCGCCCACGGCACACCATGCCTCGCGGCTGAGCCAGCTCGAGCGCCATTGGGTGAAGGCCTTGATCGCGCGTTCGGGGCGACCGAGGTGGAAGGTGGAGGCCAGCAAGCCGCCACCGGCCATGCCGAAGGCGATTGCGAAGAAGACAAAGGCGGTCCAGCCGGTGACCGCCGGATAGCCGAAGCCGAGCCACGCCAGGAGACCAAAGCCCAGACCGCTGAAAGTGGTGAAGACGATGACGGAAGGAGCGGGATGCATCAGAGTTTCTCCAGCGTTTTGTCGAGCCAGCCGAGAAAGCCCTTGGTTTCTTGGGCGACGGGTTCCAGGAAGGGTGCCAGCACGTCGAACTCCGGCATCGCGTCTTTTGGTCGGGGCGGCAGGTATTTGTTCACGGGCTTGGTGCCCTGTTCGGGCATGAGGTCCATGCCACCGCGTTCCGCGACCAGTTTGCTGACATCGCTGTCCGGATCGCCGAGATCGCCGAAATGTCGCGCATTTGAGGGGCAGGTGCGCACGCAGGCGGGCAGGCGGTCTTCCTCGGGCAGGTTCTCGTTATAGATGCGGTCCACGCAGAGGGTGCATTTCTTCATCACGCCCTCGGCCTGATCCAACTCGCGCGCGCCGTAAGGGCAGGCCCACGCACACAAGCCGCAACCGATGCAGTCGCTCTCGTTGACCAGCACGATACCGTCCTCGACGCGTTTGTAGCTGGCACCTGTAGGACAGACCGTGACGCAGGGCGCATCCTCGCAATGCAGGCAGGATTTCGGGAAATGGATGAGTTGTGCGGCCCCCTGTTCGGGCTGTACCTCATAGCTGTGCACGCGGTTGAGGAAGGTGCCGGAGTTGTCGGCGCCATAGGCGTTCTGGTCCGAGAGCGGCGCACCGTAGTTTTCCGTGTTCCATCCCTTGCAGGAGATCACGCAGGCGTGGCAGCCGACGCAGGTATCGAGATCGATGACGAGGCCGAGTTTGCGGTCGGTGCTGGTGGGAAGCGTTGTCATCCTGTCTGACCTCCGAGTGAGTTGCGGATGCGGATCGGGGCTCTGCCCCGAACCCCGGGATATATCTTGCCAAAAGAAGCGGAGATCGTCATTTGCCGACTTTCCAGGCGAGCGATTTCGGGCCACGGCCCACGGGGGATTTTATCGGCGCGAAGGCGGGGCGGCTCTCCTCTGGCGGGGGGACGGCCTTTTCGATGCGGACGCGCAGGTCGAACCAGGCGGCCTGCCCGGTGATCGGATCGGAGTTGGCCCATCGCAGACCGTCGCCCTTGGGGGGCAGCAATTCGTGGATCAGGTGGTTCGAGCAGGAAGCCGCGGGTGGCTTCGGGCGCGTTTTCCTCAAGCGCCCAGGCTCCCTTGCGCTTGCCGATGGCGTTCCATGTCCAGATGGTGTTTTCGTTGAGCGCCGCCATTTCCAGCACCGGCACGGTGATTTCACCGTGGGGTGAGGTGACCTTTGCCCAGTCGCCGTCTTTCAGGCCGTTTTCGCGCATGAGTTTTGTCGGCACGTAAAGCGGGTTGTGGCCATGCAACTGGCGCAGCCAGGCGTTCTGCGACCCCCAGGAGTGATACATCGCCATCGGCCGCTGCGTCAGCGCGGTGATGGGGAAGTCTTCGCCGCGGTTGGCTTCGGCGCAGGAGTACCAGATCGGCAGCGGCGACATGGTGTGTTTGATCCGGTCGCGCAAATGATCGGGGGGCTGGCGCTCGCCGTGGCCCATCGCGGCGAGCTGGAACTTGCGCATCGGCTCCACGTAGAGCGAGAAGAGATATGGCGTCGGCTTGTCGTAGAGGCCCATCGTCACCGCCCAGTCCTGATAGGCGATGTTCCAGGGCTTGTAGTAGTTGGACCCTGCGGGGATGTGTTCGACGAAGAAGCCGCCGTTTTCGATGTAGCGTTCAAGCTGTTTCGGGTTCACCGCGCCGCGACCTGATTGCGTGCCATCCTCGCCGCGGAAGCCAGCCAGCGGGCCGATGCCGGGGCGGCGTTCGTGGTTGACGATGTAGTCGCCGTAGTCCGCATATTTCTGGCTGCCGTCCTCGTTGACGAAGCCCGGAAGCTTCAGCTTCGCACCGAGATCGCAGAGCATCGACTGGAAGCCCCTCACGTCGCGGTCAGGCTTTATCACCGGCCAGCGGATCGCGTCGGCGGCAGCGTCCGCCTCGCAGATCGGGCGGTCCAGCAGCGAGATGCAGTCGTGGCGTTCGAGGTAGGTGGTGTCGGGCAGGACCAGGTCCGAATAGGCGACCATCTCGGAACTATACGCATCCGAATAGATGATCTTGGGGATGACATACTCGCCGCTTTCGTCCTTGTCGGTCAGCATGTCGATCACGCCGCGGGTGTTCATCGAGGAATTCCACGACATGTTGGCCATATACATGAACAGCACGTCGATCTTGTAGGGATCGCCCGCGTAGGCGTTGGAGATCACCATATGCATGAGCCCGTGGCTCGACATCGGGTTTTCCCAGGTGAAAGCCTTGTCGATGCGCGCG
Source organism: uncultured Alphaproteobacteria bacterium (assembly GCA_963715055.1). Classification (GTDB taxonomy): domain Bacteria; phylum Pseudomonadota; class Alphaproteobacteria; order Rhodobacterales; family Rhodobacteraceae; genus CAVQRB01. Next base: position 449,534 of record CAVQRB010000002.1, on the reverse strand, counting down.
GGCGAGCCGTCGGCCTTCAGCGCCAGATCCTCGGGACCATGTACGAAACCGAGGTGCGGGCCATTGAGCGGCGCACCGGCGTTCATGCCCACGTGGGGCTTGGGGTGTGCCGTGGCGGGCTTGGGGTAGGGCGGCTTGAAGCGGAAACCGCCGGGGACCTCGACGGTGCCCAGAAGGATCTGCAGGGTATGCAGCGCGCGGCAGGTCTGGAACCCGTTGGCATGGGCGGAGATGCCGCGCATCGCATGGAACGATACCGGGCGGCCGGTCATTGTGGCGTGTTTCTCGCCGCGGAAGTCGGTCCAGGGGTGGTCAAGCTCGAAGGCTTCCTCGAAGGCCACGCGGGCCAGTTCGGCGGCAATGGCGCGGATGCGTTTGGCGGGGATGCCGCAGCGCTCGGCCACAGCTTCGGGGGCGTATTGATCGTCGAGATACATCTCGGCCATCTTGTGGAAGACTGGACGGTGGGTGATGCCGTCCTTCTCGTAGGTGGCGGAAAGGTCGGGCTTGACGCCGGGTGCATCGAAGGCGGTGAGCTTGCCGGTCTTGCGGTCGATCACCAGCTCCTTGCCGTTCTCGTCGCGCAGCAGCAGGCCATGTTCGGGCGAGTTCGGGTCGCTGTTCAGCAGCACCGGCGCATTGGTGTATTGCGCAAGATAGTGCAGGTCGATCTTGCCCGCCTTCATCAGGCAGTGGATCATCGACAGGATGAAAAGCCCGTCCGTACCCGGTGTGATCCCGACCCAGTCGTCCGCCACGGCATTGTAGCCGGTACGGATCGGGTTGACGCCGATCACCCGCGCGCCGCGCTTCTTGATCTTGCCGATCCCCATCTTGATCGGGTTGCTGTCGTGATCCTCCGCCACGCCGAAGAGCATGAAAAGCTTGGTGTGGTCCCAGTCGGGCTGACCGAATTCCCAGAAGGCGCCGCCCATCGTGTAGATGCCCGCCGCCGCCATGTTCACCGAGCAGAAACCACCATGGGCTGCGTAATTCGGTGTACCGAAGTTCTGCGCCCAGAAGGAGGTGAAGCTTTGCGACTGGTCGCGGCCGGTGAAGAAGGCGAGTTTCTCTGGATTGCTCTGGCGCACCGGTTCCAGCCAGTCGGCGGCAATCTGCAAGGCTTCGTCCCATTCGATCTCTTCGAATTCGCCTGCCCCGCGCGGACCCACCCGTTTCAGCGGCTTGCGCAACCGCGAGGGGGCGTTGACCTGCATGATGCCGGCAGAGCCCTTGGCGCATAGCACGCCTTGATTGATCGGGTGATCGCGGTTGCCCTCGATATAGGCGACCTTGCCGTCCTTCATGTGTACGTTGATGCCGCAGCGGCAGGCGCACATGTAACAGGTGGTCTTGCGGACCTCGTCGGACACCTTCGGGCTCAGGTCGATCACGGGCTGGTTCATGGGGCTCTCCTGATGGGGCTAGCGGGCGACCTGCAGCGTGGTCACGGCGATCATATTGGTGACATCCGCAGCCGAGCAGCCGCGCGAGAGGTCGTTGGCGGGTTTGGAAAGACCCTGCAACACGGGTCCGATGGCCTCGCAGCCGCCGACCCGCTGGGCGATCTTGTAGCCGATGTTTCCGGCGTCGAGGTTTGGGAATATCATGACGTTGGCCTGTCCGGCGACCGGCGACCCGGGAGCTTTGGAGGCCGCCACGGAAGGCACGAAGGCCGCGTCGAACTGCAATTCGCCGTCGGCCTTCAGATCGGGATACGCTGCCTTGAGCAAGCCCACGGCATCGCTGACCTTTGTCACGGCGTGGTGCCGGGCCGACCCCATGGTCGAAAACGACAGGAGCGCCACCACCGGCTCCACATGCAGCAACTGTCGGCAGGAGGCGGCGGAGGTCACGGCGATGGCGGCAAGTTCCTCGGACGTGGGGTCAATGACCAGCCCGCAGTCCGAGAAGAGCATCGCCTCCCGACCCGAAGGGTGTCCCTCGGGCAGGACCATCAGGAAAAAGCTCGACACGATCGGGGCCGCCTCGGCCTTGCCGATGATCTGCAAGGCCGCGCGCACCGTGTCGGAAGTCGTGTTCACCGCGCCACCCACGGTTCCGTCGGCATGGCCGAGGCGCACCATCATGGCGGCGAAGACCAGCGGGTCATGGGCCTGCGTCTCGGCGACCTCATGGCTCACGCCCTTGTGCTTGCGCAGATCGAAATAGGCGTCGGCGACCTCCGCCGTCAGGATCGAGGTGGCCGGATCCTGGATCGTGATCGCAGGATTGTTAGGCGCGCCGGCTTTGACCAGTTCGGCGGCAACCGCATCCTCGGACCCGACCAGCGTGATCCGGGCAATCCCCTGCTTCACGGCGGAAACGGCACCGGCCACGATCCGGGGATCGTGGCCTTCGCTCATCACGATGTGGGCGGGCCGGGTGCTGGCGCGTCTGGAAAGTTCGCGCAAGACGCTCATGGCCTGCTCCTGTCGGTTATGCGGGCAGGGTCATCCACGCGCGCTCAGACGACCTGCTGGCGCATGTCCGCCTTGCTGATACCCGCGACCTTGACCGGCTTCTTCATCGCGTCACGGCGGAAAGGATCGCCCAGTTCCTGGTTGATCAACGCTTCGATGAGCGTGGTTACCCCGTTCTGCATCTGATCCTTGATCGCCTGGTCGAGGGCGGCGGTCAGCTCGTCCTGCGTGCGTGCCACGACACCCTTGAGACCGCAAGCCTGGGCGATACCGGCGTAGGAGACATCCTCGTCGAGTTCGGTGCCCACGAAATTGTCGTCAAACCACAGGGTCGAGTTGCGCTTTTCGGCACCCCACTGATAGTTGCGGAAGACGATCTGCGTGATCGCCGGCCAGTCGCCGCGGCCGATCGCCGTCAGCTCGTTGACCGAGATGCCGAAGGCGCCATCGCCGGCAAATCCCACGACCGGCACGTCCGGACAACCGATCTTGGCACCAATGATCGAGGGAAGGCCGTAGCCGCAAGGCCCGAAGAGACCCGGTGCGAGGTATTTGCGGCCCGCCTCGAAGGAGGGGTAGGCGTTGCCGATGGCGCAGTTGTTGCCGATGTCGGAAGAGATGATCGCCTCGCGCGGCAGGGCGGACTGGATCGCGCGCCAGGCCATACGCGGGCTCATCCAATCGGGCTTGGCCTTACGGGCGCGCACGTTCCAGTCGGTACCGGGATCGTCGTTCTCATGAGTGAGCGAGGTCAACTCCTGCGCCCAAGCGGATTTGGTGGTGGCGATGGTGTTCTTGCGCTCGGTGCGGCCTTCGTCGCCCGCGGTGTCCGAGAGTTTCGCAAGGATGCCGTTGGCCACCTTGGCCGCATCCCCGACGATGCCCACGGTGACTTTCTTGGTCAGGCCGATGCGGTCGGGGTTGATGTCGACCTGGATGATCTTTGCATCCGTCGGCCAGTAGTTGATGCCGTAGCCGGGCAGGGTGGAGAAGGGGTTCAGGCGTGTGCCGAGGCACAGAACGACATCCGCCTTGGAGATCAGCTCCATCCCGGCCTTGGAGCCGTTGTAGCCCAGCGGGCCGGCGAAGAGCGGGTGCGAGCCGGGGAAGGCGTCATTGTGCTGGTAGCCCACGCAGACAGGCGCATCGAGACGCTCGGCGAGCACTTTGGAGGCCTCGATACCGCCTTTGGACAGCACCACGCCGGCACCGTTCAGGATGACCGGGAATTTCGCTCCGGAGAGCATTTCGGCGGCTTTCGACACGGCCGTCTCACCGCCCTGCGGCAGTTCGAAATCGACGATGGCTGGCAGTTCGACGTCGATCACCTGCGTCCAGAAGTCGCGCGGTATGTTGATCTGCGCCGGGCCCGAGGCGCGTTTGGCCTGCATGATCACGCGGTTAAGCGTCTCGGCAATCCGGCTGGGGTCGCGGACCTCTTCCTGATAGGCGACACAATCGGCAAAAAGGTTCATCTGTTCCATTTCCTGGAAGCCGCCCTGACCGATGGTCTTGTTCGCCGCCTGCGGCGTGACCAGCAGCACCGGGGTGTGATTCCAATAGGCCGTCTTCACCGCCGTCACGAAGTTCGTGATGCCGGGGCCGTTCTGCGCGATCATCATGCACATCTTGCCGGTGGCTCGGGTATAGCCGTCGGCCATCATCCCGCCGGAGGTTTCATGGGCGCAGTCCCAGAACTTGATGCCCGCATCCGGGAAAATGTCGGAGATCGGCATCATGGCGGACCCGATAATGCCAAAGGCATTGTCTATGCCGTGCATCTGGAGGGTTTTCACGAAGGCTTCTTCAGTCGTCATTTTCATTTCGGTGGCTCCTTTGGGGGCTGATTTCGGATCGCGAATCTGGTTTGAGGCGGAGATTACGGGCTGGCGAGGACGGGTGTTAGGTCCAGTTTCATGCTCGGGTTAGTCCCAGAGCGGCCATCTGGTCTATATCTTCGGCAACGCGTGCGATGCCTTCGGGAATGCGCTGTGCCGCGATCGAGGAATAGGCGAGGCGGTAGAAGTTGCGGGGGCGGGAGGGACCGGCGAAAAAGGAATGCCCGGGCTCGATCAACACGCCCCGCGCCTGCAAGCGCCGCGCCAGCTCCTGCGTGTCCACATGGTCGGGCGCGCGCATCCAGAGCGAGGAGCCGCCATAGGCGCCTTGCCCGGCGATCTGCAGGCCGTGCTCGGCGATGGCCTTCGTCATGACGCCGCGGCGTTCGTGCAGTGCGGTGCCCATGCGCCGGATCAGCGCGTCGTGATGACCGAGCGACAGGAAATAGGCGGCGGTGCGCTGCACATGGCCGGGCGGGTGGCGCAGCACCGAAGCGCGCAGCGCGCGAGCTTCGCGGATGAAGGGCTCCGAGCCCACCAGATAACCGAGCCGCAGCCCCGGAAACAGCGACTTGGAAAAGCTGCCCACGTAAATCACCCGCCCGTCGCGATCGAGGCTTTTCAGCGCAGGCGACGGGCTTTTCAGAAAGGACATCTCGAATTCGTAATCGTCCTCGACGATCAGCGCATCCATTTCGGCCGCCCGTTTCAGCAGGTCATGCCGGCGGTGCATCGGCATCGTCCGCGTGGTCGGGCACTGGTGGCTCGGGGTCGTGAAAATCACATCCGTATCGGGCGGAATCGCATCGGGAGGCAACCCGTCCGCATCCACCCGCACTGGGGTCACATGGCAGCGCGATTGCGACAGAATGTCTCTAAGCGCATGATAACAGGGATCTTCCAGCGCCGCCCGCCGCCGTTGCGTCAGCAGGACCTGTGTCGTCAGCCAGAGCGCGTTCTGCGCCCCGAGCGTGATCAGGATCTGCTCTGGCCGTGCCGCGATTCCGCGCCGCGGCAGCGTGTGGCGGGCGATGAACTCGATGAGCTGCGGGTCATCCTGGTCGTAGTAATCCGTGGTGAGTGCCGTGAAATCCTTTTGCCCCAGAGCCTTCAGCGCGCAGATGCGCCAATTGGCGTGATCGAAAAGCGTCGGATCCGCCTGCCCGTAGATGAAGGGGTATTTGTAGCTGGCCCAGTTCGCGGGTTTCACCGGCATGTCGCCACCCGAAAACCGCTGTCCGATGGCGCGTTGCCAGTCGACGGAGTCGAGCCCCGCTTCGCCCGGCGTGAACGCGGGCGGTACCGGCGCGTTGTCCGACACGTAATAGCCTGACCGACCGCGCGAGGCGAGATAGTCATTGGCCAGAAGTTCCGTATAGGCGATTGTCACGGTGATCCGGCTGACACCGAGATGCCCCGCCAGTTTGCGGGTCGAGGGCAGTTTCTCGCCGCGCTGGAACCGGCCCGAGAGAATACCTTGGGCAATCATCTGCTGGATCTGGGACTGGAGGGTCCCTTGCGCATCCGGTTGCAGGAAGAAGGTCTCTACAGGAAGGGCCATTCACTCAGCTTATTCTGGTGCTATCGGAATGACAATCTGGTCCTACGTAAACTGGAAAATCCCCTGATGCAGGTCATTTCGCACCTGTTTTGATCAACCAGAATGTCAAAAACTGAAACTCTGGGTATCATTAATCGGCTAGGGTCGCAAGAAATTCGACCGCCAGGCGATGTCACCCAGCGTACACCCCCTGTACACCCCCTGTACACCGTCCGGCGGCCTCAGGCGCTGTTTACCGGTCTCGGGGCAATGGTGTTCCGCCACAGACCGAAGGAGGCGACAGCAGATGACGACCAAGGGACAACGCGACGCCCGTATGGAGCTGATGCATGAACTCGAGCGCCTGCAGCAGGACCTGAGCGCCAACTGGCTTGACCAGAGCCTGCCGCGCGACTGGACCGGGATGGAATGGGAGGCGCCGGTCACACGGCACAAGACCCGCGTGACACTGCGGCTCGATGCCGACATGATCCGCTGGTTCCGCAAGCTCGGGCCGGGCTATGGGCCGCGCATCAACCGGGTGCTGCGGATCTACTGGACGGCGCTGCTTGCCGGGCAGATCAAGGGCTTTCCCGAGGACGACACGCTGCCCCGCCTTGTTGGTGAGGCGCGCCGTATGCAGGCGGAGATCGCCGAGCGACGCGGCGGCGTGGTGGAGTAGCGCACCGGTTCCGGTCAGGGGCGGCTGAGGTGAACGACTTCGCAGCGCACGAAACCGCCGCGCCGTGCCGCTGCCGCGCCGGTCGGGCCGATCTCCCCGAGTTCCCACTCCAGCCGTGCGCGGCATTCCTCGAGGGCGCGCGCCCTCGCGGTCTGCTCGCTCGGCGCCTGCGCCGAGAGGCCGGATGCCGAAAGGGGCGAGATCGCGAATGCCCCCCAGAGGCCGGGTTTCTGCGCCCGGTAATATATCCAGCGGAACCGGTGCAGGTCCATCACGCTGAAACCTTCCGCGCGGCGGGTCTCGTTCGGCATGAAAACCGGCAGCACGATCGCGGCGAGCTTGCAGTCTCGACCGGCGCTTTCGGCGCAGACCGCCGCCGAGACGGCGATCGCCGCCTCCAGCGCATTCCACCCACGGGCATAGGCGAAGCGTGCGCTTGCGGGATCGACGTGAAGGGCGCTGAAGTAGACCTCTCCACGCGACATGCGCGCATGGCCCTCGCGCAGTTCCGTGTTTTCGCCGAGGTCGATGAGGTTGACGGTCTTGCCCGACCCGTTCCAGCCATAGGGATCATCAGGCAGCGGTTGATCTTGCATGGGTATGCCGCAGCCCGTCAGCAGGGCAGCGGCGCACAATGCCGCGGTGAGGCAGTCTGACTTGAGTGCAGTCCTTCGCATATGCCGCTCCGGTCTTCGCTGATGCCTGATGCCGGGGGTGGGCCCCCGGCTTCTTGCGCATCAGTCAAGCACCCGGGTGCGGCGCATTCCTTGATTTGGGTCATGCGGGATGGGCGCCAAGCGCAGCGAAGTGTCGTGAAAAGGCAGTTCGGCGTTCCGGGAAACCCGCCGCGGATTTGCTCAGGCGGCCGCCTTGCGCTTTTTCCGGGCAGTCAGGGCAAGAGCGCCAAGGCCGGTCAGGATCAGCAGGCCACCGGCGGGCAGTGGCACCTCGGTTAGGGTCGGCGTGATGCTGACGGTGTAGTTGCCGTTTCTGAAAAATGCCGTGGAGAAAGAGTCTGCAATATTGGGCTTGAAGTGTGAAATCCAGCCGCCAACGCCGAGCGTGTAGGTGCCTTCGGTGAGGCCGGTCAAGCTGCTGAAAGAGAGCGTCGCGGTCTTGCCGCCACCGCGCGCGGCCGAGGCTGTACCGATCAGTGTTGCGCCATCGTAAAGCCCGATCATCTCGCTGAAGTTGCTGCGGGCGGTGCTGGTCACGGAAATCTCGAGGCCGGAGATGAAGGATTTCGACGGCGCATCGAGGGAGAAGGTGAAGAAGTCGAGCGTCTTGACGGTGAGTTTTTTCGAGACCGTCACCCCGTTGGTCACATCGCCGAGATTGTAGGTCGCCGCGGAACCGGCCGTCGCGGCGGCGAAGACGAATGCGCAGGCTGAAAGCAGGGACTTGAGCGTCAAGACTAGGTTCCTCGTTACCGATTTCGGGCCGTTGGGTCGCACTGCGATCCACTCGCCCGGTCATTTACCATTGTTTAACGCCTAGCCCCGGATTCGGTCGGGAATGAGGCTCTTTTGCGGAACCTGCGTGGCTTGTGCCCGCTCGGTTCAGGTCACGGGCGTGAGCACTGGGCCGGCGTCGAAGCCATCGCGCCAGACCACGAGGCAGAGCACCGGATACGCGCCGGTTTCCATGGCGTGAGGCTGGTTGCTGGCATGGAAGGCCGTGTCGCCGGGGTTGAGGATCACCTCCGGGTGCCCGCGTTTGAGAAAGAGCGCGGAGCCGGAAAGCACGAGGTAGAGCTCCTCCGCCGGGTGATGGTGCCAGGGGTAATGCAGGCCCGGTGGCATATAGACGACCCAGGCCCGGAGGCCGTTGCTGGTGAAGGGGCCGCCCGGACCGATGATCGTGTAGCAGCCGAAGCGGTCCATGAAGTCCTGGCCGATGTCGGTATCCTTGTAGGTCTCGCGCCACTGGGCGATGTCGCCCGCAGCGACGATGGCCTGCTGAAGTGCGGCATAGCGGTCGGTGAAGAACCCGGCTTCGGCGCGCAGAAGGGCTGCGGGCGGGCAGGAGAAAGGTGCGACTTCCTGTGGCGTGACATCCGCCGGAAAAGGCGCGAAGGCGCGCGTTTCCGGGTGCCCGAGGTAAGCTTCGCGGGTCGCGGCAAGCAGGGTGTCGAAAAGAGCGGTGCAGGTGATCATCGGCGCAGCCTGCGATCTGCGGCCCGAATCTTCTCGCGCGATTGCGTCATATACGCTTCGCAATCGGGCTATGGGTCGGTGACGGCGGCTGAAGAAAAAAGGCCCCCCGTTTGGGAGGCCTTGTCAGGAGCCTAGAGGCCCGCGTTCCAGGTTGGATCAGGCGACGGCGCGACGGCGAGCGCGCAGCGCACCCAGACCGCCGATGCCTGCGAGCAGGAAGAGCGCCGAGGCCGGCAGCGGCACGGCGGAGATGCTGATATTGTCGATCAGCGCGCCACAATCGCCGCAGCCGTTGCTTTCATCCTGGGCGCCAGCGCCGGAGAAGGAGAGCCGATAGGTGCCGGCGGTTCCGACGGTGAAGAGGCTTGTGACTTCGGTCCAGACCTTGTGCGGGAATGCGGCATTCGGCGCGCCGTTCACGCTGCCCGACAGCAGTGAGCCGACGGCGAAGGTCATGTCATTGGTGCTGGCGCTCGGATTGCCCGACGCAGGCACGCGCGGGCTGTACCAGAAGCTGAGCAGGTACTTGCCGGCGTCGAGCATGACATCCTGGTAGATCGTGGAGTTCTTGTTGGTATCCAGTTCGGCGTAGTAGCGGCCATCCTGGGCATTTACGGCGGAAATGGTCGGGGCGGATTGGATCTCGCCATTGGGGCTTCCCGTCCATCCGGGGATCGACGTGAAGAAACTCCAACCGCTGCTGTTCAGTGTGAGCGAGCCGATGTCCTCGAAGCTGCCGTTGGCGACCGTTGCGGACATTGCGGATGTGCCGGAGAGCGCGAGTGCGGCAGCGGCAACGAATTTGGTAAATTTGTTCATGATGGTCTCACTGGTTAATTTGAATTGCGTCTAAATCATGGCGCAAATGGACGCCAGTAGAAAAGATGGTAAGCCGCAGAAATATATACAAATAGTTAATGGCAGCGGTTCGTTTTCTATCGTGAATTGAAGATCGCGTATCCAATGACTTTTTTTTGCCCATTTTGATCTCAAATTACCCGAGCATGCGCGAGTCCGGCGCCGAACATACCGGGCGACCAATCACCCGCAAAGCGAGACTGAAGCGAGCGCACGCAAAAAGCCCCGGGGATACCGGGGCTTTGTCACGAAAGGAGCAGTGGTTCAGCCGAAGACGCGGGTCAGTGCGCCGTCGACGGCCGCGCAGATGTGGTCGATATCGTCCTTGCCGGCGATCAGCGCGGGCGAGAAGCAGAGCGTGTTGTTCTTGCCCGGCAGCGAGCGGTTGGTCATGCCGATGATCACACCCTGTTGCATGCAGTCGGCGACGACCGCCTGCACCATCTTCTCGACCGCCGGAGCGCGGGTCTCGCGGTCGGAGACAAGCTCCGCCCCGAGGAAGAGGCCCTTGCCGCGCACCTGTCCGATCACCTTGTGCTTGTCGGCAAGCGCGTGGAGGTGGTCGAGCATGTAGGCGCCCTGCGTCAGCGTGTTGTCGAGAAGGCCTTCCTCCTCGATGATCGCGAGGTTCTCGAGCCCCGCGGTCGGGCCCGCCGTGCAGCCGCCGAAGGTGGAGATGTCACGGAAGTAGTCCATCGGGTCGGAGGCATCGGTCTTGAACATGTCGAAGACGGCCTCGGTGGTCACAAGACAGGCGATGGCGGCATAGCCCGAGGCCACGCCTTTCGCCATGGTCACCATGTCCGGCTCCACGCCGTAGTTCTGGTAGCCGAACCAGCTGCCGGTGCGGCCGACGCCACAGACCACCTCGTCGATGTGCAGCAGGATGTCGTACTTGCGGCAGATTTCCTGCACCCGCGGCCAGTAGCCGTCAGGTGGCGTGATCACGCCGCCGCCCGCGGTGACGGGTTCGAGGCAGAGCCCGCCCACGGTGTCGGGGCCTTCGGCGAGGATGATCTTCTCGATCTGGTCGGCGGCCCAAAGACCGTAGTTTTCCTTCGGCGCGCCGTCCTGCTCGAAGCTGCGATATTCAAGGCAGTGCGGCACGCGGATGAAGCCGGGGGTGAAGGGGCCGTATTGCGCGTTGCGCTCGTCCTGACCGCCCGCCGAGAGCGCGGTGATGGTGGTGCCATGGTAGTCGCGGTCGCGGTAGAGCACCTTGTGCTTCTTGCCGCCGTACTTCTTGTGGGCGATCTGGCGGACCATCTTGAAGGCCTTCTCGTTGGCCTCGCTGCCGGAGTTGCAGTAATACAGGCGGCTCATGCCGGGCATCTTCTCCAGCAGCCGTTCGGCGAACATCGCGCCGGGGATCGAGCCTGCGGAACCTGCGAAATAGTTCAGCTTGATCAGCTGGTCACGCACGGCATTTGCGATGCGCTCGCGGCCATAGCCCACGTTGACGGTCCAGACGCCGCCGGAGACAGCATCGAGGTGCTCCTTGCCCTTCTGGTCCCAGACCTTCATGCCCTTGCCTTCCACGATGATGCGCGGATCGGTGGTCTCATAGGGCTTGTGCTGGCTCAGGTGGTGCCAGATGTGCGCGCGGTCCGCCTCGACGACGCGGGAGATGTCATTTTCATTGAAATTGCCGTCCATGGGTCAGACCTTTCATTGTCGCGCGGGAATCGGATGAATTCGGAAAGCCGCCGTTGCGGGATTGGCAGAGAAGACTGCTTTTTGCCAGTATAAACTAGGGCCAGACTTCAGGCAAACATAAGTCCAGAAGGCAACATGCTGCTTGAGCATTGCTTCCGCAAGCTGATGTTAATTCAGGCAAGTTTCCGGTAATCCGATTGCCGCTCCGGCAGCGCCTGCATCGGGTTCACGGGAGTCGGCGATTGACAGAAGCCTGACGCAGCGGAAACTGCACCTCGGTTACGGAACTCAGATCAAGGACAGCCGAGCATGGACATCCCCGACGCGCTATGGCGCCAGACCGCGCCTGACGCCTTGCCTGCCGAACGGCTGAGCGGGGCGCGGCACTGCGATGTCGCGGTGATCGGCGGCGGCTTCACCGGGCTCAGGGCGGCGCTGGAACTGGCCGAAGCGGGCACGGATGTGGCGGTCTTCGAGGCGGGGGACGTGGGTTTCGGCGCCTCGGGCCGCAGCGGCGGGCAGGTCAACCCGATGCTGCCGGTGGCGCGACCCGACGATCTGCGCCGGGCGGTGGGCAAGACCTATTTCGAGCGCATGGCGCAAACCGCGCTGGGATCTGCGGACGATCTCTTCGACTTCATCCGCAAGTACCAGATCCAGTGCGATGCGCGCCAGCACGGCTGGGTGCGCGCGGATCATTGCGCCACGGCGCGCAAGGTCGCCCGCCGCAATGCCGATCTCTGGAACGCCTTCGGTGCGGGGTTCGAGTTTCTCGATGGCGAGGAGGTGACGCGGCTGACGGGCGCTTACGGCTACCGCACCGCGACGGTCTCGCCGCGCGGCGGTGCGGTGCAGCCGATGTCGCTGGTGCGGGGGCTTGACCGGGTGGCGCGGGCGGCGGGGGCGAAAATCTACAGCTTTGCGCCGGTGCGGTCGATGCAGCGGCGCGACGGCGCCTGGCATCTCGACGTGGCGGGGATGCCGGTGACGGCGAAGACGGTGATCGTGGCGACCAACGGCTATTCGGACGGGCTGGTGAAGGGGCTGAAAGGCTCGGTGCTGCCGCTCTTTTCGACGCAGATCGCCACCGAGCCGCTGACGGAGGAGCAGATCGGCCCGGTGCTGCGCGGCGGGCACACGATTTCGGACACGCGGCGGTTGATCATGTACGCGCGGCGCGAACCGGGCAACCAGATGGTTTTCGGCGGCATGGGCTATCGCAGGCCCGGTGGCGGGATCGGCGGCTTCAGCTGGATCCTGAAGGACGCGCCGGAGACCTTCCCGAGCCTCAGGGGCGTGGAGTGGCGCTACCGCTGGGGCGGGCGCGTGGCGCTGACCGAGGACCGCGTGCCGCATTTGCATGAACCGCAGCCGGGGCTGATCGCGGGCCTCGGCTACAACGGGCGCGGCGTGGCGATGAGCCATGTGATGGGACGGGTCATGGCGGAGCGCGCGCTGGGCACCCCCGCGGAGGACCTGCCCTTCCCGGTGACGAAGATCGCGCCCTACCGCTTCCGGACGCCGCAGGTGCTTGGCGCGGGGCTGGCGATGGCCTTCCTGCGGATGCGCGACCAGCGCGAATGGCGGTCGGTGGGGTGAGGGCAACTGGACTCATGGAGGTATCCGATTTGGACATTTGATACCGGCCTGCCGCGCCGCACTATGCGCGCAATCGGGCCGCGGAAAGCGCAGGTTATGAGCGAGGAGACAGGCGAGCGCACAGCTTTGTACCGCAAGCGCGAAAACCGTGCAGCGCCCGCACCGCGTGCGGCATTGACCCAATTGCGCCCTTGCAGCCCTTCGCAAACTGTCATTGGATGGGGTGGCAAGACAAAAACAGGAAACGGCGGCAAGCCGTTCTGAATTCACCAAAACCCGGCCACTGACGGACCGGGAAAGATCAACGGGAGAAAACAATGATCAAGAAGACAACATGTGGCTTTGTCGCCGCTGCCGTGATGGCGATGGGCGCACAATCCGCCTCCGCCGACATCACCGTGGGCTACTTCCTCGAGTGGCCGATGCCGATGATGGCCGCAAAGGCCTCCGGTGCCTATGACGAGGCGCTGGGCATGAAGGTGAACTGGGTCTCCTTCGAGACCGGCACCGCGATGTCCGCCGCGATGGCGTCGGGCGACGTGCAGATGTCCGTCAGCCAGGGCGTACCGCCCTTCGTGGTTGCGACCTCCGGCGGTCAGGACCTCCAGATCGTCGATGTTGCCGTGAGCTACTCCGAGAACGACGGTTGTGTCGTGCGTGCCGACCTGGAGATCGACAAGGACAGCGCGGGCGAGCTGGCCGGCAAGAAAGTCGCCGTTCCGCTGGGCACAGCGGCGCATTACGGCTTCCTGCGCCAGATGGACCACTTCGGCATCGATCTTGCATCTCTGCAGATCGTCGACATGGCGCCCCCGGAAGGGGCTGCTGCCCTGAGCCAGGGTGCTGTTGATTTCGCCTGCGGCTACGGCGGTGGCCTGTCGCGCATGAAGGAATACGGCAACGTGTTGCTCACGGGTGACGAAAAGGAAGCGCTCGGCATTCTGGTGTTCGACGTGACGTCCGCGCCGGCGTCCTTCGTCGCCGAAAACGGTGACGTCGTGGCCAAGTTCCTCAAGGTGACAGCCGATGCCAACGCCGAATGGAACGCGAACCCCACCGAAGAGATGCTGGCAGTGATTGCCGAGCAGTCCGGCATGGATCTCGAAGCGGCACGGGCATCGATCGCAACGATGAAATTCCCGAGCATCGAAACGCAGCTTTCCCAAGCCTGGCTGGGTGGAAATGCGCAGGCATACATGAAGGGCGTCGCGGATGTCTTCGTGACTGCCGGCAGCATCGACAGCGCGCTCGACAGCTATGTGGACGCCGTGAATACCGGTCCGCTCACATCTGCGATGGGCATGTAAGGCGACCGCCCCGGCGCGGGTCGACCTGCGCCGGGGCACAAACCGAACGACAAAAGGCGGGACGGCCTGCCCTTCAAGCCACAGGCAGCCAACAAGGTGGGGACCTGATGACCGGATTATCCATAGAGAACCTGTCGATGCGTTTCGATCTGCCGAACGGCGGATCGGTGCAGGCGTTGCAGGACGTGTCGATCGAACTGAAAGCGGGCGAGCTTCTGAGCGTTCTCGGGCCTTCGGGCTGCGGCAAGACCACGCTTCTGAACATCGTGGCGGGGTTCCTCGCACCGACCAGCGGCAAGCTCACGCTCAACGGACATGAGATCAAGGGGCCGGATGCCGAACGCGGCATGGTGTTCCAGCAAGGCGCGCTCTTCGAGTGGATGTCGGTGCGCGAGAACGTGGCTTTTGGTCCCTCGATGAAGGGCATGCCCAAGATCGACAAGGACAAGACCGTGAACCACCTGCTGAACGTGGTGGGGCTGAAGGATTTCAAGGAAAAGGCCGTCTACGAGTTGTCGGGCGGGATGCAGCAGCGCGTGGCGCTGGCGCGGTGTCTGGCCAATGACCCGGATGTGATCCTGATGGATGAGCCGCTGGGCGCGCTCGATGCGCTGACGCGCGAGAAGATGCAGAGCCTCGTTCTGAAGCTCTGGAAGGAGACCGGCAAGACCATCATCCTGATCACCCACTCGGTGGAGGAGGCGCTGCTTCTGGGCGAGCGCCTGATCGTGATGGCGCCGCGCCCCGGACGCATCCACAAGGAATACCGTCTGCCTTTCGCCGAGCTTGGCGTGAATTCGGACCTGCGGCAGGTCAAGAAACATCCCGATTTCGGACCCAAGCGCGAAGAGATCCTGTCGATGATCTGGGACATGGAAGAAGAGATCATGGGCCGGTCGGAGGATGCGGCATGATCCCTCTTCTGATCTACATCATCATCTTCGTCGCGGCATTCTTCATCGTGACCAAGGTGGTTCAACGCTCCGGCCTGCACGACTACACCTCGCTCAAGACCGTGACCTTCGGCGACGAAAGTGCTGTGCGTCCGAACCGGGCGGCTGGCATCATCTCGATCCTGACCATCTTCCTGATGTGGGGGATCTTCACCGGCTCGAACCTGCTGCCGGGCTTTCTTCATGCGCCGGGCCCTTTCGAGGGAACGACGACCTTCACCTACACCGCGCAAATGCCCGGGCAGGCGCCCGACGATGCCACGGTGACGGTGGTGGTGCACCCGCGCGAAACCCCGACCGACGCGCCAGAGGTCGATCCCGGTGACGGGTTCGCCAAGAACGATTCGGTCGCGATCGCCCAGTGGCGCTCCGGTCTCGTCAGCGTGGATCGCAACGACGATCTGAAAAAGAGCGATGGCGCCGAGGTCATCGCGATCAACGGCCAGAAGATCGCGCCGGGCGAAACCGTGCAGGTCGAGGGTGGCTCGGTCACGCTCAGCGACAAGGGCACGCCGAATTTCGAGCCGGAGCGGGGCTGGCAGATGGAGCCGCTTTATCTGCCTGCGCCCGAAGAGGTCTGGAGCCGGACGCTGGTCATCGCAAGCGAAGGTTTCCGCAACTTCACGCTCTGGGAGCATCTGGGCTATTCGCTTTTCCGGGTGATCGTGGGCTTCCTGCTCGGGGCGCTTGTCGGCATTCCGCTGGGCTATGCCATGGGTCTGTCGAACTGGTTCCGCGGCTGGTTCGATCCGATCGTGGAATTCATGCGTCCGGTGCCGCCGCTCGCGCTCATTCCGCTGGTGATCATCTGGGCGGGTATCGGCGAGGCGGGCAAGATCATCCTGCTGTTCCTTGCGGCCCTCTGGATCATGGCGATCGCCGCGCGCGCGGGCGTCTCGGGCGTGAACATCTCCAAGGTGCATGCGGCCTATTCGCTGGGCGCGAGCAAGTGGCAGATCATGCGCCATGTCATCATCCCCAACTCGCTGCCGGAGATCTTTACCGGCGCGCGGGTGGCGATGGGGGTCTGCTGGGGCACGGTGGTGGCCGCCGAGCTTGTGGCCGCCGAACAGGGGGCCGGCATGATGATCATGACCGCATCGAAATTCCAGAACACCGATATCGTCATCATGGGGATCATCCTGATCGGCGTCATCGGCTTCGGCATCGACATGCTGATGCGGTGGGCCGAACGGATCCTGGTGCCGTGGAAGGGCAAAGGCTGAGCGCAGCCCCCGACCCACGACGATCTTCGCGAACGGAGCCTTCGGGCTCCGTTTCCGTCTGTGGCGCGGATGCGTCAAAAAGTCCGGAAAAGCGCTAAGTCGTTCAGCTTTGGTCAATAAGCTTGTGTAATCGTGCACTGGCGCTAAAGCTGTCGCAACGTGCGCAAAATGAGGCAAGGCAGAATGACATCCAACACATCCTTCGAGGGGGCGCGCCCCGTCGAAAGCGCCAAGGTTGCGGCTGCGAACTGGGTGAAGGTTCTCGCAAAATACCGTGATCCCGACCCGGCCCGGTCGGCCTTCGAGATCGCGGTGAGCATCATTCCCTTCCTCGGCATCTGGGCGCTGGCCTGGTGGCTGGTGGACTACAGCTATCTTGCCGCCGTGGCGCTGGCCTGCGTGAACGGGCTCTTTCTGGTGCGGCTCTTCTGTATCCAGCATGATTGCGGGCACGGATCGTTCTTTGCCAACCGCACGCTCAGCGACTGGACCGGCCGCCTGCTTGGCGTGCTGACGCTTACGCCCTATGACATCTGGCGGCGGTCGCATGCGATGCATCATTCGAGCGCCGGCAACCTCGACAAGCGCGGCATCGGCGATGTGATCACCCTCACGGTGGAGGAATACCGCGCCCGCGGCTGGCTGGGGCGGCTTGGCTACCGCGCCTACCGCAACCCGCTGGTGCTCTTCGTGCTGGGACCGGCCTATGTCTTCCTGCTGGAGAACCGCATCCCCTACAATTTCATGGGAGAGGGGCGCTACTGGCTGAGCGCGCTCGCGACCAATGCGGCGATTGCCCTGCTGATCGCCGGGATCATCTATTTTGGCGGGCTGATGCCAGTGCTGCTGATCTTCATCCCGACGACGCTGATGGCGGCGACGCTGGGCATGTGGCTCTTCTATGTGCAGCATCAGTTCGAGGAGACCCATTGGGACCAGGCCGACGACTGGGCGCTGCACGAGGCCGCGCTGCACGGCTCGTCGCATTATGTGATGCCCGCGATCCTGCAATGGTTCAGCGCGAACATCGGCATTCACCATGTCCACCATCTCTACAGCCGGATACCGTTCTACCGCCTCACCGAAGTGCTGCGCGATCATGCGGAACTGGCGCAGGCGCAGCGCATGACCATCGCCGAAAGCCTGGCCTGCGCGCGGCTGCATCTTTGGGACGAGCGCCAGCGCCGCCTGCTGTCATTCCGGCAGATGCGCGCGACCTACGGCGTCTGAACCGGGAGCAACGGCGCGCTCAGGCTGCGCATACCGGTGATGTTTCGACATTCACCGCGTCGGATCTTCATGATTTTCGGCAAGAGCGCACCCGATCAGGGTTTGCGCTTCGGCGTGGCGTTAGGGCCCTTGGCTCCGGGCTTGCCCCGTTTGTGCGGTGGAACGAAGCGCTTGGAGGGATCGGCCGCGCGTTTCTTCGCTGCACTGTCGTCGCGTGCCGCCTCCGGCCTGCCTCCGGATTTCGGGCCGGGCTTGCCGCCGGTTCTGGCCTCGGGTTTGCCAGCTGATTTATAGTCGGGCTTGCCGCCGGACTTGAAGTCCGATTTGCCGCCGGGCCTTTGCTCGGCCCTGTCCCGGCCTTTGCCGAAACTCTTGCCCTTGGGCTTCTCGCCCCGCGTCTCGGAGGGTGCGGCGTCGCGCGCAGGGCGTTCTGCCCGCGCCGCGTCACGGTTTTCCTTGGTCCAGACCGGCTTGGTGCGTGGGGCGCGTTGCTCCTCGCCCGCTGATGCTGAGGACTTCGGCTTCGGCTTGGCACCCGGTTTCATCGGCGTGCGCTCAGTCTTGGGCGATTTCGGAGGGCGCTTGCCCTTGGCAAGGGCGGCAGGCTTGTAGGGCTTCACAGCCTCTTCGCTGCGCGGCTTGCGAGGCCGGGCGGGGGGTATGTCCGACGCCTCCGCCGGAGGGGCGGTGTCCATCGGCTCGAAGCTTTGCGACGGCACAGGGGCCCGCTCACGTTTCGGGGCCGGCGATTTGCGTTCCGGTCGCGGGCCACGGTCGAGGTCGGGCGCCTTGTCGAGGCGGGTCAGAGTCACGCCTGTCTCCAGGGTCATTTCCGGGCCCACGGCGGCGACGAAGGCATCAGCACGCGCGGCCAGCACTTCCACGAAACTGTGGCTCGGCTGGATCCGGATCGCGCCGATGTCGTCCTTGGTCAGATCACCCTTGCGGCAGACCATCGGCAGCAAGGTGCGCGGCTCAGCCCCGTCGCGCCGTCCGGTGGACAGCGAGAACCAGACCGACGGGCCAAAGGCCGGGCGGGGGCGCTCGTCACGCGCCTCGGGGTCGGACAGCTCTTCGGGGGCCGATTGCCGCGCGCGGTAGAGGTTGACGAAGGCGGAGGCCAGTTGTTCGGCGTCGAATTCCGCGATGAGCCGCGCCACGAAATCTTCCGCATCCTCCGGCACCGGATCGGTCCAGGAGGGATCGGCGAGCAGACGCGCCTCATCCTCGGCCATGACCTCGGCAGCGGAGGGTGGCTCGGCCCAGGTTACCTGCAATTTTGCGCCGCCGATCAGGCGGTTGGCCTTGCTGCGCAGTTTGGGCGGCACGATCAGCGCCGAGACCCCCTTGCGCCCGGCGCGGCCCGTCCGCCCCGAGCGGTGCAGCAGCGTGTCGGAATTCGATGGCAGTTCCGCATGGATGACAAGTTCGAGGTTGGGCAGGTCGATGCCACGCGCGGCCACATCGGTCGCCACGCAGACCCGCGCCCGGCCGTCGCGCAGCGCCTGCAGCGCATTGGTGCGCTCGGATTGCGTCAGCTCGCCGGAAAGCGCCACGACGGAGAAGCCACGGTTGGTGAATTTCGTGGTGAGCCGCGCCACGGCGGCGCGGGTGTTGCAGAAGACGATGGCGTTTTTCGCCTCGTAGAACCTCAGCACGTTGATGATCGCGTTCTCGGCGTCGCGCGGATGGGTGTTGAGCGCGCGGTACTCGATGTCGGCGTGCTGGCGGGTCTCGCCGACGGTGGAGATGCGCTGCGCGTCCTTCTGATAGCTCTTGGCGAGCTTGACGATGGACGCGGGCACGGTGGCGGAAAAGAGCAGGGTGCGGCGCTCTTCGGGGGCTTCGGAGAGGATGAACTCCAGCTCTTCGCGAAAACCGAGATCGAGCATCTCGTCGGCCTCGTCGAGCACCACGGCGCGGATGGCGGAGAGGTCGATGTTGCCACGCTTGATGTGGTCGCAAAGCCGCCCGGGCGTCGCCACCACCACATGCGCGCCCCGCGCCAGAGCCCGCGCCTCGGAACGGCTGTCCATGCCGCCGACGCAGGAGGTGACCACGGCACCGGCCTTGCCGTAAAGCCATGTGAGTTCGCGGCGCACCTGCATCGCCAGTTCGCGGGTCGGGGCAATCACGAGCGCCAGCGGTTCCGCGGCCGGTTCGAAATGCGTGGCCTCGCCCATCAGCGTCGGGGCAATGGCAAGGCCGAAGCCCACCGTTTTGCCCGACCCGGTCTGGGCCGAGACGAGCAGGTCCGCTTGGGCCAGGGCTGGGTCGCTTACGGCCTCCTGAACGGCGGTGAGGCTGTCATAGCCTTGTTCGGCGAGAGCATCGGCGAGGGTCTGGATCACGGAAAAAGTCCTGTCTGTCAGCGCGGTCGGGCCGCCGACCCGCAAGTGCTGCGGGTCCGTTGCGGCGTCGTTATGCCTTCGGCGCGCGAGAGTCGATGGGCATAAGACATTTCAGGAAGGACGTGACCCCGCGTATCACGCGGACGCCCCGGACCGGCAACGCACGCGCTACTTCTTCTTTTTCTTCTTTCCGGTCTTGGCGTTCTTGCCGGATTTCTTTCTTCTTGTCGCTTCTTCTTGTCCGCCTTCTTCTTGCCCGTCTTGGCGTCGGCTTTTTCCGCCTTGGCCTTCTTGTGGCCTTTTTGGTCTTCTTGTCCTTCTTTGTCGATTTTGTCTTGGCGGCGGACTTGGCTTTCTTGCCCTTCTTTTTCGACGGCGTCGCAGAGGGCGTCTCGTCGGATGTGCCCGCGGGCGCCGGGCTTTCAGCGGCTTCCGGCAGGTTTTCCACGGGCGCGGGACCTTCCGCCGCGTTGGCCGCAGAGATTGCCGCATGGCCCGCGGCGATCAGCGCTGCCGCCTTGGTGGCTCCCACGCCCTTGAAGGCGGTAAGGGCGGCGGGGTCAGCCTTCACGAGGTCTTCTGCGGATCCGATACCGGCGGCCGCCATTTCGGCGGCCAGAAAGGGGCCGATACCGCGCACATCTGTGAGTTCCGTCATGTCCTGTCTTATCCTTCCGGGGTCTTTTCGAGTTGCTGGAAATCGTATGGGATGCCGATCCGTGCAGGGAACATGCGATCCGAAGTCATTCGCGGCGCAGCCTACATCAGGAAGTTTTCCCGCGTAAGCGTTTTCGTCAGGGTGGATATGCCTGAAACGGTCTTTCGCTTGTGATTCCGCGGGGGCTCAGACCGGGAGGGCCGTGGTCTTGAAGACGGTTCGCAGGGCAAAGCTCGATTGCATCTGCCTGACTCCGGGCAGACGGGTCAGGTGCTGGCGGTGGATGCGCGCGAAGTCCTCGGTATCCTCGGCCACGACCTTGAGCAGATAGTCGGCGGTCCCGGCCATCAGGTGGCATTCGAGCACGTCCGGAATGCGCCGCACCGCCTTTTCGAAGGCGTCGAGCACCTCGTCGGCCTGGCCCTGCAGGGTGATCTCCACGAAGACGGTGGTGGGCACGCCGAGTTTGCGCGCATCGAGCAGCGCCACATAGTCCAGAATGAAGCCCTCCGCTTCGAGCCGTTGCACGCGCCTGTGGCAGGCGGAGGGCGAGAGGTTCACCGCCTCGCCAAGCTCGGCGTTGGACATGCGCCCCTTGCGCTGAAGGGCGGCCAGAAGGCGCTTGTCGATCGGATCGAGACTCATCGGCGCAAGATTCTCCTGACTTCTGTTGATTGGCTGCAAGAATATCCCGAAACCTCTGTGCCAGGCGAGAGGAAATCGTGCGCAATTGCGCAAGTCATTGCGTATCCATCAGAAAAACACCCATGGAGGAGGTCGTCATGATCATCGGTTGTCCCAAGGAAATCAAACCGCAGGAATTTCGCGTGGGCGTCACGCCCAATGCGGCACAGGAAGCCGTGGCCCATGGCCATCAGGTGATGGTGCAGGCGGGTGCCGGCGCCGGGGCAGGCTTCGACGATGCCGCCTATGTGGCGGCGGGGGCGAAGATCGTCCCGACCGCGGAGGAGATTTTCGCGACGGCGGAGATGATCGTGAAGGTCAAGGAACCGCAGGCGGTGGAGCGCAAGATGCTGCGCGAGGGGCAGGTTCTCTTCACCTATCTGCATCTCGCGCCGGACCCTGAGCAGACCCATGACCTGCTGGCCTCCGGGGCCACCTGCATCGCCTATGAGACCGTGACCGACGATCGTGGCGGCCTGCCCCTGCTCGCGCCGATGTCGGAAGTGGCGGGGCGTCTGGCGCCGCAGGTCGGCGCCTGGACCTTGCAGAAGGCCAATGGCGGGCGCGGCGTGCTGATGGGCGGCGTGCCGGGCGTCGGTCCCGCGCGGGTCATGGTGATCGGCGGCGGTGTCGTCGGCACCCACGCGGCCAAGATCGCCGCCGGCATGGGGGCGGATGTGACCGTGCTCGACCGTTCGCTGCCGCGTCTGCGCTACCTCGACGATGTCTTCGGCGGACAGTTCAAGACCTCCTACGCCTCCGCGGGCAATACCATCGAGTTGGCGCGCGAGGCGGACATGATCATCGGCGCGGTGCTGATCCCCGGGGCTGCGGCACCCAAGCTGATCAGTCGCGCCCAACTTGCCGAATTGAAGCCCGGTGCGGCGCTGGTGGATGTGGCGATCGACCAGGGCGGCTGCTTCGAGACCTCAAAGGCCACGACGCATCAGGATCCGGTTTATGAGGTGGACGGGATCATGCACTATTGCGTGGCGAACATGCCCGGTGCCGTGGCGCGGACCTCGACCATCGCGCTTGGCAATGCGACCATGCCCTTCATGCTGGCGCTGGCGGACAAGGGCTGGCGGAAGGCTTGCCAGGACGATCCGCACCTGCTCAACGGCCTGAATGTCCACGCAGGCCAGCTGACCTATTTCGCGGTCGGCAAGGCGCTGGGACTCGACGTCGTTTCGCCGAGCGTCGCCGTCAAAAGCTGAACATGTGAAAAATATACGGCCCGCGCTTTCGAAAAAGGCGGGCCGTGGTTTTCCGGATGCGGATCAGCGTGCCTTGGCGAGCTGGTCGCGGATCTCCTGCAGAAGTTCGATTTCGGTGGGCGCCTTCGGTGCGTCCTCGGCGGGCTTCTCGTCGCTTTCGGCCATATCCTTCAGCCGGTTGACGCCTTTCACCAGCAGAAACACGACCCAGGCCACGATCACGAATTTGATGACGGCGTTGATGAAGTTGCCATACATGAACTGTGCATCGCCGAGCCCGACGCTCATACCGGAGAAATCGACACCGCCCACGAAAAGGCCGATGAGAGGATTGACCAGATCGTCGACGAGCGATGTGACGATCGCCGTGAAGGCCGCGCCCATGATGATGCCGACGGCCATGTCCATGACATTGCCCCGGGCGATGAAGTTCTTGAATTCGTTGATCATTGGTTCCCTCGTGAAATGACAAAAGGGGCATTGTGCAATTCTGGCCCCTCGACCGTGCGTTTGTTAACACATTGATGCGCGTTTGCGAGACTGTTTTTACGGGGAAAAGGGATTAGCTCTGGTCAGGAACCAATAAGAGGAGATTTTCGATGGCCGACCTGTCCAAGTTCAGGATCAACGACAAATGGCCGGCGACGGACCCTGCCCGGTTGCAGCTTTATTCCTTTCCGACACCGAACGGGGTGAAGGTCTCCATCGCACTGGAGGAAATGGGCATTCCCTATGAGGCCCATACGGTCACGCTGGCCGACAAGGACGTGAAAAGCCCCGAGTTTCTGTCGCTCAACCCCAACAACAAGATCCCCGCGATCATCGACCCGAACGGGCCGGGCGGGCAGACCGTGGCGCTCTTCGAGAGCGGGGCGATCCTGCTCTATCTCGCGGAAAAATCCGGCAAGCTGGGCGGGTCGGACCCGGTTGAAAAGGCGCGGATCACGCAATGGCTGATGTTCCAGATGGGTGGTCTCGGTCCGATGTTCGGGCAGCTTGGGTTCTTCTACAAGTTTGCTGGCGCGCAGTTCGAGGACAAGCGCCCGCAGCAGCGCTATATCGACGAGGCCAAGCGTCTTCTCGGCGTGCTCGAGACAGCGCTCGAAGGTCGGGAATGGATCGCCGGGGAGTATTCCATCGCTGACATCGCGATCGGCCCATGGGTCAATGCACTGGACTTCTACGGCGCGAAAGAAGTGACCGGATTTGCGGATCACGCCAATGTCGTGGCCTATCTCGAGCGCTTCATGGCGCGCCCGGCGGTCATTGCAGGGCGCCAGATCCCGCCGCGTGAGCCGAATGGATCGGTGATCCGCGACGGAGCCTGAACCGGAGAGAGGTGCGGGGCCTCCGCACCTTCCACGCCTTGATCAGGAGGGGAGTTTGCCGGTCAGCACGTAGCGCAGGATATCGACCACCTGCGCTGGTTCCTGCGCGACGGCGAGGGCAGCGGCGTCCACTTCCTTGAGCGCATGGGCATGGTCGGGTCCGTGCAGGATGATCAGCGACTTGCCAAGGGCCGAGGCATAACCCGCATCAAAGGCCGCGTTCCATTGCTTGTACTGATCGCCGAAGCGCACAACGACCACATCGGCATCGGCGATACCCTTGCGGGTGCGGATCGCGTTGACCATCGCGCCCTTGTGGTCATGCCAGTACTTGTCAGGCTCGGCCCCGAGGACGGCGACGCCGCAATCGTCGCTGGCGGCATGGTCGGTCACCGGGCTGTCGAACGATACGTCAAGGCCTTTGGCGCCGGCAACGATCTGCTCGCGCCAGTCGGTGTGGATCTCGCCTGACAGATATACTTTCAACGTCATTTCCGGTCTCCTCGTTCTGTTTCGGGTCTGGACCTAGCGCGCGGGGGCGCGAGGACCATTCAGCCGCGCAGGGTGCCGCCGGTGGCCTTCGTCACCTTCTCGACGATGCGCGCGCTGATCTCCTCGATGTCCTTGTCCTTCAAGGTCGCTGTCTGCGGCTGGATCCGCACGGTGAGGGCGAGGGATTTCTTGCCCGCACCAAGGCTGCCGCCGATGAATTCGTCGAAGATGCGCACGTCCTCGATCAGGCTCTTGTCGGCACCCATGGCGGCATTGACGAGGGTCAGCGCCTCGACCTCCGCATCCACCACAAAGGCGAAATCGCGTTCAACCGCCTGCAGGTCACTGATCTGCAGCGCGCCGCGGTTGGTGCCGGTCTGGCGCGGCAGCGGCACCTCTTCGGGCCAGAGGGTGAAGGCCATGGCGGGTCCCTTGACGTCCATCGCGGCAAGCACGCGCGGATGCACCTCGCCGAAGACGCCCAGCACCTTCTTGGGGCCGAGGCAGATCATCCCGTGCCGGCCCGGATGCCACCACTCCGCCGCGCCGCGCAGGATCTGCACCTTCGAGGGTGCGCCGATGGCCGCGAGAACGGCTTCCGCATCCGCCTTGACGTCGAAGACATCGACGGCGCGCGCGGCGCCATGAACATCCTTGGGCCCGGTGCGTCCGACCAGAAGGCCCGTGACCAGCAGGTGCTGCTCACCGGGTTCGCCACCGTGAAAGGCCGGTCCGACCTCGAAGAGGGCGAGATCCGCGAAACCGCGGGCCTGGTTGCGGGAGGCTGCCTGCAACAGGCCGGGCAGCAGGGCGGGGCGCATGTGGCTCATATCGCTGCTGATCGGGTTTTCGAGGCGCGTGGCATCGGTGCCGCCACCGAAGAGCGCCGCCGATGCCTGATCGATGAAGCTGTAGGTCACGCATTCATTGTAGCCGAGCGCTGCACAGGTCCGCCGCGCCATGGCCTCGCGCCGCTGCATCGGCGACAGGATCGGCTTCGGCACACCATCCGTAAGACGCGGCAGGGGCTTGCCCTTGAGCTTGGTCAGCGAGGCGATGCGGGCCACTTCCTCCACCAGATCGGCCTCGCCCTGCACGTCGGGCCGCCAGCTTGGCACCTGCGCCATGTTGCCGTGCAGTACGAAGCCAAGCGCGGTCAGCGTCTGGCGCTGCTCGCTTTCGGGGATGTCCATGCCGACAAGTGACTGCACCCGTGCGGCATCCAGCTTGTAGGAGCGCGTGAAGTCGGGGATCTTGCCTGCGACGATGACCTCGGAGGCCTCGCCGCCCGCGTGATCGAGGATCATCCGCGTCGCGTGTTCGATGCCGTAGGGCGTCCATTCCGGGTCGATGCCGCGCTCGAAACGGTAGCGGGCGTCGGAATTGATCCTGAGGGCGCGCCCCGTGTAGGCGGTGCGGATCGGGTCGAAATAGGCGGCCTCGACGAAGACATTTGTGGTCTCAAGGGTGCAGCCACTGGCCAACCCGCCCATCACACCCGCGATGCTCTCCACGCCGTTTTCATCCGAAATCAGCGTCATGCCTTCGGAGAAGGTGTATTCCTTTTCATCGAGCCCCACGAGAGTCTCGCCACCTTTCGCCCGGTGCACGCGCAGCGCATTGCCCGCGATCTTGTCGGCATCGAAGACGTGCAGCGGCCGGTTGCGGTCGTAGGTGAAGAAATTCGTCACATCGACAAGGAAGGAGATCGGGCGCAGGCCGATGGCGCGCAGGCAATCCTGCAGCCATTTCGGCGAGGGGCCATTTGTCACGCCGCGGATCAGGCGGCCGTAGAAGACTGGGCATTGCTCCAGCGTATCGCCGTCGATGGTAACGGTGATCGGGCAGGGAAAGGTGCTTTCGACCGGTTCTGCGTCGCGCTTCTTCAGCTTGCCGAGACCGCGTGCGGCCAGATCGCGGGCGATGCCGCGCACGCCGAGCGCATCGGGGCGGTTCGGGGTGATGGCGATTTCGATCACCGGATCCACGCGCACCGGGTCATTCTCCGCCAGCCAGTCGGCGAAGGATTGCCCGACGGTGCCCGAGGGCAGTTCGATGATCCCGTCGTGCTCCTCGCTCAGTTCCAGCTCGCGTTCAGATGCCATCATGCCGAAGCTCTCGATGCCACGGATCTTGCCGACGCCGATGGTGGTGTCGATGCCCGGCACGTAAACGCCCGGTTTGGCGACGACGACGGTGATCCCCTGACGGGCATTGGGTGCGCCGCAGATGATCTGCTTGAGGCCTTCATCGGTCTCCACCTGGCAGACCCGCAGCCGGTCCGCGTCCGGGTGCTGTTCGGCAGAGGCGACGTAGCCAAGGGTGAAGTCACGCAGGCGCGCGCCCGGATTCTCGACCCCTTCGACTTCGAGCCCGAGGTCGGTCAGCGCATAGAGGATTTCGTCCAGCGTCGCGGTCGTGTCCAGATGGTCTTTCAACCAGGAGAGCGTGAATTTCATGGAGCGTCTGCCAGGATAGTTTTCGGGTTGCCGCGTGATAGCGCAAGCCTTCCACGGGGGGAAGGGTGGAATGTCCGCGCGCCCCGGGCGGTCTCAGAGGCTGCGCGCCCAGTTGAGCAATTCGCGCCGCAGCATGTCGGGCGCAAGATCACCGGGCCTTGCGCCTTGCTGCTCTGCCGCCTCTGCGCTCTGGTCCGCCGCGGCGAGGGATTTTGCCTCCACCTCGTGATGCGCCCGATGCCCGCGAGCAGGTCGGCGATGAAGGCGAGCGACATTTCCGGGTGATACTGCACGCCCCAGAAGCGGACGCCCTGGCGCTCGTAGGCGAAGGCCTGCACCGCGCTGTGGGCATTGGTGGCGAGCAGCGCGGCCCCTTCGGGCAGGCGGGAGACTTCGTCGCGGTGGATGCAGCAGGCGGCGAACCCGTCCTGCCGCCCGGCCATCATCGGATGCGACTTGCCCGCGTCGGTAAGCGCGATCTGACGTGCGAGCCCCTGTTCGAGCCCGTTGGGCGAGGCCTCGCAGCGCCCGCCCAGCACCGAGGCCGCCAGCTGCATGCCGTTGCAGGACCCGAAGGTCGGGAGCCCGGCGGCAAAGACCGCGCGCATCGCAGCGGCGAGCGGTGCGACGCGCGCGTCCTCGGTGCTCCAGTCCACGCCCGAACCGGTGAAGGCCACGGCGTCGAAACCCGCCAGATCGGGCAGCGCGTCACCGTCGTAGGGCGCGCAGACCTGCGTTGTGATCTCGCCGCGGCAGGCCTTGAGAACGTCGCCGTAGAGCGTGCCGTAGTCCGTGCCCGTCATCCGGCGCAGGCCGGCGCTGCGCTCGGCGGGATTGCTTTCGATGATCAGGACATGGGGCATGGGTCAGGTCATTTCGTTTGTCATGGGACAAGCCTATCGCTTTGCGGGGATCCCGGGACCGCCCGTTTGCGACCCCTCGCCGCAAAGTCGGGGTCAGTGCTTGCGGTTGCGGTCCCGGATCGCGTCGATCCATTTGTCCACCAGCAGGATCGGCGCCAGCACGATGGTCCAGCCGATCGCGTTGAGGATCGTGAAGGTGAGTTTCAGGCCAGTGGGCATGTCCGAGCGCCAGAGGAAGATGTGGGCGACGAGGATGAGCACGACAAGCACCGCCACGAGGAGGGCGCGGTTGCGGTACTTGGCGTTATCATCCGTTTTTGCCATCCGGGTCCCTCCGGGCTTTGTCCTGTTGGCTGCGGCGTCGCGCCAAGATCCTAGATGCCTACCGCCTGCAGCCCGAGGTCGGTGAGCGCGTCGGTGATCTCATCAGTTCTGACGATAGTGTCTAGAGTGGTCTTGGAGCCAGGAAGATTGAATTTCATGAATGCGCTTCCGTGGTGGCGAGACTGATTTCTATCGGTATGTGTTCGCCATTCCGTAACCGTATGATGGCGCATACTTCGTAATATGTTTCGATACTCGTTCCAAAAAGACTCCTCGAACTCCCGAAGCATTCTCCGGCGGAAAGCTCTTACCGACCTGCTATAGATGTCACTTCCTCGTATTTGCAGCGTGATGCAACGGTATCAATTGACGAAAGCGATATGAACTTTCGCGAGGTTCTTTGCCACCTGCTACAGGCTGCTGCGACATGAAGAGCTGCTTCGAAAGATCTGATAATGCATCGATTGCGTCCTTCGCAGCAGGCGTCGGTCACTGCGGACACAGGCTGTGAGTCACGCGTTGCATTGCAAACAGGTACGCGCAGGTAATATTCCTGCTGAACGCGCACTAATTCACTATGCCGATCAGCGACTTTTGACGATGCGTATCCAAGAACACCGCCACCGATTGTTAGCAAGCCACAATGATCGGTATAATCGCGCTCCAAAACTGCAGCTCACCTGCTCAACCCGCCATGCAGTGTCGGCTGGTCGAGGCTCGCGAAGCCGTAGTGGCGCAGCCAGCGCAGGTCGCTGTCGAAGAAGGCGCGCAGGTCGGGGATGCCGTATTTCAGCATCGCGATGCGGTCGATGCCCATGCCGAAAGCGAAGCCCTGCCACTGCGGTCGGATCGATGCCGCCCGCTTCCAGCACCTTGGGATGCACCATGCCTGAGCCAAGGATCTCGAGCCAGTCGTCGCCTTCGCCGACTTTCAATGTGCCACCTTCCCAGGAACAGCGGATGTCGACTTCGGCGGAGGGCTCGGTGAAGGGGAAGTGCGAGGCGCGGAAGCGCAGGTCGACGCCATCGACCTCGAAATAGGCCTTCACGAACTCCTCCAGCACCCACTTCAGATGCGCCATCGAGATGTCGCGGTCGATGGCGAGGCCCTCGACCTGGTGGAACATCGGCGTATGGGTCTGGTCGTAGTCGGCACGGTAGACGCCGCCCGGGCAGATGATGCGCAGGGGCGCGCCCATCTTCTCCATCGAGCGGATCTGCACCGGGCTGGTATGGGTGCGCAGCACATGCGGCGGGCGGTCGTCGCCTTCCGCGCGGTGCATGTAGAAGGTGTCCATCTCGGCGCGGGCGGGGTGGTGGCCGGGGATGTTCAGCGCGTCGAAATTGTACCAGTCGGTATCGATGCGGGGGCCTTCGGCGACGGAAAACCCCATCTCGCCGAAGATCGCCGTGACTTCCTCGGAGACCTGGCTGATCGGATGCACGCTGCCCTGGCGCCGGGCGCGCGTGGGCAGGGTCACATCCAGCCATTCGTCGCGCAGACGGGCGTCGAGGGCGGCATCGGCAAGGCCTGACTTCTTGGCCGCGAGGGCGGAATTGATCTCGTCCTTCAGCGCATTGAGCGCGGGGCCTGCCACCTGCCGCTCCTCCGGCGTCATGCGGCCAAGCTCGCGCATCATCACCGCGACCTCGCCTTTCTTGCCCACCGCAGCAAGCCGGATCGCTTCGAGCGTGGCCTCATCGCCCGCATCGGCGATCTGTCCGAGATATTTGCGCTTGAGATCGTCCATCCCTGCCTCGTCATGTCGTGTCGCGGTGGTGCTAGCAGAATTGCGCGTGATTACAAGCCGGGCGCGGGGCTTCCGGACGCTTATGCGGCAACCACGATGCGGGGACCACAGAACGGCCGCCTTCGGGTTGGTTAACAAATGTTGCCTATCCTCCCCCTTCCTGCCGGACCTGCGCCCGTGCCTCGGTCGCACCCCGCCGAACTGACGGAAAACCAGATGCCCAAGAAAATCGTCCTCCTGCTTGACGGGACCTCGAACGAGATCAGCACCAACCGTTCCAACATCCTGCGGCTTTACGGCACGCTGGCGAAATCGAAGGAGCAGCTGGTCTATTACGACCCTGGCGTCGGCACTTTCGGGGCCGAGAACACCTGGTCGCAGAGTTTGCGCAAGGGCGCCGAACTCTGGGGCATGGCCACGGGCTGGGGCCTCGATGCCAACGTCAAGGAAGCCTACCGGTTCATCGTCGAGAATTACGCCGTGGATGCCAATGGGCATGGCGACAGCATCCATATCTTCGGCTTCTCGCGCGGGGCCTATACGGCGCGGGTCCTGGCGGGGTTCCTGCATGCCTTCGGGCTGATCGAGGCGCGCAACCTCAACCTGCTCGACTATGCCTACCGTGCCTACAAGCGCATTGGAGAGGCCACCGGTGACGACGCTTTCGCCGAATTGCGCCTGCATGAGCGCATCCTGCGCCCGCAGCGCCCGACGATCCGGTTCATGGGACTTTTCGACACCGTGGCGTCGGTGATCGAAAGCGGGCGCTTCGGGCCGCGGCTGCGCAGCCACGCCTTCACCGCGACGAACCCGTCGGTCAGAACGGTGCGCCATGCGCTGGCCATCGACGAGCGCCGCACCCTGCTGCGCCCGCAGCATTGGCCGGAGGCGCAGGTTTTCCGGCCGAACCGTTTCAACGCGATCGGGACAGTTGCACAGGACGCTCGAGAGGTCTGGTTCTCCGGCGTGCATGGCGACATCGGCGGCGGCTATCCGGAGAAGGAGGCCGCATTGGCCAAGATCCCGCTGCACTGGATGATCGAAGAAAGCCGCGCCGCCGGGCTTTCCTACAAGACAGGGACGATCAACAAACTCGTGCTTGGCGCATCGGGCGAAGGCCATGTGGGACCCGATCCGCTGGCGACGGATGCACGTTTCCATGACCCTCGGGTGGAAGGTCTTGGAGCTATTGCCGCGCCGAAAGCCCGAAGGGTCACGCCGTGCGAGTATTGCCGGCTGGACCATCCCGCTTGGCGAATACCGCGCCATGCCTGCCGGCGCGCGGATCCATCGCTCGGCACTCAGGCGCTTTGCGGAAACCGGGACGCAGCCACCCAATGTGCCGAAGGACCATATCGCCGAATAGCGATCCTCGGTTCGGCCAAGGTCGTATTGCGGGTGGTGGCGCGTATTGGCGACCTCGGTCGGGTCCGAGCACTCGGGGTAGCGCACGATGATCCGGAACCCGATCTTTGGTGCCTCCGCAGCATCTGCTGATTACCGAGCAGCGTGTTGACCAGAAGGGTGCGCCAACCCATCTAGGGCGCGGTGCGGATGCGGGCTTCGATCAACTTGCGGCCGCCGCGCCCATGCGCTGCCGCGTCAGAGCGCATGTAGAGCCGCTTCAACTCTCCCGCCTCGGGTCGTGCCTGTCGCAGGGTGTCGCAGCCAACGAGCCGGTCGCTTGTGTCGCGGGCGAGCACGAACCGTCCGGTCGGCGCTTCCGAAGGCTCGGATTTTGACTATGCGCGAACAAAAAACCCGCCGTCCGGCAGACGGCGGGTTTAAATCAGTGTGCTCTGGTCCGGTTCAGGCGGCCAGGGCCTTTTGCGCTTGCGCCACGATGGCACCGAAGGCTTCGGGCTCATGGACGGCGAGATCGGCGAGCACCTTGCGGTCCACTTCGATCCCGGCCAGCGACAGGCCGTTGATGAAGCGCGAATAGGTCAGTGCTTCGTCATGGCTGCGCACGGCGGCGTTGATCCGCTGGATCCACAGGGCACGGAAATTGCGCTTGCGGTTCTTGCGGTCGCGGGTTGCGTATTGGTTGGCCTTGTCCACCGCCTGCGTGGCGACGCGGAAGGTGCTCTTGCGGCGGCCGTAGTAGCCTTTGGCAGCCTTCAGGACCTTCTTGTGACGGGCGTGGGTGACGGTTCCACCTTTGACTCGGGACATGTCTGATCTCCTTCAGGCTTAGCGGTCGTAGGGCATATAGCCCTTGACGATTTTGGCGTCCTGCGGCGACAGGATCGTCGAGCCGCGGGCATCACGGATGAACTTTTTCGTACGTTTGATCATGCCGTGGCGTTTGCCAGCCTGACCGGCCACTACCTTGCCGGTAGCCGTCACCTTGAAGCGCTTTTTGGCGCTTGATTTGGTCTTCATCTTGGGCATTTCCGTCTCCTGTGTTTCGGGTCGGTAAACGCGCGACTCGGCATGCCACTCTGGCCGGTCCCGCGGGAAGAAGTCGCTCTTTAGGCGAAGGCTCCTGCCATGGCAAGGGCGGAAAGCGCCCGGCCGCGGAAAATGCGCCTAGGGCATCAGCGCCCGGAAGGTGCGGGCGAAAACCTCCGGAAGCTCGCTGAACTCATAGCCGACCGGAGATGTCGTGGCCGCATAGACTATAAGCGACGTGGCGATGAGCAGCGTCAGCGCGGGCGCGCGCGGTGCCCTCCGGTCGCTGAAGGCGGAGAGCAGTGATGGCACGGACAATCCCGCGATGATGATGCCCATGACAAGCGCGAGATCCGAAGTCATTGCACGTAGCCTCCTCTGATTTGTGGGAGGCTACTCCGGGTCGGTGTTGAAAATCAAACGTTCGTCGCAGGGGGCGACGCGCAGGATGTTGGTGCTGCCCGGCACGTTGAAGGGCACCCCGGCGGTGACCACGATCTGATCGTTCTGGGCTGCGTAGCCCTGCGACAGGGCGGCGCGGGCCGAGGCGACCACCGCCATCTTGAAGCGTTCGAGATTGTCGGTGATCACGCAATTCGTGCCCCAGGTCAGCGTCAGACGCCGCGCCGTGCCTTTGAGCGGCGTCATGGCGATGATCGGCACGCGCGGCCTTTCGCGGGCCACCAGCAGGGCGGTGGTGCCGCTCTGCGTGAAACAGCAGATCGCCTTGATGTCCGTGGTTTCCGCGATTTCGCGCGCGGCCGACACGATGCCATCGGCGATGGTGGCGCCCTTTTTCTCGCGCGAGGCCTCGATGATCTGCGTATAGGTCGGATCCTGCTCCACCTCGGTGGCGACATTGTCCATCGTGGTGACGGCTTCGACCGGATAGCTTCCGGCCGCCGATTCCGCCGAGAGCATCACCGCATCCGCCCCTTCGTAGATGGCAGTCGCCACATCCGAGACCTCGGCGCGGGTGGGCACCGGGCTATCGATCATGCTTTCCATCATCTGCGTCGCCACGATCACCGGTTTGGCTGCCTTGCGGCATTTGCGCACCAGTCGTTTCTGGATCGGTGGCACGTTCTGCACAGGCAGCTCCACGCCGAGATCGCCGCGCGCGACCATGATGCCGTCGCTCACCGCCAGAATGCCGTCGAAGTTCTTCACCGCGGCGGGTTTCTCGATCTTGGAAAGGATCGCGGCGCGGCCATTGGCCAGTTTTGTAGCCTCGAGCACGTCCTCGGGGCGCTGCACGAAGCTGAGTGCCAGCCAGTCGACGCCAAGTTCGCACACGAATTCCAGATCCTTGCGGTCCTTCTCCGACAGCGCTGCCAGTGGCAGCACCACATCTGGCACGTTCACGCCCTTGCGGTTGGAGATGACCCCGCCCGCGATCACCGTGCAATTGGCGAAATCAGGCCCGCAGCTGTCCACCTTGAGCCTGATCTTTCCGTCATTGACCAGGAGCGAGGCGCCGGGTTCGAGGGCCGCGAAGATCTCCGGATGCGGCAGGTTGACCCGTTTCGCATCGCCCTTTGCCTTGTCGAGGTCGAGGCGGAATTTCGCACCCTCTTCCAGCATTTCGCCCTCGTCATTGTCAAAGACACCGACGCGCAGTTTCGGGCCCTGCAGGTCAGCGAGGATGCAGATGCTGCCGCCGGTCTCTTCCTCGATCTGCCGGATGATGGCATGGCGCGCGCGGATCTCGTCGTGGCTGCCGTGGCTCATGTTCAGGCGAAAGACATCCGCGCCAGCAATGTGCAGGGCATGGATCATTTCGTAGGTGCTTGATGCGGGCCCCAGGGTGGCCACGATCTTGACGTTGCGCGTGCGTCTCATCTCTCGCTGTCGTCCTCTTGGTGTGTTACCGCTAACGGCTTGTGAGTCTTATGCCCTGAGATGGCCTGCAGGGCAACTCCCCTCTGACTGACGGCGGCATTTGACACCTTGATGACATACGGTCGGGCCAGTGCGCAATCTGGAGGGATGGTTGAAACGCCTGCGCGGCGCTACACCTTGTCAAATGACAGCAAGAGGAGCCCGATATGCCGACCCAGACTGAAATCGAGTTGCAGGCCGCAGCCTTCCGTCGCCTGCAGAAGCACCTGATGCAGGACCGCACCGACGTGCAGAACATCGACATGATGAATCTTGCCGGGTTCTGCCGGAACTGCCTTGCGCGGTGGTATCAGGAGGCGGCCAATGAAAAAGGCATCGACATGGGCAAGGAAGAGGCGCGGGAGCTTTTCTACGGCATGACCATGGAGGAGTGGAAGGCCAACCACCAGACCGAGGCCAACGCCGAGCAAAAGGAGGCCTTCAAGACCTCCTTTGCGGAAAACGTGGGCAAGACCTGAGGTCGTTTCGCATCACGTGGTCGGGCAGGGCGGCAGTTTGATCAAGGCGCGCGCAGCGTCGGAGAAAGTCCCGATATAAACCGTTCCGTCGCGCACCAGGCGGACCTCAGCGCCCGAAATTTCTGTACCCGAGACGGTGATTTCGCGCTGGTTGATGGTATCGTCCACGTCGATGGTGAAGGCGATGGTGGCGCCGGGCGCCCAGGTCGAGACAGGCAAGGTCAGGCCGGTATCGCCGTCGGCCACCTGTGGCGCGCCTGCGAGGTGTTGCGCACCCGCGACAAGCTCAAACGGCTGAAACACCTGCACGCCGGCACCGCTGGCCGTCACGTCAAAGATCAGCCCCGCCGACGAGCCGCTCAGATCGACGATCAGGGTCGCACTGCTGATCGGGCACGTGCCGACATTCTCGAAGACGAAGCGGTCTTTCGGAGCGCCTTCCACAAACTCGACGACGATGTCCGCATGCGAACCCGCCGCCAACAGGCTTGTGAGCGTGGCGATTGCAAACATCGGGTTTCGGTTCATGGTGGCCTCCTAATCTGACTTTATCGGAAGCTAGCGCGCCTTTGCGCGAGGCCAACCCACGGTGGCGTCTACTGCACCGTTTCGATGTAGAGCTTTACGGCAGCATACCAGTCGGCATAGGCGCGGATTTCCTCATCCGTCAGATCGGCGGCCACCGCGGACATGGTTTCGTGCACGCGCTTGCCGGTGCGGAAGGCCTTGAGCTGCGTGTCGATGTAGATGTTCGTCTCACCGGCGAGATTGGGCGCATCGTCGATCAGGTGGATGCCATCGGCACCATGACAGGCAACGCAAAGCTCGGGCGCGCCGGAGGGATCGGCCTGCATCTCCACCGTCACCTTGTGCCCGCCGTACCAGGCGGCGAGGTCAGCGATCTGCTGGTCGGTGAGGCTGCGCGCGACGATGGACATCATCTCATGCTCGCGCGTGCCGTCGCGAAAGGCTGTCAGTTGCGCGCGCAGGTAGCTTTCAGGCTCGCCGCCGATATGCGGCGCGATCGGGATCTGCGCATAGCCATCCGCGCCGTGGCAGGTGCGGCATTGCCCCGATATCTTGCGCCCGGCATCCCGGTCACCGACGATTTCTGCCGAAATGTTCCCGGCGGGCAAAAGCCCGCCGAGAAACACCAGTGTCAGTAGCCTCATTGCGAAGCCGGGTTGTAGGCGATCCGCCAGATCGCTCCGGCGAAGTCGTCCGAGACCAGCATGGAGCCGTCGCGCAGAAAGGCGATGTCCATCGGGCGCCCGCGGTATTCGCCGGTGGACTCGTCAAGCCAGCCGTCCGCGAAGACTTCCGTCCCCGCCGCGTTGCCTTCCTCGTCAAGCGCGGTGAACATCACCCGCGCGCCGATCGGTGTCGTCCGGTTCCACGAGCCGTGCTGCGCCGAGAAGATGCCGCCCTTGTATTTGTCGGGGAAGCTGGCGCCGGAATAGAAGCTCATGCCGAGGTCGGCCGCATGTGCCTCCATCTCGACCTGAGGCTCGACGAATTCCACGCCTTCGGGACGCGGCACGCCCTTGTAGTCCGGCACTTCGAACCTTGCGTTGGTCCAGGGGAAGCCGAAATGCTGGCCTGCGGCTGTCTGACGGTTCAACTCGCCCGGCGGCACGGTGTCGCCGAGGCCGTCGACCTGGTTGTCGGTCCACCACAGATCGCCGTTCGCCGGGTTGAAGTCCTGGCCCACGGAGTTCCGCACGCCGCGGGTGAAGACTTCACGCCCTGTGCCGTCGGTGTTGATGCGGATGATGCCGCCGATGCCGATTTCGTCGTACATCTCCAGCTTTTCCTTGGGCTGCACGTTGTAGGGCTGGCCGAGCGAGATGTAGAGCTTGCCGTCCGGACCCACGTCGCAGACCCGTGCGGTGTGGTTGAAGCTCTCCTCTTCCACGGGGATCAACTCGCCCTGCGGCACGACCACGGCCACCGCCGGATCCGGACCTTCAAAGAAGAACTCGGCGGCGGGGAAGTTCAGCACCCGGTTGCGCTCGGCGATAAAGAGGAACCCGTCGGGCGAGAAGCAGGGGCCGTTGGGAATATCGAAGGTGATCGAGGGCGCAAAGTCGAAGACCTCATCGGCCACCCGGTTGCGGTCGCGGTCGACGATGGACCAGACCTTGTCCTTGCGGGTGCCGGCGAAGACAACGGTGCCCTGCGGCGCCACGGCCATGGAGCGCGCATCCGGCACCACCGCGTAGAGGCTGATCTCGAAGCCTTCGGGGACGTTGATGTGCTGCAAGATCGCTTTCAGCGCTTCCGCCCGCTCGCCGTCCTGGGCGATATGCGTATGCGTTGCGCCGGTTTTCTGCATGTTCTGCAGCTTGTCCATATTGTCCTGCGCGAGGGCCGGACCCGCCAGCATGGTGCCCGCCAACAGCAGGCCTGTCAGTTTTTTATTTGTCATAAATTCCTCCCAAGTTGCTCCATCGCGCCGACGGGCAGAACCCGGCGGCGCGCAGAGAATTGAGAAAGTGTCAGAAATGACCGATCCCCTGTCAACGCTACCAAAGGTGGTATTGCATCGCGTCACGGCCTTGTATCGCGCCATGGCATCCCGGACCGCTGTGGCCAGGGAGTCGGGAGGCTGGCGACTGCCCAATTGCCGCCTTACGGTGCGCAAGGTCGCGCCAAGCATTAGAAAATAAACAGAATAAGCCATTCCGCCGTCAGGGCAGGCCGATCCGTTCCAGCACATTCAATGATGACGTCGAGGCGAATCAAGAGGGTCCCCTCGCTGCGGCGCTGACAGTCCTTCAGCTCGAAGCGCGCCCTGATCTCGGACCCGGCACGGACGGGCGCTATGAAGCGCACCCGTTCGAACCCATAATTCACGGAAGTCGTCGCACCATCGATCTCGGGCAGGCCGTCATAGGCAAGCGCGGACAGCATCGACAGTGTGAGAAAGCCATGCGCCACGGTGCCGCCGAAAGCGGTCCTGGCCGCTTCATCCGGGTCGATGTGGATGCCCTGCCAATCCTCGGTGACATCGGCGAAGGCATCAATGCGGGCCTGATCGACTGATATCCATTTCGACACGCCGATCTCGGAGCCCTTGGCCGCTTCCAGCGCCGCGATGGTCCAGCGGCCTGCGGTCATCGGCCAACATCCTGCCCGCGCACCGCTCAGATCGCCGTCTTCAGGCTTTCCTCGAGATAGATTTCCCGCAGCCGCGGCGTCACCCGGCCCGGCACGCCGTCACCCAGCGGCACGCCGTCAATCTCGACCACGGGCATCACGAAGGTGCTGGCCGAGGTGATGAAGGCTTCATCGGCGGCCTTGGCTTCCTCTATGGAGAAATTGCGCTCCTCCACTTCCATCTGCGCCTCGCGCGCAAAGCGCAGCACGGCCGCTCGTGTGATCCCGTGCAGGATGTCATTGCTGAGTGCGCGGGTGATGATCTTGTTGCCCTTCACGATGTAGGCATTGTTGCTGGTGCCTTCGGTGACGTAGCCGTCCTCGACCATCCATGCGTCATCGGCGCCCGCCTTCTTGGCCATCATCTTGCCCATGCTGGGGTAGAGCAGTTGCACCGTCTTGATGTCGCGCCGACCCCAGCGGATATCCTCTATGCTGATGACCTTCATGCCCTTTTTCGCCGCCGGGTTGTTCGCAAGCCCGGGTTTCGACTGGGTGAAGAGCACGATGGTGCAGGGCGTCGTCGCAGGATCGGGAAAGGCGAAGTCGCGATCGCCGGGCGCGCCGCGGGTGATCTGCAGGTAGATCATGCCCTCGTCGATATCGTTGAGCCGCACCAACTCGCGATGCACCTCAAGGAGGTCGTCGCGGCTGATCGGGTTGGCCATGTCGAGCGCATCGAGCGAGCGTTGCAGCCGCACCGCATGGCCTTCGAAATCGATCAGCTTGCCGCCGAGCACGGATGTCACCTCATAGACGCCATCCGCCATCAGGAAACCGCGATCGAAGATCGAGACCGTCGCCTCGTTCTCCGGCAGGTAGGTGCCGTTCACATATACGGTGCGCATTGTCTTCCTCCAGTTGCTGCGGTGCGACGCCACCCGCTCAGGGCGCGCAATGCCTTGCAATATCTAGGGCGGCAAGCCGCCCGGACGCAAGCAGGTGTTGCAAGGCGCGGGCCACGCTAGCCGCATCGCCGCGCGCGTCATGGGCAGGACCGGCCTCGGGCAGGCCGAAATGCGCGCAGATCGTATGGCTGCGCAACCGCTCGACGGTCTCGACCGGTTCCCCTGCCTGAACCACAAGCGGCACGGCGCTGCGAAACCGGGAGGCCGGGATCGGAGAGGAGAGGCCCTCCACGAAAAGCGACGCGGCAAGGCTCAGAAGCTCGTCCTTGCCCCAGGCCAGAAGCGGCGCGCCCTCTGCGAAGGCATCAAGTGCGGAAAGCGCACCTGCGAGCGGCATCCCCTCGCGGTCGAGGCGACCTTCGGTGATGCCGGTGAGCTGCGTCACCAGCGGGTGCAGGGGTACCCGCGCGCCGTCCCGGTCCAGCGGGGTCACATACCATCCCACCGGTTCGGAGAGCGCAAACGGTGGCTCCAGCGACAAGCGCAGCGCACCGATCTGGATGGTCAGCGGGTCCGGGTCGGTCGGCCCGCACCAGAAGCGTTGTGGCGCGCCGGGCGCTGTCAGGAATTCGCAATCGTAGACCACGACGGAGGCGAGGCTCAGCCCCACAGGGCCGCCTCGGGCGGATGGACGCCTTTTTCGTCGTAGAGGAGCGGCACGTCGCGGTCGCGCGCCAGCAGGAGCGGACCATCGAGGTCCACGATCCGCGCGCCTTGCGCCACCAGCGTCGCGGGGGCCATGGCAAGGCTCGAGCCGACCATGCAGCCCACCATCACGCCGAAACCAAGCGCCATCCCCTCGCGGCGCAGCGCCAGTGCTTCGCTAAGGCCGCCGGTCTTGTCGAGCTTGATGTTGATGACGTCATACTTGCCCTTGAGGCCCGCGAGGCTCGACCGGTCATGGCAGCTTTCGTCGGCGCAGACCGGCACCGGGCGCTCCAGTCCCGCGAGCGCATCGTCGGCGCCGGCGGGCAGTGGCTGCTCGACGAGTTGCACCCCGAGGCGCAGCAGATGTGGCGCAAGATCGGCATAGACCTCGGCGCTCCAGCCCTCGTTGGCATCCACGATGATCGCCGAAGCCGGCGCGCCCGCCCGCACGGCCTCGAGCCGCGGCATGTCGTCCGGCGTGCCGAGCTTGATCTTCAGAAGCGGCCGCCAGGCGTTTTTCGCGGCCTGCGCCCGCATCGCCTCGGGCGTGTCGAGCGAGAGCGTGTAGGCGGTGATCTCCGGCCCCGGTTCGGGCAGACCGGCCAGTTGCCAGACCCGTTTGCCCGCCCGCTTGGCCTCGAGATCCCAAAGCGCGCAATCCACTGCGTTGCGCGCGGCACCCGCGGGCAGCAGATCGACCAGCGCCTCGCGGCTCATCCGGTCCGGCAGGCCTTCGATCTGGGCCGTCACACTCTCCAGCGTCTCGCCGTAGCGCGCATAGGGCACGCATTCGCCCCGGCCCTGATGCCCGCCTTCGGACAGCTGCACCGTCAGCACCTGTGCCTCGGTGCGTGACCCCCGGCTGATCGTGAAGACCTGCGCCAGCGGGAAAACATCCCGGCTCACTTCAATTTGCATCAGATGCCTTTCCTTGGGCCATTGATATCTACTCCGACCGTGAGCAACGCCCGAAGACTAGAGCGCTGCGAGCGCCTCCGCCAGACGCCCGCCGCCATGCCGGAACGGATCGACCGTCGGCAGGCCGAGCCGCGCTTCGATTTCGGCGCAACAGGCTCTGGCCTCCGCGTCGCCGAGATTCTGGGTGTTGATCGACACGCCCACCACCTTGCAGGCAGGGTTGGCGACTTGCGCCAGTTGCAACGACAGGTCCCTGACCGCCTCGAGACTTGGCAGCTTGTAGCCCGGCAGCCCGCGCATGTGCGTCCGTGTCGGCTCATGGCAGAGGATCAGCGCGTCGGGCTGTCCGCCATGGATCAGCGCCAGCGTCACGCCCGAATAGGAGACGTGAAACAGGCTGCCCTGTCCTTCGATGATGTCCCAGTGATCGTCGTCATTGTCCGGGGTCAGATATTCGATGGCACCGGCCATGAAGTCCGCGATCACCGCATCGAGCGGCACGCCTGCGCCGGTGATCAGTATCCCGGTCTGCCCGGTGGCGCGGAAGCTGCTCTTCATGCCGCGTTCCTGCATCGCGGCGTCGAGCGCCAGCGCGGTGTACATCTTGCCAACCGAGCAATCCGTACCGACGGCCAGCACCCGCTTGCCGCTTCGCTTGACGCCATTGGCGATCGGATAGGCCACGGTCGGCACGCGTACGTCATGCAGGGTGCGCCCGTTGACCTGTGCCGCCGCCAGCAAGTCGGGCTGGTCGCGCAGCAGGTTGTGCAAGCCGCTGGCCAGATCGTAGCCGCGCCCGAGTGCATCCACGAGAACCTCGCGCCATGCCGCGCTGATCTGGCCCCCTCGGTTGGCCACGCCGATCACCAAGGTCTTCGCGCCGGCTTTCAAGCCTTCGTCCAGCGTCATGTCGGTGAGGCCAACATCCGCCTTGCACCCCGGCATGCGGTATTGCCCGACGGCATTCTCCGGGCGCCAATCCTTGATGCCCTGCGCCACCTTCGCGGCCAACTGGTCGGGCGCATCGCCCAGAAAGAGCAGGTAAGGTGTCTCGATCACGGCCGGTTTCTCCTTGGCGTTTCTTCCAGGAACTTTCGCCGATTTCGGACGCAAGTACATCCCAAACGTCGCGACCAGACGCTGATACGTGCAAGTTTTTCCGGTCAATCACAACCTATGCGCAAAAATATCCCATCAATCAGCTGTGTGCGGCTGGAAATGCTGCATCTGCGAAATGCGCTTGCAGGTGGTTGCGCAATTTAATACCAGCGAGGCAGGAAAAGCCGCAATTTTATTACTCACGAGGTCCCCATGAGCTTCCGTATACAGCCCGCAGCCCCCGCGCGTCCCAACCGTTGCCAGCTGTTTGGTCCGGGCTCCCGCCCGGCGATCTTCGAGAAGATGGCGGCTTCGGCAGCGGATGTGATCAACCTCGATCTGGAGGACAGCGTGGCCCCCAGCGACAAGGACAGCGCCCGTGCCAACATCATCGCCGCCGTCTCGGGAGTGGATTGGGGCAACAAGACACTTTCCGTGCGTATCAACGGTCTTGATACGCCCTATTGGTATCGCGACGTCGTCGACCTGCTGGAGCAATCGGGCGACCGCCTCGACCAGATCATGATCCCCAAGGTGGGCTGCGCTGCCGACGTCTATGCGGTCGATGCGCTGGTCACGGCGATCGAGGCGGCGAAGGGCCGCGCGAAGCGGATCAGTTTCGAAGTCATCATCGAATCCGCCGCGGGCCTCGCGCATGTGGAGGAGATCGCCGCAAGTTCACCGCGTCTGCAGGCGATGAGCCTCGGCGCTGCCGATTTCGCCGCCTCGATGGGCATGCAGACCACCGGTATCGGTGGTACGCAGGAAAACTACTACATGATCCACGAAGGCCAGAAGCACTGGTCGGATCCCTGGCACTGGGCACAGGCCGCGATCGTCGCCGCCTGCCGCACCCATGGGGTGCTGCCGGTAGATGGCCCTTTTGGCGATTTTTCCGACGACGAGGGTTTTCGCGCCCAGGCGCGGCGCTCCGCCACGCTCGGCATGGTTGGCAAATGGGCGATCCATCCCAAACAGGTCGCCATCGCCAATGAAGTCTTCACCCCTTCCGAGGCCGCCGTGGCCGAAGCGCGCGAAATCCTCGCCGCCATGGAAGCAGCGAAGGCGAAAGGCGAAGGCGCGACCGTCTACAAGGGGCGTCTGGTCGACATCGCCTCGATCAAGCAGGCCGAGGTGATCGTGCGCCAGTCCGAGATGATCAGCGGGGCATAACGCCAGCGTGATTTGGCAAATCTGCGGTACCCTGCGCAGATGATCCGGCAAGCAAAGGGGGAATTTCGATGCGTTCGGTATTGGTGGGCTTTCTGGGGATGTTTCTGGCGACAGCGGCCCTGTCCGGCGATATCGCACCGCGACAGGGGTGGGTCGTGATCGAGACAGCCAAGAGCCACGCGGACCTTCTGGACGACCTGCTGCAGGCGGTACCTGCGCATGGCATGGGCGTGGTCACCCAGGCCGGTCCGACCGCGACAGCACGCAGCCGCGGCATCACCATCCCCGAAAACCGCGTGATCGGCGTTTTCAACAACGACTTCGCAGTGCGGGTGCTGGCGACGTCCACCGCCGCGATGATCGAAGCGCCCATTCGGTTTTACGTGACCGAAGAGGCGTCCGGGGTGGCGACGCTGTCCTACAAGACGCCGAGTTTCATCTTCGGTCCCTACATGGCGGAAGGCGGGGCGGCGCTGGCGGAACTCGCGCAATCGCTGGACCAGGTTTTCGCGGATATCGCGGAAGCGGCCACGCAATGACGCCTCCGGCTAGGCGCATGTCCCCGGCGCAATGCGGTCGCAGGGTGGAGATGCAGGCTCAGGCTTGATCTTCCCCGACGCATCTCGACGATCTCCGCCATGCCGGATGCGCAACTCCGGACCCGGACATGACCCCCGACATCAAGCCCGCTCGTCCTTGGGCGAACCCATCACCACGTAGGAGGTGATCGAACTGACCTGTTCCAGCGCCCCCAGCTTGTCAGTGTGAAAGCGCTTGTAATCCGCCAGATCGGCACATTCCACGCGCAGCAGGTATTCGATGGTACCGGTGACATTGTGACATTCACTCACTTCCGGCGTGCGTGCCATGGCGCGTTCGAAAGCTTCTTGCGATGTCTTGGAATGATCGCGCAAGCCGACGCCTACATAGGCGACAAAGCCGCTGCCCAGAGCGCTGCGGTTCAGAACCGCACGATACCCCTTGATGATCCCGCGGCGCTCCAGTTCCTGCACCCGGCGCAGGCAGGCGGAGGGCGACAGGCCGACGCGCTCGGCCAGATCCAGATTGCTGATTCGACCGCTGCGCGAGAGCTCGCGCAATATATCTTCGGATTTCTGATCGAAATCGGCCATAACTTGCTGAAATTCTCCAGTGAAGCTGATCATTGCAACTTTTTGCCGGGATAATTGCATATATGTTGCGGCATGACACCTGAAATCCTCTCCGGCCTTGTGGCCTTCGCTTTCGTCAGCTCCGCCACGCCGGGGCCGAACAACCTGATGCTGATGGCGTCGGGCGCAAATTATGGCTTCGCCCGCAGCATCCCGCATATGGCGGGAATTTCGCTCGGTTTTTCCCTGATGATCGTTCTCGTGGGGGTCGGTCTTGTACAGGTGTTTGTCGCCTATCCGGTGACCCATACCGTTCTCAAGATCGTGTCGATCCTCTATCTCGGCTATCTCGCCTGGAAAATAGCGACTGCTGCGCCGCTGCGCAGGAACGAGGGCAAGGGTCGTCCCATGACCTTCGCGCAGGCCGCCGCCTTCCAATGGGTGAACCCAAAGGCCTGGGCCATGGCCCTGACGGCGATTTCGGTCTATTCGCCAGACCAGAGCCTGCGGGCCATCGCCGTCGTGGCGGTTATCTTCGCCGTCGTGAATTTCCCCTCGGTGACGCTCTGGACGGTGCTGGGGCAGCAGATGGCGCGGTTTCTGACCAATCCGCAGCGGCTGCGGGCCTTCAACTGGACGATGGCGCTGCTGCTCTTGGCCTCGCTCTATCCGGTGATCTGGCCTGCGTGAAAGCGTTGCATTGCCGGAAAATGAACGCCATACCTCCCGTCAGCTAGCGGAAGGCCTCTAATGACCCAATATCTGGATTTCGAAAAACCTCTTGCCGAGATCGAAGGCAAGGCGGAGGAGCTGCGGGCCTTGGCGCGGGGCAACAGCGACATGGATGTCACGCAGGAGGCCGCAGCCCTTGATACCAAGGCGCGCGCGATGCTGGAAGACATCTACAAGGCCCTGACCCCCTGGCGGAAATGCCAGGTTGCGCGTCATCCCGAGCGCCCGCATTGTCAGGATTTCATCAACGCGCTCTTCAAGGAATACACGCCGCTCGCCGGGGACCGGAACTTCGCGGACGATCACGCGGTGATGGGGGGGCTTGCGCGCTTCGACGACCGGCCCGTGGTCGTCATCGGCCATGAGAAAGGCAATGACACGCAGTCCCGCATCGAGCGCAATTTCGGCATGGCGCGCCCCGAAGGTTACCGCAAGGCGATCCGCCTGATGGACCTCGCGCACCGGTTCTCGCTCCCGGTGATCACCCTCGTCGACACCCCCGGCGCTTACCCGGGCAAGGGCGCCGAGGAGCGCGGCCAGTCCGAGGCGATTGCGCGCGCTACCGAAAAATGCCTGCAGATCGGCGTACCCCTCGTTTCGGTCGTGATCGGCGAAGGCGGATCGGGTGGTGCGGTGGCCTTCGCGACGGCCAATCGCGTCGCCAT
Source organism: uncultured Alphaproteobacteria bacterium (assembly GCA_963715055.1). Taxonomy (GTDB): domain Bacteria; phylum Pseudomonadota; class Alphaproteobacteria; order Rhodobacterales; family Rhodobacteraceae; genus CAVQRB01. Next base: position 404,772 of record CAVQRB010000002.1, on the reverse strand, counting down.
GCTGGAGCATTCGGTCTATTCGGTGATCAGCCCGGAAGGCTGTGCCTCGATCCTGTGGAAGGACGCCGAGAAGATGCGCGAGGCGGCGGAAGCCCTCCGTCTGACCGCGCAGGACCTCAAGCAACTGGGTGTGATCGACCGCATCGTTTCGGAACCCATGGGCGGCGCGCACCGGGATGCCCAGACGGCCATTTCGGCTGTCGGAAAGGCGATCGAGGCCATGCTTGGCGAGTTGTCGGGCAAGGATGCCAAGGCGCTCATCGCCGAACGCCGCCAGAAGTTTCTCGATGTGGGCTCGAAAGGCCTGGCCGCCTGAACGCGCGCGCCGGCCGTCAGCTTGCCAGCAGCCGGAGCCCCTGGGTGACATCGGACCTGACCGCCAGCCTCAGGCTTGGCTCGTCGCCGGCGCGCAGGGCGGCGATGATCTGGCGGTGGAAATGCGGCGGCTCGGTCTGACGCAGCCGACCGTAGAGCGCCCGCATGGTCGGTCCCATCTGCAGCCAGACCGTCTCCGCCATGGCCAGCATGGCTGGTGCCTGCGCGCGCAGATAGAGCGTGCGGTGAAACTCCAGATTGGTGCGGATGTAGCTCACCGGATCGCGATGCGCGACGGCTTCGGACACCGTCATGTTGATCTTTTGCAGGCGTTCGATGAGTGCCATATGGGCCCTCGGCAGCGCGCGGCTCGCTAGTTCCACCTCGATCAGGGCGCGCAGGGCGGCAAGTTCCTCGATTCGCTCGGCGCTCAGTTCCGGGGTGGAAATGCGACCCGAGGATGAGATGGTCAGGGCCCCTTCGGCCGAAAGCCGCCGCGCCGCTTCACGGGCCGGGGTCATGGAGACACCGAATTCCCGCCCGATTCCCCGCAGGGTCAGTGCCTGCCCGGGGGCGATGTCCCCCTGCATGATCCGGGTGCGCAAGGCGCGATAGACCCGGTCATGGGTCAGCGTGGCAACTTCGGTGGGGCGCGCCGTAAGGTTCATGCGCCATTTGTGATCACAACGCAGGCTTCGGTCAAGCTACCCTTGAAAACGCAGGCGGTGCAGCTGGTTGCCGTCGCGGCGCAGCCAGGCGCGCTGGCGCGCGTATGGGCCGTGAATGCGCTCTACTTCGGCCCAGAAGGCGGGCGAGTGGTTCATTTGCGCAAGATGCGCCACCTCATGGGCTGCCACGTAGCGCAGCACCTCGGGCGGTGCCAGGACCAGCCGCCACGAATACATCAGCCTGCCTTGCGCCGTGCAGGAGCCCCAGCGTGACCGCGTGTCCCGCAGAGTGATCGCGCTGTATCGCTTGCCGAGTCGCGAGGCATAGGCGTCGGATGCCTCCGCCAGCCGGGTCCGCGCCAGGGCTTTCAGATGGCCTGCAAGCCGTGCGGCGATTCGATCCGCAGGGCCCGGAACCAGAATCCTTCCAGCGTCGAGCCGGACCGTGCGACCGGTGCCGGAGATGACTTCATGCGCGATGCCCTCAATCGGGACGAAACTGCCCGCTCCGACGGTGACATCCTCGCCCCGCGCCTCGAGATGCTTGCGGATCCAGTCTTCCTTTTCACGGGCGAAGGCGAGCGCCTCGCGCTCGGCCAGGCGGCTGGGCAGGGTCAGGGTCACGCGTCCGTCGAGTTGCGAAATGCGCAAGGACACCCTCCGCGCCCGCGCCGAGCGGCGCAGAAGCAGGGGGATGGGAGGGTTCCCGGGAAGGCAGGGACCGGACATCGCGATACTCTCCGAAACACCCGCCACGCAGCAGGCCTTTACAGCCTTCGCGTCATATGGCACTTGCGCTGAATCATCTACACCTGAATCGCAAATTCGAAGGGGGTTTTCATGCCCAAGGAAGAATGGGGAACGAAACGCCTCTGCCCCACGACCGGCAAACGTTTCTACGATCTGAACCAGACGCCGATCATCAGCCCGTACACCGGTGAGGTCGTCGAAATCGATCTGAGCAAATCGCGCATGATCGCGGCGGATGCCGAAGATGCCGCTTCGGCGAAAGCCAAGGTCAACACCGATGACGATGAAGTCGTTCTCGAAGATGATGACGATGAAGTGGATGTGGATCTGGACGATGATCTGCTCGACGAAGACGAAGACGACGATGACAATGTGCCCTTCGACGAAATCGGCGACGTCGCCGCAAACGACGACGACTGATGAGATGAATTCGCGGCGCGGGATGGGTTTTTGGACTTGATCCCGCCCCGCGTTGCGCCTATTCAGCGGCGCACCGGGTCGAGAGACCCATCCCGTGAGGCCTGCAAGGCCTCGCATCGGGGCCTTAGCTCAGCTGGGAGAGCGCCTGCATGGCATGCAGGAGGTCAGCGGTTCGATCCCGCTAGGCTCCACCAAATCTCTTCGTGAATTGCAGCCAGTCACCGTAGCCGCTTTCTGCTTGCACACTATTTCGGCCCGATGACGCGATATACTTCGACAGGGGCATGAATGCCCTTGAGTGTCAGCTCTCCTACCAGATCGGCGGCGAAGGACTGGTCGACCGCGGCATAGGCGCGCGTGCTGAGAAGAACTTCGCCATCCGACGCCTTGTCGCAAAGGCGCGCGGCAAGGTTCACGGCCGTGCCGCTGGCGGTATAGTCGTAGCGACCCTCCGAGCCCACCATTCCCACCGTAGCGTAGCCCAGCGAGATGCCCACACCGAAGCCTAGTTTGTGTCCGTGTCGCTTCCAGCCATTGCAAAGCTCCCGCATCCGCGCCTGCATCGCCAGCCCGAGGCGCAGAGCATCGGCAGCCGGATCGTCGCAAGGCAACGGATCGTTGAAGAGGACCATGATGCCATCGCCCGCCCGCGTGTCGACTCCTGCACCGTGTGCGGCAATCAGCGCGCCCATTTCCTCGTGATAGGTCTGCAGGACCTCGATGGTCTCCTCGGGTTCCGCGGTTTCACAAAACGCAGTGAAACCTCGAATGTCACAAAAGAGGACGCCCAAAAGCGCGCGGTGGCTTGCTAGCAGTTTGTCTGAGCCTTCCGAGATCACCCTGTCCACCACTGCAGAAGGCAGGAAACGCTTCAGTCTTCCCATGCGTTCGATTTCGCCCACTTGCGCCTCGACCCGGTCGCCCAACTCGGCGTTGAGCGATTCGAGAGCCTTGAACTGGCGCACGTTCTCGATGGCGATCACGGCTTGGGTCGCGAAGCCTTCGACGAGAGCGATTTCATCCGGGGTAAAGGGTTTCTGTTCGCGCCGCCCAAGCGTTATGTTCCCGAAGGCGACACCGTCCTTGATCAGCGGTACGTTCAGATGCGTGCGCATGCCTTCGACATCGACCAGCTTGCGACGTCCTTCATGGCCCTGCCGGTAGAGGTCCGTATCCTTCAGGTCTTCGAAATGCACCACGCGCCTCTCGCGCACGGCAAGACACATGCCGATATCCTCGCTCAGGCAGAATTCGGTGCCCGAAGGGAATGAACCACCGTCCCCGCCCTTGCTGGCGAAGATGCGCAGATGGGTACCCGCGTCGTTCAGCAATTGCAGGCCGCTGCCCCACGCGCCGCAGAGACGCTCGGCCTGATCCAGTATGGCCCTGAATACCGGCATCTCGTCATCGCGGCTCTGGCTAATGACCTGCAGGATCTCGCGCGCGGCCGCTTCACGCTCGAGCCGCGATTGCACCTCGCGAAACTGTCGGGCATTCTCGATCGCGATAACTGCCTGTGCGGCAAAGATTTCAAGCAAGGAGACTTGCGCCGGCGTGAATGCCCGCACTTCCTTTCGCATCAGGGAGAACGCGCCGATGACGGCGCCATCGCGGCGCAACGGCACCGCCAGAAGCGTGCCCACCTGCGAATCGTCAACCGTCGTTGCCGCCGCAACCATGCCCTTGCGATAGTTTTCAGTATCCGCGAGATCGTTGACCTGCACGGTCTGGCCACTGCAGATCGCGCGAGCGACGAAAGACTGTTCCGGATCGACCGGAACCTGACCTCTGCGATATAGGTCGACCGTCGCATCGCTTGCGCCGAATTGGGCGACCACTTTCTGAAACGGGTCGTCTGGTCCGGCCAACATCAGCGCCGCTACGGGCGCGTCGCAGAGCTTCTGCGCGTGCTGCAGTATCACGTCAAAGATCGACGCATCGTCCTTTGTGGAGCCGTTGATGGCCTCAAGAATGTTTCGAAGCGCTTTTTCCCGTTCGAGCGCCGAAGCCAGTTCGGATTCAACGCTGCGAATTGCTTCCCTATCCGGTCGATCGACCAAACACGCCTCCGGCTTTTGAATTTCCGCCTCCGCAGGTTAGCCAGATCGTTCGATGCTGACCAGTCTGTTGCTGCGGACACATGTGATGCTGCCTCCACATCCGGGATGTGGGCGAATGAAAAACCCCCGCACGGTCAGGCCGCCCGGGGGTTCATGTTCTTCAAGGCCAGAGGCCGGGAGGCTCAGAGCATCCCGTCGCGTTGTGCCTTCTTGCGCGCCAGTTTACGGGCACGGCGGATCGCTTCGGCTTTCTCGCGTGCTTTTTTCTCGGACGGCTTCTCGAAATGTTGCTTGAGCTTCATCTCGCGGAAGACACCCTCACGCTGCAGCTTCTTTTTCAGAGCGCGGAGCGCCTGATCGACATTGTTGTCGCGAACACTTACCTGCATGTGGTTTTCACCACCTTTCTAAGTTGAGTTGCAATGATTTGCAGGAAGTGGCCGTATAGCAAGGACGCCCTATATTGTCCAGTCTGATACGAACCCGCGCCGAGGAGCCCGATGATGACCGTTTCCTATGAGACCGCGAAAACGCAATTGCTCGATGCGGCCTTGTTGCATGTCCCTTTCGACGGCTGGTCGGAGGCCACCTTCAAGGCGGCGGTGAGCGATACCGGGCTCTCCCCAACCGTGGCCCGGGCGGTGTGCCCGCGCGGCGCGCTCGATCTTGCCGTGGCCTTCCACAAGCGTGGCGATGCGGCGATGGTTGCCGCCGTGAAAGCCGCCGATTTCTCCCAGATGAAGTTCCGCGACAAGGTGGCGGCGGCGGTGCGCTTCCGGCTCGAAGCGGTCACCGACAAGGAGGCCGTGCGCCGGGGCGCCACGCTTTTCGCCCTGCCCATCCACGCTGTCGAAGGCGCAAGGTTGGTCTGGGGCACGGCCGATGACATATGGGAAGTGCTCGGTGATAGCTCAGACGATATCAACTGGTACACCAAGCGCGCCACGCTGAGCGGTGTCTATTCGGCGACTGTGCTCTACTGGCTGGGCGATGACAGCCCCGGCCATATGGCGACCTGGGCTTTTCTTGACCGGCGGATCGACGAGGTGATGCAGATCGAGAAGATCAAGGCCCGTGTGCGCCAGAGCCCGGTGCTGAGCCGCGTTCTGGCCGGCCCGAACTGGCTGATGGGCAAGGTCAAGGCGCCTACGCGTATGCCAAAGATGGATTTCCCCGGCAGCTGGACAGCACCCCGCAAGTAAGCCCGATTGCGCCTGTTTCGCGTTTGCGCGAATGTAGCGTCTCAACAGTACAGGGACAGGTCCATGACCGAGATGATGCGCGCGGTGGAAATCACCGAACCCGGCGGCCCGGAGGTTCTGAAGATCGTCGAACGACCGATGCCCTTGGCCACCTACGGGCAAGTTGTGATCAAGGTCGCCTACGCCGGCGTGAACCGTCCGGACGCCCTGCAGCGTGCCGGTCGCTATGCCCCGCCACCGACAGCGAGTGACTTGCCGGGGCTGGAAGCCGCAGGCGAGGTCGTTCGCGTCGGCGCCGGCGTAGCAGGCGTCGCGGTGGGCGATCAGGTCTGCGCCCTGCTGCCGGGCGGCGGCTACGCGGAATATGTGGCGACCCCGGCTGCGCATTGCCTGGCTGTGCCCGAGGGCCTCAGCCTCAAGGAAGCCGCCTGCCTGCCGGAGACCTTCTTCACCGTCTGGTCCAATGTCTTCGGACGTGGTCGCCTCCAGGCTGGCGAGCGGTTTCTCGTGCACGGCGGATCCTCGGGCATCGGCACGACGGCGATCCAGCTGGCGCGGGCCTTTGGCGCGCGGGTCTTCGCCACGGCGGGCTCGGCCGAAAAATGCGCAGCCTGCGTCGCCCTCGGCGCGGAAATGGCGATCAACTACAAGACCGACGATTTCGTTGAAAAGCTCGTGGCCGAAGGTGGTGCGGATGTCATCCTCGACATGGTGGGCGGCGACTATATCCCCCGCAATCTCAAAGCCCTTGCGGAGGATGGACGGCTGGTGCAGATCGCCTTTCTTGGCGGTCCGAAGGTGGAGGTGAATTTCACCACGCTGATGACCCGGCGCCTGACGATGACCGGCAGCACCCTGCGCCCGCAAAGTGATCTTGCCAAGGCGCGGATCGCGCAGGATCTTGCGGAGGCGGTCTGGCCGCTCCTCTCCGCGGGCAAGATCGCGCCGGTGATGGACCAGGAGTTCGCGCTCGAGCATGCAAGCGACGCGCATGCGCGGATGGAAACGTCGGACCATATCGGAAAGATCGTTCTGAAGGTCGGCTGACTTTTCGAACGGCGCGCTATCTCGTTAACGTGCTTTCGGGCCACCAGAAATACAAGGAACCAGAGTCATGGCAAAAACCCTCATCATCGAAAAGGCCGGCGGTCCGGAGGAATTCAAACTGGTCGACAAGCCGGTGGGCGAACCGGGGCCGGGCGAGATCAGGATCGCACACAAGGCCTGTGGCCTGAACTTCATCGACGTCTACCAGCGGACGGGGAAGTATCCGCTGAGCTTCCCGCAGGCGCTCGGCATGGAAGCCGCCGGCGTGATCGAGGCGGTAGGCGAGGGTGTTGCGCATCTCAAGGTCGGTGATCGTGCTGCCTATGCCGCCACCCCTCCCGGCGCCTACACGGAGGCGCGGGTAATGCCTGCGGCGCAGGTCTGTCCGCTGCCCGAGGGGATTTCCTTCGAGGAAGGTGCGGCGATGATGCTGAAGGGCCTGACCGTCGAGTATCTTTTCCACCGCACCACGCCCTTGAAGAAGGGCGACACGGTGCTCTTTCATGCCGCTGCCGGTGGCGTCGGGCTCATCGCCTGCCAATGGGCGCGCTCCGAAGGCATCACGCTGATCGGCACCGCTGGCTCCGAGGAGAAATGCAAGCTGGCGCTCGCGCATGGGGCGCACCACTGCATCAACTATCGCACCGAGGATTTCGCCGCTCGGGTCAGGGAATTGACAGGCGGCAAGGGTGTCGATGTGGTAATGGATGCGGTGGGTGCCGATACCTTCGACGGCTCGCTCGACTCGCTCAAGCCATTGGGGATGATGATTTCCTTTGGCGCGGCATCGGGCTCGGTGCCGCCGTTTTCCGTAGACCTTTTGGCCAAGAAAGGCTCGCTCAAGATCACCCGGCCCACGCTCTTCACCCATATCGGAGATCACGCGACCTGTCAGGCGATGGCCCGGCATCTCTTCGACAAGGTGTTGGCGGGTGACGTCAAGATCCGCATCGACCAGCGTTTCCCGCTGGCGCAGGTCGCCGAGGCGCATCGGGCGCTCGAAGCGCGCAAGACCACCGGCAGCACCATTCTCGAAGTCTGACGCCAGGCCGGGCGTTGCGAAAAGCGGCGCCCGGTCAGCGGATCGGCGTGAAGAGCGCGTCTTTCGCGGTGCAATCCTTAAGGACATCCGCTCCGCAAGCTCGGGGCTTTAAGGTGTCTTTCGCCAGGCAGATCCGCGCTTCCTGTATATGGCCTTGCTTGCATGTGATGGTGATCATCTGCGGCGCGAGCCCGGGGTTGTCGTGCAAAAAGGCTTCCTCCACCACGGCGGCGGGCAGGCGTACTGTCTTCTGGAGCTTGCGGAACACCTCGGGGCGCGTGATCCGGCTATAGGCCTCACGGGACAGGCTGTAATACTTCTCCGCCGAGTACGCGGTGCAGGTCCCGTGTTTCTTCCACTGATGCCAGGCCAGCCCGCCGGTGCCCATGATGTCCGCCATCTGCGCCGTCATGCCTCGTGAGGGTGGCCGTTCCGCGGACTTGCAATAGGAAGGATAGCCGCGCTCGAACTGCGGCCAGAGCCCGTGCAGGATCCAGCCGTGGTCCTCGGCGGCGTCGCATTGCGGCGACCGGCGCGCATCGCCTTCAAGCGCACACCAGTTGGGCGACCAGCTCAACGCGAGCACGAAATAATCGAACTCCCCCGCGCGCTCGCCTTCCGCCGCGAGCGGCAGGGCGGTCAGGAGCCAGATCAGGGCTGCGCGCATTGGGTCTTTCCTTATTCCCGCTCTGTGCCTATATACACCACAAGTTCCCCTACATTGGAAACTGTTCCGGCCCCCGGAACCGCCCTTCAAGGCGCCGGGGAAGACGTGGGGAAAGAGAGTTTGACAGGAGTTCGACATGGCAAAACCGATCATGGCCCGCGCCACCGCCGTCTGGCTGGTGGACAACACGACAATCAGCTTCAGGCAGATTGCCGATTTCGTAGGAATGCACGAACTGGAAGTGCAGGGAATCGCCGATGGCGACGTGGCCCAGGGCGTGAAGGGTTTCGATCCGATCTCCAACAACCAGTTGACGCAGGAAGAGATCGACGCCGCGCAAGCCAACCCGCTGCACCAGCTCAAGCTGAAGTTCAACGCGGCGGCGCAGGGCGAGGAAAAACGCCGCGGTCCGCGCTACACGCCGCTCTCCAAGCGTCAGGACCGTCCGGCCTCGATCCTCTGGCTGGTCAAATTCCATCCTGAGCTGAGCGACGGGCAGATCGGCAAGCTCGTCGGCACGACCAAACCGACCATTCAGGCGATCCGCGAGCGGACCCACTGGAACATCCAGAACATCCAGCCGATCGATCCGGTCGCCCTTGGGCTGTGCAAGCAGTCGGAACTGGATGCGATCGTGCAGAAGGCCGCCGCCAAGAAAGCCGCCGATGCCCCGGTGATGAGCGACGACGAGCGCCGCAAGCTCGTGAGCACCGAACAGAGCCTCGGCATGGAGACCGAACCGAAGATCCCCACTGCGATCGAAGGGCTGGAAACCTTCACCTTGTCCGGCAAACCGGTGGTTGAGGAAGAGGATGCGCGCGCCGGAGATTTCTCGGACGCCGACAGTTTCTTCAACCTGCCCGATGGCGCTCATGACGACGACGATGACGAGGATGACGACGACCCGCGTCGCTGATCCCCGCCGAGCGCAGGATCCATGACCCGGTACAGCGATGTGCCGGGTTTCTTTTTGTCGGGGATGGCGACATGCTGCGGCGGAACCGTTCCGGCGCTGGCACGTTACCGGGGCGCCCGCATCGAAAGGAGCCTCCGATTTCCATCCTGATCTGGTGTCTCGCCGGTTTCCTGCTGAGCGCGACGCTCTTGCCATTTTCCAGAATTCCGCATGGTGTCGTGCAGGCAATGGACTTCCTGCGCCTGCAGATCCTCGCGCTGTCGGTCCTGCTTGCGGGCGTGGCACTGGCGCAGGCCCATGGTGCCATCCTGCTGCTGGCCATGGCCGTGGCGATCAATCTCGCCATCGTTCTGAAATTCACGCCGCTCTGGCGCAAGCAGTCGAAATCCGCGCCAGGGCCCATCGATGCCGCAAGGCGGCTGTCCGTGCTGTCGGTGAACGTCAAGCAGTCCAACCGGGACCATGATCGCCTGATCCGCCTGATCGACGAGAACGAACCGGATGTGGTGCTGGCGCTCGAGGTCGATGGCGGCTGGTGCGATGCGCTGGAGGTAGCGCATGCCAGACGTTTTCCGCATCGGATCCTGAGGCCGCAGGACAATACCTACGGGCTGTGCCTTCTGTCGCGCCTGCCGGTTCGGGACGCCCGCGTCAGGGAGCTTGTGACCGAGGATGTTCCCTCGCTCCGGGTCACGCTGACGCTCGCCAGCGGGGATGACGTGCTGCTCTTCGGTGTGCATCCTGAACCGCCCGTCGTGCATCACGACACAATCGGGCGCGACAGCGAGATTGCCCTCGTGGGGCTGGAGGTCTCGACGGCGACGCTGCCCGTGATCGTCACCGGGGATCTCAACGATGTGGCCTGGTCCAGCACCACAAGGCGGTTTCAACGGCTCTCCGGTCTGCTTGATCCTAGGGTCGGGCGGGGGTTCTACAACACTTTCCACGCCTCGGTGCCGTTTCTGCGATGGCCGCTCGACCATCTCTTTCATGGGCCTCGGTTTCGGCTGCTCTCGATGCGCCGGTTGCCGCATATCGGGTCCGATCATTTCCCGATCCTTTTCAGTCTGCTCCTGGCGAACGGGCAGGCGGGTCATGAGGAGATCGACGACGCCCCGCAGGAAGAGCGCGCGGAAGTCAGGGAGATGATCCGCGCCGAACAGGCGCGGGCCCGCGACCCCATCGGCGCGGACTGGGAGGATGACGACGGATCGCGATGATGTTGCAGGATTAATCAGCGAAAATTTTTTTCACGTGACGGCGAATTTTTTACTTGATTGAAACCGGGCGTGCCGTAAAAAGCGATCCACAGACGTCACGGCACGCGCCTCTGGCCGGTCAGTTGGAACCCTTCTGGCCTGCGTTTATGTAGCGACGGTAACGTCTCTTGAAACGACTTTTGGGGAAGACCACCCCACCTGCTCTTTGGAGATGACCATGAACGCTACAACTCGCGGCGCATCGCGCGCCCGCACTTCCATCTTTTACGATCCCGCAGCGGCCTATATCGCCGCCAATGTCTTCGACCGGCCGACCCTGGTGATCAGCCGCGATCGGGTCGGTGCGCAATACGATGCACTGAAGTCTGGTCTCGGCGATGCGCATATCCATTACGCAGTCAAGGCGAACCCCGCGCCCGAACTTATCCGTCTGCTGGTGGAGCGTGGCTCCGGCTTCGATGCGGCCTCGCGCCAGGAGATCGAGCTTTGCCTCAACGAAGGGGCATCGCCGGACCTCATATCTTTCGGAAACACGATCAAGCGCGCGTCCGACATCGCCTTTGCTCATGCCGCCGGGATCAGGCTCTTCGCCGCCGATTCGGAGGCCGAGCTTGACAAGATCGCGCAGCACGCGCCCGGTGCGCGCGTCTATATCCGGCTGATCGTCGATAACGCGCGGGCAGACTGGCCGCTCAGCCGCAAGTTCGGCTGTTCGTCCGCGATGCTGCCAGCCTTGCTGGATCATGCCGTGGCTGTCGGGCTGCGCCCTGTCGGCCTCTCCTTTCACGTCGGCTCGCAAACCCGCGAAGCCTCCTTCTGGACCCCTGTTCTCGATCAGGTCGCACCGCTTTGGCACGCCGCCCGGGACGCCGGCCACGATCTCCAGCTGCTCAACATCGGCGGCGGCTTTCCGGCCTTCTACGGTCAGACCGTTCAGGCGCCCCGCGCCTATGCCGCGGCGGTGATGGCAGCTGTTTCGACGCGTTTCGGCGATGTCGCGCAGGTGATGGCGGAGCCCGGTCGCGGGCTCGTGGCCGAGGCCGGGCATATCGTCGCCGAGGTCATGCTGGTATCGAAGAAGTCGCCGGATGACCTGCACCGCTGGGTCTATCTCGACATCGGGCGTTTCTCCGGTCTGGCGGAAACCGAAGGCGAGGCGATCCGCTATCAGTTCGTCACCCGGCATGACGGCGGGCCGACCGGACCATGCGTCGTGGCCGGACCGTCCTGCGACAGTGCCGACATCCTTTACGAGAAACGTCCGCTGCAATTGCCACTGGCTTTGCGCGATGGCGACCGGATTGTGATTCGCAACTGCGGGGCCTATACGTCAACCTACGCATCGGTCGGGTTCAACGGGTTTCCGCCGCTTGATGTGATCGTTCTCTGAAACGCACATCGCGCGGAAAAAGAGCCGTCCACCTTGGGAGGGGTGGGCGGCTTTCTTGCTTCACAGCTCCGAGCTTTCACAGTCCGATGCCTGTTCCGGACTTGCCTTGCCGAGAAAACGGTGCAACCTGAAGCGTCGATTTTTCTAATTTGGTCAGATGTTTGGAAGCTTTGCATGACTAGCCGCTGGTCGATCCTCTCGGTCCTGTTCCTGGCGCGCACCGCCATGGCCTTCCAGTTCCAGTCGGTCGCGGCGCTCTCGCCTCTCCTCATCGCGGGATACTCCGCCACGCTGGTGGATATCGGTCTGCTGGTCGGTCTTTACCTTGGACCCGGCGTCATCATTGCGCTCGCCGGTGGCGGGCTCGCCGCACGTTTCGGTGACAAGCGGATCGTGGCGGCCAGCCTGCTGGTCATGTTTGCCGGGTTGCTTGTCATGGCGCTGGGGGGCGGCTGGGGCTGGTTGCTGGCGGGTCGTGTCCTTGCGGGCATCGGCGGTGTGATCGTCAACGTGGTGCTGACCAAGATGCTGGTCGACTGGTTCGCCGGGCGCGAGATCGCCACCGCGATGGGGGTTCTGGTCAGTTCATGGCCTTTCGGCATCGCGCTGGCACTGGCCCTGCTGCCGGCGCTCGGCGAGGCAGGGGGGCTCGTTCTGGCCTGGAGCGGCGTGGGGACGTTCATCCTGCTGGCCCTCGTTTGCTTCAATCTGGTCTACCGATCGGCAACAGCTGCTACCGCTCCTGCGGCGTCTTCGGTGCCTCCATTACCCAAGGTGTCGCTCTCGCTCGCGGCTCTGATCTGGGCGCTCTACAACACGGCGCTCGCCATGGTTTTCAGCTTCGGGCCGGTTCTGCTCTCTAACGAAGGGGCGGCGGCCCAATCCGCCAGCGCGACCATCAGCCTGTTCATGCTCTGCCTGGGTCTGGGCATCCCCCTTGGCGGGTATCTGGCGGATCGCACCGGGCGCAGGGACGGGATCATCCTGCTGAGTTTCGTGCTTTGCGCCGCGATGCTGCCTGCGGTCCTTTTCATCGATGCGAGGATGAGCCCCTTTGCCTATGCCGTTTTCGGCCTGATCTTCGGGCTGCCCGCGGGGCCAGTCATGGCGCTCCCTTCGGAAGTCCTGACAGCGGCGCAGCGCGCCCTGGGGATGGGCGTGTTCTTTTCGATCTACTATGGCGCCATGATGATCGGCCCGACACTCGCAGGCGCTCTGGCGGACAAGGCGGGGCAGGCGGAAGTGACCTACGGGCTGGGCGCGTTGCTGTTGGTGCTCTGCATACTCTGCCTCATGCTCTTTCGCGCGCGTCAGGGTCCCGCGCGGGGCTGAGCCTCAGAGCGATTTGCGCGCCCGCATCGCCGCCGAGATCGTGCCATCATCGAGGTAATCAAGCTCGCCACCGATCGGAACCCCTTGGGCCAGCGACGTGAGCCGCACCTGCCCATCAAGCTGGTCCGCGATGTAATGCGCCGTCGTTTGCCCGTCGATTGTGGCGTTGAGAGCGAGGATCACCTCGGTGATGCTCTCGGACGCCACCCGGTCGATCAGGCGCGGGATGCGCAATTCCTGCGGCCCCACGGCATCGAGTGCGGAAAGGGTGCCACCCAGCACGTGATAGCGCCCCTTGAAGGCGCCCGAACGTTCCATGGCCCAGAGATCGGCCACATCCTCCACCACGCAGAGCTCGCCATTGGCGCGTTTCTCGGAGGTGCAGATATCGCAGATTTCCGACGTGCCGACGTTGCCGCAGTTGAGGCACTCGCGCGCGGTCGCGGCGACCCGCTGCATCATGTCAGCGAGCGGGGTGAGCAGCAGGCTGCGCTTGCGGACGAGGTGCAAGACCGCCCGACGCGCCGACCTTGGCCCCAGGCCCGGCAACTTGGCCATGAGGTCGATCAGCGCATCGATGTCCTTGGTGCTGCTCATGTCGGGGGCCTTGGCGCGTCCGGCGGTGGCTTCCGGCGCGGAAGGGCCACCGTCCCGGCTCAGAAGGGTAGCTTCAGGTCCTTGGGCAGGCCAAGACCTTCAGTGAGTTTCGCCATCTCGGATTTCGCGCGCTCGGAGGCCTTGCCCTGCGCGTCCTTGATCGCCGCGAGGATCAGGTCCTCGACCACTTCCTTGTCGTCGCCGTTGAAGATCGACGGGTCGATATCGAGCGATTTCAACTCGCCCTTGGCGGTGCAGGTGGCCTTGACGAGGCCCGCGCCGGACACGCCTTCGACGATGATGTTGTGCATCTCGTCCTGCATCTGGGCCATCTTGCCCTGCATTTCCTGAGCGGCCTTCATCATCTTGGCCATGTCGCCCATGGCGCCTAATCCTTTGAGCATCTTCTGTCCTTTTCGCGGGTATGTTTCATTTCTATATGCGTGCGCCCGGCGGTTTGGGCAAGTCCTGCCGCCCGAGCGGGCTCAACTGTCCTCGAACGGGTCCCACTCGTCCTCGACTTCCGGCAGCGCCTCTTCGACGGCAGCGGCGGCGATCTGGTCGGGCGTGCGGATCGCGGTGATCTGCGCCTTGGGGAATTTGAGCAGGACCGCCTGCACCAGCGGATGCGCCGCCGCCTGCGCGCGCAGCGACGTCTCGGCTGCGTCGCGTGTCTCGGCGATGGTATCTTGCTTCGCATCGCTGACCACGGTGACGACCCAGCGGCTTGACGTCCAGTCCTGTAACCTTTGGCCGAGGCGTTGTGCCAGATCGGTGGGGGCATCCTCCGTCGGGGCGAACTCGATCCGGCCCGGGGAGTAGGACGAGAGCCGCAGGCAGGTCTCGACCTCGACCAGCAGTTTCACATCGCGACGGGTGCGGATCAGATCGGTCACATGTTCGAAGGTCGGATATTGCGCGAGGGCCGTTTGCGCGTTGCGCGCCAGTGCCGTGACAGCGCCGGTGACCGGACCGGTGGAGCCTGCTTGCGGCGCAGTCGGCGCGGGAGAGGCGCTCGCTCGTGTCCCGGGACCGGACGGGGAGGAGGGCGCGGCAGTGCTGGCGGCCGGCGCCGGTGTCGAATTGTTCAACTTGCGCAGAAGCTCTTCCGGAGAGGGCAGGTCGGCGACATGGGTAAGTCGGATGATCGCCATTTCCGCGGCCATCATCGCATTGGGCGCTGTTGCCACTTCGTCGAGCGCCTTGAGCAGCATCTGCCACATCCGCGTGAGCACGCGCATCGGCAGAGTGTCCGCCATGGCAAGACCACGCGCCCGTTCGTCGGGCGATACGGTGGGGTCTTCCGCGGCCTCGGGCGTGATCTTCACCACCGAGACCCAATGGGTGATCTCCGCCAAGTCGCGCAGCACCGCCATCGGGTCGGCACCTTCGGCATATTGCCCCGATAGTTCGGTCAGGGCCGCCGCCGCCTCGCCTTTCAGGATCATGTCGAACAGATCGAGGACCCGCCCCCGGTCCGCGAGGCCCAGCATCGCGCGGACCTGATCCGCCGTTGTCTCGCCCGCGCCGTGGCTGATCGCCTGATCCAGAAGCGAGGTGGCATCGCGCGCCGATCCTTCGGCGGCACGGGCGATGAGCGCCAGCGCCTCGTCAGTGATCTCCGCGCCTTCGGCCGCGGCGATCCGGCGCATCAGGGCGATCATCGCCTCGGGCTCGATCCGGCGCAGGTCAAATCGTTGGCAGCGCGACAGGACGGTGACCGGCACCTTGCGAATTTCCGTCGTGGCGAAGATGAACTTCACATGGGCGGGCGGCTCCTCCAGCGTCTTCAGAAGCGCGTTGAAGGCGCCCGTCGAGAGCATGTGCACCTCGTCGATGATGTAGACCTTGTAGCGCGCTGAAGCGGCCCGGTAATGCACGGAATCGATGATTTCGCGGATGTTGGCGACGCCGGTATTGGAGGCCGCGTCCATCTCCATCACGTCCACATGGCGGCCTTCCATGATCGCCGTGCAATGCTCGCATGCCCCGCAGGGTTGGGTCGTCGGGCCGCCCGTGCCGTCCGTCCCGATGCAGTTCATGCCCTTGGCGATGATCCGCGCCGTTGTGGTCTTTCCGGTCCCGCGGATGCCGGTCATGATGAAGGCCTGCGCGATGCGGTCCGCCTCGAAGGCATTCCTCAGGGTGCGGACCATTGCATCCTGTCCCACCAGATCGGTGAAGGTCTCGGGCCGGTATTTCCGGGCGAGGACCTGATAGGCGGGTTTGGAAGTGTCGGACATGACAATCTTTCGCATCTACGGGATTCGGCAGCTTTCGAGGAATCTAGGCGGTCACGCCGGGGAGGTAAACCGAAGTGCGCCCGGGACGGTGCAAATGCACAGCCTCCTCAGGGCGTGAGCGGGACAAAAACCGCTTTCCGTGTTGCCTGATGCGCGGCCTGCGCCGCAATTTGTCCGATTCTGTGCTGTCTGACATGAACCTCTTGTGTACTCTGAGGGTCAGGATGCAAGGTTCGATCAGCAAGGGGAGGATCCGTCATGCGCCTCAGGGGGGTAAAATCCAGCCGCAACGTGCAGGTCCGCAAGGGCTCGTCCCGCGGCGGGCGGGTTGGACGCGTTGGCATTCTCGGCGTGCTGGCCGTGCTGGCGCTCAGCTATTTCACCGGCATCGACCTGACGCCGATGCTGACCGGTGGCGGTGGCGCGCCGATGCAGCAAAGCCAGCCCGTCTCCGAGCAGGACGACGAGATGGTGCAGTTCGCGGCAAAGGTTCTGACCACGACTGAAGGCGTCTGGAGCCGCGTCTTCGAGGAGCAGATCGGGCAGCCCTATGTACCACCGCAACTCGTGGTTTTTTCCGGCGTGACTCAGAGCCCCTGTGGCGGTGCGTCTGGTGCAACGGGGCCGTTCTACTGCCCGATCGACCAGAAAGCCTATCTCGACACGCAATTTTTCATTCAACTGGAGCGGCAGATGGGGGCGGGCGGGGACTTCGCTGCGGCCTATGTCATCGCGCATGAGGTTGCCCACCACGTCCAGAATCAGCTTGGTATCCTGGGCCAGGTCGATCAGGCCCGCCGCCAGTCGAGCCAGCGCGAGGCCAATGCGCTGACGGTCAGGCTGGAGTTGATGGCGGATTGCCTTGCGGGTGTCTGGGCGCGCTCGGTCGAGGGTCTGATGGAGCGCGGTGACCTCGATGAAGCCCTCAACGCTGCGCGCAGGATCGGCGATGATACCTTGCAGCGGCAGGCCGGACGGGTCCCGCAGCCGCATACCTTCACCCATGGCAGTTCCGAGCAGCGGTCGCGCTGGTTCGAGCGGGGGTTCGACAGTGGACAGATTTCCCAATGCGATACCTATGCAGCGCGACCAGCTTTGACGAATTCTCGCGCGTGCTTCCGGGCATCGGAGGGGAAAGGTGAGAGGCTGGACAACGACCCAAGCGGGGCTCGTTACGGCTGCTTCCTTCCGGACCTGACCGGGTTGGCGAGGCGCTCGCCCGCGCCAACCTCTCGATAGTCGATATAGGCAAGGTCTCGGGCAGGCGCAAGCCCGGGTGTCAGAGATGCAGCCTGATCCGCGCGAAGCCTTCCTCGGTGCGGCCGCAGGGTTCGGGCGAAAACTCTGCGATGTCTTGCAGCAAGGAGGTGGCCTCGGGCGCTGTGTGCAATATGGCGCTCACGCCCAAAGAGCGCGCGAAGCGCCATGGTTTCGCTGACCGGACCGCCGCGCAATCCGGCGCCTTGAGGTACTCGTGCAACGCCTCTTCCACGGATGCATCGGTGCGCAGGACGATTTGATCCTCCTGCATCGGTTTGAAAAACCCTCCGCCGCCGACCCTGTGATCCGTGGTGGCGACGAGAAAGGGCTGCTTGGGATCCAGTGGCGCGTCATTCCAGCGCACGTCGCCGATGCGCCCGCTCGCGCCGTCTTGCCTGCGCCCTGCGAGATCGAAGCAGGGCGGGCGAGTCGGATCGATCGTGTAGGTCAACCCGAAGATAGTATCGTAGCGGAACCCCGGCACCTGAGGATTGACCAACGCCTGATCGGGCGCTCCCGGCAAAAGCGTATTGAAGAGCAGGGCGGAGCGTTCGAGCCAGTCGATGATCTGCGCCCCTGTCGTCCGGACCGCCCAGACCTGATTGGCGTAGGGATTGAGACCGGCGATATCGCGCCTGAGCAACTGGCCTTCCGGTATCGCGAGGAAATTGTCGGGCCCTTCGAAGCCACCGGTCGAGGGGGTCGAAGCGGCTGCCAGAAGAGGCAGATCCGCGTGTTCCGTTCCCAAGAGGTCACGGACGATGACATGGCGTTTGGCGGTCGCGAGCAGCGATGTGATCGCGCTGGGCTGGACGAGGGCGAAATAGGTATGCATGGGGCGCACCATCCGCGCCACCGGTTTGGCCAAAAATGCGCGGGTTGCCTTGTGAGCGCAGTCGGTGAGTTTCACGATCGCGGGCTCTTCCTGCGCGCTCCTGTCCGCGGCCAGCAGTTTGCTTGACGTCGCGACGATCCGCCAGCGTCCCGAAGCGTCGTCGCGTTCCATCTGCAGATCGATGACACCAAGGTCGGATCCGGCGTGACCGGGCAGGACGACAGGCTTGCCCGCGATCATGCCGGCTTTGGCGTCCACGTCTGCGACGCCTGCATGGTCCGGGCCCGGAAACCGTCGATGGGTATGCCCGCCGATGACCGCATCGATGCCGGGGATCGCTGCGACCTCGATCAGTTCGTTTTGCGGTGTCTCGCCTTCATCGAAAGTGGCAATTCCCATGTGGGCGAGGACCACGATCAGGTCCGCTCCTTTTGCGCGCAGGTGTTTTGCGGCAGTGCGCAGGGTTGGAACCGGAGCAAGAACTTCCGCCGCGCCGCCGAGAGTTCGACCTGTTCCAGACCGCCGTCTGATAGGGCAGAACCGACAGGACACCGATGCGCAACGGATGGCAGCGGCCGTCTTGCGTGACCAGACTGCGTTCAAGGATCACCGACGGCTGGACATGGGGCAGGCTTTTGCTCCGCAGGTTCGTGCAGACGGTCGGCGCATTGCATGCGCTACCGCTCCGGACCAGATACGCCAGGCCCAGATCGAAATCGTGGTTGCCCAATCCCAGCGCGTCATAGCGAAGATGGTTCATCACCTGCGCCATCGGGTTGTCGGGTGCATCCTTCGACTTGGCGAGGAAATCTCCCAAAGGGGTCCCCTGGAAGGTGTCGCCATTATCGAGCAGCAGGCAGAGGTCCGCGTCCTGTCTCTGCACCTCGATCAGGCCGGCGAGCCTTGCGAGGCTGGCATTTGCGGTCGGACGATCCTTGACGTAGTCGAACGAGGTCAGCTGCATGTGCAGGTCGCTGGTCGCCAATAACCTGACACATGCAGTTGGGTTTGCAGCGGGCGTTCGGTCAAAGGCGCCGATCTCGAAAATCTCCCTGAATGCGCTTTGGGACAACTAAAGGGTGTTTTCATAACCAACAGATCACGCGGGGGTTGGCAAGGCCCGGCAATGCCGCAACTCCCCTTTCTTCTTGCGCGGATACAGGTCTCGTGCAACTCATCCGCCGCAACGGGAGTGGACAGGCAATGAAAATCGCGGAAACGGTTACCTTCGGTGGCTCCGGCCTCGACAGGGCAGGGGAATTGCGGGCCGATCCGGCTCTAGTGGAGGCCGCGCGAAACCATGCCACAAGCCGGGCGGTGCCCTTCTGGCGTGGCAAGCCGATGATCCAAAAGGAACCCGTCGCGCGTCTCGTGCGGCTGCCGTTTTCGCATCCCTTGCTGAAGGATGCGCATCCCGACGCCGTGCTCTTGGGCCGTGAGGACGCGGGGGTGGTCTTTGGCGTGGATCTCTCCGGCTGGACGCCGGCGGATGTGGATGTCTCGACCCTTGGCGGCTTTCTCGACCCAACCGAACAGACCCATCCGGAGATGGACGACGGCAGTGTGTTTGCCGAGTTGCGGCGGGTGATGACCTGGCTGACGCCGCGCGATGCGGAGCTTGCCGCGACCGGCAAGGCGGTGTTCGGCTGGCACGAAAGCCACCGCCACTGCGCCCGCTGCGGCGAGAAGACGCGGATGGCCCAAGGTGGCTGGCAGCGTAGTTGTCCGGCTTGCTCGGCTTCGCATTTCCCGCGAACCGATCCGGTTGTCATCATGCTTGTGACCCATGGCAATTCGGTGCTTCTGGGCCGCTCGCCGGGCTGGCCCGAAGGCATGTACTCGCTGCTCGCAGGCTTCGTCGAGCCGGGCGAGACGCTGGAGGCCGCCGTGCGCCGCGAGGTATTCGAGGAAACCGGCGTGAAGATTGGCGACGTGACCTATCTCGCCAGCCAACCCTGGCCTTTCCCGGCATCGCTGATGATGGGCTGCGCCGGGGTGGCTGTGAGCAGGGAGATCACGATCGACCCCGCCGAGATCGAGGACGCCCTTTGGGTCACGCGTGAAGAAATGATGCGGGTCTTCTCCGGCGAGCATGCAGGCATCCTGCCGGCGCGCAAGGGAGCGATTGCACATTTCCTGCTGGAAAACTGGCTTGCGGACCGGCTGGATTGACCGGACATTGCGCCTCGTGGGTATTCGTCCCGCGCAAGAACGACAACTGAACGGACCGCATGAAATTCTCCACCCAGGAAGAGCTCGATCTGCCAATCCAGAGGGTCTTTGAGCTTCTGTGCGCCTTTGATCACTTCGAGCGCTCCGCCATGCGTCGCGGCGCGGAGGTGCTGCGGGTGGGCGACTGGACCACACCTGCCAAGGGCAACAGGTGGCATGCCACTTTCTCCCTGCGCGGCAAACGCCGGCAGATCGATCTCGAGGTCGCGACCTTCGACCCACCCCACGAGTTGCAGCTTGAGATGCTCTCCAAGAACCTCGCGGGCACGGTTGCCTTCGATCTGCTCGCGCTGTCGCGGACCCGCACCCGTCTGGTTGTCGGTCTCGAGATCAGACCGCTGACGATATCCGCGCGCCTGCTGGTTCAGTCCATGAAACTGTCCAAGATGTCGCTCACGCGGAAGTTCAAGCAGCGCGTGGCGGAGCAGGTCGTCCGGATGCAAGAGCACGCAGGTGGCGGGACCTGAGCCAGCATCGCATCCGCAGGCGCACTCGCTGCCGGACCCGTCAGTTGCGACCGGGGTGTGCGGGGTAGACGCCGAGGATTTCAAGCATGTTGGTGAAGTAGTCGAGTTCTTCGAGAGCACGTCGCACGCCCGGATCGTCCGGGTGCCCTTCGATGTCGGCATAGAATTGCGTCGCGGTGAAGGAGCCGCCGACCATGTAGCTTTCCAGCTTGGTCATGTTGATGCCATTGGTCGCGAAACCGCCCATCGCCTTGTAGAGCGCCGCGGGGATGTTGCGCACCTCGAAAACGAAGGTCGTGATCATGCCGTGCGAGCCGCGGGGCGCGTGGTCGGCCTGCGGCGACATGAGCAGGAACCGGGTGGTGTTGTTGCCTTCGTCCTCGATGTGGCGGGCCAGCACGTCGAGGCCGTAGATCTCGCCCGCAAGTTCGCTCGCCAGCGCTGCCATCGTGGCATCGCCCGCTGCCGCCACTTCCCTCGCCGATCCGGCGGTATCGGCGCCCGTCACCCGTCGGATGCCGTGTGCTGCGAGGAACTCCTTGCACTGCCCGAGCAGCACGGTGTGGCTCTTGGCGGTTTTCACCTTGTCGATCGTCGTTCCGGGCAGGGCGAGAAGATTGATGTGCACACGGACGAAGGCTTCCTCGATGATGTGCAGACCGGACTTGGGCAGGAGCGAATGGATATCGGCAACTCTGCCGTAGGTGGAATTCTCCACCGGCAGCATGGCAAGCTCCGCATCACCCTGGCGCACCGCGTCGATGGCGTCCTCGAAGGTGGCGCAGGGCACCGGCGTCATGTCGGGCCGCGCGGTGCGGCAGGCCTCATGGCTGTAGGCGCCCAACTCACCCTGAAAGGCGATACGGGCGTTTTTCGGTGCAGTCATTGCGTTTTCCACGTATTCGATGCGACAAGTTGGTCGTTTCGTCGCGCTAACTACACCTTGCCACGGCCAAGGTGAAGCAATAGATAGCGCTGAAACGAACAGGAACGGACCTTTCGCCATGCTTGACACAATGACCTTCACCAAAGCCGCCGGCGGTGTGTGCGGCGCATTGCTCGTTTTCCTTCTGGGCAAATGGGCTGCTGAAGAACTTTATCACGTCGAGGCGCATGGCGAGGCCTCCTATGTCATCGAAGTCGAAGGCGGCGAAGACACGGCGGCTGTCGAAGAAATCGATTTCGATACAGTGCTTGCTTCCGCAAGCGTCGAAGAAGGTGCCAAAGTGTTCCGCAAATGCTCGGCCTGCCACAAGCTTGAAGCGGGTGAGAATGCCGCGGGTCCATACCTCTATGGCGTTGTCGGTCGCGACAAGGGTGCCGCCCAAGGCTTCAGCTATTCTGATACGCTGGCCTCCATGGAAGGCGCCTGGACGCCCGAGAACCTCAACGGGTTCCTTGAAAAACCCTCCGATTATGCGCCGGGCACCTCTATGGGCTTTGCCGGTCTCAAGAAGGTGGAGGAACGGGCGGACTTGATCGCCTATCTGGCCACCATCGGCGGCTGATCCAGGGCCTGCGAAGAAATCAGAGGCCGTCTGCTCACAGCGCAGACGGCCTTAATGTTGCGCAGCACCTGATCGCAAGGTGCAGATAACAATTTCGCAACTTGTATCTTGGCGCTGGCTCCCGTTAGCTTACATCCTGAACCATAAAGATGCCGAGTTCGCGGCGCCAGACCGGAGGATTTGCCTGATGAGAGCCCCAACCGCATCTGCGGCTTCGTGCAACACGATCATTGGTTCCATGCGCCGCCTTCTTGCAAGCGCGCTCGCGGCATCTCTCGCCTGGTCGGGCCCGGCGTTGGCGGAAGACAAGATGATCGTGAGCCACGGTTACTCCTTCTATGGCGATCTGACTTATCCGGCCGATTACACCCACTTCAGCTATGTGAACCCCGATGCGCCGAAGGGTGGTGAGATCGCCCTCAACGTGGTCGGCACTTTCGACTCGATGCACCCCTACACCCGCAAGGGCCGCGCCGGGGCGCTCTCCACGATCATGTATGAAAGCCTGCTAGGCGATGGTACGGGCGGCGATTCCGCCCCGGCGGATGTCTACGGGGAAAGCTATTGCCTGCTGTGCGAGCGCATCGAATACCCCGAAACCAAGGATTGGGTCATCTTCCACATGCGCAAGGAAGCGACATTCTCCGATGGTAGCCCGGTAACGGCTCATGACATCGCCTTCAGTCACAACCTCTTGCTCGATGAAGGGTTGCAGTCCTATGCGGAAGCTGTGCGCAAGCGCATTCCGAAGGTCGAGGTGATCGACGACCATACCATCAAATTCTATTTCACCGAAGGCATCTCCCGGCGCAGCCTGATCGACCAGGTGGGGTTCGTGCCGGCCTGGTCGAAGAAATGGTACGAGGAGAAGGGCTACGGGCTCGACGAGAGCCGGCTCGACGTCTCCCCCGGTTCTGGCCCCTACATGATCGAGAGTGTCGATGTGAACCGCCGCATCGTCTACAAGCGCAATCCCGATTACTGGGGCAAGGACCTTCCCTTCAACGTGGGACGTAACAATTTCGACACCATCCGTATCGAGTATTTCGGCGACGATACTGCGGCCTTCGAGGCCTTCAAGGCGGGCGAATACACCTTCCGCAACGAAGGCGATTCGAAGAAATGGGCGAGCGGCTACGACTTCCCGAAGGTGACGCAAGGCCAGGTCGTGCTCAATGAACTGCCCGATGGCTCGCCGCCGACACCGGCTGGCATCGTCTTCAATCTCGGACGCGACGCCTTGAAGGACCGTCGGGTGCGTCAGGCGATCGCCCTTGCCTTCAACTTCGAATGGACCAACGAGAGCCTGCAATACGGGCTTTTCAAGCAGCGGGTCTCTTATACGCAGGACACGCCCTTGATGGCTGCTGGCCTGCCGGAAGGCGCGGAACTGGCGCTGCTGCAATCCTTGGGCGATCTGGTATCGCCCGATATGCTGACCGAGCCTGCGCTTCTGCCGCATACCTCGGCGGCGGAACGGCTGCTCGACCGGCGCAACGCACGCACCGCCATGGCGCTTCTTGATGAGGCCGGTTGGGCCGTGGGCACCGATGGCATCCGGCGCAACGCGGGCGGCGAGGTTCTCAAGCTGAATTTCCTCTTCAACACGGCGTCCTCACCGACATTGAGCGCGGTGATGGAAAATTTCGTCGCCAACGTGAAAACCCTGGGCATCGATATCACCCTCGAAAAGGTCGACGCGTCGCAATACACATCGCGCGAGCGCGACCGGGACTACGATCTCGTGTACGATTCCTATGCGGCATTCCTCGGGACCGGCACCGGGCTCATGCAGCGGTACGGCTCCGAAGCTGCCACCTTCAGTCTCTTCAACCCCGCTGGTCTCGCAAGCCCGCTCGTCGATGCGATCATCGAACGCTCGCTGCAGGCAACCTCGCGCGAAGAGGAGGAGGCCTCGCTGAAGGCGCTCGATCGGGCCTTGCGGCACGAGTTCATCATGATCCCAACCTGGTACAATCCGAGCCACTGGGTCGCCTACTACGATCAGTATGAGCACCCCGAGACCATTCCGCCCTATGCCTTGGGAGAACTGGATTTCTGGTGGTACAATCAGGACAAGGCGGACGCCTTGCGGGCTGCCGGCGCACTGAGGTAAGTTCGTGGGCGCCTATATCGTCAGAAGGCTCTTGCTGGTCATCCCGACCCTTTTGGGGATCATGCTGATCAACTTTGCGCTGGTGCAATTCGTGCCCGGCGGACCCGTGGAGCAGGCCATCGCCCGCATCCAGGGCGGCGGAGATGTCTTCGAGGGGTTCTCGGGCACCAACAACGATGCAGGGGCCACGGATCTCGGCGCGAACGACAGCCAGTACATTGGCGCGCGTGGTCTGCCACCGGAATTCATTGCCGAGCTCGAAAGGGAATTCGGCTTCGACAAGCCTCCCGTCGAGCGCTTTCTGAACATGATCTGGAACTACATGCGGTTCGATTTCGGCGAGAGCTATTTCCGCTCGATCTCGGTCATCGAGCTGATCAAGGAGAAGCTGCCTGTCTCGATCACCTTGGGGCTCTGGTCCACGCTCATTGCCTATCTGGTGTCGATTCCGCTCGGAATTCGCAAGGCAGTAAAGGACGGCACCAGTTTCGACACCTGGACCAGCGGCGCCATCATCGCGGCCTATGCGATTCCGGGATTTCTCTTCGCGATCCTTTTGCTGGTGCTTTTCGCCGGCGGCTCCTATTGGCAGATCTTCCCGCTGCGCGGCCTGACGTCCGATAATTTCGATCAGCTCTCGCCGATGGGGAAAGTCGCGGATTACTTCTGGCATATCACCCTGCCGGTGCTGGCCTCGACCATCTCGGCCTTCGCGACACTGACCCTGCTGACCAAGAACAGCTTTCTCGACGAGATCAAGAAACACTATGTGATGACCGCCCGCGCCAAGGGCCTGCCGGAAAGCCGGGTGCTTTACGGTCACGTCTTCCGCAACGCCATGCTGATCGTGATCGCGGGCTTTCCGGCGGTGTTCATCGGCGTCTTCTTCGGCGGCTCGCTCATCATCGAGACGATCTTCAGCCTCGACGGATTGGGGCGTCTGGGTTTCGAGGCGGCGGTGGCGCGCGACTATCCCATCGTCTTCGGCACGCTCTTCATCTTCGGGCTGATCGGGCTGGTCGTGGGCATCCTGTCCGACCTGATGTATGTGCTGGTCGATCCGCGCATCGACTTCGAGCGGAGAGAAGGCTGATGGCGCTCTCTCCGCTGAACCAGCGCCGCTGGCGTAACTTCAAGCGCAACCGCCGCGCCTACTGGTCGTTATGGATCTTCGGCATTCTCTTCGGGCTGTCGCTCTTTGCCGAGTTCATTGCCTATGACAAGCCGATCCTGATCAACTACCGCGGCAGTTACTACACGCCGATCTGGAACTTCTATCCCGAAACCGAATTCGGCGGTGATTTCCAGACCGAAGCCGTCTATCGCGATCCTGAGGTCAAATGCCTGATCGCCACCGGCGGACTTGATCTCTGTTTCGACGATCCCGAAGGCTATATCGAGGATGCCGAAGATGGTATCATCGACGGGCAGCCGATCGAGAAAGGCTGGGCGATCTGGCCGCTCATTCCCTATTCATTCGACACGGCGGTGGACCGTCCCGGCGCCGCGCCGCTGCCGCCCAACGAGCAGAATCTGCTTGGCACCGACGGCACCAAGCGCGACGTGCTGGCTCGCGTGATTCACGGCTTTCGCCTCTCGGTGCTTTTCACGCTGATCGTGACCGGGCTGTCGAGCCTTATCGGCATCATCGCCGGTGCGGTGCAGGGGTTCTTCGGCGGCAAGACCGACCTGATCTTCCAGCGGATCATCGAGATCTGGGCCTCCACGCCATCGCTCTACGTGATCATCATCATGTTCGCCATTCTGGGGCGAAGTTTCTGGCTCCTTGTCATCCTGCTGGTGCTCTTCAGCTGGACCTCGCTCGTGGGCGTGGTGCGCGCCGAATTCCTGCGCGCCCGCAACCTCGAATATGTCCGCGCGGCACGCGCGCTCGGTGTGTCGAACATCACCATCATGTTCCGCCACATGCTGCCCAATGCGATGGTCGCGATGCTCACGATGCTGCCCTTCATCATCACCGGCACGATCTCCACGCTGGCAATCCTCGATTTCCTCGGTTTCGGCCTGCCGTCCTCGGCGCCCTCGCTGGGGGAACTGACCCTGCAGGCCAAACAGAACCTCGGCGCACCTTGGCTGGCGTTCACCGCCTTCTTCACCTTCGCGATCATGTTGTCGCTGCTGGTCTTCATCTTCGAAGGGGTGCGTGACGCGTTTGATCCCAGAAAGACCTTTTCATGACGGCACTCTTGGACGTCCAGAACCTGAGTGTCAGCTTCCGGCAGGACGGCGAAGTGACCCATGCGGTCAGGGGCGTGAGCTTTTCGGTGGAGCGGGGCGAGACCGTGGCGCTGGTGGGTGAATCCGGCTCCGGCAAATCGGTTTCGGCGCTCTCCACGGTGTCGCTTCTTGGGGACAGCGCGGAGGTCACGGGGTCGGTCACCTACGACGGGCAGCAGATGATCGGTGCCAGTGAAGACCTGCTGCGCAAGGTGCGCGGCAATGACATCAGCTTCATCTTCCAGGAGCCGATGACCTCGCTCAACCCGCTGCACACGATCGAGAAACAGCTTGCCGAAAGCCTCGCCCTGCATCAGGGGCTGGCGGGTGCCGCGGCTCGGGCGCGTATCCTCGAACTGCTGGAACAGGTGGGAATCCAGGACGCCGAAAGCCGCATCGGCAGCTATCCGCACCAGCTTTCAGGCGGGCAGCGCCAGCGTGTGATGATCGCCATGGCGCTCGCGAACAAGCCAGATGTGCTGATCGCGGACGAGCCGACCACCGCGCTCGACGTGACCATCCAGGCGCAGATTCTGGACCTGCTCAAGGACCTCAAGGACAGCATGGGAATGGGGCTGCTCTTCATCACCCACGACCTTGGCATCGTGCGGCGCATCGCCGACCGGGTCTGCGTCATGCAGAAGGGCGAGATCGTGGAGACCGGTCCGACCCGCGAGATCTTCTCCAATCCGCAGCATCCCTACACGCAGAAACTGCTCGCTGCGGAGCCTTCGGGCAAACCGGTGCCGGTGGCGAGCGATGCCGCCGAGATCGTGCGGACCGATCATCTGAAGGTCTGGTTCCCGATCCAGGCCGGGCTGCTGCGCCGGACCGTGGGTCATGTGAAGGCCGTGAACGACGCCAGCATGGCAGTCCGCGCCGGGGAGACCATGGGTATTGTCGGCGAAAGTGGCTCCGGCAAGACCACAATGGCGCTGGCGATCATGCGGCTCATCGCGTCGGAAGGGCAGATCACCTTTCTCGGCGACGACATCCGGCGTTGGTCGACGCGTGAGCTGCGGCGGCTGCGCAAGGACATGCAGATCGTCTTTCAGGACCCTTTCGGCTCGCTCAGCCCGCGCATGACCTGCGCGCAGATCATTTCCGAGGGGCTCAGCATTCATAAGGTCGACCCCGACCGCGCGCCGCGTGATCTGGTTCGGGAGGTCATGCTTGAGGTGGGTCTCGATCCGGCGACCATGGACCGCTATCCGCATGAGTTTTCAGGTGGCCAGCGCCAGCGCATCGCCATCGCACGCGCCATGGTGCTGCGCCCCAGGCTGCTGGTGCTCGACGAGCCCACCTCCGCGCTCGACATGACGGTGCAGGTGCAGATCGTGGACCTGCTGCGCAAGCTGCAGGAGAAATACGGGCTGGCCTATATCTTCATCAGCCACGACCTCAAGGTGGTCCGGGCGATGTCGCACAAGGTGATGGTGATGCAGCGCGGTGACGTGGTCGAAGCCGCGGATGTGGATGCGCTCTTCGACACGCCGCAGCATCCCTATACGCGGGCGCTGTTGCAGGCGGCGACCTGACTCTGCCCGGTCAAACGCTTTTCAGATCGCTGAAGCGTGTCCCGCGCCGGACATGTCATAGGCATCGAAGAACCGCGCGATGATCCGCGTGAGCGGCACGCCGTCGGGCTTGATCCTGAGCCCTAGTGGCGACAGCTCAACGAGATCGCCGAACTGCTGCGCCGCACGGCTCAGAAGCACGCGAATGTGCCTGTCTTGCGCGGGGAACTTCTCGGCGAACTCAGCGAAATCCACTTTGAAATCGCACATCAAGGCTTCGATCAGCCGTCCACGCAACTGGTCCTCGGCGGTGAACCGGTGCCCGCGCACCGTGGATAGCGCGTCGTCACGAATTGCCTTGGTATAGCCGGATGTGGCGGCATCATTCTGGGCATAGCCTTGCGGGAAGCGCGAGATCGCCGAGGCACCGAGACCCAGAAGCACCTCCGCCGGCTCATCCGTATAGCCCTGGAAGTTGCGGCGGAGCCGGCCCGTGCGCGCGGCGACCGCAAGTGTATCGGAGGGCACGGCGAAGTGGTCGATCCCGATCTGCTGGTAGCCGTCCCATTCAAAGAGTTGCCGTGCGGTCTCGAAAAGTCCGAGGCGCTCTTCGGGTTTCGGCAGGGCGTCGGAGGGGATCAGCGACTGGCGCCGCGCCATCCACGGCACATGCGCATATCCGTAAAGCGCCACACGGTCCGGGTAGAGTGTGAGAAGTTTCTGCACAGTGGCGGCAATGCGTTCCTGTGTCTGATGCGGCAGACCGAAGAGAATGTCGGCATTAAGCGAGTGAATGCCTGCCGCCCGCAGCATCTGGGCCGCATCGCGGGTCACTTCGAAGCCTTGCAGGCGGCCGATGGTTTTCTGAATTTCCTGGTCGAAATCCTGCACCCCAATGGAAGCGCGGGTCATCCCGGCCGCGGCCAGCGCATCGACGCGTGCCTGGTCGATCTCATTGGGATCGATCTCGACGGAGAACTCGGCATTGTCAGCCAGCGGCATGACATCGGCGATTCCGCCGGCAAGTTCCGCGATCATCGCCTTGTCAAGCAGCGTGGGCGTGCCGCCGCCCCAGTGCATCCTGCTCAGCGTGACACCCTCCGGCAGCATTTGCCCGACCAGCGCCACCTCTTTCAGCAGGGTCTCCAGATAGGCTCTTACCGGCGCGGCACTGGGCGTGCCCTGGGTCCTGCAGGCACAGAACCAGCACAGCTTTCGGCAGAACGGCACGTGCAGGTAGAGAGAAATCCTGCTGCCGGGCGCAATTGCCGCGATCCAGTCACGCATCTGGGCCGGGCCTATGTCTTTCTTGAACTGAGGCGCTGTGGGGTAGCTGGTGTACCGCGGCACCTTTGCGTCAAAAAGACCCATTCTTGCTAATCTGGATGTCATGTTCATAGTGACGGGATAGGGTCAGATGTGTCAGGGTTCTTTGACACAGATCAAACTTGGAGTTTTTGGATGCACGATACGTCAGCGCCCGATTTCCGCGAGTGCGCCGACTGCCCGATCCGGCATCGGGCGGTCTGCGCGCGCTGTGAGGTGGATGAACTGGCACGGCTCGAGGAGGTCAAGTATTACCGCACCTTCAGCGCGGGCCAGACCGTGATGTGGGCCGGTGACAAGATGGATTTCGTCGCCTCGGTCGTGTCGGGCGTGGCCTCGCTGACCCAGACGATGGAGGATGGGCGCACGCAGATGGTGGGGCTTCTCCTGCCGTCGGATTTCGTGGGCCGTCCCGGGCGCGACCGGGCCACCTATACCGTCCATGCGACAAGCGATCTGGTGATGTGCTGTTTCCGGCGCAAGCCCTTCGAGAAACTGATCGACGAGACACCGCATATCGCGCACCGGCTGCTCGAAATGACGCTCGATGAGCTTGATGCCGCGCGCGAGTGGATGCTCGTTCTCGGCCGCAAGACCGCGCGCGAGAAGATCGCGAGCCTGCTGTCGATCATCGCCCGGCGCGATGCCGTGCTTGGACAGACGCCAGCCACGCGGAAACTGACCTTTGACCTGCCGCTGACCCGTGAGGCGATGTCGGACTACCTCGGCCTGACGCTCGAAACCGTCAGCCGCCAGATGTCCGCCCTCAAGAAGGACGGAATCATCATCCTCGATGGCAAGCGCAGGATCACCGTGCCCGACATGCATCGCCTGCTCGAGGAAGCGGGCGATGACAGCGACGGCGGCATGCTGAGCTGACGCTTCGCGCTGTCAATGCGCCATCAGCACGGGCACCTTGCTGTGTTCGAGCATTTCGCGCGTCGCACCGCCCAGTACCGCTTCGCGGAAGCGCGAATGGCCGTACCCCCCCATCACCAGAAGGTCGCCGCCGGTCTCCGTGACGTGGCGTTGCAGCCTTTCGCTCACGCGGGCTCCGGCGCGGGTCATCACCTGAATGTCGCAGCTGATACCGTGGCGCGACAGGAAGACCGCGAGCGCCCCGCCAGGGTCCGAGCGGTCCGGGCCGAATTCCGGGGGATCGATGATCGCGATATGTACCGACTTGGCCTGTTTAAGGAAGGGCAGGGCCGCGCGCACCGCGCGCAGGGCTTCGGCGCTTTCGTTCCAGCCGATGACGATGGTTTCCGCTGGTACCGTGCTTTTGGCCTTTGGAACGACCAGCGTCGGGCAGGCGGCATCAAAGAGCATCGCTTCCAGCACCACGCTGTCATCGCTGCGGGCCGTGTCGGCATAGGGCAGGGCCACGATCGCAAGATCGGAAAAACGGGCGATCCCGGAAACGGTGCGCGTCACGTCGCCGATTGTCGCGATCGTGCTCAGGGCGTTCCAACGCAGGTTCGTGCTGCCGAGAAAGGCCGAGGCCTCCGCGAGAATCGCATCCGCTTTGGCATTGGTTTCCTCAATGGAGTTCTGCAGGATCATGGCACTGGCGCCCACCTCGTAGTAATTGGTGTGCGAGCGATCGAGCCCGAGACACATGACTTCGAGATGCGCATCCTGGGAGGCCGCCAATGCGACCGCCTGGGTCAGGACCGGGGAATTGGCGTCAAACTCCGTCATCACGGTGAAGATCGTTTTGTAGGACATGAGCGGGTTCCTTTCATACCTGGGATCAGCCCAGTCTATCGCCCGTGTCCGCCGCTGCATTGATCCGGGTCAGGCACAAAATGGCAAAACCTTGATACAGATCAAGGAACGCCCGACAGGCTTCCGCCACAAGCGGCCCATAAAGAAGCAAACCCTGGGGCGAAGTGCGTCTTGCGGGTGCCGATACGGAAGGGACACCGGAGAGATGAATACCGGAACACAGCATTACGCAAAGCTCATCGGGCTGGCGCTTGCCACGCTGCTTGCGATGATTGCGGCCAGCTACGCGAGAGACCTGGCCTATCAGATCCACATGATCATCTTCATGATCGTGGCGGGCGGGCTTTTCCTCGTCACATTGCGGGCGACCGACGAGCCGCGCGCGCCGATTCCACAAAACGAGTATTTCGACAGCGTGGTCAGGGCCGGGGTCATCGCCACCGCCTTCTGGGGCGTGGTCGGCTTTCTGGTGGGGGTCGTCATCGCCTTCCAGCTGGCCTTCCCGTCGCTCAACTTCGAATGGGCGCAGCCTTTCGGCAACTTCGGGCGCCTGCGGCCTCTGCACACGTCCGCGGTGATCTTTGCCTTCGGCGGCAACGCCCTGATCGCAAGCTCCTTCTTCATCGTCCAGCGAACCTCTGCGGCGCGGCTTTGGGGCGGCAACCTCGGCTGGTTCGTCTTCTGGGGCTACCAGCTCTTCATCGTGCTGGCGGCCACGGGCTATCTTTTGGGCGGCACGCAATCCAAGGAATACGCGGAGCCCGAGTGGTACGTCGATCTCTGGCTGACGGTCGTCTGGCTCGCCTTCCTCGCCTGCTTCCTCGGCACATTGATCCGGCGCAAGGAGCCGCATATCTATGTGGCGAACTGGTTTCTTCTGTCGTTCATCGTCACTGTTGCCATGCTGCATGTGGTCAACAACATCTCCATCCCGGTCTCGATCTGGGGCTCGAAGTCGGTTCAGGTCTTCTCGGGCGTGCAGGACGCGATGGTGCAGTGGTGGTACGGCCACAACGCGGTGGGCTTCTTCCTCACGGCGGGCTTTCTTGGCATGATGTACTACTTCGTGCCGAAACAGGCCGAACGCCCCGTCTTCTCCTACAAGCTCTCGATCATCCACTTCTGGGCGCTGATTTTCCTCTATATCTGGGCAGGTCCGCACCACTTGCACTACACGGCGCTGCCGGATTGGGCGGCGACCTTGGGCATGGTCTTCTCGATCATCCTGTGGATGCCCAGCTGGGGCGGCATGATCAACGGTCTGATGACGCTGCAAGGCGCCTGGGACAAGCTGCGCACCGACCCGGTGCTGCGGATGATGGTGACCTCGCTCGCCTTCTACGGCATGTCCACCTTCGAGGGACCGATGATGTCGATCCGCTCGGTCAACTCGCTGTCGCATTACACCGACTGGACCATCGGCCACGTGCATTCGGGTGCGCTCGGCTGGAACGGGCTCATCACCTTCGGGATGCTCTACTATCTCGTCCCGGTCCTGTGGAAGCGCGAACGGCTCTACAGCTTGGGTCTCGTCAGCTGGCACTTCTGGCTCGCGACCATCGGCATTGTGCTCTATGCGGCGTCGATGTGGGTCACGGGCATCATGGAAGGCCTGATGTGGCGTGAAGTGGATGCCAATGGCTTCCTCGTGAACTCCTTCGCCGACACCGTGAGCGCGAAGTTCCCGATGTATGTGGTGCGTGGTCTGGGCGGGGTCCTGTTCCTCTCCGGTGCGCTCATCATGTGCTACAACCTTTGGATGACAGTCCGTGCGGCGCCTGCCAAGGCGTCCCTCGGCACCGTCGTCCCTGCTGAATAAGGAGGGGACAGATGTCGACGATCCTCAGTAAACACAAGTTCATCGAAACCAACGCGACCCTTCTGCTGGTGCTCAGCTTCCTGGTTGTCACCATCGGCGGTCTGGTCCAGATCGTTCCGCTCTTCTATCTCGAAAACACCATCGAGAAAGTCGAAGGCATGCGGCCCTATTCGCCGCTGGAACTGACCGGGCGGGACATCTACGTCCGCGAAGGCTGCTACGTCTGCCACAGCCAGATGATCCGGCCGATGCGCGACGAGGTGGAGCGTTATGGTCACTACAGCCTCGCGGCGGAATCCATGTACGATCACCCGTTCCAATGGGGCTCCAAACGCACCGGGCCGGATTTGGCGCGGGTCGGCGGCCGCTACTCGGATGACTGGCATCTGGATCACCTGCGCGACCCGCAGTCTGTGGTGCCGGAATCGATCATGCCGAAATACGCCTTCCTCGAAGAGACGCTGATCAGCCCCGAGCATGTCGGCGACCTTCTGGGGACACACGCCTTCGTCGGCGTGCCCTACAGCGAGGAGATGATCGAAGAGGCAGCTGCCGACTTCCGCGCGCAGGCCGATCCGGACAGCGACTACGATGCGATGCTCGAGCGCTATCCGGGTGCGCAGGTGCGCAACTTCGACGGTCAGCCGGGGATTTCCGAGGCCGACGCGCTGATCGCCTATCTGCAGATGCTGGGCACGCTGGTCGATTTCTCGACCTTCACGCCTGATGCAAGCCGCTGAGGGAGGGGAATATGGAAACCTATACTCTCCTGCGTGAATTCGCCGACAGCTGGATGCTTCTGCTTTTGTTCTGCATCTTCGTGGGCATGATCTTCTGGGTCTTCCGACCGGGCAGCAAGCAGACTCCACGCCGATACGGCGAACATCCCTTTCCGAAACGATGCGGGGCCCGCAGCGCCGCGCACTGAAGACAAGGCTCCGGCAAAGGAGACAGTGAAATGAGCAAGATACCCCCAAAACAAGAAGGCGATCCGAACACCACCGGCCACAGCTGGGACGGGATCGAGGAATTCGATAACCCAATGCCGCGCTGGTGGCTCTGGACCTTCTATCTGACCATCATCTGGGGCATCGGCTACACGCTCGCCTATCCGGCCTGGCCGCTGGTGTCTTCGGCAACGGCCGGACTGCTCGGCTACTCCACACGCGGTGAGGTCGCCACGGAGATTGCCGCCGTGCAAGAAGCCAACGCCGGGATCAACGCCCAGTTGGTCAGTGCGGAACTGACCGAGATCGCCGGCGACGCGACGCTCGCCAGCTATGCGGTGTCGTCGGGTGCGGCGGTGTTCCGGACCTATTGTTCCCAGTGCCACGGATCGGGTGCGGCAGGTGCGGTCGGCTACCCCAACCTGCTCGACGATGACTGGCTCTGGGGCGGGGATATCGAGAACATCCACCTGACGATCGCCCATGGCATCCGCAACGAGGATGATGACGATGCGCGCTATTCCCAAATGCCGGCATTCGGGGACCTGCTGGAAGAAGAAGAGATCGCGCAGGTCGCGAACTACGTGATGACGCTCTCCGGTGCTGAACCGCAGGATGCGACCCTCGCGGCTGCGGGTGCCGAGCTCTTCGCCGACAACTGCAGCGCCTGCCACGGCGAGGCGGGCCTTGGTGACATCGAGCAGGGCGCCCCGAACCTTGCGGACGCGATCTGGCTCTATGGCGGCGACTACGACACGCTGGTCGAGACTGTGACCTACAGTCGCTATGGCGTCATGCCACCTTGGAACCAGCGCCTGTCGGAAGCACAAGTACGGGCAGTCGCGCTCTATGTGCACCAGCTGGGCGGCGGCGAATAAGCCTGCCGCGTGACACTCGGGGCGGCGGTTTTTTGATGCAATTCAAGGACTGCCGCCCCGCCGCGTTCTTTAACGACACAAATACCCTCAACCTTCAGGGATCGCCGTGACCGACCAAGTACCCCCTCCGAGCCTCTACACCTCCCGCGAGCCGATCTTTCCGCGCCGCGTGTCCGGGGCGTTCAGGAATTTCAAGTGGATCATCATGGCGGTCACCCTCGGCATCTACTACGTCGTACCCTGGTTTCGTTGGGACCGCGGCCCCGATCTGCCGAACCAGGCGGTGCTGCTCGACATGGCGAACCGCCGGTTCTACTTCTTCTGGATCGAAATCTGGAGCCATGAATTCTACTTCGTGGCGGGCCTGCTCATCATGGCCGGCCTCGGGCTCTTTCTCTTCACCTCGGCGCTTGGCCGGGTCTGGTGCGGTTATGCCTGTCCGCAGACCGTCTGGACCGATCTGTTCATCCTCGTCGAACGCTGGGTCGAAGGTGACCGCAATGCCCGCCTGCGCCTGCACCGCCAGGAAAAGATGGATGCCCGCAAGCTGCGCCTGCGGCTCACGAAATGGACGCTCTGGCTGCTGATCGCCCTGGCGACAGGCGGGGCCTGGGTCTTCTACTTCGCGGATGCGCCGACGCTTTTTACCAACCTCTTCACCGGGCAGGCGCCTGCCGTGGCCTATATCACCGTGGCTGTCCTGACCGCGGCGACCTTCGTCTTCGGCGGCTTCGCCCGCGAGCAGATCTGCATCTACGCTTGTCCCTGGCCGCGCATCCAGGGCGCGATGATGGATGAAGACACGCTGACCGTGGCCTACCGTGGCTGGCGGGGCGAGCCGCGCAAGCACTCCGAAGAAGCCAAGACCGAACCGATGGGCGACTGCATCGATTGCATGGCCTGCGTGAACGTCTGCCCTATGGGCATCGACATCCGTGATGGCCAGCAACTGGAATGCATCACCTGCGCGCTCTGCATTGACGCCTGCGACGACGTGATGGCCAAGATCGGCAAGCCGCGTGGCCTGATCGACTATATCGCCCTGTCGGATGAGAAACTCGAACGCGCAGGCAACGCGCCGCGCTCCGTCTGGCGGCACATCTTCCGGCCGCGGACAATGCTCTACACGGCGCTCTGGAGTGGAGTTGGAGTTATCCTGCTCGTCGCTCTCTTCATCCGGGCCGATATCGAGATGACCGTGGCACCGGAGCGCAACCCGACCTTCGTGACCCTGTCCGATGGCTCGATCCGCAACACATACGACATCCGGCTGCGCAACAAGAACAACGACACACGCCCTTTCAGAATCACCATCAAAGGCGACCCGGCCCTTCGTGTGCAGCTTGAAGGCACGATCTATTCCATCGTCGATGTGCCGGCAGACACCTCCTACCTTCAGCGGGTCTATGTGGTCGCCCCGCCGCGATCGGACGCGGCCGAAGGTGCCCGCGCCGACATCCGCTTCTGGGTGGAAGATCTTTCGAACGGCGATCGCGCCTACAGGGACAGCAGTTTCAACGGCAAGGGGGAAACGCAATGACCGAAGCCAAAATCCTCACCGGGCGCCATGTCGCGCTGATCTTCTGCGGCTGTTTCAGCGTGATCATCGGGGTCAATCTCCTGCTGGCGTACAGTGCCGTGAAGACTTTCCCGGGACTCGAAGTCAAGAACTCCTACGTCGCGAGCCAGCATTTCGACGAGAACCGTACCGCGCAGGAAGCGCTTGGCTGGTCTGTCCGCGCAGACGGTGGCGACGGCGAGGTGATCCTGTCGATCACCGACAGGGCAGGGCTCCCGGTCGAGGTCTCAAGCCTCGAGGCGACGCTCGGCCGGGCCACCCATGTGCGCGATGATCAGACGCCCGCCTTCGTGTTCGACGGGACGCACTACGTGGCGCCAGCGGTGCTGAGTGACGGCAACTGGAACCTGCGCATGACCGCAGAATCCGCCGACGGCACGCAGTTTCAGCAGCGCGTCATCCTGCACGTCAAAAAGAGCGGGCCGTGACGACACTCTCCACCAATACGCCCGTGGTTTGCCCGGGCTGCGTCGCTGGACCTGCGACGCCGGTGGAGACTGCACCGGCAGCGTCACGTCTGGTTTTGTCCCTGCCGACGATCCACTGCCAGGCCTGCATCGCCACAGTTGAAAAAACTCTGTCGGCGGTGCCTGGCGTCAAATCCGCCCGTGTCAATCTCACGCTCAAGCGCGCGTTGATCGACGCCGCTCCTCACATCACCGCGGAAGAGCTTGCCGCCCGCGTTGAGGCCGTTGGGTTCGAGGCGCATGAACTCGATCCCGCCGCCTTGCAGGAAACCTCCACCAACGCGGCCGGGCGCGACCTTCTGATGCGTCTCGCTGTCGCGGGCTTCGCCTCGATGAACGTCATGCTCTTGTCGGTGGCGGTCTGGTCCGGGGCAACGGATGCCACCCGCGATCTCTTCCACTGGATTTCGGCCGCAATCACCTTTCCGGCCATCGCCTTTTCCGCGCAGCCCTTCTTCGTCAACGCCTGGTCAGCACTCAGGGCAGGCCGGCTCAACATGGACGTGCCGATCAGCCTTGCCATCGCCCTCGCCCTGATCACGTCGCTTTGGGAGACGTGGCTCTCGGGGGCGCATGCCTATTTCGACGCGGCGCTGACGCTCACTTTCTTCCTGCTGGCAGGCCGCTGGCTCGATGCGCGCGCCCGCTCCGCCGCCCGTTCCGCCGCCGAGGAATTGACCGCGCTCGAAGTGCCGCGCGCCCTGCGGCTGACGGAGGGCAAGCCCGTGGATACGCCGGTGGCGCAACTTCGCGTGGGCGACCTCGTACTGGTGAAACCCGGCGGGCGGATGCCTGTCGATGGCGTCATCGCCGAAGGCCGCTCGGAGATCGACCGCTCGATGCTGACCGGAGAGACCCTGCCTGTGGTGCGCGGTCCGGGCGACTCCCTGAGTGCCGGGGAGATCAACCTCACCGGCCCAATTACTCTGCGCGCGACAGCTGTCGGGCGTGATACCTCGCTGCACCAGATGGCGGAACTGGTTGCGATCGCCGAAAGCGGACGCTCGCGCTACACCTCGCTGGCGGATCGGGCGGCGAAACTCTACGCTCCGGGGGTCCATATCCTTGCGGGCCTTGCCTTTCTGGGTTGGCTCGCCTGGTCCGGCGACATGCGCGTGGCGCTTAACATCGCCGCCGCGGTCCTGATCATCACCTGTCCCTGTGCGCTGGGGCTTGCAGTGCCTGCGGTGACGACGGCAGCCTCCGGCAGGCTCTTTGCCAAGGGCTTGCTGATCAAGAACGCAACGGCGCTGGAACGGCTCGGCGAAGTCGATACGGTCGTGCTGGACAAGACCGGTACTTTGACGCTCGGGGTGCCGCAAGTCACCAACTGGGGAGCACTCTCACCGCAGGATCAGGCGTTGGCCATGGCGCTGGCACAAGGGTCCGCGCATCCGCTCTCCCGTGCGATCGTCGCCATGGCCGATGCCGATAGGGTATCTTCGCGTCTCACCGCGCTGCAAGAAGCGCCGGGTTTCGGTACGCAGGCCGAGCAGAGCGGCAGCATTGTGCGGCTCGGTCGCCCGGACTGGATCGGCATCGATGCCGGGGACGCGGGTCTTTGTGCTGCCTTGCAGACCGCCGATGGACGCAAGGTTCTCATCACCTTTCAGGACGCGATGCGGCCCGGAGTGGACACGCTCATCGAAAGGCTTGCCCACATGGGTATCGACCTCTGTCTCTTGTCCGGCGACAGGCCTGAAGCGGTTGAATCCATGGCGGAAACGCTCGGGATCCCGGAGTGGCGGGCCGGGATGCTGCCCCGCGACAAGGTGGCCTTCATCGAAGGTCTGCGCGATCAGGGGCGCAAGGTCCTCATGGTGGGCGACGGTTTGAATGACACCGGCGCGCTCGCTGCCGCCCATGTCTCGATCAGCCCGGCGCAGGCGCTCGATGCGGCGCGCGCGGCCTCCGATATCGTGCTATTGGGACGGGATTTGTCGCCCGTTGCCGACGCAATGGCCACGGCCCGGCTCGCCACGAGGCGAATCAAGGAGAACTTCCAGATCGCCACCTTCTACAATATCATCGCGGTGCCGCTGGCCGTCGCAGGTTTTGCGACGCCGCTGATTGCGGCACTGGCGATGTCCTCCTCGTCAATTGTCGTGTCGCTGAACGCATTGAGGATCAAGCCGCGCCCATGAACGTCCTGACCTATCTCATTCCGATCTCTCTGGTGCTCGGCGGGCTCGGGCTGCTGGGGTTCATCTATACCCTGCGCAGCAGGCAGTACGAGGATCCCGAAGGCGACAGCCGCCGGATCCTCGATGACACATGGGATGATCGCCCCAAGAGCGACTAGACCTCAGGACGCAGGGCCGACCGTCGTGCAGGTGATGTTGCGCGCTTCAAGCCGCCGGCAGGCCAGTTCGGCACTTTCCTGCGTCATGCCCAGGAAATTCGCGTCGAACCCCGTGGGCCGTTTGACGACCTTGCGCAAGCTGCCTTCCAGCGTCGACATTTCTGCCAGCGCTGTCGTGACGAGAGCGCGTTCAGCAAGATAGCGATTCGAGAAGCGTCCGACATTCACACCCCATTGGCGGCCGCCCGAGGTCGACAGCCGCGTGACGACCTCGACGACCTGCGGGTCTTGTGCGGGGGTGGCATCCGCCATGACTTCCGATGGTCGCAATGCCGGGCGCAAAGAGGCCAGCGAGACGCTCCCTGCCGAAACGGTTTCCGGTTCCGGCGTCCCTTGCGCTTCCATCAGAGCCGCCTGGATATCCTGGGGCAGGATGCCGCTTGTGCTGGCCTCCTCGACGGGAGGTGGCGGCAAGGCTGCGGCAACGGCCACTGCGACGGCTTCCGCCACCGGTGCGGCTGCGGCGGCTGTCGTCACCGGGCTTGCCGGCCTCAGACGTGGCCGCAGGCTGGTTGCGAGCCCCGCGACTTCAGGTGCCGCGGTTTGGGAGGACGCGGCTTCGGC
The DNA here is from genome assembly GCA_963715055.1 of uncultured Alphaproteobacteria bacterium. Taxonomy (GTDB): domain Bacteria; phylum Pseudomonadota; class Alphaproteobacteria; order Rhodobacterales; family Rhodobacteraceae; genus CAVQRB01. The sequence goes on along the minus strand of CAVQRB010000002.1, from coordinate 365,060 downwards.
GACGATAACAGGTGCGCTGCCGTCATATACGGGTCGCCTCGGTTTCACCAAAGTCGCCTGGCTTGGTGCGCGTTTGAAGCCCATGTCGAGCAGTTCCGCCACGCGGGCGTTGCGCGCCGTTGTCGATGTGCCGCCGAAGACGGTTGCGATGATTCGCTCCTGTCCGCGCTCGGCGGAGGCCACCAGGTTGAAGCCGGCCGCGCGGGTGTAGCCGGTCTTGATGCCATCGGCGCCCTTGTAGGCGGCGAGCAGGCGCCGGTTCGTGTTGGAGACGGGCCGGATGCCCGCATCTGCCGAGGTGCGCGAGAACAGGTTGTAATATCCGGGATAGTCGTAAAGCACGTGGCGACCCAGAATGGACATGTCGCGTGCGGTGGAAAGATGCCCGGCCTCGGTCAACCCATGTGCGTTCTTGAAGGTCGTGCTGGTCATCCCCAGCGCTTTCGCGGTGCGGTTCATCCGGCGGGCGAAGGCGGCCTCGGAGCCTTCCAGCGCCTCGCCGATGGCAGTCGCGGCGTCATTGGCGGATTTCACGGCAGCAGCGCGGATGAGATAGCGCAACGCGATGGTTTGCCCTGCTTTCAACCCCAGCTTGGAGGGGGGCTCGGATGCGGCGTGGCTCGAGATCTTCACCTTTGTATCAAGCGAGATCTCGCCGCGCTCGACGGCTTCGAAAGCGATGTAGAGCGTCATCATCTTGGTCAGCGATGCGGGATGCAGGCGCGTATCGGCGTTGCGGGAGTGCAGCACTTCCCCCGTGCGGGCGTCCATCACGAAGGCGGCATAGGGTGCCGCCAGGGCGCTGAGCGGCAGGACCACCAGCAACCAGAGTGCTGCGAGAACGAATAGCCCGTAACGGGCCGGCAATGCGCGCCGAACCTTCATGATAACTGCCTTTTTCTGCCTCACGCCGCCGGATTGTTCCGACTGGCTTTTTGATTGTGCCGAGGCTAGCACAGCTTTCTAGTTCAATAAAGTCTTTGTTTTAAGGGATTTGCATTAACCATAGGTGAAGCGTGACTGCCACAGGATAGAGTGGCGCGACCTTGCTTACCTACCCTATTTTGTCGAGAAGCGCTGGCAGTTGCGCGAGGTCGCCCAGGGCATGATACCGCTCTACCCCCTCCGGTACCGTCGCATGTTCCAATTCCCAGGCCACCTCCTGCGGGATGAAAACGCCCCAGCCGCCAGCATCGATCATCGGCAGGACATCCGATTTGAGGGAGTTGCCGACCATGACACCACGGTCCGGGCCATCTCCCTGCCGGGCGAAAATTTCCCGGTAGACCCGCGCGGACTTGTCCGAGACGATTTCAACCCCGTCGAAAAGCTCGCCAAGGCCTGATTGCGCCAGTTTGCGTTCCTGATCCAAAAGATCGCCCTTGGTGATCAGCAGGACCCGGTGCGTGTTCTTGGCGGCCTCGACTGCGGCGCGCGCATGGGGCAGAAGATCGACCGGATGCCTCAGCATCTCGCGACCGGCTTCCATGATCTCGCCAATGACTGCACCCGAAACCCGGCCGTCGGTGATCTCGATCGCGGTCTCGATCATCGATAGGGTGAATCCCTTGATCCCGAATCCATAGTGTCCGAGGTTCCGACGCTCGGCGGCAACGAGGCGCGTCATCAGCGCCTGGCTATCCGTGTAATCGGCGAGCAGCTTCGCGAAATGCGTTTGGGTCATCTGGAAGAAACGCTCGTTGTGCCACAGGGTGTCGTCGGCGTCGAAAGCAACCGTCGTGACCCGAGCGCACATGTCAAAGCCCCCTTTTCTAAATGGACAGAAAGTTTATATACACCGGTCAGAGAGTAACCGTTGTCAAAGCAGATCAGGAGCAGAAATGCACCGCGACGCGAAAATGATGGCAGGCCGACCGGGAGATGAGGACGAGACGTCCCTCCTGACCGCGACCAAGCCCAAGACCAAGCGCCCGCCGCTTTACAAGGTCTTGTTGCTGAATGACGATTTCACGCCGATGGAATTCGTCGTGCATGTGCTCGAGCGGTTTTTCGGCCTCAATCATGCGCAGGCCTTCGAGATCATGCTGACGGTGCACAAGAAGGGTGTGGCGGTCGTGGGGGTTTTCAGCCACGAGATCGCCGAGACGAAGGTGGCGCAGGTTATGGATTTCGCGCGGCGTCACCAGCATCCGCTGCAATGCACCATGGAAAAAGAAGACTAGGCGGGTGATCGACGCCAGACTTTCGCTGGCGGTCGAAGCTGCCGGCCTGCCCATTCCGAAGGGCTGTCGCATGACCGTCACCAACCCTGGCGAGGGGGTGGAACTGGCGGCTTTGGCGGGCGCTAATGTCCATATCGTCGAAGGGTTCAAGCCGCTGCATGACCACTGGGTCGCGCGCGGATATCAGGTGAGCACTTCCGTCGAAGGGGAATGCGAGGCCGCCATTGTCTGTCTTCCCCGCGCCAAGGGTGAGGCGCGCGCCACCATCGCGGCGGTCGCGGCGAGGTGTTCTGGCACGCTCATCATCGACGGGCAGAAGACCGATGGGGTCGACAGCCTGCTGCGCGAGATAAGAGCGCGGGTGACTGTCTTCGGACCGATTTCCAAGGCGCATGGAAAGCTCTTCTGGTTCACGCCGACCCCCGGACTATTCGAGGATTGGCAGGCAGGCCCCGCGCTGACGGAAGGTGGGTTCTGGACCGCACCGGGTGTCTTTTCGGCCGATGCGGTCGATCCGGCTTCCGCGCTGCTCGCCGCTGCCCTGCCGGCGCGCCTCGGCAAGACCGTAGCCGATCTCGGAGCAGGATGGGGCTATCTCAGCGCCCATGTGTTGACGCGCGAGGAGGTCGAGACGGTTCATCTGGTTGAGGCGCATCACATGGCGCTGGAATGTGCGCGGCGCAACGTAACCGACCTGCGGGCCCGGTTTCACTGGGCGGATGTCCGGCAATGGACGCCGGAGAAAAAGCTCGATGCCGTGGTGATGAACCCGCCCTTTCACAGCGGACGCGCCGCCGAGCCAAGCCTCGGGCAGTCCTTTCTGGCCGCGGCCTCCGGCATGCTGGCCCCGCACGGCCAGTTGTGGATGGTCGCCAACCGGCACTTGCCCTATGAAACAACCTTGGGCGCGCATTTCGTCAAAGTCACCGAAGTGGCTGCGGATGCGCGGTTCAAGCTCTTCCATGCGAGTCGCCCGCGCCGCACGCGCGGCTGATCGACCGGGCGGCATCAGAAAGGACCACCATGGCATTCTCGATTTCCGGAAAAACAGCGATCGTCACGGGTGCCGCCAATGGCATCGGTCTGGCGATTGCCCGGCAGTTTGCGGACCGCGGCGCCAACGTGATGTGCGCGGACATGGACGAAAAGCGACTTGCCGATGAATGGGTCGATCTGCCGGAAGATGGCAACGTTCGATACTTCGCGGGCGACCTGCGGCAGCGGCTGACCATAGCCAATCTGGTCTCCGCGACCATCGACGCCTTCGACCGGGTGGATATCCTTGTGAACGCATCGCGGCAGGTCATGCTCACCGATGCCCTCAACGTGGAGGACGTCTCTGTCTCCACGCTGCTCGATCAGAACCTGATGACAGCTTTGCAACTCAGCCAGCAGGTTGCGAAACGGATGATCAAGCAAGGCACCGATCAGCCGGAGGGTCAGGTCGGCGCGATCATCAACTTCAGTTCAATCGCTGCACGCCGGACACGTCCGGAACTCATGGCCTATTCCATTGCCTCTGCGGCGCTGGAGCAGATGACACGGTCCCTGGCGCTTGCCCTTGCGCCCGAGCGGATCCGCGTGAATGCCGTGGCTTTCGGCTCGGTGATGAGCGCCTCGCTCAAGACCCAGGTCAACGAGCATGACGACTGGCGCGAGGATATCCTGAACCACACGCCGCTTGGGCGTATCGCGAGCCCGATCGAACTGGTCGATGCCGTGCAGTTTCTCGCCGCGGAAAGCTCCGGCTTCATGACCGGGGAGATCATCACCGTGGATGGTGGGCGTAGCCTGCTCGATGTCGTGGCGGCCCCGGCGCACTAACTTCGCGCTTTTCAGAGCCTTCGGTTCTGGTCTAGGTATGGTGTCAGAAAAAGATGACACATTGGACGGCTGAATGACCGAGACTTTCGATTCCGAGAAAACGCGGGCTGCCGCCTGGTTCAGGGCGCTGCGCGACCAGATCGTGGAAGCCTTCGAGACGCTGGAACGTGACCATGCGGAAGGACCAATGTCTGATGCGCCAGCAGCGTTTTTCGATGTTTCCGAAACCGCGCGCAGCAGCGAGGATGGGTCGGACGCGGGTGGCGGTCTGATGAGTGTCATGCGGGGGGGGCGGGTTTTCGAGAAAGTCGGTGTCAACATCTCGACGGTCTACGGCACGCTGGGCGAGCGGGCGCAAATGGCCATGGCCGCCCGCAAGGGCATCCCGGGCATGCGGGAAGATCCGCGGTTCTGGGCATCCGGAATATCGCTGGTGGCGCATATGCAGAACCCGCATGTGCCTGCGGTTCACATGAATACACGTATGTTCTGGACGCCGCATGCCTGGTGGTTCGGCGGTGGGTCGGACCTCAATCCCTGCATCGAATATGCCGAGGATACCGAGCATTTCCACCAGACGCAGAAGACGCACCTCGACCCGCACGGGCAGGAGGTCTATCCGCGGTTGAAAGCCTGGGCCGACGAGTATTTCTTCATCCCGCACCGCAAGCGCGCGCGCGGCGTCGGTGGCATCTTCATGGACGATCATTGCACCGGCGACTGGGAGCAGGATTTCACTCTCACGCAGGACATTGGGCGGGCTTTCCTGCCAGCTTATGTCCCGCTCGTGCGCAACAGGCGTGGCCAAGTCTGGTCCGAGGCGGACAAGGACGCACAACTGGTGCACCGTGGTCTCTATGCGGAGTACAACCTCGTCTATGACCGAGGCACCAAGTTCGGGCTCGAGACCGGGCATGATGCGAATGCGGTGTTGATGAGCCTGCCGCCGCTTGCGAAGTGGGTGTGACGCAAAGAAAATGGGGGCGCTGCCCCCACGCCCTTTGGGCGTTCCCCCGGGATATTTTCTGCCAAAAGAAAGGTTTGGCGTCAGTGCCAGTCGAAAAAGCTGGCACCTGCGCGATCGAGGAGCTCGCGGGCAAGATCAACGCCCAAGGCTGCGCCATCGGCAATCGGCCCGATGCGCGCGCCTGAAAGGCTTTGCGATCCATCGGGGCGCAGGACTTCACCGCGCAAGCTGAGGGTGCCGCCGTCAAGCACCGCAAGACCTGCGATCGGGGTTTCGCAGGAGCCGTCGAGGGTCAGAAGGAAACTGCGTTCCGCCCTCAGACGATGCCCGGTTTCGAGATGGTGAATCGCTTCGAGAAGGGCCGCTGTATTCAGGTCGTTCGTGCGCCGTTCGATGCCGATGGCGCCCTGCGCCACCGCCGGCAACATGGCTTCGGGGTCGATCGGAGTTGCGGGCACATCGCTCATGCCCAGCCGGTTCAGGCCGGCGGTCGCAAGGAAAGTGCATTCCGCCACGCCTTCGCCCAGTTTCTTCGAGCCGCGTCTGAACGTTCCCGCGAAATTCGACAATCTTGAGATCGGGTCGGCGGTTCAGAAGTTGGGCGCGCCGGCGCAGGCTCGAGGTGCCAACGACGGCGCCTTGCGCGAGGTCGGAAATCGATGTCAGGGTCGGTGACACGAAGGCGTCGCGGACATCTTCGCGCGGCAGGTAGGTGTCGAGCAGCAAACCCTCCGGCTGTAGCGTCGGCATGTCCTTCATGGAGTGCACGGCGACGTCGATCTTGCCTGACAGGAGGTCTTCCTCGATCTCGCGGGTGAAGAGGCCCTTGCCGCCGATATCCTTCAACGGTCGGTCCTGAATGGCGTCACCCGTCACCTTGATCACCACGATCTCGAAGGCTTCGGGCGGCAGATCGAAAGCTTCGGCGAGACGACTGCGGGTCTCATGGGCCTGAGCCAGGGCGAGGGGGGATCCGCGCGTGCCGATTTTCAGCGGTGAGGCGGGGGAGGGAAGGTCAATTGTCATGGGGGCCATCTTTATGCGCGTCAATTTACCCTGACAACCCGTCAATCCCTTGACAAGAGGTGCGGAGCCTAGGACCAACGACACGAATGAAAAAGAGGACGACCATGGCCCCCACGAAAACCATTCTGCGCGCATTGGCGGGCGAGACACTTCCCACGCCGCCGATCTGGATGATGCGGCAGGCGGGGCGCTATCTGCCTGAGTATCGCGCGACGCGGGCGCAGGCCGGCGATTTCCTGTCGCTCTGCTACAACCCGGAACTGGCGGCGGAAGTGACCTTGCAGCCGATCCGCCGCTACGGTTTCGATGCGGCCATTCTTTTTGCCGATATCCTGCTATTGCCACAGGCGCTCGGGGCAGAGTTGTGGTTCGTGACGGGCGAAGGGCCGCGCCTGTCGACGATCACAAGCCAGGCGGATTTCGACAAGCTGGGGCCGGTGGAGGATATCCACGACACCCTTGGCCCGATCTATGAGACCGTGCGCATCCTGCGGCGCGAATTGCCGAATGAAACGACGCTGATCGGGTTTGCAGGTGCGCCATGGACGGTGGCGACATATATGATTGCGGGGCGCGGCACACCGGACCAGGGCCCGGCGCACGCGCTAATGCGCGAAAACACGGCGCTTTTCGAGGCGCTGCTGGCGCGGATCACCGAGGGCACCATCGATTATCTCGCGGCACAGATCGAGGCGGGCGCGGAAGTCATCAAGATCTTCGACAGCTGGGCCGGATCGCTCAAAGGCGACGCGTTCCGCAAGTATGCGCTCGAACCCACACGCGAGATCACGGCTGCCCTCAAGGCGCGCTATCCGCATATTCCCGTGATCGGATTTCCGCGTGAGGCAGGTGACAATTACATCGGTTTTGCCAAGGCGACGGGGGTGGACTGCGTCGCGCTGGACAATTCGGTCAGTGCCGACTGGGCCGCGACGCACGTTCAGGTCGATGGCTGCGTGCAAGGCAACCTCGCCTCAAGCCATATGGTCACCGGCGGGCAGGCGCTGGTCGACGAAACGCGGGCGATCGTCAAGGCCTTCTCCAAGGGACCACATATCTTCAACCTTGGCCATGGCATCACACCGGATGCCGATCCCGACAACGTACAGCGCATGATTGACGCGGTTCGCGGTAATTAATCTCGGTTTGTCACTTGACGGGCTGCTCCGCCTGCAATAGTCGGAGCGCCCATGGCGTGGTAGCTCAGCCGGTTAGAGCGAACGACTCATAATCGTTAGGTCGGTGGTTCAAGTCCACCTCACGCCACCATTTCTCCCCCGTTCTGGGCTTTCGGCGAGACGCTGCGCCATTTCAACTCCGATAAACGCGGGTGACATCGGCTGTGATCTGCAATAGCAATTTTACTGAGACGAACGAGTCAGAGAGTGCGGTCCACGCACCCCGGCGATGTTTTCAGGGAGGAAACGCATCATGATCTCACGCAAGGATTTCATTGGCCTGGCAGGTGCTGCCGCCATTGCCCTCGGTCTCGGCGCAGGCTCCGCCGCCGCGCAGGAGGTCACGCTCAGTCTGCACCAGTTCCTGCCGCCGCAGGCGAATGTGCCCAAGCTCATTCTCGATGTCTGGGCCGACAAGGTCGAAGCCGACAGCGGCGGGCGGATCAAGATCGATCGCTACCCCTCTATGCAGCTCGGCGGCACGCCGCCGGAACTGATAGACCAGGCCATTGACGGGGTCGCGGATATCGTCTGGACCGTGGTCGGCTATACGCCCGGTCGCTTCCCTTCGACGGAAGTCTTCGAGCTTCCCTTCATGATGACCAATGCCCGCGCAGCCTCCCGCGCCTATTGGGAGATGTTCGAAAAGCACATGAAGGACACGGAGTTCAAGGACGTGCATATCCTCGGCACCTGGGTGCATGGCCCGGGGCTCATCCACGTCAACAAGGAAGTGCACACGCCGGCCGACATGCAGGGTCTCAAGATCCGTGGCGGATCGCGACTGGTCAACTCGCTTCTTGAAAAAGTCGGCTCCACACCGGTCGGCATGCCGGTTCCGGCGGTGCCTGAGGCGCTTTCCAAAGGCGTGATCGACGGCACGACTATCCCGTGGGAGGTGACGACCGCGCTCAAGGTGCCGGAGCTCGTGGGCTATCACACGGAGTTTCCGGGCAACGCGCTATATGTGCTCACGTTTGTTCTGGCGATGAACAAGGACAGGTACGACAGCCTGCCCGACGATCTGAAACAGGTGATCGACGACAATTCGGGGCTGGAGTTCTCCGTCTTTGCCGGTGGCACGATGGAGGACAGCGATGCCCCGGCCCGTCAGGCGGCGATCGATCGCGGCAATACCATCGTGATCCTCAACGAGGAAGAAGCGGCGCAATGGGTTGAGGCCTCCAAGCCGATCTATGACGAATGGGTCGCGGAGATGAACGCCAAGGGCATCGATGGGCAGGCGTTGATCGACGAGGCCCGCAGCCTGATCGATACATATACCGAATAGCTGAAAAGCCGGGCCCGTGGGTTGCCACGGGCCCGGGGGGCGCCGCAGGAGCCGTGGAAACATGCACAGGGCGATCAGACTTCTTGCGCATGGCACGGCGGTGCTGGGCGGCATTGTCCTGACCGGGCTGGTTATCCTGACGACCCTCTCCATCACGGGCCGCTCGATCAGCAAGTTCCTGCATCTCGACGGGGTGCAGGGCGTCTTCGGCACTCTGGCGCAAAGGCTGATCGACACGGGCGTCGGCGAGGTCCGGGGCAGCTACGAATTGCTCGAGGCGGGGATCGCCTTTGCGATCTTTTCCTTCTTTCCGATCTGTCAGCTCCACAGTGCCCACGCGACGGTGGACATCTTCACATCCCACCTGTCCGGGCGCGCCAATCGGGTGATCGCTGCCTTCTGGGAGGTTGTGCTCTCGGCCTGCCTGGTCCTGATCAGCTGGCGGCTTTTCGAGGGGATGGAGCGCTACATCGGCAATGGAGAAACTACGCTTTTCCTGCAATTCCCGGTCTGGTGGGCCTATCTGGCGAGCTTCTCGGCTTCGGTCGTCACCTGCATCGTCGCGGTCTATTGCGCCGGGGTGCGCCTCGGCGAATGCGTCACCGGCCGCCCTTTGATGCCGCAGGCCTGATCAGGGAATGACTGCGCTGCTTGATCTTCTGCCCTTTGCCGAGATGAGCCGGCTCCAGCTTGGCTTCTGGTCATTTCTGGTGCTTCTGGGCATGGTGTTCATGCGTGCGCCCATCGGGCTTGCCATGCTGCTCTGCGGTTTCGGCGGCTGGTACTACGCCATGAACGGCAATCCGACGCCGCTGCTCGCCAAGCTGAAGTCCGAGACCTATACGACCTTCTCCAGCTACTCGCTCTCGATCATTCCGATGTTCTTGCTGATGGGGCAGTTCGCCACGATCTCGGGCATGTCGAAGGCGCTTTTCAAGGCGGCGGAGAATTTTCTCGGCCACCGTCGCGGCGGCGTCGCCATGGCCGCGGTGGGCGCTTGCGCGGGCTTCGGGGCCATCTGCGGCTCCTCGCTCGCGACCGCCGCCACCATGTCGCGCGTGGCCTTGCCGGAGTTGCGGCGCTACGGCTACTCGGGCGGTTTCTCCACGGCGACGCTGGCGGCAGGGGGTACGCTCGGTATCCTGATCCCGCCCTCCGTGATCCTCGTGATCTACGCGATCCTGACCGAGCAGAACATCGCCAAGCTTTTCCTCGCGGCGTTTGTCCCCGGCATCCTCGCGGCCATCGGCTACATGCTGACGATCTCGCTCTATGTGCGGCTCTATCCGAACTCCGCCGGCACCCGCGAACCGGTCCCCATGGCCGAACGCTGGAAGGCGCTTGGCAGCACCTGGCCCGTTCTGGTGATCTTCCTCGTCGTGGTCGGCGGCATTTACCTCGGCTGGTTCACCCCCACCGAAGGCTCCGCCATCGGTGCCGCGGGCACCGGGTTGGTGGCCCTGCTCTCCGGGAGCCTGAACTGGGCGGGCTTCAAGGAAGCGCTGCTCGGCACCGCGAAAGCCACGGCGATGATCTTCTTCATCGTGCTGGGCGCGAGCTTTTACAACGGCTTTCTGGCGCTCTCCGGCGTGCCGCAGGTCATGGCAGACTGGGTGCTGACCCAAGGGTTCAGCCCGTGGGTCGTGCTCTCGGTGATCCTGTTTTTCTACCTGATCTTCGGCTGCCTGATGGACAGCCTGTCGATGATCCTGCTGACGGTTCCGATCTTCTTTCCGGTCATTTCGGCGATGGATTTCGGGATGACGCCGGAGCATTTGGCGATCTGGTTCGGTATTCTTGTGCTGATCGTGGTGGAAGTCGGGCTCATCACGCCGCCCGTTGGCATGAACCTCTTCATCATCAACGCGATGGACCGCGAAACCCCCATGACCGAGACCTACAAGGCGGTGATGTTTTTCGTGGGCTCCGACATCCTGCGGGTGATCCTGCTCGTGCTCTTTCCCGCGATCACTCTCTTCCTGCTGCCCTCATAGTCCGAACGCGCCAGGGCTGCTGGAATGCGATTTTGATCCAGATCAAGGACAGGGTCGCGTAATCTCGTCACGCTGGCCTGCATCGATCTCGGAAGATCGAGTAAGCGAGGAGAAAGAACGATGCAGTCAGTCGCACAAACTCAGAACAAGCTGCCGCCTGCGCCGCGTCCGAACTGCCTCGGGTGCGTCGATTGCGCTGGCATCTGCCGCGATTTCATCGACCTTGTCCAGATCCCGCAAACCATCCTGCACCGGACTTCTTTCAGCGGCTGAGCAGCCCGTTTCTCCGCGCAGTATCACGCCGTCGCAGGTCACATCCGAATGGCGACGTTGGCGTGAGCAGGTCGGCCCAGAAAGCCTCAAGCAAAAGGGGTCGCGACTGGCGCGACCCCTTTTCCTATCTATTTTGCAGAGTTCAGGTCCAGGCCATACGGGCCGGATGATACTCGAAGCCGATATGATGTTCGGCGCCGATCAGACCATCCTTGGTGAAATTGTAGAGCGAACGCCAGTAGGGCTGGATCGTCACGCCTTCGTCCTGAACCATCGCGGCCATTTCCTTCACGATCGCGCGGCGCTTCTCGACGTCCGCCGTGGCGAGCGCCATCTCCAGCTTGGCGTCGAAATCGGCGTTGGACCAGCCGAACTCGTTCCATGCCTCGCCCGAGCGATAGGCCAGCGCCCAGATCTGCACGCCCAGCGGACGCGCGTTCCAGTTGGTGGAGGAGAAGGAATACTTCGTCCAGTCGTTCCAGAAGGTCGAGCCGGGCAGGATCGTCCGCTTCACCTTGATGCCTGCATCGCGCAGCTGGGCCGCCACCGCATCGGTGGTGTCCTTGCGCCAATTGTCATCGATAGAGAAGAGCTCATGTTCGAAGTCGCCCATCCCGGCTTCATCCATCAGCGCCTTCGCGCCTGCCGGATCGTGCTTGAGCGGCGGTAGCTCGGCATATTCGGGGTGCATGGGACCGACGTGGGTGTTCTCCGCCAAGAGGCCACGACCGCTGATGCCGAGTTCAAGGAGGATGCTGTTGTCTACCGCCATGGACAGGGCCTGCCGCACACGCTTGTCGGCGTAGGGCTTCATGCCATCGACTTCCGCAAGCTGGTTGGGCCGGATCACGAGGGTCGAGGCGGTTGCGATTTCATGCTGCACCCAGCCGTCGAGCGTTGCGAAGATGTCGATGAAATCGCCTTCGAGCGAGTAGAGCGCATCGATTTCATCGGCTTCCGCTCCTGCCACGAAGGCAGACGGATCGGTGCCGTAGTCAATGTATTCCAACCGGTCGATGTAAGGCCCGCCATAGACATCGGTACCCCACCAGGTGTGGTCCGGGTTGCGCACCAGCACGCCCTTGACGCCGACTTCGAGCAATTCAGGCAGGTAGGCGCCGGTGCCCACCGGGTTGCCGACCATATTGTCCGCATCGAAATCCGCAGGCACGATGGCCGCCGGATAGTCCGCCATGCCGGCGATCAGCGTGATGTCAGGGCGCGGCAGCACCAGCTTGACGGTGTGGCTGTCCACGACCACAACCGAACCCTCGAGCGCCTTGCCCGATGCCTCATCCACGATCGTCGCGAAGCGGCCGGCCATGGAATTGCCCTCGAGGCTCTTGTCGCACCATCCTTCGATGTTGCGCGCCACGTCCTCGGCGGTGAAGTCGTCGCCATTGTTCCACTTGACGCCCTTGCGGACGTTCAGCGTGTATTCGGTCGCGTTGTCGTTGATTTCCCAGCTTTCAAGCAGCGCTGGTGTGAAGGAGCCATCGTTCTCCCAGATCACGAGGTACTCGAGCCAGCCGCGGCTGAAGTTGGCGATCTGGCTCCAGTCGTAGGTGCGCGGATCCTTGAGGGCGCGCACTTCCTGCTGCATGCGGACGGTGCCGCCTTGCTTGTGGCCTGCGGCACGGGCCGGAGCGGCCATGCCGAGCATTGAAAATGCCGTTGCCGCCGTCGCCCCGAAGGCGCTTGCGGTCGCGATGAACTCGCGGCGGTTGAGTGGGTTCGAGCCGACTTTCGCCGCTGAGTCCACGATCACTTGTGGCAGCGGTTTGCCGGTGCGGGTGTAGAATGTCATGTTCTTCCTCTCTGTTGATGCGCTTGTCACTGGTTTGCGCAAATCCGGTTTTTCCGGGTTAGGTGATGCAGTTTCCCTGCTTTTTTGAAATGCCCCTGAAGGCGATCGCGTAGAGTGTCGATCACTCGGACCCATGCCGTCAAGCCCCCGTGGGGGCAGCAGCCTTCACGACACTCCCCGTGAACGCAGGGGCGCGGCAAGGAACCTGTTCTGAATCGGGCCGCGATGTCGCAAGGCGCGCAATACGATTGCGTCGACTGGCTGGCCTGATTGGAAAGACTTGTAACCGAGCGTCATTTTCAGGTGCGCAAATGTCGTATTTCTGTGTTTCCTACTGACGTCGAGGGCGGTGGCAGTCTGAGCCTCAAGGCGCGCCTCCCCGGTCGGCTGCGGTGGTTCTTTCCCCGGCGGATACGTCGAGCAGGTCTGGGAAAGGAATTTTTTCTGGTCTCCGTCGTTCATATTCTTGATCAAAGGGGAAAGCGCTGGCGAATTACATGGTCAAAACGAATCCTTCGGTGCGTCTGAGGCCGTAGAACCGAAGCAGGTCGATACCTGCCTCCGGGTCACGAGTTGTCAGGGTAATCTCCCCGGAGCAGTTTGCGCAGGCTCCATCCCAGCGTGCCGCCGAAGAAAAGCACCGAGATGGCCACCGCTTCCCAACCTCCGGGACCGGTCGGCAGTCCCCGGTAGACGAGCGCGCCGCCGAGCAGTCCGAGCCCGGCAAGGCCGATGCCGATCCGAAGCTTCAATTCCGATCTGGACGGGCCGTATTTGGTCAAGTGGTTTTCCCGGATCTTGGGTTTTCAGTCATGAAATGTCCGATTGACTACACAGCTTTCAATCGTCCTCACCCGCCTGCTTGCGGTTCTTGCGTGCCTGAAGCCAGCGAAACAGGAAAAAGAGCGCCACGAAGGCGACAATCCAGAACAGCAAATCCAGAAAGGCATGGGACATGAGGCGTTCCTTGTACGTCAGGGACTGAGTAGACCTGCTCGCCTCCGGTTTTGCAAGATGGCTTGCGTCCTTGGTTTCGAGGCCGTGCAGGAGAGTTTGCCGCCGCGTGGGCCGCGCCGCAACGCCTGCATACCCACGTGACCGGGACCGGTGCCGCACGCTTTACATGTCTGCGGAAACCGGTCACCGCTGGCAGCATGAACGATCAGACAAAAGGATTGGTGATCACCACGCTCGGCGTCCTCTTCGTGGTGCCGGATTCGCTTTTTGTCCGGCTGATAGATGCAGATGCCTTCACGATCGCTTTCTGGCGGCTCTTTCTTGCCGGGGCGATATGCGCGCTGGCGATCCTGATGGTGCAAGGGGTCGAGCCTTTCAGGAAGGTTCTGGCAACGGGGCGCTACGGCATCGTCTACATGCTGGCAAACGGTGCGAGCGGCGTGCTCTTCGTTGCGGCGGTGAGCCTCACGTCAGTGGCGAATGTGGTTCTGATCATTGCCACGATGCCGATCTTCGCGACGATCTACAGCCGGATCTTTCTCTCCGAACCGATCAGCCGGAGACTGGTGCTGACAATGATCGCCGTGATGACCGGCATCGCGATCATTGCCTATGGATCCGGCGAGACCGCACATGCCAGTCTTGCGGGCGACGCGCTGGCCTTGTGTGTTTCGATGATCTTCGCAGCCGCACTGACGGTGGCTCGCCTCAAACGTGAGGTGTCGATGGTGCCGGGTGCGGCCCTGGGCTATCTTGGGGCAGCGCTGTTTGTCCTGCCTTTTGCTGCCCCGCTTGCCGTTTCGGCCGGGCAGACACCTCTGGTTTTGGCGCATGCAGGCTTTATTCTGGGCAGCATGGCGCTTCTGGCCATCGGGCCGCGCTTCATCACCTCCGCCGAGGTCTCCCTGCTGATCCTGCTCGAGTCGATACTGGCCCCGCTGCTGGCCTGGGCTGTGATCGACGAGCATCCGGGAGCCTATGCGCTGGCGGGGGGCGCCATCGTGGTCGGCGCGCTTCTGGTATCGAACCTGGTCGCGCTGCGACGCAATCGGATCAGAAGTCTGCCGTGACGCCGGGCAGTTCCAGCGCCTTGACCAGATCGCGCAATTCCTGACGCGCCGCCACATTCGAGATGTTGAGTTGTTTCACGCCGATGTCCTTGAGGTCGAGCAAGGTCAGGCCGCGCGGAAAGAGTTCGCGGAAGACCACGCGCTCTGAAAAACCCGGCGCGATGCGAAACCCGATCCGTTTGGACAGGTTGTTGATCGCCCGTTCCATCTTTTCCTTGTTCACCATGCGCTGCGCGCCCATGCGGTTGCGCACGACGACCCAGTCAATCGGGGTGAGACCGGCCTGCGCGCGCAATTGACGCGCGTTCCAGACCATTTCCGAATAGACGGAAGGCCCAAGGATCTTGTCGCCGCTTGCATCGGTGCGCGCCAGAAGGTCGAAATCGACGAAACTGTCGTTCAGCGGCGTGATCAGTGTGTCTGCAAGGCTGTGCGCCACCTGGCTCAGGCGTGTGTGCGACCCGGGGCAGTCGATCAGGATGAAATCATTGTCCGGCTCAAGCTCAGCCACGGCGGCTGAAAGCCGATGATCGTAGATGTTCTCACCGGGTTTCAGGCTCTCGGGGGCTATTTCTGGCAGTTCCTTGATCACGGGGCTGGCCAGCGCGAGGCCGGTCTTTTTCAGGAAGGCCAAACGGTTCTCGACATAGCGTCCGAAAGTGCGTTGCCGCAGGTCGAGATCGAGGGCGCTGATCTTGTGCCCCATGCGTGCAAGGGCGGTCGCCACATGCATGGAGACAGTGGATTTTCCAGCGCCGCCCTTTTCGTTTCCCACGACGATGATATGCGCCATATGCCCGATCCTTTGCCCCGGTTGCTTCCCGCAACTTTCTGATTGCAGCCACTATATGAGGGGTTTCATGCTTTGGAAAGCACAAGAGACCCGCGATTTGTCACTAATAAGGCGAAAAAGTTGAGATTTCGCGGCATTGCCCGGGGTGTAGGGATGATGTCTCGCAGCTGTGTCTTTAAAGGTCGCTATCGCGTTTTCGTCTTGACGGTTTTCCGGGGTTCCCATCAGGGTTCGGACGGTCCCACCGCGAAAGTGCATTTCAGTTCCATGTCCAGACTCAGCCGTTCCCTAGTCGTCTTGGCTGCGCTGTTGTGCGCCGCGACTTCTGCGCTAAGCGAGGAAGATCCTTTTGCAGAACTTCTGGACCGTGCGATCGAGAAACGCGCGTCAGGAGCACTGGCCGTGCTGGGGTTGTCGGCGGTTCCCAGTGAGACCGCAAGCACGCTTGCGCTGGATACGGGCGGTGGCAGCAAGCCCGGCATCGATTTTCAGGCAGGCCAGCTCGGCGGTGGCTTCACCTGGAGTGAAACATTTCCGCTTTACCTTGAAGGCTACGTTGGCTGGAACCGATACGATCCTGTCTTTGTGTTTTCCAATGGTACTGAGCAGCGCAGAACCGAAGCGAAATGGAACAGTTTTGCCCTGTCCGGTGGCATCGGTTGGGATTTCAAGCTGGCAGATCACCTCGTTCTGCGCCCAATGGCACTCATCGCGCTGGGAGAAGTGGTCAGCGACGCGACGCTTGGCGCTTTCTTTATCGGTCGCAAGCTTGGCGTGGAGACCGATTTCCTGATCGACGGCGGGTTGACAGCGGGCGGCCTGGGCGGCGCGCTCACGCTGGCCTACAACGAAAGATGGGCCAATGACTGGGAAGTGGATGTCACGCTGCGCCACACAAACCTGAAACTCGAACCCATCGGCGGGGACAAGGACGTGGTGGGCAGCGCCGTTGCCGAAACGACGGCGCTCTGGTCGCGGCTGCGCGTGCCAACAGGTTACCGCGCATTTGACCGCCCTGTCCGGTTTGTCAGTGAATTCTCTCTCGGGCGTTACGGGGGTGATCAGGAAGAGATCTTCAATACCCCGTGGATCGCGCAGGTGGGTTTCGGTGGCGAGATCGACGTCTCCAAGACTTGGGTTCCTTGGGTGACGACGGCACGCTTGGTGGCCCGATACACCCGGGGCGAGGACCTCGAAGGCATTTCCCTCGGCGTCGCGGTCAGTTTCTGACCCCGGCGACTGCAGGAGCCAAAATTGAGAAAGGCCGCAACGGGAATGTTGCGGCCTTCATGTCTGCGCAGGGTTTCAGGCTCAGAAGCCCAGACCGGCGTACTTGTTCTTGAACTTCGAGACGCGGCCACCGGTGTCCATCAGGCGGGATGAACCGCCGGTCCATGCGGGATGCACGGAGGGGTCGATGTCGAGCGACAGCTGATCGCCTTCCTTGCCCCAGGTGGATTTCATCTGAACGACGGTTCCGTCGGTCATTTTCACGTCGATCGTGTGGTAATCGGGATGTGTATCGGCTTTCATCGGTCCGCTCCTTACGCGTCTGCGCCCGACTGGGGCTTGTAGTTGGCATTCTCCACGATCCGGGCGGATTTACCGCGACGGCTGCGCAGATAGTAGAGCTTGGCGCGACGCACGCGACCGCGGCGGACCACGGTGATGCTGTCGATGTTGGTCGAATGCAGCGGGAACACACGCTCCACGCCCTCGCCGAAGGAAATCTTGCGAACGGTGAAGGAGCCGGCGATGCCATGGCCATTGTTGCGCGCGATGCACACACCTTCGTAGTTCTGCACGCGGGTGCGTGTGCCTTCGGTGACTTTGAAACCGACGCGGACGGTGTCGCCGGCGCGGAAATCGGGGATGTCTTTCCCCAGAGCGGCGATCTGTTCCGCTTCGATCTGTGCGATCAGGTTCATCTGATACACTCCTATGATGCTCGTGGTTCGTTCCACGAAGTTTTGCGCGTTTCCAGAGCTTCCGGTCTTCGGATCGGGATCACCGCGGTGTCCGCCGGGAGGTTCGAGACGTCATTCCTTGGGTTTCCGACCGGTCCGGGGGCTTCTGGCCGAAGAGCGCCAGACCCTGTTATCCCGCACAAGTCAGGCCCGGCATCGCTGAAAGGCGAAGCCGAACCTGCGCCGTTTAGGCGAGATTTGTTCCGAGATCAAGAGGCAAGGCTTGCCCCAGAGCAAACAGAAATGAGGATTGTGAAGAGAGCCGTTATTGTGGCCTGCGGGACTACTTTTTCCCTTTCCTTGATCCGGCATCATCTCCGACGGAATCGAATTCATCGCCAGACAAGACCATATCAATCGGAATGGCGAGCCCGAGTCGCATTGATCTGGAGAGAGCAACAGCTTCTGTCGCTGAACTCATGAAAAGCTTGTCCTTGATGCAAGCAGCCAGTTCCAGGTCGCAATCGGCGGCACATGCCATCTGGTCAGCCAATCCGGGCAGCCTCGCGCACTGACGCATGCAGGCAAGATATTCCTTGAAGCAGGAAGCCATGGTGACATCCTCCAATGTTTAGATGAATGAAAAACGAAAAATATGAGTTTCAACGATACACGAAAAACCGTGAAAATTCAAGCTGGCTTCCGGCGTCAAACTTCGAATGGAGGAAATCGGGGGATCAGTTCTGTGTCGAGAACCGCTCTGGCAGCGCCCGGCGCAGAACCGAAATCGACACCCGGTCGTCCGCGTAAAGATGCGCGCTGTCGCTGAACTTCGGCTCCGGGCTGAGCGCCGCGCGCGTGATCGGACGATGTGCGGCAACCGGCGCGGGCTTGCCGAAATGGGCTTCGGGATGGGGGTCATGCCCCCGCGTCGGTTCTTCCCGCACATGTCGAGGCGCGAAGCGGGAATAGTTCGCTCCCGGCAGGAGATCTTCCTTTACGGTGGGCTTTTTGTCGGCAAATGGATTGAGCAGCTTGAGCATAGGTTGTCATCCAGAGTTCATCCCTATCGTTAACCTGCTCAGGAATTCCGGCGAATCTTAGTCAAATCCTTAGTGAAATGTGACAACTTTCAGGCGAATTCGCCGGGTGGCTTGCATGGCCGCGGGCCTTACCCGTCGCGCTTCGCCCAGAGATCGGGCCGCCGTGCACGCGTCAACTCTTCGGATGCCCGACGGCGCCACCTGTCGATTTCCGCGTGGTTGCCGGAGGTCAGAATCCCGGGGATCTCCCGGCCTTCCCATGTGGCGGGGCGGGTGTACTGCGGATGCTCGAGCAGCCCGTTGGAATGGCTTTCCTCCAGCGTGCTCTCGGCATTGCCGAGAACTCCGGGCAAAAGCCGAACGGAGGCGTCGATCAGCGCCTGCGCGGCAATCTCCCCGCCGGTCATCACGAAATCGCCGAGCGAGACTTCGGTGACGCCGAAATGCTCCAGGACCCGTTCATCCACCCCCTCGAACCTTCCACAGAGGAGCGTGACACCTTCGCAGCCTGCGAGGTCGCGGGCCATCGCCTGGTCGAAGGGACGGCCGCGCGGAGACATGTAGAGGATCGGCCAGCGGCCGCGCGCATAGGCTTGCGCGGCCTCGATGGCCGGCCCCACCACATCGGCGCGCAGGACCATGCCGGCCCCGCCGCCCGCGGGCGTGTCATCGACGTTGCGGTGGCGACCGATGCCGAATTCCCGCAGGTCATGGGTGTGCAGCTGCCATCGTCCTTCGTTGAGGGCCTTGCCGGTCAGCGACAGGCCGAGCACGCCCGGAAAGGCATCCGGAAAAAGGGTGATGACCCGCGCCTGCCAGACCCCTGCCAGTTCCTCGCCCGGATCCATCAGGGCGCGGGGTTTCAGGGTCGGGCGGATGCTCTTGCGGCCGTGGGATTTGGGCGTGTCGCTCACGTCAGAAAAGCCCGTCGGGTGGGTCGGCGATGATCCGGCCGGCCGCCAGATCGACTGTCGGCACGGCAGCCAGCGTGAAGGGAAGCAGCACCGTTTCGGAGGAGCCGGGGCGTTGCACTTCCAGCAGATCGCCCGCGCCGTGATCCTGAACGGATTTCACGACGCCGAGGGGGGCGCCGCCGGTATCCAGAACCGCAAGCCCGATCAGGTCGGCGTGGTAGTATTCGTCGTCGGGCAGCGAGGGCAGCTGGTCGCGCGCGGCGAAAAGCTGCACGCCTTTCAGGGCATCCGCTTCCTCCTTGGTGGCAACCTCGGAGACGCGCGCGACAAAGCCGTTCTTGATCGGCCGGATCAAGGCGAGGTGGAACTGTCGCGCGCCGCTTTCATCGGAAAGGGGGCTGTATTTCTCGATGTCTTCGGCAATGGCGCAGAAGCTTTTCACGCGCAACTCGCCGCGCACGCCATAAGAGCCCGCCAGCGCACCGACACAGACCTTGTCATCACTCATTCTTCAACTCCGAGACAAAGCCCTTCCGAAAGAGCACCGCCGCGATCCCGGCACAGATCCGCATATTTCGACATCTCGAGAAACTTCCCGGCGTAAAAGGCCGCGACGATCAGAAGCAACGTGCGGATCGGTCTGAACATGGCGGGTCCGGGCTTGGGTCACGAAAAAGGCGCTGCACCCATCAAAGGGCGCAGCGCCTGTCTTGTCCAGCCTTTCGACCGGCAGGCAACCTGCGCCTGATTACTCGGCCGAGGCTTCTTCGGCAGGGGCCTCGGCAGGCGCTGCTGCGGCTTCGGCAGCGGCAGCTTCCTTGGCGGCCTTCTTCTCCAGAAGCTCCTTGGCCTTCTTGCCGGGCGCGCCCTTCTTGGGGTTGTTGCGCTCGGTTTTCTCCTTGATACCAGCGGCTTCGAGCAGGCGGGCGACGCGATCGGTGGGCTGTGCGCCATGGCCCAGCCAATAGGCGACGCGCTCTGCGTCCATCTTCACGCGGTCTTCGCTGTCCTTGGCCAAGAGCGGGTTGTAGACGCCCAGTTTCTCGATGAAGCGGCCGTCGCGGGGCATGCGGCTGTCGGCGGCGACGATGGCGTAATGCGGGCGCTTCTTGGAACCGCCGCGGGCGAGACGAATTTTCATGGCCATGGGTATATCTCCTTGATCTGGCTTTGGTATCCGGGCATTCGCCCGGGTGTTACGATTGGTGTTGCTGGTGATGCCGAATGACTTCGGCGATGATGAAGTTCAGGAACTTCTTGGCGAATTCGGGATCGAGATCAGCCTCTTTCGCCAAATCTTCGAGCCGCCGGATCTGCGCGGCTTCGCGCGCGGGATCTGACGGGGGAAGGTCGTGTTCGGCCTTGAGTTTCCCCACGGCCTGGGTGTGCTTGAAGCGCTCGCCGAGCGTATAGACGAGGATCGCGTCGAGACGGTCGATGGAGGCGCGGTGCTCTTTCAGCACTTCCGCGGCGCGGGTCACGGCATCGGTCATGCGAGGTCTCCAAAGCGGTTCGCCGGGGGGGTGACACCCGTACACCCCCTGTACACCGGGCGTACACCGCCGCAGCGCGGCATCGCGCAATTCATGGTCAGGTCAGTCAAGGGCCCAGCCTTTCGGTTTGAACATCGGATCGGTGTAGTGGCTGATCTCCATCTCGATCCCATGCGCCAGTTGCGAGCCCTCGAGCGCGCGGGGCGAGGGGTGGCGATAAACGGCGTCGGAGCCGTCGATGGTGGGCGCGTCGTGGTCCTTCTTCGCGCCCAGCCGTTCGGCGAGCCGGATGCTGTCGAGGTTCATCGGGTCGATGTAGCTGACCGCCCCGTCCCAGCCGCCCTTGGTGTAGAAATACTTGCGCACCGCATGGGTGGCCTCCAGCGCATAGCCCTTGCCGTTCTTGTCCGGCCAGATGATCCAGGCGATCTCCGCCTCGGGCCATTTCGCGGGCTTCCAGCCGCCGGCCATGCCGTAGGTCTCGTCGGTCAGCTTGTCGTGAATCATCCACATGCCGATAGCCGCGGATCTGCCAGTGGCCGATCTCGGCGGCATAGAGCATCCAGGCCTCATAGGCATTCAGCGGACCGCCCATGAAACGCGCGCGGTAGCTGGTGAAGGTCGATTTGAAATCCGGATAATCCTCGGGCTCGGGGCCGCGCAGGATCAGGCGTTTGGTCTCGATCACGGGGATGGTGACGTTCATGACAGTGCCTCCGGCGGCAGGTGGCGCCAGATCTCGAGCGGGCCGAGTTCCGCGTGCCCGTGCGTGCGCTCGTAGGTGGCGCCGAGGCGCTCGGCCAAGGCACGGCTGCGGCTGTTGTCGGGCATGACGCAGCTGATCACGGTGGGCCAGCCCAGCACCTCATAGGCGTAGCGGCGGCTTTCCACCGCGGCCTCGAAGGCCACGCCCTTACCTTCGGAGCCGCCGAAAACGCTCCAGCCGATCTCGGGTTCCGGCCAGTCCGGTGCGGTCATCAGGCCGACGACGCCCAGCGGGTTGTCGTCCTGATCCGCGACGATCCAGCGCCCGTAACCCTCGATCAGCCAGTGGCCGATGAGGCTGCAGAGCTTGTCGTGGCTTTGCGATGTCGGGTAGGGGCCGCCGACGCCGCGCGCGCGCTCGGACGTGCGGAAGGCATCGTAGGCAGGCAGGTCCGAAGCCTTCGGTGCCCGCATCACGAAATGCGCCGTGCGCAGCGTGGGAATATGAAGCGTGGTGCTGGTCATGCGGCCGGCCCGTGACGGAAGGCAAGCGCGCCTTCGACCGGATGCGGATTGTGCGCGTCCGACACGGCGCCGAGGCGTTCTGCCAGAGCGATGGAGCGGGCATTTTCCGGGTGCACGTAGCTGACGAGCGTGTCGAGGCCACCATCGCTGAGCGCCCAGTCGCGCGCGGCGCGCGCGGCTTCAGTGGCATAGCCCTGGCCGCGGGCGTCCGTCAGCACCATCCAGCCAAGCTCCGGCTCCGCGTCGCCCCATTCGAGGCCGACGAGCACGAAGCCGAGGGTCGCGTCATCGTGCTTGCGCGTCACGGCCCAGAGCCCGTGGCCATGCAGGAGCCATCCGGCGACATAGACGCAGAAGGCCTCCCAGGCTTCTTCCTCGCTGTGCGGGCCGCCCATGAAGCCTTCGTTATCCGGCACCAGCAGGCGGACCCAGTCGGGGAAATCGGCGAGCGTCGCGGCGCGCAGGGTGAGCCGCTCGGTCTCGATCCGGGGGATCGCGCGGCGCAGTGCCTGCGCCCGCTTGGCCGGGCGCCCGGTGGGGGATTGGGTGCAGCGCATGTTCATGCGTCCCGCTCGTGCCGGTAGACGAGGACGGGCGGGCCGCCGTCATCGGGGCCTTGCGCCTCCGTGTCGAGCACGCAGCCGAGGCGTTCGGCGAGCGCGATCGACCGGGCGTTCTCCGGGTCGATGTAGCTGACGGCAGTGGTCCATCCCAGTACGTCGAAGGCATGGGCGCGGGCGGCCGAGGCGGCCTCATGGGCCCATCCCTTGCCTTCGGCTTCCGCCGACCACACCGACCAGCCGATTTCCTTTTCGGGCCAGCCCATCGGGTACCAGGGCCCGGCGGTGCCGAGTGGGTCGCCCGTTGCCTTGTCGCAGAAGACGAAAAGACCGAAGCCGCGCAGCGCCCACATGCCGGTCATATGCGCCAGCACCCGCCAGGCGACGCGCGGCGTGCCCGGCTCGGCGAGGACGTAGCTTGCCCGCTCCGAGCAGATGAATGCCTCGATGGCCGGATAATCCGCGAGGACCGGGGCGCGCAGGATCAGGCGCTCGGTCTCCAGAACAGGGGTATCGGCGAGATGGGCTGTCATGCCGGCACCGCCGGGTGATGCCAGATCTCCGCCTCGGGTTCATGAGAGGGTGCTGCGCCTTGCGTTGTGGCGCCCAGACGCTCCGCAACGCGCCGGGACTTGAGGTTGTCGCGGTGGATGTAGCTGACGAGGCGGTCGAGGCCGAGGCTGTCGCGCGCCCAGTCGCGCACGGCACCTGCGGCTTCGGTGGCAAAACCCTTGCCTTCGGCGCCATCGAAAAGGTGCCAGGCCAGTTCCTGCTGCGGCCAATCAACGTGCTTGAGAATGCCGGCCCGTCCGACCGCGGTCGCAGCCTTGTCCTTCAACGTCACGGTGAAGAAGCCGAAGCCGTGCCAGTGCCAATGCCCGATGCCTGTCATGAAGGCATACCATGCCCCGGAGGCGGTGGCCTCTTCGCCCTGCGCCTTCATGCGCGGGCTTTCGGTCAGGAAGGCCGTGAAGGGCGCAAGGTCCGCGCGGTCCGGTCCGCGCAGGATCAGCCGTTCCGTTTCCAGACGGGGCGCGTATGTCAGCGCGGTGTTCACTTCTTCTTGCCGAACCCGGAGAGGCCCGGGGGAAGCCCCATGCCACCGCCCATGCCCGGCATCCGTCCGCCCATCTGCTTGGCGGCCGCCTCCAGCGCCTTGGGGTCCATGCCGGCGGCCATGTCCTCGGGGCTTGGGCCGCCCTTGCCGAACATCGCCTTCATGGCCTGTTTCATCATGCCGCCTTTGCCCATCTTGCCCATCTTCTTCATCATGTCGCCGGTCTGGCGGTGCATCTTCATGAGCTTGTTGAGCTCAGACACCTCGAGGCCCGCGCCTGCCGCGATGCGCTTCTTGCGGCTGGCCTGCAGGATCTGCGGATTGGCGCGTTCCTTCTTGGTCATCGACTGGATCAGCGCGATCTGGCGCTTGAGGATGCTGTCGTCGAAGCCTGCGTCCTCGATCTGCTTGGCCATCTTGCCCATGCCCGGCATCATGTTCATCATGCCCTGCATACCGCCCATCTTGAGCATCTGTTCGAGCTGCATCCGAAGGTCGTTCATGGTGAACTGACCCTTCATCATGCGCTTCATCATCTTCTCGGACTGCTCGAGCTCGAGCGTCTCCTGCGCCTTTTCCACAAGCGCCACGATGTCGCCCATGCCGAGGATGCGGCCCGCGATCCGGTCGGGTTCGAAGGTTTCGAGCGCGTCCATCTTCTCGCCCAAGCCCACGAACTTGATCGGCTTGCCGGTCACCGCGCGCATCGAGAGCGCCGCCCCGCCGCGTCCGTCGCCGTCCATCCGGGTCAGCACCACGCCGGAGATGCCGATGCGGTCGTCGAAGTTCTGCGCCGTGTGCACCGCGTCCTGACCGGTGAGACCGTCGACCACCAGCAGGGTTTCGCGCGGGTTGGCCACATCGCGCACGGCGGCGACCTGTTGCATCAGCTCCTCGTCGATGGAGAGGCGTCCGGCGGTGTCGAGCATATAGACGTCATAGCCGCCCAAGCCCGCCTGGGTCTTGGCGCGTTTGGCGATGGCGACGGGGGTTTCGCCCTTCACGATCGGCAGGGTGTCGACGCCGATCTGGAGCCCGAGGATCGCGAGCTGTTCCATGGCGGCGGGGCGGTTGACGTCGAGCGAGGCCATCAGCACGCGCTTGCCGTCGCGTTCCTTCAGGCGTTTGGCGAGTTTGGCGGTGGTGGTGGTCTTGCCGCCGCCCTGCAGGCCGACCATGAGGATCGGCGCGGGCGGGTTGTCGATCTTCAGATATCCCGGTTCACCCTCGCCGCGCAGCACGTCCTTGAGCGTGTCGTGCACGATCTTGACGACCTGCTGGCCCGGCGTGACGGATTTGGTGACCGCCTGCCCGGTGGCCTTCTCCTGCACCGCCTTGACGAAATCGCGCGCCACGGGCAGCGAGACGTCCGCCTCCAGCAGCGCCACGCGCACTTCGCGGAGCGCCGTGGCCACGTCCTCCTCGGAGAGCGCGCCTTGCTTGGTCAGACGGTCGAAGACGCCGGAGAGGCGTTCGCTGAGGTTTTCAAACATGGGCGTCTTGCCCCCTTCGGTTTCGGTTGCAGGATGCCCTTGAGGTAAGGGCTCCGCGACAATTTCACAAATGCCCCGTGCCGGGTCATTCAAAACAACAAGGCCCCCGTGGGCGCAACGCGCTGACGGAGGTCGATCCCGACCTGTGCCGGGACCGGAAGGCAGGTGCTTCCGGGAATTTGCGCCCGTTTAGGCCCGACTGCCTGTGGAGTCAAGCACGCGCGGACCCCCGCTGCGCCTTCAGCCAGTCATTGATGCGGTCCACGGCACGGGCGGCGCCGGGGCCGGTGCTGTAGCCCGTGGTGAGCGGGCGGCGGTTCTCCGTCCGGTTCTCTCCCAGCACGAGGGCCACGCGATGGGCGTCGTTGCTGTCGCTCTGGCCCTTGTGGGTCTGCACCATGGCCTTGGCGATGTCC
Source organism: uncultured Alphaproteobacteria bacterium (assembly GCA_963715055.1). Lineage (GTDB taxonomy): Bacteria > Pseudomonadota > Alphaproteobacteria > Rhodobacterales > Rhodobacteraceae > CAVQRB01. Next base: position 339,584 of record CAVQRB010000002.1, on the reverse strand, counting down.
GCGAGCGGCAGGGTCTCGACGGTGCTGCCGGTCAGGCGGCGGATATCAATGGTGCAGGTTCCGGCGGTGGCGTCGAAACTGACCTGCACCCGTTCCATGCCGAACCACAGGCAGGGCCCGAGCAGGGCAAGGATCAGCAAAAGGATCAAGAGCGCTCTGCCGGAGTTGCCCAGATGGAGATTGTAGCCAGCCAGAAAGACCAGCAGCCCGGCCGCGGCCATCAGCGCCGCGAGGAGGGCGACGGGGCGATGGATCAGGGTGAGCCGGGTCGGCGTATCGCTGGAAATGATCATGGCACGTGTCTTTTAACCCAGCGGCGGGGCCTGTCAAAAGGGCTGTGTCGCGTTGTTGTTCGGTGCGTTGAGCCGGTGGACGGTTTGTGCGGCGGATCCGGGCGCCAAGGCGGCGCATCGGCAGGCAGCCGCTCCTCGAATGACAGAGGGGCGTTGAGGTGCTAATATCCCCGCGACAGGCGCGCAGGTGGGGGGCAGGCCGATGGCGGATACCGCGACGAAAAGGCTGAACGATGTCGACATCGGGATGGTGTCCGACCTCGCCCGGAAAATCCTTGAGACGCCCGATCTGGCCGCCTCCAGATGGGCCGCCGAGGTTTCGTGGAAAGGCGGGTTCCGCTCGGAGACGAAGATCCGGTCTTTCGACCCTGTGCCGTCGGATGAGCCCAAGCCGCTTGGGGGCACAAATACCGCGCCCAACCCCGTCGAGCAGGTGCTCGGCGCGCTGGGCAACTGCCTCGCGGTCGGTTTTGCCGCCAACGCCACTGCCGCGGGCATCGAGATCCGGGACATGACGCTTGTGGTCGAGGGCGATCTCGATCTGCATGTCTTTCTTGGGTTGAAGGACGGGCATGCCGGTTTTTCCGGCATAAAGGTACATGTCGATATCGACTCCGATGCGACACCGGAGGCGTTGCAGGCGCTGCACGACAAGGTGCTCGCCAGTTCTCCCGTCGGACATACGCTGTCGCGGGCGGTGCCGCTTCAGGTGGTGTCGGGGCGCAAACCCGCGGAGGCGTGATCGCGCGCGACCGCTTCGGCAGGTCTGCGGCGCGGCCTCGGGGTCAGGCTTTCGTCATCAGGATCCACTCGGTGCCGGTGGTTTGCCAGCCCTGGGTGACGATCGCGCGGCGGTCGATCTCCTTGAAACCGGCCGACCTGTAGAGCCCGCGAGCCGCTGTGTTGTTGTCCGAGACCACAAGGGCGAGACCCTTCGGGCCGCGTTGTTCATGGGCCTTGTCCAGCAGCGCCCGCCCGACGCCGCGCCCGCGCGCGGCGGGCAGGGTCGCCAGAAATTCGATCACGGCGGTGCCGGGTGCAGAGGCTTCAAGCTCCGCTAATGGCTGGAACATCGCCGGCAGGTCGGGGTTCGGCGCAGGGGCCGGGTCGGGGATGGCGTCGAGGTTGACCATGCCGACGGCGCTGCCGTCCAGTTCGGCAATCCAGCACTTCGCGTAGGACATCTTGCTGTCGCGATCACACACCCGGCGCAGCATGTAGGCGCGCAGGTCTTCGCCTTCGGGCAGGGACTGGCGGAAGTAGTGCGGCAGGAACCCATGGCCGGCGATCTCGCTCATATCGAGCACGAAATCGGCATCCTCAGGCGTGGCGCGGCGCAGGGCAAGCGATGTCATGGCGGGCTCCGGAAGCGTCTCCGTCCAATCGGACCACAAGCAACCCGGTGACGCCAGAAAAAAGGGGCAGGTGCTGAGGCCTGCCCCGGAGCGCCGGTCAGGCAGCGAGCGCGTCGATCGCGGCGTTGGCCTTGGCGAGGGCCGCGTCGGCATCGGCCATCAGGGCGTCGGCGGCGATGATCTCGACATCGGTGATGCCGATGAAGCCGAGAATGTGGCGCATGTAGCCGGTGGCGAAGTCGATCTCCGAGCCGACTCTTCGTGCCGCCGGAGGCCACGGCGAGGATCGCGCGCTTGCCGCTCAAGAGCCCCTTGGGGCCGGTCTCGGCGTACTTGAAGGTGACGCCTGTACGGGCGATCTGGTCGATCCAGGCCTTGAGCGCGGCGGGCACGCCGAAGTTGTAGACCGGCACCCCGATCACCAGCACGTCCGCCTCCATGATCTCAGCTATCAGACTGTCGGACAGCGCAAGGGCGGCGGTCTGCGCCTCGGTGCGCTGGTCGGCGGGCGTGAAATTCGCAGCGATCCAGGTCTCGTCGATCTGCGGGACGCCTGCGTTGAGATCGCGGCGGGTGATCTTGCCGCCCAGTTTGGCGGCGATCCGCGTGGAAAGCTGGCGCGAGGTCGAGCCCTGAACCCGGGCGGACGTGTCGATCTGGAGAATGGTCTGGGTCATTGTCATGGGTCCTTGCTGGAGGGGGAATTGTCTTGCCTTTCGTAGATATGTCTTCGCTCTGGCGAACATAGGCCGGAAATCGAACAGGTATCCGTTCACATACGCACATATTAGCCTGTGGTTCCTTGCCAAAGCGGCGCGTGATTCCGCATTTGCAAAATCGAACGGTATTATCCAGAATGACGCTCATTGTGATGTGGCGCACAGCTTGGGCGGGGTGATCCTTGGACAGTTGGGACGAAGTGAAGACCGCCTTCCAGGTGGCGCGGATGGGCACGGTAAGCGGCGCGGCGGACGTGCTGGGCGTGCATCATGCGACCGTCATCCGCCATATCGATGCGCTGGAGGGCCGGCTCGGCGTGAAGCTTTTCCAGCGGCATGCGCGCGGCTATACTGCCACCGAAGCCGGGCAGGACCTGCTCCGCGTGGCGCAGGCCACGGATGACCAGTTCCACCAGCTTGCCGGCAGGATCAAGGGGCGCGGCAACGACGTTTCGGGCGAGTTGGTGGTGACCTCGCTGATTGACATCGCGCCGCGGATGGCGCCGATCCTCGCCGATTTCCAGGCAGAGTACCCCGAGGTTGTGGTGCGCTACCTGATCGGCGAGCGGCTCTTCCGGCTCGAATACGGCGAGGCGCATGTGGCGATCCGCGCAGGCTCGGTACCCGACCAGCCCGATAACGTCGTCCAGCAGTTCGAGGAATTGCGCGTGGGGCTTTTCGCCAGCCGCGCCTATGTGGAGAGGCACGGCGCACCCGCCACCCTCGCCGAGTTCAAGGCGCATCGTTTCGTGGGCCACGACAGCGAGGAGAGCCGCGCGCCCTTCGAGAAATGGCTGCGTCGGACGGTGCCGCTCTCGGCGCTGACCTTCCGCAGTTCCGACACTCGCGCCTTGCAGGCGGCGATTTCGGCAGGTGCCGGCATCGGTTTCCTGCCGGTGCTGGAGGCGCGCATCGATCCCGATCTCGTCGAGGTCTTCGAGCATCAGGACGAATGGTCCGGGCCGCTCTGGCTGGTGACCCATGTCGATCTGCACCGCACGACCAAGGTGCAGACCTTCCTCAGTTTTCTCAAGGACCGGGCGAAGGACTGGGGCAGATGACGCCGGGGGCGCGGGGGCATCTGGCGATGCTCTGCTTCTCGGCGCTGGTGGCGGGGTCCTTCGCGCTGGGGTCGATGGCGGCCAACGAGATTGCGCCCGCGGCCCTCAATGCCGCGCGGTTCTGGCTGGCGGGCGTCGTCATTGGCGCCGCGGCGCTGGCCACCAGGGGGCTGCCGCGCGCGGCGTTCCATGCGCCCTGGCGCTACGCCCTGCTGGGAGGGCTTTTCGGTATCTATTTCGTGCTGATGTTCGAAGGGCTGAAGACCGCGCCGCCGGTGAGTGCCGCGGCGGTCTTCACCCTGACCCCGATCATCGCGGGCGGCTTTGGCTGGCTTTTGCTGCGCCAGCGGATGACGGGGCGGATGGCGCTGGCGCTGGCGATCGGGGCCGTTGGCGCGCTCTGGGTGATCTTCCGCGCCGATTGGGCCGCCTTCCGGGCCTTCGAGATCGGGCGCGGGGAGCTGATCTATTTCGTGGGCTGCGTCGCCCATGCGCTCTATACGCCGATGGTGCGCAAGCTGAACCGGGGCGAGCCTGCGGTGGTTTTCACTTTCGGGATGCTGGTGGCGGGGGCGCTGCTGATCACGGTCTACGGCTGGCGCGACATCATGGCGACCGACTGGCGGGCGTTGCCGGGGATCGTCTGGATCACGCTGGTCTACATCGCCTTTTTCGCCTCCGCCGCGACCTTCGTGCTGTTGCAGTTCGCGACGCTGCACCTGCCGTCGGCGAAGGTCATGGCCTATACCTACCTCACGCCCTCCTGGGTGATCTGCTGGCAATACGCACTGGGCAAGGGGCTGCCGGGGCCGATGGTGCTGGCGGGCGTCGGGCTCACGGTGATCGCGCTGCTGCTTTTGCTGCGTGACGATGCGGCAAGGCCGGTGGAACAAAAAGCCCGCACGTCGAGTTGAACCCGCGTCACCACGCAGAGGAGAGACATCGTGCGGAACATCATTTATCTGATCGGGCTTGTCGTCGTCGTCATGGCTGTCATCAACCTGGCGTTCTAGTCCCCGTCGAGCGCACCAGGGGGCGCCGTGTCGGGCAGTTCGAGCGCCAGGAACCTCTCGAAGGCGTCGAGGTTCACCGGTTCGAACTGACCGAAGCCCTGCATCCAGACCGAGGCTGCCTTGAGCGCATCGGGCTCCAGCTTGCACCATTTCACCCGCCCGCGTTTCTCCTGACTGATCAGCCCTGCCGCGGTCAGGACAGTGAGGTGCTTGGAGATCGCCGCGAGCGACATCTCGAACGGCTCGGCCACATCGGTGACCGCCATGTCGTCTTCCAGCAGCATGGTCAGGATCGACCGGCGGGTCGGGTCGGCAAGGGCGGCAAAGACCTGATCGAGCGTGGGCGACATGGGCAACTGATGCGCCGATCCCGCATGATCGTCAACCAGATGGTTGAATATGCCAAACCTCCGGATTCAAGGCCCACGGTTGCTGCGACAGGGTGTCGGGCATCCGGCCTGGATATTATTTCTCAATTTTTTCATGCACTTGATTGCTCTTTGATGCGCCGTCGGGAGCGGTTGACTCACGCCGCCCTGCGCTCTAGCAACAGGGCAACAATCCAAGGGGCGTTTCACCGTGACTGATCCCGACCAACAGCAGCGCTTGCAGCAGCTCGAGGCCAAGATCGCGGCGGCGAAGAAGGCGCAGGAGCCGGGGCCCCGAAGTGACGAGCACTATTCGCAGGCGCAGCTGGCCTGGCGCATGGTGATCGAGCTGGTGGCCGGTCTGGGGATCGGTTTCGGCATCGGATACGGGCTCGACGTTCTGTTCGGAACGCTGCCCATATTCATGGTGCTCTTTACGATGCTGGGCCTTGCGGCGGGGGTGAAGACGATGCTCCGCTCCGCCAGGGAAATCCAGGAAAAGAAGATGGCCGCCACGGCCGATGAGCGAGACGAGGGAGCCTGAAATGGCAACAGAAGCACACGGCGGAGAAGAAGGCGGACTGGTGTTCCACCCGATGGACCAGTTCATCGTCAAGCCGCTCTTCGGCGGAGATGTGACATGGTACACGCCGACCAACGCGGCGCTCTGGATGGGGCTGGCGATCGTCGCCGTCATCCTGCTGCTGGTCGTGGGCTCGTCCAAGCGCGGCATCGTGCCGTCACGCTCGCAATCGGTGGCCGAGCTGGCCTACGGGTTCATCTACAAGATGGTCGAGGACATCTGCGGCAAGGAAGGGCTCAAGTACTTCCCCTACATCATGACGCTTTTCATGTTCATCGTCTGCGCCAACTTCCTCGGCCTGATCCCCACGGCCTTCACGCCCACCTCGCATTTCGCGGTCACGGTGGTGCTCGCGATGGCGGTGTTCCTGACAGTGACCATTCTGGGGTTCGTCAAGAACGGCACGGCCTTCCTTGGTCTCTTCTGGGTGTCCTCCGCGCCCCTCGCGCTGCGACCCATCCTCGCGATCATCGAACTGATTTCCTATTTCGTGCGCCCGGTGAGCCACTCCATCCGTCTTGCCGGCAACGTCATGGCGGGCCACGCGGTGATCAAGGTTTTCGCAGGTTTCGCGGCCCTGGCGGCCGTCAGCCCGATCGCCATCCTCGGCATCACGGCGATGTATGGTCTGGAGGTCCTCGTGTCCTTCATCCAGGCCTATGTCTTCACCATTCTGACATGCGTCTATCTCAAGGACGCATTGCATCCGCATCACTAATTCGGGCGATCCCGTCCGTATCCAATCTCAACTTCCAATCGTAAGGAGAATTCACATGGAAGGCGAACTCGCACATATCGGCGCAGGTCTGGCAGCAATCGGTTCTGGCGCCGCCGCCATCGGGGTGGGCAACGTGGCAGGCAACTACCTTGCCGGCGCCCTGCGCAACCCCTCGGCAGCAGCCAGCCAGACGGCAACCCTTTTCATCGGTATCGCTTTCGCGGAAGCGCTGGGGATCTTCGCATTCCTCGTCGCCCTGCTGCTGATGTTCGCCGTCTAAGACCTCAGAGACGACTTTCCTTACGGTCGGGCGGCCCTCTCCGAGGTGCCGCCCGGTGTAACGATCCGTTTCCCAGGAGAAGCCAAGATGGCAACAGAACCAATCGACGTCGAAATGGCCGGGACATGCGTTGGCCCGGATGGCTCTGCCATCGGGATGCCGCAGCTCTGCTTTGACTGGTGGGGCAACCAGATCTTCTGGCTGGTGATCACGCTCGTCGTGATCTACCTCGTGCTGTCGCGCGTCGCCTTGCCGCGGATCGCTGCCGTGCTGGCGGAACGTCAGGGCACCATAACGAATGATATCGCCGCCGCCGAGGATCTGAAGGTCAAGGCGCAGCATGCCGAGGCCGCCTATGACAAGGCGCTGATCGATGCCCGCGCGGAAGCGCAGCGGATCGTGGCCGAGGCCAAGGCCGACATCCAGAAGGATCTCGATGTCGCCATCGCCAAGGCGGACAAGGAAATCTCCGCCAAGAGCGCCGAGTCCGAGAAAGCCATCGCGGAGATCCGCGCAGGCGCGCTCGACGCGGTGCGTGAAGTGGCCACCGATACGGCCAAGGAAATCGTGGCGGCGATGGGCGGCAAGACCGATGCCAAAGCCGTCAAGGCGGCGGTCGACGCCCGGTTGAAAGGATGAGCCCGATGCGCACACTCACCCCATTGACCTTCGTCTCCCTGCTCGCCGCGAGCCCGGCCTGGGCTGCGGGCGGAGGCTTGTCGCTGAGCAACACCGACTTCGTGGTGTTCCTCGCTTTCGTGCTCTTCATTGCCGTGCTCTTCTATTTCAAGGTCCCGGGTCTGCTGGGGGGCATGCTCGACAAGCGCGCCGCAGGCATCAAGTCGGAACTCGACGAGGCCAAATCGCTGCGCGAGGAAGCCCAGACATTGCTGGCGGGCTACGAGCGCAAGCAGCGTGAGGTCAAGGATCAGGCTGACCGGATCGTGGCCCATGCCAAGGAGGAGGCGCGTCTCGCCGCCGATCAGGCACGTGCCGATCTGGAGGTCTCGCTGAAGCGCCGGATGGCCGCCGCGGAGGAGCAGATCGCCAACGCGCAGGCCGCCGCCATCAAGGAAGTGCGCGACCAGTCGGTGGTGATCGCCATTGCCGCAGCGCGCGAGTTGATCGCCAAGCAGATGAGTGCCGCCGAGGGCAACAGCCTGATCGACAGCGCCATCGCGGATGTGGAAGCGAAGCTGCACTGAGCGGCAATGCTTTTGGCGAATGACAGAGTGATTGGCCCGGTCAGCAATGATCGGGCTTTTTCGTTTGATCAATGCATCGCGACCGGACCGGAACGGATGCTCGCCCGATCACATCAGAAAGCCCGCGCATGATGACACCAGCCAAAGAACTGAAACCCGCCGCTGTCACCTACCGGGGTGCCTTCACCGATGCCGGCAGGTGGGCGGGGTTCAAGCCGCGTCAGGGTGACATCATCGTCTGCACGCCCTCGAAATGCGGCACCACCTGGACGCAAGCGATCATCGCGAACCTGCTTCACGGCGGGCAAGGCCTGCCCGCGCCGGTGCCGGTGATCTCGCCCTGGATCGACATGGACACGGGCGATGCGGCAGAGATCGCCGATGGGCTCGAGGCGCAGCCGGGCCGGCGGGTGATCAAGACGCATACCCCCGCCGACGGCTTTCCGGTCTGGGAAGGGCGTGCATGTGGTCGCTGTCTACCGCCATCCGCTCGATGTCTACCTGTCGCTGCGGCAGCACGGCATGAACATGAAGGCCCGGCCCGATCACCCGATGCGGCGGCCCATGGAGGAGAGCTTTCCCGACTATCTGAACGCCGTCTTCCAACCCGACGCGGTGGATGAGGATACGCTTGCGCTGCTGGTGGCGCATTATCGGCACACGGTCGCCCTGCGACGCCTGCCGCAGCTGACGGTGCTGCATTATGCCGACATGATCGCGGATCATGCGGGGGCAGTGGCGCATCTTGCGCAGGCGCTTGACATCCCGGCCTCGGAGGCCGCGCTCACCCGCGTGGTCGAAGCCACCGCCTTCGGCGCGATGAAGGCCAGGGCATCGGACTATGTGCCGCTGGCCGATACCGGATTCTGGGACGCTGACGCCGCCTTCTTCGACCGGGGCGGGACCGGGAAATGGCAGGGCCAGTTCAGCGCGGCGCAGCTTGCGGCATATGACGTGCGCATGGCGGAATGTGTTCCGGAAGAGGCGCTGCGGCATTGGCTGGAGGCAGGCGGTCCCTTCGTCCACGCGGCCTGCTGAGCGCGGTCAGACCGTGCCTGCCTCATGGTCGAGACGCTGGCGGGCGACCTCCTCATTGCGCGCCGCGCGGACCTGATCGCGCAGGGCGGCTTCGACGAAATCGAGGTGCAGCGACACGGCCTCGCGCGCGCCTTGCGGGTCGCGGGACTGCAGGGCGGCGTTGATCGCCCGGTGCTGGTCCAGCAGCACGCTGCGGGTCTGGCGCTGGCGGAAGATCATCTGGCGGTTGTAGAAAACGCCCTCGCGCAGCAGGTCGTACATCGAGCGCATCATGTGCAGCATGATCACGTTGTGGCTGGCCTCGGTGATCGCCATGTGGAACTGCGCGTCGAGCTGCGCCTCATCCTCGGGATTGCGCTTGGCATGGGCGGCTTCCATCTTGTCGAAGAGGGTCTGGATCACCTTGAGATCGGTGTCCGAAGCCAGCCGTGCGGCACGTTCGGCGGCGAGACCTTCCATGTCGCGCCGGAACGAGATGTAATCGAAGACGGCCTCGTCATGGCGCGCGAAAAGCTCCACCAGCGCGGGCGAGAAGGCAGAGCCCAGCACCTCCGCCACGAAGACACCGGCACCCGCCCGCGTGGCGAGCAACCCGTGATCCTGCAACTGGCTGATCGCGTCGCGCAGGCTGGGCCGCGAGACGTCGAGACGCTCCGCCAGCTCGCGCTCGGGCGGCAGGCGCTCGCCCGGACGCAGGATGCCGCGCAGGATCAACTCCTCGATCTGCCGCACCACGGCACCGGAGAGTTTTTCGGATCGGACCGGGCGAAACGGCATACATGCTCCTGATTGGTCAGATTATATGACCAGAGACTGTGGCCCGCAATCGATTTCCCGCTAACCGGTCCTTAACCACATTGCGCCAAGGCTGCGGCATGATCGTCGCGCGCTTTCTTTTGCTGCTCCTTTGCGGGGCATCTCTTCTGGGGTGCAACCGGGCCGGACCGCATTTTCGCGACGTGACGGCGACACGGGTGACGGTGGCGGGGTCCACCTTCGATGTGCGCGTCAAGCCACGGCTGGCGGAGGCGATGCGCGTCAATGCCGAATACACCCCGCGCCTCGGGCCGATCGAAGCTCGCGCAGCACTCGCGATGCAGGCGGTGAGCGGCTGCGCCGTGGTGCAGGTGCTGGGCGATGCAGCACTTCTGACCGGGGTGCTCGACTGCGGGGAGGGCAGCCTGCCACTGGTGGTGGGACGCAGCTACGACTGTGATCTGGTGCAGGACTATGTCAGCGAGGGGCTCGGGACCGTGTTCCGGGAGTTCGACTGCTACCCGGTGCCTTTCGCCTATTGAAAGGGAGGCGTCGTGCTGCCTTGTCGCTTTCGGTTTCAAAGGCGACAATCGGCGGCGAACCACCGATATCTTGTGGATAAAGCGCGACCGTCCGCATATTGTGGTGGGTGGCGGTTGACAGGCGGACCCCGGAACCCGCACCCTGAGGCCTCACGGGAATCATCGGAACCGTCCCCTTGCGCTTTTCCAGATTAAGACTGACCGGCTTCAAGAGTTTCGTCGATCCGACCGATCTGATCATCGCGGACGGGTTGACCGGCGTGGTCGGTCCGAACGGCTGCGGCAAGTCGAACCTGCTCGAGGCGCTGCGTTGGGTGATGGGCGAGAACCGCCCCACGGCGATGCGCGGCGGCGGCATGGAGGACGTGATCTTCGCAGGTGCCGCGACGAGACCCGCGCGCAATTTTGCCGAAGTTGCGCTGCATATCGACAATTCGGAACGGCTGGCGCCCGCCGGTTTCAACGACAGCGACGCGCTGGAGATCGTGCGGCGGATCACCCGCGACGTGGGCTCGGCCTACAAGGTCGGCACCAAGGACGTGCGGGCGCGCGACGTGCAGATGCTCTTTGCCGATGCCTCCACCGGCGCGCATAGCCCGGCGCTGGTCCGGCAGGGGCAGATCGCCGAATTGATCAATGCCAAGCCGCAGAACCGGCGGCGGATCCTCGAGGAAGCGGCGGGCATTTCCGGGCTCTACCAGCGCCGGCATGAGGCAGAACTGAAGCTGAAGGGTGCGGAGAGCAATCTCGCGCGGGTCGATGACCTTGTCGAGCAGCTGGCCGCACAACTGGCGCAGCTGGCGCGTCAGGCCCGTCAGGCGGCGCGCTACCGCGAGATCGGCAACGAGTTGCGCCACACCGAGGGCATGTTGCTTTACCGGCGCTGGCGCGAGGCCGATGAGGCGCGGGCCAAGGCCGAGGAGGTGCTGCGCGCCCAGGTGACGGCGGCGGCGCAGGCCGAAGGGGCCGTGCGCGGTGCGGTCAAGGCGCGCGAAACCGCCGAGGCCGCCTTGCCGGCGCTGCGCGAGGAAGAAGCCATCGCTTCCGCGGTGGTGCAACGGCTTGCGGTGCAGCGCGACACATTGAGCGAGCAGGAGGCACGGGCCACCGCCCTCATAGAGACGCTTGCCGGGCGGATCGCGCAGCTTGCCCGCGACATCGAGCGCGAGGGCGGGCTCAACCGCGATGCGGGCGAGACGATTGCCCGGCTCGACTGGGAAGCGGGCGAGCTTGCCAAAGCCTCCGAAGGTCACGAGGGCCGGTTGGCGGCAGCGGCGGAAGCGGCACGGGAGGCGGCCGCAGTCCTGCAGGCGCGCGAGGACGACATGTCCCAGCAGACCGAGGACATGGCCCGGCTGGCGGCGCGGCATGGCTCGGCGCAGCGGCTTCTCGAGGACAGCCGCAAGACGCAGAGCCGCGCCGAGGCCGAAGCCGAGAAGGCGCGGCTTGCGGTGAGCGCATCGCAGGCGGCGCTCGACAAGGCAGGGGTCGATTTCGCGACTGCCGAGAAGGCCGAAAGCGATGCCGTTGCGACGGCTACGGAGGCGGAAACGGCGCTTCTGGAGGCCGAGGAAGCCCGTGCCGAAGCCCAGTCCCGCGAGGCGCAGGCGCGTGCGCATCGCTCCGAGACCGAAGGGCAGATGAATGCGCTCAGGGCCGAAGCGGGCGCCCTGGCCAAGCTGGTGGAGCGCGACACCGCGGAAGGTGGGCAGATCCTCGACCGGTTGCAGGTGAGCCATGGGTTCGAGAAGGCGCTCGGGGCGGCGCTGGCCGATGATCTGCGCGCGCCGCAGGTGGCCGCGGACGGGCCCTCGGGCTGGGCCGTGCTGCCGCCCTATGCGAGCGAGCAGGCGCTGCCGGAAGGCGTGACGCCGCTGACGCTGCATGTCTCCGTGCCAGATGTGCTGAGCCGGCGGATGAGCCAGATCGGCCTGGTGGACCCCGATGATGGCCCGCGCCTTCAGGCGGCGCTGAAACCCGGCCAGCGGCTGGTCTCGCTCGAGGGCGATCTCTGGCGCTGGGACGGCTATCGCGCCTGGGCCGAGGATGCACCCTCGGCGGCGGCCCTGCGCTTGCAGCAGTTGAACCGTCTGGAGGAGTTGAAACAGGCGCTGGAGGAAGCCACGCAGAAGGCCGGCGGCGCACGCGCGGCGCACGAAAAGCTGACCGGGCAATTGGCGGAGCTGTCGAAAGCCGATGCGCTGGCCCGCGAGGCGCGGCGCGCGGCGGACCGTCTGGTGGCCGAAGCGGGACGTGCGCTGAGCCGGGCGGAGGCGGAGCGCAACCTCTCCGCGGGGCGGCTCGAATCGCTGGGGCTCGCGGTCACGCGCCACGAGGAAGAGGCGATGGGCGCGCGCGCCGGCTGCTCGAAGCCGAGCGGGCGCTGGCGGAGCTTGGCGATCTGGCGCAGGCGCGGGAGATGGTCGAGACCGTGCGCATGGCGGTCGAAGCCGCGCGCATCACCATGATGTCGCGCCGCTCGGCCCATGACGAGTTGCGCCGGGAAGGCGAGGCGCGTCTGAAACGGTCGCAGGAAGTCACCAAGGAGGTCAGCGGCTGGCGGCACCGGCTGGAGACCGCCGAGAAGCGCAGTACCGAGTTGGTGGAGCGCAAGACGGCGGCGGAGGCCGAGTTGAGCGAGGCGAAGGCGGCACCGGCGGAGATTGCGGCCAAACGCGCCGAGCTTGCCACGGCAATCGCCGCGGCCGAGACGCGCAAGGCCGAAGCCGCCGACAGCCTCTCCAAGGCCGAAGCCGCGCTGCGCGAGGCGGCCACGGCGGAGCGTGAAGCGGAGCGGACGGCCTCCGATGCGCGCGAGGCACGGGCGCGGGCGGAGGCGAAAAGCGATGCCGCCCGTGAAACCGTATCGCTCGCCGCCGAGCGGATCGCGGACGAGAGCCAGCTGACACCGAGCCAGTTGCGCGCGCAGCTCGATGTGGCCGCCGGGGAAATGCCGGATGTTCATGCCCTCGAGGCGGATGTGAACCGTTTGAAACGCCAGCGCGACGCGCTGGGAGCGGTCAACCTGCGGGCCGAGGAAGACGCCAAGGAGGTGCAGGTCGAGCATGACACGCTGGTCCATGAAAAGGCCGATCTGGAGGAGGCGATCAAGACCCTGCGCAGCGGCATCGCCAGCCTGAACCGGGAAGGCCGCGAGCGGCTGCTGACCGCCTTCGAGCAGGTCAATGCGAATTTCTCGATGCTCTTCAAGCATCTCTTCGGCGGTGGTGACGCCGATCTGGTGATGGTGGAAAGCGACGATCCGCTGGAGGCGGGGCTCGAGATCATGTGCCAGCCGCCGGGCAAGAAACTCTCCACCCTGAGCCTCTTGTCGGGTGGTGAGCAGACGCTGACGGCGATGGCGCTGATCTTCGCGGTTTTTCTCGCCAACCCCGCGCCGATCTGCGTGCTCGACGAGGTGGATGCGCCGCTTGATGACGCCAATGTCACGCGCTTTTGCGACCTGCTGGACGAGATGTGCCGCCAGACCGATACGCGCTTCCTGATCATCACCCACCATGCGGTGACGATGGCGCGGATGGACCGGCTCTTCGGGGTGACCATGGCCGAGCAGGGTGTGAGCCAGCTTGTGTCCGTCGATCTCAAGAAGGCCGAAACGCTGGTGGCGTGACGCTGTAAGGCTGGTCGTCACCGGATCGTGTGATGCATTTGCTGTCGTAACCGCCTAGCCTCGCGTCATGAGAGTTGCCCTTTCGCTCTGTCTTCTGGCCTTTGGCACCGTCCTTCCGGCACAGGAGTGGGCTCTGCGCGAGAGCGACAGGCTGCTGGATGCCGGGCAGGTGCGGGCGCTTACCGAAGGCCGGACGCTCGAATTTCACGATCGGGGCCGCTCGAAATACTCGCACGGGGGCGCCTATTCCTACACCTATGCCTCTGGCCTCTCGGCCTTCGGGCAGTACCGTGTCGAGGCAGATGGAACCGTCTGCGTCACCTATCGCAATGGCGCGGGCCGCTGCGACCGCTATGTGCAGAACGGCGACCGGATCGTCCTCCTGACCGAGCGCGGCGAGAGGTTTCCTGTGCTGAGCGATGCGGGAAAAGAGTGACCCTGCCGGACTGAAACCGGACAGAGTCACACAAGATGTAGAAACCTGAATGACGTTTCCGCGGAGACCCTAGGGTTCTGCTTCTGAAAAAGTGGTAAACGCCGCGCGCGTCAGAGCCTGGACAGAAGTGCGGGCGTGGGCCAGGCATCGGCGGGCAGGCCAAGGCGTTTCTGCTCCGCCTGCACGGCGATGCGCGTCCTTGCGCCCAGAATCCCGTCCACCTGGCCGACGTTGTGACCGCGCGCCTGAAGCTTCTGTTGCAGGCTCTTCATCTGGCTGCCCGAGAGGCCCTGCTCCGGGTTACCTGCGTCGAAGACCGGCGCGCCTTCGAGACGGTTGGCGAAATAGGCGGCGGTCAGCACATAGGTAAAGCTCTGATTCCACTCGAAATAGACGTTGAAATTCGGATAGGCGATAAAGGCGGGCCCCTTGTGGCCCTGAGGCAGGATGAGCGCGCCGCTAAGCCTCGTGTCGAGCGATCCGCTGCGGGCGCGCACGCCCATGCGCTCCCAGTCGCGGACCGGTTTGCGGGTCTCGATGCCGGTCTGCGACCAGTCGAGATTGGCGGGCACCGTGACCTCCTGCAACCAGGGCTCACCGGCGCGCCAGCCAAGGGAGTTCAGCATTTTTGCGCCCGACATCAGCGCATCGGGCGCGGAGGTCTTCAGCGAGACCTTGCCGTCGCCATCGGCATCCACGCCGTTTTCGAGGATGTCGCGCGGCAACATCTGCACCATGCCGATCTCGCCCGCCCAGGCCCCGGTGGTGGTGCGCGGATCGAGCCCGCCGCGTTCATAGAGTTCAAGTGCCGCGAAGACCTGCGGGCGGAAAAGCTGCGGCCGGCGGCAATCATGGGCCAGCGTCACCAGCGCGTTCACCGTGTTGAAATCGCCCTGGAACCCGCCGTAGTCCGTCTCGAAGGCCCAGAAGGCCAAGAGCACGCCGCGGCTGACGCCGTAGCGCCGGTCGATCTCGTCGAAGACCGCGTCGTATTTCCGGGCATTGCTCTGCCCTTTCTTGAGGCGGCTGTCGGAGATCAGGTTGCGGGCAAAATCGATGAAGGGTTTCTGGAACACGCCCTGCGCGCGGTCGGCTTTGAGCACACTGCCGGTCTGGCTTACGCCGGAAAAGAAGCGATCGACCGAGGCAGGTGCGTGGCCTTTGGCGATGGCTTCCGCCTTGAGTTCGGAGACGAAGCCTGCAAACGACCCGCCGCAGGTTGCGGCGGAGAGCGGCAAGGCGGCGAGAATGAAACAGAAGGCGGCAGCTGGGATACGCATGAGGGTCTCCTGGTCAGACGAGCGAGGCAATGGCGACGAGTGCGACGAGGCCCGCAGCGAGCCCCCACGCTTTCCACAGCATGCCGATGCTTGTGTCAATGTCCACCGCCGCGAGGTCGCGCCGGCCGGCCGGGTTGACCCAGGGAAAATCGCGCATGGCCCCATCATAGGAGCGCGGCCCGGCGAGGGCCACGCCGAGCGCCCGCGACATCGCGGCCTCGGGCCAGCCGGCGTTGGGCGAGCGGTGCAGGGCGGCGTCCGCCTTGATCCCGTGCAGGTCGATGCGCCCCGTGGGCAGGGCGATCAGCAAGGCCGTAAGGCGCGCGGGAATGAGGTTCAGCAGGTCATCGAGGCGGGCGGCGGCCCAGCCGAAGTCTTCGTAGCGCGGGGTGCGGTAGCCGATCATGCTGTCGGCGGTGTTGATGAGCTTGTAGGTGATCATGCCCGGAAGCCCCGCAACGAGAAACCAGAAGAGGGGTGCGATCACCCCGTCGGAAAGGTTTTCCGAGGCACTTTCGATGGCGGCGCGGGCGACCTGGGTTTCATTCATTGCGGCGGTGTCACGGCTCACGATCATCGCGACGGCCTGCCGCCCCGCGTCGAGCGAACGGCGCAGCCCGTCGTTGACGGCGGCCACATGTTCCACCAGAGAGCGCTGTGCCAGCAGGATCGCGGCAACACCGATTTCCACCACGGGACCGAGGCGGGCGAGTGCGACCCCGACCGCAAGCCCGACCCCCACGAGGATGAGGGCTGCCAGAACGCCCCGCGCCCGCTTTCCGGGACCGTCGTTGAGGCGGTGGTCGAGCAGCCCGACCAACCGGCCCATCAGGACCGCCGGATGCGGCAGACGCGACCAGAGCCAGCGCGGCTCGCCGAAGGCGGCATCGAGCACAAGGGCCGCGAGCGCAAGCAAGGCAGTGCTCATGCCAGGGCGGCTTCGAGACGCGGCCAGTGCAGCGCATGCGGCAGCCCGAGGCGCAGCCAGCGGGGGTTGTAAGGGAATATCCGGCTCCAGATCTGATGCCGGGCGAGCCGCTCTTGCCAGGCCAGGGCATTTTCCGTCTCATAAAGCCGGAAGAGGGTGGTGCCGCCAAGGCAGCGGGCGCCGGCGCGCCGCATCACCGCGTCGAGCCGCGCCGAGTCCTCGGCCAGAGCGATCCGGGTGGACCGGGCCCAGCCAGGATCGCCCAGTGCGCGCGCCCCCAGCTCCAGCGCGGGTCCCGACACCGCCCAGGGACCGAGGCGGTCGCGCAGCGTCGCGATCAGCGTGGGATCACCTATGGCGAAGCCCAGCCGCAGCCCGGCAAGGCCCCAGAACTTGCCGAAACTCTTGAGCACGAGGCTGCCGGGCCGCGCGGCCTGCGCGATCAGCGAACGGTCGGGTGCCACGTCGCAGAAACTCTCGTCGATCACTGTCAGGCGCGCGGAAGGAGCGGGCAGCGTTGCGGGTGTCCAGAGGCGGCCATCGGGATTGTTGGGGTGCACGACAACCTGAGCCGTGGCATCGCCTTGATCGCTGACCCGCCAGCCATGCGCGGTGAAGGCGGCGGCATGTTCGTTGTAGGTTGGCCCCGGGATGACCGCGGATCCGGCAGTCACAAGCCCGGGGATCTGCGCGATGAGCGCCGAGGCACCAGGTGCGGCGACCAGATCCGCCGCGTCGGGCACGCGCCAGAAGCGGCGGGCGGCGGCAAGCAACCTCTCGCCCGCGCCCTTGTCCGGCAGGGCATTCCAGACATCGGGGGCAAGGCGTCCAAGCGGATAGGGATGCGGGTTGATGCCCGTCGACAGGTCGATCCAGCCGATTCGCTCGCCGCCGAATTTAACGATTGCCGCGTCCAGCCCGCCGCCGTGATCCCGCACCTGATCTGTCAACAATCTCTTGGTTTTCCGGTGATTGAGCGCAATATTGCGCGATTGTGCAAAAGACAAAGCGGATTTCAGCCGGTTCCGCAAGTGTGAAGGAAATCCGTAAACCTTTGACAGGATTCTTAATGGTTTGTTAAGGAATGAAGCGGCGTAATTGTATTGCAGAGTGAAACAATTCCGAAATTGACTGCGGAATGGGGGTTACTATGAATGTTTTGATTGTTGAAAGCGAAATGGAATTAGCGGGCATTTGGCAAAGACATCTGGAGCGCCTCGGCATGACCGTTGCCCGCGCCGCCGGACAGACCGAGGCCATCGCCCATCTGGGCAGCAACGACACGGACATCCTGATCATGGATCTGGTACTGCAGGACGGCTCGGCACTCGCCGTGGCGGATTATGCCAGCTACCGGCAGCCCGATGCGCAGGTCATCTTCGTGACCAATACCTCCTTTTTCTCGGACGGGTCGATCTTTTCCCATGCCCAGAATGCCTGCGCCTTCGTGCAGAGCGCCACGCCGCCGGAAGATCTGGCCGCGATGGTGGAACATTACGGATCGCATGTGGCGGCGCCGGGCGCCGCCTGACGGGATACCCTGGGGATGGTCAGCTCCGCTGATGCGGGGCCCTGAAATCCAGCACCGGATTGACCGGTATGATCCGGTGCGGATTGATGGTTTCGTGGCTGTAGTGGTAGTGGCGCACGATGTGCGCGAGATTGACCGTCTCAGCCACCCCCGGTGTTTGATAGAGGTCGCGCGTATAGGCCCAGAGGTTGGGGTAATCGACGATCCGCTTGCGGTTGCATTTGAAATGCAGGTGATAGACGGAATCGAAGCGCACCAGCGTCGTGAAAAGCCGCCAGTCGGCTTCGGTCAGGCGTTCGCCCATGAGGTACCGGCTCCGCGACAGCCGCTCCTCCAGCCAGTCCAGCGTCTCGAAGAGCGGTGCTACAGCCGCGTCATAGGCGCTCTGCGTGGTGGCGAACCCGGCCTTGTAGACGCCGTTGTTGAGGCTGTCGTAGATCCGCGCATTGACCGGTTCGATGGCCTCGCGCAACGCCTCCGGCCAGTAATCGGCGTTGTTGGCTGTGATGGCGTCGAAGGCCGAGTTGAACATCCGGATGATCTCCGAACTCTCGTTTGAAACGATGGTTTCACGCTGCTTGTCCCAGAGGATCGGGACGGTCACCCGGGTCGTGCAACCGGGATCGGCCTTGAGATAGATATCGCGCGCGAAGGGCAGACCGTAGAGCGTATCGCCCGTGGCTCCTTCGAAGTCCGTGCGGAAAGTCCAGCCGTCGGCCAGCATGTCGGGATGCACGACGGAGACGGAAATGTGGTCATCGAGGCCCTTCAGGCGGCGGAAGATCAGCGTGCGATGCGCCCAGGGGCAGGCCAGGCTCACGTAGAGGTGATAGCGCCCGCTTGCCGCCGTGAAACCGCCCTCGCCCGACGGACCGGCGCTGCCGTCCGCGGTGATCCAGTTGCGAAAGGAGGCTTCCTTGCGTTCGAAGGCACCTCCGGTCGATTCCGTGTCATACCATCGCTCTTGCCAGACGCCGTCCACCAGAAGTCCCATGACCTTCACTCCTTGATCCGGGGTCCAGGATAATGCCTTTGCGGTCCGGTGCCCACGTCCCGCCCCGCGCAGTTGACTTGCGTCAACGCACAGGACGTAACAATTTGACATGAAAACGTAACTTGATTTTTATAAGGTCGGGTCATCATTTGAATGGCAGGTGTCAGTGGGGATGTTGCGATGGAAACGGTGTTATCGAAGGAAGTTCAGGCCGGGCTCGACAGGGCGCGAATAGACGGCATGAAACGCTCGTCACGGCTGCGCGTCCACGTGGCCGGCAAGACACTGCCCGTTCTGCGCCTTTGGAAAAGCGGCTTTGCCATGGAAGCGGGCAGCCCGCGGTTGCGGGGGCACATCGACCTGCATGACGGATCGAACCATCTCTTCCGCTGCCTGATCATCGCGTCGGAGGAGGAGGACGGCGTGCAAAGCTACGAGTTCAAGCGCGCCACTCTGGTCGCGGACAGACCGGCCCGCGATTTCGAACTGCCCGAGGACGCGCCCGTGGCGCTCATCGAAGACGCCGGCGACTAAGGCTACTGCAGGTCGCTGAAGGCCGCCGTGAGCCGCTTGCAGGCCTCCACCACGAAGGCGTGGGGTTTTGCCAGATTGAAGCGCAGGAATGTCTCGCCGCCCGGTCCGAAGGACGGCCCGTCGCTCGGCGCGATCTTCGCCTGCTTGAGCACGCGGTCCGAGAATTCCGCGTGGCTCATCCCGGTCCCTGAAAAATCCACCCAGGCAAGGTAGGTCGATTCGAGCGGGATCGAGGTGAGGCCGGGGATTGCGGCGATGGCCGCGTCGAAAGTCCTGCGGTTGCGGTCGAGGTGGGCGATCTGCGCGTCGGCCCATAGGGCGCCCTCGGGCGAATAGGCGGCCTCGATCATGAAGAGGCTCAGCGTCGAGGGCTTGTAATCCAGCGTGTTGAGCCGCTGCACCATCGCGCGGCGCAAGCCAGGGTCGGGGATGATCATGTTGCCGGTGCGCTGGCCTGCGATGTTGAAGGTCTTGGAGGCCGCGGTCAGGACCACCAGCCGGTCGGTGATGTCCGGGGCGACCACATGCATCGGCAGGAAGGTCTGGCCCGGATAGACCAGATCGTGATGGATTTCGTCGGAGATGAGCAGCAGGTCATTGCGCTTGGCAAAATCGGCCACGGCACGCAGTTCCGCCTTGGTCCAGACGCGGCCCGAAGGGTTTTGCGGTGAGCACCAGATCAGCATTTTCTCCGACCCGTCGAGGCGCGATTGCGCGTCTTCGAGATCGAGCTCGTAGCGGTCTCCGACGCGTTTGAGCGGGCATTGCACGATCTGGCGCCCGGCGCGTTCGACCTTGGACTGGAATTCCATGTAGACCGGATTGAAGGTCACCACCCGGTCGCCCGGCCTGGTCCAGACGTCGAGGCAGAGCGCGATCGCATTGCCGAGCCCCTGCGCCGTCAACACCCAGTCGGTTTCGATGTCCCAGCCGTGGCGGGTCTTCATCCACCATTGCACCGCCTTGAGGTAGTCGTCGTAAATCGCCACGTAGCCGAAGACGCCGTGATCTGCGGCCTTGCGGATCGCCTCGATTACGCAAGGGGCCGTGGCATAGTCGCTGTCGGCGGTCCACATCGCCAGACCGTCCGCGGGCGAGACACCGTAGAGTTGCTCCATCCTGTCCCACTGGTTGCAATGGGTGCCGCGGCGGTCGATCGGGTCGTCGAAATTCATGCACTGCTCCATGGTTTTTCCAGCGGCAAGCTACCCTGAAACACGGCAGGGACAAGGGCGGAGTTCATATTGCAGTGACGCGGGCCATGTCTTACATGAAAACCATGAAACGACCCATCATTCTGCATCCCGACCCCCGGCTCAAGAAGCTTTCGGACCCTGTGCCGGACCTCTCGGACGAGTTGCGTGCGCTGGCCGACGACATGCTGGAGACCATGTACGCCGCCCCCGGCGTCGGGCTTGCGGCACCGCAAGTCGGGGTGTTGCAGCGTCTTGTGGTGCTCGACTGCGTCAAGGCCGAGAACGAAACACCGCGCCCGCTGATCATGTTCAACCCGGAGATCGTCTCGGCCTCGGACGAGATGAACACCTACGAGGAAGGGTGCTTGTCGATTCCCGAGCAATATGCCGATGTGACCCGGCCGCGGGACGTGGAGGTGCGCTGGATCGATCGTGACGGCAAGGAACGCACCGAAGTCTTCACGGGACTCTGGGCGACCTGCGCGCAGCATGAGATCGACCACCTCGACGGCAAGCTTTTCATCGACTACCTCAAGCCGCTCCGGCGCCAGATGATCACACGCAAGATGGTCAAGATGAAGCGGGAACTGGCACGCACATGAGCGAAAGGCCGATCCTGCGCTGGCCCGACCCGCGCCTGTCCGAGATCTGCGCCCCGGTGGGGGATATCACGGCGGAGGTGCGCGGGCTGGCGGCGGACATGCTTGAGACCATGTATGCAGCGCCCGGCCGTGGGCTCGCCGGGCCGCAAGTCGGGGTGATGCAGCGGATTTTCGTGATGGATGCGGGCTGGAAGACCGGCAAGCCTACGCCGGTGGTGGCGGTCGATCCGGTGATCGAGGCGGCAAGCACGGTCCTGTTCTCGAGCGTCGAAGGCTGCCTCTCGATCCCCGGCGTGAGTGCGACGATCGCGCGGTCCGAGGCCATCACGCTCAGCTTTACCGACCTTGAAGGCACCCGCGTCACGCGCGAGTTGACCGGTTTCGAGGCGCTTTGCGCGCAGCATGAGATCGATCACCTGAACGGGATCGTGACTCTCGATCATCTGGCCCCCGAGGAGCGCGCGCGCGTGCTCCGGGAGTACGCGGCGGTGCAGGCGTGACCGTCCGGCCCTGCCTGCGCTGGCCCGACGCGCGCCTGCGCAGCGCAGCGCAGCCCGTCGCCGGAATCACCGAGGAGATCAGGGCGATCTGGCAGGATATGATCGATACCATGGACGCGATGCCGGGGGTCGGTCTGGCGGCGCCGCAGATCGGCGTGATGCTGCGGCTTGCGGTGGTGGATGCCTCCGAGCGTCGCGATCGGCGCATCCGCATGGCGAACCCGGAGATCATCGACGCCTCCGCCATCATGAACGACCATGAGGAGGCGAGCCCGAACCTGCCCGGTGTCTTTGCCAAGGTGTCGCGCCCGCGCGGGGTCGCGGTGCGGTTCATGGATGAAAACGGCATGCTTGTGCGGCGCGATCTCGTCGGCTTGGAAGCCACATCGGTGCAGCACCAGATCGACCATCTGAACGGGAAGATGTATTTCGACCACCTGAGCAAGGTGAAGCGCGACATGCTGCTGCGCCGCGCCCGCAAGCTGGGGAATTGAGCGATGCGCTGGGCTCCTGCGCACAGGCGAGACATCACGGCGAGGCCCCGGCCATGCGCGTGATCTTCATGGGAACACCGGAGTTCTCGGTGCCGGTGCTGGAAGCGCTGGTGGCGGCGGGGCACGAGGTGCCTTGCGTCTACAGCCAGCCGCCGCGACCTGCCGGCCGGGGCAAGAAGGACCGGCCAAGCCCGGTTCAGGCCCGCGCCGAAGCGATGGGCCTGCCCGTGCGCCATCCGGTTTCCTTGCGCGACGCGGACGCGCAGGCGGATTTTGCGGACCTGAAGGCGGATGTTGCCGTGGTGGTGGCCTATGGGCTGATCCTGCCGCAGGCAATCCTCGACGCGCCTGCCCGCGGGTGCCTCAACATCCATGCGAGCCTGTTGCCGCGCTGGCGCGGCGCCGCGCCGATCCACCGGGCGGTGATGGCGGGGGACGCGGAGACAGGGGTCTGCATCATGCAGATGGAAGCGGGGCTCGACACCGGGCCGGTGCTTCTGAGCCGCAGGACGCCCATCGGCAGCGAGGAGACCACCGCGCATCTGCACGACCGGCTGAGTGGTATGGGGGCGGCGCTGATCGTCGAGGCGCTGGCGCGGCTGGACAGTCTGACGCCCGAGCCGCAGACCGACGAGGGCGTCACCTATGCCGCCAAGATCGACAAGGCGGAGGCGCAGGTCGACTGGACCCGCCCGGCCCCCGAGGTGGACCGGCTGATCAGGGGGCTGTCGCCCTTTCCCGGCGCCTGGACGATGGCGGGCGAGACCCGGATCAAGCTGATCGCTTCACGGCTGGCCGACGGGACAGGGGTACCGGGGACGGTGCTGCACGACCCTTTGCGCGTGGCCTGCGGCAGCGGTGCGGTCGAACTCATCCGCTTGCAGCGGGCGGGCAAAGGGGTGCAGGATGCGGGCGAGTTCCTGCGCGGCTGGCCGCTGCCTGCGGGCACGGTTCTTTAGGAAAGGATGCCAGATGTTTCCCACGATGATCGGCACGGTGGTGATCGCGGGGCTCGTGGGCTTTGCCGCAGAGAAGACCGGGTTCACGCATAACGGATATTTGCAGAGCATCATCATCTGCATCGGCGGCGCTTTCCTGATGTATTTCGTGACGCTGATGTTCGGAGTGGGCTTTCGCAGTCCTGGCATCAACGCCATCGCGGCCTCCGTCGGCGCGCTGATCATCGTGCCGTTTCACTGGCGCAAGTGACCTACTGCGCGGGTGTAGCCGAGAGGGTTTGCGCATCCGCGGCCGGCGTGCGCACGCAGAGCCGCAGGAGCGGCGGGACGGTCAGAAGCGTCAGGAAAGCAGACATCGCCAGACCGCCCACGACCACGGCCCCAAGACCCCGGTAGAGCTCCGAACCTTCACCCGGAAATACCACCAGCGGCAGCATCCCGAAGACGGAGGTGAGGGTCGACATGAAGATCGGCCGGATCCGGTTGCGCGTCGCCTCCTCGATGGCGTCTATGGGGGCCATGCCTTCCTCGCGCAGGTGGTAGAGCGTCTGGTGCACGATCAGGATGGCGTTGTTGACCACGATGCCCACGAGGATGATGAACCCGAGCAGGGTCAGCATGTCCAGAGGCTGCGTCTGGAACGTGTTGAGCAGGGCAAGCCCGCCGACGCCACCCGCCGCAGCCACCGGGACCGAGATCATGATCACCAGCGGCAGCACGAAGGATTCGAACAGGATCGCCATGACGAGGAAGACGATCACCAGCGCCACGGCGAGGTTGATCTGGATCGCGTCCCATGTCTGGCTCAATTGATCCGCGGTGCCCGATACCGTGACGCGGATGCCTTCGGGCAGGCCGCGTTGCTCCAGCGCCGAGACCACCTCGGCCTCCAGCAGTTCGACAGCGGCTTCGAGCGGCAGCGCGTCCGAGGGGCGCACTTCGAGTGTCACGGTGCGCAGACGGTCGCGGTGGCGGATTTCGGTGGGGCCCGCCGTCACCACCACGTCGGCCAGGGCCGAGACCGGCACGATCTGG
The DNA here is from genome assembly GCA_963715055.1 of uncultured Alphaproteobacteria bacterium. GTDB lineage: Bacteria > Pseudomonadota > Alphaproteobacteria > Rhodobacterales > Rhodobacteraceae > CAVQRB01. The sequence continues at coordinate 315,533 of CAVQRB010000002.1, read as the reverse complement.
CCCGAAGGCGTCACAACGGGGTAATTGCCGATGTCCTGCGTCCGCTGCGCCGTCCGGAGGCCCGGATCGCCCTTCAGCGTGAGGTTGAGCCGCTCGGCGCCCACGGTGATCTCCGCCACGCGCAGCCCGTCGTTGAAGGCATCCACGGTCAGCGCAAGATCCGACGCCGTCAGCCCCGCATCGGCAAGACGCAGGCGGTCAGGCACCAGTCGCACCTCGGGCGCGCCAAGCTCGAGGCCCGGGATCGGGCGGAACTGGTGGCCTTCGGAGCGCGGCAGCAGGCCTGCGATCATCCCCGCCGCCTGTCCTGCGACACCGAGGATCTCTTCGAGGTCCTGGCCGGAGATGTTCAGCTCGATCGTGCGCCCGCCACCGACGCCACGCCCGAAAAGCGAAGGCTGGGTCATGAACCCGAAAGTGCCGGGCTCGGAGAAGATCGGGCGCGAGAGCACCGGGATGAGGTCTGCCGCGCGGCTGCCGTCCACCGCCGCCGCGCCGACGAAGCTGTTGCCCGGGGTCGCCACGAAGAAGAAGTTCTCGATCGTCGGTGTGCCGTCCTCGGTTTCCAACGCGGGGGCCGCCTGCCAGAGCGGTTCGGCTACCGTCTCGATCCGCTGGGCGATGGTCTGGGTGGTGTCGAGGTTGTAGCCGGGCGGCGGGATGATCAGGCCGAAGACGAGGTTCCGGTTCCCTTCCGGCAGGTATTCCAGCCGGGGCAGGAAAGCGACGGTCGCAAAGGCGGCGCCGCCGGCGATGGCGGCCACCATCACAAGCCCGATGGTCCGGAACCGCACCGTCATCCTGACATAGGCCATGACAAGGGCATGAAAGCCACCGGCCAGATGATCGAGGCCCCAGATCCGCAGCGTCTTCTGTTCGCCAGACTTCAGGAGCCGGCTCGCCAGGGCGGGGATCACTGTGACGGCGACCACCAGCGACAGCAGCACCGAGACCGAGATCGCCACGGCGATGTCGCGAAAGAGTTGCCCGGCCTCCAGTTCCATCACGAGGATTGGTACGAAGACGAGCACCGTCGTCAGCGCGGAGACGAGAATCGCGCCCCAGACCTGCTTCGCGCCGCGGTAGGCTGCTTCGCGCCGGGATTTGCCCTGCTCGCGCAGGCGGTAGATGTTTTCCAGCACGACGATGGCGGCATCGACGATCATGCCCACGGCGAAGGCGATGCCGGCGAGCGAAATGACATTGAGCGTGCGCCCGGTGGCGGCCATGGCGACGAAGGTCGCGACGATGCTCACCGGGATGGCAAGCGACACCACCAGCGTTGCGCGCGGGCTGCGCAGGAACATCAGCAGGATCAGCGCCGCAAGCCCGCCGCCGATCCAGATGTTCTGCGTCACGAGATCGATTGCGCCGTTGATGTAGATGGTCTCGTCATAGACCTGCCGCATGGTCAGACCGGCCGCTGCCACCGGTCCGGCGGACAGCTCCGCCAGCACCTCGCGCACGCCGTCCATGGTCTCGATCACATTGGCGCCGGGTTCGCGCACGATGTTGAAGGCAAGACCCGGCACGCCCTTGTAGCGCAGCCGCGTGGTCGGGTCGCGGTAGGCGAAGCCGACCTCCGCCACATCGCTGACCCGGACCCGGCCCGAACCGCCCGCGCCGATTTCCGAACGCAGCACCACGGCTTCGATGGCGGCGACGGTATTGAGGTTGCCCTCGGCGCGCACCACGTAGCGCCGCTTGCCTTCCTCCACGTCCCCGGCGGAGAGCGAGATGTTCTCGTTCCGCAGGATGCGCACCACTTCCGGCACGGTCAGATCGAAGAGCGACAGCCGTCGCGGATCGACGACGACCTGCAACTCCTGCGTCACGCCGCCGAAGATGTTGACGGCGGACACGCCTTCGATCCGCTCGATCCGCTCCTTGATCACATCCTCGGCGAAATCGCCGTAGGTGGGCATCGAGCGGGTGTTGCCCTCCTGCGCCGTCAGTACCACCCATGCGATCGGGCTGTCGTCGGCGCCGGAGGTGTCGAGCGAAGGCTCGCCCGCCTCGTCCGGATAGCCGCTTACCCGGTCGAGCCGGTTGGACACCAGCAGCAGCGCTTGCCCCATGTCCGTGCCGATGCCGAACTCCAGCGTCACCTCGGCCTCGCCGGAGCGCGCCCGCGAGGTCATCACGTCAAGCCCTTCGAGACCGCGCAGCGCCTCTTCCTGGGGGTTCACGATTTCGCGCTCCACCTCGGAGGGGGCCGCACCGGGCCAGTCGGTCGTGATCACGACGATGGGTTTGCGCACGTCAGGTGCGAGCTGGATCGGGATGCGGGTCACGGCGATCAGGCCGAAGAGCACGGCCATGATCACCACGGCGACCACCGCGACGGGGCGTTCGATGGAAAAGCGGATGATGTCCATCTCCGCCCCCTAGTTGCCCGCGCCCATCGGCGCGATGTCCTGCCCGGGGCGCAGCCGCTCGTTGCCACGGGTGACGACCACATCGCCTTCCTTGAGGCCGGAGAGCACCTCGAAGCGGTCGCCGAGCGCCACGCCGATCTCCACGGGGCGCGGTTCGGCCTTGCCGTCCACGGCCACGAAAACGGTCCAGCCGCCGCGCGCCTGCACCAGGGCGTCCTTGGGCACCGCGACCACCGCGCGCGGCGCGCTGACCGGGATCGAAACGGTGATCGATTGCCCGATCGCGACTTTCTCGAGGTCGGAGAGCGAGGTGGAGGCAAACCGCACCGGACGGGTCCGCGTCGCCTGATCCTCGACCGGCAGCAGGACGCGGACGCTGAGCGAGAGGGCCTCGCCGTCCTCGGTCATACCGCTGACCTCGAGGCCCGGTTCCAGCACGCGGATGTAGCGCGCAGGCACGCTGGCCTCGATCTCGAAGGAGGTGGTGTCGACCAGTGTCAACACAGAGGCACCCGAACTGATGTATTCGCCGGGGTTTGTATTCACCTCCAGCACGATGCCCGAAAACGGTGCGGTGATGCGGGCGCGTTCGAGCTGGTAGCGGGCTTCGGCGAGGGCGGCTTCCGCCGTCTTGACGCGGGCCTGTGCCTCGGCCAGCTGTCCCTGCGCCTCGAAATAGTCGCTTTGCGCTTCGTCAAAGCGGCTTTGCGAAAACGAATTGGTCTCGCGAAGTCCTTCGATCCGCGCCAGAGCATTGGTGGCGCGATCAAGCCGCGAGGTCGCCGTGGCGATCCCGGCGGAGGCTTCGGCGACCCGCGCCTCGGCTTGCCGGTCGATGATTTCCAGAAGCTCCGTGTCGAGTTCCACGAGCACATCGCCCGCGGTCACGCTCACGCCGTCGAGCACGTTCACCTTGTCGACGGTCCCGGCGATGCGGCTGGCGACGGTGCCCTCGCGGGAGGTCACGACCTGCGCAAAGAGCGGGACCGTTTCCGCGATGGTCTGCACCTCGACGGTCTCAACGCCGACCGCCGCCGGGCCGCCCTGCGCGGCGGCGGGCCCGGCGATGACGCTGCAGAAAAGCATGGCGATGGCTGCGAAGCCTTGTCTCAGCCCTGGAATACTGGTCATGTCCTGCCTACTCGTCGGTACTTGCGGTTGTTGATAATACACTTAGCGCGCAGCGGCAGCGTGCAAAGGTGCGAAAGAACCCAGCATCCGTGCGCCGTTGCAGAGTCGGTCAGGGCGCGGCGTTTGGCAAGCCCATTGACCTGCCGCCCGGGAGAAGGTGCAATGAGGTCATGAAAATCACCGAGAACCCCTTTCGCGGCTCCGGCATCTCGACGCCTGATCTCTCCGGCATTCCGTTTCCCGCATCCGACCCACGGCCCGCTCTTGATCTTGTGGCGCGCTGCCCGAAGGCCGGGGCGACGCCCCTGCGGCGCAGTGAGGGGCTCGCAGCGGCGCTCGGCGTCTGTGAAGTCGATGTCAAGGACGAGCGCGGGCGCATGGGGCTGGGGAGTTTCAAGGCGCTGGGTGCGGCCTATGTCATTGCCTGCGACGCAGCCGCCGGGCGCGCGGCCGGGCGCACATATGTGACCGCCAGTGCGGGCAATCACGGGCTCTCGGTCGCCGCGGGCGCTGCGGCCTTTGGAGCCCGGGCGCGGATCTATATCGCCGAGACCGTGCCGGAAGCATTTGCGGAGCGCTTGCGGGCCTTCGGGGCGGAGGTGCGGCGCGAAGGGGATGTCTACGAGCAAAGCATGGCGGCAGCGGCGCGGGATGCGGCGGAGGAGGGGCTCGATCTTCTCTCCGACAGTTCCTGGCCCGGCTATGTCGAACGACCGCACCGGCTGATGGAAGGCTACCTGATCCTGATGGCCGAAGTGGTGGCGGAGATGACGCAGCCTCCAACGCATATCTTCCTGCAAGCCGGCGTGGGTGGTCTCGCGGCAGCGGCGGCGGCCCATGCGCGAGCGGCTTGGGGGGACGCGCCCAGGATCATCGTCGTGGAACCGGAAGTGGCACCGGCCCTCGCGGGGTCCATTCGAGCGGGCCGGCCCGTCGTCACCGAAGGTCCTGTGTCGGCGATGGGGCGGCTCGACTGCAAGGAGCCGTCGTTGATCGCACTGAAAGGGCTGGCACGGGACGCAGACCTGTTCGTGACGATCACCGAAGCCGAAGGAGCCGCGGGCGCACATCTGGCGGCGGCGCATGATCTGGCCTCGACGCCTTCCGGGGCAGCGGGACTTGCGGGAGCCCTGGCGGGCGGCGCTGACTTGGGTCTCGGTCCGCGCTCCAGGGTTCTGCTGATTCTCTCGGAAGAGGCGCAGGCATGAGCGATCCTCGTGGTTTTCCTCCGGCGGAGTACCGCGAGCGGCTTGCAAAAGCGCAAGCTGCGATGGCAGAGGCGGGGCTCTCCGCATTGCTTCTCACCACTGAAGCCGATCTGCGGTATTTCAGCGGTTTTCTCACGCGCTTCTGGGAGAGCCCGACCCGGCCCTGGTTCCTGATCGTGCCGCGCACCGGCGATCCGGTCGCCGTGATCCCTTCCATAGGGGTGCCGCTGATGGCATCGACATGGATCGCCGACATCCGCAGCTGGCGCGCGCCGGATTATGACGATGACGGGGTGAGCCTTCTGGCCACCACCCTCTGCGAGATCACGTCCGAAGGGGCGGTGATCGGTGTGCCGAGCGGGCTTGCCACGCATCTGCGGATGCCGCTCGGTGACTGGGACAGGGTGCAGGCGGCGATCGGTTCGCGCCGCTTTGAGGGCGACGGCGCCATCGTGCAATCCCAGCGCATGATCAAATCACCGGCGGAAATTCGAAAGATATCAGCGGCCTGCGCTGTGGCGGACCGGGCCTTCGCCCGCGTGGCAGAGATCGCCCGCACGGGCGTGCCCCTGTCGGAGGTCTTCCGGCGTTTCCAGATGCTGTGCCTTGCGGAAGGGGCGGACTGGGTGCCCTACCTTGCCGGGGCCGCAGGGCCGATGGGGTACTCGGACGTGATCTCGCCCGCGACGGACCGCGCCTTTGGCTCTGGGGGACGTGCTGATGCTGGACACCGGCCTCGTGGTGGACGGGTATTTCTGCGATTTTGATCGAAACTTTTCCCTCGGCCCGCCCGAAGCGGCGGTGGCGGAGGCACATGACACCCTGATCGCCGCGACGCTTGCGGGCTTCGAGGCGGCCCGTCCGGGGAATACGGCGGCCGATCTCTTTCACGCGATGGACCGGATCGTCACGGGGGGCGCGGGCGGCTCGGACGCTGGCCGCCTTGGGCACGGGCTTGGGATGCAGCTTACCGAACAGCCGTCCCTGATCCCTGCGGATCACACGCCGCTGGCGCCAGGGATGGTGCTGACGCTGGAACCCGGTATGGTCGTTTCGGAGGATCGCATCATGGTGCATGAGGAAAACATCGTCATCACCGAGACCGGGGCCGCATGGCTTTCCACGCCTGCGGCGGCGCGGATCGAGGTGCTGGAGACATGACCGAACAGGCCTTTCCCTATCAGATCACGGAGATCGCGGGCCCTCGTCTCGGGCTCATCACGCTGCAATCCGATGAAACCATCGAGGTCGACCTGCGCCGCCTGCTGCCGGCGCGTGCCGAGATGATGGTCTCGCGGGTGCCATCGGGCGCGGAAGTGAGCCGCGAATCGCTTGCGGCGATGGAGCACAGCCTGACCTACTCCGCGGCGCTTTTTCCCGCCGACATCGAATTCGACGTGATTGGCTACGGCTGTACTTCGGGAACAGCCACCATCGGGCAGGAGAAGGTAGCCGAGAAGATCCGCGCCGGGGCGCGGGCGCGGAGCGTGACCGACCCGCTCACTGGCCTTCTGGAAGCCTGCAAGGTGCTCGGGCTGGGCCGCATCGCGATCCTGTCGCCTTATGTGGCGCAGGTGTCCGAGCGCCTGCGCGACCAGCTTTTCCAGCAGGGTGTCGAGACGCCGCTGATGGGCACCTTCGATATCGCCACGGAGGCTGTTGTCGCGCGCATCTCCGAGGCCTCCATCTTCGAGGCCGCGGCGGGCCTCATGGCGCAGGGCGAGGCCGATGCGCTCTTTCTCTCCTGCACCAATCTGCGCGCACTCGATGTGATCGGCCCGCTCGAGCAGAACCTCGGCAAGCCGGTCCTGACGAGCAACCAGGTGCTGGCGTGGCACATGATGCGGCTGGCCGGGCTTTCTGCTGACCCCGCCGCTCCCGGTCAGTTGATGCATTCATTCTGAAAAGACCGGCCCGCTGGCAACACAGAAGATTTTTTTCACGGCTTACCGTCGGTGCAGAGCATCGTTAAGCCGACGTTAACCATCTCTTTCCACGATGGCTGTGCGGGACAGGCGTGTTGCTGCGCGTCCTGCGAAGGTCTGCCACCTTCATCCTATTGAAAAAAGTGCTGTCGGAGTGTGCGATGAACAAATGGCTGTTCGACCGAATTGTCGGGTCCAAGGGAAGCGTCTCTGCTGGCGCGCGTCCTCCGCTTTCAGGCGCTGCTCGCAGGCGCGCGGCCAGCGGTTTTTCCGAGGAGGCGATGATCGGTCTTGCTGATCTCGAGGCGCGTATTCCGCCCGCCGGTGCTGAATTGAAGCCTGCCTTCGGCACATCCTACAGAAAGACCGACAGGCTGTCGGAGACGATGGCCGCGGGCGGCGGTCTCGTGACCGACCGGGAGGGACAGGCACGGCCACATTACTGGGGGCACCGCGAACGGCTGCGCCAGCGGTTCCTCGCGGGCGGTCACAAGCCGATGCCGGAATACGAGATTCTGGAGATTTTGCTCTTCAACGCAATTCCGCGCATCGACGTCAAACCGCTTGCAAAGCGGTTGCTGGCAGCTTTCGGTGACCTCAACGGCGTGGTGGCGGCCTCCGAGCACAATCTGCTCAAGGTCGAAGGGGCCACGCCCTACGTCTACCTGCAACTGCGCATCGTCGAAGCCTTCGCGCAGCGCATGGGCCAGGCCAAGGTGCTCAAGCGCGAGGTCATGTCGTCCTGGGATGATCTGATCACCTATTGCCGCACCTCGATGGCGCACCGTGAGACCGAGCAGTTCCGGGTGCTTTTTCTGGACCGCAAGAACACCGTGATCGCCGATGAGGAACAGGCCGCGGGCACCGTGGACCATGTGCCGGTCTACCCGCGCGAGGTGGCCAAACGGGCGCTGGAACTGAACGCGAGCGCCATCATTCTGGTGCACAACCATCCGTCCGGCGACCCCACCCCGTCGCGGCAGGACATCGAGATGACGGAGCTTATCCACGCGGCCTGTCAGGCGATCAGCGTGACGATTCATGATCATGTGGTGATCGGCAAGGAGACCGAATTCTCGTTCCGCTCGGAAGGGTTGATCTGACGGGACTGGCGGTCGCAAGACGGCAGCCGGGCCTTTGCGGCGGTTTCCGGCTTGATGCAAATCAAAGCCCGACGATGCATGCGCGTGCCATGGTTTCCGAAACTGAAAGGAGCAATACCATGGAAATCGCGCAGCGCAGAGACGTCCTGCTCAAACGCCGGGCTGAACTGGTAGGCCATCTGGAACGGGTCGAGAATGAGTTGGACCAGACGCCCACGAAGGATGCGGAAGACTTTTCCACCGAGCGTCAGGGCGATGAGGTTCTGGAGGCCCTGGGCCATGCCGAACTGAACGAGGTCCGGCGCATCGATGCCGCCTTGGGCCGGATCGATGCAGGCACCTATGGCGAATGTCTGGATTGTGGCAACGAGATATCTGCCGCACGGCTCGACATCCTGCCCGATGCCGCACTTTGCAAGACCTGTGCCGCCAAGAGCGGATAGCGGCGCGTCATGTCCCGGCTGCTGCGGTTGCTCTATCCCGTCATTGCCATGACTTTGGCCGGTACCGGGGTGGTCGGCGTTCTGGTGGCGGGCGTCGGCGACTGGCGAGCGATCGTGCTGGCGGCTATCCTCGGATCACTGCTGGCGGTTCCGCTGACCGTTCTTGTCGCTCGTGGAATCATGGGACCGCGCCCAAGTCGGAAAACCGATCAGAACGCCTGATCGAGCTTGTTGCCGGCGTTGGTGATGTCGCGTCCGATCCCCTTGGTCGTCTCGCAGGCAGCGAGGCCGAGGACCAGCGAAAGTGCAAGTATCAGTCGCATCGCAGAAATCTTCCCTATCCGTGACGTATTGAATTCGTCTAGCACGCGGTGGCGGGGATGTTCACGCGAAAAAAGGGAGGCGGTTGGCGAACCGCCTCCGGTACTCTTTACCGAACCAATGTCAGCTTGCGGCTTCCTGAACGGCCTCACCTGCGTCTTCCACGTCGCGACCGATGCCTTTTGCGGTTTCGCAGGCAGTCAGCGTCACAAGTGCGATGAGAAGGGCTGATATCTTGAGCATTGTCATTCCTTTCGACTGTCCTGACACAAGAACGCTTCCGGGCGGAGATTGTTCCGCCGAGCTGTAGAGTTCTGGTGTCAGACTACCCGGTAGAAGAGGTAGCGCTCGGGGTCGATGGTGTCAGGACCTGTGACCTGCTGAAAACCGATAAGCGGTTGCTGGCTGACGATCAGCCCGCCCGAGACCATCAGCGCGCCGATGAGCGGAGACAGCCGCGCGCCTTCGGCCACGTCGCGCTCCTTCACACCGTACCCGAAATCGTAATGCGCCAGCGCCATACGCGCCCTGCGCCGTGCCAGTTCCGCCAGCATGTCGTCGGCCTCGCCTTGCAGGAAATGCTGCGCCGGCGGTACGCAGGAAGGATGCGGTTGCAGCACGCGGTCGATGACCCAGATCGGGCGACCTGGAATCTTCTCGCGCAGATGATCATAGGTGCGCCCGTTGCCGAGACCCAGTTCGAGCACATCGCCCGGCACGTCACGGATCACCTCCGCCGCCCAGTTCAGCCCGTCGATCTGCGCCTGCAGGCGACGTTGCATGGACTCAAGTCTGCTCATGATTTGGTCTCCAGAAGAGGGCCGATGTCTTGCGGGCGCGCCCCGCCGTCCAGCATTTCCGCCAGGAAAGCTTCGGAAAATTGCCAGACTTCCGGATCATGGACCAGGTGATGGGTGAGATAGCCGAATGGCTCGCCCCTGATCGGCACGTCCCTCGCGGCGGTCCCGCAAAAGGCCCGCGATCTGCGCGAGGAGCCGTGCAGGGTCGATCAGCCCGCGGGTGCCTTTCCAGTCGATCGGGTCGACATGGGTGTTCACGGCGAGAAGACCCGGACGTGGATGCGCGTGTTCCCGTGGTCCGAAGGTGGAGAGGCCCCGGTATCCGGCCTGCACCAGGAGGGCAAGGTGATCCGGATGCAGCCTGTTCCAGGGCGGCACGAAGACGGCCAGCAGATCGGCCCCGAAAATCGCCTCGAGCCGGGTCAGGGCGTCCGCGAGTTCATCCGCAGCCTGCGGTCGGGGGCTGCCGAATTCGGCTTTTTTTCTGCCCGCCGGTTCATGGTTTTCATGTGCCCAGCCATGTACCAGAGCATGGAGCACATGCGCGCTGCGCAGTCTTTCGGCCAGAGCGGCCTCCGCGTGGGCAGGGATGACGGCAAGATGTACGGGCAGCGCAAGCCTCTCCGCAAGGCGCTCCAACCGGTCGAGTGCTGGTGTGACGGTAATCGCATCATCGTCACGCCACCAGATCGGCAAATCGAGACCGTCCGCGCGCCAGGCGGCGAGTTCACGGCGCAAAGGGGACCAGTCGCAGATCACGACCGTCCCTCCATGAGGTCCTGCACGATGCGAACCGTGTTTTGCGCACCGTCAAGGCCTTCGGTCCGCGGCATCCGGCGAGAAGCGCTCGTCACACGTTCCAGTTTCGCCAGCAGCGTGGATGCGTCGAGCGCGTCGGTTGGAACGACCTCGATGCCCGGCAGATGCGCCATGGCCTGCGCCCTGAGCCCCTGTTCGCGTTCGTTGCCCGCATCGAAGGGGACAAAGACCGCCGGGGTGCCGGCCTGCAGGATATCAAGGGCCGTGTTGTAGCCGCAGAGCGATATCGAGGCCGCGGCGTGATGGAGCATCTGCCGGAAGTCCTTGCGCGCGGGCTCCAGCGTGACGTTGGCGGGCGCATCCATGCGCAGCGTCTCGATGCGGGCCGCGGCATCGCCGCCACCGACCAGCAGGCGCCAGCGCCGTTCCGGATCATGCCGGGCCGCCGCCAGCGCCGCGCGAAAAACCGGCAGGCCGACGTCGCCGCCCCCCGCGCTGACCAGCACCTCGCCCGCCCCAAGCGCGTCAGGATGCGGCCCGGCTGCGGCGGGCGCCACATAGCCGGTGTAGCGCAGTTTGTTCGCCAGTTCCGGCGTGACCGGCCAACTTGCATCGAGCGGCGTGATCTGCGGGTCGGCGTGGACAAGAACGGCATCGTAGAACCGCTCGATCAGATCATGGGTGCGCGCCGCCTTCGACGGCTTCGAAGGGGGCGCGAGGATGTCGCGGACTGACGCGCAGATGAGTGGCGGCCTGGCCCGCGTTCGCGCCGCATCGAGAAGGGACAGGAATTCCGAAGCAAGAACGCGGCGGCCGAAGGGAAAAAGCTCCGTGATCAACGCATCCGGGGCAAAGGTTTCGAAACTGCGCAGCAGCGCCTTCTGACGCTCGGCCATGAGGGTTTGAGAGGCTGTCGCGCCGGTCTCATCAAGCAGGCGGGTGAAATCGACGCCATCCGAGCGCAGGGCGGGGAGTTGCGCGATATCCACGTCTTGCGTTGAGAGCTGTGCGGCGGGCATGCCGCCGGAGACAACCAGCGCGCGGTGACCGGCCGCGTCGAAGGCCCGCGCCAGCACCAGCGCCCGCGACAGATGCCCGGTGCCCAGCAAATGCGTCACCACGATCATCACCTTCATGTCGGGCGCTCCGCGAGGCGCTCGGGCTCTTGCTCCGCGCGCCAGCCTTCTGCCCCGATGTGCAGGATATAGAGCCTGTCCCGTTTGATCCGGAAGGGTGCCGGGCCATCGAAATCCCATCCCGTCGCATGGGCCAGCAGTACCCGCATGATGCCGATGTGGCAGACAGCGACCGTGTCCCGCTGGAGGCTTTGCACCCAAGGCAGCAGGCGCGCACGCACGTCCGCCGGGCTTTCTCCCCGGGGCGGGCGGTAGTCCCAGCCCCAGTCCTCGATGTCGCGGAACCCCGTCGCTCCATCGTCTCGCAAGTCCTTGCCGTGGAGCCCTTCCCAGTCGCCCCAGTCCATTTCGATCAGCGCGACATCGCAAAGTGGCGCGCGGCCCGCGACCAGTTCGGCCGTGCGTCGGGCACGGGCCAAGGGGCTCGCGCGCAGGTCGGCCTCCTGCCAGGGCGCGGGCAAGGCGCGCTGGCTGAGGTGGGCTTCGGCTTCGGTGTCGAGTGGAATGTCGCTGCGCCCCTGGATGCGCCCGGCGCGGTTCCACGCGGTATGCCCGTGCCGCAGGAGCGCCAGCCGGATCATGCGCGCAGACTTTCGAGAACGGGCCTGATCGTGCTGACAGCGGCGCCGATGAGATGGCGCGCGTGGACGTGTTCGCGCGCAGCGGTCCCTGCCTGCCGCCTTTGAGCCGGATCTGCGAGCAAGGCATCGGCGTAATCCGCCAGCGCCGGAGCGCCTGCCTCGACGGCAGGGAGATGGCCGGGTGCCATCACCTCGCGCAGCCCCGGTCGGTCCTGCGCCACGACCGGCACGCCGAAGGACTGCGCTTCGAGATAGACCATACCGAAGGCCTCGTTGACGCCGGGCCAGATCATCAGGGCCGCATTGGAATAGATCTGCTCGAGTTCCGTCGCTGTTTTTGCCCCCAGCAACCTCACGCGCGTGCCGAAGGGTGCCATCAGGGCCGCGATGGTCTGGCGTTCCGGCCCGTCGCCGATGATGTCCAGGTGCCAAGCGGGGCTGCGCAGGGCGGCGAGCGTCTCGGCGAGGATCCGGTAGGAGGCAAGCTTGTCGCCCGCGCGCATCATCCCAACGCTGATCATCGGACCGTCGTGGCCGCCAATCGGTGGCAGATCGGCCAGGGGGAGGAAAGGGCGCAGATGGATGAGGCGCTGGCCATCCGGCGCGTCGCGCGTCAAGGCCATGCCGTCGTGTTCCGTCATGTAGAAGATCGCATCCGCCGCGTCGCAGGCAGCCTCCGCCGCTTGCGCGAAGGCTGCCCAGGGGCCGGTGAGCCGCTTGCGCGCGCGCGACGCTTCCACGATCACATAAGGGATGCCGAGAGCGCGCGCGACCGCCGGGCCCAGCAGGTCAGGTGCCTTGTAGTAATTGTGATAGGTGATCCAGACCTGCCAGCCCTCATCGCGTCCCAATGTATTCAACCGCTCGATTTCAGCTTTGGCTGAGGTGATCAACTCCGCCTGTCGCGCAGGATTGCCCACACCATCGCGGCTGGCAAACCTGCTCGCGACCTGCGGCTCGGTGCCTGCCGCCTTTAGGGCCGCGATCAGGGCGCGCGCCATCGCCCGGTCGCCCGACGGCGTGGGGTGGTCGGGATCCTTCATCGGGGCATAGAAGGCCACCTTCATCGTGGCGCATCCAGCATGGCATCGAGGCGTCGCGCGAGATGAGCGATCCCGGGTTCCATCCGGAACTGCGCGATGAGTTTGCGATATGCAGCCTCGGCCATCGCGGCTGTTCCCAGCGGATCGCCCGCGATGCCGGCGATCCGGTCTGCCAGCGTTTCGGGATCGTCCGCGCAAAGCACGCCCTCGACGCCGGTCTCGATGAATTCGGGAATTGCGGAGACCGGCGTCGAGAGGATCGCGAGTTTCTGGCTTGCCGCCTCCATCAGCACGTTGGGCAGGCCGTCGCGGTCGCCGTCACGGGCCACGCGACTGGGCAGGACAAAGAGGTCCGCCGCGCGCATGGCGGCGATCACCTCCGGCTGGTCGCAGGCTCCGCGCCAGGTGATCCGCGCGGTGATTCCGTGCTGCGCCGCGCGCTCATGCAAGGCGGGTTGCAACGACCCACCGCCGATATGGGTCCAGTGCCAGTCGAGATCTTCGGGCAGCAGGGCAAGGGCGTCGATCAGGCGGTCAAAGCCCTTCTTCTCCACCAGTCGCCCTACCGACACCAGTGCCAGCGGATCCGATACCTTGCGCAAGGGCCGTTCGGGCGGTTCGGGAAACCGCGCGAGATCAAGGCCGTGATAGACCAGATCGACCCGGTCCTGCCTGTCGGCGAGCGCGCGCAGGTGGTCGGCGCCAAAGCGCGTGCAGGTCGCGCCGAAAGTGGCACCATTGTGTGCTGCGGAGAGTTTTTCGCGCAATTCCCACTCCGGGGAGGTCCAGATGTCCTTGGCGTGCGCGGAAAAGGCCCAGGGCAGCCCACGCAACACCGCCGTGTAGCGCGCGACCGACGAAGGTGTGTGGAGAAAATGCGCATAGAGCCCCTGCACCGCCTGCGGCATTTCCGTGGCCATGACGCAGGCCTGCCCGAAGCGGCGCAGGCGATTGGGTGTGCGGTCGCGGGCGTAATCGGCACGCAGAAGGCGCCATGCGTCCCGGAACCCCGGCAAGCGACGCGCGGCCAAGAGCCCCCTGACCACGCGCGCGGGCTCATCGCGCAGGTATTCCGGCAGGTAGCGCACGCGCGCGCGCAGTCGGTCGTGCAGCGGATGCGTCTTGGTGTCGGTCGGATGGCGCAGGGACCAGACCTCGAAACCGATGCCGGCTTGTTCCAGTGCCACCAGTTCCTGTGCGATGAACGTCTCCGAGAGGCGCGGCCAGCCTTTGACCACGACGGCGAGACGCGCCTGTTGTGAATTCATCGCACCGCCATCAGGGCGCGGGCGCGCTCCACCACGACATCGAGCCCGTCGAGCAGGCCATCGGCGCCCGCCTCCGAAGGCCTGCCTTGCAAGGGCAGCGCGCGGATCGCGCGGATCATCGCCTCCGGCGTCATCCCGTCGCGGGTTTCGTCGAGCATGCGCACGAGGCCAAGCTCTTCGGCCCGCGAGGCCCTGATCCATTGCTCCAGCCGCGGCGTGGTGCGCGGCACGATCACCGCGCGTTTGTCGAAGGAAAGCACTTCGCAGAAGGTGTTGTAGCCGCCCATGCAGATCACGCCCTCGGCGCCGGCGAAAAGCGATTCGATCTTCGATTCGAATCCCATCGCCTTGACCCGCCCGCCAAGGCGCGCGATCCGGGCATCGAAGGCCTGCCGCACGTCGCCCGAAAGAAACGGGCCGTAGACCAGCACCGCGTCGGGGCCGAGGGTCGGGTCGGTTTCATAGGCGCGCAGCACCAGATCGACCATCGCCTGCCCGTCACCGCCGCCACCCGGCGTGATCAGAACGTAAGGCGTGTCGGGAACCATGGCCGGATCGGTGATCTCGCGCCGCAGGTAGCCCGTCCAGTGCAGGCGCCGCCTTGCCGCCGGACTGAGCGGCAGGCCGCGGGTCGGGTCATAGACGGATTTTGTTCCATAGACCCAGATCTCGTCGTAGTATTTTTCGGTCGCATCCACTGCGCCCTTGCGTTCCCATTCGGCGGCGAGCACCTTTTCCTCGTCCAGCACATCGCGCAGGCCGAGTACGCAGCGGGTCGTGCCACTGGCGGCGATCCATTCCAGCGTCGGCAAAAGCTCGCCGCGAAAACCCGTGGGCTCCTTGTCGACGATGAGCAGGTCCGGCTTGTATTTCTCCACCGATGTCTGGATCAGACCGGAGCGCATCGCAGTGGTCTCGTCGATGTCGAGACCCAGCGTCTGGCTCACATAGGTGCCGTCGGGCAGCTTCGTCACGCCAGGCAGGCGCATATGGTCGACGCGTTCGGGAAAGGTGAAGCGCCCGGCCACGGGCGAGCCCGTCAGAATGATCGCGGAGGCGCCCGGATCCGAGGCGGTGATGGCGGAGGCGAGGGCCCGCGACCGGCGCAGATGGCCCAATCCGAAGGTGTCGTGACTGTAGAGCATCACGCGGTGCGAGGTTCTTGCGCCATCGTCCGGCTTGCGCGGTGCGGCTTTGAAACGGTCAAAGGTATTCATAGGGCTGTTCCGGCGGGATGGTGGCTGCCAGATGTCGGATCGCTGCTGCAGGCTGCTGCTCGACGACCGGCGTGCCGCGTCACGGTGCATTCGATCTGGCACATGGCCGGTCCCTGGGTCTTGTTTTCAGTATCGCAGCCTCGGCTGCATGCTCTCTTTGGCACATATTTTCCGGGGGTGCAAAACACCTGTTGCAGCGAAGATGTGAAATCCTGTGCATTTGCATCTGTGTCACGCCTCGCATACCGTCGGATTTCAGTAGACCCCCACTGGATTTTTCCGATGCGTTCCTTCGCTGCTGCTTTCAGTCTTTGCGTGGCCTTTCTGCTCGGGATTGCCGCGGCCATTCCGGCGCAGGCTCAAGGCAACCCCTCGCTTGTTCCGCTGACGGCGGAGGCGCCCGCTTCGGGCGATGACGCGGCCCGGGCGCGCATTGCCGATATCATGAAGCAGGCCGCGGCGAACGGGCTTGGCGTTGTGGTGATCGACACACAAGGCAATGTGCTGGCGCAGGACGCACCGCCCGCGCCGGAAGTGGCGCGCACGGCGGACGGCGCGGTTCCGGCAAAGAAGGAAGGCGGCGCGCTGATGAAGGCGCAGGACGCGCTCGTCACCTTCCGCGCCGCCCTCGTGCAGCGCATCCTCGATCTGCCCAACGCGATCAACGAGGTGCTCTACATTCTGCGGGCCACGAGCCCGGACGGCACTATCTCAGCCTATTTCAAGGTCTTCTACATGTCGCTGGCGCTCTTCGCGGTCGGTTACCTTGTGGAGAAACAAATATACGGCAAGCGTTTCGCAAGGCGTTTCGTAGTCGCGCGCACAGTCGATAACCCTCGGGGCTATTCCGAGAAGATGCCTTTCCTGGTGTTCCGCTTCTTTCTCGGGGTGATTGGCATCCTTGTCTCGATGCTGGTCGCCTATGTAATCGGCTGGGCCTTCTTCGGTCCCGTCGAGGATGTGGCGATCCAGTTCACCATAACCCTGATCAACATCGCTTATTTCTTCAGCCGCTTCGTGGCCGACCTGTGGCGCATGATCCTGTCGCCCTATCTCGAACAATACCGGATCCCGGTGATGGGCACGGGCGACGCCAAGCGGCTGCACCGTTGGCTGGTCACGCTGGGGACGGTCGACATCTTCGCCATTCTTTTCGGCATCTGGATCGGCGAGCTTGGGCTCAACTACGACTTCTATGCCTTCCTTTCTGCGCTCATGTCGGCCTTCGTGGTGCTTTTGAACATCCTCCTGGTGGTGGTCAACGGCCGCGCTTTGTCAAACGCGATCCGGGGCGGCATGGCCAAGGATGACGTGACCTGGGGGCTGCGGTTGCTCTCCGTGATCTGGGCGCCGGTGGTGATCTTCTACGTACTTTTCGCCTGGGTCGAGCTGACTTATGATCTGGTGCTGGGCAACCCCTCGTCGACCCCGCTGATCGCAGGCGCGTACGGCATTCTGCTCACGATCATCGTCGTCTACGGCGTGATCAACTTCATCATCGAGCGCAGTTTCGAGCGTGGTCGCAGGTTGCGCGATCTCAATGAAATCCCGGATCCGGAGGCGCAGGACGCGCCCGCCGGTACCGATACCGATACCGACACCCCGGTCAAGGCCCGCCCGCCGGTGCGCAGGATCAGTACTTTCGAGGAACTGGCGCGGCGCGTGGCGGCCATTCTGGCCTTCGTGGCGGGCGTCTATGCCTTCTTCTACATCTGGGACAACGAAGGCGCGGAGATGGCGGAAACCTACGCCGACAGCCTCCTCGACATCATGGTGATCATCTTCCTCGGCTATATCGTCTACCAGGCGTTCCGGATCTGGATCGACAACAAGATTCTCGAGGAACAGGGCGATATGGAGGAAGGCGAGCTTGGCGACGAGGGCGGCGCCACCAGCGCGAGCCGCCTTGCGACGCTGCTGCCGCTGTTTCGCAACTTCATCCTGATCGTCGTGATGGTCAGTATCGCCCTTCTGGTCCTGTTGCAGGTGGGCATCAACGTGGGTCCGCTCTTCGCGGGCGCCGGGGTCATCGGCATCGCCATCGGTTTCGGATCCCAGGCGCTGGTGCGCGACATTTTCTCGGGCGGGTTCTTCCTCTTCGACGATGCCTTCCGCAAGGGCGAATACCTCGATGTGGGCGGGGTCAAGGGCACGGTGGAGAAGATCTCGGTCCGCTCGTTCCAGCTGCGCCATCACCTTGGCGCGCTGCACACCATCCCCTTCGGCGAGTTGCAGGTGATGACAAATTATTCGCGCGACTGGGTGATCATGAAGCTACCCTTGCGCGTCACCTACGACACCGATGTGGAGAAGGTGCGCAAGCTGATCAAGAACCTTGGCGTGGCACTGCTCGACGACCCGGTGATCGGCAAGAACTTCATCCAGCCGCTCAAGTCCCAAGGCGTGATCGAGATGCAGGATTCGGCCATGATCATAAGGGTCAAGTTCATGACCAAGCCGGGCGATCAATGGCTGGTGCGCAAGAAGGTCTACGAGGAGATCCGCGAGCTCTTTGCCCGGGAAGGGATCAAGTTCGCGCACAAGGAAGTCACCGTTCGGCTGGCCGATGGCAAGGTCGACAATCTCTCCGAAAAGGACAAGGAGACGATCACCGCCGCGGCCCAGGCGAGCATCGAGGAGGATGAATTGGGCGGCGACGAGCAGGATGGCGACGACCGTTGAGCCCGCCCTGAACGAAGCCGCGAGGGTGACAGAAAACGCTGGTCAGTGGCGCGGCAGGGGCTATCCTGTCGCCAGTGAAAGAGAGACGAAGAGCCATGATACGAAGTGCATTCTGTTCTATTGCGGCCGCTGTGATGCTCACTGCCTGCGCGACCGTCACCAATGAGACGCGCACCCCGCAGGTCTTGCAGACCGGGTTTTATGCGGGCGAGCGCTATGAGTTGCGGCAGCGGACCATCGAGGGCCGCAACGGACCCTATCAGCAGACCAGCGTGGTCTATCGCGGCTACACACGGATCTGCCTGATCGACAGCCCCAGGGATTGCGAACTCGCGGCGCTGAACTTGATCGACGATGTGAACGAGACATTCTTCTGATCGCGCCGCCGGGGTCTTTGCGCCCGCGGCATGACACAGGGCCCGGATCGTGATAGCTTTCTTCGGCTGACGTATCGCGATCGAGGGGTGTAGTCATGCGTGACAGGGACAGTACATTCGCGGGGTCCATCCCGGAAGTCTACGACAACTATCTGGTCCCGCTCATCTTCGAGAGCTATGCCCACGACATGGCGGGACGTGTGGCGGCGGGCCGCCCGCGCGCGGTTCTTGAAACGGCGGCGGGCAGCGGCGTGGTGACGCGTGCGCTCGCGCCCTTGCTCGATCCGGAGGCGCGATACGTGGTGACCGATCTCAACCAGCCGATGCTGGACCGTGCCGCGAGCCGTCAGCCCGAGGCAGCCCGGCTCGACTGGCGGCAGGCGGATGCGCTGGCGCTGCCTTTCGGAGAGGGCGATTTCGACATGGTCTGCTGCCAGTTCGGGGTGATGTTCTTTCCCGACCGGATCGCGGGCTTTCGCGAGGCCCGGCGGGTTCTAACGCCCGGCGGTGGGTTCATTTTCAACGTCTGGGACCGGATCGGGGAGAACGACTTCGCGGCAAGCGTCACGGAAACGGCGACGCGGCTCTTTCCCGAGGATCCGCCGGATTTTCTCGCCCGGATCCCGCATGGCTACCACGATGTGGACCGGATCACCGCAGACCTGAAGG
Organism: uncultured Alphaproteobacteria bacterium; assembly: GCA_963715055.1. Lineage (GTDB taxonomy): Bacteria > Pseudomonadota > Alphaproteobacteria > Rhodobacterales > Rhodobacteraceae > CAVQRB01. The sequence goes on along the minus strand of CAVQRB010000002.1, from coordinate 296,492 downwards.
CTGCCGGCTTCGAGCGCGTCGCGGTGGAGACCATCGCCGCGGAGAGCCGTGCCGACCAACCCGAGGGGCCCGCCATCGCCTATTGCCAGGGCACGCCGCTGCGCAATGCGCTGGAGGAGCGTGGCGCATCGCTGGCAGAGGTCACGGCAGCGGCGGCAGCCGACATCGCGGCGCGGTTCGGCTAGCGGCGCGGTAACGGGCAGGATCACGGGCCATGTCGTCACGGCTTCCGCCTGACCCGGTGCCTGCGGGCGGACCGTGTCAGCCCTTGTAAGGGTCGAGTGAGGCGCGCAGCCCGTCGCCGAGGAAGTTGAAGGCAAGAACCACGAAGATGATCGGCAGCATCGGGATTGCCGTCCAGGGGTAGATCTCGATCGAGGCGAGGTTCTGCGCGTCGTTGAGCATCACGCCCCAGGAGACGGCGGGGGCGCGCAGGCCGAGGCCCAGAAAGCTGAGCGCGGTTTCGCCGAGGATCATGGCGGGAATGGACAGCGTGGCGCTGGCAATGAGGTGGCTCATGAAGTTGGGCAGCAGGTGGCGGCGGATCACCCGGCCGGGTTTCGCGCCCATCATCTCGGCGGCGCGGACGTATTCCTCCTCGCGCAGGGAGAGGAATTTCGAGCGCACGGCACGGGCCAGCCCCGGCCAGTCGAGGATGCCTAGGATGATCGAGATGATGAAGAAGACCGCCACCGGCCCCCAGTTCGAGGGCACGGCGGCGGAAAGTGCGAGCCAGAGCGGCAGTTCCGGCAATGAGCGCAGGATCTCGATCACGCGGTTGATGATCCAGTCGGTGCGGCCGCCGAAATAGCCCGCGATCGAGCCGAAGAAGATGCCGAGCGTGAAGGAGACGGTGATGCCGATCAGCCCCACGGTGAGCGAGAGTTGCGCGCCATAGAGGATGCGGCTGAAGACGTCGCGGCCAAGGCGGTCCGAGCCCCAGAGAAAGACCGTGGCGCCTTCGGGCGCGCAGAAGAGATGGGTGTCCGAGCGGATCAGGCCGAAAAGCTTGTAGGTGCTGCCTTCGCAGAAGAATTCCAGCGGCATCGGACGGGTTTCATCGGTGGTATAGGTCCATCGGTAATTCACCAGATCGGCGGTGGCGGTGGTGGCATAGACGTAAGGGCCCGATGAATTCGCCCTCGTGCCAGAGGTTGATCGACTGCGGCGGGGCATAGAGGTAATCGGCGCTGCGTTCGTTGGGCGTATAGGGCGCGATGAAGCCTGCCACCGGCAGGATCAGGTAGCAGATCAGCAGGAAGATGCCGGAGATCAGCCCGAGCCTGTGGCGCTTGAACTTGCGCCAGACCAGCACCCAGTTGGGCGCGTCCATGTCGGAGCGCTCGGGTGCGCTGAGGTCGGCATCGTCGGACCAGGGCGCGTCGTCGATATATCGGCCATCGGGAAGCTGTTTCATGCGCCACGCGCCCCGTAGCGGATGCGCGGGTCGAGCAGCACCAGCAGCAGATCGGAGATCATCGTGCCGATCAGCGTGAGCAGGGCCACGAACATCAGCACGAAGCCCGCAAGAAACTGGTCCTGCGACTTCAGCGCCTGCAGCAGGTCCGGCCCGATGGTCTGTAGCCCGAGCACCACCGACACCAGCACCGAGCCCGATACCATGCCCGGCAGCAGGTTGCCGATATCGGCCACAAAGGGGTTGAAGGCCATTCGGAGCGGGTATTTGGCGAGCAGTTTGGCAGGTGCCAGCCCCTTGGCCTTGGCGGTTTCCACATAGGGCTTGCTGAGCTCGTCGAGCATGTTGGCGCGCAGGCGTTGCATCATCGCCGCGGCCCCCGAGGTGCCGATCACGAAGGTCGGCACGATCAGATGCAGGAGCACCGATTTGACCTTCTCCCAGGACATCGGTTCGCCTTCGAATTCGGGGGCCATGAGCCCGCCGATGGGCAGGTCGAAATACTTGTTGCCGTAGTAGAAGAGCATGAGCGCCAGAAGGAAGTTCGGCGTGGCAAGCCCGAGATAGCCCACGAAGGCGGCGGTGTAGTCAACCCAGGTTTCGGATTTCGCGGCGGCGATCACGCCGAGCGGCAAGGCCACGAGATAGACGAAGAGCACGGCGGCGAGGTTCACCAGTACCGTAAGCCAGAGCGCGTCACCGACGATGTCCGCCACCGGCTGGTCGTATTCGAAGGACCAGCCGAAGTTGCCCTGGATGAGCCCGTACCAGCCCTGCGGGCCAGGGGCCATGCCGACCCAGATCAGGTATTGCTGCCAGATCGGGCGGTCCAGCGCATATTCGGTGCGCAGGAATTCGGCCTTGGCCACACCTTCGGCCTGCCCGGTGGCGCGCAACTCGGCGATCTGGTTGGACAGGTAGTCGCCGGGCGGCAGGTTGATGATCACGAAGACCAGCGCCGATACGACCCAGAGGGTGAGCAGCATCGTGATGAACCGATAGACGGCGTAGCGCAGAAACATCATTGGATGAGTTGCTCAAACGGGTCTTCGTAGTAGAACTCATCCATGCGGTGGATGCCGAAATGTGCGCCGGGATCCCAGGCCCAGAGCCCGTGTTCGGGCACGTTGCGCAGCTTCTTGGAGACGACGATGGGTTGTGGTGCCTGGCTCAGGATGCCGATGCCATATTGCTGGTCGGCGTGGATGGCGAGCATTTCGCGCCAGATCGCCTCGCGCTCGTAGCGTTCCGTGCTGTGGTCCCAGGCCTTGCTGAGCTCCATCAATCGGACCGCGGGGGCCATGTCGGGCGCTTCGCCGACCTCCCCGCCGGTCTGGTAGTACTGGCCCCACTTGGGCCAGGCGAAGAACTCCTGGTGCGTCGGCGCGAGGTATTCGGGTGGCGTGTATTCCTGCGGGATGCCGTTGTCCCAGCCGTACCAGACCGCCGCCATCGATACGCCGGAATAGACCCGGTTGCGCAGGATGTCGCGGTCGAGCGGTCGCATGATCAGCTTGATGCCGATCTCGCGCCAGGTGTCGGTGATGATGGCGAGCGCGTTCTCCACCTCCTGCCGCTCGCCGGCGGTTTCCACGACGAACTCCATCGGGCGGCCGTCGGGCAGCCGGCGGATGCCGTCCGGCGTGCGTTCGGTCAGCCCCATTTCATCGAGCAGAGCATTGGCCTTGGCCGGATAATAGATCGCCCATGAATAGAGGTTGGTGATGTCATGGAGCGGGCTGGCCTCGAGAGTGGTCATGCCGCCTTCCTTGGCAAGGCCGAAATAAAGCGCTCGGTTGATCATGCGCCGATCAATGCCGAGGCTGAGGGCGCGGCGGAAGCGCACGTCGCGGATCACCTCGCGCCAGACCGGATCGGCGAAATTGAGGTTGGGATAGATGGCGATCTGGCTTGCCGCGCCATTGGCCCAGAGCAGCGTGCGGTAGTTGCCGCCATCCGCCTCGCCCTTTTTCAGGATCGAGATGTCGGGGAAATCGAGCCCGCGGGCCTGCAGGTCGACCTCGCCCGCGTTGGCCTTGGCGGCGATCAGCCCGCCGCCCACCACGGTCATCTCCACCACGTCGATGTAGGGCAGTTGCACGCCTTGCTTGTCGATCCGGTGGTAATAGGGATTGCGCACGAAGAGCTGGCGGCTGGACTGGCTGGTGGAGGCGTTGATCCAAGGCTGCAGCGTCGGCAGCTCCGGATTGTCGAATTTGTAAAGGTTGTCCATGTCATTGTGGAGCGCCGCCCAGGTGCGCAGACGGGCCTTCTTGATCGCCTTTCGGAGCGTGCTCTTGTCGGTGAACTCCGCGTGGAACTGCTTGAGGTAATGGGCGGGGCGGTAGATCAGCAGTGGGCTCGCCTGCGCCAGGAGTTGCAGGAACTGCGGGTTCGGTGTCGGCCACTCGACGATGACGGTATGCGCATCCGGAAAGGTCATCGTCGCGGGTGCATCGTCGACGATCATGCTCTGCGGCGGGCCCGAGGGGCTGAGTTCAGGGTTCAGCGCAATGTGTGTCCAGAAGTACTCGAAATCGGCGGAGGTGAAAGGATGGCCATCGGACCAGCGGTGTCCGCGGCGCAGGTGCAGGATGAATTGGCGGCCTTCCTCGACCTCCACATCGCGCAGCAGGTCAGGGACAAGCTCGTAATCCTTATTGTAGCCGACCAGCCGCGCGTAGCCGTAGACCACCATCTGCCGCGTGTCCTTGGAGCGCGAGACCAGTGTGCGCAGGGTGCCGCCCTGCTTGCCGTAGCTACGGCCCTTGGCCTCCAGATCGACGATCAGCGGATCGAGCGGGACGCGCTCGGCCACGGGGGGCATGTCACCGGCGGCGACTTCGGTGCCCCAGAAGCTGCTTTCCTTGAGCCAGTCCGCCTGGGCGGGGCCGCAGAGGGCAAGGCAGAGGGTGACAAGCGAGAGGATCCTAAACATGACAACGTACCTTGTGGCCGGGTTCGAGTTCGGTCAAAGCCGGAGCGGCGAGGCCCTCGAAGCGGAACGCCTCCGGCCAGCTTGACGGGGCGCCGGCACCCTTGGCCACGAGACCGAGGTCGATGGGGCGGGCAAGATCGGGTTCCGGCTGGGCCGCGATGAGGGCGCGGGTATAGGGGTGGCGCGGGTTGTAGAAAAGCGTATCCGGCGGGGCCTGCTCGACGACGACGCCCTGGCGCATCACGGCGACCTCGTCGGCGATACGCGCCACCACGGCGAGGTCGTGACTGATGAAGAGATAGCTCAGCCCCATGCCATCGCGGATGTTTTCCAGAAGAGTCAGGATCTGCTCCTGCACCGAGACATCGAGCGCCGAGGTGGGCTCGTCGCAGACCAGCAGCACCGGATCGAGGGTAAGCGCGCGCGCGATCGAGAGGCGCTGGCGCTGGCCGCCCGAGAAGGCATGCGGATAGCGCGAGAGCATTGACGCATCGAGCCCGACCCAGCGCAGCATTTCCGCAGCCTTGTCGCGGCGCTCCGCCTTGGTGCCGAGCCCGTGGATCTCCATCGGTTCGGTCAGCGCGTCCTGCACCCGCATGCGCGGCGACAGCGACGAATAAGGGTCCTGAAACACCATCTGCGCCTGCCGCTGGAAGGCGATCCGCTCCTCCGGTTCCATCGCATGGATGGCCACGGGGGCCGCGTCGCGGGAAGGGCGGAAGAAGACTTCCCCGCCCGGATCGGGCGGTTCGGCCCCCAGTGCGATGCGGGCGCAGGTGGTCTTGCCCGAGCCGCTTTCGCCCACGACCGCGAGCGTCTTGCCGCGTTGCAGGGAGAGGTCCACGCCATGGCAGGCGGTGATCGCGACCGGCTTGCTCCAGCCACCGGCGCGCATGGTGTAGGTCTTGGAGACGCCGCGCATGTCGAGGATCAGATCATCGTGCGGCTCCGCGCGGGCCGGGGCCGCGACGTCGGGGATGATCGGGGCCGCCGCAAAGAGCTTGCGGGTATAGGGATGCGCGGGATCGCCGAGCACCGCCGCCGCCGGACCGCGTTCCATCACCCGGCCCCTGTGCATCACGACCACCGATTCCGCCATGTTCGCCACGACACCAAGATCATGTGTCACGAGGATGACAGCCATGCCGGTTGCGCGTTGCAGGTCCTTGATGAGCCCCAGCACCTGCGCCTGCGTGGTCACGTCGAGTGCCGTGGTGGGCTCGTCCGCGATCAGCAGGTCGGGCTTTGCGACCATCGCCATGGCGATCATCGCCCGCTGTCGCATGCCTCCCGACATCTCGAAGGGGTAGGAGCGCCAGACCCGTTCTGGGTCCGGAAAGCCAACCTGCTCGAACGTCTCGAGCACGGTGCGGCGGGCCTCGTCGCTGCGCATGTTGCGGTGCAGGAAGAGCACTTCCGAAACCTGGTCGCCCAAGCGGTGCAGCGGCGAGAGCGAGCGCATCGGTTCCTGGAAGATCATCGAGATCTGGTCGCCGCGCACGTCGCGCATCTGCCGCTCGGTGAGACTGAGTAGGTCCACGGGCTTGTCGTGCGCGCCCGAATAGGTGATCGACCCGCTGCGGATCTGTGCCGCGTCGGGCAGCACCCGCAGGATCGAGCGGCAGGTGATCGTCTTGCCCGAGCCGCTTTCGCCCACCAGCGCCAGCGTCTCCCCCGGCATCACCCGGAAGGAGACATCGCGCACCACCGCATCGGCGGCGCCGAAGCCGATCGTGAGATCCTGAACGTCGAGCAATGGGGTCAACACGGGTTGGGGTCGCTTCCTCGTCAGCACGCCATCGGGGCTCAAGGCCCTTCGCTTCCAGTCAACGCGATTCTGGCGCTCAGGTCCAGTATGTACGGTTTCGATCTGCTTGGCCTTCTTGAATTTCCAGTTAAAAGGGAGGTCGCCAGACCGAAGCCCGCGAAAGGACACGACATGAGCCGCCTCGACCTCTTTATCGACCGCATGGTGTCCCAGCGCGCCTGTATCGACCATGCCGTGCACCTGACGCGCGATCTTCCGGGGCCAGTGTTCGAACTGGGGCTCGGGAACGGGCGGACCTATCATCATCTCTGCGGCCGGTTGCCTGCCGAGAAAGTCTTCGTCTTCGAGCGGGCGGTCGCCTCGCATCCCGACAGTACGCCGCCCGCGGGGCAGGTGCTGCTGGGCGATGTCTTCGAGACGCTGCCGCAGGCGTTGGTGCGCTTCGGGCCTGTAGCGCGGCTGATCCATGCGGACCTCGGCGGGCACGATGCGGAGAAGAATGATGTCTTCGCCCGCGAGGTCTCGCCGCTGGTCGAGCCCTTGTTGGCCGTTGGCGGGCTGATGGTCTCCAGCGACCGGATGTATTTCACGGACCTTGCGGAAATCGCCTTGCCGCCCGATGCGGTGCCTGGTCGCTGCTTCATCTACCGACGCGAGGCCTAGGCAGGCGTCGCGAGCAGGATGCGGTAATGCAACTATAGAATGTATAGTTCGAGTACTTGTTATCCTTAAGTTGCGCTTGCGTCGAAGCGCCGGTATCGGTTGATCCATTGTTTCGCATCAGTGTGTCATGCGCGGGGAACGAGTAACCGCCCGGATCCGGGGCGGCGCAGAGTCAGGGTAGTCGCGCGGCGCGCGAGGCGAAACGGACAGCCTTGGAGACCTCGCGTGAACGCTACCAACACGAACCGAAAATTCGCCAATACACTTGCTCGGGGCCTGAGCATCCTCGGAGCATTCAGGGCCAGCGACGACGGACTCAGTCATGCGCAGATCGCCGAGCGCACCGGCCTGCCCAAGCCCACGGTCTCGCGCCTCGCCTTCACGCTCTGCGAATTGGGCTACCTGAGCCATGGTGGCCGCAACGATCGCTTTCGCCTCGGTCCGGCGGCCATCACCATGGGCGACATTTCGGCGAAATCGGTCTCCTTCATCGATCTTGTGTCCGGCGCCTTGCAACGGCTCGCGGATGACAGCGGTACCCTGGCGATGGTGGCGGTGCATGACCAGAACTGCATCCGTCTGGTGAAGACCTGGCGCCCGCATTGCAAACCCGAAGGCTGGTATCAGCCCGGACAGCAGCTGCCGCTCTGGGGGAGTTCTGCTGGGCAGGCTGTCGTGGCGGTCCTGCCGGAGGAAGACTTCAGTGCCCTGCGTCCTGATGCGCGCGCGCATGTGCTCCGCCATGACGGGCGGACGCAGTTGCGCCGGCGCGGGTTCACAGTGGTGCCGGACAACATGCGCTTCGAGCCCTTGGTCAAAGCGGTCAGCGTGCCCTATTATTCCAGTGACTTCGCGGCGCCGGTGGGGTTTTCTTGCGGGGCGATGGCGAAATTCCTGCCCGATACGCGGATCGTGCAGGAGGTTGGACCGGCCCTGCGGCAGGTCGTGAGGGAATTGGAAGCAAGAACGGGCCAGCCGCCGGCGTGGGAGACACCCCGCTGAGGCGCCCGCATGGCGGGAAGGGGGCTGCATGTCCGGCACGGTGACATACGAACGCCACGGCGAGATCGCCGTGCTGACGGTGACGAACCCGCCGGTCAATGCGCTGAGCCAGCCGGTGCGCGAAGGGCTGCTGGCGGGCATTGTGCGGGCCGAAGGCGAGGCGGGGCTGCGCGCTGTGCTGCTGGTTGGCGCGGGGCGTTGTTTCATCGCCGGGGCGGACATCCGTGAGTTCGGCAAGCCGCTGCTTGAGCCGCAATTGCCCGAGGTTTGCAACCGTATCGAAGCCTCGAAGCTGCTGGTGGTGGCGTCTCTGCATGGCGTGAGTCTGGGCGGCGGGCTGGAGGTCGCGCTCTCGGCGCATTACCGGATCGCGACACCCGATGCGCGGGTTGGCCTGCCGGAGGTGCATCTTGGCCTCATCCCCGGTGCCGGCGGCACCCAGCGGCTGCCGCGGCTCATAGGGGCGGCTCGGGCCGTCGACATGATCACATCGGGCCGGCACGTCGGGGCTGATGAAGCGCTGAACATGGGGCTCCTCGACCGGATCGCCGAGGGCGACCCGCTGACCTCGGGTCTCGCCTATTGTCGGGCATTACTCGAAGGGGACTGCGCCGCGCCGGGCTGTGGGCGAGATGCCCGCGCCCGCGTCGATCGACTGGGACGCCGCCCATGACGAGGCCCTGCGCAAGGGGCGTGGCCAGATCGCCCCTGCCACGGCAGTTCGGGCGATCGAGGCAAGCACGGTGCTGTCCTTTGGGGAAGGGCTCGCCGCTGAACGGCGCATGTTCCATGAATTGATGGAGAGCGACCAGCGCCGTGGCATGATCCATGCGTTCTTTGCCGAACGCGCGGCGGGAAGCCTGCCAGAACTTGCCGGCGTCACGCCGCGCCCGGTGATGCGCGTTGCCGTGATCGGTGGCGGTACCATGGGGGCGGGGATCGCCGCGGCTTGCCTGCTCGGTGGCATGTCGGTGGTGCTGGTGGAGCGGGACGCAGCAGCAGCGGAGACGGCACGGGTCCGAGTGTGCGGAAATCCTGGCGGGGTCGGTGGCGCGGGGCAAGATCAGTGCGGGTGAGCGGGACAGGCTGATCCTCGCATCGGGTTTCGTGAAGGAGATGCAGGCCATCGCCGAGGCGGATCTGGTGATCGAGGCGATCTTCGAGGAGATGGCGGCCAAGCGGGCGGTCTTTGCCGAAATGGTGCGCTTCTGCAAGCCGGGGGCGATCCTCGCGACCAATACCTCCTACCTGGACATCAACGATATCGCGCAAGCGACGGGGCGCGCGCAGGACGTGATCGGCCTGCATTTCTTCTCTCCCGCACACGTGATGAAGCTTCTGGAGGTAGTGGTCGGACAACATACGCAAGCGGATGTTCTGGCCACAGGATTCGCGTTCGCCAGACGCCTCGGCAAGACCGCCGTGCGGGCGGGGGTCTGCGAGGGATTCATCGGCAACCGACTGCTCAACGCCTGCCGGACGGCGGCGGACCATATGGTGCTGGACGGGGCCTGCCCGTTCCGGATCGACGCGGCGCTTACGGCTTTCGGCTTCGCAATGGGACCGTTCGAGATGAGTGATCTGGCCGGGCTCGACATTGCCTGGGCGATGCGCAAGCGGCGGGCGGCGATGCGCGATCCGCAAGAGCGCGTGGCGGGGTTCGCCGACCGGCTTTGCGAGGCGGGGCATTTCGGGCGCAAGGCCGGACGCGGGTATTACGTCTATCCGCAGGACGGCGGCGCGCGGCAGGAGAACCCGGAAGCGCTGGCTTTCATCGCGGCGGAGCGGGCAGGACGGGGCATTGTGCCGCGCAATTTTTCGGAGGCGGAAATCGTCTCGCGCTATCTCTGCGCGATGGTCAATGAAGGCGCGCGGGTCGTGCAGGAAGGCATCGCGCTGCGGCCCGGCGATGTGGACGTGGTGCTGCTCTTGGGTTACGGCTTCCCGCGGCACCGGGGCGGCCCGATGAAATGGGCGGATATGACCGGGCTCGGCGACGTGCTGGCGCGGATCGAAGCCTATGCGGCGGCGGATCCGTTTTTCTGGCAACCCGCAGCGCTGCTGCGTGAGCTTGCGGAAAAAGGCGGCAGTTTCGACGATCTCAACGCGGCGCGGTGAGCGCGGTCAGACATAGGTGCCGAGTGCCGCCTCGCGGATCGCGCGGATGTTGACGCCATAGGCCGCGGGTTCCTTGACCGAGCCACCACGGAAGACGGCGGAACCAGCCACCAGCACATCGGCACCGGCCGCCACCACGAGAGGTGCGGTGGTCGGATCGACGCCGCCGTCGATCTCGATGTGGATCGGGCGATCACCGATCAGGGCGCGCAGCTGTTTCACCTTTTCGATCTGAGAATGGATGAACTTCTGCCCGCCAAAACCGGGGTTTACGGTCATCACGCAGATGAGGTCGACCATGTCGAGAAGTGGCTCGATGGCGCCAGCGGGCGTTCCGGGATTGAGGGCAACGCCGGCCTTGGCGCCTGCACCCCGGATGGCCTGCAACGTGCGGTGAATATGCGGGCCGGCTTCCACATGGGCGGTGAGCACATCGGCACCCGCCTTGGCGAAAGCCTCGATGTAGGGATCGACGGGCGCAATCATCAGGTGCACGTCCATGATCCCCTTGATGTGCGGCCGGATCGCGGCACAGGTCGCGGGCCCGAAGGTGATATTTGGCACGAAATGACCATCCATCACGTCCACATGTACCCAATCGGCCCCCTGTGCTTCGATGGCCTCACATTCCGCGCCGAAATTGGCGAAATCGGCGGAGAGGATCGAAGGGGCGATTTTCAGGGTGCGGTCGAAGGACATGGGGCGGTGGCCTTTGGCTGGGGCGGTTGCGGGGGCTATAGCGCCTCGCCCAGCCCGAGGGCAAGGGGAAGTCAGGGTGCGGGCGTCACCAGCCCGGCCAGATCGGAGAAGAGGCAACCGTTTTCCAGGAGCCGGCGGCGCATCGCCCAGAGCTTGTCTGACCGCTCTGTTCCGAGGGTCGGCGCGGCGAAACTGGTGAATTTGGCGGCGACCTCCGCCTCCTGCATCGGGCTTTCGGGGCCGCCGCGGGCGTGTACGTCGCCGGAGTGAAGCTCGGTGCCGTCGGCCAGCGTCAGGGTTACATCGGCCCAGCGGCCTTCCGGGAAACGCCGCGAATGATGCGGATCCTCCGACACGGTGATCCGGGGCAGCAGTTCAGCGACTGCGGCATCGCGGAGCCCGGCTCCCGCGATATGCTCGGGGCCGACATGACCGTGGCGCATCAGCACCGCGAGGGCGAAAGGCAGCGAATACTGCGCCTGGCCGGTGGTCTCGGGCAGACCGGGATAGAGCGCAGCGCTTTCGGCGAAGGTGCGCACGTGAAGCGCCTTGATGTCTTTGTGGGTAAGGCGTTTCGCGCGCATGAGGCCTCCCAGCGCGTCCAGCGGCGCATGGGCCCAGCGACAGATCGGATAGGGCTTGATATAGTTGAGTTCGATCGTCCAGAGATCGCCGAGATCGGCCCAGATGTCGGCGACATCTTCATTCTCGACGGTGATCGCGGGCGCACCCTGAAACCCGCGCAAGGCCAGTAGGGCGGCCATTGCGCCGGTGAGCGCGCCCATGCCGGAGCCGTCGTGCAGCATCGTGGGCGTTGCGATTTCGCGCATCATCTGGCTGCGGGGGCCGTGATATTCCGCGATGCCGAGCGCTTCGCGCAATTGCGTGGGTGTGGCCCCGCGCAGATGGCAGCCGACGGCAGCAACGCCGAGTGCGTTCCAGGCGCCCGAAGTGTGATAGTCGCTGACCGTGCGGTGCAGGGCGATGGCGGCGCGGGCGCTGACCTCATAGGACATGGCCAGAATGTCCAGCGCATCGCGGGCGGTGAGATCGGGGCGCGCGTGGGCGAAGGCGAAAAGCGCAGGGACCACGGCGCAGCCGATGTGCCCCTTTGTCGGGTTATAGCCGTCGTGACCATCGAGATTGTCGATCTGCGTGGCGAGGGCGAAGGCCGCGCCGGGGATGGCGCAGGCGCGCCCGTCAAAGAGCAGCGGCGCGGCGTCGGCGGGGTTGCGGGCGACATGGAAATCGGCGGCGAAATCGCGGGCGATGCGGGCGGGATCGAGCGCATCAGCACCGGCGGCGACGCCGAGCGTGTCGATGAGCAGGAGCGCGGCGCGGTCGCGTGCGCTGTCGGGGACCTGCGGGCAATCGATGAAGCGGGCGAGGCGGTCGAATGTGGCGGACATCGTGGCACGGCCTTATGCGGGGAGGGCATGGTGGCAGCTTGGGCGTCGTGCGGTCGACATGGCATGTCAGATCGCGACATGAAATGCACCGGTTTGGCCGCAAGAGAAAGTGATAAGGGACCGGGTGGCGCAGCCGGTGCATCCGTGAGAAGGATGGGGTATCAACGCAAAGGAGAGACCAGATGCTGATGCCCCGCCAGAAAACCCCTGACCTTGCCCTGCCGACGCTGGATCACGGCGATTTCGATCTTTCCAAAGACGGATCGGACAAAGGAACAGTTGTGTGTTTCTATCGCGGTCTGCATTGCCCGCTTTGCGCTACCTATCTGACGGAACTTGAAAAACTAACGGCCGAGTTTGCCGCGCGTGGGGTCAAGACGGTCGCGATCAGTTCGGACGGTGAGGAGCGCGCGCGGGAGATGGCCGAGAAGATCAAGGCCAAGGACCTGCGCATCGCCTATGACCTGAGCCTTCCGAAGGCGAAGGAATGGGGTCTTTACATCTCGACCTCCCGCGGCAAGACCTCGATCGGGATCGAGGAGCCAGCGCTTTTCTCCGAGCCGGGGCTTTTCATGGTGACGCCGCAGCAGACGCTTTACTACGGTTCGGTGCAGACCATGCCCTTCGTGCGGCCGCATTTCTCGGAGCTCGTGGGCGCCTTGGATTTTGCGATCAAGAACGACTATCCGGCGCGCGGCGAATACACCGGCGCAGTCTGACGGCGCGGCTGGCGCCGCAAGACACGTCCCGGCTCCTTTCCTTCGGAACGGACCCGGTGCAGGTGGTTATCCGTCGGTCAGCTCTTTGACCATACGGTCACGCATGATGAATTTCTGCGGCTTGCCGGTAACCGTCATTGGCAGTTCCGGCTTGAAGCGGATGTGCACCGGCACCTTGTAGTGGGCGATATTGGCCTTGCAGAAGGCGCGGATGTCCTCGGCGGTTGCCTGGGCGTTGTCCTGTAACACGATCCAGGTGCAGACGATCTCGCCCAGCGTGTCGTCGGGGATGCCGAACACCTGCACCTGCGCGATGTCAGGGTGGGTGTAGAGAAACTCCTCGATCTCGCGCGGGTAGATGTTCTCGCCGCCGCGCAGGATCATGTCCTTCACGCGCCCGGTGATGGCGCAATAGCCTTTGGCGTCAATTGTGGCCAGATCGCCGGTGTGCATCCAGCCGTCGGCATCGATGCAGCCGGCTGTCTTCTCGGCCTCACCCCAGTAGCCCAGCATTACCGAATAGCCGCGGGTGAGCAATTCGCCCTGCTGGCCGACGGGCACCGTGGCGCCGGTCTCGTTCGACGATCTTCGGACCTCGACATGCGGGTGGATGCGGCCCACGGAGGAGACGCGCTGCTCCAGCGGATCGTCGCGGTTGCTTTGAAAAGAGACAGGCGAGGTTTCGGTCATACCGTAGGCGATGGTGACCTCGTGCATGTGCATGCGGGACTGGACCTTGCGCATCACCTCGATCGGGCAGGGCGCGCCCGCCATGATGCCGGTGCGAAGCGTCGAGAGGTCGTAGCGGTCGAAATCGGGCAGCGCAAGCTCGGTGACGAACATCGTCGGTACCCCGAAGAGCGCGGTGCAGCCTTCCTCCGACACGGCCTCGAGTGTGGCCGCGGGATCGAAACCTTCGCCGGGGACGACCATGGTGGCGCCCTTGGTGACGCAGCCGAGCGTGCCCATGACCATGCCGAAACAGTGGTAGAAGGGCACCGGGATGCAGAGCCTGTCGGCTTCGGTGAAGCCCATGGCCTCGGTGACGAAATGGGCGTTGTTGACGATGTTGCGGTGCGTGAGCGTCGCGCCCTTGGGGCTGCCGGTGGTGCCGGAGGTGAACTGGATGTTGATCGCCTCCCGCGGGTCGAGGCGCGCGGTGATCGCGTCGAGGTCACGGGGTGCGACGCTCTCGCCCCGATTGCAGAGCGCGTCAAAGCCGATCATGCCGCGCGGCACATCCGCGCCCAGAACGATTATGCTGCGCAGGTGCGGCAGGCGTGCCGCCTGAAGCTTTCCGGGCTCGGCATGGGCCAGTTCGGGCGCAAGCTTCGCGAGCATGGCGGCGTAGCCGGAGGTTTTGAAGGCGGAAGCAGTCACAAGCGCCGCGCAGCCCACCTTGTTCAGTGCGAATTCCAGTTCGGATATCCGGTAGGCGGGGTTGATGCAGACGAGGATCGCCCCGATCCGGGCGGTCGCGAATTGCGTCAGCAGCCATTCGCTGCGGTTGGGCGACCAGATGCCGACGCGGTCGCCCTTGGCGATGCCGAGGCGGAGCAACCCGCCGGCGAGACGATCGACCTCGCGCGCGAATTCGGCATAGCTCCAGCGGATGCCCTCGGCGCGGAAGATCGCCGCCGGGTGATCGGGCAGGCGCGCTGCGGTCTGCGCCAGAAGCGCCGGGATGGTCAGATCGAGAAGCGGTGCGGAGGTGTCGCCGATTACATGCGAAAGGCCGTGGCGCGGGGTTCGGTCAGGGGCGGACATCAAGGGGGCTCTCATCGGGGAAGATGGTGCCGATTATCGGGTGTCGCGCCCGGGCGTGCAACAGCTTCCCGCTGATCAGGGTGCGGCGAGAAAGCTTGCCAGCGTTTGGGTTTCCTCGCCCCGCACCTCGTGACCGCCATCGTGGAAAAGCGTGTGGGTGGAGACTTGCTGCGCCTTCAAAAAGGCCACCAGCCGTTCGGTGAGCGCAAAGGGGCAGATCGGATCGCGCCGTCCGGCAGTGATCAGCACCCTGCGGCCAGCCAAACCCGGCGCAGGCGCCGGCGTCCAGGGGATCAGCGGGTGCAGCAGGGCGGCCCGGTCAAAGATGTCGGGATGGGCCAGCATCACCGCGGCGAGAATATTGGCTCCGTTCGAATAGCCCATGCCATAGACCGGCGCCCCTGGATGACGTTCTGCGTGCGCGCGCGCGAAGGACGCCATCCGGGCGACCTTTTCGGCAAGGTTATCCATGTCGTAGACACCCTCTCCGGAACGGCGGAAGAAGCGATTGGCACCGCGTTCGGAAACATCGCCGCGGGGGGCGATCACGCCAGCGCCGGGCAGGATCCGACGCATTGGCTCGAAGAACTGGTGTTCGTCGCCGCCGGTGCCATGAAAAGCGAAAACGATTGGCGCGCCAGCAGCGGGCGCGATGGACAAGTGAACATAGCTGTCGGTCGACATGAATGGATCTCGTTTTATTGGGAGTAGGGCCCGGCCCCCAGGCGAGCCAGGTCTTGCCGGCTTAGTCGAGGATCGGCGCGAGATGTTTTTCCAACTGAGGCCGCAGGCGTTCATGCTGGGTGGGCAGTTTCAAGGCCTCTCCAAGATGTGCTGTGTCCTCGTCGCGGTCGAAGCCGGGCTCATTGGTGGCGATCTCGAAGAGGACACCCCCCGGCGTGCGGAAATAGATCGCCCAGAAATAATCCCGGTCGATCACCGGCGTGACCTGATAACCGGTGTCCATCAGGGCGCGGCGCACCTCAAGCTGTGCTGCGCGGTTCTCCACCGCAAAGGCGATGTGATGCACCGAACCTGCCCCCTGATCAGCACGCAGGCCCGAGGGCAGGGTTTCGATGTCGATCACATCAGCGCCATTACCGCCCTTGATCGCGTAGCGGGCGACAGTGCCTTGTGTCGCGACTTTCTCATAACCCATGTATTCGAGAAGGTCGCCCGTTGCGCCAGCGTCGCGCAACCGCATCGACGCGCTGTGAAAGCCGTGGATCGCTTCGAACGCGCCCACATTGTTGCCCGTCCAGGGCGCGCGGCTGTCGCTGTCGACCTCGACCAGCGCAAAGCCGTCGCCGTCGGGGCCAGCGAACTGCAAACGCTTTTGGCCGAAGCTCTCGCCCTCCTTCAGACCCTTCACGCCGAAGCTGGCAAGGCGCTCTTTCCAGAACGGCAGCGCGCCCTTTGAGACCGCGAAAACCGTCTGATCGACCTCGCCCACGCCGGGGCGGCCGCGGCGCATGCCGGGGAAGGGAAAATAGGTCATCACGGAGCCGGGCGTGCCGACTTCATCCCCGTAATAGAGGTGATAGACATCGGGCGCGTCGAAATTCACGGTCTTTTTCACCCGGCGCATGCCCAGCGTCTTGGTGAAGAAATCGCTGTTGGTCTGGGCATCCGAAGCCATGGAAGTGACATGGTGCAGTCCCTTGATTTGATCGATCATGATGACCCCTGTTGCGGCGCAGATGCGCATTATTACCTGATGTGAATATGGGGCGTGCGGATATGGATGAACATTGCGATATCTGCGCAGAATTGGTGCACAGATGCGCAGCGGCTCACCCGTACCAGATCGCCCGGCGCAAAAGGTTCAGCCCCAAAAAGACGAAAAGGACGAGGATGGCATTGCGAAACCCGTTGCCCGACAGCCTGCGGCGCAGAACTTCGCCCGCGGAGAAGCCCGCGAGTGTCGGGACCAGCATCGCCATGGAGACACCAGCCAGCGGGCCGGTCATGAAGCCGAGCCGGATGTAGGCATAGCAAAGTGGTAACGAACCTACGAAGATCAGAAAACCCGCGGCACGCACGAACTCATCCTTGTCGACGCCCTTGGTCGCCAGATACATCGCCAGTGGCGCGCCCCAGCCTGCGGTCATGCCGCCGATGACTCCGGAAACCAACCCGAAGATGACCTGCGAAAGGCGGTCGTGCCGGATCGGAATGACCGGGACCAGTCCTTTCCAGCTGACCGCGACGAAGATCAGGATGACGAGCCCCAGCGCCACCAGCAGCCCGCGATCCGGCACGTCGCGGGTTGCGAAGGCGGTCACGGTCACGCCGATGAAAAGCACGATGGCCATGGGGCTGTAAGTCTTCGCCGTCCGGACAAGATGGCCGCCGCGATAGAGCTGCCAGGCGTTCGAGCCGATCATCGGGAAGAGCACCAGAGCGATCGCCGTGCGCGGATCGAGAAACAGCGTCATCAGCGCGATGGCGGCGGTGGGCAGCCCAATGCCCGCGAGCCCCTTGACGGCCCCCGCGATCAGGAAGGCGGCGCAAGCAATCAGCAGGATTTGCGTGAGGTCCAAAGCGCTTTTCCAGTGGCGGGCGGGTGGAGGCTGACCGTCTGACGTCGGACGAGGCGTGTCAATGGCGCAAACCGGCAATTTGGGGTGCGAAGGGATAGGCTTTATCTTGCCTCTCGAGGTGCTGCGAAGCGCGACATGGGGGAGATGCAAGAGCTCATGCGGGCGAGATCAGAGAGCTTTCGTATCTGTATGGTAAGGCGCGCCTTGGGGAAATTCGTGTGCTATCGGCAAGGCATCACCTGACGTCCTTGCGGCACCGGAGCATCTCCCGACGACAGGCTCGGCCTGATCCGCCATAGCCCAGGTTTCCCGCTGCTCGCATCGTCGAAACAGGCGCGATGCCATGATGGTCGCGGGGCCGGGAGGAAACGCAGCGATGCCGAGACCCTCACCTGCCGCAGGCCTTCAAGGCTGGTCTTGAGACAGGAGGCGACGCGAGGCGCGAACTTCGGACTGCACACAGGCCGCCAGCCACAGTGCCCATGTCATCCGCAAAGCAACTGCGCTCGATCCGGTATCGGAATAACCGGCTCCGGCGGGGCTGCGTTTTCGGACGGCGATGTCGAGGAACAGAGCCTCGGGCTTTTCAATCCAAGACCCATAGCGGGCGTCAGGGAAACTGAACCCCTGCTCTGTTCAAGGTGATCCGGTAGAGGCTCGTCGTCGCTGTGATGTATAGTTCGTGCTTGGCGCGCCCGCCGAAGCAGATGTTGGAGACAAGTTCCGGCACGAAGATCTTGCCCAGGAGCTTGCCTTCGGGCGAGATGCAATGGACCCCGTCTGCGGCGGAGGACCACAGATTGCCGTCGCTGTCTACCCTTATACCGTCGGCGCATCCCGGGTCGATCGTGTGGAAAAGCCGCCCGTTCACAGGCGTGCCGTCCCTCATCTCATAAACGCGGATATGCTGCGGATCGCCTTCGTACATCCGGCCCGTGTCGGCGACATAGAGCCGGCTCTCATCGGGTGAAAACGCAAGCCCGTTCGGACAGTTCATGTCATCGATCATCACTTGAAGTGTGCCGGAGAGCGGATCGATCCGGTAGACGCGGCAGGGCAACTCCTGCGGTGCGGCGAAGCCTTCGTAGTTCGAGCCGATCCCATAATGGGGGTCGCTAAACCATACGGCACCGTCTATGGACACGACCACATCATTAGGGGAGTTCAGCCGCTTGCCCTCGTACCCGTCGGCGAGCACCGTGATCGCGCCATCATGTTCAGTCCGCGTGACACGTCGCGTGCCATGCTCGCAGGAGACGAGCCGCCCTTCGCGATCTCGGGTATGGCCGTTGGCGTAATGCGACGGTGCACGATAGGTGGTCACGCCCGATCCGGGCGTCCAGCGCAGGATGCGGTTGCTCGGGATGTCGGAAAAGAGCAGGCAGCCCGCATCCCCGAACCAGACCGGTCCTTCGAGCCAGTCGTAGCCCGTTGCCAGTTGCTTGACGGGCGCATTCCCGAGAACAAAGCGGTCGAAGGCTGGATCTAGGCTTTCAAAGAATGACATGAAGCGCGTTCTCCCTGATCCGGATCGGTGGTGTAGGGTAGGCCTGAACTGAGGCGCAGGGAAGGTTTTTCGCCGCGTTTTCTGTGCGGCATCCAGATGGTTCATCGATGCCCGCTGTCTCAGGCAAAGGAGATCTGGGCCTTCATGACCCGGCTCCGATCGCTGGCAAGTTCGAAGCCCCGAACGGCATCGTCGAGCGCTACGGTATGGGTGATCAGCGGCTTCACGTCGATCAGTCCCTTGCGCATGAGGTCAACGCCTGTGAAGAATTCCTCGTGGAACCGGAAGGACCCGCGCAGGGTCAATTCCTTGGCTGTAAGGGCCTGCATCGCCACGGTCATGTCGCCACCGAGACCGAGTTGCACGATGGTGCCGCGCGGCCGCATCGCCGCGATACCGCCTGCAAGCGCTGCCGCTACCCCGGTGCATTCGAAAAGCACATCGAAAGTGCCCTTGTCCGCCTCATAGGCCCGCAACGCGTCGGAATCCGTGCCGGTGTTGATCACTCTGTCCGCGCCGTTCTGGCGCGCCACGCCGAGGGTGAAATCGGTGAGGTCGGTCGCCACGATCTCCGCCGCACCCGCCCGTCGCGCGACCAGAATGCACAGGAGCCCGATGGGGCCGCAACCGGTGACGAGAACACGCTTGCCGAGGATCTCCCCGGCCTGTCGCACGGCATGAAGGCAGACCGCAAGTGGCTCTGCCATGGCAGCCTCGCCGGGCGTCAGCCCATCTGCCGGCGCGCATTGCGCCGCATCGGCATTAAGTACTTGTCGGAACGCGCCCTGGATATGCGGGAAGGGCATGGCCGACCCATAAAAGCGCATGTTCAGGCAGTGGTTGTGCTTGCCTTCAAGGCAATACGTACACGTATGGCAGGGGCGGGAAGGCGAGACCGCGACAAGCTGGCCGATCTCCAGCCCTTCAACCCCATCGCCAAGGGCCGCGACATGCCCCGCGACCTCGTGCCCGAGGATCATCGACTCCCTGAGACGTACGGTGCCGAAGCCGCCGTGGTTGAAATAATGCAGATCGGAGCCGCAGATACCGCCCGCAGCGATGGCGATCTGCACCTCGCCTCGCGCGGGTGCGGGAGCATCTGCTTCTTCGATCCGAAGATCGCGGGCGGCGTGCAGGACGATGGATTTCATGAGCGGTTCCAGAAGGGCGCGGGACCCTTGCTTGACAATGAAAGTTACCGATAACATAACTTGTGCCTGTCCTGAAAGTCGAGCGCAAAGAGAGAGTTGCCATGAGCCTGAGCCTCTTCGATCTGACCGGGCGGCGCGCCCTCATCACTGGCTCGTCGCAGGGCATTGGATTTGCCCTCGCCAAAGGGCTGCGCGAGGCGGGGGCCGAGGTCGTGCTCAACGGGCGCGATGCGGGCAAGCTCAAGACAGCAGCGGAACAGCTAGGGTCGGACGTGCGGGTTTTGGGGTTCGATGCCACAGATCATGACCGCGTGCGTGCGGTCATCGATGGGTTCGAGGCGGAGGTCGGCGCGATCGACATCCTGGTGAACAACGCCGGCATGCAATACCGCACCCCGCTGGAGGATTTCCCGGCCGATGCCTTCGAGCGGCTGATGCAGACCAACATCGCCAGCGTCTTCCACGTGGGGCAGGCCTGCGCACGGCACATGATCAAGCGCGGCGCAGGCAAGATTATCAATATCGCGAGCGTCCAGACAGCGCTGGCGCGGCCCGGTATCGCGCCCTACACGATGACAAAGGGGGCTGTGGCGAACCTCACCAAGGGCATGGCCACGGATTGGGCGAAGTACGGGTTGCAATGCAACGGGCTGGCACCGGGCTATTTCGACACGCCGCTCAATGCCGCTCTGGTGGCGGATCCGGAGTTCTCGTCCTGGCTGGAAAAGCGCACACCCGCAGGCCGCTGGGGCCGTGTCGAGGAACTGGTAGGCACCTGCATTTTCCTTGCCTCCGATGCTTCCTCCTTCGTGAACGGCACGACGGTCTTTGTGGACGGCGGCATCACGGCCTCGCTGTGAGCCAGCGCCCTTTCGTGTGATGGGCGTGTCCGGTTACGGCTGGACCTCCATCGGGCGGGCACTCGCGGCGGCCAGGGGCACGGCGATCAACGGCTGCTCCGCGCTGCGTCACAGATACCGCGACTGGATTTGCGCGGGCGCAGGGCGTGCCAGCGACTCTCCTTCATCTCTCGGACAGCCGCGCGGTGATTTCAGCGCGGCTGCAGGCGTTTCAAGGGCATTTCTTGCCGCCAGTGCTGGGTGACAGCCAAGTCGATGCCCTTGAGCTTTCGGGATCGGACGGCTCGACGATCCTGCTGCATACCGACCGGCTCCTCGCCGTGATCGGCACCGGTTTGATCGAGCACCTTCAGACCCGCAAAGTCTGGCGCGGTATCACTTTGGTCAGCCCTGCGGAGCCTTGGCGAAAAGATCGCCGTAGCGTTCGCGCAGTTGGTTCTTTTGCACCTTGCCCATGGTGTTGCGCGGCAATTCTTCCACCAGCAGCAGTTTCTGCGGGTGTTTGAAGCGGGCCAGCGACTTGCCGATGCTGGCCTTGATCGCGTCGAGATCGGGGGCAGTCGCGCCGTCCGGCACAATCACGCCCACGGGTGTCTCCCCGAAATCGGGATGCGGCACACCGATCACGGCGCTTTCCAACACACCCGGTTCCTCGTCGAGCAGCAGTTCGATCTCCTTGGGGTAAATGTTGTAGCCGCCCGAAATGATCAGGTCCTTGTTGCGCCCGACGATGTGCACATAACCGTCCGCGTCGATCTGCCCGAGATCGCCGGTGATGAAGAACCCGTCGCTGCGCAATTCTTCGGCGGTTTTCTCAGGCATCTGCCAATAACCCTTGAAGACATTGGGGCCACGCACCTCGATCTGGCCAATCTCACCATCCGGCAGGCTGTTTCCCGTGGCGGGGTCGGTGATCTTGAGCTCGACGCCGGGCAGCGGAAAGCCCACGGTGCCGGCGCGGCGTTCGCCGTCATAGGGGTTGGAGGTGTTCATATTGGTTTCCGTCATCCCGTAGCGTTCGAGGATACGGTGGCCGGTGCGGTTTTCGAATTGCACATGGGTTTCGGCGAGCAGCGGCGCAGAGCCTGACACGAAGAGACGCATGTGCCGGGTCAATTCGCGGGTGAAACGCGGATCGTCGAGCAGCCGCGTGTAGAAGGTGGGCACACCCATCATCGTGGTCGCCTTCGGCATCTGGGCGATCATCGCATCGGTGTCGAACTTGGGCAGAAAGATCATGCTGGCACCGGCCAGCAGGCAGACGTTGGTCGCCACGAAGAGCCCGTGCGTGTGAAAGATCGGCAGGGCGTGCAACAGCACGTCGGCATCCGTGAAACGCCATTCCCGGACCAGCACTTCCGCATTCGAAAGAAGGTTGTCCTGGGTCAGCATGGCGCCTTTTGACCGACCTGTCGTGCCGGATGTGTAGAGGAAGGCGGCGAGGTCATCGCATCGGCGCGGGACCGTATCGAAACTGTCGCGCTGATAGGCAGCCTTGTAAGGGAAACTGCCGCTGCCGTCTGCGTTGAGCGATTCCAGCGCCGCGCCGGTCTCAGTCGCAACGGGTCCGAGGGCTTCGGCGTCCTTGCCGTCGCAGATCAGCAGCTTCGCCCCGCTGTTGCCCACGAAATAGGAAACCTCGTCAGCCGTATAGGCGGTGTTGAGCGGCAGGAACACGATGCCCGCCTGCACGCAGGCGGCATAGAGCGAGAGCGCCTGCCGTGACTTGGCGATCTGAGCCGCCACGCGGTCGCCGGGCCCGATGCCGAGGTCGGTGAGCTGGTTTGCAAACCGCGCCGTCGTCGCAAGAAACTGCGCATGGGTGATCTGCACGCCGTCCGCGAGATGCAGGAAAACCGCATCGCTGCCTTGGTGCCGGCCGAAAAGCGCGTCGAAAAGCGGGTTTGCCATCACTTGTCTCCAGTTTTCTTGGGGGCCACCGAAGCGCTCAGGCTGCGCACCTCCGAGGAGGCCACCACGGTCTTGTCGGTCACGAATTTCTCATGGTTCTGTGCGATTTGCGAGAGGTTGTAGAGATAGTTCACCATCGCCCCGTTGGATTGGCGAAGACCGTTCTCGGAGGTGTCGGCATCCGCATGCACCGCATGTACGAGGGCGCCGTTGCCGAGGTGGAACCGTGCTACCGGATCGAAGGGCGTGCCATCGGGGCGCTTGGCCTCGAGCAGGTAGTGGGCGGCCAGCGCGCGGTCCTTGCCCTCGCCGAGCTTGCCGATCTTCGCCGTCGAAAGCCAGGTGTTGAGGCCTGGGATCGGTGAGAGGGTCACGAAGGTCTTCAGGCCTGGCAGGTCACGCGAGAGATCGGCGGCAACCTGCTTGATCAGCGAATTGCCGAAGGAAATGCCCGCAAGCCCTGCCTGGCAGTTCGAGATGGAATAGAAAACGGCGGTATTGGCATCCTCCGCGCGGATCGTGGCACGGTCCTCCGCCAACAGGCCCTGCACGGAGTTCGGCACGCCGCGGGTCAGCGCCACCTCGACGAAGATCAGCGGCTCATCCGCCATCGCCGGGTGGAAGAAGCCAAAGCAGCGCCGGTCCGCCGGTTGCAGCCGCCGCCGCAGGTCGTCCCAGCTGTCGATGGCGTGCACCGCCTCATAGGCGATGATCTTTTCAAGAATGTTCGCCGGGCTGTCCCAGTTCAGCGGACGCAGCACCAGAAAGCCGCGGTTGAACCAGGACGAGAAGAGATGCCGGAAATCCACGTCCACCGGCGCGAGCTCCGGGTCGTCGCGCATCAGTTCCAGCAAATCCTTGCGTATGCCCACCAATTGCGCGGTGGCGCCCGGCACCTGGTTGAGACGGCGCGCCAGTTCCTGGCGTCGCGGTTCGGCGGCCTTGGCGAAAGCGCTGTATGTCTGTTTCGACGGCGCCGTCTGGTATTCATTCAGCGTGCGGATCACGTCGTTGGGCACGATCTCAAGGCCCTTGGCCATGTAGCGGAAGAAGTTCATTTTCTCCGCCCGGCTCATCCTTGAATACCGGTCGAGCAGCATATGCGCCAGCGTGCTCCCCGAGACCTCACCGTGATTTCCGAGCAGGTCCTCGCAAAGTTCGCTGACCGGGCGTTTGTCGGTTTCGCCGACAAGGGCGGTCCAATACTGCCGCTCGAAAACGGTGGATATCAGATCGCCGAAGAAACTCATACCATGGGGCCCATGACGACATCTGGCAGCCAGGTGGCGAGGCCGGGAAAGACGCACAGGATGACGATGGCGATCACCATGCAAGCCACGTATGGCAGTGAGCCGAGCAGGATGGTTTTCAGCGAGATGTCCGGCGCGATTCCGTTGATGACGTAGAGGTTGAGGCCCACGGGCGGCGAGATCAGCCCGATTTCCATGTTGATCGTCAGGATCACCGCGAACCAGATCGGATCGAAGCCGGCGGTCAGGATGATCGGCATCAGGATCGGGGCCGCCATCAGGATCACCGCGACGGGCGGCAGGAAGAAACCCGCGACCAGCAAAAAGACGTTGACGACGCCCATCAGTACCCAGCGGTTGACGTCGAGCGTGCCGATCCATTCGGCGATGGACTGGGTGATGAAGAGGCTGGAGAGCATGTAGGAGAAGACCCCGGCGGCGGCGATGATGAAGAGGATCATGACGCTTTCGCGGGTGCTGTCGCGCAGCACGACCCAGAGGTCGCGCGGGTTCCAGAGCTTGTAGATCACCATGGCAATCAGCAGGCACATCAGCGCACCGACCGCGGCGGTTTCCGATGGCGTCGCGATACCGCCGTACATGGCATAAAGCACGCCGACGATGATCGCGAGGAAGGGCAGGACGCGCGGCAGGATCTCGAACTTCTCTTTCCAGGTGTAGCTGCTGGCGCTGAGCAAGTTGGGATCGCCCGACTTCCATGTCGAGTAGAGCGACCAGGCCATGAAGAGCGCCACCAGGAGAAGTCCCGGGATAACGCCCGCGAGAAAGAGCCTTCCGATCGAGGTTTCCGTGGCGATGCCGTAGACGATCATCGTGACCGAGGGCGGGATCAGGATGCCGAGCGTGCCGCCAGCGGCGATGGAGCCTGCGGCGACCGCATCGGGGTAGCCGCGCTTGCGCATCTCCGGGATGCCCATCTTGCCGATGGCCGCACAGGTGGCGGGAGACGAGCCGGACATCGCCGAGAAGAGCGCACAGGCGCCGAGGTTCGAGATCACGAGGCCGCCCGGCACGCGGGTCAGCCAGCGTTCGAGCGCCTCGTAGAGGTCGGCGCCTGCCCGTGTCGAAGCGATCGAGGCGCCCATGATGATGAACATCGGGATCGACAGAAGCGCGAAGGAATTGAGCTTGCCGAACATGATTTCCGGCAGCAGTTCCAGCGAGCGCATGCCGTCAAAGACGATCAGGAAACCGGCGGAGACGATCAGCAGGCCGAGGGCCACGGACACGCCGGAGAAAAGCACCAGAATGGTGGCGACGGCGACGATCGCACCGAGAAGAAGCGGATCCATTACTTGGCCTCCAGACCGAAGGGTTTGTCGACGCCGGTGACAAGGGCCACGAAGTCGGCGACGAGTTGCAACAGCAGAAGGCCGAAGCCCACCGGTATGGCGAGGTAGGGGATCCAGAGCCGCACGGCCCAGACGGTTTCGGATTTCCAGTTGCGCTCGAAGGCGAAATGCCAGAATTCGAAGCCGTACCAGAAGAGCGTCGTGACGATGGCGATGGAGAGCCCGAGCGTGAGGATGGCCATCCAGTAGCGCGCCTTCATCGGCAGGGCGAGCGGGATGAGGTCGACATTCACGTGGCCGCGCATCCGCTGGACGTAAGGCAGGCCGATGAGGGTCGATGCGACCATGAGGTAGATCACCGCTTCGGTCTGCCAGACGGTCGAGCCGTTCAGCACGAATCGCACGAAGATCATCTGGCAGGTGATGAAGACCGAGGCCACGATCATCGCGGCGGCGAACCAGCCTGCGACCGTCGAGACCGAGTTGACCACCTTTAGGAAGGGATTGCCTCCGGTCCGCGCCGGCGCCGTATTCAACTGTGTCGCCATCTGCGTGCCTCGTCAGTAGGAGTTGGAGCGCGGGCGGCGCGGATGCCGCCCGCGAAAGGCGTCGTTATTCGACCGACAGCGCCATGTCGAGCAGCGCCTGTCCATCGGGAAGCTCTTCCACGAAGGCCTTGAAGGATGTTTCCTTGGCAAGGGCCAGCCATTCGTTGAAATCTTCCTCGGTCATGTCGGCGATTTCCACATTGGCGTTCCTGAAAACCTCGACAGATGCCGCGTCTTCTTTCTTGGCTTCGTCGAGGTAGAAGGCTTCGGCTTTTTCACCCGCCGCGACAAGGGCGGCCTGCTGCTCGGGGCTCAGCCCGTCGAAGGTCGATTTGTTCATCAGCAGCGGCTGGTACATGAACCACAGGGCATATTCGCCAGCAGGTGTGTAGCAGGCGACCTGCTCGTAGAGGCGGAAGGACACGAAGGACGAAGAAGATGTGTTCACCGCATCGAGAACGCCGGACTGCATGGCGTTATAGACTTCCGAGGAGGCCATCGAGGCAATGGAGGCACCGGCACCGGCGAGCATCTGCTCGAAGGACTTTCCGGCCGCGCGGGTCTGCATGCCTGCAACATCTGCGGGCTTGCGGATGCAGCCGTCCTTGGCGGCGAAGCCACCGGCGAGGTAGCCGTGTACCAGCACCATCACGTCGTCCTCGGCCATCTTCGTTTCCAGCGCTTCCATGAAGGGGCTGGCGCTGAGACGGGCGGCGTGGTCGTGGTTCTTGACGAGGCCCGGCATCAGGGTGAGATTGTAGGCCGGTTGCTGGCCGCCTGCATAGCTGAGCGGCAGGACGGTCATGTCGAGCTGGCCGCGCGACAGAGGCGTGTACTGCTCGCGCGCCTTGAAGAGCGATTCCGTCGGGAAGATCTTGATCTCGAGGTCGACGCCGGCGGCGGCGACTTCATCGGCGACAATCTGGGCGACCTTGTGACGGACGTCGTTGTCGGACCACTGGTGCGACAGGCGCAGTTCGGTGGCGGATGCGATCGACCCCAGCCCCATCAGGGCCACGGCGGTCGCGGTTTTCAGAAAAGTGAACGTCATGAATTCCTCCCGTTTCTGGCGCGGTCGAATCTGCGCCGATCCTTCTCAATCTCATAACGTGCATCCACCGTCAAACTTTTTGTATACAAGAAGTCGCTTCTTGCACGCAAGGAGGCGGCCTGCTATCGATTTCGAATGGATGTCAGGCTCGCAGACTGGATTTCGGAATCGCTTGAGGAACTGGTTTTCACCGGCGCCTACAAGGACGGCGAGCGTCTGGACGAGATCAAGCTGGCGGAGCATTTCAAGGTGTCCCGCACGCCTGTGCGCGAGGCATTGCAGCGGCTTGTGATGTCCGGCATGGCCGAGCAGATTCCGCGCCGTGGCGTCTTCGTCCGACAGCCGGGACCGGTTGAATTGCTGGAAATGTTCGAGACCATGGCCGAGCTCGAAGCCAGCTGCGGGCGGCTTGCGGCTTCGCGGATAAGTGAGCCAGGCCTCGCGCGGCTTCGGGAAGCGGACCGACGCTGCCAGGCAGCGGTAGAGGCCGCGGATGTCGCGACCTATTATGCCGAGAATGAAACCTTTCACCGCGAGATCTACCGCGGCGCCGCCAACGGGTATCTCGAAAAGGAGGCGATGCGTCTTCAGAACCGCCTGAAGCCTTACCGCCGGGTTCAGTTGCGGTTCCGCGGCCGCATGGAGCAGTCGCTGGCGGAACATCGCCGGATTCTGGAGGCTCTGGAGGCGGGCGACGGCGAGGCGGCCTCGACCGTGCTGCGCGGGCACGTGGCGGTGCAGGGGGAGAAATTCCACCAGTTGATGGCGAGCCTGGAATCCTGACCGCGCGGCACTCAGCGCGCCGTATGCGCCTCGATCAAGTCCTTGTAAAGCTTGCGAATCCTCTGGGTGACAGGCCTTGAGCCGTCACCGATGCGCTTGCCGTCGATTTCCGCCACGGGCGTCTGCGCACCGAAGGTGCCGGTGAGAAAGGCTTCCTCCGCGCCATAGGCTTCGTAGAGGGAGAAATTCTTCTCGAAGACCGGAATGTCGTTGGTGCGGCAGAGATCGATCACCTTCTGGCGCGTCACACCGTTCATGCAGTAGTCCCCCGTGGAGGTCCAGACCTCGCCGCGCCGCACGATGAAGAAGTTGCAGGCGTTGGTGGTGTTCACGAAGCCATGCGGGTCGAGCATCAGCGCCTCATCGGCACCCGCCTGCTCGGCCTGAAGGCAGGCGATGACGCAATTCAGCTTGGAGTGGCTGTTGTATTTGGCGTCCTGGCTCATCGGCAGGCCGCGCACCTGCGGCACCGTGGCAAGACGAATGCCGCGCGATTGCAGTTCCGGTGCGGGTTTGGAATGCTCCATGATGATGACCATCGTGGGACCGGAGCGGCTGAGCCTGGGGTGCTGGAAGGGCTTGTCCTTGATGCCGCGGGTCAGCATCAGGCGGCAGTGCACGTCGGTCGTCATGCCATTGGCCTGCGCCGTCCGGGTGAGCGCGTCGAGGATGCCGGCCTTGTCCATACCGACGTCCAGCGACACCGCCTTGCAGGAATTGAAGAAGCGGTCCATGTGCTCGTCGAAGAAGGCCCAAGTGCCATCATAGAGCCGCATCCCCTCCCACATGCCGTCACCCAGCATGAAGCCGCTGTCATAGACCGAGACCCTGGCTGCGTCGCGGTGAACGATCTCGCCGTTCACGTAGATAAGGATATCGCGGTTGCGCGCGTCTTCGGAGGCGTCATGGGTTGAGTGGGAGGTCTGGACCATCGCGGTATCCTTGGCTCGTCTGCATCTGCGTCCTGTGTCGGCATCGGAGCAGACCGCGTTTGTCGCGGATGTGCAAGGGGTGCCTGCCGCGCGCGTGCCTTCCGCAGGCGCGGCTCAGGAGCCCGATGCGTGGGTCTCGGCAGGGTCCGGCAGAGTGAGTTCATCCCAGTCCGAAAAACGTGCCTGCAGGTCAAGATCCGGCAGCG
Source organism: uncultured Alphaproteobacteria bacterium (assembly GCA_963715055.1). Classification (GTDB taxonomy): domain Bacteria; phylum Pseudomonadota; class Alphaproteobacteria; order Rhodobacterales; family Rhodobacteraceae; genus CAVQRB01. The sequence continues at coordinate 267,937 of CAVQRB010000002.1, read as the reverse complement.
GTTCGTTCAGGTAGCCACCATCGAAGAGGCGAAAGGCGACGCCGGCAGATCGCGCGGTGTGAAAATCGACGGAACTGTCGCCTACGTAGAGCGCAGCCTCGGCCCTGCCGCCGAGGTCATTGATGCAGCGCAGGAGCGGAGCCGGGTCGGGTTTCTTCGGCGCATCGGGACGGGCGCCGGAAATCAGCTCGAAATAGGGGCTCAATCCCAGTTGGTCGCAGACGATCCGCGCCGGCCCATCGGGCTTGTTGGTGCAGATGCCCAGCCGCGCGCCATTCGACTTCAGCCGCGCGAGGCAGTCGATCACCCCCGGATAGGGACGGGTCAGTGTGGTGGGATGGCGTTCGTAGAAGTCCAGCAGATCGGCGAGCGTAGCGGCGTGCAGCCGCTCGTCGAACCCGCCCGTGGCGTCGAGGCTGCGTGACACCAAAACCTCGACCCCATTGCCGATGAACGAAATGACGGTGGGCATATCTAACTCGCTGCGCCCGTTGCGCGCCAGCGCGTGGTTGATCGCCGCCCGGATGTCCGGCGCACTGTGCACCAGCGTGCCGTCGAGGTCGAAAACGACTGTAGGAAATGCTGTCATGGGCGTGTCATATCGCGGCCCTAGGCAGGGCACCATGGGAAAACGTGCCGCGCTGCGGCAACAACCATTCCTTGAAAATCGAAACCGCCTGTCGTTAGCTTGCGCATGCGGGCGAAGACATAACCCCGCAATTGGGAGGGTACCATGAAGTTCAGAACATTCCTGGGGGCACTTGCCTCGACCGTCGCCTTGTCGACGAACGCCTATGCCGAAACCGAGATCCAGTGGTGGCATGCCTTTACCGGACGCCTTGGCGAATTGCTGGCCGCACAGGTCGAGCAGTTCAATGCAAGCCAGGATCAATACACCGTGGTCGCCAGCCACAAGGGCAACTACTCGGAGACGCTGAACGCGGGCATCGCGGCCTTCAGGGCGGGCGAGCAGCCGCATCTTCTCCAGGTCTTCGAGGTCGGGACCGCGACGATGATGGCCGCCAAGGGCGCGATCAAGCCGGTCTTCGAGGTTATGACCGAAGCGGGCGGCGATTTCGATCCCGATGCCTATGTCGGCGCAGTTAAGGGTTACTACACCACGCCCGAAGGCGACATGCTCTCTTTCCCCTACAACTCGTCGACCCCGGTGCTCTATGTGAACCGCGACGCCTTTACCGCCGCAGGGCTCGATCCGGACATGGACCTGACCACATGGCAGCAGGTCGGCGAGGCGCTGGACGGTCTTAAGGCCGGGGGCAGCACCTGCCCGCTGGCCACCGCTTGGCAAAGCTGGATCCATCTCGAGAACCTTTCCGCCTGGCACAATGTGCCTTTCGCCACGATGGACAACGGCTTTGGAGGGCTCGGCACGGAACTGGCGCTGAACGGTCCTGTGCAGGTGGCGCATGTTGAGGCGATGGGCCAGTGGGCCAAGGACGGCAAGTTCATCTACACCGGACGCCGCAATGAAGGCGGCGCCAACTTCCGTGGCGGCGAGTGCGCGCTCTTCACTGAAAGCTCGGCAGGCTATGCCGGCGTCAAGGCCGAAGCGCAATTCGCCTTCGACATCCGCCCGCTGCCCTATTGGGACGGCGTGGGCGAAGCGCCGCAGAACACGATCATAGGCGGTGCCTCGCTCTGGGTGATGGCAGGGCAAGAGCCAGAGGAATACGCCGGCGTTGCGGCCCTGCTCTCCTTCCTCTCCAGCCCCGAAGTGCAGGCGCAATGGCATCAGGATACGGGCTATTTGCCGATCACCTTCGCAGCCGCCGACCTGACCAAGGAGCAGGGCTTCTATGACGCGAACCCCGGCACGGAGATCGCCGGTCTGCAGATGACGGGCAAAGAGCCTACGGGCAATTCGAAAGGCCTGCGTCTTGGATCCTTCGACCAGATCCGCGGCATCATCGACGAGGAGCTGGAAGCGGTATGGGCCGGCGACAAGACGGCGCAGGAAGCGCTCGACAGCGCCAAGGAGCGGGGCGACCAGTTGCTGCGCCGCTTCGAGCAGGCCAACGGCTGAGCCGTTCGGCGATGGGCGCCCGGATGGATCTCCGGGCGTCCGTTCCTGCCACGATCGAGGACATCCGATGCTGATTGCCGCTGTCTTGCTGAATCTTCTGGTGGCACTTGGCCTCACGGCGCTGGCCGCCAAATATGCCTTTGGCCCTGTCCCCGCCGATTATCACGCGGCCATCCTGGCCAAGAGCGGAGAACCTATCGGTCCGCACCAGCTGTTGGTCTTCGGGGCGATCAACAAGGTATTCGCGGGCTGTTTTCTGGCACTTGCGATCGCGCTGACGATGCTGACGGTTTTCGGGGTTTGGCAAGAGATGTACTGGGCCAAGATCGGGACCGCCGCGATCGCGGTCGTGGCAGGCGTGCCGTCATCCTTCGCGGCCTATACTGTCGAACAGACCTCGGGCGTGCGTACCCCATGGCGGTCAGGTGCGCTACTGAGCGTGCTGGTTCTGATCGCCTTCGTCTTGTCGGTGGCTTGAGGCAGTATGGAAAAGCGCGTCACATTCAAGGGATGGTTGCTCCCCGCCTGCCTGCTGTTGCCGCAGATATTCATCACGGCTGTCTTCTTTTTCTATCCGGCGGGGCAGGCGATCTACCAGTCGCTCTTCATTCCCGACCCGTTCGGGCTGTCGATGCAGTGGGTGGGCCTCGGCAATTTCGAGTACCTGCTGGGTGATCCCTACTACCGGGCCTCTTTTGTCACGACTGCGATCTTCTCGATCCTCGTCACGGTCACATCAATGGGCTTCGCGCTTTATCTTGCAATCCTGGCCGACCGGCTGATCAAGGGTTCCGGCACCTACCGCACGCTGCTGATCTGGCCCTACGCGGTGGCGCCCGCCGTTGCGGGCGTGCTCTGGCTCTTCATGTTCAACACCCGCGTGGGCGTGGTGTCCTGGTACCTCGGCGTACTCGGCTATGACTGGAACCATGTGTTGAACGAAGGCGAGGCCATGGGTCTCGTGGTTGTCGCCTCGAGTTGGGGGCGCGTCAGCTACAACTTCCTCTTCTTCCTCGCGGGGCTTCAGGCCATCCCGAAATCGGTGATCGAAGCGGCGGCCATCGATGGCGCGCGCTTCTGGACAAGGTTTCGCACCATCGTCTTTCCGCTTCTGTCGCCGACCACATTCTTTCTGTTGGTGGTCAACATCGTCTACGCCTTCTTCGAGACCTTCGGCGTCATTCACACCATCACCTCCGGCGGGCCGCAACAGGCCACGACGATCCTCGTCTACAAGGTCTTCTCGGACGGTTTTGTCGGTCAGGACCTCGGCTCATCGGCCGCGCAATCGGTGATCCTGCTGGTGATCGTCGGCGCGCTCACCGTGGTGCAGTTCAAATACATCGAACGCAGGGTGCACTACTGATGGCGGATGGCATGGTGGAAAAGCGCGGGGTTGGGCATGTCTTCACTCATGTAGGGCTATGCATCGGGGTGCTGATCATCTTCTTTCCGATCTGGCTGGCCTTCGTGGCTTCTACGGTTACGCAATTGGACATCGTGCGCCCGCCGATGCCGCTTTGGCCGGGGGATCAGTTTCTGGCGAATTACGGCAAGGCGCTGACCGCTGGTGTGAACGCACCTGTGGCATTGATGCTCCTGAATTCGCTGATCATGGCCATGGGTATTGCCGTGGGCAAGATCGTCATCTCGCTCCTGTCGGCGTTTGCGATTGTCTACTTCAAGTTCCCGGGACGGCGGCTGTTCTTCTGGCTGATCTTCCTCACGCTGATGCTGCCCGTCGAGGTGCGGATCGTTCCGACCTATGAGGTGGTCGCAGGCTTCGGCATGCTCAACAGCTATTCGGGCCTGATCTTTCCGCTGATCGCCTCCGCCACGGCGACCTTCCTCTTCCGCCAGTTCTTCATGACCGTGCCGGATGAGTTGGCCGAGGCTGCCCGCGTCGATGGCGCGCGGCCGATGCGGTTCTTCTGGGACATCCTGCTGCCGATGAGCCGCACCAATATCGCCGCGCTCTTCGTGATCCTCTTCATCTACGGCTGGAACCAATACCTCTGGCCCTTGCTGATCACCACCGATCCCTCGATGAACACCATCGTCATGGGCATCAAGCAGATGTTCCCCTCCGGCGACGACTTCGCCGACTGGCCGGTGATCATGGCGACCTCGATCCTTGCGATGTTGCCGCCCGTGGTGGTGGTCATCTCCATGCAACGCCTGTTCATCCGCGGGCTTGTAGACAGCGAGAAGTAAATGGCGACGATTTCCCTCGACAACATCCGCAAGAGCTTCGGCAAGACCGACGTGATCCATGGTGTCAGCATGGACATCGCAGATGGTGAATTCATCGTGATCGTGGGGCCTTCGGGCTGCGGGAAATCGACCCTGCTGCGGATGGTTGCGGGGCTGGAGACCGTGACGGCGGGCGAGATCCGCATCGACGGTGAGCGCGTGAACGATGTCGAGCCGATGGACCGCGACATCGCCATGGTGTTCCAGAACTACGCGCTCTATCCGCACATGTCGGTCGAGGAGAACATGGCCTACGGGCTGAAGATCGCGAAGACGCCGAAGGACGAGATCCGCGACCGGGTGGCGGAGGCGGCGAAGATGTTGCAGCTGGAACCCTACCTCAAGCGCAAGCCGCGCGAGTTGTCTGGCGGTCAGCGACAGCGCGTGGCCATGGGGCGCGCCATCGTGCGCAAGCCCAAGGTCTTTCTCTTCGACGAGCCGCTGTCGAATCTGGATGCGAAACTGCGGGTTCAGATGCGGCTGGAGATCAAGGAGTTGCAGGCGCGGCTCGGGATCACGGCGCTTTACGTAACCCATGACCAGGTCGAGGCGATGACCCTGGCGGACCGGATGGTCGTGATGAACGCCGGTGTCGCGGACCAGATCGGTAAGCCCCTGGAGGTCTATTCCGCGCCGCAGACCACCTTCGTGGCAGGCTTCATCGGCAGTCCGGCCACCAACTTCATGGATGCCGCCAAGCTGGGCCTGAGCGCGCCCGGCGTCACCGAGATCGGTATCCGCCCGGAGCACGCGCATCTTGTCGCTGCCGGGCAGGGCAAGGTGCAGGCGCAGGCTGTCTTCAACGAGGCGCTGGGGGCCGAGACGCTGGTGCATGTCAAACGCGCCGGCGCGCCGGAGATGTTCACCATCCGGCAGGACGGCGGCGATGCCGTGCCCCGCGCGGGAGAGACCGTTGGCGTGGACTGGGCAGAGGCCGACGTGATGCGCTTTGCGGCGGATGGTCGTCGAATTTGACGGATCAGCTTTCGTACCGCGTGGTGCCGCGCCGGTTCGCGTTGAGCGGCAAGTTGACGTGCAGAGGCTCATGTGCCCGCTGTGCGCAGGCATGGCGCGGACAGATGTGGCAGTTGATGCCGATCCGGGCGACGCTGCCCGCCCCATCGCCGATGAGCGGCGCGGCATAGCCGACCCTGTCGGCGTGTTCGCGCTCGCAGCCCAGGGCAACCACCAGCTTGCGGTCCTGCGTGTGCCTGCTGGTCACGGGGCGGTCGGTGGTGCGGCTGATGGTGAAATACTGGCCAGCGTCCGGCAGTTCCACGAATTGTGGGATGATCACGCCGGGTCGGGCGAAGGCGCTGTGAATGTTCCAGACCGGGCAGGCGCCGCCCTGCTCGGCGAGCAGGAAGGTCGTGGCATTGAAGCGCTTGGTGACATTGCCAGCCCGGTCGATGCGCAGAAAGAAGAACGGCACCCCCTGCGCACCCCGGCGTTGCAGGGTGGTCAGACGGTGGCAGGCCATCTCGAAGGACACCGAAAACGTCGCCGTGATCCTGTCGATGTCGTAGGCCGTGGATTCCGCCAAGTCGAGAAATCGACCATAGGGCATGAGCAGGGCGGCGGCGAAGTAATTGGCAAGCTCGATCCGGCAACGGGCCTTGCCGGCGTCGGTGAGGCTACCCGCCGAGGCGATCAATGCGTCAAGCAGGCTGCCGCAACTGGCCAGCGCCAGCACATGGGCCAGCTGGAAGTTCCGGTTGATCGGATCGAAGGCTTCCGAGAGCAGGACCTTCTTCGCCTCCCGGTCGAAGATGCGCAGGCTGTCGGGCATCCGATCGAGGCTGACGACTTCCACCGAAATGCCGAAAGCATGGCTGAGATGTCGCTTGAGGTTGGAATAGAGGTCGTCGCTTTGCCCGCCGATCGCTTCGCGCGCGGCATCCGCGGCATTCTCCAGCTCGGCGAAATGATTGGAATGGCTTCGGAAGAAGTCGTGGATCGCGGATTCGGGTGACGCCACGAGCAGGTCTGCAGAGGCACCCTTGGCATCCATCCGTTGCAGGCTGTCGAGCATCGCACGGTAGTTCTGATGCAGCTCCATGAATTGCGCAACGAGGCGCGGCGCATGGTCGAGGGCCGCGCGTAATTCCTGCAGATCGGGTGTTTCGCCGGAGAAAGCCGGATCGCGCACCGTGGCCCGCAACTCGGCCAGTTGCGTCACGTCCTGATCGTTGACCAGCTTGCGCCAGTCCACGCCGTAAGCCTCGGTGAGGCCTAGCAGGATCTTGACCGACATGCTGCGCTGGTTGTTCTCCAACAGGTTCACATAAGCCGGGCTCACGCCGAGATGGCGGGCCATTTCTGCTTGAGTGTGTTTGTGCACGCGTCGCAATTGACGCAGTTGGGGGCCAACAAGGGTCTTTGTCATGTTAACAACATTACAATATCTATTTTTGTGTTCGCAACAATTAACATCAAGACCCGTATTTTGGTGAAATTATATTTCGTCACCCTAGAACCATCCCTGTGCCGCGAGATTAAAATGAACCGGAAGCTGATTTCGGAAAAACGTTTCGCGGTGAATGTCTTAGGGAGGACTTAACATGATCAACACTTTCACGCGACGTGCCGCGTTTGCTCTGGCCGCTTCGGCGGGACTCGTCTTTGCGGTGCCAGCGACCGCCGAGGACTGGAAACCACAAAAGCCGATCGAACTGGTGATCATGGCCGGCACCGGCGGTGGTGCGGATCGCTTGGCGCGCCTTTTCCAGTCGATGATCCAGAAGGAAAACCTGTCCAGCATGCCGATGCTGCCTGTGAACAAGGGCGGCGGTTCCGGTGCGGAAGCCCTGCGCTACCTCAAGGACAAGGAAGGCGACAACCACACCATCATGGCGACGCTGAACAGCTACTACACCACACCGCTGCGCACCGATATTGGTGTGAACATCGAGGAATTCACCCCGATTGCGCGGATGGCCGTCGACACCTTCGTGCTCTGGGTCAATGCGGACAGCGATATCCAGACGCTTGAAGACTATGTCGCGGCGGTGAAAGCAGCTGACGGTGCGTGGAAGATGGGCGGCACCGGGACCGGGCAGGAGGATAGCCTCGTCACAGCGATGATGGAAAAGGAATTCGGTATCAAGATGACCTACGTGCCCTTCGATGGCGGTGGCGACGTGGCCAAGAACCTTGTCGGTGGGCATGTCGATTCGTCGGTCAACAATCCTTCCGAGGCCATGGGCTTTTACAAGGCGGACAAGGTGCGCCCGATCGCGACCTTCACCGCAGAACGCATCGCAGTCTTCCCGGACACGCCGACGATGACCGAACTCGGTCATGCGCTGGAGTATTCGATGCAGCGGTCCTTCGTGGCGCCCAAGGGCATGGATCCGGCTGCCGTGGCCTACTACACCACTATGTTCGAGAACCTGAATGCCCTGCCGGAATGGCAGCAATACACGCAGGATGAGGCGCTGGATGCGGCCTTCCTGACCGGCGACGAACTGCAGGCCTACTTCCTCAAGGAGCGTGAAAAGCACGCGGCCCTGCTGCAATCGATGACCGAAGGGTCCTGATCGACTGACTGTCGCCACGGGTACGCGGGTCGGCAGCGAGACCGACCCGCGGCAATTCTAACGAAAGACTGGTGAAAAGATGCTAACGGCTGACCGACTTATCGCAGCGGCCATCATGGCCATGTCCGCCTACTTCATGTGGCATGCGACCATTCTTCCCATCGGATGGAACGGGATGACGGGAGGGCCAGGGGGCGGCGCGTTTCCTTTTTGGCTTTCGGCGATCATGTTCGCCTGCGCGGCGGGCATCCTGATCAGGAGTTACGCGGGAAAGACCGAATACTCCGGCAATTTCTTCGACCCTGAAACGCTTCAGTCCGTGGCGACTGTCGCCATCGCTCTGGTGATAACGATCGCGGTGATGTCCTGGCTCGGCGCCTATGTCGCCTTGCCGCTCTTCATGGTCTGGTACCTGAAGATTTTCGGGCACCACGGCTGGCTACTGACCGCCATCCTGAGCATCGGCACCCCGATCTTCCTGTTCTTCTTCTTCGAAGTGACACTCAAGATCCTGCTGCCCAAGGGCCTGACCGAGCCTTTCTTCATCCCTCTTTACGCTGCCTTCTTCTGAGAGTGATCCCGCATGGAACTGCTTTCCCATCTCGCTGACGGCTTTGCGCTGTCGCTCACACCACTCAACTTCTTCATCGTGATCCTCGGCGTGACGGCGGGGCTCTTCATCGGAGCGATGCCGGGGCTGGGATCGGTGAATGGCGTTGCGATCGTGCTGCCGATGACCTTCATCGTGCCGCCGGAATCCGCGATCATGTTGCTCGCAGCGATTTATTACGGGGCGATGTACGGCGGTGCGATCAGCTCGATCTTGCTCGGTATTCCCGGCGCGTCGACGGCGGTCGCCACCACCTTCGACGGCAGGCCGATGGCGCAGCAGGGCAAGGCGGGACTCGCGCTCATCGCCGCCGCTGCCGCCTCCTTTGTCGGCGGGACCATTTCCGTGGTGCTTTTCACGCTCTTTGCGGCGCCGCTCGCCGATGTGGCGCTTGCCTTCGGGCCGGCGGAGGAATTCGCCCTGGTGTTGATGGCCTTCACGACATTCGTAGGCCTGGGCGGGGATGACGTGCTCAAGACAATCATCATGATCTGCCTTGGGCTGGCGCTCTCCACCGTGGGTCTCGATCTGATCTCGGGCCAGCCCCGGATGATCTTCTTCGATGAGCCGGGCTTCTATTCCGGGATCAGCTTTCTGGTGCTTGCCATAGGGGTCTATGGTATCGGCGAAGTTCTCTACACCATCGAGACGTCGAAATCCGCGCCGAGTGTGACGCCCGCGAAACTGACCTTCCGCGAACTCTGGCTGGGCATCAAGGAGATGAACAGGCTCTGGAAGACGATGACCTTCGGCTCGCTGATCGGCTTTTTCGTCGGCATGCTTCCCGCGGCGGGCGCCACACCGGCGGCACTCATGGCCTATGGTCTGTCGAAGATCATGTCGAAAAAGCCCGAAACCTTCGGCAAGGGCAATATCGAAGGCGTGGTGGCCCCCGAAACCGCCAACAATGCCGCCTCTACCGGGTCTCTTCTGCCAATGCTCACCCTGGGGATCCCAGGATCGCCGACCACCGCGCTGCTTCTGGGCGGGATGGTCATGTGGGGACTGACGCCAGGGCCGATGCTCTTCATCGAGAAGCCGGATTTCGTCTGGGGGCTGATCTCCTCGCTCTACACCGCGAACCTCGCGGCGGTTCTGGTGAACCTCGCGCTGATCCCCGTTTTCGTCTGGGCACTGCGTATGCCTTTCACGGTGCTTTGCTCGCTTGTTCTGGTGCTCTGCATCGTTGGGGGATTCGCGCCGAGTCAGAAGATGCATGACGTCTGGCTGATCGCGGGCTTCGGCGTCGCTGGCTATCTCATGCGCAAGGCCGACTATCCAATGGCGCCGCTGGTTCTGGCGTTGGTGCTTGGGCCGTTGATGGAGAAAAGCTTCCGTCAGACCCTGATCGCGGAGCAGGGCAACGTATTTGCCTTCATCGAGCGGCCGCTCTCGGGAACCTTCATCGCGATCAGCGTGATCTTCTTCCTGCTGCCGCTCCTGAAGTACGTCAAGCGCTCCGGGCGCGGCAAAGAAACTGCTCGCCCTGCGGCGTCACAGAAATAAGAGAACGGGAATTTTTGCCATGCATTTGACGGTATGTGGTTTGTTGTCTGGGTCTTCTGAGTTGTTGGCGTTTGGGGCGCCGGGTCGGGGGTGGTTGAGTTACGGGGGGCTGCGGGTTCTTGGGGCGGAGGTTGCGGCCTCCTTGCACGGGTTTGGCGTGGGGCGTGGGGATCGGGTGGCGATCGTGCTGCCCAATGGTCCGGAGATGGCGGCGGCCTTCGTGACGATCGCGCAGGTTGCGACGACGGCGCCGCTCAATCCGGCCTACCGCGAGGAGGAGTATGACTTCTACCTGACGGACCTGAAGGCGAAGGCCCTGGTGGTGATGGAAGGCTATGACGGTCCGGCGCTGGCCTCGGCACAGAAGGCCGGCATGGCGGTGATCCGGCTTTCGGTGCCGGAGGGCGCGCCCGCGGGCCATTTCACGCTGTCGTCCGATGCGACGGGCGCCTGCGACACCTCGGCCCCCGGGCCCGACGATGTGGCGCTGATCCTGCACACCTCGGGGACCACCTCGCGGCCCAAGATCGTGCCCTTGCTGCAATCGAATGTGGCGGCCTCGGCCGAGCACATCAAGGCCTCGCTGGCGCTCACGCAAGACGACCGCTGCCTCAACGTGATGCCGCTTTTCCACATCCACGGGCTGATCGCCGCCGTCACGGCCTCGCTGGCGGCGGGGGCGAGCGTGTGGTGCGCGCCGGGCTTCGATGCCTTGCGGTTCTTCGGCTGGATGAAGGAGGCGCAGCCCACATGGTATACGGCCGTTCCCACGATGCACCAGGCGATCCTGTCTCGCGCGGGGCGCAATGCCGACGTGATCAGGGAAACGCCCTTGCGGTTCCTGCGGTCGTCCTCGGCGAGCCTGCCCGCGCAGGTGATGGTGGCGCTGGAGGAGACCTTCGATGCGCCGGTGATCGAAGGCTACGGCATGACGGAAGCGGCGCATCAGATGGCCTCGAACCCGCTGGGCCGGGGGTTGCAGCGCCCCGGGGCCGTGGGCAAGGAGGCGGGCCCGAAGGTGCGCATCGCCCATGAGATCGAGGATCGGCTGGTGGAGGGCGTGGGCGAGATCGTGATCTCGGGGCCCAATGTGACGCCGGGCTACGAGGGCAACCCGGAGGCCAATGCCAAGAGTTTCTTTCAGGCGGAAGGCGCGCGCTGGTTCCGGACCGGCGATCAGGGGGCCTTCGACGAGGAGGGCTATCTGCGGCTGACGGGACGGCTGAAGGAGATCATCAACCGCGGCGGCGAGAAGATCAGCCCGCTGGAGGTCGATGGTGTGCTGCTCGATCATCCGGAGGTGGCGCAGGTGGTGACCTTCGCGCTGCCGCACCCGAAGCTCGGCGAGGAGGTGGCCGCGGCCATCGTGCTCATCGAGGGGGCGAGCGTGACCGAGCAGGAGATCCGCGCCTTTGCCGCCGAGCGGATGGCGGATTTCAAGGTGCCGCGGAAGGTGATCATCCTGGAGGAGATCCCCAAGGGGGCGACGGGCAAGATGCAGCGCATTGGCCTGGCGGAGAAGCTGGGGCTGGTGGAGAAGACGTGAGCCTGTCGCGGCGCGCGTGCGGGGTGAGACGGGCGGGAACGAGGGGCCAGCCCCTCGCGCTCCCCGGGATATTTGAGGCCAAAAGAAGGGCCGGGCGTCTGGTCGGGACGGATCGGGAGAGGGACGGCATATGAAGATCTGCATATTCGGGGCGGGCGCCATCGGCGGCTACATGGGGGTGAAGCTGGCGCAGGCCGGGGCTGACGTGAGCCTGGTGGCGCGCGGTCCGCATCTGGCGGCGATGCAGGCGCGCGGGCTCACGCTCGAGGAGGAGGGCGCGGATCCGGTGACGGTGCCGGTGACGGCCAGTGAGGATCCGGGCGTGCTGGGCCCGCAGGACTATGTGATCGTGACGCTGAAGGCGCATTCGGTACCCCCCCTGGTGCGACGGATGCAGCCCTTGATCGGGGATCGGACCACGGTCGTGAGCGGGGTCAACGGCGTGCCCTGGTGGTATTTCCACAAGATCGGCGGGGCGCTCGAGGGCACGCGGCTGGCCTCGGTCGATCCCGGAGACGCGCAGTGGGAGGGCTTCGGTCCCGACCGGGTGCTGGGCTGCGTGGTCTATCCGGCGGCCGAAGTCTCCGAGCCCGGTGTGATCCGGCACATCGAGGGCAACCGGTTTTCGCTGGGCGAGCCGGATGGGTCGAAGTCCGAGCGGGCGATGGCACTGTCTCAGGCGCTGTCTGCCGCCGGGCTGAAGGCGCCGGTGCGGCCGCGGTTGCGCGACGAGATCTGGGTCAAGCTCTGGGGCAACCTCAGCTTCAACCCGATCTCGGCCTTGACCCATGCCACGCTCGACGTGCTCTGCACCGATCCCGGCACGCGGGCGGTGGCGCGCGGCATGATGCTCGAGGCGCAGGCGATCGCCGAAAAGCTCGGCGTGAAGTTCCCCATCGACGTCGAGCGCCGCATCGACGGGGGCGCTGCCGTCGGCGCGCATCGCACCTCCATGCTGCAGGATCTCGACGCCGGACGCCCCATGGAGATCGACGCGCTCATCGGCTCCGTGCAGGAGTTGGGCCGCATCACCGACACCCCAACCCCCACCATCGACACCGTCACAGCCCTCACCAAACTCCGCGCCAAAACCGCAGGGCTTTATTGAGTGAAGGAAGAGGGCAGGAGAACAGAATGACCATCAAGAACATACTTGTTGCCTATAACGGTCTGCCGGGATCGGAAGCAGCGCTCAACGGGGCTGTCCTGATGCAGCAGCATTATGACGCGCATCTGACCGGGCTTTTCGCGCATGGCGGCTCCAGCCTCTCGCATCAGATCAAGCCCTGGATGCCGAAGAAGGTGCAGGCGGCCATCCTAGAGGTCGCGGAGCGATCACATGCCGAGATCCGCGAGAAATTCGACCGGATCTGTGCACAGGTTCCGGCAGAAAAGCTGCATTGGATCGACAGTGGCGGTCCGGTCCAGCGGACCGTCGCCGGCTATGCCCGGCTATATGACATCACGGTTCTGGGAATGCATGAGACAAGCGCCGAATACGGGCAGTCACATATCGAGATCTACCCGGACCGGGTGACCTTCGACAGCGGGCGACCGGTGATCATCTTCCCGGCGAATTTCAAGGGAACGCTGTTCGGCGCACGGGCAGTTGTCGCTTGGGACGGCGGGCGCGCCGCCTCGCGGGCGCTGGCGGATGCAATGCAGCTTCTCGAAGCCGAGGAGACCGTGGAGATCGTTTCTGTCGGCCGCTCGCCTTTGGTCGGCTCCTTGCCGGGGATAGATGTGCGCACTGTGCTCGACCGGCACGAGGTCAAGGTCACAATGACCGAATTGGCGCGGGGCAACCGTTCGATCGCCGATACGCTGGTAGATCATTGCGATTCTGTGGGGGCGAGCCTGCTGGTTATGGGCGCCTATGAGCATTCGCCGCTGCGCGAAGGTCTGATCGGTGGCGTGACCCATGACATCGCATTGAGGGCGCGCATTCCGGTGCTGATGAGTCACTAGACCGGCGCGGTTTGCTCAGGGTGCAAAGACCGGAAAGGCCGCGGCGATGGACCAGGCCAGTACGATGCCGAGGGCGAGGCCCGCCGTGCTGGTGCCTGCGCGCAAGGTGACGGGACGCGCGATGGTGCCGAAGACGGCGAAATAGAGCAGGATGACCGGCAGTATGAGCAGAACGAACATGAGCCGCTCGGGGTCCAGCATCACCGCGATGATCAGCGAAGTCAGAAAACCGATGCGGAGCACCAGACGGCGCCAGATCGCGGCGCCGGTTCCCATCAGGGTGTCGCAGAGCATGAAAGCGAGCGCGCCCGGCAGCACGCCTGCGAAGACCAGCAGTCGCGTGCCAGTGGGAATGAAGCTCGCGACGTAGCGGTCAAGCGCCAGACCGAATACACACAGACAGAACAGAACCAGCAGGGCGGCGGGGGCGAGGTGGAGACGGGCAAGCCTGAACCCGGCCGCCGACAGGACCAAGCCTTGCAGAACGCCGTAGATCAGCAGGTGCAGGGCGAGATAGTCGGCCACCAGCACCGGCAAAATGTCGGTGTCGACCCGGACGGCGATCAAGGGCGCCGCAATTGCCGGAAGCGCGAGCCCGATCCAGAAGCTTCGTCCGGAAGGAGACGTGGCGGCTGCCCGGGGCTTCGGGGCGCTGAAAAGCTGACGCCCGAGAAGCACGATGCCTGCCAGCAACAAAGCGATCCAGAGCCCGGTTGACGCAGGCGCCTTGCTGCCCGGTTCGCGGGCATAGGCGCGGTCGAGCCAGGCCTGGGTTTCGCGTAACGCCGTCGCGCTGTAGAGAACGCCGACATGTTCGACATAGGGCGCCACAACGGCACGCCGGATTGACCCAGGGCCTGTCACCGTCCGGTTTTCACCTGCGTCCGGATCGATCAGCTGCACCGCCCGCAGGGCTTCTGCACGCAACCGCGTTTCCCATTGTCCCGAGATAATGAGGAGATCGGGCGGATGCACCGCGTCCACCGCCTGCGAGAACATGGAGATGGCGATGAGCGGACCGATCCTCGGGTTGGCCAGCGCGGCCCTTACGATGATGTCGGAGGCCATCGAATGGCCGATCAACGCGACGGGGCCGATCCAGCCGGTTTCCGACAGCGCCATTGCCACGACCCGGTTGGTCTCCTCGACGAGCCGCTGCGTCGTCCCGTCGATTGCCGTCACGTCGCCCTGCATTGGGACGGGATTGCGCCCATGTCCCTCGAAGTCGAAAGCGACGACACGATAGCCGGCGCGCGCCAGCGTCAGCGCATAGGCCTCCATCATCTGCCGCGAGCCCGCAAATCCATGTGCTACCACCACCAGCGGGCCATCACTCCGGGCATGCGTGTAGAGCGTCGCCGGCGTTTGCCCGGTCAGCAGCGGTTTGCGCTCCACGCCGGAACGATAGCCTTCGAGAAAGGCAAGCGAGGAGGCGATCATCGCGAGCGCCACGGCCATCCAGATCAGGCGTCGAAGCGGCTGCACCGTCATCAAACCTGCGCGCTCAGTTCACTGTGCCACTCCGGCAGATACCAAAACAGCCACATGGCACCCATCCTCGGTATCAGCCTTTTGCTGCCGGTGCCGCGAGGCATTTGCTGACGGCGTCGAGCAGGGCGTTTCGGGAGATCGGTTTCATCAGTCGGATGTCTTCGGCTGTCAGCCCGTTGCCATGAACCGTCGCTTCGCTTGCGTAGCCCGACAGGAAGATGAACTTCATACCGGGATCGATCTCGCGGATCTTGCGCGCCATCGATGGGCCCTGCAGCTCGCCCGGCATGACAATATCGGTGATGACAAGATCGAATGGCCGTTGCTTGCGAAAGACCTCAAGACCTTCGTCGCCGTTGCATGCGGTAACCACGTCGTAGCCTGCAGCGACAAGCGTCTTTTGCAGCACCAGGATGACTTCCTCGCGATCCTCCACCAGCAGGATGCTGTTTCCGGACGGCTCAGCCCGCGGCCGTCTTTTCGCGGGTTCTTCCTGTGGGTTTTCGCGTGCCGACTCTGGGGCAACGGGAAAGTAGAGTTTGAAACAGGTGCCCAAGCCATGCTCCGAATAGACACGGACGGCCCCGCCGGACTGTTTGACGAACCCCTGAACCATCGACAAGCCGAGACCGGAGCCCTTGCCCACATCCTTTGTCGTGAAGAAAGGGTCGAAGATCTGTTCAAGCATATCGGAGGGAATTCCCCTGCCGGTATCCGTGACGGCGAGCATGACGTAGCGCCCCGGCAGAATGTCCTCGCCGCGCTCGTCGACATATTCTTCATCCACCCGCGTGTTGCTCGTTTCGATTGTCATCTTGCCGGAACCGTCGATGGCGTCGCGGGCGTTGACCAGCAGGTTCACCAAGGCGCTCTGGAGCGAACTCCTGTCGGCCATGATCGGCCAGAGACCCGCCTGCAGAACCGTCTGGATGACGATCCGGCTTTCGATGGTCCTCCCGATCCAGGTTTGCGTCTCGCGCACGACTTCGTTGAGGTCCACAAGCACCGGACTCAACCTTGCCTTGCGGGCGTAGGCCAGCATGTTCTGGGTCAGCCCGGCGCCGCGCTTGGTCGCCTCGATACTGGCGTCGATCAGCGTGTGCATTTCCTTTTTGTCGACGTCGGTTTCATCCACTTCGTCCTGCAGAAGTTCGAGATTGCCCATGATCACTGCGAGAAGATTGTTGAAATCATGTGCGACACCTCCGGTCATCTGGCCTATGGTGTCGAATTTCTGCGCCTGAACGGCCATCGATCTGGCCTCGGCAAGCTTCACTTCTGTGCTTCTGGCTTCGGTCAGGTCGATGTTCGTGCCCACGACCCGCACGGCCTTGCCGTTGCGGTCCCGGACGATGACCGCATCCCCCTTGATCGTGTTCTGCCGGCCGTCCGGCAGCAAGACGCGGTATTCCACATCAAAAACGTCACCAGCCGCAAGCGCCTCGACAAATTTGTCCTGGGTCGGACCGATGTCGTCCGGGTGGATGTTGCGGGCCCAGTCATCGAAAACACCCGTAAAATCCGAGGCGTCAAATCCGTGCAGTTCAGCAGATTTGCTGTCCCATTTGAGCGCACCACTTGCAATATCGAAGTCCCAGATGCCGAAGCCTCCGGCGGTCTTTGCCAGCCGCAGGGTTTCGTTCGCAGCAAGGCTGTCGGCTTCCTTGCGCAGAAAACCGATGGCAACGCACAGGACGACAATCCCGAAGGCAATTGACAGGGCATTGGCGAGAAAAATGTAGGGCAGGTCGTTCCTGAGCCAGTGCAGCGCCCGCTCTTCGGGTGCGATCAGGAAATACATGCAGGCGGCGGCGACAAAGGAAGCACCCAAAATGAAGCCGGTGGACCGCGGGCTCGAAAGACGTGCCAGATCAACTAGCCCTAGATGCCGCAGCAGGACGCCAAATCCCGCGTAGACGAAATAGACGACCATGCCCGACGGCGCGAAATGACCGCCGACCAAGCCACGAGCGATGCCGCCGAGGATGGCCGCGATCAACCCCCCGAGCGGTCCTGCGATGGCGCCCGCCAGCAGGACCGGCGCGGCGCGGGCATCGACCGTGGCCCCATCGGGAAGGCTGACAGGTGTCGATGTGACGAGAAAGGCGACCAGGCCGAACAAGAGGCCATGCAACCCGCTGAAAACGGGCCATCCAAGGCGGTGTTCATTTTTTTGCACGACGTAGAAGCCGACGCCCATGAAGCCCAGCAGAAGGATGTTCTCGATGAGTTGCAAGACGACGGTCATAGTGCCTCGGATTGGGGAAAGTCGGATTGCCGCGTGGAAACACTAGTGCTGCGCAGGATGGATGTCGAACGATGTGCTTCGAACACGCTTCTATTTTCTGGAAGATGCATAGCTTCCAAACATAAGCTAATGAAACATAATAGTTTGAACGCTGATTTGTTTGCGTCATTCCGCCGATTGTTCGAAAGCCTCTTCATGATTGCCATGAATTGTCGTTGGATGCTCGGCAGTTCTGGTTGAGGGGTTTCTGGTTCATGAACGATACAAACGACCGCAGGAGCACCTACGCTGCGGCGATGCTCATGGAGAAGCTCGTCCGCGATATTTATGCGATGAAGGGGTCCGGCGAGATACAACCCCTGCAATGGTCCATCCTTCGGTATCTGGCGACGGTCGAGGATCAGGGGTGCACCATGAGCAAGATCAGCGGATTTCTCGGGGTGACACATGCACCGGTGGTGCGGGCGATCAATACGCTGGTGCGGCGCGGATTGGTCTGCCAGAGGTCGAATCCCCAGGATGCACGCAGCAAACTCTTGTCTCTCACGCCGAAAGGGATTGCCAAAATGGCGGAAGATCCTATCCTCCGGGTGGTAGATTACATGGAATCTCAACCACAGCGAGAGCGTGAGCAGTTCAAGAGATTCGTGCGGAACCTCGTGTTGCGCACCGAGATGAGCGAACCCGGGGATAATGGCGGCAATACTTCTGATCGATGATGATCTGGGCTTTTGCGACATGACCAAGCGCATGCTGCACAAGGCCGGATATGAGGTGAAGGCAATCAACGACCTCAGGCGGTCGCTGGAATGTATCGAGAAGAAAAAGCCCTACTCGGCGATCATCGTGGATTTCTGGTTGGGCAGCGACGATACCGTGCCGGTCCTTGATGCAATCGCCGAAAAGATGCCGGATGTCCCGGTGGTACTTATTTCAGGCGGCGGCAAATTCTCCATCGAAATCACCAAGGCCATCGGTGAGGTCAGCGGCACAGTACGCTTTCTTCAAAAGCCTTTCCGAAAAATCGAGTTGCTCAAGATCCTGTCATCTGTGGTGCGCTGAACCATCCGAAAAAAGCCAACCAATGTCGCAAATGGCATGTTGTATAATGTGCTAATGGCACATATCTGTCCCCAAGAAGTTGGTCTGGATTATTGGAAATGCACAAAGACTGCAAACACGCCATCGATGAAGCACGATCCGTGCTGGCAGACCTTTCCCTGTTTCTGGTGTCCGTCCAAAAAAGAGATCCGGCGGCCGCGCATCCTGATCTCGACTATCTTGCAGAGCGTCTCGACGGCCTTGTGTCCGAGATTGACGGGCTCAACGGCAGCAGGCACCGCCGCACGGGTACCTGACATCGGGTCGCCTGCTGCACGTCAGCAATGACCGAGGAAGCCTACCGACAGCCTGACTAGACCGCTGCGTCTTCTCCCACATATTTGGCGAAATTCTGGAAGAACGTGCCTGCCAGTTTCTTTGCCGTACCCTGAATGAGGCGGCTGCCAAGTTGGGCGAGCTTTCCACCGATTTCCGCCTTTGCCTCGTAGCGCAGAAGAGTGCCTTCGGGATGCGGTTCGAGGACGACCGATGCGCCGCCTTTCGCGAAACCCGCAGCACCGCCATTGCCTTCGCCCGTGAGCGAAAACCGCTCGGGCGGGGCATCGGGGTTGAGGGTGACCGTCCCGCCGAACTTCGCCTTCACCGGGCCAATCTTCAGGACGACTTTCGCTTCGAGGTCGGTGTCGGAGTGCTTGACCAGTTCCTCACAGCCCGGAATGCATTGTTTCAGCACCTCCGGATCGTTCAGGGCGGCATAGACCACGGACTGCGGTGCATTGATGATGATTTCGTCCTTGAGTTCCACGGTTAGTTCCTTCGGTCAGCAACAGGGAAATTTGATCGTCGACAGGAGCGATGCATGCTCCTTGGTCATTGGTGGTGGCAGTTTCCGGCAGGTGCGCCTGAAGAGCGCCTGAAGCGCACTCGTGACCACAACCTGGGAAAGTGGGTGAGATGGCACCTGCGCGTCCGGTTCCGTCTCGCGGTCCGGCTCGAGGCTTGAGGGCCTGCTACCCATCGTGCTGCTCCCGACCGCCGATGCGGGCGCGTCGCACCTTCGTGATGTCGGCGAGGATAGAGAGCGCGATCTCGTCTGGCGTGATGGCGTTTATGTCGAGACCGGCGGGCGCCTTCACGCGGGCAAGGGCTGCCGCATATCCGGGGTCTTCGGTCGTCAGGCGGGTGGCGATGGACTGGAACTTCTTCCGGCTGCCGACAAAACTGATATGGCGGGCGTTCGAGCGGAGCGCGGCCTTCAGGGCAGCCATGTCGCCCTGGCCTTGTGTCGCCACGACGACGAAGCCCGGGTCGGTCATCGCGAAACCGACCTGCAAGGGATGCGCATCGATGCCGGCGTTCACGCCGTCCGCGACGCGAAGTGTCACCGCAAAGTCCAAGCGGTCGGCAAGTTCCGCCAGCGCCAGGGCCACGAGACCCGTGCCGCAGATGGTCAGATGCGGCAACGGCAAGACTGGTTCCACGAAGACATCCATTGTGCCACGGGAGGGGCACCCGTTGCGCGCGTATTTCACGCCGTCGCGGGTCTCGCCGGGGCGGACGCCTTCGGTGTCGAGAAGTTCCTGCGGTTGCAGGGAGATGAACTGTGGAGATCCGTTCGAGATCGCTTCGCGTGCGGCCGCGGCAACAGCACTTCGGGCGCAACCCCCGCCGACCCAACCGAGCAGTATCTCGCCGCCCGCATCGAGCAGCGCCTTGCCGCCCGGTCTTGCCGATGTGGCATCGACGGTGCGCACGATGGTCGCCATGGCGAAGGGAACGCCCATGGATTTGAGCTCCTGCATCTTCGCATCGAGACGGGCGTGTTCGCTGCGCGACAGCGTCATAGCCGCGCCAACCGCTGTTCGAGGTCTGCAAGATCCGCCAGCGTGGTGGCGCTCACGAAATCGTCAAGATGCGGTAGCGCTGCCGCCATGCCCTGCGCGACCGGCGTGTACTCCTTCCAGCCTTTCAGCGGATTGAGCCAGATGATTCTGCAGCCTCGTTTCTTCAGGCGGGCGAGGGCGGCCCCGAGGGCTTCCGGAGCGTCGCTGTCATAGCCGTCCGAGAGAATGAGGACGACGCTGCGTCCGTCGACGAAACGTTTCGCATAGCCTGATGCAAAGCTCTGCAGGGTCTGACCGATTTTCGAGCCGCCGCCGAAGCCATCCGCCAGCAGCGTGATGCGGTTGAGCGCGCGCAGCGGGTCTTCGTCGCGCAGGGCGTCGGTGATGCGCACGAGGCGGGTGTGAAAGAGATAGGCATCGCTGCTGCCATCAGCCCGCATCAATCCGGCCAGAAAGGCAAGGAAAGGCCGGGCGTAGTTCATCATCGACCCGGAAACATCGCAAAGGGCCGCAATGCGCACGGGCCTGTCGGGGCGGGTGCGTGTTGCGAGATGCATCGGCTCGCCGCCGGTGGCGAGGCTTCGGCGAATGGTTCGGCGCAGGTCGATCATACGGCCTTTACGGGCGATCCTGCGGCGCCGCGAGCGGCGGTCGCGCAGCGCCTTCCCGAGCCGGATTGCGACCGCTTCCGCCGCGCGTATATCCTCTGCCGACACCAGCTCGCGCAGGTCCTTCTTCATGAGGTTCCGGGTGCGCGTGGCGATGAGCCTGCCGGTACCGTCGCTGGAGCTTTCGCCCTCTTCCTGCGAATCGTCCGGTGCGTGGATCTTGCCTGCGCCACTGGACTTCCGGCTGTCATCCGTGCGCGTGTTGGTCGCGTTCGGGGAAGCGGTTGTGCTGTCGGTTGGCATGACTTTCTGGCGCACCCGGCCCTCCGCCCGCCAGAAGGCATCGAACAGCAGATCGAAGCGGGCGAAATCCTCTGGCGTGCCTGCGCAGACGGCCTTGAGGGCGCGGCGCACCTGTTCGGGGTCGGTTGGGTTCACGAGGCAGAGCGCTTCGAGTGCGGTCTGTGTCTCCGCCACGCCAAGACGGAACCCATGTTCGCGCAGATGGCCAATGAAGCCCGACACCCGAGCGCCCGGACCGGGGTCCGCGGCTGCAAAGCGGGTGATCCTGCTCATGCCGCTTTCCCTGCGAGGCGAGCCGCGACTTCCATCGGGATCGCCGCGCGGTCGGCCTGCGTCTTCAGAAGCGTTGCCAGCGATGCCTGCAAAGCCCTTGGGTCGTCGGTCAGGTCCTTGATGCCGAGGCCGCCAAGGGCCGCGGCGAAATCCAGCATCTCGGCAATGCCGGGGGTTTTCTCCAGCTCTTCTTCCCGCAATTTCTGAACGAAACCGATGATCTGTGCCGCGAGCCTGGCTTCGATTTCGGGGCAGCGCGCGGCAAGAATCGCCAGTTCGGTGCGGCGGTCGGGATAATCCACATGGGCGTAGATGCAGCGCCGACGCAGCGCATCGGAGAGATCCCGCGTGCCGTTCGCCGTCAATATGACCATCGGTTTCGAGGTCGCCGTGATCGTGCCAAGCTCGGGAATCGTGATCTGATAGTCGGCCAGTACTTCCAGAAGATAGGCTTCGAATTCCTCATCCGCCCGGTCGATCTCGTCGATCAAGAGCACCGGCGATCTCTTCTGCCGGATGGCCTTGAGCAGCGGCCGTTCCAGCAGGTAATCTTCGGAAAAGATGCGCGCTTCCACCGCCTGTCCGGTCTCGCCGGCCTCGGCTGCGGCGCGGATCGACAGCAGTTGCCGCTGGTAATTCCACTCGTAGATCGACTGCGCGGCATCCAGCCCTTCGTAGCACTGCAGGCGGATGAGTTGCGTTTCGTGCACGCAGGCCAAAGCGCGCGCCACTTCGGTCTTGCCCACACCTGCCGCCCCTTCCAGAAGCAGCGGACGACCCAGCGACGTAGCGATGTGCAGCGCCATGGCCAGGTCGTCCGAGGCAATGTAGCCTTGTCGCGCAAGTTTCTCCTGCAAATCCTTCACGTCGGCGCTTTCACTGCTCGAAGGGGAGACATGCGCAGCCACCCGACATCATTCGACCCCGTTCCGCACGAGCCAGTCCCGCATGAAGGCGATTTCCGCTTCCTGCGCTGCGATGATGGTTTCGGCAAGCTGGCGCAACTCCGGATCCTCACCAAATTCCAGAAGCACCCGAGCCATGTCGACCGCGCCTTCATGGTGGGCGATCATACCGCGCGCGAAGTCGACGTCGGGGTTTCCGGTGAACTCGAGGGACATGGCGGTATGCATCTTGTCATTCGCGGCGATGTAGGCGCTCGTCGACGGGCTGTCGCCCGTGTCGGTCGCGCCATGCCCCGAATGATCGGTCTGCGCCATTGCGTATCCGGCGCAGGCTGCCGCGAGTACCGCAGCCAGTGTAGCGTTCACCGCGGCCTTTCGCAGTCCCGGTTGGGCATTTACTCGCTTTTTCATCCACAAAACTCCAGTCAGCACCCTCAGTCGTGCAGGCCGAGACCATTGGCGATCTTCCAGATCCGCCAGTGATCGTGCGGCATGTTCGCATGGCGCAGCCCAAAGGGCCGGAAGGCATCCTGCACCGCGTTGGAGAAGCAGGGAACCCCGCCCACATGCGGGCTTTCGCCCACGCCCTTCGCGCCGATCGGGTGATGCGGCGAGGGGGTCACGGTGTGATCCGTCTCGTAGTTCGGCACCTCCCAGGCGGTGGGCAGGAAGAAGTCCATCAGCGTCGCGGTCTTGCAGTTGCCCATCTCGTCGTAGGCGATCTCCTGCCCCATGGCGACAGCGAGAGCCTCGGTCAGACCGCCGTGGATCTGGCCTTCGATGACCATCGGGTTGATCCGCGTGCCGCAGTCATCCAGCGCGTAGAAGCGGCGGATGTCCGTGACACCGGTATCCACGTCGATGTCCATGACGCAGACATAGGCGCCGAAGGGATAGGTCATGTTCGGCGGATCATAATAGCTGACCGCCTCCAGTCCGGGCTCGATGCCGGGGATCGCCTGATTGTAGGCGGCATAGGCGATCTCGCCCATGGTCTTGAAGCGCTCCGGCGCGCCCTTGACCACGAAGCGGTCCACGTCGAACTCCACGTCATCGTCATGCACTTCCAGCAGATAGGCCGCGATCATCTGCGCCTTGGCGCGGATCTTGCGCCCGGCCATCGCCGTCGCAGCACCCGCGACCGGCGTCGAGCGCGACCCGTAGGTGCCAAGACCGTAGGGTGCGGTATCGGTGTCGCCCTCCTCGATGGTGATGCTGTCGGCGGGAATGCCGATCTCCGATGCGAGGATCTGCGCGAAGGTCGTCGCGTGGCCCTGACCTTGGCTGATCGTGCCCAGACGCGCGATGGCCGAGCCGGTGGGATGGATGCGGATCTCGCAACTGTCGAACATGCCCATGCCGAGGATGTCGCAGTTCTTCACCGGGCCTGCGCCCACGATCTCGGTGAAGAACGACAGACCGATGCCCATCAGTGTGCGGGTCTCGCCGCGCTTGAAAGCCTCGACCCGCTCGGCCTGTTCCTTGCGCAGCCCTTCGTAGTCAACGGCCTTCAAGGCCTTGTCCCAGGCGGTGTGATAGTCGCCGCTGTCGTATTCCCAGCCGAGCGCCGAGTTGTAGGGAAACTGTTCCTTCTTGATGAAATTGATTCGCCGCAACTCGGCGGCGTCCATGTTGAGCTCGATGGCCAGCACCTCGATCATCCGCTCGATGAAGTAGACGGCCTCGGTCACCCGGAAGGAGCAGCGGTAGGACACGCCGCCCGGCGCCTTGTTGGTGTAGACGCCGTCAACGCCCAGATAGGCGACCGGAATGTCATAGGACCCGGTGCAGATGCTCATGAAACCCGCCGGGAACTTCGTGGGGTCGGCGCAGGCATCGAAGGCGCCGTGGTCCGCGGTCACATGGCAATGCAGCCCGGTGATCTTGCCGTCCCTGGTGGCGGAGATCTTCCCCTTCATCCAGTAGTCGCGGGCGAAGGCCGTGGACATCAGGTTGTCCATCCGGTCCTCGATCCACTTCACCGGCTTGCCCGTCACGATGGAGGCTACGATGGAGCAGACGTAGCCGGGATAGACCCCGACCTTGTTGCCGAAGCCGCCGCCGATGTCGGGGGAGATCACGCGGATGTTGTGCTCCTCGATGCCGGAGAGGAGCGAGGCCACGGTCCGCACCACATGCGGCGCCTGAAACGTTCCATAGAGCGTGAGCTTGCCGTTCACCTTGTCCATGCTCGCCACCGAGCCGCAGGGCTCCAGCGGGCAGGGGTGGGTACGGTGGTAATACATGGTCTCTTCGGCCACGACATCCGCGTCCTCGATGACCGCGTTCGTGGCCGGCTCATCGCCCACTTCCCAGGTGAAGATGTGGTTGTGGTGCTTGCGCGGCCCATGCGCGCCAGAGGTCTGGCCCGCGAGGTCTTCGCGCAGCACCACATCCGATTGCAGCGACTTGAACGGGTCCACGATCACCGGAAGCTCTTCGTAATCGACCTCGACCAGTTCCACCGCGTCCGCGGCGATGTAGCGGTCCGTCGCGACGACGAAGGCCACTTCCTGCCCCTGAAACAGAACCTTGCCATCGGCCAGCACCATCTGCTTGTCGCCCGCAAGCGTCGGCATCCAGTGCAGCGAGAGCGGCTCCAAATCCTTGGCGGTCAGAACAGCGATGACGCCGGGCAGCGCCATGGCAGCGTCGACATTGATCGATTTCACTCGCGCATGCGCATATGGCGAGCGCACGAAATCGCCGTGCAGCATGCCCGGCAGGTCGATGTCGTCGATGTAATTGCCCTTGCCCTGTGTGAAGCGGGCGTCTTCGACGCGCTTGCGCGAGCAGCCCAGGCCTTTGAGTTTTGCGACGCGTTCGTCGCGGTCGGGTGTCAGATCGTTCATTGCGCCGCCTCCTTGGCCGCGTTGATTTCAGCTGCGGCCGAAAGAATGGATTTCACGATGTTCTGGTAGCCTGTGCAGCGGCAGATGTTTCCGGCGATGCCGAAGCGGACTTCTTCTTCGGTCGGGTTCGGGTTTTCCTGCAGCAGACGGTGCGCGCGGGTGATCATCCCAGGCGTGCAATAGCCGCACTGCAACCCGTGATGCTCCTTGAAGCTCTCCTGTAGAACGTGCAGTTTGTCCGGCGAGCCCAACCCCTCGATCGTGGTGATCTCGGCGCCATTGGCCTGGACCGCGAACATGGTGCAGGCCTTGACCGACTTGCCGTTGATCTCGACGGTGCAGGCGCCGCAATGGGAGGTTTCGCAGCCGACATGAGGCCCCTTGAGGCCAAGCTTGTCGCGCAGCGTGTGGATCAGAAGCTCACGCGGTTCGGACAGGAATTCCTTTTCCTCGCCGTTCACCGTCATCTTGATATGCTGTTTTGCCATGCGTCTCGCTCCCCTTATGCCCGCGACCAAGCGCGTTCGATGGCGCGGGAGATGATGATCCCAGCCACGTGTTTCTTGAATTCGACCGGGCCACGGTTGTCCTCGGTCGGGTCGATATCCTCAAGCGCCGCCGCGACCGCCGCCTTGACGGCCGCCTTGTCGCAGAGGGTGCCGACGAGGGCGGCGTTGGCTGCCTGCGAGAAAACCGGCACGTCGCTGAGGTTCGTCATGGCGATGGAGGCGGTAGCGACCTTGCCGCCTGCCTTGGTGATCAGCACCGCACAGGCCGCCGTGGCATAATCGCCGATCTTGCGTTTTTGTTTTTCGTAAGCGTAGCCGGCCTCGGTCACGGCAAAGCTGATCTGCGTCAGGATTTCCTCATCATGCCGCGCGGTCATATATGCGGCCTCGTAGAAATCACGTGCTGCGACCGTGCGGGTGCCTTCCGTGCCTACAAGCGTGAATTCGGCGTCGAGACATTGCATCAGCCCCGGCATGTCGTTGCCCGGGTCGCCGTTGGCGACATTGCCGCCGATGGTGCCCATGTATCGCACCTGCGGATCGGCGATCTGCAGGGCGGCTTCGCGCATGATCGGGGCGGCGGCATGGAGCGCTTCGCTGGTGATCAATTCATGCTGCGTGGTCATCGCACCAATGGTCACCCGATCGCCGCTGATCGCGATCCCCTTGAGCTCGGCAATATCCTGCAGATCGATCAGATGCGGCACATCCGCCATCCGCAGCTTCATCATCGGAATGAGGCTGTGGCCACCGGCCAGAACGCGCGCCTCATCGCCATGTTCGGTGAGAACCGACAGCGCTCCGGATATATCCTTTGGACGGTAGTATTCGAATTCTGGCGGTATCACGTATCGTCCTCCCTGACGCCGATATACAACCGTATACAAGGTGCGTCCGGCACTGCGATCCAGTGCGGAGGCTTGGATTACTTGGCTCCGTGCACGAAATGCGAATAGCTTTCACGAAGCGCGGACGCAGTTGCAGCAATTCTGCGGACTGGCTAGAGCCCCAGTTTGTCCCGGATCGCCTTCAGGTAGGAACGGCTCACCGGGACCTTGTCGAGCGTCGGCAGAGTCTCGAAAAAGCAAACGCCGTTGTCCTTCCGACGCTCGAAACTCGTGACCTGACGGGTATTGACGAGGTAGCTGCGGTGGCAGCGGATGAAGTCGGGATTGTCCGCAACGCGCTGTTCCACCTCGGAGATCGACCAGGGGCAGAAGAGGCGTCCCGAGGGATGATAGAGAAACGTATAGTGGCCTTCGGCCCGGACGGCTGCGACTTCGCTCTCCGGTACGAAGTGGATCTTGCTGTCCTTCTCATATGGAATACGGCCTTGTTGCGCGGGTGTCTCCCGCCGAGCGATCGCCGGGTCCATCGCCACTGGTACGGCCGGTTCCGCCTCCACGGTCTCAGGGGATCCGAAGGTGACGCCCATCAGCAGGAAAGCGCCCGAGATCACGAAGGAAGACAGCGTCACGCCGAAGGCCAGGACTTCGTTGCTGATCCAGAAAGTCCGGTGATCCTCGCTCTGCACCTCGACGAACTCCGTGCCGTGCATGGCGATGAAATGCACGGCAACCACCGACAGGCCGAAGCCTGCTGTTCCATAGAGGATGTTTCGTGCCTTGCGCTCGCCATAGCTGATCCAGAAGGAGGCGATGCAGAGCGCCAGCGAGCAGATCAGTGCAATGGCAATCCCGATCGGCGTATAGACCGGCTTTGCCACCTCCATGCCGGACATGCCGATATAGTGCATCGCAGGGACCCCGAGCCCGAGAACAGCGCCCGCGAGCACGATGCGCTGGCGGGTCCGCGGCCCGAAATGCACGATCAGAAGCGCGATCCCGGTCATCAGGATCGCCACCAGCGCGGAGATCAGCGTGACAAGCGCGTCGTAGTAGAACTGGACCGGCAGTTTGAGCCCGAGCATGGCCACGAAGTGCATCGACCAGATGCCGCTGCCCAGCACGACCGCGGACATGGAAACGATCAGCTTGCGCTGCGCGCGCGGCATCGCGGAGGCGCCGCGGGTCAGGGAAAGCCCGGTGAAGCCCGCCATCAGCGCGATGGCAAGCGAGGCGATCACAAGCAGGTGGTTATGGCCCTGGTCCAGCATGCATTCTTCTTATCGCGCGCACCGTGGTTTGCAAACGGGACGCATGAGGACCGGTACCGAACCACCGTGGATTTCGGATCGGGAGACGAGCCTTGCAATCAGGCGGCGATCACGGCCTCCGACCGGATCAGCCTGTCGATTTCGGCGGGCGGATACCCGATCTCGGCCAGCACTTCGCGGCTGTGTTGTCCGAGCAGCGGCGCAGGGCGCGTGATAGCGGCGGGCGTCTCGCTGTATTTCACCGGATGGCCGAGGGTTTTCATTCGGCCCGCCTTCGGATGGTCCAATTCGACGATCATGTCGCGCGCCTGTGCCTGCGGGTCCGCGTGCATCTCGAGGATGTCCAAAACCGGACCTGCGGGCAGTTTGGCCTTTTCCATCTTGGCAAGCCAGTTCTCCGTCGTGTCCTGCCGCAGGTAGCCGTCGAGGATTTCGACGAGTGCCGGCAGGTTGTGGATGCGCTGAAGGTTGGAGGAGAAGCGCGGGTCGGCGTCCAGATGCTGTGCCTCGATCACATCGAGAAACCGCAGCCAGTTGCTCTGGTTCGCTGCCCCGACGTTGATCCAGCCGTCCCTGGTTTCGAAGGATTGATAGGGTGCGTTGAGCGGATGGGCGGAGCCAAGCGGGGGCGGGCTCTTGCCGGTGGCGAAGGCGATGGCCGATTGCCAGTAGGTCTGCACGATGGCGGCCTCGAAGAGCGAAGTATCCACTTTCTGACCGCGCCCGGTCTTGAGCATGTTTGCATAGGCTGCCGAAATCCCCATCGCGGCGAGGATGCCTGCGTTGATGTCCGAAATCGGAGCCGCCACCTTGACCGGAGGCCGCCCGGGCCCTTCGCCGGTGATCGACATGAGGCCCGACATGCCTTGGGCGATCAGGTCGAACCCGCCCCGCTGCGCGTAAGGCCCGGTGCGGCCGAAGCCGGAAATTTCGCAGTAGATGATCCTGGGGTTCAGCTTGGCCAGTTCCTCATAGCCCAGCCCGAGCCGTTCCATCGTGCCCATGCGGTAGTTTTCCACCACCACATCCGCATCTTCCAGCAGCCTGTGCAGTACCGCGACAGCGGCGGGATCCTTGAGGTTCAGGGCGATGCCGCGTTTGTTGCGGTTCGTCATCATGTAGGCGGCCGCCTCGCCGCCGATCTCGGGCGGCAGGAAGCGGCGGCTGTCATCGCCCGTGGGCTTTTCCACCTTGATCACATCGGCGCCCATATCCGCGAGCATCAGACCGCAGACGGGACCGGCCATGATATGCGCAAGTTCGATGACGCGCATGCCTGCGAGGGGGCCGGTATGCCGGGTCATTTTCCTTGCCATTCCGGCTTGGTCTTGCCGAGGAATGCCTCCATCCCGGTGCGGAAATCCTCGCTCATGTAGCATGAGATGATCAGGTCGGAATCGTCCACCGCCACGGCTGCGCGGGTGCGCCGCATGGCTTCCTTCGTGGCGCGCAGGGTCAGGGGAGCCATGCTGCCGACCAGCGCTGCAAGCGCGTCGGCACGGGCCATGAGTTGGGTCTCGTCGGGCAAGACCTCGCTCACCAGCCCAATTCGCAGGGCTTCTTCCGCTTCGATCAGGCGGGCAGTGAAGATCAATTCGCGCACGCGGCCCGCGCCGATCAGGTCCGAGAGCCGCGCGAGGTTCCCTGCGGCAAGGCAGTTGCCAAGCGTCCGGGCGATGGGAAAGCCGAACTTTAGGCTCGCGGAGGTGATCCTTATGTCGCAGGCTGCGGCGATGGAAGCGCCGCCGCCGGTGCAGGCGCCGTGGATCGCGGCGATGGTGGGCAGCGGGCAGCGCTCGACGGCGGAGAGAACGCTGTCGATCTGTGCCTCGTAGTCGAGCGCGTCCTGGGCCGTGGCAAAGCCGCGGAACTGGCTCATGTCGGTGCCCGCAGCGAAGGCCTTGCCGCCCGCGCCATGGATCACGATGGCCTTGACCGAGCCGTCCGTAGGGGCGGTGCTACAGATATCGGCCAGCCTTTCGTACATGCCGAAGGTCATGGCGTTGCGGCTTTCCGGCCGGTTGAAGGTGACCCAGAGCGTGGCTCCCTTAAGCGTCCGGATCACGTCCTGATCTGTGTTCATCGGTAGAAATACTCCACGAGGAACATCGGCACTGCGGGCACGTAGGTGCAGAGCATGAGCACGGCGAGCAGCACCAGGATGAACCAGATGTTGACCTTGGACACTTCCCAGATGTTCGCCCTGGCCACCGAGCAGGCGGTTATGAGCACCGAGGCGACGGGCGGCGTCTGTTGGCCGATGGCGAGGTTCAGCGTGACCACGAGGCCGAAGTGCACGGGGTCGATTCCGGCGGCGGTAATCAGCGGCAGCACGATCGGGATGACCAGGATAATCGCTGCGGCGGAGTGCAGGAAGAAGCCTATCACGAGGAAGAAGAAGTTGAGGATCAGCAGGATTGCCCATTGCTGTGTGGTGATGTTGAGGATGCCTTCGGCAAGCTGCTGCGGGATCTGCGCTCGGGTGAGGAACCCGCCCATGAGCACCGATGCCGCGACGAGTAGCATCACCACAGCGGTCTGGATCCCGCCATCGAGCATGGCGCGGCGCAGGTGCTTGACGTCGAGGTTGCGGTAGATCGCGGAGACCAGAAGGGCGGCGAGCACGGCGAGCCCTGCGGCTTCGGTAGCCGTGACATATCCGCCGAAGATACCGCCGAGAATGATCACCGGCAGCGCGAAGGCGGGCAGGGCATCCACGAAGGTTTCCCGCAAACGCTTCATGTTGAAGGCTTCTTCGGTCGGGAAATTGTAACGCTTGGCGAAAGCCCAGGCGACCCCCATGAGTCCCGCGGCGCCGATCAGACCGGGCACCAGCCCTGCAACGAAAAGCTGCTCAACCGAGGTATTTGCCGAAGCCGCATAAAGGATCATCGGAATCGAGGGCGGAATGATGATCGCGAGCGATGCCGAGGAGGAGGTGACGGCGGCGGAAAACTCCTTGGAGTAGCCGCGCTTTTTCATCTGCGGAATGAGGATCGAGCCCATGGCCGCCACATCCGCCACGGCGGAGCCGGAAATTTCCGCAAAGAAGAGAGACACACCGATGTTGACCATCGCCAGGCCGCCGCGGATGAAGCCGATGATCGCGGTCACGAAGTTGATCAGCCGGTCGGTGATGCCGCCCGCGTTCATGATTGCGCCCGCGAGCACGAACATCGGAATCGCGATCAGGGAGAATTTCGTCGAGCCGGAATACATGTCGAGCGCGATGGTCACGAGGCTGCCGGGTCCTTCCGTGAGCAGCAGCCCGATCACGCCGCACATGGCGAGCGCCACGGCGATGGGAATGTTGATGCAGATCATCAACAGCATGGCGATGAAAATACCGGCGATCAGCATCAGACGCGATCCTTGTTTTTCTCGAGTTCGGTTTCGACTTCTTCCTCGATCTCGGCGTGTTCGATCGAGATGCCTGCGGCGGTCAGCTTCCAGTAGCCGGGCAGGCTCAGAAGCTGGCAGATGATGAAGAGGATTGCGCCGATGGGAATGACGGATTGGGTGAACTGGATCGGGACCCAGGTGAGCGAGACGAGCATGTCGCCCTGCAGGACCTCGAGCACCTGAAAGCCGGCGCGCGCCATCAATACGAAGAAGGTGAGCACGATGGCCTCACCGGCCAGCAGCGCGGCCATGCGGTATTTGAGCGGCAGTTTCAGCAGAACGGTGTCGAAGCCGATATGGCGGCGCTTGAGGGCAGCCAGGGCCGAGCCGTAGTAAGTGATCCAGGCCAGCATGATCGCCGCAACTTCATCATACCAGGAAAAGCTGTGACCAGCGAGACGGGCGATCACTGCGGCGGTCACGATGGCCGTCAGGAAGATCATCAGAAACACCGTGATCCATTCCAGCAATTTGCCCGCAATGTAGATGATGCGCGCGAGGGGCGCCGGTTGGGAAAGCTCCATGATCGGTTGATCCGTCCAATATCGAGAAGGTCCTGGCCGCAATACGGCCAGTGGTGCAGGTCATGACCTGCCGATGAAAACGGGCGGCGGAAAGCTCCGCCGCCCCTAAGTCTCTTAGCCGGACTTGCCCAGCCCGAGCACCTGGTCGATCATTTCCTGACCGCCCTCGACCTGTTCGGAGAAGGCCTTGTAGATCGCGGCGGAGGCTTCGATGAAAGCGGCCTTATCGGCTTCGTTTACCTCGACACCTGCGGCCTTGATCTCATCGAGCAGATCGTTCTCCATCTGTGCTGCGGTCTCGTAGGTGAAATCCTGGGTCTTCGCCGCACAGCCGGTCAGCACGGCCTTGTCCTCGTCCGACATGGCTTCGAAGGCCTTGGAGGACGCCGTGATATACGCAGGCGTATAGACATGGCCGGTGATCGAAAGATACTTCTGCACTTCCTGGAACTTCGCGGAGGCGATCTGCGCGTAGGGGTTTTCCTGCCCGTCGATCACGCCCGTCTGAAGCGCGGTGAAGACATCCGAGAAGGCCATCGGCGTCGGGTTGGCGCCGTAGGCCTTGAACATTTCCAGACGCCAGACACCGTTGGGCGTGCGCAGCTTGATGCCTTCGAGATCGGAAGGCACGTTGATCGGACGCGTGTTGTTGGTGATGTGGCGGAAGCCGTTTTCGGCCAGACCGACGATGTGATAGCCGTTTTCCTGCGCCGCAGCCTGGAACTTGTCCATCATCGCGTCCTGCACGCGGCGCATGTGATCGCGGTCCGTGATGATATAGGGCATCTCGAAGATGCCGAACATGTCATCGACCGAAGACATGATCGAGGAGGGCAGCGAGAAATCGACCTGACCGAGCTTCAGTTTCTGAAGCAGTTCCTTGTCGTCGCCCAATTGCGAGGAACCGAAGGTCTGCACTTCGATCCGACCGCCGGAATCTGCGCCGACGCATTCCGCAAAGTTGTTCGCCGTGGCTTCGAACAGCGACCCGGGCGCGCCGACATGGCCGAATTTCATGGTGACATCCGCCGCAGTTGACGCCGTCGCGAGTCCGGCCAGAGCCGTTGCCGCCAGAAGTCTGGTGATGAATTTCATTGTAGTTCCTCCCTATGGTTTCGTTTGTTTTACGCCGTTCTATTCTGCGGCCATGTCTTTCAACTCGAGATCGTGCAGCACCTCCATTGCTGCACCGACCCCACCCGGCGAGTGGGGAACGCCCGCTTTCTTCAAGCCCATTTCGACACCAGCCAGAGTGGCGACCAGCATCAGGTCGTTGAAATCGCCAAGGTGGCCGATACGGAACACCCGGTCGGCCACTTTCGACAGGCCGTTTCCGAGGGATATGTTGAAGTGTTTGAGTGTCGAGGCGCGGAACTGGTCGGCGCTGTGCCCCTCGGGCATGAGCACCGCCGTCAGCACGCCGCTCTCCTGCCCCTGCTGGGTGCAGAGCACTTCAAGACCCCAGTGGCGCACCGCGGCGCGCGCGGCGGTGCCGTGGCGCGCATGGCGGGCGAAGACGTTCTCCAACCCTTCCTCGTGCAGCATGTCTATGGCTTCATTCAGCCCGTAGAGCAGATTGGTGCTTGGCGTGTAGGGAAAATATCCGGTTGCATTGGGGCCGAGCATATCGGCCCAATCCCAGTACGATCTTTGCAGTTTTGCCGTTTTATGCGCCGCCAAAGCCTTCTTGCTCACGGCGTTGAAGGAAATGCCGGGCGGCAGCATCAGGCCTTTTTGCGAGCCCGAAACCGTGACGTCGACGCCCCATTCGTCGTGGCGGTAGTCCAGCGAGGCAAGCCCCGAAATCGTATCGACCATGAAAAGCGCCGGATGGTTCGCCGCATCCATTGCCTTTCGGACCGCGGCGATCGGCGATACCGATCCGGTCGAGGTCTCGTTGTGAACGACGCAAACCGCCTTGATCTCGTGCCCCTTGTCGGCGGCAAGGCGCGCTTCGATCTGGTCAGGATCCGCACCCCCGCGCCAGTCGCCTTCGATGAACTCGGCCTTCAGTTGGAGTTTCTCGGCGATCTTCTTCCAGAGCGTCGCGAAATGGCCGGTCTCGAACATGAGCACTCTGTCGCCGGGCGAGAGCGTGTTGACGAGCGCCGCCTCCCAGGCTCCGGTGCCGGATGCCGGGTAGATGATGACATGCTCGTCCGTGCGGAAGATCGTTTTCAACCCGTCCAGCGCACGCTTGCCCACGGTCGCGAAATCCGGCCCGCGATGGTCGATGGTCTGGGCGGAGATCGCTCTGAGGATGCGCCCCGGTACGGCGCTTGGTCCTGGAATTTGCAAGAAATGCAACCCTGCCTGTCTCATCGGTCTTTCCTCTCCCCTCGGCCGTTTCGGCCTTTTATCTCGGCGCACTAGCGAACGCCTGAGATCACTTTTTGATTGTCAAATTAAATTTTGAATTCATAATTATGTCAATCGAATTTTCAAGCACCTTGTGCGCAGGATGGAAAACCTTGTCGGAAATCGCCCAACTTCTTTCGAAACGCGTTCAGGGCGATGTGCTTTTCGACAGCTTTTCGCGCGGACGCTACGCCACGGACGCCTCCTTCTACCAGATGATGCCTTTGGGTGTTTTGTCCCCGAAATCGGAGGACGATGTTCTGGCCGCGCTCGACATTGCGCGGGAAAGAGGTCTGTCCATTCTGCCACGGGGCGGCGGGACGTCGCAATGCGGGCAAACCGTCAATGAAGCGCTGGTTCTGGATAACACGCAATATTTCAACGAGATACTGGAACTGGACGTCGAAAACCGTCGCTGCGTGGTGCGTCCGGGGATCGTGCTGGATGAGTTGAACCGGGCCTTGAAGCCGCATGGCTTGTGGTTCCCTGTCGACGTGTCGACCGCCTCGCGCGCCACCATCGGCGGCATGGCGGGCAACAATTCCTGCGGCGGTAAATCCATCCGCTACGGCATGATGCGCGATAACGTGATCTCCATCGAAGCGCTGCTGGCGGACGGAAGCAAGCATCGTTTCGGCACAGGAAAGGCGGATCAAAACGCGATCTATGCGGCCCTGTCGAAAGACATGCTGGCCTTGGGCGCGCGGGAATCGGCGGAAATTGCTGCACGTTTTCCCAATGTGATGCGGCGGGTCGGCGGCTACAACATCGACGCGTTGGTGCCGGAAGCGGCACCGCAGAATCTCGCGCATCTGCTGGTCGGATCGGAAGGCACGCTGGCCTATTCCACGGCCATAGAATTGAAGCTCTGGCCGCTCATGTCGGGCAAGGTCATGGGCGTCTGTCACTTTCCGACCTTCTACAAGGCGATGGACGCGGCTCAGCATCTGGTCAAGCTCAAGCCGCAGGGCGTGGAACTGGTCGATGACACGATGATCGCGCTTGGTCGCGACATTCCGATGTTCCGTAGCACCATCGACACGGTCGTCACCGGTCAACCTGCGGCCCTGTTGCTGGTGGAGTTCATCGAGGAGGACGCCTCCCGCTACCCCGAAAAGCTGCGGCAACTGGAAGAGATGATGGGCGATCTGGGTTTTTCCTGGACGGGCGAGGGCGAGGCCTGGGGTGGGGTCACCTCGGTCACGGATGTGGGCCTGCAAAACCAGATCGCGGAATTCCGCAAATCCGGTCTCAACATCATGATGTCGATGAAGACCGACGGCAAGCCCGTGTCCTTCGTCGAGGATTGTGCGGTCGAACTGCCCGATCTCGCTGAATATACGGCGGGCCTGACGGATATATTCGGGAAACACGGCACCAAGGGGACGTGGTACGCGCATGCCTCGGTCGGCTGTTTGCACGTGCGTCCGGTCCTGAACCTCAAGCTCGACAAGGACGTGAAGACCATGCGCGCCATCGCCGAGGAATGCTTCGATCTGGTGGCGCGCTACAAGGGGTCGCATTCGGGCGAACATGGCGACGGCTTGGTGCGCTCGGAGTTTCACGAAAAGATGTTCGGGCCTCGGATGACGGGCAGTTTCGCCGAGGTAAAGCGGCGCTTCGACCCGAAGGGGCTGTTCAATCCGGGCAAGATCGTGAACCCGCCGAAAATGGACGACCGCAGCCTCTTTCGCTACGGGCCGGAGTACAAGGCGGCGCAAATGGATACCGAACTTGACTGGTCCGCCTGGACGGGTGGCGGCGGCGGGTTCCAGGGCGCCGTGGAGATGTGCAACAACAATGGCGCCTGCCGTAAACTAAAGGGCGGCGTGATGTGCCCGTCCTACCGGGTCACGCGCAAGGAAAAGGACCTCACTCGGGGGCGGGCGAATGCCCTTCGACTGGCGATTTCGGGGCAGTTGGGCCCTGATGCCTTTTCCTCCGACGACATGGCGGAGGCGATGAAGCTTTGCGTGTCCTGCAAAGGCTGCAAGCGCGAGTGCCCCACCGGCGTCGACATGGCGCGGATGAAGATCGAGGTGCTGTCCGCCCGCGCCAAGAAGAACGGCATCAGTCTGCATGATCGACTGGTGGCCTATATGCCGCGCTACGCGGTCTGGGCGGCCAAAATGCCCTTTCTGCCGAACCTGCGCGATCAGCTGCCGGGACTTGCGGCCCTGTCCGAGAAAATCGCGGGTTTCACGGCCAAACGCGCGCTGCCCAAATGGAGTGCGCGGCCCTTCCGCGATTTCGAGGTCGCCCGAAAAACCGCACCGCAGGCCGTTCTCTTCGTGGACAGTTTCAACCGCTATTTCGAGCCGGAGAACCTGCGGGCGGCGTTGCGTGTCCTGCGGGCCGCCGGTGTCGAGGTCGATCTGGTGCGGGCCACGGATGGCGGCCGCCCGCTGTGCTGCGGGCGTACTTTCCTGTCCGCCGGTCTGGTGGAGGAGGCGCGCGTCGAGGCGCGAAGGCTCGTCGCGGCACTCAAACCCTATGCGGAAAAACAAATCCCGATCGTCGGGCTGGAGCCGAGTTGCCTGCTCACGCTGCGCGATGAGATACCCGCCCTGCTGCCGGGTGCGGAGACGGCGCTGATCGCCGAGCATGCGCGGATGTTCGAGGAGTTCATCGCGGATCAGAAGGACAATCCGGCATTCAGGCTGGACCTGAAAAGCCCTGGTCCCAAGGTGTTGCTGCACGGGCATTGCCATCAGAAGGCGATGAACGTGATGCCCGCGATCGAGCAGACGCTGGCGCTTTTGCCGGATACCAGCATCGAGAAGGTGGAGACCAGTTGCTGCGGCATGGCCGGTGCATTCGGCTATGGCCACGATACCTACGATGTGTCGATGAAAATGGCGGAACTGGACCTGCTGCCCGCCGTGCGCAAGGCCAGCAAGGATGTGCTGGTGGTGGCGGATGGCACCTCCTGTCGGCATCAGATCGGTGACAACACTGACCGAAAGCCGATACATGTGGCGCGGCTGCTCGAGATGGCCTTGAAGGATCAGGAGGAATAGAATGCTAGCAAGATCGGAAACCGATCTCATCCAGCGGCGGTCGCTGCACCTCGAACTGGTGGACCGGATCAGGCCGCTGATCGTGGAGAGCCATCTTGCGGCCGGTACGAAGGTGCCGGAACGAGATCTCTGCGCGCAGTTCGACGTGTCGCGCACGCCCCTGCGCGAGGCGCTCAAGGTGCTGGCGGCAGAAGGCTTGGTGCGTCTGGAGCCGAACCGGGGGGCCTGGGTCACGCGGGTCACGGTGGAGGAGGTGCGCGAGGTCTTTCCGATCCTCGGTGTTCTCGAAGCGCTGTCGGGCGAGCTTGCCTGCGCCAACATCACCGACGCCGAGATCGGAGCCGTCCAAGTACTGCATGACGCGATGGTGCAAAGCTACCGCGACCGCGACCTTGCGGCCTATTTCCGGATCAATCAGCAGATACATCGTGCTATTCTCGTCGCCGCGCGTAACCCCACGTTGACCAATGCCTGTCAGGCCCTGTCGGCGCGGATGCAGCGCGCGCGTTATGCCGCGAACATGTCGGATGCGCGCTGGTCGGCGGCCGTGGCGGAACACGAAGAGATCATGACCTGTCTGGCCGCGAGGGATGGCAAGAGGTTGAGCGAGGTTCTGATGGGGCACATGCGCAATAAACAGGACTCTGTGCTCCGCTGGCTGGAATCAGAAGCAGCGAATTGAGACCATCCGCCGGAGGGCCCGACCTGGTCAGGGCAGGGCAAACCCCGTGATCAACTGCCGCAACCCGATCGCCGCGCCGACGAATATCCCGAAGAAGGCGAAAGGCGCGCTGAAGGTGAGCAGGGAAAAAGCCGAGATGCCCTGCCCGATCGTGCAACCCAGGGCCAGGACCGCGCCGAAGCCCATGCAGATGGCACCGAAGAACTGGCGTTTCAGCTCGCGCGGATCCTCACAGGCCTCCCAGCGGAAATGGCCCTTGATGAGGCTGCCGATGAAGGCGCCCGCCAGCACGCCGAAAACCGAGCCGACACCGAAGGTCAGCCCGCCACCGCTCGAGGTCATCAGGTAGATGAGCGTCTGGCCCAGTGGCGCGGTGAAACTGTGGCTTTCGACGGAAACGATGCTGAAGCCGTCGCGGGCGACCCATTGCGTGCCGGCCCAGCCCGTCGCGATGGCGAACCCCACGACCAGACTCCAGAAAACCGCACGCCTGTTGCGCAGGAAGGCCCGCGATCCCAGGGCGCAGGCTGTGATGATCGCGCTGATGAAAAGCCCCCAGACGACGGATGGCACAGCGAAGAAGGACTGCAAGAGTTGCGGGAAACTGCGCAGGTCGGAGCGGATGGCGGTCGCCTCCACGAAACTGACGCGCAGAGGCGCCAGTGGGCCCGACAGCATTACATAGGCGGAGATACCCATGACCAGAACGATCACGAAAGACCGCAGGTCGCCGCCGCCGAACCGTGCGAGGGCGCCGAAACCGCAATTGCCTGCGATCGACATGCCGTAGCCGAAAAGGAGCCCGCCTAGGATGCTGGCGATGGGCGAAAAGGGCGCCAGATGATAGATTGTCTGCCGCGGATCGAGCGCGCCCAGATGCACCAGTATGAAACTCAGCAGGCCGGAGACGCCGATCGCCAGAACCCACATACGCAACCGCAGGTCGCTGCGTTGATAGAGCGCGTCCTCGATGGCGCCGAGCGTGCAGAACCGCCCGAGCCTTGCAGCGAGCCCCAGCAAGACGCCTCCGATCAGCCCGATCGCCGCGACGATGACCGTGTCGGGAACCTGATCCAGCATTTTTCGCCCATCCTCCCCGTCGAATGCGTGTTCGGACTATCTTCTATTCTCAAGGGTTCTTGCAGAAGAGATCGTAAACCACGTCGAGGATCTTAATCGCGCGCCGGTCCGCGATACTGTAATAGATCGCCTTCCCGTCCCGCCGCGGCGTCACCAGCCCTTCATCTCGCAACCGCGCGAGTTGTTGCGAAACCGCCGCCTGCCGGG
The DNA here is from genome assembly GCA_963715055.1 of uncultured Alphaproteobacteria bacterium. Lineage (GTDB taxonomy): Bacteria > Pseudomonadota > Alphaproteobacteria > Rhodobacterales > Rhodobacteraceae > CAVQRB01. The sequence goes on along the minus strand of CAVQRB010000002.1, from coordinate 228,987 downwards.
CAGAAAGCAGGTCCTCAAGCTCGGTCACGGATTTCTCGCCGGTGGCAAGGTGGCAGAGAATCATCAGGCGGCCTTCATGGCTGATCGCCTTGAGGAAATTCGCGGCGATACAGGCGTTCTGCATCATCCGCTCTACATCCTCTTCCGGCATGTCCTTGGTCATCACGGGCAGGGTCATATGGTGCATCCGCTTTTGGAAATAATCTCCGCCTTACCGCATCCGGTGCGCCGAAGGCAGGCCATGATGGCGGGGTCAGCCCCTCTGTATGTCGCATGTTCTTTCTGACCTGTCACTGCATCACCATCGTGCTTTCCGGATGCGCATCGAGCAGTTCCTTGAGGAGAAACCAGAAAAACTGATCGCCCGCATAGCCTTCGATGCGCCCTAGTTCACGGCCATCGTCCACGAGCACGAAGGTCGGGGTGAAGACGGGCTTGGAGGTGAAGTCGATGTCGTCCGGGAGATCGCGAAGGTCTACCCGCCTCAGCGGCGCACGAGCGGCTTCTTCTGTTTTTGGGTAGATATGAGCGATCTCCGCGTTCCAGCGTGCGCACCAGTGGCATCCGGCCTGTTCGACCATGACCAGTTCCGCCGCAGCAAGGGAACTGCAAAAGGCCACCGACGCTCCAAGAAGCGCGCCCGCACCGAGGTTATTCAGTTGTTTCATGCGCGTTCCATTTGACGGCGATCAAAAACATATAATAACTTGAATATGTATTCAATCAATCCCCGGAAGGGGGCAGCATGTTCGATGTATCGATCTGGGGGGCGCTCGCAGGCGGGTTGATCGTTTTCTTCTCGCCCTGCGTTCTGCCGATTGTCCCCTTTTATCTCAGCTACATGGCGGGCGCGTCAATGTCCGAGATCAGCGCCGATGGCGGCCTGTCGCCGGGTACGCGCAAACGCGCTTTTCTGGCCTCGGTCATGTTCTCGCTGGGAATCATCACCGTCTTTGTTCTTCTTGGTGCTGCGGCCTGGGGCGTCAGCCAGACCTTCCGCGGCATGCAGACCGAGTTCCGGCTCTTCGCGGCGGCGGTCGTCCTGCTCATGGGATTGCACTTTCTCGGCGTGATCCGAATTGGCTTTCTCAACCGGGTTTTTCAGCTCGAAGCGGGCGATACGAAAAACATGTCCGTTCTGGGCGCCTATCTGGTGGGCTTTGCCTTTGCCGCGGGCTGGACGCCCTGCGTCGGCGGTGTGCTGACGGCGGTGGTCTTCACCGCCAGCACGGAGGCGACCGCACTGCGGGGGCTGATTCTGCTGATCGTCTTCGGGCTTGCGATGACGGCGCCTTTCGTCGTGGCTTCGCTCTTCATCGGGCCGTTCCTGCGCTTCGTGGCGCGGTTCCGACGGCATCTGCCGAAGGTCGAAAAGGCGATGGGGCTTCTGATGATCCTCTTTGCCGTGCTCATCGCCACCGACAGCGTGAATTACATTGCACAGTGGATGCTGGAAACTTTTCCGGCATTCCAGAACATATGAGGAGGAGACCAGTGATGACGCGAATTTGGATGACAATGGCGGCGATACTCTTTGCGGTGCCGCTTGCTGCGGCGGAAATCGGCGACGACGGGCTGCACAAGACCGACTGGATGCGCGACACTTTCAAGGACCTGCGCGAGGATCTCGCGGAGGCCAATGCCGAAGGCAAGCGCTTGATGCTCATCGTCGAGCAGCGCGGCTGTATCTACTGCACCAAGATGCACAATGAGGTGTTTCCGCAGGAGGATGTCGCCAGCTACATCAGGGACAATTACTTCGTGGTCCAGATCAACCTGCACGGCGATACCGAGGTCACTGATTTCGACGGCGAGGTCCTCTCCGAAAAGCAGGCCACGCAGAAATGGGGCCTGCTTTTCACGCCATCGATTCTGTTTCTGCCCGAAGAGGTGGACGAAGGCGCAACTGCGCAGCAGGCGGCCGTCGCCCTGATGCCGGGAGCCTTTGCCAAGGGCACCACGCTCGACATGCTGACCTGGGTCAACGAAAAGCGATACGAGCTTGATAACGGGGAGGATTTTCAGCGCTATCACGCCCGCAGGATCCAGGAGCGCGACGATGGTTCCACTGATTGACCGCCGCCTTGAGGCAAAAACAAATTCAAAAAGCAGAATTTATGTTGCGCGGTCACGAAGTCGTGCCCTATGGTATACCAAATAATGAATGTGTACGGGAGGACGCATGAAGATCTCACTTATCCTACCAATCGCGCTGGCCGCCTCGGCCACGGCGGTGGCGGCGGAAAACGTGGCGCCCACCGCAGTCAGCTATGTCGACGGCGCGGTCGAGCAATCCCTGACCGGCGTTCCGGGTGATCCTGTGCGCGGGCGCGAGCTGGTCGGCAGCAAGGGGGAAGGCAACTGCGTGGCCTGCCATGCGGTCACCGACCTCTCCGAAGTACCTTTCCACGGCGAGATCGGCCCGATGCTGGACGGTGCGGGCGACCGATGGAACGACGCACAACTGCGCGGGATCCTCGTCAATCCCAAGATGGTCTTCGACGGGACGATCATGCCGGCCTTCTACAAGACCGACGGGTTCACCAGGCCCGGCAATGCCTATACGGGCGATGCGGCGGATGACACCTTCGGGCCGCTGCTTGCCGCGCAGGATATCGAGGACGTGGTGGCCTATCTCGCCACGCTCAAGGACTGAACGCCTCAGGGCGGATGGAACAAGCTCAGGAGCTTTGACAATGAATGTAACACGACGCAATGCACTATTGCTGGGGGCAGGGGCGGCCGTCGCCTTCGGCTTGCCGCTTCGGGCGACGGCTGCGGACATCGCGGCCATCACCGACTTCACCGGCGGGGCTGCGATCGGTGAGGGTGGCATCACCCTGACCGCGCCAGAAATCGCCGAGAACGGCAATACCGTGCCGATCGACGTTGCCTCTCCGGGGGCGAGCGAGATCCTCGTTCTGGCGCTCGGCAACCCGACGCCCGGGGTTGCGACCTTCAAGTTCGGACCGATGGCGGGGGCGCACTCCGCCTCGACCCGGATCCGCCTTGCCGGCACGCAGGATGTGGTGGCGATCGCCAAGATGGCGGATGGATCCTTCGTGCAGGCGAAAAGCACGGTCAAAGTCACAATCGGCGGCTGCGGCGGCTAAGGTATTCAAGGAGAACAACAGATGGCAGAAGGTGTAAAACCCCGCGTCAAGGTGCCGAAATCGGCCAAGGCCGGCGAAGCGATCGTGATCAAGACCCTGATCAGCCACAACATGGAATCCGGCCAGCGCAAGGACGATGCCGGAAATCCGATCCCGCGCTCGATCATCAACCGCTTCACCTGCGATTTCAACGGCCAGAACGTGATCGACGTTACGATGCAGCCGGCGATTTCGACCAACCCCTACTTCGAATTCCAGGCCACGGTGCCGGAAGCCGGTGAGTTCAAGTTCACCTGGTACGACGACGACGGCTCGGTCTACGAGGACAGCAAACCCATCGAGATCGGGTGAAGCCAGTCGAAAGGGAGGGACTGACATGACAACGATAAAAACAAGACTGGGTGCCCTGATCATGACGAGCGTCATGGCATCGGGCGCTTTCGCCGAACCGGTGGATGACACGCTCATCCTGAACGGCGAGACTGAAATGGTGACCCGGACCGCAGCACCTGCGCATATCGCGGATGCGATGGACGAGGTCATGTCCGGCTGGCTGTTCCGCGAGGACGAGACGCGGGCCATGCAGGCGGACGATTTCGACAACCCGGGCATGATCTTCGTCGAGCAAGCGGAGGACGCCTGGAACGCGGCGGATGGGTCCGAAGGCAAGTCCTGTGCCGATTGTCACGGCGCGTCGGAGAGCATGGCTGGCGTGCGTCCGGTCTATCCGAAGTGGAACGAGGCGGCAGGCGAAGTGCGCACTTTGGAGATGCAGATCAACGACTGTCGCACGACCCGCATGGGCGCCGAGGCGTGGAAATATGCCGGCGGCGACATGGTCAACATGACGGCGCTGATCTCTTCGGTCTCGCGCGGCATGCCGGTGAACGTGGCGATCGACGGTCCGGCCCAATCCACCTGGGAGCAGGGCAAGGAGATCTACTACACCCGCTTTGGCCAGTTGGACCTCGCCTGCTCGAACTGCCATGAGGATAACTATGGCAACATGATCCGGGCTGACCACCTGAGCCAGGGGCAGATCAACGGCTTTCCGGTGTACCGTCTGAAGAACACAAAGCTCAACTCGGCACACAACCGGTTCAAGGGCTGTATCCGCGACACCCGTGCGGAAACCTTCAAGGAAGGCAGCCCCGAATTCGTGGCGCTCGAGCTTTACGTGGCCTCGCGCGGCAATGGCCTCTCGGTCGAAGGCCCGTCGATTCGGAACTGAAGTCAGACCCCGCAGGTCCCGCCTGCGGGGTTTTGCTTACCTGAAAACATTCAATAAACCGCATGTATCATCCGTGAAAGAAGGTTCAATATGATCTCCAGGCGTGATTTTCTGCAAACCGGCATGGCGGCGAGTGCTCTTTTCGGGGCCTCCGGTTTCGGCACCTGGAGCCGTCTGGCCGCACAGCAGGCGCTGACCCAGGACCAGCTGTTGCAGTTCGACACCTTCGGGAATGTCTCGCTGATCCATGTCACGGACATTCATGCGCAGCTCAAACCGATCTATTTCCGCGAACCTTCGATCAACATCGGTGTCGGTGACAACCGCGGTCAGGTACCGCACATCACCGGTGCGGATTTCCGCAAGCTCTATGGTATCGACGACGGCAGCCCCTCGCATTACGCGCTTTCCTCCGGCGATTTCGAAGCGCTGGCGAAGGCATACGGGCGGGTCGGCGGGCTTGACCGGGTGGCGACGGTGATCAACCAGATCCGGGCTGACCGCCCCGATGCGCTGCTGCTCGATGGTGGCGATACATGGCACGGCAGCTACACCTGCTACCAGACCGCCGGGCAGGACATGGTCAATGTGATGAACGCGCTGAAGCCCGACGCCATGACCTTCCACTGGGAATTCACGCTGGGATCGGGCCGCGTGCAGGAGATCGTCGAAGGCCTGCCTTTCGCGGCGCTCGGCCAGAACATTTTCGACGCCGAATGGGATGAACCAGCGGAATTGTTCCCGCCCTACAAGGTCTTCGAGCGGGGCGGTGTGAAGATCGCGGTCATTGGTCAGGCCTTCCCCTATATGCCCATCGCCAACCCCGGCTGGATGTTCCCGGAGTACGCCTTCGGGATCCGCGACGAGCATATGCAGGAAATGGTGGACGAGGTCCGCGCGGAGGGCGCCGAACTGGTCGTGGTGCTGTCGCACAACGGTTTCGACGTGGACAAGAAGATGGCGGGCATCGTGACCGGCATCGACGTGATCCTGTCGGGGCACACCCATGACGCGCTGCCCGAACCGGTGCTGGTGGGCGAGACGATCATCGTGGCCTCGGGCTCGAACGGCAAATTCGTTTCGCGCGTCGATCTCGATGTTCAGAACGGCAGGATGATGGGCTTTCGTCACAAGCTGATCCCGATCTTCTCGGACGTGATCACGCCGGATGCGGAGGTAGCAGCCCTGATCGACGCAGAGCGCGCTCCCTTCGAGGCGGAACTGTCCGAAGTGATTGGCCAGACCGGATCGCTGCTTTATCGACGTGGCAATTTCAACGGCACCTGGGATGACCTCATCTGCGACGCGCTGCTTTCGGAGCGCGAGGCGGACATCGCGCTCAGTCCCGGCGTGCGCTGGGGCCCGTCGCTCCTGCCCGGGCAGGACATCACGCGCGAGGATATCTGGAACGTCACTTCCATGACCTACGGAGCGGCTTACCGGACTGAAATGACCGGCGAATTCCTGCATGTGGTCATGGAGGACGTGGCCGACAACCTCTTCAACCCCGATCCCTATTACCAGCAGGGCGGCGACATGGTGCGCACCGGCGGCCTCGGCTACCGAATCGACATCACCCAGCCGCAGGGCAGTCGCATCACCGAGATGACGCTGCTGAAAACCGGCGAGAGGATCGACCCGGCCACGACCTATCAGGTGGCAGGCTGGGCCTCGGTCAACGAAGGCACCGAAGGGCCGCAGATCTGGGACGTGGTGGAAAGCCATATCCGCAAGCAGGGCACGGTCACCATTGATCCCAACAACAGCGTTCAGGTCGTGGGCGCCTGATCCGAGACGAGACGGAGGCATCAGACATGTCAGATGAACTGAAAGGCAAATCAACATCGCGGCGCGGGTTCCTGCGCGGGGCTGCGGTCAGTGCGACCGCGTTGGCGGCAGGGGCGGCACGCGCCGGAACACCCGATCCGCTGATCACCGAGGTCCAGCCCTGGGCGCAAGGGTTTGGCGACGGCGTGGACGCCACGCCCTATGGCCTGCCCATCGAGTACGAAAGCGACGTCATTCGCCGCAACGTCGAATGGCTGACCGCCGATACGATCAGTTCGATCAACTTCACGCCGATCCATGCGCTCGACGGCACCATCACGCCGCAGGGCTGCGCCTTCGAGCGCCATCATTCCGGCGCGATCGAACTCAGGAAGGAAGACTACCGATTGATGATCAACGGGCTCGTGGATCGTCCGCTGGTGTTCAGCTACGCTGATCTGGAGCGTTTCCCGCGCGAAAACCACGTCTATTTCTGCGAATGCGCCGCAAATACCGGCATGGAATGGGCCGGCGCGCAACTGAACGGGGCGCAGTTCACCCATGGCATGATCCACAACATGGAATACACCGGCGTGCCGCTGCGCACCTTGCTGGAAGAGGCGGGATATAAGGCCGAAGGGTCATGGGTCTTCGTCGAAGGGGCGGATGCTTCCTCGAACGGTCGCTCGATCCCGATGGAGAAGGCGCTCGACGATGTGCTGGTGGCTTTCAAGGCCAATGGCGAGGCGCTGCGCAAGGAGCATGGCTACCCAGTGCGCCTCGTGGTGCCGGGCTGGGAAGGCAACATGTGGGTCAAATGGATCCGCCGGATCGAAGTCACGAACGGCCCGGTGGAAAGCCGCGAGGAAACCTCGAAATACACCGATACGCTGGCGGATGGTACCAGCCGCAAATGGACATGGGCGATGGATGCGAAATCCGTCGTGACCTCCCCCAGCCCGCAGGCGCCGATCACCCATGGCAAGGGGCCGCTGGTCATCTCCGGTCTCGCGTGGTCCGGGCGCGGGGCAATCACACGTGTGGATGTCTCCAAGGACGGCGGCATGACGTGGGAGACTGCGCGCCTTGCAAAGCCCGGCGAGAAGATGGCCCTCACGCGCTTCTATCTCGACACCGACTGGGACGGGGAGGACATGCTGCTGCAATCGCGGGCCATGGACGACACCGGCTATGTGCAGCCCACCAAGGCGCAATTGCGCGAGGTGCGCGGCATGAATTCGATCTATCACAACAACTGCATCCAGACCTGGTGGGTGCGCCCGAACGGGGAGGCGGAAAATGTCGAAGTATCTTGAGATCACAACGGTTCTTGCCCTCTGCCTCGGCACCGGCATGGCCCATGCGGAGGCCTTTGGCCTGGGCCGCCCGGCGCTGCCCGAAGAGATCGCCGCCTGGAACCTCGATGTGCATCCCGATGGCACGGGTCTGCCCGACGGCTCGGGCGACGTGCTCACGGGCGAGGAGGTCTTCGCCGACAAATGCGCCGCCTGCCATGGTGATTTCGCCGAAGGGGTGGACAACTGGCCTAAGCTCGCGGGCGGCATGGGCACGCTGGCCGACAAGGATCCACTGAAGACGGTTGGCAGTTACTGGCCTTACCTTTCCACCACCTGGGACTACGTGAACCGCTCCATGCCGTTCGGCAATGCACAAAGCCTCACGCCGGACGAGGTCTACGCCATGGTGGCCTACATCCTTTATTCCAATGATCTGGTGGATGAAGATTTCGTGCTCTCCCGGGAGACCTTTCTCGACGTGGAGATGCCAAACGCGGAGGGCTTCATCGTCGATGATCGGATCGAGACTGAGCACAGTCTCTGGGTCGGTGAGCCCTGCATGAGCAACTGCAAACCGGCTCCTGTCGAAGTGACAATGCGCGCCATGGTGCTTGATGTGACGCCGCAGGAGGAAACCGCGGAGCAAGCCGCTGCGGAGCCTGTCGAGGAAGCAGCTGCGGCACCGGTCGCGGAACCCGCGGTCGCCGCCGTCGATCCCGCCCTTGTCGAGCAAGGCGAGAAGGTCTTCAAGAAATGCCAGGCCTGCCATCAGGTCGGCGAGGGGGCCAAGAACCGCTCCGGGCCGATCCTCAACGGGATCGTTGGGCGCGCTGCCGGTACGGTTGACGGTTTCAAGTATTCCGGCCCGCTGATGGCCATGGCCGAGGCGGGGCTTGTCTGGACCCCGGAGGCATTAACCGAATTCCTTGCAGCGCCGAAATCCTATATGAAGGGCACCAAGATGAGCTTCGCAGGGTTGAAGGACGATGCCGACAGGGATGCCGTCGTGGCCTATCTCTCCAGTTTCGGAGGCTGACGCGTGAGAAGCGCTGTGGCGGGTCTCGCGCTTGGTGCGAGTGTCGCCTTGACCGCCGGGGCGGTTCTGGCCGATCCTTTGGGCGATGCCGAAGCGGGCGAGGAAATCTTTTCCCAATGCAAGGGGTGCCATGAAATCGGCGAGGGTGCGGTCGATCGCATCGGGCCGCATCTCAATGGTATCTTCGGGCGCAAGGCGGGTGCGCATGACGGGTTCGCCTATTCCAAGGCGATGCAGCGGGCCGGCAGCGACGGGCTGGTCTGGACAGTAGAAACGCTGGACGCCTACCTCGAGAACCCGCGCGCGCTGGTCTCGAAAACCCGGATGAGTTTCCGAGGTCTCGAAGATCCCGATGCCCGATCGGACGTCTTGGCGTTTCTGAGGGTCTATTCGGACAATCCCGCGAACCTGCCCGGGGCCGAGCCCACGGCGCGGCCGACCGATCATGACCTCGATCCGGCCATCCTGGCGATCAAGGGCGATCCGGCATATGGCGAGTACCTCAGCAGCGAATGCCTGACCTGCCACCAGCGCGACGGATCGGCCGAAGGGATCCCGTCGATCACGCGCTGGGACGAGGAGGATTTCGTCGTCGCCATGCATGCCTACAAACGGAAGTTGCGTCCGCACCCGGTCATGCAGATGATGGCGGGGCGACTGAGCGACGAGGAGATCGCAGCCCTCGCTGCCTATTTCAAAGACCTCGAATAAGGGTCATTTTCTGGGAGGAAACCAAATGAGACTCAACAGACGTTTGTTCATCGGGAGCGGTGCCGCCGCTGCCATGTCATTGCATGCTCCTGCCTTGCTGGCCGAAGGTCACGGCAAGCCGCGCGTGATCGTCATCGGCGGCGGAGCGGGCGGCGCCACAGCGGCGCGCTACATCGCCAAGGACAGCGATGGCGCGGTTGACGTCACGCTGATCGAGCCATCGAAGACCTATTACACCTGTTTTTTCTCGAACCTCTATCTCGGCGGGTTCAAGGAGATGAGCGACCTCGGCCATGGCTATGGCGCGCTGGCGTCCAACTACGGCATCAACGTGGTGCATGATCTTGCCATCGGTGTCGACCGGGCGGCCAAGACGGTAACCCTCGCGGGCGGCACCACCCTGCCCTATGACAAGCTGATCCTGAGCCCCGGCATCGATTTCGTCGATGGCGCGGTCGAAGGCTGGTCACTGGCGGATCAGGACGTGATGCCCCATGCCTACAAGGGTGGCACGCAGGTCGAGCTCTTGAAGGCGCAGGTCATGGCGATGCCCGAAGGCGGTGTCTTCGCGATGATCGCGCCGCCCAATCCCTACCGCTGCCCGCCGGGGCCCTACGAGCGGATTTCGATGATCGCCCATACGCTCAAGGCGACCAATCCCACCGCCAAGATCATCGTGGCGGACCCCAAGGACAAGTTCTCCAAACAGGCGTTGTTCCAGGAAGGCTGGAACAATCATTATTCCGGCATGATCGACTGGATCGGGGCGGATTTCGGCGGCGGCGTCGTCTCGGTCGATCCGGCAGCCATGACTGTCACCATCGACGGCGAGGAAACCGCCGTGAGCGCCTGCAACGTCATCCCGGCGATGAAAGCCGGCCGCATCGCGGAGATCGCCGCCGTCACGGATGGCAACTGGGCGCCGGTAAACCCTGCCGACATGAGCAGCAGGGCGGACCCGGATGTCTATGTTCTGGGTGATTCCGCGGATCAGGGCGACATGCCGAAATCGGGCTATTCCGCCAACAGCCAGGCCAAGGTCTGCGCCAATGCGGTGCGCGGGGCGCTGACCGGCTCCACGGTCTTCCCGGCGAAATACTCCAACACCTGCTGGTCGCTCATAGATGCCAATGACGGTGTGAAAGTGGGCGCAACCTACGAGCCGACGGACGAGAAGATCGCCTCCGTGGACAGCTTCATCTCGCAGACGGGCGAGAGCAGCGACCTGCGCCGCGCGACTTACGAGGAATCCGAAGGCTGGTACGCGGGCATCACCGCCGACATGTTCAGCTGAAAAAGGGGCGGGCCTGATGTGGATCAAGGCCCGCCTTCTCCATCCATGCTCTGCTTGGCGCAGATCAAGATCAGAGGAGGAGAGACCATGAAGACCCTCAGCGCAGCGGTTCTCGCGCTTTGCACCGCATTGCCTGCCTTGGCAGCGGATCAGCACGTCACATATTCTTTCGACGGCAGTTTCGACGACGCGGCTTTTGCCGTTGAAAGCGCCATCGTCGGGCGCGGGCTGGTCATCGACTACGTGAGCCACACCGGCGAGATGCTGGCGCGGACGGCGGCGGATGTGGGCAGCGACGTGGAGTTGTTCAAGGAAGCGGATATCTTCCTGTTCTGCTCCGCGCAGTTGTCGCGCAAGGTGATGGAGGCCGATCCGATGAACATCGCGCAATGTCCCTACGGCATCTTCGTGGCCGAACGGGCGGGCGAGGTGATGGTGGGGTACCGCACCTATCCCGATGGCCCGATGCAGGAAGTGCAGGCCATGCTCGACGAGATCGTCAAATCCGCTCTGGAGTAGGCCTCCAAGGGTCGCGCAGCAAGGCGTTTGACCGAAATCAAGGCTTTTGGCGTGCCGCGCGACCAGTCTCCCGCGCAGGACAAAGGGCAGATCATGCTGGAAAACCTGATTGACCGCTTCGGTGACGGTGCCGTTCTGACAATGGCCGGTGCGCTGGTCGGTCTGCTCTTCGGAGCAATGGCGCAGCATTCGCAATTCTGCCTTCGGGCCGCGACGGTGGAAGTGTCCTCGGGCGTATTCGGGCCGCGGCTTTCCGTCTGGCTGATCGCCTTTTGTGCCGCGGTACTCGGTGTGCAGATGTCCATCGCTGCCGGCTGGCTCGATGTTTCGCAGGCGCGGCAATTGGCGGCGACCGGCAGTCTCTCGGGCGCGATCATCGGAGGGCTGATGTTCGGGGCGGGGATGATCCTCGCGCGTGGCTGCGCCAGCCGTCTTCTGGTCCTCTCCGCCACGGGTAACCTGCGCGCCATCGTCACGGGGTTGGTCCTGACGCTGGTGGCACAGGCGAGCCTGCGCGGTGTGCTTGCACCCTCCCGCGAGGCGCTGGCGCAACTCTGGCTGGTTCAGGGCGGGTCCGGGCGCAGTCTCTTGCATCAGGTTGGCCTTTCCTCGGGCCTTGCGGCGGCACTTGCGGCGCTCGCGCTGATCCTCTCGATCCTCCTTGCCCGGCGGACATGCGTGCGAACCACCCATGCCATCGCCGCCGGCGGCGTGGGTCTCGCCGTGGCGCTTGGCTGGGTGCTGACGTACTGGATCGCCCAGACCTCCTTCGAGCCTGTCGCCATTTCCTCGATCACTTTCACCGGGCCCTCCACCGATACGCTGATGGGGCTCGTGAACAGCAGCGAGTTGCCGCTCGGCTTCGGCTTCGGGTTGGTGCCCGGTGTCTTTGCCGGCGCCTGCCTGATGGCGCTGCTGACTGGTCAGGCGCGGATCGAGCGCTTCGGTCCGGACACGCCGATGGAACGCTACCTGATCGGCGCGGGCCTCATGGGCTTTGGCAGCATGCTCGCGGGCGGCTGTGCCGTGGGCGCGGGCATGGCGGGCGGGTCGGTCTTTGCGATCACAGCCTGGGTCGCGGTTTTCTTCATGTGGGTTGGTGCCATGATCACCCACAAGCTCGTGTCAGGCATGACCGGCCAGGTGCCTGCCTGAGCCTATTCGAACTCCATCTGCTCGAAGACCCGGCCTGCGTTTTTCGTTGCAAGCTCTTCGAACGTGTCGAGATTCTTGTACGGGGACTGGTCGACGTAATAGGCTTCAGCCAGCCCGCCACCATTTTCGAGATGCTCCCCGATCTTGCCGCGGAGGTATTCGAGATAGCCTTTGGTGTAGCGGCGCACCTGATCCATATTCGTCGGATGGCCGTGGCCGGGGATCACGTAGGTCGCCTCCAGCGCCTCGAACTCCGTGTCCCATGTCTCCAGCCAGTCGATGGTGATCGTATCCTCGAATATCGGCAGCATGCGTTCGTGAAAGGCCACGTCGCCGGAGATGACGAGGCTCTGCTCGGGTAGCCAGATCACGATGTCGCCGGGGCTGTGGGCGGGTCCGAGATAGCGGGCTTCGATCCGGAAATCGCCCATCTCGACGATGTATTCCTCCTCGAAGGTTTCCGTAGGGCCCTGCACCACGGTGCCTTCGGCCTTGTCCCGGTTGTAGCGCTGCATGGCTTCCAGAATGGAGCCGCCATAGCGTTCCACCTCATGTGCGGCGTCCACATGGGCCACGACGGGGATACCCTGCTCGACCCAGTAATTGTTGCCCAGCACCGCGTGCCCCTGTCCGTTCTCGTTGAAAACCAGTTTCACCGGCTGGTCCGTGATCGCCTTGATCTCGTCGTGCAGGGCGCGTGCAAGCCCGTAAGCCGCACCGCCGTTGACCACGACCACCCCGTCGCCGGTGACGATGAAGCTGAGGTTGTTGTTGTGGCCAGCGTTTTCATAGGTCGGCGGGGCGGTGGCGCCGATCGCCGAAAAGACACCGGGAATGAATTCCACCGGTTTGTCGTAAAGCATCGAAGCGGGGTATTTGTCCGCAATGTCTTCGCTCGCCTGCGCGGCGCTTGCCGCAACAAGCATGGGTATCAGGAACCGCATCACATCTCCTCCGTCACGAATTGGTAGCCGCTGCTCTTGCGCTCGACCCGGCCAATCCCGCCCTCCGGCAGATGGAACCCCAGAAGCGGCATCTGTTCATGCGCCAGTTTGTCGAGCAGCCGCGCCCGCGTCACCGCCGCCATATCGGTATCCTGGTCCGCGCCGCTGGCCCAGTCGGGCCGGGCAAAGGCCACATGGTGGTTGCCGATGGCGTCACCGCCGATGAGCAGCGCCTCATTGCCCTCGCGCAGCTCGAAGGCCATATGCCCCGGTGTGTGCCCGAAGGTGGCGAGCGCCATGACGCCGGGCAGGATCTCATCCCCGTCCGCGAAGAACGTGCAACGCTCCTCTATCGCCTCCAGACGCCGCTGCGCGCCGACGGCGAAAGACGCCCGCGCCTCGTCGATGGTGTTGACGGTGTTCGGATCACGCCAGTAGTCCCACTCCTTCTGCCCGATCAGGTAGTGCGCCTCCGGGAATACCAGTTCGTCGAAATCATCGAGCACGCCCCAGATGTGATCGGGATGGGCATGGGTAAAAACGACCTGGGACACCTCTTCCGGGGCGATGCCGAGGGCGTCGAGACTGCTCCATGAGCGCGCCCGCGCTCGGCATGAAGGAGGCGCCGGCACCCGCATCGAAGAGAGTGATCTCGCTGCCCCGTCGCATCACCGTGACATTGCAGGGCGGCTCCAGCGTGTCCGAGTTCAGCCCATGCTCCGCAAGGATGCCTGCCAGTTCCTCCTGCGGCAACGCACCGAAGAAGAAGGCCGTGGGAAGCACGAGCGTGCCATCGCTGGCGCTCATGATCTCGGTGTCGCCGAGGCGCATCTGATGCGCCGCTCTGAGCCTTATGGCAGGTCCGCAGGCCAGTGCCGCGCTCATGCCCGCCAGAACTTTCCTGCGATCCATCGCCATGTCCCCTCCCTCATCTCATTCCATTTCATGAATATGAAACGACTTCGCAGCATCTGGCAAGCTCAAAGATGAGCCGCGCTTTGGCCGCTGCTACCGGGCAGCTAGGTCAGAACCTGAACACGGCTCCGATGATTGGGCCTTTCTGCTTGACGTCCCAGACAAACCCGTCGCTGGCAGAATCGACCGATACTGCGCGATAGTTCCCAAAGGCGGAGTGCCTGTCGTTGAAGTCGTAGCCCACGCCGGCCATGACATCCGAAAGACTGTCCGAGGAGACGCCCAAACCGCAAACGAAAGCCCATCCCGCAGGGTAGAACCCGTCATCGAACGCGTGCCTGAACTTGACGCCCATCACGGGATCGACCGAGGTATCGCCGTCGCCCGTCGGCCTGCCTGAAAGGCTGCCACCGCGCGGGTCAACTGTGGTACTCACGTCGCATACCCGCGCACCCGCCACGAGGTCGACCGAGAATCTGGCTTCGTTGCCTGAGTTGTATCGAGGCATCAGCGTGCCCATGAAGGTGCGCGACAATCCGTCGATGGAAATGGCGGCGCCTCCCCGCCGGCGCACTCACCGTGTCTCCCAGATCAGCCTAGAAGAAGTCGAGGGAGAACCTGAGCCTGTCCGGACGCGTTTCACCGACGAACTTCGGAGACATCTTGAGGTTGGGCCGTAGCCCCTTTGGTGAGCGCCAGACTGATCGAAAGAAACCTGGCGAAAGATGTACTTTTCTGTCCCTGGACGTCTAGATGCTTCGCCTTGCAAGGATCACAAGGCTGCGGTTTTTATTCCGTGAACATTCTTGCACTACTGGTCGGACGAAACTGCCCAAATCTGGCCGATCCATGATACTTTTTCGTACTGTACCAGCACAGAACCGCCACTCCGCGATCGCTGGCGGTAATCACCTTTCCTGTGCTACACTGAAGGCCGGTCAAGCGGAGTTTTCGGCATGGCGGATCAGCGACTTTTCATTCTGTTGGGTACGACCAAGGGCGTGTTCGTGATGCGCGGGGATGCCGGACGACGCGTCTGGCGCATGAGCGGCCCCCATTGCGACGGCTGGCCGATCAACCATGTGATCGGCGATCCCCGAAGCGGGACAATCTGGGCCGGTGGCGGGGGAGAGTGGAACGGTGCCGGGGTCTGGCGGTCGACCGACCTGGGGGAGACCTGGACCGTGGTGCGTCTGACCAAAGGGTCGATGGACGACTGGGCTGCGAACGATCCCGATTTCGCCGCCATGATCGGCTGGACCGAGACACCGTTGCCGTTTGAAGCCGCGTTCTCGCAGGTCTGGTCGCTCTGCGCCTCAGGTGACACGCTTTATGCCGGAACCAAGCCTGCCAACCTGCTGGCGAGCCATGACGGCGGCGAGACCTGGTCGCGCCTCGAGAGTCTCACCGACCACCCGTCAGCGGAGAGCTGGTCGCCCGGGGCGGCAGGCCTCGTGCTGCACACGATCGTGCCGGATTCGTCGGACCCGAAACGTCTCTGGGTCGGGATTTCCGCCGCCGGCGTCTTTGCGACCGAGGACGGCGGTGCGACCTGGGAGCGGCGCAACCGTTTGTCGAATGCGGAAAGCTGCGGGCATCACGACCACCCTGCCGCCCCGCGCGACGGTGAGACTGGGCACTGCGTGCACAACATGGTGCGCACGCAGGGCGACAGCCACATCCTCTACCAGCAGAACCACCACGGCGTCTGGCGCTCGTCGGACGATGGACGCAGTTGGGAGGACATTACAGAAGGCCTGCCCTCGACCTTCGGGTTTCCGATCCGGGTGCATCCGCGCGATCCCCATACGATCTGGACGATACCGCTCAATGGCGACAGCAGCGGCCGCTATCCGCCCGATGCCGCGGCGGCTGTCTGGAAATCCACCGATGGCGGGCAGGGCTGGCAGGCGCGACGCGACGGCCTGCCGCAGGAGAACTGCTTTTTCACGGTGCTTCGGCAGGCCATGGGCGGCGATACCCAGGATCCCGCGGGCATCTACTTCGGCACCAACAGCGGGTCAGTTTTCGCAAGCAGCAACGAGGGTGACAGCTGGGACGAGGTCGCCCGGCATCTGCCGACGATCCTGTCGGTCGAGGTGCTGGAACTGCCCTGAAAACAGCGGGAACGGCCGGCTATTCGAAGATCGACCCTTCGATGGCCTCCCCGGTCATGCGTTCGTACATGAACTGGTTCCAGTAGGGTGTCATGCACATCAGCAGCTTGCCCGTGCCTGTGAAGACGCGCATCCGGTTCTGGCCCGAGATGAGGTTGCGCGGAAACCGTGCCGCGCGCTGGGAGGAAAACTTCAACCCGGAAGTGCGGCCAAGGACCAGTCGCCCCTGCACCCGCATTTCCGTATCATGGACATCGACTTCCTCAACGGGGCCCGGCGCGTTGATCGCCACGCGTCCATGGCCTTGCAGCGTCGTCTTCCACACGAGGAATCCGTCACCGGCCCAGAGACTTGCAAACATGCGCTCTCGGAAAAAGCCAAGGTCCACGCTGCCTTCGGAGGCCCAATAGACCTGCGGTTCGAGTATCCACCGGTCTTCGGCCTGCGTGTCGAAGACATGATAACCGCGCAACGAGGGTTGAAGGTGGACGGTTCCCGTCCCCGAATAGAAGGGCCTGATTCGTCCCTCCCGGTTGAAGGCGGAGCGGAAGATGTCCGCAGCACGGGGCAGACGCGGGGTGAACCGGATGTCACCGCGGATGTTCGACAGCGCCCCCCTGCGTGCCCGGATGGTTTCGTCGTGCAGATCGATGACGACCTGCCGCATGCCTTCGATTTCGCGTACCTTGAAATCAGCCATGGCTTGTCATCCCAGCCCTTCGTCAAGAACCATTTCGCGCTCCCAGAGCAGCACGAAGGGATCGGGGTTCAATCCGTTGACACCGCGCAGGGGCGCATCCAGAGCGACGATCACGAAGAGAATGACGCCCAGAAAGAAGGCCGAGATCGACCCCAGCAGCATGTGCGGACGCGGCCTGAGTTTCACGAGCACCAGCAAGATCAGGTTCATCAGGGCGCCCAGCAGCACGGCATACCACAGCACGATGGGTATCTCGGTCTGGGTTCCGGTGATCCTTTGCTGACGGGCTGCCGCGAACTGCTGGAAGGCGTTCACGACAGCAGTATGCAGAACCTCCTGGCCACGTGTCTGCGGCTCGAAGGAGGAGAGTTTCTGCCAGATCGCTCCTGCGCGGTTGCCACCGCCATCGAGAAATTCTCCCTCGCGGTGCGCAGGCCAGTCGCGGTAGATCGTGAAGAGCACATAGTCCCGCAACATGCCGGCAAGCTCGGAATGAAGGGGTTCCGGATAACTTTCGGTGCTCGTGTAAAGCTGTGACAGCGCGGTTGCCTCGGCGAGGATGCCATGCTTTACGCTTTCGTTGTTCTGATAGGCAGAGACGGTGAGCAGACCCAACAGCAACCCGTAAAAGAGGTTGAAGGCCGATGTGCTGACGCCCAGCGTCTCGTTGAAATCCGGCCCTGTTCCGAAAAGCAATCGCAAGAGGGGTTTGATGAGCAAAAGACCAATAATGAAGGCCGACACGGCTGCGAGCGACGTGTAGATCGCCAGTTGGCGCAGGGGAATATCGTAAATGAATTCAGGCATTCTGGGTTCACCATAATTTGAAGCGCAATCCATAGGAAGCGTTTCTGAAGCCAGTGGCGCCCATGTTTTCAAACTTTCCGATTGCCTTGGTTTTGGGCCTGTCGATAAGGTTGCCGCAGGATCGAAGGAGGATCGACCGTGACGAAGCCAGCAGCGCGACAGGCGTCCCGGCTCACCAGATGGCTCGGCGTTACGCTTGGTCTCTGGGCTGCGTCGTGCTCATCGGCCATTGCCCAGGACTCCTTGCGTTTCGTGACACTTGGATCCGCCTCGTTGGCCGGAAGCTACTACGCCGCAGCCTCTGCGATCTGCAACAGCATGAACCGCTCACACCGCGGTGTCATAAGATGCAGCCCCGAGCCGACCAAAGGATCGATATACAACTTGCAGGCGCTGATGCGCGGCGATCAGGATTTCGCCCTCGTGCAATCCGACTGGCAAAAACTCGCGGTCGACGGGCGTGGTCCTTTTGCGGAGAGCGGACGACTTGAGGAATTGCGCGCGGTCATGGCTCTGTTTCCGGAGGCGGTGACGCTCGTCGTGCAAAAAGGCTCCGGCATTTCGAGCCTCGAGGACCTGCGTGGCAAGCGGGTCGATGTGGGCAGCGTCGCGACCGCGCGCCGCACCACCGCGTTGAAACTCCTGGAGGCGGTGGGGCTGTCGCGCGCGGATCTCGCCGAGCAGCATGAACTTGCCGGTTCCTCCGTGGCCAGCGAGCTTTGCGCGGGCGAGGTCGACGCGTCGATCCTCCTTTTGGGGCATCCGAATGCGCTGATCGGGCAGTTGCTGGAACGCTGCAACCTTACCATCGTGCCACTGCGCGGCGAGGCCATCGACAGGTTCCTCGCATCAAACACGGAGTTCCAGGCCTCTTACATCCCGATCAGCCAATACCGACAGCTGGCCTTTGACGTGGATACCGTGGCGCTTGCGGCGACGCTGGTCACGCGCAGCGATATCCCCGCGCCGCTGGTCTATACTTTCGCGACCGAAATCCTCGTGAACCTCGACCAGATCAGCCAGGAGGCGCCCGTGATCCGGGCGCCGGACATCGACTGGATGCGCACCGAAGGGCTGTCCGCCGAATTGCACCCGGGCGCCGTCGCGGCTTTCAGCAGTCTTGGCTCGAATTAGGCGTAACTGCGAAACCTGCACCTTGTAGCGCGCAAGCGCATGCACCCAGCCTCCCGCTTCGCATGAATGGCGCTGGAGCAAGGTCGATCTGAAGGAGTGAGCACCGTGCAAGAACCCCAGGCGGCGGATATCGTCATCGTCAACGCAAATGTCATCACGATGGACGACCGGAACCCGCGGGCCAAGGCACTGGCCATCCGCGGCGATGAAATCCTGGCTGTCGGGGATACGGCAACCATAGAGGCGCTGGCCGGGCCCGACACGCAGGTCCATGACGCGGATGGGCACAGCGTCCTGCCTGGTCTGAACGACAGCCATATCCATATTTTCAGCGGCGCTGCCGAACTGGAATATCTGTCGCTCTTCGGGATGCGTGGTCTGGACGCCATCACCGCGGCGATCCGGGCCCATGCGCAAGCCAACGCGCTAGCGCCAATCCTGCTTTGCACCGCTGCGGATTACGCGCTTCTGGGTGCAGAGCGCAGTCTCGACCGGCATGTGCTCGACGGGATCCTGCCGGATCGCCCTCTTGCGTTGATGTCGCCCGACCATCACACCGTCTGGGCCAACACGGCGGCGCTGCGCAAGGCGGGACTTCTCGAAGGCCGCAGGCTGCCGCCGGGCAACCGGGTCGTCATGGGTGATGACGGGCTGGCCAACGGCGTACTGGAGGAGCATTATGCCTTCGACGACGTGATCGCGCTGACACCCACCGCAGGGCGCGAGCGGCTCGGCCTTTCCACCGGAGACGAGCCGCCAGACCCGCCGACGGCAGCGGAGCGCGCGCATGACCGGGCGGTGCTGCGCCGGGGTCTTGCCCATATGGCGCGGCACGGCATCACCAGTTTCCAGAACATGGACGGCAACCGCTATACGCTGGAACTGCTCAGCGAGATCGCCGGGGAGGGCGGTCTGATCTGTCGCGGGCGGGTGCCTTTGCACTATGTGTCCGGCGATCCGGTGGCGCAGATGGACAAGGCCGCCGCCATGGCGCGGGATTTCGCCACGCCCTTCCTGACCGCCGGGACGGTGAAATTCTTCATGGACGGCGTGCTCGACAGCCATACCGCCGTGATGGCCGAAGACTATGCCGACCGTCCGGGCTGGCGCGGCGAGCCCCGCTTCGACGCGGAAACATTCGCGCGCCTGTGTACCCTCGCCGATGCGCGTGGCCTGCAGATTGCGGTTCATTCCATTGGTGACGGGGCCACGGCGATGGTGATTGACGCCTATGCCGAGGCGCGTCGCATGAACGGGCGCCGCGACAGCCGACACCGGATCGAACACCTTGAGGTCGTGCGCGAGCAGGACTTCGAGCGGATGAAGGCGCTGGAGGTCATCGCCGCGATGCAACCGCCGCACCCGCCGGGGCAATGCGGCCTGCCGCTTGAGCCGACGCTCGGCCGGATTGGTGCTGCCAACCTCTCCCGCGCCTATGCCTGGCGACGGATGCTCGACATGCGCATTCCGCTGGCGCTCTCCACCGACTGGCCGGTCTCTTCGGTCAACCCTTGGGCCTCGATCCATTCCGCAGTGACGCGCAAGCCCTGGACTGACGGACTGCCGGACAACCGGCTGTCGCTCCGGGAGGCGATCGAAGCCTATACGGTCACTGCGGCCTATGCGGAATTCGCTGAAAGCTGGAAGGGCAAGCTGCGCCCCGGATATGTCGCCGATGTGGTCATGCTGGACCGGGATCTCGACGCCTGCCCGGACAACGATCTGCACGCGGTCGAGACGATGCTCACGATCTGCGGCGGGCGCGTGACCTATCAAGCGGACATCGCCGGCTGACACCCGGTGGCCGGATCACTCCTTGCGCGCCAGCACGCACTGGTAGCTCGCCCCATCCGGGTCGGGCTCGCGATAGGTGGCTTCCTCGCCCTTGATCCAGATGGAGCGTCCGAAACTGCCTTCGTACCTGCTGCCCGATCCGGTCGGGACCAGCGCGCCTGCGTCGATGCTGTCGCCGCGCTCGAATCGCACGCTGGGACGTTCCGTGGCAAAGAAATAGGTCACGACCTCATTCGCCGGATCCCCATTGCAGGACCAGTAGGCGATGCCGATCGGTGTCTCCAGCAGCCAGGTGGCCACGAGTTCCCCGTCACGGCGCAGGTAGCTGTCCTTGACGCAGGCTGCAAGATCCTGCGCTTTCCAGCAGTCGTCGCGGCCCGCGATCCAGCCGCGCTGGTAGGCTCGCAGATCATGCTCCGCCGCAGCACTGCCACTCTCCAGCCCGCGCACGACGTCAAGTGCCGCGTCGAAGCGTTCCGCAACCAGCCGATCGAGCCGGGCGAGGGCCTCATCCGTGCAGATCAGTTCTTCCGCCGATGTGCTGGCCTTGCTGCAATCGAAGGAGGGGGCTGTCTGGGCCAGGGCCGCACTGCCGAGCGCTGCGAGGCCCGCGAAAATCACCCATTTCATCCACTGTCTCCTTGCCTGCGGTCTTGCGCACCCATTCGTCGAGCGCCTTGGCGCAGACCTTAGCAAGCTCGTTCAGACGCATCAATCGCACCGCCCTGAACGGCCTTCCAAGCGCCCAATGAATATTCTGGACAGAAGTGTCCAATACTGCTCTTATTGCATCGAAAGGCATGCGCAGAATTGTCGCCCAGCCGAAGCCAGCCGGAGGAACGCCCGTGAAATCGCATTACCGCGCCGTCGTCATCGGGGGAGGCGTCGTCGGCGCTTCCGTCCTCTATCATCTGGCCAAGATGGGCTGGAAAGACGTCTGCCTGATCGAGCGCAACATCCTGACCGCCGGCTCCAGCTGGCACGCGGCGGGCGGGTTCCACGCGCTCAACGCCGATCCCAACATCGCGAGCCTCCAAGCCTATACCATCGATCTGCTGAGCGAGATCGAGAAGGAATCGGGTCAATCCGTCGGCATGCACATGACCGGGGGCATGACGCTCGCCGGAACGCCCGACCGCTGGGAATGGCTGCAATCGGCTTACCGCACGTTCCAGTCCATCGGCATCGAGGATGTGCACCTGATCACGCCCAAGGAGGCGCAGGAGAAATGCCCGATCATGTCGACGCATGGCATTCTGGGGGGAATGTGGGCCGACCGGGAAGGCTATGTCGACACCACCGGCACGGTCCATGCCTATGCGGGGGCCGCCAAGAAACACGGCGCGGAGATCGTCGAGCACAACCGGGTGCTGGAGCTCAACCAGACGGCAACGGGCTGGGAGGTCGTGACCGAAAAGGGAACGATCCAGACCGAGCATGTCGTCAATGCCGCCGGTCTCTGGGCCAAGCAGGTCGGGCGCATGGCAGGCATCGAATTGCCGGTCTCGCCGCTCAACCACCACTACCTGATTTCGGATACGATCCCGGAACTCGAACAACTGGATTTCGAGATTCCGCTGACCGTCGATCTGGAAGGCTTCACCTACATCCGGCAGGATCAGAAGGGGATGCTGATGGGCATCTACGAGGTCGACCATCAGCACTGGATGATGGACGGCGCACCCTGGGAGTATGGCTTTGAGCTGCAGCAGGAAGACACCGACCGCATTGAGCGCGAGCTGACGCTGGGCTTTGAGCGCTACCCGGCGCTGCAGAATGTGGGTGTCAAGACCTGGGTCAACGGCGCCTTCACCTTCTCGCCGGATGGCAACCCGCTGGTGGGGCCGGTGCAGCGGCAAGAAAGGCTACTGGTGCGCCTGTGCCGTGATGGCGGGCTTCCTGCAGGGCGGCGGCGTCGGCAAGTCGCTGGCGGAATGGATGATCCACGGGGAGCCCGAGGCAGATGTCTTCGGCATGGATGTGGCGCGCTACGGCGATTACGCCCAGAACAAGCGCTTCATCAAGGAGACCACGGGGCAGTTCTACACCCGCCGTTTCGTGATGACCTATCCCAACGAACAGCTGCCCGCAGGGCGCCCGCTGAAAATGGCACCGGCCTATTCGGACATGAGTGCCGCGGGCTGCCGCTGGGGTGCGAGCTGGGGACTGGAAGTGCCGCTCTACTTCGCGCCGGACGCAGGGTTCACTGAAAACCCGACCCTCAAACGCTCCAACGCGCATGAGATCGTGGCCGCGGAATGCAAGGCGGTGCGCGAGGCGGTGGGCCTGCTCGACATCTCCGGCTTCTCGCGCTTCGAGGTTTCCGGGCCGGGTGCGGAAAAGTGGCTCGACCGGATCATGGCCTCGAAGCTGCCTGCACCGGGGCGAGCAAGGCTCGCGCCCATGCTCTCGGAGGAAGGCAGGCTCAAGGGTGATCTCACGGTCTTCAACTGGGGCGATGGCACCTGGTGGATCATGGGAAGCTATTACCTGCGCGAATGGCACATGCGCTGGTTCGAAGCCCATATGGACGCGGGTGTCACCTTGCGCGACATCGGCGACGCAACCGTGGGCTTCTCGCTCTCGGGCCCGAACAGCCGGAAAGTCATCGAACAGTTGACCGACGGACCGGTGGGCGAATTGCCGTTCATGGGCTGCGGCAGTTTCGACATCGGACTTTACCGCTGCAAGGTGGGTCGGCTGTCGGTCACCGGCGAGCTTGGCTACGAAATCCATTGTTCCGCGGCGGATCATATCGGGCTGCGCAAGGCGCTGCTGGAGGCCGGGGCCGCGCACGGCATCCGCGAGGTTGGCTTCAACGCGCTGCTGTCGCTGCGGCTGGAGAAGAGCTTCGGCATCTGGTCCAAGGAATTCACCCAAGGCTACACGGCAGGCCAGACCGGCATGGACCGCTGGATCGATTGGAACAAGGACTTCGTCGGCAAAACCGCCGCCCTTGCCGAACGCGACGGCAACGGCCCCGCGCAGAAGCTGGTGACGCTTGAGATTGCAGCGCAGGACGCTGACGCCAGCGGCTTCGAGCCGGTCTGGAAGGACGGCAAGCGCGTGGGTTTCGTCACCTCCGGCGGCTTTGGACATACGCTCGGAAAGTCGCTTGCGATGGCCATGGTGGATCAGGACAGATGCGCGCCGGGCACCGATCTGTCGGTGCATGTGGTGGGGATCGAATGCAAGGCGCGGGTCATCGCGGCCTCGCCCTATGACCCCGAAGGCAAGGCGATGCGCGGGTGAGCGTCGTGACCGACACCCCCGAGCAGACGCTGAGGCGCCGTCGCCGCGGGTCGGGCGAGGCCGAGAAACCGCAGCGCAGGACGGACTATCGCACCCTGCGCAATCCTTTTCCGCCGATGAAGGTCTTCTCCGACGATGAGATCGGCGCGATGCACGACACGGCGTTGCGCACGCTGGAAGATCTGGGCATGCGGGTGTTGCTGCCCGAAGCCGTCGCCCTCTTCGAGGCGGGTGGCGCGCGCGTCAAAGGCGACATGGTCTACATCGGGCGCGAGATGGTCGCGGCGGCCATTTCCTCCGCCCCCCGTTCCATCACCGGGCGGGCTGGCGCGCGCGACCGCGACATTCTGCTCGAACCGGGCTCGCTGGTGTTCCAGCCGGGTGCAGGGGCGCCTCACGCCACCGATCTTGCGCGCGGGCGCAGACCGGGCAGCGGCCGTGATTTCCGCGAACTGGTACAGCTCACGCACCACTTCGACGTCTTCCAGATGATGCCGCCATTGATCGAGCCGCAGGATGTGGCCACCCATGTCCGTCATTATTTCACGCTGGAAGCTCAGATGACCCTGACGGACAAGTTTCCATTCGTCTTTGCCCGGGGCGCACCGCAGGTGATGGACAGTTTCGAGATGCTGCGCGATTTTCGTGGCGTGACGGATGCAGAATTTCAGGCCAATCCGCATTGTTACACGATCATCAACACCAACAGCCCGCGCACACTGGACATTCCGATGGCACAGGGGTTGATCGACTTCGCGCGCCACGGGCAGGTGTCGATCGTCACACCCTTCACGCTCATGGGGGCGATGGCGCCAATCACCGTCGCGGGAGCCATCACGCTGTCGCATGCCGAGGCGCTGGCGGCGATCACCCTGACGCAACTTGTGCGCCCCGGCGCGCCCGTCTGCTACGGCACCTTCACCTCGAACGTGGACATGAAGTCCGGCGCACCGGCCTTCGGCACGCCGTCGCACTTTCAGGCCTCGCTGGCAGCAGGACAACTGGCGCGGCTGCTGGACCTGCCCTGGCGAAGTGCCGCAGGATCGGCGTCGAACCTGAACGACGTGCAGGCCGCGAACGAGAACCAGATGGGGCTTTGGGGCTGCCTGATGGCGGGAGCCACCATCATCATCCATGCTGCCGGTTGGCTCGAGGGCGGGCTCACGGTCTCCTACGAAAAGCTCGTCACGGATGTCGAGGTGCTCAACATGATCGCCGATCTCTGCGCGGGCGCACAGGCGGGCGAAGCGGAGATCGGGTTCGACACGGCGCTTTCCCAGGTCGAGCCCGGCAGCCACTTCTTCGCAGCACCGCAGACCATGGCGCGCTACACAACCGAATTCTATGAGCCGGTTGTGCACAGCTATGCCAATTTCGGCACCTGGACCGAACGCGGCGCGCAGGACGCAAGCACCCGTGCCACGAAGGTCTGGCAAGACATCCTCGCTGAGGACGCAAGGCCTACTGTCGATGAGACCCGGCTGGAGAACCTGCGTGCCTTCATCGCCAAACGGACCGCTGCGGGCGGTGCCGCCCCCGAAAGCTGACCCCTGGTGGCGCGCAGCACCCCCGTTCTGCACCGGGACGATCCGGACAAGGACCCGCTCGGCGGGCACGCCAAGGTCACGCGGCAGGACTGGCTCAACATGGCGCGCGACATCCTCGTCACCGAAGGGGTGGCAGAGGTCAAGATCCTGACGCTCAGCACCCGGATGGGCGTATCGCGTTCCAGCTTTTATTGGTATTTCGAGAACCGCTCCGACCTGCTCGCAGCCCTTCTGGCCGAATGGGAGGTGCGCAACACGGCGCAGATCGTCGCCCATTGCCGCCGCCCCGCCAGGACCATCACGCAATCTGTCTGCACCTTTTTTTGCTGTTTTCTCGATCCGTCGAAATTCGATCACGGGCTCGATTTCGCGGTGCGGGAATGGGCGCGGCGCGACGACGATCTGCGTGGCAGGATCGATGCCGCCGATGCGACCCGCCTCGCAGCCGTCACCGCCATGTTCGAAGCTCAAGGCTACCCGCAAGGCGAGGCCGATGCGCGGGCGCGCATCCTCTACTTCATGCAACTTGGCTATCACGCCTTGCAGGTGCGCGAGACCATCGCCACGCGTCTGTCGCGGGTCGAAGCCTATCTGCTCGGTTTTACCGGCCAAGCGCCAGATCGGCGCGCACTGCGGGATTTCTTCGATTTCGTCGAGGATCTTGGACTGGAGTGAAGCCCGTCATGGCAGTCGAGCCTTCCGCGATCAGTTCAATCCCATGCCCCGCATCGGAAAGCAGGTCGCGGCCCGGCCATTGGCCTCCTGCCAGCGCCCGACCGATCGTCTGGTCTTGAACCCCGGCAGCCCGTCGGCACCGCCGACGTCATGGCCCTGCCGTTCGAGGCTGCGCTGCATGGCGGCGATATCTGAGCGGTAGAGTGTGCCGACCGAGCCCCAGGGTGCTGCGAAATCCCCGACGCCGTATTCAATCCGGTCGCCCACATGCCCGACGAAGAGCGCGTATAGATCGCTCATGTTGTAGTCCTTGAGGACATAGAAGTTGGGCGTGACGATGAAGGCGGGACCGTTGCGGCCCGCCGGCATCAGGAGATATCCCTCGCCCCGGCGTTCGTGATCGGGAAAGGGCCGGCCCGAAATGCGCGTGATGCCCATCGCCTCCCAGTCGGAGATGCGCCGCCCCTGAT
Organism: uncultured Alphaproteobacteria bacterium; assembly: GCA_963715055.1. Taxonomy (GTDB): domain Bacteria; phylum Pseudomonadota; class Alphaproteobacteria; order Rhodobacterales; family Rhodobacteraceae; genus CAVQRB01. Next base: position 202,508 of record CAVQRB010000002.1, on the reverse strand, counting down.
CCGGCCCTTCGAGGGTGCAGGACACGGACGCCGGAACGTTCACTTCGAAGCCCCAGTCGCGACCCGAGACCCAGCCGTGCTTGTCGAGGTAGTTGCCGATGGAGGCGATCGTGTCCGCCTCGGAGGTCCAGATGTCCGCCCGCCTGTCGCCATTGCCGTCGGCGGCGTATTTCAGGAAGTTCGACGGCATGAACTGCGGCTGTCCGAGCGCACCGGCCCAGCTGCTCTTCATCGCGCCGCGGGGCGCGTGTCCTGCTTGGGCGATCTGGAGCGCGGCGATCAATTCGCCTTCGAAATAATCCTTCCGGGTGCTCATGAAAGCCTTGGTGCCGAGCACTTCGAAGACGTTGTGCGGAATATCGACCCGTCCGTATCCGCTCTCCCGCCCCCAGATCGCCAGAATGATCCGGCCCGGAACGCCTGTCCGGCGTTCGACTGCCTGAAGCGTTTGCGCGTGTTTCCGGGCCATTTGCTGGCCGACCGAAACAGCCCCATTCACCGACCCGCGGCTGAAATACTTCGCAGGCGCTCCGAATTCGGCTTGTCGCTGCGTCTGCGGCACAGCCGCCTTGGTGCCGGGCGGGACGAGGTCGGGCAGCTTCCAGTTGAGAGAAACACCCGCGAAAGCCGCGTTGAAGGTCTCGGCGGAGACGCCTTTCGCGCGCGCTTTCGGCCAGACCTCCTGCCCGAGCCAGTCGCGGAACTGCGCCTCTACAGCGGCCTTGTTCTGCGCCTCGGCGGCAGGGGCCGAGAGCAGGAGAGCGATGAGAAGGGCGGCGACAAAACGCATGGAAATCCTTGCAAGCAAACTTCAACTTTGACACGTGGCGACCTGCGCGTGCGCTGGAATGCCCATGCTACAGGCAAAAGCCGCGCATTCAACTCCTTCGGGACTGCTGCTCCTAGAAAGCACCCATGGCAAGTCCCGCGCCCATGGCGGCCCCCAGATCGCGGCAGCGGGCAAGCTCCGCGTCCGGAATCGACTTCTCGGCAAGTATTTCTTCCGGGGTCTGAGCATGGGTGCAGACGATGAGCGGCGGTTGCACATCGCGCAGACGCCAGCCACGGGCGATGCGCTCGGTCTGGCGGGCCGCACTGGCGCCGTCCGATCCGGCGCAGACCATCTGCGCATAGGGGCGTCCCTCGATACGGCCCAGAAGCGGATAGTAGCAGCGGTCGAAGAACTCCTTCATCATGCCGGAGAGGGCCGCGAGGTTTTCCGGCGCGCAGAAGATGTAGCCATCGGCACCCAGCATGTCATCGGGGCCGGTGTCTTCCGCGGCCATCAGGCGCGTCTCGATCTCCGCTTCGGCGGCACGCGCTGCGGCCTGCGCCATCTGGCGGCAGCCGCCGGTTCTCGAATGATAGACGATGAGGAGTTGCGCCATGGTCCGAAAAGACTAACGGCTGACTTGCCATCTTCCAAGCCGTGACCAGATCCGGGCGTCCTCGGACATAGCGCTTGCCGCTCCGGTTCCCATTGAGGTTTCCGGTCCGTCGCTCTGTTGCCGAAAAGTGCGTCTGGCTCTTGTCAATGCCCTCCAGCACCCTCGTGCGGGCTATCGAACCCGGGAAAACTCTCGCAACAGGCCAGCCTCGCCTTGGGGCTAATGCCGTATCGCGTAGGACACTCGCCATTCCTGAGGTACCGATGAGCCCTTGAAATCGGGACCCTTGCCGAAGTCAAGATCCCCGCGCCGCAGCACCTCGCGCACGATTTCCGGCACCATGACCCCCGCGATGTGGCGGCCGAGGCAGGTATGCATGCCTTGCCCGAAGGTGAATGTGTCGCTGAAGTCCCGTGCGGGATCGAATTTCTCGGGGTTCGGGAAGGCTGCGGGATCGAACATCGCGCTATGTGTCACCGCAAGCACGGTCGTTCCTTTCGGGACGATGCGCGCCTCTGCCGTCCCGCCCGCGAGTTCCGTGTCGCGATGGCAGGTTCGGAAGAAGTAGGGAAAAGCGGGCTTGAACCGAAGGGCCTCGAACACATAGCCATCGAAGTCCTCCCGTCGCCCGCTCAGTGCAACCTCGCGCGCCTCCGCGAGCAGGGCAGGGTCGGACGTGAGATGGCGCAGCGCATTGCAAACGCCATGCGAGGTGGTCTCGACCGCCCCGATCAGAAGCCCGCCGGTGTTGAAGATCACATCGCGGACGTTGAAATCCACGCCGTCGCTGAAGGCCAGCCGCAGCAGGCGCGATACCGGATCGTCGCGGCGGCTGCCGAGCTTCACCGCGGCACTGCGCCGGAGCACGAGACGGCCCAGATAGATCGCCATCATCACGCCGGCGCGCTCGCGGTTCTTGATCGTCCCCGCCTGGTCGAGCCCCTCGACGACGCTGTCGAAGGGCTGGTTCCAGAAAGCGTCCTGCTGATTCCAATAGGACCAGTCGATGAGTTTTTCCGGATCGGACCTTGTGAACCCGAACCACTCCTGCACCAGCCTGACCGGTACGCCGCGCGTGATCTGGCGCACAAGGTCGATCGCGCCCCCACCAGTGTCGAGCGCCTCGTCCGTCGCGTCGCGGATGAAATCGCGGATCTTCGGCAAATCCTCCACGTCGAGGATGGCTTTCATGATCGATTTCTCGCGCCAATGGGCGGCGGTATCGTCCTGGGCCATGAAATAGCTGCCCTGCTTGGGCTTGTAGAGGTCGACGCCGAAGGTCAGCGGGCGACGCAGGATCAGGGTGCAATCGGCGAAACGCGTGGCCAGCGTGACCTCATCGAGCTGATACACCGGCCGCTTTCGGCGCAATTCGGCGAAGAAGGGCAGCGGCTCGCCGAAGAGAAATCCACGCGCCATCTTCCAGCGATCCACGGGCGCCGCGGCATCGAGGCGGTCAAGATAGGTCGTCATCGGCAGCCTCGCGATCTGGTTTCATGAGTCCGGTCCTGGCAAGATCGGGGTCGGCGGTCTGTGCATCGGCACGATCATCCTGTCGTTCAGAATGCCGCCAGGGTAAGGGCGGAGCGTTTCTTGTCCGGCTATGGGACGTGTCGCGAAAGAGGTTATCGGTTCCTGTGGCGACATCTGCGTGCATGCCACCGGCTGGGAGCACGGCCGAGTTGGGAAACCCGCCAGATCCAGTCAATCCAATAGCATTTTCAGCAAGGGTGCGCATGTCAAATTATTTTCTCGAGTCAGTCGGCCAACTCAAAAATCTTCTACCATCGGTATAGTGGCGTCAGGGCAAGCACTTGGCAACTGTTGAATGAAATCCCCGCATTTCAGGCGTTTCGTTGCGTCTTGCATCGCCTGTCAGCTTGTCTTGGCATGTCCTTTCCTGCTTGGCGCGGCGCAAGGAAATGCTACACTCCACTCCGAAACAGATCGGCCTGGTGGCGCTGGCAAGACGACGGTTGACAGGCCAACGGCATGGCGGCAATCCGCCGCGTGATCTGCCCGAAATCTGGACGACATCGGGATCGCGCGGCACGACGATTCGTTGAAAACCTTCTCCCTGCCTCTTCGGGGTTGTGATGTTGCGAGCGATGGGCGATCTAGTTTCAGAATGGACGGATGGCTTCGTCGCAGCACAACGAGTTGGGTATCCCTTGAAAAGCAGCTTCTTCGTCGCCCTCGGTCTCGCTTCCACCTTGCTGGCATCCCACGTTCTGGCGCAGGGCGGGCCGCCTCCGGTGACTGTGGCCAAGCCCGTGGTCAAATCCATCATCGAGGATGACGAGTTCGTGGGGCGCTTCGAAGCCCGCTCCGAAGTCGTGGTGCGGGCGCGGGTGACGGGCTATCTCGAAGAAGTCCATTTCCAGGACGGTACGCTGGTCGAGAAGGGCGCCACGCTTTTCACGATCGACCCGCGGCAGTTCAGCACGGCCTTGCGGCAGGCCGAGGCCCAGATCGACGTGGCAACCGCCACCTTCGACTTTGCAAAGGAGCAGCTTGACCGGGCGCGATCCCTGATCGCGAATGGCAACATCGCGCAGAGCGTGCTGGACCAGCGGCGCGAAGCTTTCCTGTTGGCGCAAGGGGCGCTGGAGCAGGCGCGCGCGGCGCTGGAACTGGCCTCGCTCGATCTGGAATACTCGCAGATCACTGCGCCCATGACGGGCCGCATCGACCAGGCGCTGGTGGACCCCGGCAACCTTGTCCTTGCAAATGATACCGAACTGACCTCCATCGTCTCGCTCGATCCGATCTATTTCTATTTCGACATCGATGAGCGCTACTTTCTGGCCTATGCGAGGGATGCGCGGGCGCGCGGTGTGTCGCTTCAGGAAGGCGGCGGTCTTGATGTGAGGGTGACCCTGTCGGATGCCAAGATACCGCCCCTGACGGGCCGCCTCGACTTCTCCGAAAACCGTATTGACCGGAACACTGGCACGATGCGGGTGCGCGCGATCCTCGACAATCCGAACGAGGTGCTGACACCCGGTCTCTTCGGTCGGGTGAATGTGCCGGGGTCGCTGCCTTACGAGGGTATTCTCATCCCCGACGCGGCGATTGTCGCCGACCAGAACCGGCGTCTCGTCATGACCGTGGACGAGGCGGGCAATGTCACGCCGCGCCCGGTGCGGCCGGGGCCAAGGATCGACGGCTACCGCGTGATCCGGGAGGGGCTCGACGGCAGCGAGACGATCGTCATCGAGGGGCTGTTGCGGGCACGCCCCGGCGCCGTCGTCACACCCGAACTGGTGGAATTGCCGCCGATAGCGGCCAACTGAGATGGGCCGCTTCTTCGTCAGCCGGCCCATTTTCGCAATCGTCGTCGCAATCATCACCACCATTGTCGGGCTGATCTCCTATACCCAACTGCCGATCGAACAATACCCGCAGATCGCGCCCCCCTCCATCGTCGTCCGCGCGAGCTACCCGGGCGCAGACGCCCAGACCATAGCCTCGACTGTCGCCACGCCGCTCGAGCAGGAAATCAACGGCGTGGAGGGAATGCTCTATCTCTCCTCCTACTCCAGCGCCGACGGCTCGATGAGCCTCTCCATCACCTTCGAGCTCGGCACCGACCTTGATGCTGCCCAGGTGTTGGTCCAGAACCGGGTTTCCATCGCCGAGCCGCGTCTGCCGCAGGAGGTCCGCTCGCTGGGCGTGACCACCACGAAATCGTCGCCCGATCTGATGATGGTCGTGCACATGCTCTCGCCGGACGAGACCTTCGACCAGCTCTATGTCTCCAATTACGCCCGCGCGCGGGTGCGTGACCGTCTGGTCCGGCTCGACGGTGTTGGCGATCTGCTGATCTTCGGCGAGCGGGAGTTTTCTGCCCGGGTCTGGCTCGACCCCGACAAGCTCGCCTCGCTTGGGCTGACCGCTGGCGATGTGGTCGCCGCCCTGCGCGAGCAGAACGTCCAGGTTTCCGGTGGCTCGCTCGGGGCGCCGCCCAACGAGGCGGGCAGCGCCTTTCAGGTGGCGATCACGACCCAAGGACGGCTCGAATCCCCTCGCGAGTTCGGCGATGTGATCGTAAAAGCCTCCGATGACGGGCGCGTCGTCCGGGTGCGGGACGTGGCCCGCGTTGAGATCGGCGCGCGTTCCTATGTCACGAACTCCTATCTCGACAACAAGCCTGCCGTCGCCTTGGGCATCTTCCAGCGACCGGGGTCCAACGCGCTGGCCTCCGCCACCGAGATCATCGACCTGATGGACGAGCTTTCCGAGGATTTTCCCCGCGGGCTGGAGTACCGGATCGTCTACAACCCCACCGAATTCATCGCGGCCTCGGTGAACGCGGTCTATCAGACACTCCTGGAAGCCGTCCTGCTCGTGGTCGTGGTGATCGTGATCTTCCTGCAAAGCTGGCGCACCGCGATCATTCCGCTGCTGGCGATCCCGGTGTCGCTGATCGGCACCTTCGCGGTCATGCTCGCTTTGGGCTACACGCTGAACCTGCTCACGCTCTTCGGGCTCATTCTCGCCATCGGCATCGTGGTCGATGACGCCATCGTCGTCGTGGAGAACGTCGAGCGCAATATCGCCGACGGCATGACGCCGAAGGAGGCCTCCACCCGCACGATGGAAGAGGTGCAGAGCGCCATCATCGGCACCACGCTGGTGCTCATCGCCGTCTTCGTGCCGGCGGCACTTGTGCCGGGGATCACGGGGCGGTTCTATGAGCAGTTTGCCGTGACGATCTCGGTGGCCACGATCATCTCGACCGTCAACTCGCTGAGCCTGTCGCCGGCGTTGGCCGCGAGCCTCCTCAAGTCCAAGGAGGATGGGCAGCGGTCCGGCCCGCTGGCGGCGATCACCAGACCGCTGGCATCCGGGTTCAACCGGGGTTTCGATGCCCTGACCGCAGGATACACGCGGGTGGTCACGGCGCTGGTCAGTTCCGGCCGGATGCTGGGCCTGAGCCTCGCAGTCTTCGCAGGCTTGCTCGGGGCGACCTGGTGGTTGAGCCGCGAGGTACCGACAGGCTTCATTCCGGAGGCCGATCAGGGCTATGCCATCGTCGCCGTGCAACTGCCTGAGGGCGCAACGCTCGAGCGGACCGACGCCGTGATGCGCCAGGCTACCGACATCGCCCTGCAAACCCCGGGTGTGGCCAACGCGGTGGCCTTCGCAGGCTTTTCCGGCGCCACCTTCACCAATGCCAGCAACCAGGGGGTCATCTTCACCACCTTCGAGGATTTCGAGATACGCGGCGAGAACGGGCTCGGCGCAGGTGCCATTGTCGGTAGTCTCTTTGACCGGATGCAGGCGTTGCGCGAGGCCTTCATCATCGTCATCGCGCCGCCCACGGTGCCGGGTGTCGGCAGCGGCGGCGGTTTCAAGTTGCAACTGAAAGACAACGAGAACGCCGACATGGCCCGTGTCCTCGGCACGGCCTATGCGATCATGGGGGCTTCGGCGCAATCCGACGCGGTGCAGGGCGTGTTCACGACCTTTTCGAACAGCTCGCCACAGGTCTTTCTCGAGATCGACCGGGTCCGCGCGCAGATGCTCAACGTGCCCATCGGCGCGATCTTCGAAACCCTCGCGATCAACCTCGGATCGGCCTATGTGAATGACTTCAACGCCTTCGGGCGTCTCTTCCAGGTGCGGGCGCAGGCCGATGAGCAGTTTCGGCTGGAGGAGGCCGATATCGCGGCGCTGAAAGTGCGCACGGCCACCGGCGCGCTGGTGCCGCTCGGGACGATCGTGTCCATCGTGGAGACCGCAGGCCCCGCGCTGGTGCAGCGCTATAACCAGCAGGTCTCGGTGCCGGTGCAGGGCGCGGCGGCGCCCGGTGTCTCGACGGGGGAGGCGCTGCTCGCCATGGAAGAACTCGCCGACAGCCTGATGTCGCCGGGCATGGAGTACGAATGGACCGAACTGGCGTTGCAGGAGCGCGAGCAGGGCAATACAGCCAGCTACATATTCGCCTTCTCCATCCTCTTTGCCTTTCTGTTCCTCGCCGCGCTTTACGAAAGCTGGACGCTGCCACTGGCCATCATACTGATCGTGCCGCTGGCCATGCTCGGTGCGTTGGGCGGTGTGATGCTGCGGGGCATGGACAACAACATCCTGACGCAGGTGGGGTTGATCGTGCTTGTGGGGCTTGCCGCGAAGAACGCGATCCTGATCGTGGAATTCGCCAAGCAGGCGGAGGAAGAAGGCGGGCTCGGTCCGGTCGAGGCCGCCATCGAGGCCAGTCGCCTGCGGTTGCGCCCGATCCTGATGACGGCCTTCGCGTTCATTCTCGGGGTACTGCCGTTGGTGATTTCAACCGGTCCCGGTTCGGAGATGCGTCAGGCCCTCGGCACGGCGGTCTTCTTTGGCATGTCCGGCGTGACCTTCCTCGGACTTTTCCTGACGCCGGTCTTCTATGTCACCCTGCGCCGTCTCTTCGGGCGGAAAAGCCCGGCCTGAGGCCCACCACATGGGCTGACTTCAGGGATCGCTCAGAGAGCCGTCCAGATGCCGATGAGGCCCACGAGGACGAGGCTCAGGGCCCAGAGGACGTCGAGGTTGATCCAGGCGCGCGGCAGCATCTTCAGCCCGAACCAGAGATAGGCGACAAATGCGAGCGCACCCCCCGACAGTATCATCGCCGCCGTGTGGATACTGGCCACCGCAAGCGCCGTGCCGATGTTGCTCGTGATCAGGTCGGTTGCCGCCCGGTGGCCGGCGTCCAGCTCCTCCACGCCGCAGAGACCGAGGTAGACCGGCACCAGCATCATCCCCGCACCATGCGCAGTTGCGGCGAGAAAGGACCAAAGGGCGAGGCGCCCGGGCTTGACGCGGGCCAGAAACCGCGGATGTCGTCTGTTGACAAGCAGATAGATGCCGAAACCAACCACCAGAAGCCCTGCGCCGATGCGGATCTCGCGCTGCCAAGCGACCAGTGTCGTCATCGCCGAGAAAGGCAGAAGGATTGCCGTCATGGCGAGGAAATGCCCGAGGGCCAGCATGGCAAGTGCCATGGCCAGCGCGCTGCGCCGACGCTCCATCAGAGCCGCGGAGACGGCAAGCGGCCAGCCCATGCCGGGGTTGATACCGTGGTAAACGCCCGAGGCGATGACGGCCCCCCAGAGGGCCGTCACGGTCGTTTCAGCTTCCACCGTCAGGTATTGGGATAGCAGAAGCTGTCGGTGGAACAGTCGCCGCCTTCGAGCCTGATCTGGTGGCTGCGATAGCCTTTCGGGAACTCGACCCAGAATTTCTCATCGAGCGTGAGGCCACCGGTTTCACCCGCATTGGCCATGACCATCGCAGCGCCCCGTTCCCCCGGATAGAACTGGTCGTCCCAAGTGGAATAGAGCGAATTGGTCCAGTAGACCCGCTTGCCGTCCCGGCTGATCTCGACCATTTGCGGGCCGTAGCCGAAGGTCTTGCCGTTGGGATGCTTGGTCTTTTTCACGATGCCGCCGATCTCCACCTTGCCGGCGAGTTTCGGCTTCATCGGGTCGGAGACATCGTATTGATGCATCTCGCCGGTGCCCCAGCAGGCGACATAGAGGAAGCGGTCATCGAGGCTGAGGTCGATGTCCGTCACCAGTGGCGGCACCGCGCCGAAGCCCTTGAGCAGGTCCGGCAGATCGTCCGCATCCGCCGGTTGCGGGTCGATGGTGATGACCTTCTTGGCCTCGAAGGAGCCGTCCTTGTTGCGCCACCAGGTGAAAATCGAGCCTTGCAGGTTGGTCGTATCCACAACCACGCCGCAGAAGCCGTATTGCTTGGCCGGGTCATGCGCCGGACGGATCTCAAGCGCCATCTGGTGATTGGCGCCAAGATCGATGCTCTGGATGCATTTGCGCCCGCGCAATTCCCAGAAATGGATCGTGTGCCCGTACTTGTTGCTGAGCAGATCCTCCGCGACGATCCCGTTCTCGAACTGCGGCGGCAGGCCCCATTCGGAGCTGACCATGTAGTCGCGCGGCAGGTTCCACCAGAAATCGTAGTGCTTGTCCTGGATGCCGCGGTCCATCTCGTAGCGGCCGAGAATTTCGAAGGTTTCGCAATCCATGATGAAGATGCCCGGAGGGCCGTCGGTGCCATCCTTGCCGCCCCCGCCCAGGGTGGAGACATAGACGCCTTCGGGTCCGCAGTGGATCGTATGTGGCCGCGAGTAGCCGGTCTTCGCGAAGACCTCCTCCGGCTCGATGATCTTGTGGATCTTGGCCTTCAGCGGCTCCTTGACGTCGATGATGTAGATGCGGCTGGAGCGGATGCCTGGGATGATCAGGTAGCGCCGTTCCAGAAAGGCGTGGCCGGTCAGCGGGCTCAGCGCGGAAGAGCAGGCGTTCCAGCCGAAGTGGTGAAACTCGTCGCCCTTGTTCGGCATGATGACCGAGTGGACGATCTTGCCGTAAGTCTTTGACGAAGGATCGACATCGACGATGGCAAGCCCGTCGGGTTGCGAGCCGTCCGGGCTCAGCATCAGCGTGAACGCGAGCTTTTCGACCGGCGCCGCCATGGCCAGTTCGGGGGTCGCGTGAAATGTGGGATCTGGTCTTAAATTCATCGTCTTTCTCCTCCCGGGATGTGTCGACGTCGCATAGGCCGGGTTGGTCCCGGTTCCGTTTCTTGGGTCCAGTAACGAACCGTTTAGGCAATGCGTCAAGGGATTTGTCCAAACCGATACTTTTGTCTCGGCCCGTCAGGCATGGCTTTGCCGCCCTTGATTTCATGGGATCCGAACAAGTTTCAAGGCTCTTTCCCTGCCTGGGTTATGGCGCGACACCGCGCGAAGCGGGAAGTAGTAGACCTGCTCCCGGACGCAAGGCAGATCGCGTCCCGAGCCGCCTTCAAAGCAACGCGTTCATCGCTGCAGCTTCAGCATGGACCGACGCCCTACTTCAGCGCGCGGGCGAGAAACAGTTCCGTCTCCGCGCGCTCCGGCGCAGTGAACAATCGCGCGGGTGGGCCTTCCTCGACGACCCGCCCGTTGTGCAGGAAGCAGACCTTGTCCGCGGCTTGCCGCGCAAAGCCCATTTCATGGGTCGCCAGCACCATGGTCATGCCTTGCGCCTTCAGAAGCAGCAGCACGTCCAGCACCTCGCCCACCAGTTGCGGATCGAGCGCGGAGGTGATCTCGTCAAAGAGCATCACTTCGGGCCGCATCGCCAGAGCGCGCACGATCGCCACGCGCTGCTGCTGACCGCCCGAGAGTTGATCGGGGTATTTGCCCATCTGATCGGCTAGACCGAAGCGGGCAAAAAGCGCTTCCACTTCCGGTCGGGCGGTTTCCCGGCTCAGCCCGCGCACCCGTCGCGGTGCGAGCAGGGCGTTGTCCAGCGCGGTCATGTGCGGAAACAGGTTGTAACTCTGGAACACCATGCCGATGCGGGCGCGCACCGCCTGCGGATCGAGGCCCGGCACCGAAATGTCCACGCCGTCGAGCAGGATCTCGCCTTCCTCGATCGGTTCGAGCAGGTTGATGCAGCGCAGCAGGGTGGATTTTCCGGCGCCCGATGCCCCGATCAGGCAGACCATCTGGCCCTGGGCCACATCGAGATCGATTCCGTCGCAGACGGGGGTTCCTCCGAACCGCTTGACCACCCCGCGCAATTCCAGCTTCGGCATCAGCGCCGGTCCCGCATCTGCCGCGCCATCAGGTGATCGGCGTAGCGCGTCGCCGGGATCGTAACCACCAGAAAGATGATGGCCGCACCGACGTAGGGTGTGAAATTCGCCAGCAAAGACTTGAAGACGCCGGCCTGCCGGAAGATTTCCACCGGCCCGATGAAGCTCAGCAGCGACACGTCCTTCTGCAGGGCGATGAGCATGTTCATCTGCGACGGCACCACGTTCCGTATGGCTTGCGGCAGCACCACATCGCGCATGACCTGCCGCTCCGTCAGCCCCAGCGACAGGGCGGCGGCGCGCTGGCTGTGGTGTACGCTGTCGATCCCGGATCGGAAAATCTCCGCGACATAGGCCGAATAGGTCAGGATCAGCGCGAGCGAGCCCCAGATGTAGGGCGAGTTCCAGGGCCGCGGCAAGCCGAGGCCGGGGATGCCGAAACCGATGAGATAGACCGTGAGGATGACCGGCACGCCGCGGAAGATGTCGGTGAAGGCCGCCCCGAAGATGCGCAGCGGAAAGAGGGCGGGGGATCTTACGTCACGGGCCAGCGCGATCAGCAGGCCCAGCACCGCGATGGCGGGCGCGCACCAGGCAAAGATCATCACGTTGATCGCAAAGGCATCGATCAGTTGCGGAAAGGTCTTCGCCAGCACCTCGCCGTTGAAGAAGCTGTTTTGCACCTTGCTCCAACCCGGCGCCATGGGCACCAGAATGACGAGGGCTGCCAGAACGAACGCGGTGCTGGTTGCCGCAACGATGGCGGCGCGCCGTCGCTGGGCCGCCTCGAAGCGTTCGCGGCGGGTCGGTCCGGGCCCTTGTCCTGCGGCCATGCTACTCGATCAGCGGAACACCGGTGGTGTCCTGAAGCCACTGCGCCTCGATGGCCGCCAGCACCCCGCTTGCCGTCAGGGCCGCAAGGGCTTCGTCGATGCAGGCCTTGAGCGGGTTGCCCTCTTCCATGAGCATTCCGAACCGGTCGGGATTGTCGCTCTGATCGGGTGCGAACTGGCCGATGACCTTGGAGCCTTCGATCATCACCGCGCTGAGAAACAGGGCCGTTGGAAGATCGAAGAGCGCGGCATCGATCTGGTTGGCGATCATGGCCGCGTTCACATCGGCATTGTCGCCATAAAGCAGCGGGTCCTTTTCCGGCTGGATCACCGAAGCGAGCTTCGGCACGGCTGTGGTCGATCCGACGGCGCCCCATTGCAGGCTCCGCAAGGCATCGAGCGTGGGGGCGGTCTCGGCGGCACCGGCACTCACCAGAACCGCGACCGGCGCGGTGAAGTAGGGGGCCGAGAAATCGACCACCTGATCGCGTTCGGGGGTGATGGAATACTGCTGCATGTTCACGTCGAAATTCTTGGCGCCGGGCTGGATCGCCTCATCGAAGGACGATCTGACCCAGACGACATCTTCCCGCGCGAACCCCATTTCTTCCGCCACAGCGTAGGCTACGGCGGCTTCGAACCCCTGGCCGCTTTCGGGTGCATCGTCGACCACCCATGGGAAATAAGCCGGGTTGCCCGTGGCGATTGTGAATTTGCCTTCGGTCAATGTCTTTCCGACGGCGCAGGAGGTGTCTGCCGCAACCTGCGTTGCCATGATGCCGAGGGCTGCCGCCGCGAATGTGACCATTTTCGACATGAGATGAGACCTTTCCTGCATGACCGTCGACAACAGCGTAGATGTGCCCGCTTTCGCTGTCCAGCGGGATAGGCGCTCTCCTTTTCAATCAGGGTTTGCGAGATCAAAGCCGCGTCATTTCGAGTCAAATCGCGAGGATAATTGCGACCGGACAGCTGCGGTTGTGGAGATTTTGTTCACCAATCGCCTCTAACGGTTGAGGGGAGTTGGCGTGATGTTCCGCAAGGCATTTCGCGGTCTGCCGCTTCGGGAAACATGCCTTTGACACGGGGAGGAAGAATGACGTTTTCGCCAACAGTCCTCGGGTCCGGTGTCGGCGGTTATGCCTATCTGAAGCGGACGCGCGACGCGCAACAGGGTCTGTTCCAGAACAGCGCCGTTGTCAGCCGGGAAACCAAGGCCTTCGCGGAGAAGATCGAGCGTGTCGAAACCTCTGACCAGTTGATGGCGGACAGGGCGGTGCTCAAGGTTGCCCTGGGCGCCTTCGGGTTGTCGGAAGACATAAATAACAGGGCCTTCATCAAGAAGATTTTGGATTCGGATCTGAGCGATACGAAATCGCTTGCCAACCGCCTTGCCGACAAGCGGTATCTCGCCTTTGCACAGGCTTTCAATTTTGCAAGCCCGGATGGCCCGCGCTTGCCGGATGCTGCCGCGCCAGGTGAATTGTCCGAAAGGATGGCGGGGCTTTCTTCCGCCGATGACCTGCTTGCCGACAGGTCACTCCTGCGCGCTTCGCTGGCGCAGTTCGGTCTCGAAGACAATATCGCGAACACCTATTTCCTCAAACAGGTACTCGTATCCGACCTGTCGGACCCGTCGTCCTTCGCCAATCGCATGCCGGACAAGCGTCTTGTCGATTTCGCTCGGGCCTTTGATTTCTTCACGAAAGATACCGAGAAATCCCAGAATCTGTCGCGGCTCGATGGGCTGGTCGATACTTTCTCGGGCCGGCTCCAGAGCGTCGATAGCGCGGCGAAGCTGCTGCAGGAACCGGCGATGCTGACCGAAGCGCTCGATATCTTCGGTCTCGACAACATCTTCACGTCGGACTTTCTGACCGACGTTCTGAATTCCGATCTCAACGATCCGGCGTCCTTCGCAAACAGCCTCACGGACAAGCGCTTTGCGGCATTCTCCGCGGCCTTCAATTTCGCCACGCCGGCGCTCGATGCCTTGAAGAATCCGGTTTTGGACCTTTCCGGCGATCCCGTGATGAAAAAGGGAACGCTGGAAACCTTCATCTCGGCCGTCGCCTCGTCCGATATGCCGGAAACACCGGATGAGCTATTGTCCGACGCCACCTTGCGCGGGGCGACCTTCGGACTTCTCGCCATTCCCGACACGGTGTCGAACCGGGGGTTGGCCAAACGCATACTGGAGTCTGATCCGGGGGTGCCGACATCGCTGGTGAACGTCTTCCCGGACAATCGCTACCAGTCCCTTGCCGCCTTCTTCGACTTCCGCAGCGAACCGGCGCCGCGCGGGTACCCGACGGGCTTCGTCGAGCAGGTGACCAAAAATTACATCGCGCGGGAGTTCGAAGCGCGGGTCGGCGACATCGACCCCACGATGCGGATTGCCCTCTCGCTGGAGCGCGAATTGGGTCAGGTCGCGCGCGGCAGCGGCAGCAATGACGCGAAATGGTTTGCCATCATGGCGTCTCCGCCGCTCAGACAGGTGTTTGAAGGCGCTTTCGGTTTCCCGTCCAGCTTCGGCAGCATCGACATCGACCAGCAGCTTGTGCGCCTGAAGGCGCGATCCGAAAAGACCTTCGGGACCAGCGAGGTGTCGGAACTGACCGATCCCGAAAAGCTCGACACCCTGCGTCAGCGATACCTCCTGCTCGGCAGCATACAATCCTCGGGGAGTTTCACGGGCGCCAATGCGGCCTCTATCATCCTGTCGAGCCTGAACGGATAGGCTCGCTGGTCCGGCCATGCCAACGAGATCGGAGCCTCGTCAGGGGTGTCGAAAGTCTGAGCCCGGGTTGCCTCTTTGTCGCGCAAGGCTTCTCGCCACTTCCGCAACTTCGGGAAAGATCGGCCGTTCTGCTGCTTCTCGGTTTCCAAACGCGCAGGTCCTAGGCTCTGCGCCTTGATCGTGTCACCGAAGTGTTCGGAGCCTCCATATCGATAAACCAAGCGCAGAAAGCCGAACCTCAAGAATTCCGCCCGGGGCCTCGGAAACTGGTACTCAATCGGTTTCCCGCCCCTGGAGCCTTTCCCAGGACTGTTTCACCAGATCCGCGATTTGCAGCAACTGATCGCCCACCGGGCTGGTCTTCCGCCAGACCATCCCGACCGTTCGCCTCGGGTCCGGGTTCTGGAATCGTGCGAAACTGACATCGGCCGACCGCGTTTCCACCGGGACCGCCATCTCCGGGATCAGGGTGACACCGATACCCGCTCCGACCATCTGAACCAATGTGGTGAGGGAACTGCCGTCCAGCCCTTCGCGCGGCAAGTTCGGACGCATACCGCAGAACGACAGCGCCTGATCGCGGAAACAATGACCTTCCTCAAGCAGCAGCAAACGCATGCGCCGCAGTGCTT
This sequence comes from uncultured Alphaproteobacteria bacterium, assembly GCA_963715055.1. GTDB lineage: Bacteria > Pseudomonadota > Alphaproteobacteria > Rhodobacterales > Rhodobacteraceae > CAVQRB01. Next base: position 187,321 of record CAVQRB010000002.1, on the reverse strand, counting down.
CCCCATCCGGCACCGGTTGCTCCGCATCGCCGGCGGGCCGTACAAGCACGAAACTCTCCTCGAAGAGCGGCGTTTCGACCAGAGAGACCTCCGACACGGGCAAGGCCACGATGGCCGCATCCAGTCGCCCCTCCTTGAGTTCCTCAATCAGCTTTTCTGTCAAGGTTTCGCGGATGTGAATGTCCAGATGCGGTTTCGATCGGCTCAGGCGCCGGATGAGGGCAGGTAGCAGATAGGGTGCGATGGTCGGGATGATGCCGAGCCGCAACTCGCCGCGGGATTGCGCTTGTGCTGCGCGCGCGAGATCACCGAGATCATCGATGGCACGCAAAATCTCGCGCGCCCGCGTTGCAATCTCCCGCCCGAAAGCGGTTGGCCTGACTTCGCGGGCGGCGCGTTCGAAGAGAGAGAGGCCGAGGGATGTCTCCATCTCCTTGATCTGCAGGGAGAGCGCAGGCTGTGAGATCGCGCAAGCATCCGCTGCGCGACCGAAATGGCCATGCCGCACCAGCGCCTCGAAATAACGCAATTGCTTGAGTGTCAGGTTTTTCATTTGAAAAACTTATCAAGGTAATCGGATTATTCAACTTAAACAAATCGCCTCAGGTTGTTAGAATGATTCCAAGATAGGGAATCGTCCATCGGTGCGACACTTCGGTTGCTGCATGGATTTAGAGGAACCGAGCACTTAGGTGGAAGCAGGAAGACCTTGCTGAACCTTTACGAAACAGGGCGCAGCGCGAGAGCCCTCAACACCAGATAACAACGACAAGTGGAGAGAAAACATGGACGGAAACGATCTCAACCCGACGGGCGGATGCCCCTTCATGCATGGTGGCAACACGGAGATGAACAAGCCCGTGACCAAATGGTGGCCCAATGCGCTCAACATCGACATCCTGCACCAGAAGGGCGTGCGGACCAACCCGATGGACGCAGACTACAACCACCGCGAGGCCGTCAAGGCGCTCGACTTCGAAGCGGTCAAGAATGACGTCAAGGCGCTGATGACGGACAGCCAGGACTGGTGGCCGGCGGATTGGGGTCACTATGGCGGCCTGATGATCCGTCTGGCCTGGCACTCCGCGGGATCCTACCGCATGTCCGACGGGCGCGGCGGGGCCGGGTCCGGCAACATCCGTTTCGCACCTCTGAACTCCTGGCCGGACAACGCGAGCCTCGACAAGGCGCGCCGTCTGCTCTGGCCGGTCAAGAAGAAATACGGCAACGCCTTGAGCTGGGCCGACCTGATCATCCTGGCAGGCAACATGGCCTACGAGTTGATGGGGCTGAAAACCTTCGGCTTCGGATTTGGTCGCGCCGACATCTGGGCGCCCGAAACGGACGTCTATTGGGGCTCCGAGAACGAATGGCTCGCGCCAAGCGAAAACCGCTACGGCGATCTCGACAATGCCTCCACGCTGGAAAACCCGCTGGCGGCAGTTCACATGGGCCTGATCTACGTCAACCCTGAAGGCGTGAACGGCCAGCCCGACCCGGCGCGCACGGCGATGCACGTGCGCGAGACCTTCGCCCGGATGGCGATGGACGATGAGGAGACCGCGGCCCTGACCTGCGGCGGCCATACCGTCGGCAAGGCGCATGGACGCGGGGCGGTGGACAAGATCGGTGTCGAGCCCGAAGCGGCCGGCATCGAGGCGCAGGGCTTCGGCTGGGCGAACCCGGGGTTGGACGGCAAGGCGACCAACGCCTTCACCTCCGGCATAGAGGGCGCCTGGACGACGCATCCCACGCAATGGGACATGGGTTATTTCAAGCTTCTCTTCGGCTACGAGTGGGAATTGAAGAAATCCCCTGCGGGCGCCTGGCAGTGGGAGCCCATCGACATCAAGGAAGAGGACAAACCGGTCGATCCGACCGATCCGTCGGTGCGCCACAACCCGATCATGACCGATGCGGACATGGCGATGAAGGTGGATCCCGCCTACAACGCGATTTGTCAGAAATTCATGGCCGACCCTGATTACTTCGCCGATACTTTTGGGCGCGCCTGGTTCAAGCTGACGCACCGCGACATGGGCCCGAAAGTCAACTACATCGGCCCCGACGTGCCGGCAGAAGATCTGATCTGGCAGGATCCGGTGCCCGCGGGCAGGACCGATTACGACGTGGCGGCGGTCAAGTCCAAGATCGCCGACAGCGGCCTCTCTGCCGTGGAGATGATCGCGACGGCCTGGGACAGCGCGCGCACCTATCGCGGCTCCGATATGCGGGGCGGGGCCAATGGCGCCCGCATCCGCCTTGCGCCGCAAAAGGACTGGGAAGGCAATGAACCCGCGCGTCTGGCGAAGGTGCTGGACGTGCTTGAGCCGATCGCGAAAGCATCGGGCGCTTCGCTGGCGGATGTGATCGTGCTGGCGGGCAATGTGGCGCTCGAGCAGTCGATCAAATCGGCAGGTTTCGAGGTCGAGGTGCCCTTCGCACCGGGTCGCGGCGATGCCTCGGCCGAGCAGACCGACGCGGACTCCTTCAGTGTCCTCGAGCCGATGGCGGATGGTTTCCGCAACTGGCAAAAGGCCAAATACGCCGTGAGCCCGGAAGAGATGATGCTCGACCGCGCGCAACTGCTTGGCCTGACCGCGAACGAGATGACGGTTCTGGTCGGCGGGATGCGTGTGCTCGGGGTCAACCACGGCGGCAGCAAGCATGGTGTCTTCACCGACCGTCCAGGGCAACTGACCACGGATTTCTTCGCCAATCTGACCGACATGGCCAACAGCTGGCACCCGGTCGGTGACAGCGGCACCTATGAAATCAGGGATCGCAAGTCCGGCAAGGTCAAGTGGACCGCGACCAGCGCCGATCTCGTCTTCGGCTCCAACTCCGTGCTGCGTGCCTATGCGGAAGTCTATGCGCAGGATGACAACGCAGGAAAGTTCGTGCGGGACTTCGTGGCGGCCTGGACCAAGGTGATGAACGCGGATCGCTTCGATCTGGCCTGAGACCCGTACCGGGTGTCGGGCCCCCGGTCACGAGGGGCGTGACAACTCGTGACATGAATACAGCGGCGCCCCTCGGGGGCGCCGTTTTTGTTTTCCTTGCTGAATTGCCATCTTGCGCCTCGCAGCCGCGACGTTACTTTCGATACCTAAGGACACGCTCCGATCAGAGGACGAGGCCCCGGCGCCTGCCGAGCCTGCGCCTGGCGGCGGAGAAACCCAAGGATGATCCATGACCAAGAAGCTTGATGTTGCCGTAATCGGACTGGGGTCTATGGGCTATGGCATTGCCCGTTCCTCCCTGCGCGGCGGGCACCGGACCTGGGGCGTTGACGTAAATCCCGACCAGACAGCCAGGTTTGCAGCCGAAGGGGGGGCCTCGGGCGATCTGCGCGATGTTGCCGCCGGGCTCGATGCGGTTGCGGTGGTTGTGCTCAATGCGGCCCAGACGGAAGCCGTCCTTTTCGGTGATGCCGGTGTCGTGCCCTTGCTCAAGCGAGGTTCGGTGGTTCTCGCCTGCGCGACCGTCCCGCCGGATTTCGCCCGCGCCATGGCGGCGCGCTGCGCGGAGCATGGCGTGCACTACCTCGACGCTCCGATCTCCGGTGGCGCGGTCAAGGCGGGTCTGGGCCAGTTGTCGATCATGGCCTCGGGAACGCCCGAAGCCTTCGCCGCGGCCAGACCACTGACCGATGTGATCGCCACGACGGTCTTCGAGCTGGGCGATGCGGCCGGTGCCGGTTCGGCGATGAAGGCGGTCAACCAGCTGCTCGCCGGGGTGCATATCGCCAGCATGGCGGAGGCGCTGACTTTCGGCATGACGCAAGGGGTGACGCCGGAAAAATTCCTCGAGGTGATCAGCAAATGCGCAGGCACCAGTTGGATGCTGGAGAACCGGGCGCCGCATGTCGTGGCGGGGGATTACACGCCGCTGAGTTCGGTGAACATCTGGCCGAAGGATCTCGGGATCGTACTCGATATCGCGTCTGCCGCGGGCTTCGATGCACCGATCACGGCGACGGCGCTTGCAAGGTTCAAGGCTGCGGCGGAGATGGGCCTGGGCGCCGAGGACGATGCCGCAGTGGCGAAAGTCTATGCGCGGCAAGCGGGTCTCAAGCTGCCGGGCGAAGACTAGGGTGTCCGCCGAGGAAAAGGCCAAGGCTTGCGGTTTGCCGCGATAATGCGAATGCTGCGCCAAGGATCATCGCAGCGCTGCGCTTGCTGATGTTTGGGAGATGAGATGACGACAGTTCTGGGCTCGATCGCGGATGATTTCACCGGGGCCACTGATCTGGCCGGTCTGCTGGCGCGCAGCGGCGTCAGGGTGTCGCTGCACATCGGTGTGCCGGACGCGCCGCCGCAAGAGACCGCAGCCTTCGAAGTCATTGCGCTCAAGTGCCGGACCGCGCCGGTGGCGGAAGCCGTCGCGGAGACCCGCGCGGCCCTCGCCTGGTTGCGCGCCGCAGGGGCCGAGCGGTTCTTCTGGAAGTACTGCTCGACCTTCGACAGCACGCCCGAGGGCAACATCGGACCGGTCGCCGAGGCGCTGATGCAGGATCTCGGGGTGGAGCAGACGATCTACTGCCCTGCCTTTCCCGAAAATGGCCGGGCGATTTTCATGGGCAACCTCTTCGTCGGGCGTGATCCGCTGGCCGAAAGCCCGATGAAGGATCATCCGCTGACACCGATGCGCGACAGCAACCTGATGCGACTGCTGACCCCTCAGGTCACGCGCCCGGTGGGGCTCGCCGATCGCCTCACCGTCGCAAAAGGACCGGAGGCCCTGCGCGCGGAACTCCAGCGGTTGAAGCGCGAGGGCGTGGCGCATGTGATCGTCGATGCGGTGGCAAATGATGACCTTGGCGTGATCGCGGAGGCCTGCCGCGACATGCGGCTGATGACCGGCGGCAGTGCAGTCGCGATGCCCTTGCCGGCGCTTTATCTTGCAGATGGGACCTTGTCGGCGCAGGCCGGGGCGGCAGAACATCCCCGCTTCGATCCGGCAGGCGTGGTGCTGTCGGGCAGCTGTTCGGCCATGACCCGGGCGCAGGTCGCGGCCTATCAGGCACAGGGCGCGCCGTCCTGCAAACTCGACCCCCTGACCCTTGCGGCGGAGGGCCCGGGCGCCGCACTTGCGTGGCTCGCCGGGCAGGATCTCGCCCGTTGTCCGCTGATCTACGCGACCGCAGAACCCGCAGAGGTGCGCCGCGCACAAGAGGAGCTGGGCACGGCGAAAGCTGGTGTTATCGTGGAAGAAGCGCTCGCCGCCTGTGCGATTGCCGCGCGGGACGCGGGCGCCTCCCGTTTCGTCGTGGCGGGGGGCGAAACATCCGGTGCCGTAACCAAGGCCCTGGGGGTCGCGCGGCTTGATATCGGCCCGGAAATTGCGCCCGGCGTGCCTTGGACCTATTGCACCTCGGCGGGCCGCCGGCTGGCCGTCACACTGAAATCGGGAAACTTCGGCGCGGAGACTTTCTTCGCGGAGGCATTGTCGAAACTGGAAGCCGCATGAGCGTCGAGGCACAGTTGCGCGAACAGATATGCCTGCTGGCCAAATCCATGTTCGACCGTGGGCTCACGGGGGGATCGACCGGAAACATCTCTGCCAGAACGCCAGACGGCGGGTTGGTCGTCTCGCCCACCGGAACCAGTTTCGGGCGGCTCGATCCGGCGCGGCTGAGCCGTTTCTCGCCGGAAGGGCGGCTGATCGAAGGCGATCCACCGACCAAGGAAATGCCGCTCCATGCGGCCTTCTACGACACGCGGGCGACAACCGGCGCGGTCGTGCATCTGCATTCCTGCCATTCGGTCGCGTTGTCGATGCTGCCTGATGCGGATGAGGACAACTTCCTGCCGCCTCTTACGCCCTACGGCATCATGAAACTCGGCAAGGTGAAGCTGCTGCCCTATTTCCTGCCGGGCGATCCGGCGATGGGTGATGCGGTCAGAGGGCTTGCGGGCAGGCGGTCCGCGGTGATGCTGGCCAACCACGGACCCGTGGTCGCGGGCAAGGACGTCGAGGCGGCCTGCAATGCCATCGAGGAACTGGAGGATACTGCCCGGCTGGCGCTGCTTACCCGGGGATTGAACCCTCGGGTGCTGAGCGCGCAGGAGGTGCAGAGGTTGATCACGACTTTCGACGTGGATTGGGACGCATGAAGTTTTCGGCCAACCTAGGATTTCTCTGGACGGACCGTCCGCTGCCCGAGGCGATCCGGGCTGCGAAAGCTGCCGGTTTCGATGCGGTCGAATGCCATTGGCCTTACGCAACGCCACCGGAGGCGGTCGCGGCTGCGCTGTCCGATACAGGGTTGCAGATGCTGGGGCTCAACACCCGCCGGGGCAATGTGGAGGGTGGCGAGAACGGCCTCTCCGCGCTGCCTGGGCGCGAAGCGGAAGCGCGCGCGGCCATCGACGAGGCGATTGCCTACGCCCGGCGGATCGGCGCGCAGAAAGTGCACATCATGGCCGGCTTCGCGAGCGGGGCGGCGGCACACCGTTGTTTCGTGGACAACCTGCGGTATGCGGCCAAGGCGGCATCCGCGGTGGGCATCACCCTTCTGATCGAGCCGCTGAACCGCTACGATGCGCCCGGGTATTTCCTGAACACCACGTCACAGGCGCGGGACATCATCGCGGAAGTCGGGGCGGAGAACCTCAAGCTCATGTTCGACTGCTATCACGTGCAGTTGATGGAGGGCGATCTGACCCACCGTTTGCACGATCTTGCGCCACTCATCGGGCATATCCAGTTTGCCTCCGTTCCGGACCGCGGCGCGCCGGATCACGGCGAGATCAACTACGCCCATATGTTCAAGACGATCGCGGAGATGGGCTATGCGGACCCGCTCGGCGCGGAGTACAAACCCGGCGGCGATACCGATGCCACGCTGGGCTGGCTGGGCTGGGCGCGGCGCATCTGACAGCACTCAGGTGTTGATAAGCTCCGAGAGTTCCTTCGCTGCCGCGCGGAGCCTGTCGAGGTGCTTGACCAGATCGTCGAGCCCGTGCCGCTGCACCGGCGCATGGACCGAGAGCGTGGAGGTCAGCCGTTTCTGATCATCAAGGATCGGCACCGCGATGGCGACCATGTCGTCCATGAATTCCTGATTGTCGCGGGAATACCCGCGTTTGGATGTCTGTTCGATCTCTTTTTTCAGTTTTTTCTTGTCTGTGATCGTTCCGGGCGCACAGCTTTCCAGCGTCGCGGAAGCGAGATATTTGTCGAGGTAGGCGGGGCGCAAGGTGGAGAGATACATCTTGCCGCTCGCCGTGCAGTGGAAGGGCACTTGCGTCCCGACCGGCAGCTGGATGCGCAGCGGCCAGAGCGTTTCCACCCGGTCGAGATAGGTCATGCCCTCGCGGTCGGGCGTGGCGATGTTGCAGGTCTCGCCGATGTCCCGGGCGACGTTTCGCAATATGGCGAGACGGACTGTCCGCATGCGCTGCGAGGAGACCGTATTGACCGCAAGCCGCCGCAGCCGCGGCCCCGGACCATAGGACCGCCCGTCGAGATCGCGTTGCAGGTAGCCTGCCGCTTCGGCGGTATTGAAGAGCCGGTGCAGGGTCGGCTTCGGCAGATTCAGCGTGTCCTTCAGGGCGGACGGGGTAACGGGCACGCCGGCGCGTGCGACTTCCTCGAGCAGGATCAGCAACCTGAGATTGGTCGGGATCTGGCCCTGCTCATCTGGTAAGTAATCGTCCGGCATGCCGTCTTCTTTTACCTGTTCGGGAGCAACATCAACGAAAGTTCAGGTGTCAGCGCCACCAGGATCCAGACCGCCAGCAGCGAGATCAGATACATGGAGGAGTAGCGCAGCAACCGGAAGTACGGAACCCCGGTAACTCCGGAGGCCACATAGAGGTTCAGACCGTAGGGCGGTGTGATGAAGCCGATCGAAGCGCCAACGAGGAAGATCACCGAGAAGTGGACCGGGTCCACGCCCACGGTGGCCGCCACCGGCGCGAGAATGGGCGCAAGGATGATCGTGACGGGCAGGGATTCGAGGATCATGCCCGCGACAAAGACGATGATCATCGCCGTTGCCAGCACGGCGTAATAGCCACCCATGCCGGTCACGAAATCACCGATCACGGACTGCGCCCCCAGCAGCGACAGGATTTGCTGCATGACGACGGAAGCCGCGATCAGGGGTGCCAGAATACCGGTGATCTGTGCCGAACGTACCACGATGGACGGGATGTCGGGGATGGTGAACCCCTCGACCACGAACATCGAACTGACCGATTTCTCCGACACGGGCGTGTCGGCATCCATGCCCATGACCTTGTTCAGCGGATAGCTGATCAGGGCCACGATGATGCAGAAACCCACGGTGACGCCGGCGGCCTCTGTCGGAGAGAATTTGCCGGTGTAGATACCCCAGAGCACGAGGCCAATGGCGAAGAACCCGAGCCAGGCCCCGATGGCGGTCTTGAAAACGCGCCCCATTTCCAGCTTGATCAGGTAGCCCCAGCCGTTGACCGAGCACACGATCCAGGCCATCAGCATCATCGCCAGAACCATGAGTGCTCCGGGTATGATCCCCGCGACGAAAAGATCGCTGATCGGCAGGTTCATCATGAAGCCGTAGACGATGAAGATGATCGAGGGCGGGATGATGATCCCGACCGTACCACCGGCCGCCGCTGTGGCTGCGGAGAAGCGTTCGTCATAGCCACCCTTGACCATCTCGGGATGCAGCATCGACCCGATGGTCGCCGTCGTGGCCGAGTTTGACCCGGAGATTGCGGCGAAGAGACCACAGGCCCCGATGGCGGCCATGGCAAGCCCACCCCGAAGCCAGCCCAGACAGGAATAGGCGAAATCCGACAGCCGCCGGGCAATGCCGGACTTGTTGATCAGGTCGCCGGTGAGGATGAAAAGCGGCATCGCCAGAAGCGCGAAGCCCTTGTTGAACACGTTGAGCAGCTCGGCGCCGAGATTGTCGAGCGTGAGACCCAGCACGAAGCTGCACCCGATGATCCAGTAGACGATCACCAGAAGCACCGGCACCCCCATCATGAAGAAGAAGGTGACGGCGAGAGAAATGATTGTAACCCAGGTTCCGTCGGTCATTATACATCGCCTCCGATGACAGATTGTTCGATCAGCGGTTCGCCCGCCTTGAAGCGACGCAGGTCCTCGACGAGATTTTCCAGAACCCGACCCGCCATCAGCACGAAAGCGATCGGAACGGTGATGATGAACCACCACTGCATCATGTGATCGGTGCCCGGTACGATCTGGAAATTGGCGATGGAGTTGACCACAACGCGGGCGGTCGTCGTCACCACGATCACGCAAAAGCCGAACCACAGGATCGCATCGAGCCAGAGGCAGGCCATCTGGCCGGCGGGCGGCAGTTTCGTGCGGAATTCATTGAAGCTGAGGTGGGTGCGCAGGCGCACGTTGAACGAGCATCCGAACCAGGCCATGACCATGAAGAGCATGGGCGGGATGGTTGTCGACCAGGGCGGCTGCCCCGGCAGGAAGGGCAGGAAGCGCTGCAGGACGCCGACGAAGATGATCGCCGCGATCATGATGTAGGTATAGACCACGACGGTGCGTTCCAGATGGCGGTCGAGAAACGGGCTCGCCTTGTACATGTAGTAGACCAGCACCGCGCCGATGGTCGTCAGCGGGACAAAGACCCACCACGCCGCGTTCGACTGATAGGCGGTTTTCATCATGAACGGATTGCCATCCAGTGTCGCCGACACCAGGTTCGTCACTTCGGCCCATACGGACATTACTCAGCTCCCCCCGAGAAATACCTTGCGGGACAGTTTTGCCTGTTCCCTTTGTCAAGAAAGGCCGACCGGTTCGCACCGGCCGGCCCTTTCCTATATGTCGATCAGGCTTTCCACCAACGGCGGGGCTCGACGTTCTCGGCCAGCGTTTCCTTGGGGATCTCGCGGGCGACCCGGTAGATCTCGTCATAGGTGTCCATGCCACCGGACCAGCCGTTGAGTCGGTCACGCCATTCGGTCCAGAGGTCAGGCTGGAACTCCGGCGAACACATTTCCTCGGCCATCTTGAGTTCGGCCTCGGGCAGTCTCGCCATGCGCACGCCATCGCGCTCGAAAATGGTGCCCGGCAATTGCGGCACCGAATAGCCGACCGTGTTGACCAGCGCCGCCTCGTTCGCGGCCTGAACATGCACCTGCGCCAGATAGGAGGATTCCATCACCGCATCCTGCAGATCGCCACCGAGGCTGTCGAAGGCCTTGGCGCTCATCGCCGTGTGCTCGGTGCCGCAGAAGAAGTTGAGGTCGACGCACTGCGAGACCACCGGGGACATGTTGGCATAGGCCACAGCCGAGGCCCAGGTTTCCGCGCCATCAATCAGGCCCTGCTTGAGACCGTCGAGGGTCTCTTCCCAGGCGATCGGCACCGGGTTGAGGTTCAGCGCCTGCATGGCGATGCGGCCAAGCTGTGTGCCCGTGACGCGGTTTTTCGTGCCAAACAGCTCTTCGAGCTTGGTCACGGTGGGCGCGTCCTTCCACTTCAGGCCGAGCTGGATACCGCGCAGTTCCGCATGGCTGAAGAGGAACTTCAGGCCGTGGTTCTTTTCGAAGGGCTCGCGCAGGATGCGCTGCGATTCCGGGCTGTAGAGGAAGTAATAGATCGACGCGCGCGACGGGAACATGAAGGCATAATCGAGAATGTTGAGATAGGGCGCGCCACCCGCAGAGTTCTGGGTCGAGGCCGCATAGATGTCGACGATTCCCTGCTGGGTTTTCTCCACGCAGGAGCCCTGGTTGCAGATCTGGTTGTCGCCGATGAACTCGACGCGAATCTCACCGTCCGTGCGGCTTTCAAGATCGCGGGCGAACTCCAGACAGCCGGCACGTTCGATCAGCAGGTTGCGCGCGTTGAAGCCGGCGGCACCGAATTTCAAGGTGAACTTCGCTTCCTTCGCGAAGCGTTTTTCATAGGTGGATTCAGCGGCTTTCGCCAGGTTGGCAAGGGTCATCGCGCCGCCAAAACTGCCTGCGGCGAGCAGCGTCGAACTCATGCCATAGGTGCCGGCGACCCTGAAAAGATCGCGGCGCGAAATTTGACCCAGCTTGTCTGTAAGTTTCATGCATTCCTCCCTGAATGTCATTTATTGAGACTAATTGTCCCAAAAACACTAGTATGATATTCGAAATTTGACTAGAGATTTTTTAAGACTAGCGGAGGGGTGTCAAAGTGGAAGCAGATTTCGTGGTGATCGGCGCCGGATCCGCTGGCTGCGTGGTCGCGAATCGCCTGAGCGCCAACCCGAAACACAAGGTTGTCCTGCTGGAGGCCGGGGGAAGGGATCTCAATCCATGGATCCACATTCCGGTGGGATACTTCAAGACGATCCACAACCCCTCGGTCGACTGGTGCTACAAGACGGAAGCAGATCCGGGCCTCAACGGACGCTCGATCGAATGGCCGCGTGGCAAGGTCCTGGGCGGCTCTTCTTCGCTCAACGGTCTGCTTTACGTGCGCGGACAGCCGCAGGATTACGACCGCTGGCGCCAGATGGGCAATGCCGGCTGGGGCTGGGACGACGTGCTGCCGCTGTTCAAGCGGGCGGAGCACAATGAACGCGGTGCGGATGAGTTTCACGGCAACGAAGGGCCGCTTTCGGTGTCGAACATGCGCATCCAGCGTCCCATCACCGATGCCTGGGTCGCGGCGGCGCAGGCGGCGGGATACAAGTTCAATCCCGATTACAATGGCGCCGAGCAGGAAGGCGTCGGATTCTTCCAGCTGACCGCGCGCAACGGGCGCCGGTGCAGTGCGGCGGTGGCCTATCTCAACCCGGTCAAGCAGCGTCCGAACCTGCAAATCATCACCCATGCGCAGGTCGACCGGATCGAGATCGAAGAAGGCCGTGCGACCGGCGTCAGCTACAAGGACCGCAGCGGCACTGTGCAGCGCGTGAAGGCCGCGCGCGAGATCGTGCTCTGCGGCGGGGCGATCAACTCGCCGCAACTGCTCATGCTGTCCGGGATCGGCGATGCCGAACAGCTCGCCGAACACGGGATCGAGGTCGCCCAAGAGCTCAAGGGCGTGGGCAAGAACATGCAGGATCACCTGCAGGCGCGGCTTGTCTACAAATGCAACGAACCGACGCTGAACGACGAGGTGGGCACGCTGATGGGGCAGGCGAAGATCGGTTTGAAATACCTCCTCTTTCGCGCAGGCCCGATGACCATGGCCGCCAGTCTCGCAACCGGTTTCCTGAAGACCCGCGAGGATGTCGAGACGCCCGATATCCAGTTCCACGTGCAGCCGCTTTCGGCGGAAAACCCGGGCAAGGGGGCGGACAAGTTTTCCGCCTTCACCATGTCGGTCTGTCAGTTGCGCCCCGAAAGCCGGGGGGAAATCAGGCTGAAATCGGCGAACCCGCGCGACTACCCCAGGATCATCCCCAACTACCTCTCGACGGAAACCGATTGCCGCACGGTTGTCGCAGGGGTCAACATCGCGCGGACCATTGCCCGGCACGCCCCGCTGACCTCCAAGATCTCCGAAGAGTATCGCCCGAACCCCGCGCTCGACATGAACGATTATGAGGCCACGCTGGATTGGGCGCGCAACAATACCGCCTCGATCTATCACCCGACGGGCACCTGCAAGATGGGGCAGGGAGCGGACGCGGTAGTGGATGCCCGGCTGCGCGTGCATGGTATCCGGGGGCTGCGCGTGGCGGATTGTTCGATCATGCCGGAAATCGTCTCGGGCAACACCAATGCGCCGGCGATCATGATCGGCGAAAAGGCCTCGGACCTGATCCTGCAGGACGCATGATCCGCTGAACGCGGTGCAGGCGTTGCAATGCCTGCCGTTTCCCATCAAGCATGGCCGCAGCTGACCGCATGAGGCGGCAGCGGATAGCCGGGAGGCGCGCATGACGACCCGCTTCTTTTCGACGCGCAAGCGCGCGCCGCATCTTGGCGCTCTGCCGCTGGAGGAACTGGCGCGCGGGCCGATGCCGGATCTCGCGACGGTGCCGCCGCCACCGCCCCTGTCCTTTGACCGGCCGGAGGACCCCCAGTCGATCGTGAATGCGATGCGGGATCACCAGGCCACGATGGATGCCATCCGCAGCGGTATGGTCAACAAGGTGCGCGCGGCCTGTCCCGATGATCTGGTCGCGCGGGCGAACCACCTGAAGGCCTTCGGGTATTTCTGCGATGCCACGGCCGTCGGTATCGGCCCGATGCTCACAGCCGCAAGGCTCGATCCACCGCGGCGCAATCCGGACATCGACCGCCTCGCCCGCGATCTCGGATCGCAGCAGACGAAGAGCCTCGCGGCCGGCATCGACCTGATCATGGCCGATCTGCGCGAAGCGATGGCCGCACCCGCCGGCACGATCGACAACCACGCGCATGTGGTCGTGGTTCTCGCCGGAATGCCGCGGGATCCGCGCCCGTCCGAACCGGGCTATGCGTGGCTCAGGGACGCGCAGGCGCATCGCGCCTGTCTGCGCGCCTCAGAAGTGGCGGTGGTACTGGCGTCCTACATCCGGCTTCTGGGGTGGGAGGCGACGGCGCACACGGGCACCGCCACGGACATCGACCTCAACAAGGCGGCGGTGGCGGCAGGCCTTGCGATGGTGGAGGAGGGAAGGGTCGTTGCGCCGTTTCTTGGCGAGAGGTTCGGCGCTGCCGCCCTGACCACGACGATGCCGCTTGCGCAGGATGCACCGCTCGCTGTGCGCCAGCCTCGTTGGTCGTCCCGCGGAATGCGGCGCAGGGGCCTGCGCGATCCCTTCGAAAAACGCGACTTCGCTGCCGGGCCGCATCCGATGGAGAGCCTGAAACGCGTTGAAAGGCCCACCACCTACATCGACGAGGCGCATGTGCCGCGCGTGCCGAAACGCACCGACATGTTCATCCGGGCGCAATTCGGCGACTTGGGCAAACCGGTGCAGGAGGCGGCCACCGCCGGTCGCTACGTGCGCAAATCCGCTCCTTCGTCGGCGCAACGGCGCATGCTGGGCGCTTTCGTTCTGCTGCAGGATGGCGAGGCACCCGATGGCGCGCGACCGACGGACGCCGCCTGCAATGCCGCGAACATCAAGGCGGCAAGCTACTTTCTCGGCGTCGATGCCGTGGGGATCAGCCGCTGCCCCGACTGGACCTGGTACAGCCATGACGCAACCGGCGCGCCGATCGACCCGCCGCATGATCAGGCCATCAGCATGATCATCGATCAGGGCTTCGAGACGATGGAAGGGGCCTCGGGTGATGACTGGATCTCGGTGGCGCAATCGATGCGCGCCTATCTGCGGTTCTCGCTGCTGGGGGGCGTGATCGCCCGGCAGATCCGCACCCTCGGCTTTCAGGCCAAGGCCCATACGGTCATGGATGGCGACGTGTTGCAGCCACCGCTGCTGCTCCTGTCGGGGCTTGGGGAGGTCAGCCGGATCGGCGAGGTCATTCTGAACCCCTTCCTCGGGCCGCGCCTGAAGTCCGGCGTCGTCACCACCGACATGCCGCTCGCCCATGATGCGCCCATCGATTTCGGCCTGCAACGGTTTTGCGAAAGCTGCAACAAATGCGCACGGGAATGTCCGTCGGGCGCCATCACCGCAGGGCCGAAGCGCATGTTCAACGGCTATGAGATCTGGAAATCCGACAGCCAGAAATGCGCGACCTATCGCATCACGACCACCGGGGGTGCGATGTGCGGGCGCTGCATGAAAACCTGCCCCTGGAACCTGGAGGGACTCTTTGCCGAAAAGCCGTTCCGGTGGGCGGCGATGACCTTGCCTGGTGCTGCCCCCTATCTTGCGAAGCTCGATGATGCCCTGGGCCGCGGTGGTCTCAACCCGGTCAAGAAGTGGTGGTGGGATCTCGAACTGGCCGAAGACGGTGGGTATGAGCCGACACGGCACCCGGTGAATGCCCGCGGCTTGCAGAGATCGCTGAAGCTCGCTTTCGAGGATCAGACGCTCGCAGTCTATCCGGCCAACCTCGCACCGCCGCCCTGGCCCTATCCTTTCGCGATGGAGCGGGAGGCGGGCATCCGGGCCTATCGCGACATGATTTCGGCGGACGACTACCGCAAGCGTCGGGCCGCAGGAGAGACAGGCCCATGGGATCACCGCTATACCGAGCCGCCCGTGAGCCCGGTGGTCGAGGTCGTCATCGCGGAGGTCAAGCCGCTGAGCGCGACCGTCACGCTCTACCGCTTTCATGCTCGCGACGGTGGCCCTTTGCCAGCCTGGAACGCGGGCGCGCATATCGATGTGGTGATAAGCCCGGACCGGCTGAGACAATACTCGCTCACCGGGGATCCTGCGGACCGTTCCTGCTATACCATTGCGGTCCAGCGCGAAGTGGCGGGCCGCGGCGGGTCGGAGTTGCTCCACCGCGTCTTTGCGCAAGGGCGGCGGGTCTTTGTCTCGAAGCCCATCAATCACTTCCCCCTCGTGCCGCAGTCGCGCCATGTCCTGCTGATGGGCGGTGGCATCGGTGTCACGCCCCTGATCGCCATGGCGCATGAACTGCACCGCGCGAAGCGGTCTTTCACCCTGCATTACTCGGTGTCGCGACGGCAGGACGCGGCCTTCGCGGACCATCTGGCGGATGTGCCATGGCGGGACGCCGTGCACCTGCATGTCACGGAAGAGGGAAGCCGGGCCGATCTTGGCAAGATCCTCGCGGCCAATGCCGAGGGTTGGCATGTCTATGCCTGCGGTCCCGACGCCTATATGGACGCCGTGATGGCACATGCTGCATCGGCGGGCTTTCCCGAAACGGCGCGGCATGTCGAGTATTTCTCCGTCCCCGACATGCCGGCCTATCAAAACCATCCCTTCCGGATCCGGCTCAGGGATGGGCAGTTGATCGCCGTATCGGCCGATCAATCCGCAGCCGAAGCGCTTGTTGCCCAAGGGATACGCGTCGATCTGAAGTGTTCCGATGGTCTATGCGGTGTCTGCCGGTGCCGGGTGCTCTCCGGCGCGGTCGAGCATCGCGATTTCGTGCTGTCGCAGGCCGAGCGGGCGGAGGCCATGATCCTCTGCCAGTCGCGGGCCGCGCAGAAGGACGGGGTCATCGCGCTCGACCTCTGAGCGCGGGGTTTCACAGAACCGATACAAAACCGTCACAGAGCTGTTCGGAGAATCTGCGCCCTTGCCTGCATCACGGACCAAGGAGCCCTCCATGACCAGAACGCTGCTGCTGACCAGTACCATGCTTGCGGGTGTCGCAATGACGCCTGCCCTCGCAGAGATGAATTTCAACCGGATCGCGTCGTTTCCGGTCACGTCCAATTTCGACGCCGAGATCCCCGCGACGACCTCGGCGGAGATCATCGATGTTTCCGGCGACGGGATGACGCTGGTTTACACCGACAGTCCGGCGGGCGTGATCGGGGTGATCGACATCACGGACCCGGCCAATCCCGCGCCAAAAGGCGTGATGCAGATGGACGGCGAGCCGACGGCCGTTTCGATCGTCGGCAACACGGCATTCGTCGCCGTGAACACCTCCGAGAGCTTCACGGCCCCCTCGGGCATGATCAAGGCCATCGACCTTGGGGCCATGACCGAGACCGCCCGCTGTGATCTAGGCGGACAACCCGACAGCACCGCGCGCGCAAAAGACGGCTCCTTCATCGCCGTGGCGATCGAGAACGAGCGTGACGAGGATGCGGGCGACGGGCGCGTGCCGCAGATGCCCGCGGGCGATCTGGTGATGATCGATGTCAAGGACGGCACGCTCGATTGTGCCAGCCTGCGCCGTGCCGCGCTGACGGGCCTCGCTGGCGTGGCGGGCGATGATCCGGAACCCGAATTCGTCGACATCAACGGTCTCGGAGAGGTTGTCGTGACGCTGCAGGAGAACAACCACATTGCGGTCGTGGCCCGCGACGGCACGGTGCTCTCGCATTTCTCCGCCGGGGCGGTGGACCTCGACGGTATCGACACAAAGGACGAGCGCGCAGCACTCCTCTTCACCGACAGCCTGACCGGCGTCCTGCGCGAGCCGGACGGCGTGCAGTGGATCGACGATGATCATTTCGCCATCGCCAATGAAGGCGACATGGACGGCGGGTCGCGCGGCATGACGATCTTCCGCAAGGACGGCACGCTGGTCTGGGAAAGCGGCGCTTCGCTGGAGCATGCCATCGTCGAGATCGGGCACTACCCCGACCGGCGCTCGGATGCCAAGGGAGCCGAGCCCGAAGGCATGGAGTTCGGCGTCTTCGAGGGCACGCCTTTCGTCTTCGTCATGGCCGAACGGGCCTCGATCGTCGCGGTCTACGATGTGACCGAACCCGCAGCACCCGTGCTCCGGCAATTGCTGCCTTCGGGTATTTCGCCGGAAGGGGCCGTCGCCATTCCCGGACGCGGATTGTTCGCCACGGCCAACGAATATGACGGTGCCGAGGACGGTGCCGCACGCGCACATGTCATGCTCTACCAATACGCCGAAGGCCCGGCTGCCTATCCGCATCTGACTTCTGCGGGCATGGCCGAGTTGACCGGATGGGGCGCGCTGTCGGGCATGGTCGCGGATGCGGACGGCACGATCCATGCCGTGACGGACAGCTTTTACGGCTATCAACCGCGCATCTACTACCATCGACCCCTCGAGCACCCCGGCGCGCATTGTCGCGTCCCTCGACGTCACGCGCAACGGTATGCCCGCGCAGAAGCTCGACCTCGAAGGCATCACGCTGGACGGGGAAGGCAACTTCTGGGTGGCTTCCGAAGGGCGCACCGATCAGGTGATCCCGCATGCGCTCTACAAGGTGAACCGCAAGGGCGAAATCAAGCAGGAGATCGGCCTGCCGGCCGAGCTGATGGCTGTCGAAACCCGTTTCGGCTTCGAAGGCATCACCCTCGTCGGTGACACGCTCTGGATGCCGGTGCAGCGCGAATGGGGCGATGATCCCAAGGGCAGCGTGAAGCTCGTCTCCTACAACATCGAGACCGAGGAATGGGGCGCCGTCCGCTACCCCCTCGAAGCCGCCGGGAGCGGTTGGGTCGGTCTGAGCGATATGGCGCTGCATGGCGACAAGGTCTACATCGTGGAACGCGACAACCTTCACGGCGGAGATGCCGCCATCAAACGCGTTTATTCGGTGCCGCTGGCCGAGATGGTGCCGGCTGCCTTGGGTTCGGACTTGCCGACCGTCACCAAGACGCTGGTGCGCGATCTGCTGCCTGATCTGACGTCCACCGGCGGCTATGTTCTCGATAAGGTCGAGGGTCTTGCCATCACCGCCGATGGCACGGCCTGGATTTCGACCGACAACGACGGCGTGGACGATCATTCGGGTGAAACGATGTTCTTCAGCATCGGCAAGCTGCCCTGAACGCCAGGTTTTATGCCGCAAGCAGCGCCCGCCAAGATACATCGCGGCGGGCGCGGCTCTGATGCGTGACTCCCCGGCTGCAGTCGTTTTAGACTGTTTCAAGGGAATCACTGCCACAGGAGGCGCAAGTGAGCGTAGTTCATGATGTGGAAACCGGTCTTGCGACGCGTATTCTGGAGATGACCGACGACGATCTTGACACCTTCATGCGGACCTGTGTCCGGGACCGGAATTTGCACAAAGTCGTCGGTGATCTCAACAGACAGTGCCTTCGTGGCGAGCCGTCTACCCGCCGCACAGCCGAGAAAGCTCTGAGCCATCTCGGGTTTGTTCCCTACTGATCTCGATCTGCCTGAACTCGGTCCGCGCGCGCTTTCCCGGCGCGTAATCGGTCAATGGTCTGAGTTCGCACCGTTTTTTCTGCTCTTCTGTCCTGGGCCCTTGCGGTCGAGGAAAAAGAGAATGGCGAGGCCGACGACGACTGAAATGATGATAAAGGTATCCATGAAACTGCTCACTATCGCTAAAGTAGAATATTAATTTTTAAACTCAACTTACCATGCGTCACTTTGGTTGCCAAGTTAAGATTGACCAGTTCTGGACACTCGCGGAAATCTGCCGATCGGGCAGGTTGGCCACTCGCCGACCTGAATTGCAGCATGGATGCCCTGAACCGAGCGACGACCCTTGTCATTCGCGACACGCTCTGGCCTGATCGCTCAGGAAAACGCAGACCGAGGAGAGACAGATGCGCGCCATGCAAGTGACCGAACTCGGCAAGCCCCTGGCCCTTGTGGATCTTCCTCAGCCCACCGCGGGCAGCGGGCAGGTGGTGGTCAAGGTCCATACCTGCGGGCTCAATTTCGGCGACCTTCTGATCGTCAAGGGCAGCTATCAGGAAAAGCCGCAGCTGCCCTTCACGCTCGGGATGGAGCTTTGCGGCACGATCACAGAGGTGGGCGAGGGGGTCGAGGGCTTCGCGCCGGGGCAGCGCATCGCTGCCTATTGCGGCTTTGGTGCGCTGGCGGAATTTGCCGCGATCCCCGCCAATATCTGCGTGCCGATCCCGGACCAGATGACGGATGAACACGCGGCGGCCTTTCTCATCGCCTATGGGACGAGTCACGTGGCGCTTGATTACAAGGCGCATCTGAAGCCGGGCGAGCGCCTTCTGGTGCTCGGTGCCTCGGGGGGGATCGGCCTCACGGCGGTGGAACTGGGCAAGCTCATGGGGGCCGAGGTGATTGCGGTGGCACGGGGGGCGGAGAAACTCGCCGTGGCGAAAGCCGCCGGCGCCGATCACCTGCTCGATTCCGATACCGACGACATCCGCGAGCGTGTCAAGGCGCTGGGCGGGGCGGATGTGGTCTATGACCCCATCGGCGGCGAACAGTTCAAGGCGGCCCTGCGCGCCTGCAACCCCGAAGCGCGGCTCATTCCGCTGGGGTTTGCCTCCGGCGAGGTGCCGCAGATCCCGGCCAATCACCTGCTGGTCAAGAACCTCAGCGTCATCGGCTTTTATTGGGGCGGTTACACGCGCGTGAACCCGAAGGTCCTCACCGACAGTTTCGAGGTGCTGACCCGCTGGTACGTGGAGGGCAGGATTCACCCGCATGTGAGCAACGTGCTGCCGCTCGAAGAAGCCAACGCGGCGCTCGACCTGCTGCGGACCCGACAGGCCACGGGCAAGGTCGTTGTCCGGATCGATTGAACGCGGGTGATCTACTGCTTGGGCAGGATGCGCGAGACCCGGCCGGACTTCTGCCGCTCGCGCAGGAAGACGAAGAGCCCCGAGCCGAGGATGAGCGCCATGCCGACCCAGACCTCCCAGGACGGCACCTCCCGAAAGACCCACCAGCCCCACATCACGGCGAGCGGCAGGCCGACGTATTCGAAAGGCGCCAGCGTCGCGGCATCCGCGGTCCGGTAGGCCTGGCTCAGGCAATAGCCGATGAAACCGGCGTTGAACCCCATGCCGATCATCACCCACCAGTCGTTGAAGGACGGCCAGACCCAGGCTCTGAACAAAAACCGCAGGGCCGGATCTTCCTGCATGTCCGCAAAACGCCCGTCCCCCACCATGAGCCCGAAGAGAACGGACACGGCGAGGAAGGCGGTCTGGATATAGACCGAGAGCGCGGAGGCCTTGCTCGTCACCCCGAGCTTGCGCGTCATCAGCTGTGTCAGCGCATAGGTCAGCGCGGCCAGGACCGGCAGCAGCAACACGAGGCGCGACGCCGGCAGCGATGCGCGGTCGGCCCAGGGCTGCTGCATGATGATCACGCCAAGAAAGCCGATCGCCACGGCCCCGATCCGGCGGATACCGACCTTCTCGCCCAGCAGCGGGATCGACAGCAGCGTGATGAAAAGCGGCGCCACGAAAAACAGCGCGGTCGCATCGGCCAGGGGCAGGGCCGCGAGCGCGAGAAAGAACGACATGTTGGCGATGATGATCATCAGGCCTCGAAAGACGTGCAGCCACGGCCGGTTCGTCTTCAGGATGCCGAACCCGCCTTCCATCTGCACGACGAGAAGCAGCACGAGCAGGGCAACGGCGGAGCGGATGAAGATGATCTCATGCAGCGGATATCCGCCCGAAAGCTGCTTGAACAACATGTCATTGATGGAGATTGCGAAGACGCCGGCGATCAGGAGCGCGATACCGAGAGCGGCGCGGTTTGGGGAATGTGGTGACATGGCACCAGCCCTATCATTGTGAAGCGGACTGTCACGCCGGAAAACGACATGTGGAAATCCGTTTGGAATCTCCGACCGGGCTTGCTGTAACGTGACCTTTGCAACGGTTTGAGGAACCTTCGAATGAAAATGTCAGACACGCGCCAGATCGCAGCAACGCCCGAGGAGGTTTTCGCGGCCTTGCTCGATCCGGAGGTCCTCAAGGCCTGTGTTCCGGGTGCCGAAACGGTCACAGGCACACCGGAAGAGGGGTTCGAGGCCACGGTGACCCAGAAGGTGGGGCCCGTCAAGGCGACCTTCAAAGGGGCCGTGACCTTGTCGGAAATGGTGCCGAACGAGGCGCTGACCATCACCGGCGAAGGCAAGGGCGGGGCCGCCGGTTTCGCAAAGGGAGGCGCCGTGGTGCGGCTTGTGCCCAAGGATGGCGGCACCGAGCTTTCCTACGATGTGGAGGCCAATGTGGGCGGCAAGCTCGCGCAACTGGGCAGCCGCATCATCGATGGGTTCTCCAAGAAGATGGCGGATCAGTTCTTCTCCAACCTGCAGACGACGCTGGAGGGGCCGGCCCCGGAGGCGGCTGCAGGTGAAGCGAAAGCGGAGAAAAAAGGTTGGCTCGGCCGCATCACCGGCAAATCCTGAACCGACAAGAGCCGCATTACCGCACAGAGTGGCGTTGCTCTGTGCGATCTTGCCCTGTCGCGCGGTGCACGGGGGCGCTATGGAGGCGCGGACCGTTTTGGGGAGCGCGCCGCCATGTCAGCAATTCTCGAGATCGATAGCCTTCGCAAGTCCTACAAGGATGGGTTCGAAGCCCTGAAGGGCGTCAGCGTCACCATCGATGCGGGCGAAATCGTGGCCCTGCTCGGTCCCAATGGCGCGGGCAAGACCACGCTGATCTCGACCGTCTGCGGGATCACCAGGGCGAGCTCGGGCAGGGTGACGGTCTGCGGTCATGACATCGTCCGCGATTACCGGCAGGCGCGGGCGCTGATCGGCCTCGTCCCGCAGGAGATCAACCTCGAACCCTTCGAGAAGGTGATCAACACGGTCCGCTTTTCGCGCGGTCTTTTCGGCAAGCCGCGCAATGACGCGGTCATCGAGGAAATCCTGCGCAAGCTCTCGCTCTGGGACAAGCGCGACAGCCAGATCCGCGCGCTCTCGGGCGGCATGAAGCGGCGGGTGCTGATCGCCAAGGCGCTGAGCCACGAGCCGCGTCTGCTGTTTCTCGACGAGCCCACCGCCGGGGTTGACGTGGAGCTGCGCCGCGACATGTGGCGCATCGTGGCCGACCTTAAGGCCGCGGGCGTCACCATCGTGCTCACCACCCATTACATCGAAGAGGCGGAAGCCATTGCAGATCGTGTCGGGGTGATCACCAAGGGCGAGCTTCTGCTGATCGAGGACAAGGACAGCCTGATGACCCGCATGGGGCGCAAGGAACTCGACGTGCAACTGACCGCACCGCTCGACGCGATTCCCGAGCGGCTCGCAGGCTACGGGCTGACGCTCGGTGATGACGGGCGCACGCTGACCTATGCCTATGACACCCGCGGCCCGCGCACCGGCATTACCAAACTGCTGTCGGACGTCTCGGCCTGCGGTCTGGTGTTGCGCGACGTGGTGACACGCCAGAGCAGCCTCGAGGACGTCTTCGTGGGTCTGGTCAGGAAGGACGAGGAAGACGCCGCATGAACCTTACCGCGATCAGGGCCATCTACCGTTTCGAAATGGCGCGTTTCCGCCGGACGCTGGCGCAAAGCCTCTTCTCGCCAGTGCTCTCCACGTCGCTTTACTTCGTGGTCTTCGGCGCCGCCATCGGCAGCCGGATCGACGAGATCGAAGGGGTGAGCTACGGCGCTTTCATCGTGCCGGGGCTGATCATGCTCTCGGTGATCACCCAGGCAATTTCGAACGCCTCCTTCGGCATCTACATGCCGAAATTCGTTGGCACCATCTATGAACTCCTGTCCGCACCGGCGAGCTTCCTCGAGATCCTCGCAGGCTACGTGGGGGCCGCGGCGACCAAGGCGCTGATCATCGGGGTCGTGATCCTCGCGACCTCCTTTTTCTTCGTCGACCTGACCATTGCGCATCCCTTGGCGATGCTCGCCTTTCTTGTGCTGACCTCCGTCAGTTTCGCCCTTCTGGGTTTCATCATCGGCATCTGGGCGGGCAATTTCGAACAGTTGCAACTGGTGCCGCTGCTGGTGGTCACGCCGCTGGTTTTCCTGGGTGGCGCATTCTATTCCATCTCCATGCTGCCGCCCTTCTGGCAGGCGGTGTCCTTTTTCAACCCTGTCGTCTACCTGATATCGGGCTTTCGGTGGTCCTTCTTCGGCACCGCGGATGTGCCCATCGCCTGGTCGCTTCTGGCCATCGGAATCTTCACCGGGCTCTGCCTGCTCGCCGTGGCTTGGATCTTCAAGACCGGCTGGCGCCTCCGGCAATAAGGCCGCATCTGAAAACTCTTGCCGGCGCCGCCTTGTTTGCGACGGGTGGCCATTCTACATGGAGCCTCATGAAACGCTGGATACCCTTTGTCAAATCGCACCCGACCGTCGCCGTGATCCGCCTGTCGGGGATGATCGCAGCCTCGGGTCGCGCCACGTTGAACGATGCCAATCTCGCCCCTCTGCTGGAGCGGGCCTTCTCCAAGGGCAAGCCCGCGGCCGTGGCGATCGAGATCAATTCGCCCGGCGGCAGCCCGGTGCAATCCTCGCTGATCGGAGCGCGCATCCGCCGGCTGGCCGAGGAGAAGGAGGTGCCGGTCATCGCCTTCGTAGAGGATGTGGCGGCTTCGGGCGGCTACTGGCTGGCGGCGGCGGCGGATGAGATCTACGCCGACGAAAGCTCCGTGATCGGCTCGATCGGGGTGATCTCCGCCTCCTTCGGTGCGCATGAACTGCTCGCCCGCCAAGGGATCGAGCGGCGCGTCTACACGGCGGGCAAGTCCAAATCCATGCTGGATCCCTTCCGTCCCGAAAACCCGGAGGATGTGGCGCGGCTCAAGGTCCTGCTCGAGGACATCCATACGAATTTCAAGGAACATGTCAGCACCCGCCGCCAGGGCAAGCTGCCGCAGGACCGGGATCTTTTCACAGGCGAGGTATGGCTCGCACGCCGCGCCCAGGAGCTCGGCCTGATCGACGGCATCGGTCACCTGAAACCGGTGCTGAAGGAGCGTTTCGGGGACAAGGTGAAATTCCGCCGCTACGCCATGCGCAAGCCGCTGCTGACGCGCTTTGGCGCGGCCCTCTTCGAGGACACGCTGCACGCCGTGGAAGAGCGCAGCGCCTTCGCGCAGTTCGGATTGTGACCCGATGATCCTGAAGATCGTCGTTCTTTTCCTCGTGGTGATGGGTGTGCTTGCCATGTTCGGCAAGATGCACTGGCTCGGCGGCAAGCGGTTCTCGTCGTCCAAATGCCAATCCTGTGGCCGCTACAAGATCGGGCGCGGACCCTGCAGCTGCGGCAAGGGAAACTCCTGATGGTCCTGCCATGGGTGATGTCCGGTCTCGGGCTGGTGATCCTCCTGCTGGCCGGCGATGCGCTGGTCAAAGGGGCGGTGAACCTCTCGCTGCGCCTCGGTGTGCCGGCGCTGATCGTGAGCCTGACCATCGTGGCCTTCGGTACTTCCGCGCCCGAACTGCTGATTTCCGTGCAGGCGGTGATCGACGGGGTGCCGGGGCTGGCGCTTGGCAATGTGGTCGGTTCCAACACCGCGAACATCCTTCTGGTGCTGGGCATACCGGCGCTGCTGGCGACAATGCACACCTCCGAGTGCAACACGCGCAAGACCTACAATTTCATGATCCTTGGCTCGCTGCTCTTCATCGCGCTCGCCTTTCGGGGCGTGTTCGACTGGGTTTCGGGCGTGGTCCTGCTGTCGGCGCTGGGTCTGGTGCTTTCGGATGCCTTCCGCGACGCGCATCGGCACCGGAACGCCTGCAAGGACGATGAGGAGGAGCCCGAGGGGGCCGACCCGGACATGCCGTTCTGGCGCATCATCGTCTTTCTTGTGCTGGGCCTTGTGGGCCTTCCGCTCGGCGCGAGCATCCTTGTCGATAACGCCACACTCATCGCCCAGTCCTACGGCATTTCCGACACCGTGATCGGGCTGACGCTGGTAGCGGTAGGCACCTCCCTGCCTGAACTTGCCACCACTGTCATGGCAGCCCTCCGGCGTCAGGCGGATGTGGCTCTGGGCAATGTCATCGGCTCGAACATGTTCAACCTGCTGGCGATCATCGGCATCGCGAGCCTTGTCGGCCCGATCGAGGTCGATCCCGAATTCCTGCGCTTTGACCTTTGGGTCATGCTCGGTGCCTCGATCCTGCTGGCCCCCTTCGTCTACATGGGCCTCAACATCACCCGCGGATGGGGCGTCGCCTTGACCGCCTGTTACCTGGGCTATCTTCTGCTTCTGCTGGGGTAGTCCTGCGAGGGAGAAGATCATGACACGAGCGCTTGTAACCGGAGCCGGGCAGCGTCTGGGACGCGCGATGGCGGTCTATCTCGCGAGGCGCGGTTTCGAGGTGGCGGTGCATTATGCCTCCTCCGCAGCCGGCGCACAGGAAACCGTGGCCGAGATCGCAGCGCAGGGCGGGCGGGCCATCGCGCTTCAGGCGGATCTGCTTCTGGATGCCGAGACCGAAGCCTTGTTGCCGGCTGCCGCGGAGGCTCTGGGTGGCCCGATCACCTGCCTGATCAACAATGCCTCCATCTTCGAACATGACACCGTCGCCTCGGCCACGCGCGAAAGCTGGGATCGGCACATGCAAAGCAACCTGCGCGCGCCCTTCATTCTGACGCAGGCAATGGCCGCGCAAGGGCTGGCGGCCACAACCGACGCGGCCGGGGAACCTGTGGCGACGGGCCTCGTCATCAACATGATCGACCAGCGCGTGCGCAAGCTGACGCCCGAATTCATGACCTATACGATCGCCAAGATGGGGCTTTGGGCCATGACCCGCACCACCGCCCAGGCGCTCGCCCCGGCGATCCGCGTGAACGCCATCGGACCCGGTCCGACACTGCGCGGCGGGCGGCAATCCGAAGTGCATTTCGCCAGACAGCGCAAGGCCACCGTCCTCACCCGCGGGGCGAACCCGAACGACATCACCGCGGCCCTCGGCTACTTTCTCGACGCCCCTGCGGTGACCGGACAGCTGCTCTGTGTCGACGGCGGTCAGCACCTGGCATGGCAGACGCCGGACGTTCTCGGGGTCGAGTGACACCGCGCCTCGTGCAAGTTTTGCACCTTGTTAAATTCCGTTACAATTTCGTTACGAAAAGGCCTTTGTTTTCATGATGTTGTGCTGGGCGAAAGAAAATTAGTATTTAAATCAATAGGTTGATCTCCTGCCTAAAAAACAGGCAATCTATTGAAATGCCCAAGGCATAACGGAAATTTCTACCTGCCCGGAAGTTATCGTCAGAGTTATCCACAAGAACCGTGGACATGTTAGACCTTGAACTCGACCTTGCTACGGTGCAGCGAAAACCGGGAATCATGCAGGACAAGCGATGAACGATTCTGTTGATAGACAGCCTGAGGATGTGGCCACCGGATACGAGGTAATTCAGGGTTATCTGAAGACCCTCGATGGCTCGCCCGGCGTCTACCGGATGCTGGATGCGGAAAGCCGCGTGCTCTACGTCGGCAAGGCGCGCAACCTGCGCGCCAGGGTGTCGAATTATGCCCGCCCGTCGGGTCACTCGGGTCGCATCGCTCGGATGATCTCGATGACCGCGTCGATGATGTTCCTCACGACCCGCACCGAGACCGAGGCGCTGCTGCTCGAGCAGAACCTGATCAAGCAGTTGAAGCCGAAGTTCAACGTGCTGTTGCGCGACGACAAGAGCTTTCCGAACATCCTTGTCACTGCCGACCACGACTACCCGCAGATCAAGAAACACCGCGGCGCCAAGACCGAGAAGGGCAGCTACTATGGCCCCTTCGCCTCTGCCGGAGCGGTCAACCGGACGCTGAATCAGTTGCAGCGGGTATTCCTGTTGCGCGATTGCTCCGATGCGATGTTTGAAAGTCGCACGCGGCCCTGCCTGCAGCACCAGATCAAGCGCTGTTCGGCGCCCTGCGTCGGCAAGATCAGCCCGGAGGACTACCGGCAGACGGTGCGGGATGCGGAGAAATTCCTGACCGGCAAGACCACGGACATCCAGGCGCGCCTCGCCTCGGAAATGGCCACGGCTTCGGAGGCCATGGAATTCGAGCGGGCCGCCGCGCTGCGCGACCGGATCAAGGCGCTGACGCAGGTGCAGACGGCGCAGGGGATCAACCCGCAGGGCGTGGCGGAGGCCGATATCGTGGCGCTTGCACATGGACAGCGGGCAGGCCTGCGTGCAGGTGTTCTTCATCCGCGCCAATCAGAACTGGGGCAACCGCGACTATTATCCGCGCGTCGGCGCCGATGTGGATGCGGCCGAGGTGCTCGAGGCCTTCCTCGGCCAGTTCTATGATACCCGCGAGCCGCCCCGGCAGGTGATCCTGAGCAACGAGATCGAGAACCCCGACCTGATGACCGACGCGCTCTCGGGCAAGCTCGGGCGCAAGGTGGAACTCCTGGTGCCGCAACGCGGCGAGAAGGCGGAACTGATCGAGGGCGCGCTGCGCAACGCGCGCGAATCTCTCGCCCGCAAGATGGCCGAGACCGCGACACAAGCACGGCTTTTCAAGGGGCTGGCGGAAGCCTTCGAGTTGCCCGGAATACCCGAACGGATCGAGGTCTACGACAACTCGCATATCCAGGGTGCTTTCGCCGTCGGCGCGATGATCGTGGCGGGACCGGACGGGTTTCTCAAGAACCAGTACCGCAAGTTCAACATCAAGGGCGAGGACCTGACCCCGGGCGATGACTTCGGCATGATGAAGGAGGTGCTGACGCGCCGCTTCAAGCGCCTGATCAAGGAGGATCCGGACCGCAGTCGCGGCCTCTGGCCCGATCTTCTGCTGATCGACGGCGGGGCCGGGCAGGTCAGCGCCGTGGCCTCGATCATGCGCGAGCATGGTGTCGAGGACATTCCGATGGTGGGCATCGCCAAGGGCATCGACCGCGATGCGGGCAAGGAGGAGTTCCACCGCGTCGGTGCACCGCCCTTCGCACTGCGTCACAACGATCCGGTCCTCTATTTCGTCCAGCGCCTGCGCGACGAGGCGCACCGCTTCGCCATCGGCACCCACCGGGCGAAACGCGCGAAATCCGTCACCGCGACGCCGCTCGACGAGGTGCCGGGCGTGGGAGCCGCGCGCAAACGCGCCCTGCTTGCGCATTTCGGATCGGCCAAGGCCGTGTCACGCGCCAATCTCGGTGACTTGAAAGCGGTCGAGGGGGTTTCGGACGCGCTGGCGGAGAAGATCTACGACTTCTTTCACGAGAAAGGCTAGGCCTCCGGCCTGACGTTTTGCTGCATCACCCGCGCCGCCGTCATTTATGTCGCTTTCGCCCGGTTTTCACCCGTTGTAAGGTGCCGTCATGACAATGACGCTGCCCAATATCCTGACGATCGTGCGCCTCGTGGCCGCACCCATGGTGGCGGTGATGTTTCTCTACTTTACAAGGCCTTATGCGGATTGGTTCGCACTGGTTCTTTTCGTGCTTGCGGCCGTGACGGATTGGTTCGACGGCTATCTCGCGCGGGCCTGGAAGCAGGAGACGAAACTCGGCACCATGCTTGACCCGATCGCGGACAAGGCGATGGTGGTCATCGCGCTGATGGTGATCATCGGCTTTTCCAGCTGGTCTCCCTGGCTGGTGCTGCCCGCGACGGTGATCCTCTTCCGGGAAGTCTTCGTCTCCGGTCTTCGTGAGTTTCTGGGCGATACCGCTGGCAAGCTCAAGGTCACGAAACTTGCCAAATGGAAGACCACCTTTCAGATGGTCGCGATCGCCGTGCTCTTTTCGCACGGCGTCTTCGAGCACTATCTGGGCATGTCGGCCTTCGGCATGGACCAGGATACCGTGGATGCCATATTCTCGGGCGAAATGGTGGATCACCATGGCCTGCGCTGGAAACATGCGGCGATGGAATGGGCCGGCGCACTCGGACTTGTGCTCTTGTGGGCCGCGGCCGGGCTGACCTTGATCACTGGCCTCGATTATTTCATGAAGGCGCTGCCCTTTCTGAAGGAAGACACGTGATGGACGTTCTCTATTTTGCCTGGGTGCGCGAACGCATCGGCCTGCCCCGCGAAAAGATCGAAACCTCGGCTGCGACCGTGGCGGAGCTTGTCGACGAGTTGCGTGCACGCGAAGAGCGCTACGCCGCGGCCTTTGCCGATACCTCGGCGCTGCGGGTGGCGCTCGATCAGGAACTCAGCGATTTCGCCGCACCGCTCGCGGGCGTGCGGGAGGTTGCCTTCTTTCCGCCGATGACGGGCGGCTGACCGGATGCGCGTCATGGTTCAGGAAGCGCCTTTCGATCTGGGCGCGGAAACCACGGTCTTTGCCTCCGGTCGCAAGGACATGGGCGCGGTCGTCACCTTCACCGGCATCGTGCGCGACACCGGCGACGCAAGGCTCGAGGCAATGGAAATCGAGCACTATCCGGGCATGACCGAAGCCGCCCTGACCGATATCGCGCAACAGGCCTCTGCGCGCTGGTCGCTGGGTGATGTGCTGGTGATCCACCGCTATGGGCGGCTCATGCCCGGCGAGATGATCATGATGGTCGCCACCGCCGCGCGCCACCGCAAGGACGCCTTCGAGGCGGCGGAGTTCCTGATGGATTATCTCAAGTCCCGCGCCCCGTTCTGGAAGCGCGAGATCACCGCCGAGGGCGCATCCTGGGTCGCCGCGCGCGACGAGGACGAAGAGGCCCTGACCCGCTGGTAGCGGCATTGACACGGATCAAGGACGTCCTCGCTGCATCTGTCATATTGGCATGACTGCAATGAAATGGAGGATAGTTTGATGTTCAACAAGATTGTCGTGGGTCTCGACGGGTCAGATCAAAGCAACAACGCGCTTCGCCTGGCCTGTGATCTCGCGCAGAAATACGACTCCGAGTTGCACATGGTTCATACCCCGAAGGCTGAAACCGTGGCCTTCGCGCTCGGTGCCGTAGCCGGTTACCACGCGGTCACCACCTTGCCCGATGCCGCGACCGTGAAGGAGGCGGCGGATAAGATCCTCAACGCCGGGAAGGAAATTGCGAAGTCCTACAAGCTGCCCAAGGTCGAGACGCATATCGGCGCGCTGGAGCCGGCTGACGACGTGGTTGCCTGCGCGAAAAGCTGCGGTGCCGATCTGATCGTCTCGGGACGCAGGGGGCTTGGGGCCATCAAGAGCGCGGTTCTGGGCAGCACCTCGCAAAGGATCGCTCACTTCGCCGACTGCGCACATCTCACTGTCGCCTGACGGCTGGTCTTAAACGGCGCGCTGGCGGTTTACGGTGGCGCGCAGTTCCTCGGCTTCCTGGCGTGCGTCGCGCAGCCCTTCCATCGCGGCGCGCAGTTCCGCTTCCGTCTGGGCCAGCTGGTTGGTCAGTTCGGCCTCGCGCTGCTGCAGGTAGGTGATGGCCTGGTCGCGGGTCTCTTCGGCCTCGTGCAATTCCTGGCTCATCCGGTCGAGTTGCGCCACGTCGTCGGCCGCGACGCGGGTGAAGCGGTGCAGCAGCCAGTTCGCGAACCAGCCAAGGCAAAAGGCCACGAAGAGGATGATCGCCACCACCACCACGAACTCTACTCTACTCATCGCCACTTCCCTCTTCGCCGTCTTCCGCGGCACCGGTCTCTTCGATGTCTTCGGCAGACGGTGTTTCCGTGGCCTCTGTATCACTGCTTTCGGCGAGGGTTTCCAGCGCCGTTTCGCTTTCATTGGCGGCTGAGTCCGGTCGGATCAGGCGAAACTCGATGCGTCTGTTGGCTTCGCGGCCTTCTTCTGTGCCGTTTTCGGCGATCGGCGTGGCTTCTCCGTAGCCTTTCGCGACAAAGGAGCCGGTCAGCACCCGGCGCGCGCGCAATTCATTCAGGACCGACTCCGCCCGCGCCTGGCTGAGGGCGAGGTTCATTTCCTCGCGGCCCTGGCTGTCGGTGTGGCCCTGGATCTCCAGACGCAAATCTCCGCAGGTTTTCAGGACCAGGGCGATCTCATCCATGACGCTCAGCGCCGAGGCATCGATTGTGGCGGAGCCCGGCTCGAAGTTGATCTTGCTCTGCTGCACGATCTGCGCGATCTGCGCTTCGCATTCCTCCGCCGTGGGCAGGGCCGCGGTCGGATCGAGCGCCTCCACGTAGGTCACGTCGATCTCGAAACTCTGCTCGCCTCCGAGCTTGTCCGCGAAGAGCCGCGCGGTCAGGTCGCTGGCGTCCGGGTTCCCCGACTTGCCGGTCAGCGCGATGCTTTCGGCCGTGATCCGAACCACCCCGCTGTTGAGCACGCCGAGCGCCTCGATCCCGGTCAGCACCCGCAGGGGCCAATCCGCGGGCAGGCCATCGACCACGCGGGCAGCGGTATAGACATTGCCGGTGCCGAATTTCGCCTGCGCAAAGCTATGCGCCACTTCCCGCATCTTCTCGTCCGGCAAGCGACCGCGCAACTGCACCTGGCCCTCTGGGCTGAGCGTGGCGAAAAACTCGGCCGGTCCGAGCGACGGTTCCGGCGTCTCCGGGAGCACCGCATTCAGTACGAAGACCTCCGGAAGGGCGTTTTCCAGCTCGCCGACGATCTTGTCGAAGAGGTCCGGCGCGGTGCCTTCCGCCGCGACCAGCGTCACATCGGCATTGGAAAAGGTCACGCTGCCACCGCCAAGTTCGGACAGCGCCTTGATCGCGACCTCCACGGCCTCGGTCCAGTTCCTGCCCGGCACGCCCATCCCGACGGTGCAACGGTTGGAGCCGTTGAGACCCGCTGCTGTGGCGGCCTTGAGGATCTGCATCCTTGCGGCTTCCGTATCCGCCGAACAGGCATCGAACCTTGCGCCGGCCTCGTCGATCACGAAGCGCAGGGTGAAGGGCGTGATCACCGGCCTCGGTGCCGTGATGTTCAGCGACAGGCGCAGCGCCGGAGGGGCCGCGCGGCGCAGCTTGCGCTCCATCTCGGCCTTGTCCTCCGCACTATCGGCGATGCCGGTGATCTCCACGCGACCAGCATCCACCGAGAGCTTCGCCCGCGGCAAGTCCCCCGCGGCGTTCACCGCAAAGGCGAGCGCATCCTCCCAGCCCGCTGGCGCGGGGTAATCCGCCGTCTCAAGCAGGTCCGAAACCGGCACCATGCTCATCTCGCCGAACCGCTCGATGACGCTCTCGCGGTCGGTGCTTGCAGGGATCAGGCCGATGATCGAGACGCCCGCCGTGTTGCGCAGGATCTCGACGGAAAAGCGGGGCGGTGCCACGGGGGCCGCTGCCGTTATGGTCAACTCGTCGATGATCCGGGCAGAATCGACCACCGATCCGGTCAGGCTCAGCGCGCGGAAACGCAGCGCTTCGGTGGGCGCTTCCCCGGCGAGGATCACGCGCAGGCCATCGGCCTCGACCTCGGCCCAGGTCAGGTTGTTCTCGTCCAGCATGTCGCGCACGGCAATCTCGGAAGTGTCTTCCACAAGCTTTACCGACGCATTCGCGACAAGCAGGGAAAAGACGCCGGCGACGACAAAGAAGGCGAGGGTCAGGGAAAAGACGGAAAGGCGCATGTCATCCAGAGGGCAGCTGTCTCGGTACCACCCTGATACGCGCCGCAGGTCCGGGTTTCAATCAAACCAGCAGCGCCGCCGCGAAGAAGATCAGCGGGATCACGCCGGTATCGCGGTTGGCCCGGAAAAGCTGCAAGAGCTTGGCGTTGTCCTCGATATCGAGCCCGCGCAGCTGCCAGGCCATGTGCCAGCCCATTGCCCAGGGCCCGCCGAGGGCAAGCACCATCGCCAGCACGCTTGCCTCGGGAAGTGCCGCATAGACCACGGCGAGGCCCATCAATCCGACGGTGGCCATCAAGAATCGCCGCAGCCAGGTACCGGTCCGCGCCCCGAAAAGCCGCGCGGTCGACTTTATGCCGATGAGTGCGTCGTCCTCCGCGTCCTGATGGGCGTAGATCGTATCGTAAAAGAGCGTCCAGGCGATGCCGGCCAGGTACAGGAGCACAGCCGGTGCCTCGAGCTTGCCGCTATGCGCGGTCCATGCCAGCAAGGCGCCCCAGTTGAAGGCGAGCCCCAGAAAGACCTGTGGCCACCAGGTGAAACGCTTTGCGAAAGGGTAGATGGTCACCGGCAACAGGGCCAGCACGCCCAGAAGGATCGCGCCCATGTTGAAGGTGAGCAGGATGCAAAGGGCCAGCAAGGCCTGCAGGCACATCCAGATCACCGCGGCACGTACCGTCACCTGCCCCGAGGGGATCGGGCGCGAGCGCGTGCGCTCCACCTTGCCATCGAAATCGCGGTCGGTGATGTCGTTCCAGGTGCAGCCCGCACCGCGCATGAGGAAGGCACCGATGGCGCAGCCCGCGGCAATCCAAAGGTCGAACCATCCCGCGCGCTGGTCATGCAGCATCGACAGCGCCAGTCCCCACCAGCAGGGTAGCAGCAAGAGCCAGGTGCCGACGGGGCGATCCGCCCGGCTCAGCCGCAGGTAGGGCCGAAGTGCTGCTGGCGCATGGGTATCGACCCAGTTGTCCTTCACCGCATCCGCAACGGGGGCATCTGGCGCAGGGGGCTGCTCTTGCATATGTAGGTCTCCATGGACCGCGACGTGACCGCAAAAATTCGCCTTTATGTAGATCAGCCTTTGGGGCAGGGGCAATCGGTTCCTGTAAACCGGGAGCAGGCGCATTACCTCTTCGGCGTCATGCGGCTTGGCGCCGGGGCGCCGGTGCTGCTTTTCGACGGGCAAAGCGGGGAGTGGCTGGCGGAAGTGGAAGAGGCCGGCAAACGGGGGGGCAGCTTGCGGGTCGGCCGCCAGGTGCGGCCGATGCAGATGCCGCCGGATCTGTGGCTGATCTTCGCGCCGATCAAGAAGGCGCGCACCGATTTCATCGTGGAGAAAGCCACCGAGATGGGCGCGGCCCGGATCGTGCCGGTGCAGACCGAGTTCACCAATTCGGGCCGGATCCAGCGCGACCGCCTGCAGGCCCATGCGGTGGAAGCGGCCGAACAATGCGGTGGCACCTTCGTGCCGGAAGTGACCGACATGCAGCGCCTCGACCGCCTGCTCGATAGCTGGAATGCCACGCGCCGCATCATGTTCTGCGATGAAGCACTGGCGGGAGAGACCGCAGGCCTGCCGGCGGCGCCCGGCCCCTGGGCCATCCTGATCGGCCCCGAGGGCGGTTTTTCGAAGGCCGAGCGCGACCGGCTGCGTGGCATGGAACATGCTTACCCCGTGCCGCTGGGGCCGCGCATCCTGAGGGCCGACACCGCAGCGGTGGCCGCGCTGACCCTGTGGCAGATGTCACTTGGCGATTGGCGCGGGTGACCACCGACGCTTTACGGGTCGTACCGAAACATCACCGATTTAGCTAAAACTGATCACATTCTCGCCACACCATCCGGTCAGACAGGAGGTCGAATTAACCCTGTTACGATTTCTGGATCGGAGTTCACGATGTTCAAGACCCTTGCCGCCAGCCTGCTGATTTCTGCGACTGTTGCAGTTGCAGCGCAGGCCGCCACCGTTCACCCAACCAGCTACAACATGCTCAACGGAGACACCAACGGCGACGTGAGCTTCTGGGACGACAGCTATACCGGGCGCGGAAACACGGAAGCGGATCGCTCGCGCCTGCGACGCGGGCTCGGTGATCTGACCGATGGCATCATTGCAACCCAGAACTGGGACGAGGTCGAAGGCGACGGCGGTCCCTATGTCGGATGGTCGAGCCGTGCCAAGAACATCACCTTCCTCTTCGACAAGGACTATGCCTTCACCTCCGCCACCTTCCATTTCGACGGCTCCGGCGGTGGCGATGGCGCGGGTGGACCGACGCGGATACGCGTGAACGGCGTCTGGGAAACCATCCCCACAGCCGGTTCCGACCCGTTCGCCTATACCTTCGACTTCATGCGCATGGCCGACACCGACCGGATTTCCGTCCGCATCGTCCGGGGCCGGGACACGGACTGGACACTGCTCTCCGAAGTCACCTTCAAGGCCGATATCGCGGCTGGTGCCGCTGCCGGCATCGGGCCTGCTCCTTCTGGCGGGGCTCGGCGGCATGGCGGTCTTGCGCCGCCGCGCGAAAAAAAGCGCCTGAGGGCGGTTTCGCCTTTACGACGCGCAAGCGACCCGGTTGGATGACCCCGATCCAACCGGGAATTTGC
The DNA here is from genome assembly GCA_963715055.1 of uncultured Alphaproteobacteria bacterium. Taxonomy (GTDB): domain Bacteria; phylum Pseudomonadota; class Alphaproteobacteria; order Rhodobacterales; family Rhodobacteraceae; genus CAVQRB01. The sequence goes on along the minus strand of CAVQRB010000002.1, from coordinate 152,077 downwards.
CGTCATGCCCTTCTTTCGTCCGGAAGCCAAAGCCCATCTCTTCCGCTGGCGCGAAGCGCTCGCGGGCGGGGGGCTTTTCGTTCTGGGGGGGTGGTGGCTGATCGGTCCGGGACGGCTGCTGACCCTTCCGGCGATCGCCTGCATGATCGCGGGACTTGCGCTCATCTGGATCGGCATCCAGCGTGCGCGGTTCCGGAGCGCGGGGCAGGGACCGGGTACCGTCGAGGTCGACGAAGGCCAGATCGCCTATTTCGGACCCCTGACAGGCGGTGCGGTCGCCCTGCGGGAGATCTCCCGCCTCAGCCTCGATCGCGCGCAGCACCCCGCGCATTGGCGGCTGGACCAACCCGGATTGGCCCCGGTCATGATCCCGGTCAACGCCGCCGGCGCGGAGGCGCTCTTTGACGCCTTCGCCACTTTGCCCGGCCTCAGGACCGAGCGCATGCTTGCGGCGTTGCAATCGCAGAGCAAACACCCCATCGTGATCTGGCAGCGCGATTCCGCGATTTCCGCACAGCTTTCCCTGCATTGACACCCCGGCGAAATCGCCGCATCCCTGAACGCGACGCCAGACAGCAGAGCAAACGGAGCCTCCCCCATGTCCATTCCACAATCCGGCGGTGGCCCGATCACGTCCCATGACCAGCTGGCTGAATTTCTGGCCTCGGGTTGCAAACCGAAAGAGGCGTGGCGGATCGGCACCGAGCATGAGAAGTTCGGCTACTGCAAGGATACCCTCAAGCCCTTGCCCTATGAGGGTCCGCGCTCGATCCGCGTCATGCTGGAAGGCCTGCGCGATGCCCATGGCTGGACGCCGGTCATGGAAGGCGACTACCTCATCGGTCTGGAGAAGGACGGTGCCAACATCTCGCTCGAACCGGGCGGACAGCTCGAGCTGTCCGGCGCGCCCCTGCAGACGATCCACGAGACCTGCGACGAGGTGAACACCCATCTGCGCGAGGTGCAGGATGTGGCCGACCGCATCGGCGCGGGCTTCATCGGGCTCGGGGCGGCTCCGATCTGGACCCATGACGACATGGACCTGATGCCCAAGGGCCGCTACAAGCTGATGAACGACTACATGGCACGCGTCGGCACCATGGGGCGGGTGATGATGCGCCGCACCTGCACCGTGCAGGTCAACCTCGACTTCGGCTCCGAGGCCGACATGGTGCAGAAGATGCGCGTTGCCATCGCCCTGCAATCGGTGGCCACAGCGCTTTTCGCCAATTCACCCTTCTTCGAGGGCAAGCCCAACGGCTACAAGTCCCAGCGCAGCATGGTCTGGCGCAATCTCGATGCCGCACGCACGGGTACCTTGCCCTTCATCTTCGAAGACGGCTTCGGCTTCGAGCGTTGGGTCGACTACGCCCTCGATGTGCCGATGTACTTCGTCTACCGCGACGGCAAATACATCAATGCGCTGGGCATGTCGTTCCGCGACTTCCTCAAGGGGCAACTGCCGGCACTTCCGGGCGAAATCCCCACGCTCAGCGACTGGGCCGACCACCTGACCACCGCCTTCCCCGAAGCGCGGATGAAGAAATACATCGAAATGCGCGGCGCCGACGGTGGCCCCTGGCGCAGGCTCTGCGCGCTGCCTGCCTTCTGGGTCGGGCTGATGTATGACCAGAGCGCCCTCGATGGCGCCTGGGATCTGGTCAAGAACTGGACCCCCGCCCAGCATGATGCGCTGCGCACCGCGGCAAGCATCGACGGGTTGCAGGCGAAAGTGACGGGCATCAACATGCACGATATCGCCCGCGAGGTGGTCGCGCTCAGCCATGCGGGCCTCAAGGCGCGCGCGCGCGCCGGTGCCGGTGGCATGGTGCCGGACGAGACGCATTTCCTGAACGCGCTGCATGAAAGCATCGAGAGCGGCAAGGTGCCTGCCGACGAGTTGCTCGACCATTACAACGGCGACTGGAACGGCGATCTGACCCGGATCTACGCGGATTACTCCTACTGACAATCCGATGCGGCAACCTGTTTCAGCGCAGGATATGCACGCAGCACTTGGCATGTCGCACGACCCGTGCCGCCGTGGAGCCGAGGAAGTAGTCTTCCAGCCCCGGCTTGTGCGAGGCGATCACGATGCAGTCCACGCCGTGTTTTTCCGCATGTTCGATGATCGTGTTATGCGAATGCCCGGTGGTGACGAGGGATGAGGCAGTCGTGCCGATCGCATCGGCGATGCGGTTGAGTTCGGCAACGGCCTTGGTGCGATTGCTCTCCAGCGCCCCTTCGGGCAGGTAGGAGGTCGCATAGGAAGGCAGGTGCTCCATCACGTTCAACAGCGTGATATGCCCGCCCTCATCCAGCAACTGGCGCGCCACGGAAATCGCCTTGGCACCATGGTCTCCGTGGTCAAGTGCGATCGGTACGAGAATGTTCTTGTACATGATGGTTCTCCTTTGATGCACATGACCCTAGCCTGCAATGCGACGGGCCGCCTTGATCAAGATCATGTCGCGGTGCTGCGGTTCGGTCGGCCTGATACTGTCGATTTTTCGTCTTGGCGACGCGCATCGGCCCGTGTAACTCTCCGGTATGAAGACGATTTTTCTCTTTCTGGTCATCGCGGCCGGATGCTTCGCGGCAGCAATGAGCGCTCCGGATCTGGAGCGGCTCTATCCCATGGCGGTGGCCTTTGCGCTCGCGGCCGTGATCCTCTTCCTCGCGCGTCTTGCGGGCGTTTTCGACAAGGCCTCCGCGTCCCGATCAATACCAGAGAGGGTGGTGATCGACGGCTCCAACGTGATGTACTGGAAAGACAACACACCGCGCATCGAGACCGTCCGCGAAGTCGTTGAGCATCTGTCCCGCCGCGGTCTGAAGACGGGTGTCGTCTTCGATGCCAACGCCGGATATCTGCTGACCGACAAATATCGGCACGACGAGTTTTTCAGCTACATGCTCGGGCTGCCGGAGGACTGGGTCATGGTCGTGCCCAAGGGAACCCCGGCGGACCCCTTCATTCTGGAGGCGGCGCGCGACATGGGCGCGCGGATCGTCACCAATGACCGTTTTCGCGACTGGGCTGCGGATTATCCCGAGGTGAAGACGGACGGCCACCTGATCCCGGGCGGATACACCGATGCGGGCCTGTGGTTCAAGTTGGAGACTGAACCTGCCTGAGACGCCGGGGCGCGCGCTGGGCGTCCGGCTTGTGGCCTGCCCCCCGCCGAAGGTCTTGACATGGATCCTTGGCACCCTGCGGATAGTTTGACAGTATTGCGGAAACGAAGAACACCGGCAGGAGACAGGATGAGCAAATTTCTTTTGAGCGTGGGTTTTGGGGTCGCGGCGCTGGGTCTGGTTGCCTGTGCCACCGAGACCGACATGCCCGGACCCGCCGAAGGCCGCGCCTTCTTTGCGGAAAACTGCGTGTCCTGCCACGGAACAGGTGGCAAGGGGGACGGACCCGCAACCGCCGGTCTGTCGAAGCCACCGACCGATCTGACGCAACTCAGCCGCAAAAACGGTGGTGAGTTTCCGACAGCCCGCGCGCTCAGCTACATCTGGGGCGATCCCGAACAGGCGCATCTCGCCCGCGTGATGCCGCAGTTCGGCGGCGCCATGGCCGAGGATCTGGTCCCGGTGGAGATCGACGGTGTCTTCACGCCAACACCGCGCGCGCTTGCCGGGCTTCTGGCCTATCTCGAAAGCATACAGGAGTAAGCTGGGCGCCTCCGCGCGCCCGCTTTTCATCGCAGCCTTGCCTCTGCATCGTGCCGTCAGGCGGGGCTCGAGGCACGACTTGCTGCGCTGCGGCGGTGTACAGGGGGTGTACGCCCGGTGCACGGATGTCACCCCCCTGTCTTGGCCTCAGACAAAAAAAGGCCCCGGCGCGCGCCGGGGCCAATTCGTCCGAAACTGGACTCATTCGTATGGGCTCAGTTCGGAATGTCGCCTTCGATGCCTTCGACATAGAAGTTCATGCCTGCCAGCGTGCCATCGTCCGCAACTTCGCCTTCAGCCAGCCAGTCGCTGCCGTCTTGCTTCTTCAGCGGGCCGGTAAAGGGATGGTAGGACCCGTCCGCGATGGCGGCCTTCATCGCCAGTGCCTCTTCCTTGACGTCCGCCGGGACAGCGTCCGAAATCTCGCCGATGCCGACCATACCGGCCCCGATGCCGTCCCATGTATCGGTGCTGGTCCATGTGCCATCCATCACCGCCTTGGTGCGCGCGATGTAATAGGGCGCCCAGTCGTCGATGATCGAGGAGACCCGCGGGAAGGGCGCGTATTGCGCCATGTCGGAGGCCTGACCAAAGGTCACGACGTTGCCCGCCTCCTGCGCCGCAGCCTGCGGTGCGGTCGAGTCCGTGTGCTGCAGCACCACGTCAGCGCCTTGTTCGATAAGGACTTTCGCCGCATCAGCTTCTTTCGCGGGGTCAAACCATGTATAGGCCCAGACGATCTTGAACTGCACATCCGGGTTGACCTTGCGGGCGTGGATGAAGGCGGAGTTGATGCCGCGGATCACTTCCGGAATCGGGTAGGAGCCGATGTAGCCGACGATGTTCGACTTGGTCATCTTGCCGGCGATATGGCCCTGGATGGCACGGCCCTCGTAGAAGCGCGCGGAATAGGTGGAGACGTTGTCGGCACGCTTGTAGCCCGTGGCGTGCTCGAACTTCACGTTCGGAAACTTGGCGGCGACGTTGATCGTCGGGTCCATGTAGCCGAAGGAGGTGGTGAAGATCAGGTCGGCCCCGTCGAGCGCCATCTGCGTCATCACCCGTTCGGCATCCGGGCCTTCGGCGACGTTCTCCACGTAGACGGTCTCCACCGCATCGCCGAGCGCCTCTTCGACCGCCAGACGGCCCTTGTTGTGCTCATAGGTCCAGCCGCCGTCGCCGATCGGCCCCACGAAGACAAACCCCACCTTGGTCTTGTCCTGCGCCATGGCTGTCGTCGCCAGACCGACGGCCAGCGCCGCACCGGTCAGCAGTTTCATCAGTTTCATATCAGGTCTTCCCCATGTTGAACCGCCCCTTGGATGGGGCGTTGAAATGCCCCTAGTGCGAGGCGTGAAATGATCTTCCCAGCGAGCCGGGTGCCGCACTCTTGTCCGCAGACAGGATGACCAGCACGATGATGGTGATCAGATACGGCGACATTGCCAGATATTCGACGGGAATGGCAACGCCGGCGCCCTGCAAATTAAGCTGCAACTGCGTGATTCCGCCAAAAAGATAAGCGCCCAGAAGGACACGCCAGGGCTTCCAGCTGGCAAACACAACCAGCGCGAGCGCAATCCAGCCCACGCCGGCCGTCATGCCTTCGGTCCATTGCGGCACGCGGATGAGGCTGATGTAGGCCCCACCCATACCGGCACAGGCGCCACCGAACATGATTGCAAGTGTCCGGATGCGCACAACCTTGTAGCCAAGCGCATGTGCTGCATCGTGGTTTTCACCCACGGCGCGCAGCACAAGACCGGCGCGCGTGAACTTCAGCACCGCCCAGACGGCAGCGACGAGCAAAAGGCCGATGTAGAGCAGCGGATCGTGGGAAAACAGGATCGGGCCGATCACCGGGATATCGCTGAGAAAGCCGAAGTTCAGGTCCTCCATCCGTGGCGGCTTCACGCCCACGTAACCCTGTCCGAGCAGCGCAGAGAGGCCGAGCCCGAAGAGCGTGAGTGCCAGACCCGAGGCCACCTGATTGGCCAGGGTGATCTGCGTCAGGAAGGCGAAGAGCAGGCTCAAAAGCGCACCGCCGACCGCCGCCGCGACAAAGCCTGTGAGCGGCGATCCGGTCTCCACCGCGATGGCAAATCCGCAGATCGCGCCCACGATCATCATCCCCTCGACGCCGAGGTTCAGCACGCCTGCGCGCTCGACCACCAACTCGCCGGTCGCGGCCAGAAGGATGGGGGTCGCAGCACTCATCAGCGCGGCGATGAGCAGGATCGGGTTGATGACTGACAGATCCATTACGCGGCCTCCGTTCGGCCAATGCGCAGCCGGTAATTCGTGAGAAGATCGAGTGCCAGCAGGAAGAAGAGCAGCATTCCCTGGAACACCTGGATGGCAGCGGCGGGCAAGCCCAACTGGCTTTGCGCGATGTCGCCGCCGATGTAGGTGAGCGCCATCAGGAGCCCCGCGAGCACGATACCGATGGGGTGCAACCGGCCCAGAAACGCTACGATGATCGCCGTGAACCCGTAGCCCACGTTGAAATCGATGGTCACCTGCCCGGCGGGCCCGGCCACTTCGAAAAGCCCCGCAAGCCCGGCCAGCAGGCCCGAGGTGCCCAGGCAAAAGAGAATGAGCCGCGCTGGATTGACCCCGGAAAATCGGGCGGCGCGCGGCGCCTCCCCGGTGACACGCACCGCGAAACCCAATCTGTGCCGCGCAAGGAGCACATAGGCGAAGATCACCGCGATCATAGCCGCGACCACTCCCCAGTGCATGCCACTGCCGGCGATGATCTCGGCGTTATGCGCCGACGGGTATTGCTGCAGGTTGCGGCTGCCGGGAAACCCGAAACCTTCGGGGTTCTTCAGCAACCCCAAGGACATGGAGGCGAGGAATTGCTCCGCCACATAGACCAGCATCAGCGACACCAGAATCTCGTTGGTGCCGAATTTCACTTTCAGAACCGCCGGGATCATCGCCCAGAGCCAGCCTCCGAAAGCCCCTGCCATCACCATCAGCGGAAAGATAAACGCGCTTTCCGCAGGATAGAAGGCAAGCCCTACACCCGCACCAAAGAGCGCGCCCATGATGTACTGCCCTTCCGCCCCGATGTTCCAGATGCCGGCCCTGAACCCGAGGCTGAGACCGATGGCGATGAGGACAAGCGGCGCGCCCTTGATCAGAAGTTGCGGTCGGTAGAAGAAGGAAAACTCACCGAAAAGCGGCTCCCAGAAGATCGTCACGATCGACTGCACCGGGTCCTTCCCGAGGGCCGCGAAGAGCAAACCACCGAAGAAAAACGTCGCCAGCACCGCAAGCAGCGGCGTGCCATAGGCGAAAATCCGGCTCGGCTGCGGTCTTTTCTCAAGTCTGATCATGCAGATGCCTCCGGTTTCTTCTTGCAGGAAATATCCTCGCCGAAGGCACTCAACCTGTTATCCGCCACAGCTTCACACATGCGCCACCTCCATGCCGTGTGCGCCGCCCATCATCAGGCCGATCTGCTCGACGCTGAGCCCTTCGGTCGGCAGGGGATCCGACAGCCGCCCTTCGTTCAAAGCGGCAAAACGGTCGGAGATTTCCATGAGTTCGTCGAGGTCCTGCGAGATCACGACGACGGCGGCGCCCCCCGTCGCCAGATCCAGCAGCGCCTGCCGGATCGCCGCCGCCGCCGAAGCATCGACGCCCCAGGTCGGCTGGTTTACCACTAGGATGTCGGGCCGCTGCAACACTTCCCGCCCGATCACGAATTTCTGGAGGTTCCCGCCGGAAAGCGACCGTGCGGCGTTCCAGGGGCCGGGCGTGCGCACGTCGAAGGCTTCGATGACCCGTTCGGCGAATTTGCGCGCCGAGGGCCAGTGCAGGAAGCCGCCGCGTTGCAGCCCCTCGCGGTCCATTGCCGTCAGCATGGCGTTCTCGGTCAGCGACATGTCGGGGGCCGCCGCATGGCCGAGCCGCTCTTCGGGTGCTGCAAGCAGCCCCAGCTTGCGGCGCGCAATCGGGCCGAGGCTGCCGATGTCCTGCCCTTTGGCCACCACCGTGCCGCGCGGTGCCAGCATTTCGCCCGAAAGCGCTGCGAGCAGTTCATCCTGCCCGTTTCCCGCCACCCCGCCGATGCCGAGGATTTCGCCCTGACGCAGGTTGATGGAAATCTCCCTCAAGGGCATCCCGAAAGCCGACGGCGAGGGCAGGGACAAGGCGCGCACCTCCAGCAAGACATCCCCCGGCGCCACGCCTGACCGGCTCGGCGTTGCGAGCACCTTGCCGACCATCATCTCCGCCATGTCGCGCGCGGAGGTCTCGCGCGGCACGCACTCGCCCACGACCTTGCCGAGCCGCAGGATTGTCGCGGCATCACAAAGCGTCCGGATTTCCTCGAGTTTATGGGAAATGTAAAGGATCGAGGTCCCTTCTGCGCTGAGCTTGCGCAGGGTCTGAAACAGGATATCGACCTCCTGCGGGGTCAGCACGGACGTGGGTTCATCCATGATCAGCAGTTTCGGTTCCTGTAGCAGACACCGGATGATCTCGACTCGCTGGCGTTCGCCGGCGGAGAGATCACCCACGATCCGGTCCGGGGCCAGCGGCAGGCCATAGGCATCCGATACCTTGCGGATCTGCTCCGACAGGGCGTTCATCTTCGGCGCGTTCTCCATCCCGAGGGCGATGTTCTCGGCCACCGTCAACGCATCGAATAGCGAGAAATGCTGAAACACCATGCCTACGCCGGCGGCCCGCGCCGCGCGCGGCTCTGGCGGGGCGAAAGGCGCGCCGTTCATCGACATCTGGCCCTTGTCGGGTTTGACCAGCCCATAGATCATTTTCACCAGCGTCGATTTCCCGGCCCCGTTCTCGCCCAAGAGCGCATGGACTTCCCCGGGTGCGATCATGAGCGACACGGAATCATTGGCGACAACGCCCGGATAGGCCTTGGTCAATCCGTCCAGCGACAGCAATGGCGTCATGCTTGGCTCTCCTTAAAAAGTGTCGGTGCCATGGTGCATCCGGCCATCCCGACGGCAACGCCGATTGCGATCTGCTGGGGGTGTTTGCCAAGCTCCGGTCTGCCGATGGGGCAGGTGATCCGGTCGATCATCTGCGCGCCATGGCCCAGTTCCCCGAGCCGCTTGCGAAACCTGGCCCATTTCGTCGCCGAGCCGATCAACCCCGCAAATCCGAAACCATGCGTCAACAGCGCGTGGCAGATGTCGAGATCGAGCCTGTGTGAATAGGTCAGCACCAGATGGCTGGCCTGCGGCGGCGCATAAGGCACCACGCCGGCCAGATGCGCTGCCGGTACCAGCGTCACGCCTTGCGGCACGTCGGACGGAAAACGCTCCGCGCTGGTATCAAGCCAGGTGATCGCGGTATCCGGAAGCGGGGCAAGCACGCCCACCAGTGCGCGCCCCACATGCCCGGCACCCCAGATCCAGACAGGTCGCGACGCCCGCGACACCGGTTCCACCATCCACCCGGCCAGCAACTGCGGCTCTGGCATCTCGCCGGAATTGCGGATGCGCTTGCGTAGCCCTGCGATGGATAGTGGCTCCACGCCCTGGCCCCGGATCACCACGTCCTGCGGCAAGGCCTGCGCCGATGCCGCGTCGAAAACCTCCGTCACGATGTCGACGCTGCCGCCGCAACACTGGCCCATGTCGGGTCCCAGGGCATGGCGCGTCACGCCGAAATGCCCCACCGCAAGCGTCTTGCGCGCCGCATGTGTCAAGTCGAACTCGAGCCGTCCGCCACCGATGGTGCCGCTCTGACCTTCCCGCCAGACCAGCATCGCCGCCCCGACCTCCCGCGGTGCCGAGCCCCGCACCGCCGCCACGACGACACGAGCCACGATCCTATGGTTCCGGCAGGCATCGATGAGGGCTTCGCGGTCGAAGGACATCAGAACGCCACTCCCCTCGCACGGGCGATGGCCGCCAGGACTGCCTCCGCCGTGGCCGGTGCCTGAAGGTCGGCGTAATGTGCACCACAGGATTGCACCGCATCGGCCAGCGCCGAAAAGGCGGAAATTCCCAGCATCAAGGGCGGCTCGCCCACCGCTTTCGAGCGATAGACCGTATCCTCCCGGTTCGGCTGGTCCCACAGGGAGACGTTGAACACGGGTGGGCGATCCGAACAGGCCGGTATCTTGTAGGTGGAAGGCGCATGGGTCCGCAACCGCCCTGCGTCATCCCAGACAAGCTCTTCCGTGGTCAGCCAGCCTGCCCCCTGCACATAGCCCCCCTCGATCTGCCCGATGTCGAGCGCGGGGTTCAGTGATGCGCCAGCGTCATGCAGGATGTCCGTCCGCAGGATCCGGTTCTCCCCGGTAAGCGTGTCGATGACGACTTCCGTCACCGCAGCGCCATAGGCGAAGTAGAAGAATGGACGACCTTGCCCCTTGATCCGGTCCCAGGCGAGTTTCGGCGTCTTGTAAAAACCAGTCGCCGACAGGCTGACGCGCGCGAGATAGGCCATCTGCGCAACTTCCGCGAAACTGTAGCTGGCCTGCCCCACCTCGACCCGCCCATCCGCGAAAACGACCTCTGCCGGATCGCACTGATGCCGCTCGGCCAGAACTGCCGCCATCCGATCACGGATCGTATCGCAGGCGGCCTGCACCGCCATCCCGTTCAGATCGCTGCCCGAAGATGCGGCGGTGGCAGAGGTATTGGGCACTTTCGCGGTATCCGTCGCCGTGATCTTGACCCTCGCCACATCCACGCCGAAACGCGCTGCTGCCACCTGAGCCACCTTCTGAAACAGGCCCTGACCCATTTCCGTGCCACCGTGGTTCATGTGGATCGACCCGTCCTGGTAAACATGCACCAGCGCGCCGGCCTGGTTGAGATGTGTCAGGGTGAAGGAAATCCCGAACTTGACCGGCGTCAGCGCGATGCCCTTCTTCAGCAGATCGTGCTCGGCATTCCACGCGGCCACGGCCGCGCGCCGCGCGGTATAGTCGCTGTCGCGCACCAGTTTCTGGGTCAGTTCACCAAGGATGAAATCTTCGACCTCCTGCCCGTAGGGTGTGGTCTGCAGCTTCTTTTGGCCGGAAATATCCCCGCCGGAGGCATAATAATTCTTCCGGCGCACGTCGAGCGGATCGCGCCCCAGATGGGCGGCGATATGGTCCATGACCCTCTCGATCCCGAGCATCCCCTGCGGCCCGCCGAAGCCGCGAAAGGCGGTGGCGCTCTGGGTGTTGGTCTTCAGGCGGTGGCTGGTGATCCGCACCGCCGGCAGGAAATAGGCGTTGTCCGCATGCAACATCGCCCGGTCGGCTACCGGCAGCGACAGATCCTGCGCCCAGCCACAGCGTGCATAGTGCGTGAACTCGATGCCGAACACCTTGCCATCCGCGTCAAAGCCTACCTCGTAGTCGATCCGGAAGTCATGGCGCTTGCCGGTGATGATCATGTCGTCATCCCGGTCGTATCGCATCTTGCAAGGCCGCCCCGTGACCTTCGCCGCCACGGCGCAGGCAACGGCCAGCGCATTGCCTTGGCTTTCCTTGCCGCCGAAACCGCCGCCCATGCGCCGCGTCTCGACGCGGACCGCATTCATCGGCAGGCCGAGGGCTTCGGCCACCTTGTGCTGGATTTCCGTGGGGTGCTGGGTCGAACTCATCACCACCATGTCGCCGGCTTCCTGCGGGTAGGGCGAGGGCGGCCTGACCTTCGAGGTAGAAATGTTCCTGACCGCCGATCTCGAGAGACCCGGTCAGACGATGCGCGGCACCCGCGATCGCGGCCCCTGGATCGCCTCGGGCGTAGATCCGAGGGCCATCCTCGAAGCGGCTGTCTGCAGCCACGGCCGCGTCAATGCCGAGGAGAGGCGTTTCCGCCTTGATCGTCGCCTTTCCCTTGCGCGCCGCGCGCCGCGCCGCCAGATGCGACGTCGCGATCACCAGAAACAGCGGCTGGCCTACGTAGTGCACGCGACCTGTCGCCAGAAGCGGCTCATCATGCGCTGAGGGCGAGACGTCATTGGCGAAGGGCAGGTCGTCGGCGGTCAGCACGGCCACGACGCCGGGGGCTGTCCTGACGTCCTCCAATTCAAGGCCCGCGAGCCGCCCGCAGGCCACGTCCGACATCCCGAAGGCCAGATGCAGCGTGCCTTGCGGCAGTGGGATATCATCCACATAGCGCGCCGCACCTGTCACATGCTGTGCGGCGGCATCATGGGGCAGGGGGTTGGCAACGCTCATGATCCCACCTCCTGCACATGTACCTTTGAACCCTGGTCCTCGTGCCAGTAGCGCAGCAGCATGTTCCGGGCGGCCTGCATCCGGTAGCCGGCACTGGCGCGCATGTCCGACATCGGCTCGAAATCTTCGGCAAATGCGTCCATGGCCACGCGCACCTGCGCCTCGGTCCAGGGTTGGCCGAGGAGCGTCGCCTCCACCGATGCCGCCCGCTTCGGCGTGCCGGCCATCCCGCCGAAGGCGAGCCGGGCGCGGCGCACCACACCCTGCTGCACCTCGATCCAGAAACAGCCGCAGACCGCCGAGATGTCCTGATCGAAGCGCTTGGAGAGCTTGTAGCAGCGCAGGCGGTCCGTTTGTCGCGGGAAACTCACGGCTTCGACGAATTCGCCGGGCCCGCGATCCTGCTTGCCATAGGTCAGAAAAAAATCTTCGAGCGGCAAGTCGCGGCGCTCCTCGCCGCGGCGCAGATGCAGCGTCGCCCCCAGAGCGATGAGCGCAGGTGGGCCGTCGCCGATGGGCGAGCCGTTGGCGATGTTGCCGCCGATGGTCGCCGCATTGCGCACCTGCACCGAGCCATAGCGCCGGATCAAAGTCGCAAAGGACGGATGCAGCGATGCCACCGCGCGCTCCAGGTCCGTCAGGGTCGTCATGGCGCCGATGGTGACCCGGTCCGCACCCACATCGAGTTGTCGCAGGTCTTCGCATTGGTTGAGGAAGGCCACGGGCCCCAGATCGCGAAACCCCTTCGTGACCCAGAGGCCCACGTCCGTGGCGCCCGCAATCAGCGTGCCTGTCGGGTTCTCGAGGTACCAGGCCGCCAGCTCATCCGCGGACCTTGGGCGCGCCGGATCCGCAACAGTGTCGCAGGGGCTATCGTATATGTGGGCGGGCACGGGCGCATCCTCCGCCGCTTCCGCCGCGCGCACGATCGGCGCATAGCCCGTGCAGCGGCAGAGGTTGCCGGCCAGTTGCACGTCATGATCGCGCGCGCCGTTCAAATGTGCGGTCGCCATGGTCACGACAAAACCGGGCGTGCAGAAACCGCACTGGCTGCCGTGATGCTCGATCATCGCCTGCTGCACCGGGTGCAGCGTGCCATCGGGTGCGGCGATCCCTTCGACAGTCCGCACCGCCTTGCCGTCAAGCTGCGGCAGGAACAGGATGCAGGCATTGAGCGCCCGCGCGCCGGCCCGGTCGGTCACCATCACCGAACAGGCCCCGCAATCACCTTCGTTACAGCCTTCCTTGGTGCCGGTGAGGCCACGCGTCTCGCGCAGCCAGTCGAGCAGCGTAGTGGTAGGCGCGACATCAGTCAGCGCCACTGTTTCTCCGTTCAGGCGAAACGTGATGTTCATGCCGTCAGATCCGCCGCGTTACCCAATGCTCCGTTTTGCCATGCCTTCGATGCGGCGTAGACTGCATGGCGGAGGTACTTGCAGATCAGGCTATGCGGGCAGAGCCGCGTTTGACAAGGAAAAACCCGGCTTTTCCGCTGGGCGCATGCCGTCATGTCAAAAATTGACCGTTCCGCTGCCCGCGGCGCTGGCAGGGAACGTGTCGCTTCGCTAGGGTCGCCGCATGAGCACAACTCCCCAATTCATCCACCTGCGCAGTCATTCGGAGTACTCCCTGCTGGAAGGCGCGCTGCGGCTGAAAAAACTCCCCGATCTCTGCCGGAAAGCGGCCATGCCTGCGCTGGCGCTCACCGACACCAACAACATGTTCGCGGCCCTGGAGTTTTCCGTCGCCATGTCGAGCGCGGGCATCCAGCCGATCATCGGCTGTCAGGTCGATGTCGCCTATGTCGAGAGCCGCCCGGGCGAGCGGCCCCGCGATCCTGCTGCGGTGGTGCTGCTGGCACAGAACGAGCGCGGCTATGAGAACCTGATGAAGCTCAACTCCTGCCTCTATCTGGACAAGGCGGGTGCGCTGCCGCAGGTCACGCTCGAGGAACTGGAGGCCCGGGCAGATGGGATCATCTGCCTCACCGGCGGGCCGAACGGACCGGTCGGCATGTTGCTGCAGGCCGGGCAGCGTCCTGCGGCGGAAGCCTTGATGCAGCGGCTGGCCCTTGCCTTTGGCAATCGCCTTTATGTCGAATTGCAGCGCCATCCCGGGGAAAATGGCCAGCCCGAGGCCGAACGCCTGACCGAGCGCGGTTTCGTCGAGATGGCCTATGCGATGGACCTGCCGCTGGTGGCGACCAATGACGTCTATTTCCCCGATACCAGGATGTATGAGGCCCATGACGCGCTGATCTGCATCGCCGAAGGCGCCTATGTCGACCAGCAGGACCCCCGCCGCAAACTGACCGCGCAGCATTACTTCAAGTCGCAATCGGAGATGGTGGCGCTCTTTGCCGATCTGCCCGAGGCCATCGAGAATACAGTCGAGATCGCGCAGCGCTGCGCCTTCAAGGCCTATCGCCGCGATCCGATCCTGCCGAAGTTCGCCGATGACGAGATCGAGGAGTTGCGCCGTCAGGCGCATGCGGGCCTCAAGAACCGTCTGGAAGTGATCCCCCATGCCACAACGGTCGAAGAATACACAAGGCGGCTGGATTTCGAGCTTGGCATCATCGAAGGCATGGGTTTTCCCGGCTACTTCCTGATTGTTGCGGATTTCATCAAATGGGCCAAGGACGAGGGCATCCCCGTCGGTCCCGGCCGTGGTTCCGGGGCAGGGTCGCTGGTGGCCTATGCGCTCACGATCACCGACCTTGATCCTCTGCGCTACAACCTGCTGTTCGAGCGATTCCTCAACCCCGAACGGGTCTCGATGCCGGACTTCGACATCGACTTCTGCATGGACCGGCGCGAGGAAGTCATCCGCTACGTACAGAAGAAATACGGGCGCGACCGCGTGGGGCAGATCATCACGTTCGGTGCGCTTTTGTCCAAGGCCGCCGTGCGTGACATCGGCCGCGTCCTGCAGATGCCTTACGGGCAGGTGGACCGTTTGTCCAAGATGATCCCGGTCGAAGGGGTCAAGCCGGTCTCCATCGAAAAGGCGCTTGCGGACGAGCCGCGCCTGCGCGAGGAGGCCCGCAACGAGGAGGTCGTGGCGCGGCTTCTGGAGTATGGCCAGCAGGTCGAAGGGCTCTTGCGAAATGCCTCGACCCACGCGGCGGGTGTGGTGATCGGGGACAGGCCGCTCGATGAACTGGTGCCGCTCTATCAGGATCCGCGGTCGGACATGCCGGCAACCCAGTTCAACATGAAGTGGGTGGAGCAGGCGGGGCTGGTGAAATTCGACTTCCTAGGCCTGAAGACACTGACCGTGATCCAGAACGCCGTCGACCAGATCAAAGCGGCAGGCCGGCATCTGCACATCGCCGCCGATGGCACGGAGATCTACACTCCGGCCCCCGGTACGGAGGATGACATCAACGCGATCCCGCTCGATGATGAAGCCTCCTACAAGCTTTACGCCTCCGCCAAGACCGTGGCGGTGTTTCAGGTGGAAAGCTCGGGCATGATGGATGCGCTCAAGCGCATGAAGCCCACCTGCATCGAGGATATCGTGGCGCTGGTGGCGCTCTACCGGCCCGGTCCGATGGAGAACATTCCGACCTATTGCGAGGTCAAGAATGGCCTGCGCGAGCTTGAGTCCATCCACCCGCTGATCGACGATATCCTCAAGGAAACGCAAGGCATCATCGTCTATCAGGAGCAGGTGATGCAGATCGCGCAGGTCATGGCAGGCTACAGCCTTGGCGGCGCCGATCTCCTGCGCCGCGCCATGGGCAAGAAGATCGCCGAGGAAATGGCCAAGGAGCGCCCCAAGTTCGAAAAGGGCGCGATGGAGAACGGGGTCGACAAGAAGAAGGCCACCGAGGTTTTCGACCTTCTCGAGAAATTCGCCAACTATGGGTTCAACAAGTCGCATGCGGCGGCCTATGCGGTGGTCAGCTACCAGACCGCCTGGCTCAAGGCGAACCATCCGGTCGAGTTCATGGCGGGGGTCATGAACTGCGATATCCACCTCACCGACAAGCTCGCGGTCTATTTCGAGGAGGTGCGAAAGCGGCTGGACCTGCCTTGGGTTCCGCCCTGCGTGAACCGGTCCGATGCGACCTTCAAGGTGGTGGATGGCGCGCTGGTCTATGCGCTTGGTGCGCTGAAGAACGTCGGCGTGGAGGCGATGAAGCTGATCACCGACGGGCGTGGGGACAAGCCGTTTTCCACCCTTTTCGATCTGGCGCGGCGCGTCGATCTGAAACGCGTGGGCAAGCGGCCCCTTGAAATGCTGGCGCGTTCCGGCGCTTTCGACGACCTCGACCCGAACCGCCGCCGGGTTTTCGGCGCGCTGGACGCGCTGGTGAATTATTCCGCCGCGATCCACGAGCAGAAGTCCTCCAATCAGGTCTCGCTCTTCGGCGAGGCGGGCGACGACCTGCCTGAGCCGCGCCTCCACCCCGTCGACGACTGGCTGCCCGCAGAGCGCCTCAGCGAGGAGTTCAAGGCCGTGGGCTTCTACCTTTCCGGTCATCCGCTCGACGACTACATGGCACCGCTCAAGCGCAAGGGCATCGTCACGCTGGACGAATTGATGCGCAAGGCCGAACGCGCGCCGCTGGTGGCCAAGCTCGCGGGAGTTGTCGCAGGCCGTCAGGAGCGCAAATCCGCCCGCGGCAACCGTTTCGCCTTCTGCCAGATGTCGGATACGACGGGCGCCTATGAGGTCACGCTCTTTTCCGAAACGCTCGAGAAATCCCGCGAACATCTGGAAACCGGCGCCAAGGTCGTCGTCACCGTCGAAGCCAGCATGGAGGCCGATCAGTTGAAGCTGCTCGGTCGCTCGGTCGCCCCCATCGACGTGGTGGCGGCGGATGTGGGCGGCATGGGGCTCAAGGTTTTCATCGACGCGCCCGAGGCCATCGACGCGGTGTTCAACGTGCTCGAGGGGGCGGTGCGCTCGGTCAAGGTCGCGGGGCGCGGGCCGGTGCAGTTCTGCCTGATGGACCCTGCGCTGCCGGGCGAGGTGGAGGTGGACCTCGGTCAGGACTTCCCCGTCACACCGCAGATCAAGGGGGCGATCAAGTCGCTCAGCGGCGTGCTCGAGGTCGAGGATATCTGATCAGTAATGCGGTGGGCGCTCGTCGCCCAGGGCCACGCCGCCCGTGCCTTGCGCCTCGCGTTCGCCCTCGCGCTGCATCAGCATGTGCACCCGTCGCGTCAACGTCGCGATCTCCGCTTCCTGCCGGGCCACGATGTCCGACAGGTCATCGACCGCGCGGGTCAGATGGGCGATCTTCTCTTCGAGGTCCTGCATGGCACCTGTCCTTCTGCTCTTTGGCCAGTAGCACGGGCCGATGCGCCGATAAAGAGGCCACGGCACCGGCTTGTCTGCAAGGCGCGCATCCGCTAGACCGCGCCCGGAACCTGCAGCCAGAGAGTGCCCCATGGCCAAGCTCAAGAAAACCCCCCGCCCCAAGGCCGACACGCCCAAGGGCTTCCGCGACTATTTCGGCGCCGAGGTGACCCAGCGCGCCGAAATGCTGGGCAAGATCGCGGCGGTCTATCATCGCTACGGGTTCGACGCGCTGGAAAGCTCCGCGGTGGAGACGGTCGAGGCGCTGGGCAAATTCCTGCCCGATGTGGACCGCCCGAACGAGGGTGTCTTCGCCTGGCAGGAGGATGCGGACGCCGAGAAACCCGGCGACTGGCTGGCCCTGCGCTATGACCTGACGGCGCCGCTGGCGCGTGTCTATGCGCAGCACCGCAACGACCTGCCGACCCCCTACCGCCGCTACGCGATGGGCCCCGTCTGGCGCAACGAAAAGCCCGGACCGGGGCGGTTCCGGCAGTTCTACCAATGCGATGCGGATACGGTCGGCGCGCCCTCGGTTGCGGCAGATGCGGAGATCTGCGCGATGCTGGCCGATTGCCTTGAAGCGGTCGGAATCGAGCGTGGCGACTACGTGGTGCGGGTGAATAACCGCAAGGTTTTGAATGGGGTGATGGAGGTCGCGGGTGCTGGCCGGAGACGAAAAAGAGCGCGAACGCGGGATCGTTTTGCGCGCCATCGACAAACTGGATCGTCTGGGGCCGGAAGGTGTGCGTGCGCTGCTGGGTGAGGGGCGCAAGGACGAGAGCGGGGATTTTACTGACGGTGCGGGTCTGAGTTCAGGTCAGGTCAACGTCATTATGGGCTTTGTAAATGCCAATCAATCTGTAAAAGCCGCCTTGGAAAAATCAGGTGACTAATTCCGATTACAGTACGCGAAATGGGCAAATTGATTATTGCTTCGGCCGATCAAAGAGCCGAGTTCAAAGAGAAGACGTCCAAGCAAAAGTGGAACAGGGCAGTTCTAGCCTACTTATTCGATCTTGTGGAAAAATCTGCGGTCGGTGTGTCCAGGCATCGATGAAATCTGCGAAATCGTTGATCTACTTGAGATTCCAAGGCTACGGCCCCGACCGCATCGTCATCGACCCCTCCGTCGTTCGCGGCCTCGGCTACTACACCGGCCCGGTCTACGAGGCCGAACTGACCTTCGACATCCAGGACGAGAAGGGCCGCACGCGGAACTTCGGCTCCGTGGCGGGGGGCGGGCGCTATGACGATCTGGTCAAGCGCTTCACCGGGCAGGAGGTGCCTGCGACGGGCGTTTCCATCGGGGTCGACCGCCTGCTGGCCGCTCTGCATGCCAAAGGCCGGATGAAGACCGAAACCCATGGCCCGGTGGTCGTGACCGTGATGGACCGCGACCGCATGGCCGATTATCAGGCGATGGTGGCGGAGCTGCGTCAGGCGGGCATCCGCGCGGAGGTCTATCTCGGCAACCCCAAGAACTTCGGCAACCAATTGAAATACGCGGACAAGCGCAACTCCCCCGTGGCCGTGATCGAAGGCGGCGACGAAAAGGCCAAGGGGGTCATCCAGATCAAGGACCTGATCCTTGGCGCGAAAATCGCCGAAAGCGCCACACACGAGGAATGGAAGGACCGCCCCAGCCAGTTCGAAGTGCCGCGCGCCGATCTGCTGGCCAAGGTGCGTGAGATCCTCGCGCAGCACGACCTGCCGGAATGATCACCCGCGCCCAGACCCTTGCCAAGGCCGCCGCCTTGCGCAGCCTCTTCGAGGCCGCCGGTGCCGTGCCGGTGGATCCGCCGATCCTGCAACCGGCGGAAACGCTGCTCGACCTCTATGGCGAGGACATTCGCGCGCGCGCCTATGTGACCTCTGATGCGATGCGCGGCGAGCAGATGTTGCGCCCCGATTTCACGGTGCCCGTGGTGCAGATGCATATGTCCGACGGGGCGGAGCCTGCGCGCTACACCTATGCGGGCGAGGTGTTCCGGCGTCAGGAACATGACCCCGACCGTGCCAATGAATTCATGCAGGCGGGGTTCGAGATTTTCGACGGCAGCAACCCGGCGGCCGCCGATGCCGAGGTCTTCGCGCTGATCTCGCAAGCCGTTGCGCCCCTGAACCTGCGCGCCGTGACCGGAGATATCGGCATCCTGATGGCGGCGGTCGAGGGTTTGCAGACCACCGCGCCACGCAAGGCGGCCCTGCTGCGGCACATCTGGCGGCCGCGCCGGTTCAAGGCGCTGCTCGACCGCTACGCCGGCCGGATCGCGCCCTCACGGGAGCGGGCGGCCCTGCTGGAGCGCAGCGATTTCCCGATTGCGGCCCCGCTGATCGGACGGCGCGGGCGCAGCGAGATCGAGAAACGGATCACGCTCCTGCGCGAGGATGCGGCGACGCCGCTGCTCGGCGAGGGCGAAGTGGCGCTGCTGGACGCACTCCTGAGGATCCGCGAAACCATGCCCTTCGCGCTGGAGCGTCTGCGTGATCTCGCCGTCGATCTGCCATCGATCTCGGCCGCGGTCGGGCGTCTGGCGGCACGGTCCGAGGCCATGGCCGCGCGCGGCATCGACGTGGACCACCTCGCCTTCGAGACCGGTTTCGGGCGCACGTCGATGGAGTATTACGACGGCTTCGTCTTCGGTTTTTTCTACGAGCAGCGCCCGGATTTCCCGGCGGTGGCCACGGGCGGGCGTTACGATGCACTGACCCGCAGGCTCGGGGCGGGACGCGAAATACCCGCGGTCGGCGGCGTCCTGCGGCCTGGTCTGATGCTGGAACTGGAGGCCCGGAGATGACGCTGAAACTCGGGGTGCCCTCCAAGGGGCGGCTGATGGAAAAGACCTTCGACTGGTTCGGGCAGCATGACATCATTCTGTCGCGCACCGGTTCCGACCGCGAATATGCCGGGGCGGTCGAGGGGATCGAGGGCGTGTCGCTGGTGCTGCTCTCTGCCGGGGAAATCCCTCGGGAACTGGCGGCGGGCCGCATCCATTTCGGCGTGACCGGCACCGACCTCGTCCAGGAGAAACTTCCGCTCTGGGAGCAGCAGGTTGACCCGGTGCATGAACTGGGCTTCGGTCTTGCCGATCTGGTGATTGCCGTGCCGAAGGCCTGGATCGATGTGGATACGCTCGACGATCTTGATGCCGTGGCCAGCGCCTTCCGGCAGGCGCATGGCTTCCGGCTGCGCATCGCGACCAAGTACCACCGGCTGGTGCGGGAATACCTGCGCACCGGTGGGGTCGCGGATTATGCGCTTGTCGACAGCCAGGGCGCGACCGAAGGCACCGTGGCCAACGAGACCGCCGAGGCGATCGCCGACATCACTTCGAGCGGCGAGACTTTGCGCGCCAATCACCTGAAAGTGCTTTCGGACGGGCCGATCCTGAAGTCGCAGGCGACGCTCTGGCGCAGCCGCGTTGCCGAGTTGCAAGACAAGGACCGCAGTATCAGCAAGCGTTTCCTGACGCAGCTGAACGCGCGCTAGGGATCAGAGGACACCGATCTCCGCCAGCGCGCGGTTGAGTTCCACCGGCAGCGGCTCCTCGCTTGCCCGGCCCTTCGGCAGGTCGGGGGGCGCATCGGCGACGGGCAGGTACCGCCAGCCCTGAAACGGTCGCTTCAGGCTGGACTGGGTGCGGATCAACGCAGGGTCAAGCACGATGGCGCAGCGGCGGATGCCGTCACTGCCGATGTATTCATCGAGCCGCATGATCTTCTGGCGGCATTGAACCACGCCCTTGATCACCCAGTATATCGAACCGCCGTCGAGGATCTCCGCCTCGCGTTTCGGCCACATGCGGGTGACATGGCGCGGCAGACCATCCGGCGCCTGCGCTCGCTTGGTTGATTGCCAGGCAGCGAGGTCGTCGACGTTTTCAGTGCCCACCGACAGTTTGATCAGATTTACACAGGATTTATCCACAGAGTCGCCCCCAGACCACGCCACATAGTGTAGCGCGTCTTCGGAAAGGTGCAAACTGTGGTAGCAAGCAATCTTCGAATGGTGTAGCTTGGATGCCTGCCCCGACCGGATGAGGAATTGCCGCCATGACCCGTTTTGCCGCTCCCATCGCCGAACAGATCTGGGACATGAAATATCGTTTCAAGGAAGCCGACGGCACGCCCCGGGACGTGACGGTCGAGGACACCTGGCGGCGGATCGCGCGTGATCTGGCAAAGGTGGAGAAAGACCCGGCAGCCTGGGAACAAAAATTCTACACCGCACTCGAGGATTTCAAATACCTGCCCGCCGGGCGCATCACGGCGGGTGCCGGGACAGCGCGGTCGGTGACGCTCTTCAATTGCTTCGTCATGGGCACGGTTCCCGACAGCATGGGCGGCATTTTCGACATGCTGAAGGAAGCGGCCCTGACCATGCAGCAGGGCGGCGGCATCGGCTATGATTTCTCCACCATCCGGCCCAAGGGGGCTGCGGTGCAGGGCGTGGCGGCGGATGCCTCGGGGCCGCTCAGCTTCATGGATGTCTGGGACGCGATGTGCCGCACGATCATGTCCGCAGGCTCGCGGCGCGGGGCGATGATGGCCACCATGCGCTGCGACCACCCGGATGTGGAGGATTTCATCGCGGCGAAATCGGACCCGGCGCGGCTGCGCATGTTCAACATGTCGGTGCTGATCACCGATCCCTTCATGGAAGCGGTGAAGAAAGACGCAAGCTGGGATCTGGTGTTTGACGGAAAGACCTACCGGACCGTCCGCGCACTCGATCTGTGGAACCGGATCATGCAGGCGACCTATGATTATGCCGAACCGGGGGTGATCTTCATCGACCGGATCAATCAGGCCAACAACCTGAACTATTGCGAAACGATTGCCGCCACCAACCCCTGCGGCGAGCAACCGCTGCCGCCCTATGGCGCGTGCCTCCTGGGCTCGATCAACCTGTCGCGTCTGGTAAGCGATGCCTTCGAAGCGAATGCGACGCTTGACGTGGACGCCTTGAACGAACTGGTCGCGACCGCGGTGCGGATGATGGACAATGTGGTCGACGCTTCGCGCTTCCCGCTGGAGGCGCAGGCGCGCGAGGCCCATGCCAAGCGACGGATCGGGCTGGGGGTGACGGGCCTTGCGGATGCGCTCCTGATGGTCGGGCTGCGCTATGGCTCGGACGAGGCGGCGCGTCAGACCGAGGACTGGTTGCGAAGCATCGCCCGCGCCGCCTATCTGGCGTCGGTGCAATTGGCGAAGGAGAAGGGCGCCTTCCCGCTCTTTGACGCCGAGAGATACCTCGCCTCGGGCACGATGCAGGCGATGGACGCGGATGTGCGCGAGGCGGTGCGCAAACATGGCATCCGCAACGCGCTGCTGACCTCGATCGCGCCGACCGGGACGATCAGCCTTTACGCCGGGCAACGTCTCGTCGGGGATCGAGCCGGTCTTCGCCTATGCCTATACCCGCAAGGTGCTGCAGAAGGACGGTTCGCGCACCGAGGAGGAAGTGGTGGATTACGCCGTGACGCTCTGGCGCGAGAAATTCGGCGATGCGCCGCTGCCCGATTACTTCGTGAACGCGCAGACGCTGGCGCCGCTTGAGCATGTGAAGATGCAGGCGGCGGCGCAGAAATGGGTCGACAGTTCGATCTCCAAGACGATCAACTGTCCGGAGGATATTTCCTTTGAGGCCTTCAAGGACGTCTATATGGAGGCCTGGGACACGGGCTGCAAAGGCTGCACGACCTATCGGCCCAATGCGGTGACGGGGTCGGTGTTGAGTGTGGCGGAGGAGAAGCCGAGCATTGTCTGGTAATCTGCGAACGTCATCGAGACCATGACTGATTATCTGCGAAAATCGAGCAGTTGCGAGCAGCTTGCCGAAAGCGGCAGGATTTGATCCAACTGCACGTATCAGGAAATTTATACAAGGCTACTAGCGAGACGTTGAGTCGCCCACAGTCTATCGGCAATAGCTTCTATCGTTGAATGTAAAGTTTCAGATGTTGCTTGGCGAAACTGACGACTGCCCCCGAAGTCATCACCACCGATGCCGCCGAACCGCAGCGCCCGCATGGCGACGTGATCTACATGTCCGAACCGCTGGACCGGCCGAGTGAGCTTGAAGGCAATACCTACAAGGTCAAATGGCCCGACAGCGAACATGCGCTCTACATCACCATCAACGACATCGTGCTGAACGGACACCGCCGGCCCTTCGAGGTCTTCATCAACTCCAAGAACATGGAGCATTTCGCCTGGACCGTGGCGCTCACCCGGATGATTTCGGCGGTGTTCCGGCGTGGCGGCGATGTCTCTTTTGTGGTCGAGGAACTCAAAGCCGTGTTCGATCCGCGCGGCGGGGCCTGGATGGGCGGCAAATATGTCCCGTCGATCCTCGCGGCCATCGGCGGCGTGATCGAGCAGCACATGATCTCGACCGGGTTCATCGCCGGCGAAGGCATGGGGCTCAAGGCCGATCCGAAAGCGGCGGTGGTCAATCTCGGCGGCTCCCGTGGCCAGGCCTGCAGCAGTTGCGGGCAATATGACCTGCGTATGGTCGAAGGCTGCATGACCTGCGGCAGTTGTGGTCATTCGAAGTGCGGGTGACCGATTTCAAGTCTTGCACGTGAACTGATCATCATGACTTGGCCATCCGACCTGTTCAGATGGCCTTCTTGCCAAAAAATCGTGTCCATTGAATGCTTTGCCCGAAGAAGACATCCCCGGTAGTGACCGGGGCTGCGTCTCGGCAAGATCGAGACGGCCCCAAAAGAAGTCATTTCCAAGGCTCTCAAGCTGCCGACCGGACTGGTCTTTGAATACTGCTTCGGCGTGTTTTGCGTTTTTCACGGTCGGGAATGATTGCGACGTGAGGCGAAGGGCCCACCGTCCCGACACCGCTGGAGAAGTGCCGGAGTTCAGTTCCTACATTGACGTTTTGGATGGGTCGAAGCGCCGATCTTCAGGGCGACAGCGCTGTCGCCGAGTTACTTCTTTCAACCGATGACGGCATGGCCGTCGCCGTCATGAACCGCTTGATAGAGGTAGGGGCACCGACTTCATTTGTTGCTGTGCGCTCTGATATACTCCCCGGGAAAGCCCGTGATGGCCTGACGACCTGCACGAAGGGCATGACCGAAGTTTCCTGGTTTGTGACCGGCTCGTCATCGAACACCTTGACCTTGCAGACCTTGATCTGCAGAGCCTCGGCGGCGTTGGCATCATCAGCTTCGGCGCCGTGGACAGCAAGTGACTGTCCTGCCTCCGGGCGACAGGACTTGATGGCGATCCGACCAATCATCACTTTCTCCCCGGCGCGCCATGCGCGGCGGACGGAGTTGCCAAGGTTCTATCGGTTTGCCCACCTCTGACCCGGATTTTGCGTAGTTCCGGGTAAGAGGCCTTGTCTCTATCGCGGACAGGTTGTGCCTCGATCTTGACGAAGCCCAACGCACAAGAGCGCAGAGCTCTCTCCGTTTCTGCGGTGTTGGCGCCTTGGGTCATGAGGAGGTCGCCATCGTTCAGCTTGCGTAGGTAGCCTTGGCGCGCAAGTTCCTGCAACCAACCGAGGTCACCATCTGCCTTGGAACTGAAGCCTTGGTACGAGCGGAATACGGATGCTTTTGCGTTCCGGCAAGTCGCTACGCATGAGGGTTTCTCCTCCAAGATATTCATCCCGCTGCGGTCCACACTTGGACGGGCGCCGCCCTCAGGCTGCGAAAGGGCACGCCATGCTCGGAGGCACCTTGAAGGGCAAATCTCTTGTCCAACGGTCTCGTGCCTAACCTGGTCTCTACGGTTGCTGTCCTGTCGGTTCTTGAGACCGGTGGTACCGGTTTCTTTGCAGGCTCGCCGCAGCCCGATCCCAAGCCCGGACCGTGAGGCGGACCTGCCGTCTTTGGTTTCGCGGTCAACTTTCCGCTGGCCTTGTCCCGGTTTCGGTCAGGCGAGGTATTCCGCGTCGGTCACCGCGTCCAGCCATGTGACCGTCTCACCGCCAAGAGCTTCCTGGAACGCGAGATGGGTCATCGGTGCCTCGGGCGTCGCCCCGTGCCAGTGTTTCTCGCCTGGCGCGAACCAGACCACATCGCCTGCCGCCACGCGTTCCACCGGACCACCTTCGGTCTGCGCGAGGCAGGTGCCTGCGACGATCACAAGCGTCTGTCCCAGTGGATGGGTGTGCCAGGCGGTCCGCGCACCAGGCGCGAAGGTCACTTCCGCACCGCGCAGGCGTGCCGGGTCGGGCAGGCTTAGAAAGGGTTTGAGGGTGACCTTGCCAGTAAAGTACTCCGGATTGCCGGTCTCTGGATCTCTGTCGCTCGTGTGGATGATCTGCATGGGTTCTTTCCCTTTTCGTCGCGGGTTGAGGGCTGTCCGGTAAAGCCTTGCCGGGTTGTGCGCTTAAGGGAATTCGACCGCTTCCATGACGAAATAGCCCATGCTTCCAGACCGTTTTCGTCGCATCCCGTCAGAAGGAACCGATTGGCAGCCAAATGCGCTTGCAAATGCGGCCCAACAAACCAGCCGGTGCCCATTACGTTTCTGCGGTTGCAGAACACTGCTGGCGCCCGGCATGTGCCCGACGCCAGCGGTCAGAAATCAAAGGTTCGGATAGAGCGGGAAGCGCGCGCAAAGCTCGGCGACTTCGGCCCTGACCTTGGCCTCCACCGCGCCGTTGCCATCTTCACCGTTCGCCGCGAGACCATCCACGACCTCGATGATCCAATCCGCGATCTGGCGGAACTCGGCCTCGCCGAAACCGCGAGAGGTTCCTGCGGGAGAGCCGAGACGGATGCCCGAAGTGACGGTCGGTTTTTCCGGGTCGAAAGGCACGCCGTTCTTGTTGCAGGTGATATGCGCGCGCCCGAGTGCCTTGTCGGTCTCATTGCCTTTCACGCCCTTGGGGCGCAGGTCCACCAGAACCACATGGGTGTCCGTGCCGTGGGTGATCGTGTCGAGACCGCCCTTGATCAGCTGGTCGCTGAGCGCCTGCGCGTTCTTGATCACCTGCTGGATGTAGGTCTTGAACTCCGGACGCAGGGCCTCGCCGAAAGCCACCGCCTTGGCTGCGATCACATGCATCAGCGGACCGCCCTGGATACCCGGGAAGATCGCGGAATTGAACTTCTTGGCCAGCGCCTCGTCGTTGGTCAGGATCATGCCGCCGCGCGGGCCGCGCAGGGTCTTGTGGGTTGTCGTGGTTGCCACATGCGCGTGGGGGAAGGGCGAGGGGTGCTCGCCTGCCGCGACAAGGCCCGCGAAATGCGCCATGTCCACATGCAGATAGGCGCCGACCATGTCGGCGATCTTGCGCATCCGGGCGAAGTCGATCTGGCGCGGGATGGCGGACCCGCCCGCGATGATCAACTTGGGCTGGTGCTCCTTGGCGAGCGCTTCGACCTGCTCATAGTCCAGCAGGTTGTCTTCCCGGCGCACGCCGTACTGGACCGCATTGAACCACTTGCCCGACTGGTTGGGCGCTGCACCATGGGTCAAGTGGCCGCCGGCATCGAGCGACATGCCCAGAATGGTGTCGCCCGGTTTCAGCAGCGCTTGGAACACGCCCTGGTTGGCTTGCGAGCCGGAATTGGGCTGCACATTGGCGAAACCGCAACCGAAGAGTTCGCAGGCGCGCTCGATGGCCAGGGTCTCGGCCACATCGACGTACTGGCAACCGCCATAGTACCGGCGGCCCGGATAGCCTTCGGCGTATTTGTTGGTCATGATCGACCCCTGGGCCTCCAGGACCGCGGCGGAGACGATGTTCTCGGAAGCGATCAACTCGATTTCATCGCGTTGCCGACCGAGCTCGTCGCGGATCGATCCGAAAACGGCCGGATCGCTTTCGGCGAGGGATTTGGTGAAGAAGCCGGGCGCACGGTGGGGGGCATTCATGGGGGATCTCCCTTCGATCAATGCAGGACAGGACCGTTCCCTAGCGGAAAGAAGCTGCGAACGAAAGATGTTTAAGCGTCATCGTTTCTGCAATGTGCGACGCTGCGCGATGATTTCAACTAGGCCAAAAGTGGGTAGCTGGCGCCGGATCGACCCGGACGCTGGCGTTGCGTCAGGATATGTGCTTGTTTCGGATCATAAAGTCGCCGAGCGAAAGTTGAACATGCCGATCAGGATCGCCTTTACCGCAAGCCACGCCGAAGTGGCGCAGACTGCGCGGGCGGCGCTGATCACCCGTTACGGCAATGTGCCGCCGGAAGAGGCGGATATCATCGTGGCGCTGGGGGGCGACGGCTTCATGTTGCAAACACTGCATGGGGCACAGAATCTCTCCGCCCCGGTCTACGGCATGAACCGCGGCACCATCGGTTTCCTGATGAACGAATATTCCGAAATCGACCTGACCAAACGGCTCGCCGAGGCCGAGGAGGTAGTGCTCAACCCACTGGTCATGACAGCGACGCAAGTCGACGGAATGGAAACCACGGCGCTGGCGATCAACGAAGTATCACTGCTGCGCTCGGGTCCGCAGGCGGCAAAGCTGAAGATCACCGTGGACGGGCGGCTGCGCATGGCGGAACTGGTCTGCGACGGCGCGCTGGTCGCAACGCCCGCCGGGTCCACCGCCTACAACTACTCGGCACATGGTCCGATCATCCCGATCGGCTCCGAAGTGCTGGCGCTCACCGCGATGAGCGCCTTCCGGCCGCGCCGCTGGCGTGGCGCGCTCTTGCCGAAATCTGCCGTGGTGCGCATCGATGTGTTGGAGCCGGAGAAACGCCCCGTGATGGCCGAGGCCGATGCGAATTCGGTGATGGATGTGACCAGCGTGGAAATCCGCTCCGAGCCAGCCATCGAGCACCGCATCCTCTTCGATCCCGGCCACGGGCTGGAGGAGCGGTTGATCAACGAACAGTTCACATGATCCGCACGCCGGAGTTTCGCGACCCCGCACCGCGCAGCCTCTGCACCGATTGCGGTATCTCGCGCCTCGAGGATGCTGCCGCCTGCGGACGCGCCTGCCAGTTCATCGCGCCCGACTATCCACGGCTTGAACGAAGCGTGCACGGGCGGTCCCGCGGGGACGGCGACGAGCTTTTCTTCGGCCCCTTCGAGGCCATGTATCGCGCGCGCCTGCGAAGCCCGAAACCGGGTGCGCAATGGACCGGGATCACCACGACACTCGCGGCGCGGCTTCTGGAGACCGGTGCGGTGGAGGGCGTCCTGACCATGGTGCCCGATGCCGATGACATCTGGAAACCAAGGCCCGCGCTGATCACCGATCCGCAGGACATGGCGCGGGCGCGCGGGATGCGCATGGGCTATGCGCCGCTTCTCGCCCTGCTGGAGGATGCCGCCGTGCGCAAGCTCAAGCGCCTCGCCGTGATCGGCATCCCCTGTCAGATCTACGCCTTGCGGAGCCTTGAGGCGGAGCTCGGCTTCGAGCGGCTCTACGTGATCGGCACGCCCTGCTCCGACAACACGACGACCGAGAACTTCCACCATTTCCTCTCCCTGCTCGACGAAGACCCTGCTGCGATCACCTATCTGGAGTTCCGCGCCGATTTCCGCGTGGAGTTGCGGTACACCGACGGTCGCGTGCGGCTCATCCCCTTTCTGGCGCTGCCGATTTCCGACCTGCCGCGTGACTTCTTTCCGCTGACGTGCCGCACTTGTGTCGATTACACCAATGCTCTGGCCGATATCACCGTGGGCTACATGGGCGGGCAGGGGGAGCAATGGCTGCTGGTCCGCAATGCCCGTGGCGCGGAGATGCTGGCGGGTCTGGGCGACGAGGTCATTCTTTCCGCGCCGGGGTCGGGTGGCAAGCGGGCAGGTGCCGTCAAAGGCTTCATCGCCAATACCGAACGGGCGGCGGGCGGGCTGCCGCTGCGGCGTATGCCCGACTGGTTGCGCCCGATCGTCAGCTGGCTGATGCCGCGCACCGGGCCGAAGGGTCTGGAATTCGCGCGGGCGCGGGTGGAGATGAAGGCGGCCGAAACCATCCTGCATCTGCGCCGGGAGATGCCGGCAAAGATGAAGAACATGATCCCCGGTCACGTCTGGTCCGTGGCGGCACGATACGGGCTCGCACCGGAACAGGGTGAGAGAAGGGGAGGGCCAGGAGACCGGAGCGACGATTGAGCGCGCCGCGGCGGCCTAGGGTATTTATAGGGAACTTTCCGGCCTGCGGCGTGTTGGGTCGTCAAGAGCATGTGACGATCATGTGCTCGGTTCGATGGAACACCTTGACCAAGGAGAGACAGATGAACTGGGACGTTATCAAAGGCAACTGGAAGCAGATGACCGGCGCGATCAAATCGCAGTGGGGCGAGTTGACGGACGATGAAATCGATCAACTCGATGGTGAGCGTGAGCGACTGGCCGGGCTTATTCAGGAACGCTACGGCATGGCCAAGGATCAGGCGGAGGAGGAAATCAACTCCTTCATTGCCAAGCAGAAGTCGGCAGCCTGACACCGCGACCAGCCGGTAAAGCGAGAAAAGCCAGAGGGCTGCACTCTCCCCAGGGTGCAGCCCTCTGATCTACGGGTTTCCACGCCCTTTGTTCCCGGCGAGCGACTTGGCCAAGTTTGCCAGCGTCGCCGAGAGGCGGACAAGCTCTCCAGTAGTCTCCGGTTCGCTCTGCCGCGCGAACACAAAGGCACTGTCCTCGATCAGGCGGGCCGCAAGGTCGATCCTGCGTATCGCCAGTCGCCGCTCTTCCTCAACACTACGGTCGGTCCTGTCAGGCGCAGGAGGGATGATCGGTCGACTGGGATCTTGAGGGTCGCCAACAGTCATCGGTGCGAAGTCCAGCAAAACAGACAGAAGTGTATGTCGAAAGGTTAATGCCTTTCTCGGACCCGTTCACGTCGCGCAGTTGCGCTACAGGATTTCATTGTTCTCGTAGCGCAACAAACCGGAACCCAGCCCGCGAATGACGGCATTGGTTCGATCATTGACCTTGAGTTTGGTGAACATCCGCCGCGTGATCGTATCCACCGTATAGCGCGACAGGCCAAGAATATCCGCAATGACGGATGTGCTCTTGCCTCTCGCCATCCAGCGCAGCACTTCTATTTCTCGCGGCGAAAGAGCCGCGGAGGGCCCGTAGCCGGCGCTGGTCAGATCGCAGTACCGAATATGCGCGATCTGTGCCGCGCATTGCAGTACAAAGACATCTTCGGCCTTCAACCGCGGCTTGTTCTGGATACCAAACCCCAATCCCACATATGCGTTGCGCAGCCTTGGGCCAAAAACCTGAATGGCCAGACCGTCACCGAGACCGGCTCGTTCAAGATCCTTGAGGTAGGCGTCGCCCCTGTCGTCAACTTTCATCAGGTCCCTGATTTCCGACCAGAAGAACGGCTTCGCAAGCTTTGCGGCCAGTTCCGGGATTGGGTCGACCCGGGCGAGGTTGTTGCCGATGTAATACGTCACCCACTCTTCGGGAAACCCGTCGGTGGCGATGCCTTCACCGACTGGGCCCGGGTCGTTGATATGGTAGCTGACCCTTTCGATGCGGTTGCGATGGTAGAAATCGAGCACAGTGGTCCAAAGCTCCTGAGGCTCATTTACCTTGGAACATTCTTCCGCAAATTCGTTCAGGGAATGGCGCTCGTCGTTTTTCATTCGTCGCTCCATTTCTCGCCCGGGGTCATTGTCGGATGCGGGGAAGATCAGCCCTTCGCAAGGCCGATCGTCTGCAACGCCGCCCTGATCTCGTCGAGGATCGCCGGGTCGTCGATGGTCGCGGGCATTTTGAAGTCCTGGTTGTCCGCGATTTTGACCACCGTGGCCCGCAGGATCTTGCCCGAGCGTGTCTTGGGCAAACGGTCCACCACCAGCGCATTCTTGAAGGCGGCCACCGGCCCGATCTTCTCCCGGATCAGCTTGACGCATTCCGATGTGATCTCGCCGTGCGGCCTGTTCACGCCCTTGGTCAGGCAGACGAGCCCCAGTGGCGCCTGCCCCTTCAGAGCATCCGACACGCCGACCACGGCGCATTCCGCGACATCCGGGTGGGAGGCAAGAACCTCTTCCATCGCGCCGGTCGAGAGGCGGTGGCCCGCCACGTTGATCACGTCATCCGTGCGCGCCATGATGTAGAGATAGCCGTCCTCATCAATCATCCCGGCATCGCCGGTCTCGTAATATCCGGGGAAGGTGGTGAGGTAGCTTTTCTTGAACCGGTCCGTTGCATTCCATAGCGTCGGCAGCGTGCCTGGCGGCAGCGGCAGCTTGATGGCGATGGCACCCAGCGTGCCGGGTTTCTGCGGATGGCCCGCCTCGTCGAGGATGCGCACGTCATAGCCTGGCATCGCGACCGTGGGCGAGCCGATCTTGACAGGCAGCGCCTCGAGACCGGCCGGGTTGCCGGCGATGGTGTAGCCGGTTTCGGTCTGCCACCAGTGGTCATAGACCGGCTTGTCGAGAATCTTTTGCGCCCATTCGATCGTATCGGGATCCGCGCGTTCGCCGGCAAGATAGAGCGCGCGCAGGCAGGACAGGTCGTATTTCTCGCGCTCGAGCCCTTTCGGGTCGTCGCGCTTGACCGCCCGGATCGCCGTGGGTGCGGTGAAGAAACTGCGCACGTTATGCTCGGAGATCACGCGCCAGAATGTCCCCGCATCCGGGGTGCCCACGGGCTTGCCTTCGAAAACCACCGTGGTGTTGCCATGCACGAGCGGCCCGTAGCAGATGTAGCTGTGTCCGACGACCCAGCCCACATCCGAGGCGGCCCAGAAGACGTCGCCGGGATCGACGTTGTAAATGTTCTTCATCGTCCAGTGCAGCGCCACGAGGTGCCCGGCGGTCGGGCGCACCACGCCCTTGGGCGCGCCGGTGGTGCCGGAGGTATAGAGGATATAGGCGGGGTGGTTGCCTTCCACGGGCACGCAGTCCGCCGGGGTCACACCTTCCTGCGCGGCGTGCCAGTCGACATCGCGGCCCTCGATCAACTGGGCTTCCTCTTGCGGTCGTTGCAGGATGATGCAGGCGTGGGGCTTGTGCTTGGCCATTTCGATGGCGCCATCAAGCAGGGGCTTGTATTTCACCACGCGGCCGGGCTCCAACCCGCAGGAGGCGGCGAGGATCACCTTTGGCTGACAATCATCGATGCGCACCGCAAGCTCGTTGGCGGCAAAGCCGCCGAAGACCACCGAATGCACCGCGCCGATCCGCGCGCAGGCCAGCATCGCCTCCAGCGCTTCGGGCACCATCGGCATGTAGACGATGACCCGATCCCCTTTGGTCACACCTTTTGAAACGAGAGCTCCGGCCAGCCGGGACACGCGGTCTTGCAACTCCGAATATGTGATCCGGGCCTTGGTGCCGGTGATCGGGCTGTCATGGATGATCGCCAACTGGTCGCCGCGGCCTGCTTCCACATGGCGGTCGACCGCGTTGTAACAGCCGTTCAGCATCCCGTCGGCATACCATTCATAAAGACCACCGCCGCGATCGAAAAGAGCGCGGCTCGGCGGGCTGACCCAATCCACGGCTTTGGCGGCCTCGGTCCAGAATGCTTCAGGGTCCGACAAGCTTGCGGCGTAGATCTCTTTGTATCCCATTGGGTCCTCCCGGTCTTTCCGTTAGGGATTTAGCGCCGCCAGTCGCTCACATGCAAGTGATGAGACCGCTAACAGGCCAAATGCCATTCTCCGCACCGGGCGCCAGAACCGGGGTCGGACCGCATCGAGACGGGTACGAAGCCGCGCGTATGGAACCGCCGCAAGACGACTTCAGAAATCGTCGGGCCTGTCGCGTCCGGCACGCACGGCGGCTTCGCAATCGCCGGGGCTGTCGGGCAGGCATGACACATAGTTGCCCCTGACGCGCACGCTTGTATGCGCATATGGACCTGAGGGGCCGTTGATTATGCGTTCGCGCACCTCGTAGGATCGCCCGTCAACCACGATCGTGCTACTGCTTTGGCTTTCGACCGTTCCGCAGGCCGCGAGCAAACCAAACCCCGCCAGTAAAGCCACTTTCGCCTTCATGATACGCCTTTCGAACTGTTTCCCTGCATCCCACTATAACCTGGGCGCCGACAGCTTCCAGTAGACACGCGAACTCGTGATCGCGCGCCGTAGCCACGGTGGGTCCGGAGCGGTCCTATCCGTAATGCGCCACGGGTGTTCCGGCGATGGCCGCCACGTTCAGCAGGCCGCGCGCAGTGATCGACGGGCTCACGATATGGGCCCGGTTGCCCATGCCCATGAGAATCGGCCCGACCTCCAGACCGCCCCCCTTCATCTTGAGGATGTTGCGCACGCCCGAGGCGGCATCCGCATGGGCGAAGATCAGCACGTTGGCGGCACCCTTCATGCGGTTGTCGGGGAGGATTCGTGCGCGCAGGTCGGCATCCAGTGCGGTGTCGATGTTCATCTCGCCTTCATAGCTGAAATCGCGCGGTTGCGAATCGAGAATGGCCATTGCCGCCCGCAGGCGCTCGCCCGAGCCGCCCGACTGGTTTCCGAACTGGCTTTGCGCGCAGAGCGCGATGTTGGGTTCCAGCCCGAAGCGGCGCACATGGCGTGCGGCGCCGATCGCGATCTCAGCCAGTTGTTCCGGGGTCGGGCGCGAGTGGACATGGGTATCGGCCACGAAAAGCGGACCGTCCTCGAGGATCATCATCGACAGCGCGCCGCGGGCGCACAGCTCTTTCGTGCCCAGCACCTGCTCGATGTAGTTAAGATGCCAGCGGAACTCGCCGAAGGTGCCGCAGATCATGCTCTCTGCCTCACCGCGGTGGACCATCACGGCGCCGATGGCGGTCGTGTTGGTGCGCATGATCGCCCGGGCGATATCCGGGGTCACGCCGCGTCGCGACATCAACTGGTGATAGGTCTCCCAGTAATCGCGGTAGCGCGGGTCGTTTTCGGGGTTCACGAGGTCCACGTCCTGTCCCAGCTTGATCGTCAGGCCCGCCCGTTCGATCCGGCGTTCAATCACCTCGGGGCGACCGATCAGGATCGGTTTCTCGACGGTTTCCTCCAGCACGGCCTGGGAGGCACGCAGCACGCGCTCGTCCTCGCCTTCGGTGAAGACGATGCGCCGCGGCGCTGCCCGGGCGGCGGCAAAGACCGGGCGCATAAGCAGCGCTGATTTGAACACAGACCCGTCGAGCTTCTGGCGGTAGGCCTTGAGGTCCTCGAGCGGGCGCATGGCCACACCGGTGTCCATCGCGGCTTTTGCCACGGCAGAAGATACCACGCCGACGAGCCGTGGATCGAATGGCTTGGGGATCAGATAGTCGGGCCCGAAGGTCAGCGCTTCGCCCTGATAGGCCGCGGCGGCCTCTGCGGAGGTCGTGGCGCGCGCCAGTTCCGCGATGCCGTCGATGCAAGCCAGTTCCATCTCATCGTTGATCGTTGTGGCTCCGACATCGAGCGCACCGCGGAAGATGAAGGGAAAGCAGAGCACGTTGTTGACCTGGTTCGGGAAATCGGACCGGCCCGTGGCTATGATCGCATCGGGAGAGACCTGCCGCGCGAGATCTGGCAGGATCTCCGGCGTCGGATTTGCCAGCGCGAAGATGATCGGTCGCTTGGCCATTTTCGCGACCATCTCCTGCGTCAGCACGCCCGGCCCGGAGAGGCCGAGGAACAGATCCGCCTGCCCGATCACGTCATCCAGCGTGCGCAGGTCGGTCTTCTGCGCGAATTCCGACTTGATCGGGTTCATGTCGATCTCGCGGCCTTCGTAGACCAGCCCGTGAATATCGCAGAGCCAGATGTTCTCGCGCCTGACCCCAAGCTTGAGCAGCATGTTCAGGCAGGCGATGCCGGCAGCCCCGCCTCCCGTGGAGACGATCTTGATGTCCTCGAATGTCTTGCCCGCCACATGCAGCGCGTTTTTGGCCGCAGCTCCAACCACGATCGCGGTGCCGTGCTGGTCGTCGTGAAAGACCGGAATATTCATCCGCTCGCGGCAAATCCGCTCGACGGTGAAGCAGTCGGGCGCCTTGATGTCCTCAAGGTTGATTGCCCCGAAGGTAGGTTCGAGCGCGCAGACGATTTCGGCCAATTTCTCGGGGTCCGGCTCGTTCACTTCGATGTCGAAGCAGTCGATGCCTGCGAACTTCTTGAAGAGCACCGCCTTGCCCTCCATCACCGGCTTGGAGGCCAGCGCGCCGATGTTGCCAAGTCCGAGCACCGCGGTGCCGTTGGTGACCACGCCCACCAGGTTTCCGCGCGACGTAAAACGCGCGGCGTTGGCGGGATCGTCCTTGATCTCGAGGCAGGCCTCGGCCACGCCCGGGGAATAGGCCCGCGCCAGATCGCGGCCGTTGGCCAGCGGTTTCGTCGCCCTGATTTCGAGTTTGCCGGGTTTGGGAAACTCATGGTAATCGAGTGCTGCCTGCCTCAGGTTATTGTCCGACATTCGTAATCCTCCCGGGTGGTCGTTTAACGCTAAACTATTCATCCGAAGGCGCAAGGATCAAACGATGGCCGAAGCCGAAGGCAGGCTCCGACCCCTTGTCATTGCCGTGACGTCGCGTGTTCATGACACTTGTGTGACAGCCCGTTCTTGCTAAAAAGATGGCCATGCTTTCTGGACAGGATATCCCATGGCGCGCCCCTTCAGCCTGACGGCGCGCGAAGACGCAGAAACCTCCGGCCTTCTGAGAAGTTTCTTCCTCTACGCGCTGATCATCGTTCTGGCCGTCTTCGTCGACGCGCTGTTTTTTGCACAGGACGCGTCCTTGAAGCGCGAAGGCGGGGGGCTGGAGACGATCTCTGCAGTGCTCTACCTCGTCGGCGTGGGGCTCTTTTTCAAGACCGTGCCCCGGGCCTTCTGGTCGTCGCTCTGGCAGGTGCCGGCGCTGCTCCTGCTTTTCGCGATGCGGGAGATGGATTTGGACAAGGCATTCACGTCTTCGGGTGTGCTCTCAACGGGCCTCTATCGTGGCGAGAGCTCGCTCGGCACCAAGCTGATCGCGGGCGCTGTGGTGGTGTTCGTGCTCGTGGTGCTCTACCGCATGATGCGCAATGGGCTTCCATCCGTGATCCGCGCCCTGCGCGCGGGAAAAGCCTGGTCCTATCTCGTCTGTGCAGCGGCGGTGGCCGTTGTCTTTACCAAGTCAATCGACGGCTTGGGGCGCAAACTGCTGCCGTTCGGGATCGAGATATCCGCCGGCCTCGATACCGCCGCCAGCACGATCGAGGAAGTCGGCGAGGCGTTCATCCCGGTTTTCATCATCCTCGCGATCCTTGCCAGGTGGCGAGGTCGCAACGCATGAACGACATCCAGGCGGAGATGCACCTGCCGACGCAGGAGTTGCGCGACGACATTCCCTTCTTCACCAAGGTGCTCGGCATGCGGATGGAGATGATCTACCCCGCCGACGATCCTTCCGTGGCGGTGTTTTCCGGTCACGGGATCAGGCTGCGTGTGGACAGGAATGCAGGCGGCAGTCCCGGCACCCTGCGCCTTGCGACCGACGATCCGGACGCCTTCGCGGACGGGGCGCGGACGCTTACCGCGCCGAATGGCCTGCGCGTCGAGATCGTGCCGAAACATGAACCACTCGTGCTGCCGGAAACGGTGCACAGCTTCGTGGTGCGTCGCCTCGCCGATCAGGCTCCATGGATCATCGGACGCGCGGGCATGCACTACCGCGACCTGATCCCGGATCGCCTCGGCGGGTCGATCATCGCCAGCCACATCCGCATCCCCGATGGCGGCCCGGTCCCCGATATGGTGCATTACCACACGGTCGGGTTCCAGCTGATCTTCTGCTATAAGGGCTGGGTCGATCTGGTCTATGAGGATCAGGGCGAACCCTTCCGCCTGCACGCGGGCAACTGCGTGATCCAGCCGCCCGAGATCCGGCATCGCGTGCTTTTCGCCTCCGACAACATCGAGGTGATCGAGATCGGCGTGCCGGCCGAACATGTGACGACCATCGACCATGAGATGGAGCTGCCCAACGGCCCTGCCAACCCCGCGCGGGTCTTCAGTGGTCAGCGATTTGTGCATCACAAGGCGGAGACCGCGACATGGCGGCCTTTTCGGGTGCCGGGTTTTCAAAGCCGTGACACCACCATCGCCGAACACACCGGAAACGTCGCCGGCGTCCACGTCATCCGTCGCGGCGAGGGCGAGCCGGTCTGGACCCGGCATGACAGCGACATTCTCTTCACTTTCGTCATGGAAGGCCACATGGTCCTCGAAGGCGAGGGGCGCGATCCATATGATCTGGCACCGGGCGATGCCTTTGTCATCCCGCCGGGCATGCGCGTGCGCTACAGCGATCCTTCTCGCGATCTCGAACTTCTGGAGGTCTCGCTGCCAGGTGCGTTCCGGACCGAAGCCGACTAGGCTGACGCAGCTTGCCCCTTGCAATGCGGGGAACGAGGCGACAGGCTGACCCGAACCCAGAGATGAACGAGGCGCCATGTCCCTGAAAGATGCAGCCACCCGCGTGCGTGAAAACGCCTACGCGCCCTATTCGAACTTCAAGGTCGGTGCCGCCATCCGCGCGGCGTCCGGTGCGGTCTATACCGGGTGCAACGTGGAAAACGTGGCCTACCCGGAAGGCACCTGCGCCGAAGCCGGCGCGATTGCCGCGATGATTGCGGCGGGCGATACGGAACTGACCGAGGTCTATGTCATTGCGGGCTCCCCCATGCCGGTCACGCCCTGTGGCGGATGCCGGCAGAAGCTGGCGGAATTCGGCAAGCCGGCGGTCCAGATCACGATGGCCACCACCGGTGGCGCCGAGCAGGTCATGACGCTGGCAGAGATGCTGCCGGGCGTGTTCAACCCGGCCCATATGCAGGGCTGATGGCGATGGACGCCCGAAGCGTGCTGGCGCGTCTCAGGCATGGCGAGCCTCTCTCCGAGGCGCACCTTGCATGGTTTGCCCGGGGCCTTGCGGATGGCGGAGTGAGTGCCGCACAGGCGGGCGCTTTCGCCATGGGCATCTGCCTGCGCGGACTGGATGAGGCCGGGCGCGTGGCGCTGACGCTCGCGATGCGCGACAGCGGCCGGGTTCTCGCCTGGGATCTGGACGGGCCGGTCCTGGACAAGCATTCGACCGGTGGTGTGGGCGATTGCGTCTCGCTTGTGCTCGCGCCCGCGCTGGCGGTCTGCGGGGCCTACGTGCCGA
Organism: uncultured Alphaproteobacteria bacterium; assembly: GCA_963715055.1. Taxonomy (GTDB): domain Bacteria; phylum Pseudomonadota; class Alphaproteobacteria; order Rhodobacterales; family Rhodobacteraceae; genus CAVQRB01. Next base: position 113,874 of record CAVQRB010000002.1, on the reverse strand, counting down.
TGATTTCGGGCCGCGGGCTGGGTCATACCGGCGGTACGCTGGACAAGCTCGAGGCCATTCCGGGCGTGGTGACGGACCTTGGCGAGGACCGCTTCCGCGCCACCGTGCGCGACGTCGGCTGCGCCATCGTCAGCGCCAGCGCCGATATCGCGCCTGCCGACAAGCGGCTCTATGCGATCCGCGATGTCACGAGCACCGTGGACAGCCTCGATCTGATCACCGCCTCGATCCTGTCGAAGAAACTCGCGGGCGGCCTTGAAGCTCTGGTGCTCGACGTCAAGGTCGGCAGCGGCGCCTTCATGAAGGATATGACGCAGGCCGAAGCGTTGGCCGAGGCTCTCGTCGGCACGGCCAATGCGGCAGGCTGCAAGACGACCGCCGTGATCAGCGACATGAACCAGCCGCTTGCCCCGAGCCTCGGCAATGCCCTCGAGGTGGCCGAAGTGATGCGCGTGCTGCGCGGCGAAAGCACCGGACCGCTCCTTGATCTGTCAGCGATGCTGGGCGGTGTGCTGCTCGCGGGTGGCGGGCTGGCGCAGGATGTGCAGGCCGGTGCCGATGCCATCGCGGGCGCGATCCGCGACGGGCGGGCGGCGGAACGGTTCGGGCGGATGATCGCGGCCATGGGCGGCCCGGTGCATTTTGTCGAGAACTGGGCGCGCTTTCTGCCAGAGGCCACGGTGATCCGCGAGGTGAAATCCATCGCGGACGGATATGTGGCCGCAATCGACGGCGAGGCGTTGGGGTTTGCGGTTGTCGCATTGGGTGGCGGACGGCGTGTGGAGGGCGATGTGATCGACCCGGCGGTTGGCATCACACAAATAGTGCGCCTCGGCGACAAGATCGTCGAGGGACAGCCCCTTGCCGTGGTCCACGCAAGCCGTCCCGAGACTGCCGATGCCGCTGCAATAGCCGTGCGGGCGGCTCTGACGCTGTCGGACCAACCGATCACGACGGACGGGGACCTTATCAGAAAGAGGATCGGGTGATGGGTCGTGCCTTTCTGGTGGTCATGGATTCGGTGGGAATTGGCGGTGCACCGGATGCCGGCACCTTTTTCAATGGCGACACTCCCGACAGCGGCGCGAATACCCTGGGCCACATCGCGCAGGCCTGTGCGGAGGGTCGTGCCGAGGATGGACGCTCGGGGCCGATCCATCTGCCCACTCTCGATGGGCTCGGGCTCGGGCGGGCACTCGAATTGGCCAGCGGTTTCCTTGTGCCCGGTTTGGGAGTCGAACCGCTCGGGCGCTGGGGTGCTGCCACCGAAATTTCCCGGGGCAAGGACACGCCCTCCGGCCATTGGGAGCTTGCGGGCGTGCCCGTGCCCTGGGACTGGCACTACTTCGAGAAAAAGACCGATAGCTTTCCGAAACCTCTCATCGACGAAGTCTGCGCGCTGGCCGGCACCGAGGGTATCTTGGGCAATTGTCACGCTTCGGGAACGGAGATCATTGCCCGCGAGGGAGGGGCGCATCTGACAAGCGGCTGGCCGATCTGCTACACCTCCGCCGACAGCGTGTTCCAGATCGCGGCGCATGAAGAACATTTCGGGCTGGATCGTCTGCTGGCGCTCTGCAAGAATCTGGCCCCGAGCCTGCACGCCATGAAGGTGGGACGGGTCATCGCGCGACCCTTCGTCGGCACGCCGGAGCAGGGATTTACACGCACCGGCAACCGCCGGGATTTCGCCGTGGCGCCGCCGCGCCCCGTGCTCACCAATTGGGTGCAGGATGCCGGGCAAAGGGTTTACGCGGTGGGCAAGATCGGTGACATCTTCTCGATGCAGGGGATCGATGAGGTCCGGAAGGGCGACGACGCGGCGCTGATGCAGCATTTGTCCGATCTGGTCGGGAGTGCCGAAGATGGCAGCCTGACCTTCGCCAACTTCGTTGAGTTCGACAGTCTTTATGGCCACCGCCGCGACGTGTCGGGCTATGCAAGGGCGCTGGAATGGTTCGACGGCGAGATCGGAAAGCTGCTTCCGCGCCTGCGGAAAGACGATATCCTCGTGGTGACCGCCGATCACGGCAATGATCCGACCTGGTGCGGCACGGATCATACGCGTGAACGCGTGCCGGTGCTGGTCGCAGGCGCGGGCAGCGGCACGCTTGGCCAGATCGGTTTTACCGATGTGGCCAAGCTCGTCGCAAGGCATCTCGGGGTCGCACTGCCGAGCTGACAGGTGTCACCCGTGCGCCTTCTTCAACCAGCGGGTTGCAGCTTCTTCGACTTCGGGGCACAACCGGATGAACAATCGGAGGCTGCCCCATGTCCGACCATCTGACCGTCGTGAACCACCCGCTCGTCCAGCACAAGCTCACCATCATGCGCGACCGGGAGACCTCCACGGCTGCGTTCCGCCAGCTCCTGCGCGAGATCAGCCAGCTGCTCGCCTATGAGGTCACGCGCGGCCTGCCGATGACCACCAAGAAGATCCAGACGCCGATGGCGGAAATGGACGCGCCGACGCTTGACGGCAAGAAACTTGCGCTGATCTCGATCCTGCGGGCTGGAAACGGTCTGCTTGACGGGGTGCTGGAGCTGATCCCCTCGGCCCGTGTCGGCTTCGTCGGCCTCTACCGGGACGAGGCAACGCTCAAACCGGTCCAGTATTATTTCAAGGTTCCCGAGGGACTTGACGACCGTCTGGTGATTGCGGTCGATCCGATGCTGGCCACAGGCAACTCATCCGTCGCGGCGATTGACCTGCTGAAAAAGGCGGGGGCCACTAACCTGCGCTTTTTATGCCTGCTGGCCGCACCGGAAGGCATCGCGCGGATGCGCGAGGCGCATCCGGACGTGCCCATTGTCACCGCGGCGGTGGATGAGCGGCTGAACGAAGTCGGCTATATCGTTCCCGGTCTCGGGGACGCGGGCGACCGGATGTTCGGCACAAAATAGACCTTGAACAGCGCAGACCAGCCATGGTCTCGCCCTTGCGCCCTCATCCGCTTTCAGGCAGAGTCGCCCCATATCTTGTGGGGGCAATGATGAATTTTACCAGAAATATCGCGACTGCCGTCTTGCTTGGGCTCTTTACCGCCGGCGCTCAGGCGCAGCAGGGACCGGCGGAACTGCCGCCCGTGTCCTACAAGGGCACGCAATATGTGGACAGCGCCGGGTGCGTCTATATCCGGGCAGGAATCGACGACGCCGTGACATGGGTGCCGCGGGTGACCCGGGACCGAAAGCCGGTCTGCGGCTACACGCCGACCTTCGCGGTCGGAAATGTCCGTCCTGCCGAGCCGGATGAGGAGCCTGTCCTGATCGCGGGCGGGGCTGCCCCAGTTGCGCTTGCAGCGCCTGCGCAAGCGCCGCGACCAGCGGTCGTTTCGCCGCGCCGGGTCGAGCCGGAAGTGGTGCCTGTCGGCCTGGTCGTCACGGCGGCTGATGCAGCCGCGAAAGGCGTTGGGCCGAATGCGCGGGTCGTTCCGCGCCACGTCTATGAAAACCGTCGCAACACGACGAATGTCGCCGTGCCAAAGGGCTACCGGAAGGTCTGGCAGGACGATCGGCTCAATCCGCGCAGGGCCGAGCAGTCGCTGGCCGGCCATGCGAAAATGCGCGCCGTCTGGAGCAATACCGTGCCCAGACGGTTGGTCGACTGACGCGCGGGCCTAACCGCCGCAGATCGCCTGAAGCCGGATCCAGTCCGCGTCGCTCAGGAGCGGGCGTGGGTTGCCACCGGCCATCGGGTCGCCCTCGATCAGCGCCAGAACCGTTTCGCCCGTCACGTCGCGCGCATAGGCATAGGGCGTGCTGCGGACCTCTGCGGTTCTGAAGGTATCGACAAGCCGGCCATCGTCGGGCAGGGCGCGTGGCGCTGTCAGCAGCTTTTCCGCATAGCGGTCCAGTGTCTCTCCATCGAGGCTGCCCGTGGTGAGCAACTGGAAACTGGCCCAGGTGCCGCTGCTGTCAAGAAGATCCGCAAGCGGGTCCGAAGCCTGTGCAAGCGCCATTTCGGACAAGGCATAGCCTGCCGCCACATCGGGCTCCTCGTAATCCTCCACCAGTGCCCGGTCGAGCAGGATGCGCCCGCCGGGCAGGTGAAGGCTGGTGCCGACGGCACCGGGCATCAGGCTGATCGGCCCGGTTCCGATTCGCGCCCTGAGTTTGCGCAGCGCCTGAATGCCAGCCGGGTCGGAACATGCCGCCCCGCTCATGCGCTCGATCCGCTCGAGCAGGGCGGTGCCGATTTCCGCGCGCTTGACCTGCGGCACCACGGTCAATGCGTGACTGATCAGCGCTCCGGGCACCCAGAAAACCGCGACGGCCAGAACGGTCGCCACCGATATCGCCATGCCGAGCCATCGCACCCTGCCCGGGCGCGGCCTCGAACGTTCGACGGCACGGCGGAGTTTCTCGATCGCCTCGATCATCTCCACTTCCGAGCCATCGACCTCGAGCGTTTCGCCCGGGTCGCCGTCTGGATGGAAGACGGCAGGCCGCTTGCCGGGATTGGCGCGTTCGATGGCGGCGAGCGACCAATGGGTGATGGCGCGGTCCTGCATGTCCGAAATCGTCAGGGTCGCATCACCGATGGAGACGATCACCTCCCGGCGCTGATCATCCGGCTTGCCGCGCCACAGGGCGCTGGCTTCGAGCCTTGCGTATTTTTTCAGCGCTGTCATGGCGGAGGTATTTGCTGCTCAAATCCGTTTTGTGCAGCATAGCATCTGGGCAGGTCCCCGCAATCTCTGCCTGCACCTTTAGGCCCGGGAGAGGCCCCCTTGCGCTTACAGGGTCTTGGCCAGCTTGCGCAGTTCGAACTTCTGGATCTTGCCGGTCGATGTCTTGGGAAGCTCCTGAAAGACGATGTGTTTCGGGGCCTTGAACCCCGCCAGCCGCGTGCGCGAGAAGGCGATCAGCATCGCCGCATCCGCCGCCGCACCGGGTTTCAATTCGATGAAAGCGCAAGGCACCTCGCCCCATTTCTCGTCGGGTTTGGCGACGACGGCCGCCAGCATCACGTCGTCATGCGCCATCAGCACGCCTTCGACCTCGACGGAGGAGATGTTTTCGCCGCCCGAAATGATGATGTCCTTGGCCCGGTCTGCGATCTGCATGTAGCCGTCGGGATGCTGCACGGCGATGTCGCCGGAGTGGAAATAGCCGCCCGCGAAGGCTTCCTGCGTGGCGGCGGTGTTCTTGTAATAGCCTTTCATCACCGAATTGCCGCGGATCATGATCTCGCCCTGCGTCGCCCCGTCCATCGGCACCTGGCGCATGTCGGCGTCCATGACGGTGATGTGCTCCATCATGGGGAAAGCCACGCCTTGACGAGCCTTTATGGCTGCGCGCTCGGGCTTGTCGAGCCCGTCCCACTCGGCGGCACGCCAGATGCATTCGGTGACATGGCCATAGGTTTCGGTGAGCCCGTAGACCTGTGTCACGTTGAAGCCAAGCGCCTCGATCTTCGCCAGCGTCGCGGGGGCAGGGGGCGCCCCTGCGGTGAAGACCTCTACCAGGTGATCGAAACTCCGGCGCGTTTCGGCGGGTGCGTTCACCAGCATGTTCAACACGATGGGCGCGCCTCCGAAATGGCTGACCTTCTCGTCGGCGATGGCGTCGTAGATTGCGGCGGCGGTGATATCGCGGCAGCAGACCAGCGTGCCACCGATGAGAGGCATCATCCAGGCGTGATTCCAGCCATTGCAGTGAAACAGTGGCACGATCTGCAGGTAGGTTGGATGCATCACCATGCGCCAGCTCACAACCGTGCCCGTGGTCATCAGATAGGCCCCGCGGTGGTGATAGACCACGCCCTTGGGCCGCCCGGTGGTGCCGGAGGTGTAATTGAGCGCGAGGCTCTCCCATTCGTCTTCGGGCATGATCCAGCCGAAGGCTGGATCACCTCCCGACACTAGCTCGTCATAGGTCCGGTGGCGCCCGGATGCCTTGTGGCCTGCCTGCATGTCCGGGACTTCGATCAGTGCCGGTTTCGGCCCCTCCATCGCTGCCAGCGCGGCTTCGGCCAGATCGAGGAACTGGCTGTCGACCAGCACGACCTTGGCACCGCCATGCGCGAAGATGTAACTTACCGTGTCCACGTCGAGGCGGGTGTTGATCGTGTTCAGCACCGCACCGCAGGCAGGTACGCCAAAATGCGCCTCGACCTGCGCCGGCACATTCGGCAAGAGCGTCGCAACCACGTCACCGGGCGCCACATCCAAGCCTGCAAGGGCCGAGGCGAGGCGGCTGCAGCGGGCGTGATGTTCGGCGTAGGTCACACGGTGGTTGCCATAGACAACAGCCAGATGGCCCGCGAAGACGCTCGCGGCACGGCGCAAATGCGACAATGGCGTCAAGGCCACGAAGTTCGCCGCGCATTTGTCCAGCCCGCTTTCGTCCTGCATCCAACCCATTGTCGCCTCCCCGCTCTGTGGTCGCACCGCGCTTGCGCTCGGCTCAGAACAGGATATTGGTTTTCCTGCGTTTGAAAAGTGAAATGTAAGACAATTAACGGCGGCACGGCGCTGCCAGCGAGAACGAAAAGTGATAATCTCCCGCGGACGCCGGTACATTTTCGTCCACATCCCCAAGACCGGGGGCACATCGCTGTCGCTGGCGCTTGAAGCGCGTGCCAAACGGGATGATCTGCTGATTGGCGATACGCCAAAGGCGCAGCGGCGTCGCAACCGCCTCAAGGACATCAAGATCACCGGACGCCTGTGGAAGCATTCTACCCTGGCTGACATCGACGGCCTGCTGCCCTCGCAAGCGTTCGATGATCTCTTCACCTTTTGCCTCGTGCGCAATCCTTGGGACAGGGTGGTGAGCTATTACCACTGGCTGCGCGCCCAGAATTTTGCACATCGCTCGGTGCTGCTGGCCAAGTCGCGCGACTTCGACGGGTTCCTGCACGACCGCGATCTGCAGGAAAGCCTGCGGCTGACCCCTGCGCGGTCCTACATGACCGACGCCGCCGGGAAGGAACGATGTCGGCTCTACATCCGGCTGGAAGCCTTCGAGCGCGATGCCTTGCCGCTTTTCGATCATCTGGGTTTCAAGGTCAGCCTGCCGCATGTGAATGCCTCCGCACGGGCCAGCGATTATCGCGGCTACTATGATCCGGCGCGCGCCGAGATCGTCGCAGAATGCTGCGCGGAAGATATCGCCCGTTTCGATTACCGCTTCGATTCTGCTCAATCCGCAAGCTGAAGTGCCACTGCGTCAGCGGAAGTTTGCCCTACCATAGCGGGAATTCGATCGATCCTTGCGCGACTGTTTCTGAATGGCGATTAATGTGTTCAGAAACTCTCAAATTACCTCTGAATCGGCAAAAAAGCCGCGTCGAAGCCCAGATGCGGGCCAATCACCGCCATGCTCGGCTCATATCTGGTTAACAAGTGGTTTGCGAAAGTGAACCGCCTCACTCAGCAAGATTCGGGAGCCACATGAACACCTTCGGCTGGAGCATCAACATTTCCGGGGACCTGATTTCGAACAAGGCATCCCCATCGTCAGGTCCGCAAGAACAGGGTGCGTTCCAGACAGGGATCACAGCAGGAACGCGGGTTGCATCGAACCTTGGCTGGCGCGCGGTTGAAAAGCTGGCGGTCGGTGACAAGTTGCTGACCTTCGACAACGGCATGCAGGTGATTACGGATATCCGGCGGCGGAAGCTGCGTCTGGGTGCCGCGGGCGCCCGAGACGGGGAACAGGTCGTGATCGTGCCGGCGGGTGCCTTGGGCAATCGCAATGCCATAGGACTGGCGGCCGGCCATGGGGTGATGCTGGAGGCAGAGGACGACCCGCATCAGGAGGAGGATCCGTTTTCGGTGGTGCCGGCGCGTATTCTGATCGGTCTTCGCGGCATCCATGCCACGCCCGCAGATCATGAGGTCGACCTGATCACGCTGGTTTTCGAGCATGAAGAAGTCATCTATGCCGAAGGTGGATTGTTGTTGCATTGCGCCGCACCGGTGGGATCGAACCTCTCAGATGCACAGGCATCGCCTTACCGCGTCCTCTGCGCGCAACGGTCCCGTGAACTGATCAAGACCGTCGATCTCGAGCGCAATGTGCCCTTGTCGCCGGGTGGTTATGTGTTCGGCAGCACCGAGGTCGGCCTGGTGGCGTGAATCTGTGCGCACTGGTTTGAGTATCCGTAAAAAAGGGGCCGTGCTGGCCCCTTTTTCTTGTCCATCTCGAAGCCGGGTCAGGCTGCCTTGGCTTGTGCCCCGAACCGTCCATAGAAGGTCTGGTTTTTCTGCGCCATCTCGCGCAGCAGTTTCGGGCAGGAGAAACGTGCTCCGTAGCTCTCGGTGAGCGTATCGCAGCGCTCGGCGGCATAGGCAGCGCCCAGCATGTCGAGCCAGCTCAACGGACCCCCCGACCAGGGTGCAAAGCCCCAACCGAGAATCGCGCCCACGTCGCCTTCGCGGATGTCCATCAGGACACCCTCTTCCAGCGCGCGAACCGCTTCGAGCACCTGTGCAAAGAGCAGGCGGTGCTGCACTTCGATCAGCGCGGGCTGTTCCTCTGCGGTGGGGTATTTGTCCTTGAGACCACTCCAGAGCCCCGTGCGCTTGCCTTTTTCGTCGTAGCTGTAGAAGCCAGCAGCAGTCTTGCGACCCAGACGCTTCTCGCCTTCCATCCAGAAGATCACCTCATCGACAGCTGCATCCGGATAGGCATCTCCCATCGCAGCCCTGGTCGCACGCGCAATCTTGGCGCCGAGGTCGACGGAGGTCTCGTCAACCAGTTGCAACGGTCCCAGCGGCATGCCCACCAGTTTCGCCGCGTTCTCGATCAGCGCCGGTTCCACCCCTTCGGCAACCATCCGGATGCCTTCATTGATGTAGGGGATGATGCAACGGTTGGCATAGAAGAAGCGCGCATCGTTCACCACGATCGGCGTCTTGCGGATCTGGCGTACATAGTCCAGCGCCTTGGCCACGGCCCGGTCGCCAGTGCCCTTGCCCTTGATGATCTCCACCAGCAGCATTTTCTCAACGGGAGAGAAGAAGTGAATGCCTATGAACTGATCGGGTCGGCTCGACGCCTTCGCCAATTCGGTGATCGGCAGCGTGGAGGTGTTGGAGGCAAAGATGCAATCCGCGGGGATCACCGCTTCGACCTTCCCGGTCATCTCGGCCTTCACCTTCGGGTCCTCGAAGACCGCTTCGATGATCAGGTCGCAGCCCTTCAGCGCTTCAAGATCGGTGGTTGCGGTGATGAGGCTGAGGAGTGCCTCCTTCTTCTCCGGCGTGGTCTTTTTCCGGGCGATGCCCTTGTCGGCGAAACTTGCTGTGTAGGACTTGCCGCGGTCGGCGGCTTCCTGCGTCTGGTCGATCAGCACCACTTCGATGCCGGCCTGCGCGGAAACCAGCGAAATGCCGGCACCCATCATGCCCGCACCCAGAACGCCAAGTTTCCTGACCTTCTGGTCGGCCACATCCGCAGGGCGCACGGCCCCTTTCTCAAGGGCTTCCTTGTTGATGAAGAGCGACCGGATCATCGCCTCGGAGGACGGATTCATCAGCACGTGGGTGAACCAGCGCGCCTCGATCTTCAGGGCCACATCGAAAGGCACCATCGCCCCTTCATAGACGGCAGAGAGCAGCGCCTTGGCCGCCGGGTAGACGCCTTGGGTCTTGCCGTTGACCATGGCGGAGGCTCCGACGAAGGTCATGAACCCCGCCGGATGATAGGGCGCGCCTCCAGGCATCTTGTAGCCCTTGGCATCCCAGGGTTTGACCAGATCGGCATCCTTGGCCGACAGCACCCATGCACGCGCATCGGCCATCGGATCGTCGGATACCTCATCGACCAGTCCTGCGGCCTTTGCCGCCGCCGGGGCCACCAACTTGCCCTCCAGCAGGAAGGGCGAGGCCGCCATCGCCCCCATTTTGCGCGCCAGCCGCGTGGTGCCGCCGGCGCCGGGAAAGATGCCGACCATGATTTCCGGCAGGCCGATCTTGGCCTTGGGGTTGGTTGCGGCAAAGATGCGGTGGCACGACAGCGGAATCTCCAGCCCGATGCCAAGCGCCGTGCCCGGCAGCACGCAGGCGATGGGCTTGCCACCCTTCAGCGTCTTGGGGTCCATGCCCGCCCGCTCGATCTTCCGCATGATGCGGTGGGCGTTCATGATCCCGTCAAAGAGGCCCTTGGCCGGGTCATCGCCCGCCATCTCCTTCATCTTCGCGATCACGTTGAGGTCCATGCCGCCGGCAAAGCTGTCCTTGCCGGAGGTGATGATGATACCCTTGACGTCGGCATCGGCCAGCGCGTCATCGACGAGCCCTTCCAGCAGCGGCCAGGCGTCGAGCGTCATCACGTTCATCGACTTGGCCTTGACGTCCCAGATGATCGTGGCGATGCCCTCGGCATCCTTTGTCATTGTAAAATCAGTCATTTCCGTCTTCCCTCTGTCGGGGTGAATATGCGTTGCGGCTCAAACCCGCTCGATGATGGTCGCGGCACCCATGCCCGACGCGATGCAGAGCGTGGCGAGGCCCACTTCCTTGTCCGCCCGCTCCATCTCGTCGAGCAGCGTGCCGATGATCATCGCGCCGGTGGCCCCCAGCGGGTGACCCATGGCGATGGAGCCGCCGTTTACGTTGACCTTGCCTGCGTCCACGTCGAAGGCCTGCATGAAGCGCAGCACCACGGCGGCGAAGGCCTCGTTGACCTCGAAAAGGTCGATGTCCTTGATCGACATGCCGTGATCCTTGAGGATCTTCTCGGTCACCGGCACCGGGCCGGTCAGCATGATGGTGGGATCGGTCCCGATCTTGGCCGTCGCCCGGATGCGGGCGCGGGGTTTCAGCCCGTATTTCTCGCCGAAGGCCTTGGAGCCGATCAGCACGGCCGCCGCCCCATCCACGATGCCGGAGGAATTGCCCGCATGGTGGATATGGTTGATCCGCTCCAGATGCGGGTATTTCATCAGGGCGACCTTGTCGAAACCGGGCATCACCTCGCCCATCGCCTGGAACGCGGGATTGAGCGCGCCGAGGCTCTGCATGTCGGTCTGCGGGCGCATGTATTCGTCATGCGAGAGGATCGGCAGGCCGTTCTGGTCGCGGATCTCGATCACGGATTTGGCGAAGCGGCCTTCGTCCCATGCCATCTTGGCGCGACGCTGGGATTCCACCGCCAGCCGGTCGGCCTCGTCGCGGGTGAAGCCATATTCGGTGGCGATGATGTCGGCACTGATGCCCTGCGGCACGAAGTATTTCTCCATCGCCAGCGTCGGATCGACCGCGATCGCAGCGCCATCGGAGCCCATGGGCACCCGGCCCATCATCTCCACGCCGCCCGCGATATAGGCCTCACCGGCGCCGCCGCGCACCTGATTGGCGGCAAGGTTCACGGCTTCCATGCCGGAGGCGCAAAAGCGGTTGATCGCAAGGCCCGGAATACGTTCGTCGAGATCGGAAGCGAGCACCGCTGAGCGCGCAAGGCAGCCGCCCTGTTCCATCACCTGCGTGACATTGCCCCAGATCACATCCTCCACGGCATGGCCTTCGAGGTTGTTGCGTTCCTTCATCGCATTCAGCGTCAAAGCGGAAAGCCGCAGCGCGGTCACTTCGTGCAAGCTGCCGTCAGGGCGGCCCTTGCCGCGCGGGGTGCGCAGGGCGTCATAGATATAGGCTTCGGTCATGGTCTTCTCCTTCGGTCGCCCCAATGGGCGCCGTTGTTGAGGTCAGGCGCGGTCGGCGGGCGATCCGGGCATCAGGTCATAGGGGGCCTTCCAGCCCGGTGTCTGCGAGATCCGTGTCAACCACGCGTCGATGTTGGGCCAGTCCCTGCGGTCAAAACCGAAAGGCTCGGGGTAATAAAGGTAGCCGCAGCAGGAGATATCCGCATTTGTCAGGCTGTCGCCGACAATCCAGTCGCGGCCTTCAAGGTGGTCGTTCAGCACGCCGTAGGCTGCCTTCAACCGTCCCTGCATGAAGGCAATCACCTCCGCCGGGCGCTTGTCCTCGGGCAGGAAGTTCATCAAAAAGCGCGTCATGCCCGCACCGGAGCTGAGCTTGTGGTTGTCCCAGAGCACCCAGCGCAAGATCTCGCGGCGCTCGGCTGCATCCTTGCCGCCGAACTTGCCGGATTTCTCCGCCACATAGTCCTGGATGACGCCCGACTGCGTGAGCCGGATGTCGCCATCCACCATCACCGGCGCTTCGCCCATCTCGTTGATGTCGCGCTTGTACTCAGGCGTGCGGGTCTCGCCGCCGAAGAAATCGACCTTCACCGGTTCCCAGGCAAGGCCGGACAGTTCCAGCGCCAAGGCCGCCTTGTAGGCGTTGCCGCTTTCGCCGAAGCAGTAGAGTTTGATGGTCATCGCGTGGTCTCCCTCGTCACAGGCTGCGCCCGATCAGTTCCTTCATGATTTCATTGGTGCCGCCGTAGATGCGCTGCACCCGCGCGTCGGCCCACATTTCGGCAATGGCGTATTCCTGCATGAAGCCGTAGCCGCCATGCAGCTGCACGCAATCGTCCAGCACCTCGCCCTGGGTGTCCGTCAGCCAGTATTTCGCCATCGCGGCCTTCTCGACCGTCAATTCGCCGCGCAGATGGTCCTCGATGCAGTCATCCAGAAAGGCCCGCGCCACGGTTGCCTTGGTCTTGCATTCCGCAAGCTTGAAGCGGGTGTTCTGGAACTGCGTGAGCGGCCCGCCGAAGGCTTCGCGCTCCTTGCAGTACTGGATGGTGCGCGCCACACCGCCTTCCATGGCGCCCACCGCGCCGCAACCGATGATCAGCCGTTCCTGAGGCAGCTGCTGCATCATCTGGTAGAACCCCTTGCCTTCCTCGCCGCCCAGGATGTTCTCGGGCGGGATCTCCACCTCGTCGAAGAAGAGCTCCGACGTATCCGACGCATGCAGGCCGACCTTCTCCAGATTGCGCCCGCGGGTGAAGCCTTCCGCGCCATCTGTTTCCACCACCACCAGCGAAACCCCCTTGGAGCCTTCGCTCGGATCGGTCTTGGCCGCGACCACGATCAGGTTGGCATGCTGGCCATTGGTGATGAAGGTTTTCTGCCCCGATAGCCTGTAAGCATTGCCGTCTTTGATCGCCTTGGTCCTGATGGCCTGCACATCCGACCCGGTGGAGGGCTCGGTCATCGCCAGCGCGCCGACAAGCTCGCCGGAAACCATCTTGGGCAGCCAGCGCCGCTTCTGTTCCTCACTGCCGTAATGCAGCACGTAATGCGCGACGATGCCGGAGTGGATGCCATGCCCCCAGCTTGCCAGATTGGCACGGGCCGCTTCGATCAGGATTGCGGCCTCATGGCCGAAATCACCGCCGGCACCGCCGTATTCCTCCGGCACGGAAGGACAGAGCAGGCCCAATTCGCCCGCCTGCGCCCATGTCTCGCGGTCCATCTCGCCCTGCTTGCGCCATTTCTCGAATTTCGGCGTCCATTCGTTGGTGATGAACTGCGCAGTCATCTCCGCGATCATCCGATGTTCGTCGGTCATCCAGCCTGAACGTACTGTCGTCATCTTGTCCCCCCGAAGTCTGACATTCTCAGCGTTTGCGCGCATCCAGTTCCGCGTTGAACAGCCGCATGCGGTGTCCGAATGTCTCCTCGTTGAGGATGCTGTCGAAATTCTCGAAGACAAAAGACAACGCCTCGCCCTCATCGAGACCCGCCTCGGTGGCGAAGCGTTTTAGCCTTCGGTAGGCGTCCTCGGTCATGGCGGCGTTGAAACGGCGGGTCAGGCGGAAACGTTTGGGCATCGGCGCGGTCCTTTCGATCATTTGGCGTGCCGCCCAAGCGGCACACCGGCAGCTTAGAAATTCGCGACGTCGAGCGCCATCACCGTATCGGCCCCGGACTGGATCCGCCCCAGGTGCAGCGCCGTCGCAGGCAACTGCCGCGCCATGTAATAGCGTCCTGTGGCGAGCTTGGTCTCGTGGAACACAGGATCGGACGTGCCCGCCGCAAGTGCCTCGCGCGACGCCTTGCCCATCTTCGCCCACATCAAGCCGAGGCAGACATGACCGAACATATGCATGAAGTCATAGGACCCCGAGAGCGCGTTGTTGGGGTTCTTCATGCCGTTCTGCATGAAATACATCCCCGCCGCCTGCAGGTCCTTGCTGGCCGCCTTCAAGGGCTCCAGAAACTCCCGGTCGAAATCCGCGTCCTGCCCGGCGGTCTCCTTGATGAAGCTCTTCACCAGATCGAAGAAGGCCATCACATGCTTGCCGCCGTCCTGTGCGAGCTTGCGGCCCACCAGATCGAGCGCCTGCACGCCGTTCGCCCCTTCATAGATCATCGCGATCCGCGCATCGCGGGTGAACTGCGACATGCCCCATTCCTCGATGTAGCCATGGCCGCCGTAGACCTGCTGCGCCTTGATGGTCATGTCGTAGCCCTGGTCGGTCAGGAAGCCTTTTATCACCGGGGTCATCAAGGATACGAGGCCGTCAGCCGCCTTGTCGCCGGATCGGTGTGCCGCATCGATCAGCGTCGCCCCCCAGAGGATGAAGGCCCGCGCGCCTTCGGCGAAGCTCTTCTGGTCCATCAAGGACCGGCGAATGTCCGGATGCACGATCAGCGGATCGGCCGGGCCGTCGGGGTTCTTCACCCCGGTCACGTCGCGCCCCTGCAGGCGGTCCTTGGCATAGTCCAGCGCGTTCTGATAGGCGGCTTCGGCCTGGCTCAGGCCCTGCATGCCCACGCCCAGACGCGCTTCGTTCATCATGGTGAACATCGCCCGCATGCCCTTGTGTTCCTCGCCCAGCAGATAGCCGGTGGCACCATCGTAATTCATCACGCAGGTGGAGTTGCCGTGGATGCCCATCTTCTCTTCGATCTTGCCCACGGCGACGGGGTTGCGCGCACCAAGGCTGCCGTCCTCGTTGACCATGAACTTCGGCACGATGAAGAGCGACACGCCCTTGATGCCTTCCGGCCCGCCGACGATTTTCGCGAGCACGAGGTGGATGATGTTCTCGGACATGTCATGCTCACCGGCGGAGATGAAGATCTTCTGCCCTGTGATCTTGTAGCTGCCATCGGCCTGGGGTTCGGCCTTGGTTCGCATCAGGCCGAGATCGGTGCCGCAATGCGGCTCGGTGAGGTTCATCGTGCCGGTCCAGTCGCATGCGACCATCTTCGGCAAATACATGTCCTTCTGCGCCTCTGTGCCATGCGCGAGGATGGCCGAGGCCGCCCCATGCGTCAGGCCCTGGTACATGGTAAAGGCCATGTTGGCGCCCGAGAACATCTCTCCCACGGCCGATCCGATGACGCAGGGCATGTTCTGCCCGCCGTATGCTTCGGGCATGTCGATGCCCGGCCAGCCACCTTCCTTGACCTGCGCAAAGGCTTCCTTGAACCCGGTGGGCGTGCGCACCACGCCGTTCTCGAGCTTGCAGCCCTCGGTGTCGCCCACGACATTCAGCGGCGCCAGAACGGAGGAGGCGAGCTTGCCCGCTTCCTCCAGAATGGCCGATGTGAAATCCGCTTCCAGATCCTCGTAGCCGGGAATGGGCTGTTCCGAGACCTTGAGAACATCGTGCAGGACGAATTGCATGTCTTTCGTCGGGGCGGTGTAACGGGGCATGGGTGCTTCTCCCTGATAACTTGCGTTCTTTTGTCGGTTATTCTGCGGCGTTCTTCGCTTCGTGAATGCTGCCAATGATGTCTTCGGCCCATTTGAGCTGTTCGGTGAGTTCGTCGATGGCCTCGTCGATGGCCTCGCGCTGCTCGACCATGTCACCGAGGCGCTTGCGCGCGATCTCGACGGTCTTGACCAGTTGGGTGTGCTGCGCATCGCCCAGATCGTAAAGATCGAGCAGCTGGCGCATTTCCTCGAGGCTGAACCCGAAGCGCTTGCCGCGCAGGATCAGCTTAAGACGCGCCCGGTCGCGCTTGGTGAAGAGCCGTTTCTGCCCGTCGCGGATCGGAAACAGCAATTCCTTGGATTCGTAGAACCGCAGGGTCCGGGGGGTCACGTCAAAGGCATCGCACATTTGACGGATCGTCATGATTTCTTCGGTCATCGTTTCATCTCTCGCTCATCATGTCGGATCACAGATAGGCACTGACCGATCTGCTACAACACGCGCCGATGTTTACGTAACCTGAACGTTGCGTCACTTTCTCCCGGGCGGGACGCAGCCCGTCGCTCAGCCTATCTGCGAGAGCAAAAAGCCCACATAGAAGATGTAGGCCGCCAGCAAGATGCCGCCTTCGACGCGGTTGATCGACCAGCGGGTCCAGCCGAAACCGACCAGAGCGGCCGTTGCAGCGATCATGATCCAGAGATCGAAGGCGACGATACTGGCGGGGATTTCCAGTGGCATCACCAGTGCGGTAACACCGAGGATGCCGAGGATGTTGAAGATGTTGCTGCCGATGATGTTGCCGAGCGCAATATCGCTCTGGCCGCGTCGCGCCGCGATCACCGATGTGACCAGTTCCGGCAGCGACGTGCCCACTGCAACGACGGTCAGGCCAATCGCCGCCTCCGACATGCCCAGGGTGGCTGCGAGCGACACCGCACCCATGACCAGAAACCGGGCGGCGACGATGGTGATGATCAAGCCGCCGACAAGGAAGAGCAGGGACAGCGGCAGACTCTGCGGAATGCCAACCTCAGGCACCTCCGCCCCAGCATCCTCGGCGCTCCCGGTCTTGAGCGTGAAGATCAGAAAGCAAGCGAGTGCCACCAGAAAGACCAGACCCGCACCACGGCCCAGCGTGCCGTTGAGAAAGAGTACCGCGCCCAGTGCCGTGACAGCGCAGAGAACGGCGGCATCCCGCGGAAAACTGTGGCGGGACACGGCCAGCGGGCGCAGCAGGGCCGTGAGGCCAAGGATCAGCAGGATATTGGCGATGTTGCTGCCCACTACATTGCCGACGGCGATGCCGGGCGCGCCGGCGAGCGCTGCCTGCACGCTGGTCACCAGTTCCGGCATCGAGGTGCCGAAACCGACAAGCGTGAGCCCGATGACGAGGGGCGATACCCCGAACCGTTGCGCGACCGCAACCGCGCCCCGCACCAGCAATTCGCCGCCGAGGATCAGGCCGACGAAACCGCCGACAATAAGGAGTATGTCCATGAAGTCACTGTGTCCGACCCCATGCTGTCCCAAGGGCCGCGCATCGGGGGTCTCGGCGCGACTTTCGCTCAGATGGCGCTGTCCGCTACCCGCCGCAAGGCGGAACCGAAAATAAAGTCAGCCGGCCGGTTTTCCGGCGACTTCCCGCGCAACGCTGTCGCGCAGATCTTTCAATTCGCGAATGGCTTCGTCGAGTTGCTCGCGCTGGTTGGCCAACTCGTCCAACTGCCCGTCCGCAAGCGCGATCCAGGCAGTCATCTGCGCGTCGTTGCCGCCCTTTTCATACATCAGCAGCCATTGCCGGATGTCTTCGAGCGGGAAGCCGAATCGCCGCCCACGCAGGATCAGCTTCATCCGGGCTCTTTCCCGAGGGCCGTAGTACCGCGCCCGTCCTTCCCGGTCCGGCTGCAGCAGTTCGATGTATTCGTAGTAGCGCAAGGTGCGAGGTGTCACGTCGAACGCCGCGCACATCTCCTTGAACGTCAAGCGGTCGCTTGGCATGGTGCTGGTTCCTCTCCCACGCCCAAGGCTAGGACGCGGGCGCGGCAAGTGCAAGCATCCGACTTGCCCTTGACGCTCCGATAGGCCGATAAAGGCGGCGCGAGTCTCCCCAAAAGGTCAGAACCGAATGGATAAGAAGTTGCAGGTTGTGCGCCAGTTCATCGAGGCGATCCCCCACAGCAAGGCCCTGGGCATGCGCCTGACCGACATGGGCGAGGGCACGGCGACGATCGTCATGCCCTATGATCCCGCGCTGATCGGCGATCCGGAGACCGGCGTGCTGCACGGCGGTGCGGTCTCGGCGCTGATGGATACTTGCTGCGGTGCGGCGGTGATGAGCCATCCCGCCAACTCGGGCAGCACGGCGACGATCGCCCTGCGCATAGACTACATGCGCGCGGCGACGCCGGGACAGGCAATCACCGCCACGGCGACCTGCTATCACGTCACCCGATCGGTGGCCTTCGTGCGCGCGACCGCGAGCGACGAGGATCAGGACAAGCCGGTGGCCGCGGCAACCGGCGCCTTTACCGTGGAGGGTATTCGATGAAAGAGCCGCGTCGTCGTCCTGAACCCGTTCAGGTGATCAAGCAGCGGCGCGACACCACGTTGCGCGCTCTTGTGGAGGGCGTGCCCTATATCCGCTATCTGGGCATCCAGTTCGAGCGCAAGGGCGATGAGCTGACCGGCATCCTGCCTTTCAACGAAAAGCTCATCGGCAATCCGCTGTTGCCGGCCATCCATGGCGGGGTGACGGCGGCATTCCTCGAAGTCACGGCGATCATAACGCTCAGCTGGAGCTATCTCTGGGAAGATATTGAATCGGGTGCGATCGATGCCGAGCGTCTGGCGGATGGCGGGTTGCCGCGCTTGCCCAAGACCATCGACATCTCCACCGATTACCTCCGCTCGGGCCTGCCGCGCGATGCCTATGCGCGTGCGCGCATCAACCGTTCCGGCCGGCGCTATGCCTCCGTGCATGTGGAGGCCTGGCAGGACAATCGCGCGCGGCTCTTTGCCCAGGCCACGGGGCATTTCCTGATGCCGCTACAGCGTGACTGACAGCGTCGCCGCTGCGCGGGCAGCCGTCACGCACCGCCGGGTGCTCAGAATCGCCCTGCCCATCGTGCTCTCGAACGCCACCGTGCCGATCCTCGGGGCGGTGGACGTGGGCGTGGTGGGGCAGATGGGCGAGGCCGCCCCAATCGGTGCCGTGGCGCTCGGGGCAATCGTGCTCTCGACGGTCTACTGGATCTTCGGTTTCCTGCGCATGGGTACCGTCGGGCTGGTGGGCCAGGCCGAAGGGGCAGGGGACACGGCAGAGGTTTCCGCCTGGCTGACGCGCGCTTTGCTGGTCGCTATCGCAGGCGGCGCGCTCCTGATCCTGCTGCAACCTCTGATCTTCTGGGGAGCGTTGCGCCTCGCTCCGGCGAGCGAGGAAGTCGAAAGCCTCGCCTATACCTATCTCACCATCCGCATCTGGACCGCGCCTGCCGCCATCGCCGTCTATGCGCTCACGGGCTGGCTGGTGGCGATGGAGCGCACCGCGGGCGTCTTCTGGGTGCAACTGGTGATGAACGGGGTCAACATCCTGCTCGATCTTCTCTTCGTGCTGGTCTTCGACTGGGGGGTGCCGGGCGTGGCCGTGGCCACCGTCATCGCAGAAATCACCGGCGCGGGGCTGGGACTGTGGTTCTGTCGCGGCGCTTTCACTCACCCCGCCTGGCGCGAGTGGCCGCGCATCTTTGAGCGCGCCAAGCTCATCCGCATGGCGCTTCTGAACACCGACATCCTGCTGCGTTCGCTGATGCTGATGATCATCTTTTCGTCCTTCGTCTTCATCGGGGCGCGCTTTGGCGATGTAACGCTGGCCGCCAACGAAGTGCTGATCCAGTTCATGTATATCACCGCCTACGCGATGGACGGTTTCGCCTTCGCCGCTGAAACCCTGATCGCGCGGGCCATCGGGCGGGGCGACCGCGCCTATGTGCGGCGCAGCGCGTTTGTCACTTCGACCTGGGGATTGGCTATCTGCGTCGCAATGGCCGCGGCATTCGCGCTTGCGGGGGGCTGGATCATCGACGTGATGGCCAAGGACGCAGACGTGCAGCGCGTCGCGCGCGAGTTCCTGCCCTATATGGTCGCGGCTCCGCTTCTGGGCTGTGCGGCCTGGATGCTCGACGGCATCTTCATCGGCGCCACGCGCAGCCGCGACATGCGCAACATGATGGCGCTCAGCTTCGTGATCTATTGGGTGGCGATCCTGATCCTGCTGCCGGTCATGGGCAACCACGGGCTCTGGCTGGCACTTCTGATCTCCTTCGTGGCGCGCGGCGTCACGCTGGGCCTGCGCTATCCGGCGCTTGAGGCACAGACCGAAGGCCGCTCCTAAAGCCAGTCGCCGCGCTTGCAGCCCACGGCCTCGGCGACCGTCGCAAAACCGTCCGCCGCGAGCAGTCGGTCAAGACCCCGCGCGATGTCTGCCACCAGCGACAGGCCACCGTAGACCAGAGCCGTGTAGAGTTGGACCGCCGAGGCCCCGGCGCAGATCTTGGCATAGGCCTGATCCGCCGATCCCACGCCGCCGACCCCGATCAGGGGGATGTCGCACTGCGCTGCGAGCTGCGCGAGAACCCGCGTCGAGCGTTCGAAAAGCGGCTGGCCAGAAAGTCCGCCCGTCTCCGCCTTGTGCGGGCCGTGGAGCCCGTCGCGCGCCAGCGTCGTGTTGGTGGCGATGATCGCGTCAATCTTCGCGTCGCGCGCCACGGCGGCAATATCCGCGATCTCCTGCGCCGAAAGATCGGGGGCGATCTTCAGGAACACCGGCGTCGTGCCGCGCACCTGCATCACGCCGTCGAGCAAGGCAGCGAGCGCCGCAGGCCCCTGCAGATCGCGCAGCTTTTCGGTATTCGGCGAGGAGACATTGACCGTGGCGAACTGCACATGTGGCCCGAGGTGCGCCATGACCTGCGCGAAATCCGCAGCCCGGTCGGGGCTGGTCTTGTTGGCGCCGAGATTGATGCCGAGCGGTACCTGCGCGTCCGCCGCTGCGAGGCGCGCGCCGATCGCCCGCATTCCATCATTGTTGAAACCGAAACGGTTGATCGCGGCCCGGTCCTCGCTCAGCCGAAAGAGCCTCGGGCGCGGATTGCCCGCCTGCGGCTCGGGCGTCGCCGCCCCCACCTCGATGAAACCGAAACCCGCCTGCGACAGCGGCCCGATGGCTTCGGCATTCTTGTCGAACCCTGCAGCCAGGCCCACCGGATTGGCCAGCGACATGCCCGCCAGCGTGCATTTCAACCGTGCCGACGTGACCGGCCCGCCGCGTGGCCCCAGCCCCGCCCGCAGCGCCTTTAACGCAAGGCCATGTGCGGTTTCCGGGTCGATCCGGCGCAGCGCCGCGAGGCCCGCTTGCTCCAGCACCCGTTTCATGCGGCGGGCAAACTCACTGCGCTGCCTCTTCGAGGCCCGCGGGAAAGAAATGAACCCCATCCACAAGCGGCAACGGCTGTGCCCAGATGACATCTTCCAGCTTGAGCGTCGCGTAAAGATGCGGAAAGAGCTGATCGCCGCGCGAGCACTCCCACTTGAGCGCGGGCCCAAGACGATCCGTATCCAGCGCGAGGAGCATCAGCCCATCTTCGCTGGCGAAATGCTTCGCGGCGGTTTCGGGTGCTTGCGTGGCAGTGGAAAAATGCACGTAGCCATCGGCCACATCGATCGGCGCGCCTTCGGTCTCGCCGGAGGAGCGCAGCAGCGCCCATTCATCGGCGCGCAGTATCTTGAATATCATCATGCCGGTGCTCTTGCCTGCCGGGCGGCGTCTGGTCAAGTGCACGCGCGCAACCCCTCTGGCGCAAGCCTCCTCGGTCTGACGCCCCGACCGAAAGCGACCGGTGGTCTGCCGCATGAAAAGCAGGCTTGTCACAATCCGCCGGGAAGGTCACGATACCGCAGAACAATGGGAACAAGGGGAAACACCATGAAACGATTCCTGCTCAGCACTGCCGGTCTGGCGTTGACTGGCGGCATGGCCGCTGCGGACTACAACCTGACCATTCTGCACACCAACGATTTTCATGCGCGTTTCGAGCCAATCAGCAAGTTCGACAGCGGGTGTTCGGCCGAAGACGATGCCGCCGGCGAATGCTTCGGCGGTTCTGCGCGTCTTGTCACCGCGATTGCCGACGCGCGGGCGCGGTCGAACAATTCTATTCTGGTCGATGGCGGCGACCAGTTCCAGGGCACCCTGTTCTACACCTACTACAAGGGCGCGCTGGCGGCCGAGATGATGAACAAGATGGGATACGACGCGATGACCGTGGGCAACCACGAATTCGACGACGGCCCGGAAGTGCTGCGCGGCTTCATGGATGCGGTGACCTTTCCGGTGCTGATGTCCAATGCCGATGTCTCGGCCGAACCGCTGCTGGCAGACACGCTGGCGAAATCCATCGTCATCGAGCGCGGCGGCGAGAAACTCGGCCTGATCGGCCTGACGCCGGAGGACACCGACGAACTGGCCTCACCGGGCCCGAACATCACCTTCTCCGACCCTGTCGCCGCGGTGCAGGGCGAGGTGGACAAGCTGACAGCAGAAGGTGTGAACAAGATCATCGTGCTGAGCCATTCCGGCTACCGCACGGACCAGCGCGTGGCCGCCGAGACGACTGGTGTCGATGTGATTGTCGGGGGGCATTCGAACTCGCTGCTGTCGAATTCGGTCGAAGGCGCGGACGGCCCCTATCCGACCATGGTGGGCAGCACGGCCATCGTGCAGGCCTATGCTTTCGGCAAGTTTCTGGGCGAATTGAACGTGACCTTCGATGACGCGGGCAATGTGACCGCTGCCACGGGCGAGCCGATCATCATCGACGCCGCAGTGGCCAAGGACCCTGCGACCGAGGCGCGCATTGCCGAAGCAGCGGCACCGCTGGAAGAAATCCGCAACAAGGTCGTGGCCGAAACCGCGACCGAGATCATCGGTGTGCGCGAAGAATGCCGGGCCAGGGAATGCGCCATGGGCAACCTGATCGCCGATGCGATGCTTGCCCGGGTGAAGGATCAGGGTATCGAGATCGCGATCCAGAACGGCGGCGGCATACGCTCGAGCATCGACGCGGGCGAGGTGACAATGGGCGAGGTGCTGACCGTGCTGCCGTTTCAGAACACGCTCAGCACTTTCCAGGTCACCGGGGCCACCATTGTCGCGGCGCTTGAGAATGGCGTGAGCGAGCATGAAGAAGGCGCGGGGCGCTTCCCGCAAGTGGCGGGCATGAGTTACACCTTCGACGTCTCGCAACCCGCCGGTAGCCGGATCAGCGACGTTATGGTAGGCGGTGCGCCCATCGATCTCGAGAAGGTCTACGGCGTGGTGTCGAATAACTACGTGCGCAATGGCGGCGACGGCTATGACATGTTCGAGACCGCCGAGAATGCCTATGACTTCGGTCCCGATCTCGCCGATGTCACCGCCGAGTTCATGGCGGCCAATGCGCCTTACCAGCCCTACCTCGATGGCCGGATCACGGCCAAGTAGCCCGTGAGGGCCGGACCCCTTGTGCGCCCGGTGCGAACCGGGCGCAGCCGACCTTCAAACGCTGAAACGCGCAGGCAGGCGTGAGGCGATGTGCGGACGTTTCGCCATTACCCTGCCCAGCGATGCGATGGCGCAGCTTTTTGCGGCCCAGCCCGACAACGATTTGCCGGAGGTGCCGAACTACAATGTCTGTCCCACGACGAATATCCATGTCGTGGTGGCGGGTGAGGCGGGCGCGCGGCGTCTCGTTGCGATGCGCTGGGGCTTCCTGCCGCGCTGGTACAAGGCCACCAACGCTGGACCCCTGCTGATCAACGCGCGCTCCGAGACCATCGCGGAAAAGCCTGCCTTCCGCGATGCCGTGCGGCACCGGAGGGCGCTGGTCGTGGCAGATGGTTTTTATGAATGGACCAAGGCGCAAGATGGCGCGCGTGATCCCTGGTACATTTATCCCGCCGACCGAACAGCCGCTCGTGATGGCTGCGGTCTGGCAGGACTGGACCGGTCCCGAAGGCGAGACTCTGCGGTGCTGCGCGATTGTCACAACGGCGGCGAATGAACGCATTGCGACCGTCCACCACAGGATGCCGGTGGTCCTTGCCTCCGACGACTGGCCGCTCTGGCTTGGCGAAGCGGGGCACGGTGCCGCCGTACTGATGCGCGCCGCCCCCGAGGATGCGCTCGACATGTACCGCGTGGACCGGGCGGTGAATTCCAACCGGGCTTCAGGCCCGCGCCTGATCGACCCGCTGCAAGTCTGAAAAAAATGGCCCCACCCGAGGGTGAGGCCGTTACTCGTTACCGTAAACTCAAAACTCAGTTCTTGAAAGGTGCGCGGACGAAATCGAACTGACCTTCAATCTCCTTTTCGGCCTGACCGGTAAATCCGCCGGTCATTTCGGGCGTCACAGCGATGATGATTTCCTCACCCTCTCCGATCGGGCCCGTGGTCCATAGGTTTGCCTTACTCGTTACAACATGTGTGGTGCCGCTCACGTTCACGAAACGTACCGTGTCTCCGCTTGCTACAGCGGTCGTCTGGGGAAAATAGGCAGACCCCAGGATCATGACGATGTGTTCCTCCGCCCGCGCGGAACCTGTGATGAATGGAACCGACGCGAAGGTTAACAAGACAACTGTAGACGCGTGTTCGAGCAGCAAAACGACAGTCCTTCGATCGGTCCCACCCAATCAGCAGATACGACTTTTCTAGAGGTCAAATGGGTCTGAATTTGGCCAAGCCAATGACCTGCCGGGGGCAATCGGGGCGCATACAGAGTGTTTCTGATTTCCGCACAATCCCTTGTGAATAAGGCGTATTTACGACTTCACCAAGATCAGGGGGATGGCTCCTGAGGTGTATTCGCCTGTTCTGCAAGCCATTCGCGGAAGGACGCCATTGCCTTGGTTTCGGGGCGATCCTGTGGCCAGACGAGATAATAGCTCCCGATACTCTCCGATGTGCGCGCAGAGGCGAGCACAAGCTGCCCCTCCGACAGGTATGGCTCCGCCACGAAGGTCGGCAGCAAGGCGATTCCCAGCCCGTGAATCGCCGCCTGGGCCATGGTGGAGAACTGGTCGAACACCATCCCCTGCCGAGGGCGGTCCGGCAGCCCCACGGCGCGCAGCCACCTTGCCCAACCTCGCGGGCGCGTGTCGAGGTGCAAAAGGTCGAAGCCGAGAATGTCCACGGGGTTTTCCAGCGGGCTGTGCATCAGCCCCGGCGCGCAGACCGGCACCACGATTTCCGGCAGCAGCGGCAGATGACCCGCGCCAGGCCAATCCGCCCGTCCGAAATGGATGGCGGCATCAAAGGTGCTGGCGCGGAAATCGAAGGGCGCGAGGCGGGTGGACAGGTTCACCGTCACCTCCGGGTGCCGGCGCGCGAAATCCCGCAGCCGCGGCGCCAGCCAGTGCATCCCGAAGGCCGGCAGGATCGCAAGATTGAGTGTGCCGCCGGCCGCATTGGTGCCCACTGTGACCGAGGCTTGCGCCAGCCGGTGCAGGATCAGGCGTATCTCATCGACATAGCTGCGGCCTTCCGCGCTGAGGATCAGCCCGCGTCCCTGCCGCAGGATCAGCGTGACGCCCAGTTGCGCTTCGAGGGTCTTGAGTTGCCGGCTGACGGCGCTTTGCGTGAGGTCCAGCTCGCGCGCCGCTTCCGTAGCACTGCCCAGCCGGGCCACGGCCTCCAAGGCGAGAAGGGCGGAGACCGACGGCAGGTAGCGGCGCGGCGCAATCATATGAGTTTTTCTCATGAGTGGCAGGACAAAGCATCGTTAGTCTTTCGCCTCGCAATTTGCAATAATGCGGCCAAATCCTGCGAAGTCCCAGCGCACCCATCGTGATCGAAAGGCCATGCCATGAATGTCGAAACACCAGTTCTCAAAGCCAAGGACGCACCCGATCTTGGAAAGTTCGATTGGTCCGATCCGTTCCGGATGAATGATCAGCTGTCCGAAGAGGAGCGGATGATCCGGCAAAGCGCGCAAGCCTACGCGCAGGAAAAGCTGCAACCGCGCATCATTGAGGCCTATGCCACCGAGAAGACCGAAGCGGGCATCTTCCGCGAGATGGGCGACATGGGGCTTCTGGGTGTAACCTGCCCAGAGGAATACGGCGGGCTCGGCGGCTCCTATGTCTCTTATGGTCTCGTGGCGCGGGAGATCGAGCGGGTCGATTCCGGCTACCGCTCGATGATGTCGGTGCAGTCCTCGCTGGTGATCTATCCGATCTATGCCTACGGCTCCGAAGCGCAGCGGCGCAAATACCTGCCGAAGCTCTGCGCGGGCGACTGGATCGGCTGTTTCGGCCTCACGGAACCCGACGCGGGCTCCGACCCCGGCGGCATGAAGACCCGCGCGGTCAAGACCGCCAATGGCTACAAGCTCACCGGCTCCAAGATGTGGATATCCAATGCGCCCATCGCCGATGTCTTCGTGGTCTGGGCCAAGTCCGAAGCGCATGGCGGCAAGATCCGCGGTTTCATCCTCGAGAAGGGCATGAACGGTCTCTCCGCGCCCAAGATCGGCAACAAGCTGTCGCTGCGCGCCTCCGTGACCGGCGAGATCGTCATGGAAGGGGTTGAGGTCGGCGAGGAGGCATTGCTGCCGCATGTGGAAGGGCTCAAGGGGCCCTTCGGCTGTCTGAACCGCGCGCGCTACGGCATCAGCTGGGGCGTCATGGGGGCCGCCGAGTTCTGCTGGCACGCCGCGCGTCAATACGGGCTAGACCGGCACCAGTTCGGCAAGCCGCTGGCCGGCACGCAGCTTTTTCAAAAGAAACTCGCGGACATGATGACGGAGATCTCTTTGGGCCTGCAGGCATCGCTGCAGGTCGGGCGTCTGATGGACGAGGCCAAGGCCGCGCCGGAGATGATCAGCATCGTCAAGCGCAACAACTGCGGCAAGGCGCTCGACATTGCGCGGATGTCCCGCGACATGCATGGCGGCAACGGGATCAGCGGCGAATTCCAGGTGATCCGTCACATGATGAACCTTGAGACGGTCAACACCTACGAGGGCACCCATGATGTGCACGCGCTGATCCTTGGGCGGGCGCAGACGGGGATTCAGGCGTTCTTCTGATGAGGGTCTGATGAAGGAACGCGGAAAGCTCGCTCCAAAGGCCCATGCGCGGAATGCTTGGGCGCCGGATGCATGAAACCGAGTTGACGCGACGGGTTTCGCGACGCCTAAACAGGGCAATCATCCGGAGCGGTCACGGATTGATTCGCCTGATGCGGGCGATCTCGCAAGAACGCTCGCCTCAGTTTGCGTGCGTTTGAAGAGACTTCTTCTGGCAGAGGATCGATCAGAAGAAACGCTGCGACTTCGCCTGTCGTCTGGTCTGCCCACCATCCTGAAGCTGAGGCAAAGTGATGTCTCAAGGCATTGCGCAGACAATGAAGTTTCGATTGCCACGCCGCCACCCTGCGGTTTTGTTCCCGAAAGCAATCAAGTCGCGCAGTGTTGCGGGTGCGCAGTTCAATGGTGCGCCGTCACCGCATTCCTTCGAAACGACGGCACTCCCGATTTTGCACGCGTGTGCAAAATTTGCTTGCCAAAGGCCCGTACCGGTGTCTAGCGTTGGGATGTTCCTGTCGGTGCACAGGGAGGCCGGGGGTGTCATGGCTGAGATCGAACTGCGCAACATCAACAAACGCTGGGGCAGTTTCGTCGGGGTGGACAACTTCAACCTGACGATCGCGGACCGCGAGTTTCTGGTGCTGCTGGGGCCCTCGGGCTGCGGCAAGACCACCACGATGCGCATGATCGCAGGTCTAGAGGATGCCAGCGAAGGCGAAATCCTGATCGACGGCAAGGTCGTGAACGATCTCGACCCCAAGGACCGCGATGTGGCGATGGTCTTCCAGTCCTACGGTCTTTACCCCAACATGAACGTCTATGAGAACATTCGTTTCCCGCTCAAGGTGCGCAAGGTGCCCGAGGCGCAGCATGACGAGCGGGTGCGGCGTGCCTCCGCGATGGTGGAACTCGACGACTTCCTGCACCGCAAGCCCGCGGAGCTGTCAGGCGGGCAGCGTCAGCGGGTGGCACTGGCGCGCGCCATCGTGCGCGAACCCAATGTCTTCCTGATGGACGAACCCTTGTCGAACCTCGATGCCAAGTTGCGGGTGTCGACCCGGGCGCAGATCAAGAACCTTTCGTCATGAACTGAAGGTCACGACAGTCTACGTGACACATGACCAGATCGAGGCCATGACGCTCGCGGACCGGGTCGTGGTGATGAAGCAGGGCAAGGTGCAGCAGGTCGGAACACCCACGGACATCTACGACAATCCCGCCAACACCTTCGTGGCGAGCTTCATCGGCAGCCCCGCGATGAACCTGATGAACGGCGAACTGAACGGCGGCACCTTCACCGGCAGGAATGTCGCGATCTCGGGCCTCAGCGGGCCTGACGGGTCGGTGACGCTGGGGTTTCGCGCCGAGGATGCGGCGCTTGCCGACGGCGAAGGTCAGATCACCGCGCCGATCTACACCATCGAACTGCTTGGGGATGCCACGATGCTGACGGTGCGCGCGGGCGGCGAGTTGGTCTCCGTCAAGGCGCACAAGGATTTCCGTGCGGAGATCGGCGAGACAGTCTCCTTCACCGTACCGGTGGCGATCTGCCACCTCTTCGACACGATAAGCGGGGCGAGAATACCCACGGCCTGAGACATTCGATCCCCCGGTGACGGGGCCAAAAAAGGGTGCAGCCTTGCAAGATGCATCCGAACAACTGCAACAGGGAGTTTGCACATGTTTCTGAAGAAAATCGCACTGGCGGGAGCGATCTCGCTTCTGGGCAGCGGGGCTTGGGCGGCCTGCGCCTTCGAGAATACCGTGCCGCTGAAATCGCTCAGCGCCGGGTTCGAGGCCTGGAAAGCCGTGACCGACGCCATGGCCGAATGCGGGAATTTCCAGGCCGAGCTCGACCAGGAATTCCGCACCAAACAGCCGGCGGCCTTCGAGGCGAGCCCGGCGCTTTATCAAATCGGCGGGGTGTCAAACGGCACCATCACGCCGCTTTTGAACGCAGGCACCATCCGGCCGCTCGATGACCTGGTGACCAAATACGGCCAGAACCTCGCGCCGAACCAACTCATCCGTGTCAACGGCCAGATCATGGCCATCGCGATGATGGTGAACACACAGCACCTGATGTACCGCGAGGACATTCTTGCCGATCTCGGCATCGCCGTGCCGACCACCTGGGACGAGGTCTACGCCGCTGCTGCCAAGATCAAGGAAGCTGGTGTGGTCGACTATCCGCTCGGTGCCACGATGGCCTCGGGCTGGAACCTCGCGCAGGAGTTCGTGAACATGTACCCCGGTTTCGGCGGTACATATTTCAACGATGACAATTCCACGGCCGTGAACTCCGAGGCGGGCCTCAAGGCGCTCGAAATGATGAAAGAGGGGCTCCAGTACATGGACCCCGAAGTTCTCGTCAGCGACAGCACCTATGTCCAGCAGCAGTTCCAGCAGGGCAAGATCGCCATGGCCAACCTCTGGGCCAGCCGCGCAGGTGCGATGGATGATGCCGCCGAAAGCCAGGTGGTCGGCAAGGTGAAGATGGCCGCCGCCCCGATGGCCGTGCCGGGCGGTGCGCCGGCCACGACACTCTGGTGGGACGGTATCGTGATCGCGACCAACATCTCCGACGAGGAAGCGGACGCCGCTTTCCGGGTCGCGATGGAAGGGCTCGACGAGGAGATGGTCAAGGCCAACAACGATGCCGCGATCTGGCTGATCCCCGGCTATGTGCCGGGCGAAGTGGCGCTGGGAACGGTGCAGACTGCGACCGCGCCGACCCCGCCACCGGCTTATCCTTCCACGACCCAGATGGGCCTTCTGCATACAGCACTCGGCAACGAGATCCCCGCCTTCCTGACGGGAGAGCGTGACGCCGCAGCGACCCTCGCGGCCATCGAAGCAAGCTACACGACCTCCGCCAGGGAAGCGGGCGTGATGCAGTGACACCTTTGCCGGCCGGGTCTGTCCCGGCCGGTACCATTGCCGCCGTTGCTTTGCGCACAGCATGAACTCCGTGCGGTGCGCAAGAACACCCTGACGCCTGAGTATCCACGGAACCCGCGAGGACCGGCCCATGAAATTCAAGACATTCGCTGCTTTTGTCGGCCCGTCGATCTTCATGATGATGCTGTTCATTGCGGCGCCGCTGGTTTCCGTTTTCATCCAGAGCTTCCAGAACACCCAGAACGTGCTCGAACAGGTCGAGGTCGAAACCTGCACCCCGGGCTTTCTGACCCAGACCTGCGTGACCGAGATCAAGACCGTTCCAGTGCTCGACGAGAACGGCAAGGTCATGACCCGGACCGAATGGATCGGTTTGCAAAGCTACCGCTCGGTGCTGCAACTGGACAGGGTGGGCGAGGCGATCCGCTCTGGTCAATGGGGTGACATCCTGCAGATCGACTTCTGGAAGGCGCTGCGCTTCACCCTTTCCTTCACGCTCCTGACACTGCCGCTGGTGATCGGCGTCGGGCTGATGATCGCGCTGGCGGTCAACAACGCCGCACGCGCGATCCGTGGCCCGGTGATCTTCATCTCGCTCCTGCCCTTCATCATCACGCCGGTGATCGGCTCGCTGTCGATCTACTGGCTCTTTGTCGGCGATGGCATCCTCACCGTGGCAATGGAGCGCTGGAGCGGGCAGGACATCGCCATGTTCGCCCAAAGCTGGACCATCGAGGTTCTGATGTACTTTTACCGGGTCTGGCACGTGGCGCCCTTCGCCTTCGTGATTTTCTACGCGGGGCTGCAGACCGTGAACATGGACACGCTGGAAAGCGCCGTGATCGACGGGGCCAGCCGCTGGGAGCGCCTGCGCCACGTGATCATCCCGCATCTGATGCCACTGATCATCTTCATCGCCCTCATCCATCTGATGGACTGCTACCGCGTCTTCGAGGAGATCGTGGGCTTCCGTAGCCAGGCGCATGTGATCTCGCTGCAATGGCTCACCTATGACTTCCTGACGCCGGATGATGCGGGCAACCGCGCGATCTCCCGCGCCTCGGCCTCGGCCATGCTCACGATGATCGGCATCGTCTTCCTGCTCATTCTGCCGCTGCGCCGTACCTGGCGCGACCACAAGGGGAGTGCGCACTGATGTCCACGCCCAAGGCCATGCAGCAATCCCTCGCGCTGCGCCTCTCCTCCGGAACCTTTCTCGCCTTCTGGTGCCTTCTGGCCGCATTCCCGATCTTCTGGATCGCGGTGATGAGTTTCAAATCTCCCGTCGACGCTTTTGCCGCCAGCGCCTGGGACGTAATTACCGGCCCCGCGACCGTGGCCCAAGGCGACGGTTTGTCGGTCGTGGACATCCTGTTCGGCCTTGTCGTGCTCTTCTTCGCCATCCGCTGGGCCTTCACCCGCCTGCCCGGACTGGTGAAGGCATGGACACCGCCTGGCCTGATCGCGCTCGGCTGGATCGTCGGGGCGCTGGTCTATGCGCTCACGTTCCTGCTGGTCTTCTTCGGTCTTCTGCCGCTCGTTCTTGCCGCGCTGAACAGCATCCTCGGCCCGCTTGGCCGCCCGATCCTCGGTTTGACGACGGAACATTACGTCGCGGTCTGGGCCGAGAACGAATTCTACCGGAATTTTCTCAATTCCATGCTGGTCACGGCGGGCGTCGTCACCATCTCACTCACGGTCGGCACGCTTGCAGGCTACGGTCTCGCACGCTCGGGCTCGGATCTGGCCTTCTGGCTGCTGATCCTCGCGCTGATCTTCCGGGCCCTGCCGCACTCGGTGCTGGTGGCGGGCTATCTGCCGGTTTTCATCAATTCCTCGGAAATCCTGCGCCCGATCTTCGGCGAAGGCGCCCCCACCCTCTATGGCCAGCCCTGGGCGGTGATCGCAGTGCTCGTCTCGATCAACCAGCCCTTCACCATCTGGATGTTGCGCAGCTTCTTCCAGAACATTCCCGCGGAACTCGACGAGGCGGCGCGGGTCGACGGCTGCTCGCATTTTCAGGCCTTCCGCAGGGTGATCATGCCGGTCATGTGGCCCGGCGTCATTACCACCGGCCTCTTCAGCTTCCTGCTGGGCTACAACGATTTTCTCGTGACCTCACTGCTGCTCGACGCGCAGAACCAGACCATGGTTCCCGCCATCGCCGGCTATTTCAACCGCGAGACCACGACCACCGATCAGGTCGAGGCCGTGGCCGCCGCCGTTTCCATCACCGCGCCCCTCTTCCTTCTGGTCATGGTCTTCCAGCGCCAGATCGTCTCAGGCCTCACCGCGGGAGCCGTGAAAGGATGACACAGCCCTTCTTTTGGCCCCAAATATCCCCGCCGGAGGCTCCCGCCGCCCCGAAGATGCGAGGACTTCTGCCATGAAAGGATCACGGCCCGAACAGGCACGCCTCAGTCGCGACACCGACATGAGCAAGACCGCCGTCACGCGTGCGTTGATCGAAGGCATGGTCGACGGCCTCAACGATCACCGCATCGACGACATCGGCGCCTTCTTCGCGGAGGATTTCCGTTGGATGGGCAATCAGGGCTGCGGCACCAAGAATGGCCTGAAGGAGTTCCAGGACAACTGGCAGCGCCCGTTCCAGGCAGCCTTCTCCGACAAGGTCTGCATCGACGAGGCGCGGCTTTTCATGGGGGAATGGGCCGCAGCCTTCGGTCGGCAGGAAGCCACGCACTCCGGCACTTTCATGGGCGTGGCCGCCACCGGCAAACGGGTGGAGATTCGGTACATGGATTTCTGGAAGGTCGGGAACGGCAGGATCACCGACAACTGGGTCATGGTCGATTTCCCCCATGTCCTGGCACAGCTCGGGATTGATGTATTCAAAGGCGAGGGCTGGGAAGCCTTTGACCGGGGCGAGAAGGCACCGCCGCGCCCGGGCGGTTGAGGAGGAAGAGATGGCAGTCACCTATTTGAAGACCGGCAAACCGGCGTCGGAACGCGCGGAGGACGACGCAAAAACACGGGCGTCGGTCGAGGCGATCCTCGCGGATATCGAGGCGCGCGGCGATGTGGCCGTACGCGAATTGTCGGAAAAGTTCGACAACTATTCCCCGGCGAGCTTCAAGTTGAGCCAGCAGGAAATCGATGATCTCATCGCGCAGCTCACCCCGCGCGAGCTTGCTGATATCAAGTTTGCCCAGGCGCAGGTGCGCGCCTTCGCGCAGGCGCAGCGCGACAGCATGCTGGACATCGAGGTGGAGACGCTGCCGGGCGTGATCCTCGGTCACAAGAACATTCCCGTCCAATCCGTGGGCTGCTACGTGCCCGGCGGCAAGTTTCCGATGGTGGCTTCGGCGCATATGTCCGTGGCGACGGCGAGCGTGGCGAAAGTGCCCCGCATCATCGCCTGCACCCCGCCCTTCAAGGGCAAGCCCAACCCCGGTGTCATTGCCGCGATGCACCTTGGCGGCGCACATGAGATCTATGTGATGGGCGGTATTCAGGCAGTGGGCGCGATGGCGCTCGGCACTGACACGATTGAACCCGTGCACATGATCGTGGGACCCGGCAACGCCTATGTGGCTGAAGCCAAGCGGCAGCTTTTCGGGCGCGTGGGCATCGATCTTTTCGCTGGACCCACGGAGACGATGGTGATCGCGGATGAGACCGTGGATGCGGAGATCTGCGCCACCGATCTGCTGGGTCAGGCGGAGCATGGCTACAACTCGCCTGCGGTGCTTGTGACCAATTCGCGCAAACTGGCCGAGGAAACCATGGCCGAGATCGTCCGTATTCTAAAGATCCTGCCCACCGCCGACACGGCACGCGTGAGCTGGGAGGACTATGGCGAGGTGATCCATTGCGATACCTATGAGGAGATGTTGGCCGTGGCCGATGACATCGCCTCTGAGCACGTGCAGGTGATGACCGACCGCGACGACTGGTTTCTCGAGAAGATGACCTGCTACGGTGCCTTGTTTCTGGGCGCGCGGACCAATGTGGCCAATGGTGACAAGGTGATCGGCACCAACCACACGCTGCCTACGAAGAAGGCCGGGCGCTACACTGGCGGGCTCTGGGTCGGCAAGTTCCTGAAGACCCACAGCTACCAGAAGATCCTGACCGATGCGGCCGCCGCGGAGATCGGCGCCTATGGCTCGCGGCTTTGCATTCTGGAGGGGTTCGTGGGGCATGCCGAGCAGTGCAATCTGCGGGTGCGGCGGTACGGCGGGGTGAATGTGCCTTACGGGGCGGCGGCGCCCGCACGGGACGCGGCGGAGTAGGGTGGTGCAGGCCGGGGGCCAGCCCCCGGACCCCCGGGATATTTCGAGCCAGGAGAAACCATGGACCGCCACTCACAGCACAAGAGCACTATCGCACCCTTGCGGGCCGCGATGTATGATTTCGATCTTGAGGCACTGCGCAGCGCGTTGAACGCTGTTTGCGCGCCGGACGTGGTCTTCAACCTGACCTTTCCCTTCGAGACGATCCGCGGCGTCGATGCCTATCTTGAGCAGGTCTACGCGCCATTGTTCAAGGCCTGGCCAGATCTGGAGCGACGCGACCATATCGTGATGGGAGGCCCGACGCCGGAAGGGGCTGATTGGGTCGGCTGCGGAGGCTATTACACCGGTGTCTTTCGCGCACCCTGGTTGGACATACCGCCCACGGGCCATGTGGTGCACATGCGGTTTCACGAGTTCTATCGCTTCGAGAATGGCAGGATCATCGAGATGCAGGCGCTCTGGGACCTGCCGGAGGTGATGATGCAGGCCCGGGCCTGGCCGATGAGCCCCAGCCTGGGGCGGGAGTGGCATGTGCCGGGGCCTGCGACCTGTGACGGGCTGGTTCCCGGGCCATATGAAGTCAAGGAAGGGCAGTCGACCTGCCAACATATCATCGATATGCTGGAGCACATGAAGCGGCATCCGTCGCAAGGTGGGCCGGAAGTGATGGAAATGCAGCGCTTCTGGCATGCGCGCATGTCATGGTATGGTCCCTCGGGCATCGGCACCGGGCGCGGGATAGAGGGCTTTCGTAACTGGCACCAGATCCCTTTCCTCAGTGCCATGCCGGACCGGGGGAAATACGTGGACGAGATCGAGTATCACTTCTTCGGTGACCGCAATTACGCGGCGGTGACCGGATGGCCGGACATGTACCAGACGATCACCCATGGCGGCTGGCTGGGCATTGCGCCCGTCGGCAAGAAGATCGCGATGCGCAGTCTGGATTTCTGGCGGCTGGAAAACGGGCTGATCCGGGAAAACTGGGTGCTGGTGGATCTGTTGCACATGTATGACCAGATCGGGGTCGACGTCCTTGCGCGGATGCGTGAGTTCAACAAGGCGCGGGTCGGCTTCGATCCCGAGACAGGGGTGGCCCTGTGAGCGATTTGCCGAGGACGCCTTCCTTCGATCTGACCGGGAAACGCGCATTGGTGACGGGGGCCTCCTCCGGCATTGGTCTGGGCTGCGCCGTGGCGCTGGCCGAGGCGGGGGCGCATGTGGCCTGTGCCGCGCGCCGGGCTGAGGCGCTTGCGGCGTCCACGGGTGCGATGGCGGCGCAAGGTTGGTCGGTGGAGGCGCTGCCGCTGGACCAGACCGATGTCGCGGCACTCGAGGTGGCCTTTGCAGAACCTTTCGACATCGTGATCAATTCGGCGGGTCTCGCGCGTCATTCCCCGGCGATCGAAACCACGCCAAAGGATTTCGACGCGGTGATGAACGTGAACCTGCGTGGCGCCTATTTCCTTTCGGCTTGTGCGGCGAAGGCGTTGATGTCTGCGGGCAGGCCCGGGTCGATCATCCATATCTCCAGCCAGATGGGGCATGTGGGCGGGATCGACCGGGCGGTCTATTGCGCCTCGAAACATGCGCTGGAAGGGATGGTCAAATCCATGGCCATTGAATGGGGCAAGGCAGGGGTGCGGATCAACACGATCTGCCCGACCTTCATCCGCACGCCCTTGTCGGCGGTGACGCTGGATAATCCCGAGCGGCTGGCCTGGATCATGGAGAAGATCAAGCTGCCGCGCGTCGGCGAAGTGGAGGATATCATGGGAGCGGCCCTCTTTCTCGCCTCGGACGCCTCGGCGATGGTGACGGGCACGTCGATGCTGATCGACGGCGGCTGGACGGCGGGGTGAGGGGCGGATGGGCAAGGTGACATCGCTGGACGTGGCCGAAAGGGCGGGTGTGAGCCGCTCGGCGGTGAGCCGCGTCTTCACGCCCGGAGCCTCGGTCAGCAAGACGACCGCCACCAAGGTGCGAAAGGCGGCAGCGGCCCTGGGGTACCGGCCCAACATGCTCGCACGCGCCATGAACACCGGGCGCAGCCGGATCATCGGGCTTGTGGTCGCCTATCTCGAAAACCAGTTCTATCCCGAAGCCATCGAACGGCTGTCGAAGGCCTTGCAGGCCAAGGGCTACCATGTGCTCGTGTTCATGGCGTCCAATGACAGCGATGCAACGCAGTCGGTGATCGACGAGTTGCTCGATTATCAGGTGGACGGGATCATCGCGGCTTCGGTGGGTCTGTCGAACGACCTGACCAAACGCTGCGACGGGCTCGGCATCCCAATGGTTCTCTTCAACCGGCACCAGTATGACGACCGGCTCAGTTCCGTGACCTCCGACAATGTGGCGGGGGGGCGCAAGCTGGCCGACTTCCTGATCGCCGGCGGGCACCGGCGGATCGGCCATATCGCAGGCTGGGAAGGGGCATCGACGCAGATCGACCGGGAGGCGGGTTTCATGGCTGGCCTCAAGGCGGCAGGCCACAGCCTCTTTGCGCGCGGATTGGGCAATTTCGACTTTGAGACCGCCAAACAGGCGGCGCGGGACATGTTCGGCGGCCCCGAGCGCCCGGATGCGGTGTTCGTGGCCAACGATCACATGGCCTTCGCCGTTATGGATGTGTTGCGGTTCGAGCTCGGACTTAGGGTGCCGCTGGATGTCTCCGTCGTCGGTTATGACGATGTGACCCTTTCGAAATGGCCGAGCTACGATCTGACCACCGTGCGCCAGCCTGCCAACCGGATGGTGGCGGCGACGGTCGATGTGCTGATGGCAAGGCTCGACGAGGACGACAGGACACCGAAGCGCGTCGCCATCGACGGTCCGCTGATGATCCGCGGGTCTGCCCGCAAACCGCAAGGAACCGCGCCATGAAAGGCTTCGATCAGAAGTTCAAGGACTTCCCCGACTACATCATCGGGATCACCAAGGAAATCTGGGAGGACCGCGGCATCGCCACGCTGCACCGGTACTACTCCGACGACATCGTGGTGCGCTCACCTGCTTCCGTCGTGATCGGCAACCAAAAGGTGATCGGCGCCACGATGGCGACGCTGGCGGAGTTTCCCGACCGCACGCTTCTGGGCGAGGACGTGATCTGGTGCGGCACGCCGGAGGAGGGGATGCTCTCCTCGCACCGCCTGCTCAGCACCGCGACCCATGCCCGCGACGGGGTCTATGGCAAGGCCACGGGCAAGCGGCTGACCTACCGGATCCTCGCCGATTGCCATGCCATCGAGAATCAGATCAACGACGAATGGCTGATCCGCGACCAGGGCGCGATCGTGCGGCAACTGGGTGTAGATCCCAAGGCCTATGCCGCCGATCTCATCGAGAAGGAAGGTGGGCCGGAGCATTGCGTCAAGCCCTTGACCCCTGCCACCGACAAGCCGGGACCCTACAAGGGGCGCGGCAACGACAACGCATGGGGCGCGAAATACGCCGATATCCTGACCCGGATCATGGGGGCCGATATGGCGGCGATTCCGGTGGAATATGATCGGGCGGTCCAGGTGGAATATCCCGGTGGCGTGACGGGCCACAGTCACGGCGACGTGGACCAGTTCTGGATGGGGCTGCGGGCGTCCTTCCCGGATGCTGTGTTCCGGATCGACCATGTGATCGGGCGCGAGGACCCCATGATGCCGCCGCGCGCGGCCCTGCGCTGGTCGCTGCATGGCAGGCATTCCGGCTGGGGGGCGTTTGGCACACCGACCGGGGCGGAGGTCTATGTGCTGGGTATCTGCCATGCGGAATTCGGCCCCTGGGGGCTGCGTCGGGAATATGTGATCTACGATGAAACCACGATCTGGAAACAGATCCTGTTGCAGACTGGATAGGCTATGGAGCAGTTCGGCAGCTTGATGTTCACACCATCGGTGCAGGCCGAGCAAAAAGCGCGCGGCTCACGAAATGCATATGCAAAGATGGCCGCGCGTCCGGCGCCCGAGGGCCTCGGCGCGGAAGAGACAGCTTTTCTGACGTCGCGGACCTCGATCTACATGTCCACCGTTTCGGAGACCGGCTGGCCCTACATCCAGCATCGCGGCGGGCCTGCGGGGTTCATCAAGGTGCTGAACCCGACGACGATCGGTTTCGCGGACTATCGCGGTAACCGGCAATATGTGACCACGGGCAACCTCAAAGGCGACGACCGGGTGTCGATCTTCGCGATGGATTACGCCCGCAAGGCGCGGCTCAAGCTGCTCGGCCACGCGGCGCTCGTCGAAGCCGAGGCAGAAGCCGACCTCGCGGCCATGCTGACCACCCCAGGCGAAGGCCGCGTCGAACGGCTGATCACGATTCGCGTCGCTGCCTTCGACTGGAATTGCCCGCAATTCATCGCGCCCCGTTTCGATACCGGCGAACTTGCGGCGCTCGTGGGACCCGAGATCGAACGGCTCGAGGCTCGCAATGCAGAACTCGAGGCTGAACTGACCGAAGCCTACAGCCAACTGAACCAGAAAGAGACCTGACATGACCCCCGCTGACATGGAAAGCCGCATCGTGCGCTACGGCGATCTGAAGCCTTGCAAGACCGCTTTCATCGATGCCCATACGCCCGGTTCCGACCAGAAGGAGAACTTCACGATCATCGGCGGCGGTGTGTCGGAAAGCCCTGATCAGCATGTCCACATCTCCATCCCGCATGGCTTCAACATCGGGGCGGCGGGCCAGCCGCCGAAATGCCGCAACAGCCTGCACAGCCACCGCACGGCGGAGGTCTTCTTCGTGCTCAAGGGCCGCTGGCGCTTTTTCTGGGGGCGGCGCGGAACGGCGGGCGAGGTTGTTCTGGAAGAGGGCGACATCATCAACATTCCCACCGGCATCTTCCGCGGGTTCGAGAACATCGGCACCGACTACGGGATGATCATGGCGGTGCTGGGCGGAGACGATGCGGGCGGCGGCGTGATCTGGGCGCCGCAGGTGATCGAGGACGCACGCGATCACGGTCTGGTCCTGGGTGAGAACGGCAAGCTTTATGACAGCAAGAAGGGACAGAGCCTGCCCGAAGGCGTGAAACCGATGCCGCTTCTGACCGAGGCGCAGCTGCAGGACTATCCGGAGATGACCCCGGCGGAGGTCGTGGGCATGGGCGTGCGGCGCTATCACGACATGATGGCGCTGGCGCAGCACAAACCCGCACTGGTGATCGGTGAAACCGGCATGATCCGCGACCGGCCCGGCTTCGAGGTCGGGTTCCTGACGCGCGGGTCTTCGACCCCCGACCTGCACCAGCACGACCGTCCTTCGGTGCTGATGCCGATGCGCGGCTACTGGAAGTTGATCTGGGACGGCGAGACCGCGGCGGAGCGCGGCGAAATCACCCTGAACCCCGGCGATACGGCCTCGGTGCCTGCTGGCGTGATGCACACCGCGGTGCCGTCGATGACCGGCGAGGCCTCGCTGTTCCACATCGTGGCGACGGATGATCCGGCAGGGCCGACATGGAAAGGCTGATCGTAGCCCTTCTGCTCGCGCTCTGGCCGCTCACCGCCACGGCACAGCAGGTCTGGATACCCGGCAGCTACGACAATGGCGATTTCTTCTTCGGCACGGCGACCCTACCCGATCTCTCCATCGCCCTGTCCTGCGGCGAACGCTCGCCGATGCGGCCTGACTGGCGTGGTCCGCAGGATATGCATGCCATGGTTACACCGCCAGGCGTGGTGCAGATGCGCTTTGCCAAGACCCTGCTGGGTGCGCCGCAGAACGAGTTGGGCAATGAGACCCGCGAAGTCAGCATCGTGATAGGTGAGCTGGCCTACCGCTTGCCCCCCGTCACCTTCGATTATTTCGATGACGCCTGGGTGGTGCAGCTCGCCGCGACCGACCCGTTCTTTGCCGCGTTCTTGCAGGCCGAGAGCGTGCAGGCGGAAAGCCTGGTCGGGCGGTTCTATGTGCCGACCGCCGGTCTCCAGAGTTCGTGGATGCAACTGATCGCATTCTGCGAAAGCAAGTTCCGCGACATCGGAATGGGCTGGGCTCCGGCCCCTGCCGCTGTCACGCCGCCGCCAGCCCCGCCCGCGCCGCAAAGCCCTTTGCCGCAAACTCCTGTGCCCCAGAACGACGCAATGGTCGAGGTCGCTTATAGCCACGTCAGACAGGTTTGTGGCCGCGACCCCGTCACACTGGGGCCCGGCCACCTCATGATCGCAAATATCGACGGGGACGGGCGCCTCGACGTGGTGATCTGGTGGGGCGCCATCGACTGCGGCTCGCCCATGCCGCAACCGGTCTGCGGCGCCGCGCAATGCCTTGTGGAAACCTTCCTGACCGGGGCATGGCGCGGCACGCCCGAGCAGGTATACGCCGCTTCCGCCGGGATCGTGCGGGCCAGCAATGGGCTCGATCTTGTCCAGATCACAGGCCGCCTCGCCGTCTGTCAGGATCCGACGGCTCCGCCAGATTGCCGATTTTACTGGGGTTGGCATCAAGGCCGTTTCCAACGCTTGAATTAAGAGAAAGTAGACAAAAAATGGTTCTCCAAACTACCCATGTCGGCAGCTTGCCACGCAGTCAGAAAGTCGTCGATTTCATCTTTGCCCGAGAAAAGGACGCGCCCTTCAACACCGCGGCTTTTGACGAATGCATGACACAGGCCGTTTCGGAAACCGTTCGCAAGCAGGTCGCGGCGGGCGTCGATATCGTGAGCGACGGGGAAACCTCGAAGATTTCATATGCGACTTACGTCAAGGACCGCTACACCGGCTTTTCCGGCGACAGCCCGCGCAATCCGCCCGCAGATCTCAAGCAGTTCCCGAGCTTTCTCAAACGTCTCGCGGAAGAAGGCGGCACCCCGAAATATGCGCGCCCCATGTGCACCGGCGAGGTGCGCTCGAAGGGGCAGGGCGAGTTGCAGAAGGACATCGCCAATCTCAAGGCCGCGATGGCGGAGCATGGAGCGGAAAGAGGCTTCATGAACGCGGCGAGCCCCGGAGTGATCTCGCTCTTTCTTCAGAACGACTACTACAAGACCCGCGACGCCTATCTTGCCGCCCTCGCGGATGCCATGCGCGCGGAATACGAGACGATCGTCGCCGCCGGTCTCGATCTGCAACTGGATTGCCCCGATCTGGCGCTGTCGCGACACATGCTCTTTGCCGACCTCAGCGATGCGGAATTCGTCAAGATCGCCGCCAGGCCCATGTGGAGGCGCTGAACCATGCGCTGGCGAATGTGCCGCAGGAGCGGGTGCGCATCCACATCTGCTGGGGCAATTACGAGGGCCCGCATGTCTGCGACATCGGGATGGAGAAGGTCTTCGACACGCTCATGTCGGCGAAGGCGCGCTACGTTCTCTTCGAAACCTCGAACCCGCGCCACGCCCATGAATGGACCGTGTTCCGCGACCGCCGCGCCGATATTCCCGACGACAAGGTGCTGGTGCCTGGTGTCGTCGACACCACCACCAATTTCGTCGAACACCCCGAAGTCGTGGCGCAAAGGCTCGAGCGCTTCACCGCCATCGTCGGCAAGGAGCGGGTGATCGCGGGCTCGGATTGCGGCTTCGGTACCTTCGCGGGCTTCGGTGCGGTCGACCCGGATATTGCCTATGCCAAGCTCGCCAGCCTCGCCGAAGGTGCTGCTCTCGCAGGGGCACGGTGATGGAGACCTCGCTGCTGTCCCTGCTGCGCCGCGTCGATACGCCCACGGTTTGCAACGCCATCGAAGTGGCGCAAGGCAAGCGCGGGTTCGCTGATTTCACCCGAGGCACAATGCTCTGCTCCGCGCCCGACGGCGGCGCGATGGTGGGCTATGCCCGCACCGCTCGCATTCGCGCTCTGACGCCTGCCACCGAACCGCCCGAGGTGATCCGG
Source organism: uncultured Alphaproteobacteria bacterium (assembly GCA_963715055.1). Classification (GTDB taxonomy): domain Bacteria; phylum Pseudomonadota; class Alphaproteobacteria; order Rhodobacterales; family Rhodobacteraceae; genus CAVQRB01. The sequence goes on along the minus strand of CAVQRB010000002.1, from coordinate 72,221 downwards.
GCGCGGCGGATGGGGTATTACCGCTACATGGCCGAGGGGCCGCGCCCCGCCGTTGCCGTGGTGCAGGACCTCGATGTCCCCCATGCCATCGGCGCCTATTGGGGCGAGGTGAATACAAATATCCACAAGGCCTTCGGGCTGGCGGGCGCGTTGACCGACGGGGTGATGCGGGATCTGGGCGACTGCCGGACGGCTTTCCGGTGGTGGCGGGGTCGATCGGGCCGAGCCATGGCTTCGTGCATGTGATCGACTATGATGAACCGGTGAACGTCTTCGGCCTTTCGGTTTCGCCGGGCGCGCTTGTCCATGCTGACCGGCATGGGGCGGTGGTGATCCCGCAGGAAGTTCTGCCGCGGCTGGAACAGGCGATCGGGCGGCTTTTCGCCTCGGAGAAGATCGTCCTCGATGCGGTAAAGGACAAGGAAATCGGCTTCGAGGCATTCGAAGTGGCGTGGGCTGCATTCGAGAAGGCGCGCACCTGAGGTCGCGACCGGGGTGCAGGCCTCCTAAAGCGAGCGCTTTAATCCGCGTTACTCCGTCGGGGCCGGTGCGCCTCCCTGAAAGGCATTGCCGTTGGCGTAGTCGCAGGGGGCTTCCTGCATCTGCAGATGCAGCCCGTCACCGGTAAAGGGATGCGCGCGCGCCAGCGCCTCGTCGATCTCGATGCCGAGGCCGGGGCCTTCGGGCGGTGTCATGAACCCGTCCTCGACCCGCATGCCGCCCTTGATGAGCGCATCGTGGAACGGTGTCTCGATGGTCTCGCAGAAGAGCACATTCGGAATCGAGGCTGTCAGATGTACGCTCGCGGCCCATTCCAGCGGCCCGCAGTAGACATGCGGCGACATCTGCGCGTTGTAGACTTCGGCCAATGCCGCAATCTTCTTCGTCTCCCAGATGCCCCCGGCGCGTCCCAGTGCCGGTTGCAGGATCGTGGCGGCACCTGCGCGCAGCAGCGGCGCGAACTCGGCCTTGGTCGAGAGCCGCTCGCCGGTCGCGACGGGGATGCGCACGGCCTGTGCCACCTTGGCCATTTCGGCGACATTGTCGGGCGGGATCGGTTCTTCGAACCAGAGCGGCGAATAAGGCTCGATCGCCTGACCAAGACGAATCGCACCGGCGGTTGAGAATTGCCCATGCGTGCCAAAAAGCAGATCGGCCTTGTCGCCCACGGCCTCGCGGATCGCCTTGCAGAAGGCCACGGAAAGCGAGATGTCGGACATCGCGGGCATATGCCCGCCGCGCATCGTATAGGGGCCCGCGGGGTCGAACTTGACCGCCGTGTAGCCCTTTTTGACCATCTCCACGGCACATTCGGCGGCCATATCGGGCGAGGTCCAGAACTTGCCCATATCGTGATGGGGCAGCGGGTAGAGATAGGTATAGGCGCGTATGCGCTCGTTCATGCGCCCGCCGAGCAGGGCGTAGACGGGGCGGCCCCGTGCCTTGCCGAGAATGTCCCAGCAGGCGATTTCGAGCCCCGAGAAGGCCCCCATCACCGTCAGGTCCGGGCGCTGCGTGAAGCCGCTGGAATAGGCCCGGCGGAACATCAGCTCGATGTTTTCGGGGTTTTCGCCCGCCATGTGGCGGTAGAATACGTCCTCGATCACGGCCGTCATCGCCTTGGGGCCGACGGATGCAGCATAGCACTCGCCCCAGCCCGTTATCCCGTCATCCGTCGTCACCTTGACGAAAATGAAGTAGCGCCCCCCCCAGCCCGGTGGCGGGGGAGCGGTGACGATGACCTCGACGTCCTTGAGTTTCATGGATGGGCTCCTCCGCGTGTCTGAACCGTCAGCTGTTGAACACTATAACGTTGCGCCGGGCCGATCCGGTCTTTGTATCGGCGATCGCCTCGTTGATCTGGTCGAGCCGCCAGCGCCCGGAGATGAGCTCGTCGAGCTTGAGACGGCCCTGGTCGTAAAGATCGACCATCCAGGGAATGTCGCGCTGGATCACCACATCGCCCATCTTGGAGCCGACCATGCCTTGCCCGAGGGCCGCCAGCATCACCGGCTCATAGGTCGACATCGCGTCCGAGTGGGGCATGCCGACCATGATCACCTTGCCGCCCTTGCCGAGGTATTTCGGGGCCTGATCGTAGGCGGGAATAGCGCCTACGGTCACGATCACCGCATGGGCACCGCGGCCGCCGAGCGCCTCCTGCGCGGCTTCCCAAGGCTTTTCCTGCGATCCCAGAACACCGTGCGTGGCGCCGAACTCGCGGGCGATGGCGAGTTTTTCCTCGCTCATGTCCACGGCAACGATGCGGCGCGCACCAGCGATTCGCGCGCCCTGGATCGCGTTGAGCCCGACGCCGCCAGCGCCGATCACAACCACGTCCTGTCCGGGGCGCAGCGCGGCTGCATTGACCACGGCGCCGACACCGGTGATCACGCCACAGGCGACAAGGCTCGCGGCGTCCTTGGAGATATGGTCACCGATCTTCACGACCTGCGTATGCTTGACAACGACCGCTTCGGCAAAGGCGCCGGTGGCCATCGCCTGATGCAGCTTGCCGCCATCGGCTGTCTTGATCGGCCCGTGATCTCCGTCATAGGGCGTTTCGCAGAGCGTCGGTGTGCCACCCGCGCAGGAGCCGCAGGTGCCGCAGGCGCGGATCAGCGTGACGATCACGCTGTCGCCCACCGCAAGCCCGGTCACGCCGTCGCCAAGCGCCGCGATGGTGCCCGCCGCCTCATGACCGTAGACCGCTGGCAGCGACCCGCCCCAGCCACCGCCCGCATAGGTGATGTCGGAGTGGCAGATCGCAACGGCGTCGAGCGTCACCTCGACCTCGCCTGCGATAGGCGCGCGCAACTGGATGTCTTCGACGCGCAGCGGCTCGCCGAAAGCGTGGCAAACGGCGGCTTTGATGATCTTCATGGCAGGTATTTCCTTGGCGGATGGATGTTCGCTTCGCGGCACCGTGACCGCAGGTCATTGCACTTGCAAGCCCGAAGGCGACCTCAGCGTGTCGTCTCCTGTCCTGGCGTCGCGGGCTCAGGTCCGCGCAGGATGAAGACCGCAAGCCCGCAGGCAATCAGTGCCGCCGAGAGAATGAACGGTGCGCCGGGCAGGTAGACGGGAGCATCGGCGGCGGTGAAGGCGGCGAAGGTGCCGGTCATCACCATCGGCGACAGGATCATCGCCAGCGCCGCCACGGAAGTGAGCGCGCCTTGCAACTCGCCTTGCGCATCTGCGCCGACGGCCCGTGACATGATCCCCTGAAGTGCGGGGGTGATCACGGCGGCAAGGGCGGCCAGCGGCGTGAGGATCAGTGCCAGCGTCCCGTTGGTGACGAAGGCCAACGCGAGAAACGCCGCAATGTCGAAAAGATGCCCGTAGATCACCGTTCCCCGCTCGCCGAGCAGGCGGAGTACGACCCGGATCAGCCCGCCTTGCACGACGGCCATCATGATCCCGAAGAGCGCGAGACTCAGCCCGATGGTGGAAGGGTCCCAGCCGAAGCGCGCCTTGCCGAAGTAGGACCAGATCGCCGGATAGACCATGAAAGCTACCTGATAGATGAAGAACACCACGAGGAGCGGGCCGACGCCGGGCAGATTGCCCAGTTGCCGGAAGCTGCCGAGCGGGTTGGCACGCGCCCAGCGGAACGGCCGGCGGATGCTGTCTGTCACCGTTTCCTTGAGCACGAAATATCCAAAGACCGCGTTCAGAGCTGCAAGACAGGCGGCGGCATAGAAGGGCGCGCGGGTGCCATACTCGCCGAGCACCCCGCCGATCAGCGGTCCCAGCACGAAGCCAAGCCCGAAGGCGGCACCAATCAGACCGAAATTGGCAGAACGGTCCTCGGGCTTGGAAATGTCCGCCATGTAGGCATTGGCGGTTGAGTTGGTGGCCGCCGTGATGCCGCCCACGATCCGCCCGGCGAGCAGCAGCCAGATGCTGCCCGCGACCGCCATGACCAGATAGTCGAGCGCCATCACCACGAGCGAGAGCAGCAGTACCGGGCGCCGTCCGAAACGGTCCGAAAGCCCGCCGATAACGGGTCCGAAGAGGAACTGCATCACCGCGAAGACGGTGGAGAGCACGCCGCCCCAGAGGGCCGCGCGGGCAAGGCCACTGCCTTCGACTTCCTGAATGAGGTCCGGCATCACCGGGATGATGAGCCCGATCCCCATGGCGTCGATCATCACCGTGACGAGGATGAAAAGGACCGCGGGGCGCAAGGCTCAGAGCGCCCTGACCCGCGCCGCGAAGGCGCGGGCGTCCGACACAGCCTCACCCATCTGCGCGCCGGCATCAAAGAGACCCGATGGCAGATCCGGGAAGGCCTCGCGCGCGATCTCTGCCAAGGGCCTGCCGCTTTCCACGACCTCTGTGCAAAGGCGCTTTGTCTCAACCTGCGCTTCGGGGCGCGACATGCGGGCGGCGAGCGCAAAGCTCAGAGCTTCGGCATGGATCAGCCCCAGCCCCTGCGCGAGGTTATGTTCCATGCGCGCCGGATCGGGGCGCAACACGGGCGCGATCGCCTTGGTATGCTGAAGGGCTGCCGCAGCGGTCAGCGCGATCTGCGGCATCACCATCCACTCGGCGAACCATGCGCCGGCGTCGCGTTGGTGCTGGTGTGCGGCGCTTGCGTGGAGATTGGCGCACAGGCCGCCCATTTGCAGATCGAGCGCGATAAGTGCGGACGGGCCTACCGGGTTGCGCTTTTGCGGCATGGTGGAGGAGGCGCCCGCAGTCGCGAATGCGATTTCGCCGGTTTCAGTGGCGTTCAAGGCAACAAGCGTGCGGCCCATCGCGCCGCAAGTCGCGGTCACCGTCGCCATCCATCCGGCGATGCGCAGAAGCGGGCCGCGGTCGGTGTGCCAACTGCGACCGGGATCGCTGAGCCCGAGCCCCTCCGCAAGGGCTGCGCGCAACTCACGGGCGCGCGCGCCGAAGATCGACCCGGTGCCCGCCGCCCCGGACAGGGACACCCACAGGTTTGCCGAACGCAAGGCGGGCAGGGCCTCCAGAGCATCGGCCAGCGGCGCGCCCCAGCCCGCGATCACCGCGCCCCAGCTGGTCGGCGTGGCCTGTTGGCCATAGGTGCGCCCGGCCATCGGCAGCGCGGCGAAGCGATCGGCCATGTCGGCAAACGCGGCCAGCACCTCCCGCAGATCGGTTTCCGCGAGGGCCAGCGCCTGCCGCAGGCGCAGCATCAGGCCGGTGTCGATGATGTCTTGCGACGTTGCCCCCCAGTGCAGGTATTGCGCATGTTCCGGCGCCTGCATTTCCTTGCGGAAGGCCGCGATCAGACCCGGCACGCAGACGCCGTTCTCACCCGTGGAGGCCGCGAGCGCGCCGGGGTCGATCTGGATCTCGAGGGTGGCGCGCTGGATCGCGGCGGCGCTGGTCTCGGGGATCATGCCGAGGTTTCCCTGCGCCTTGGCCAGCGCCCCTTCGACAAGCAGCATGGCCCGCAGGGCGGCGGTGTCGGAAAAAAGCCGCCCGGTCTCGCCCGTCGCAAAAAGCCGCGCATAGAGCGGACTGTCGAAGACGCTCGCGGTCATGCCCGGACCTGTCGTTCAGCCATGACCGACCTTGGTGATGAATTCGGTCAGGACGCGGGCGTATTCCTCGGGCTGTTCGACGCAGGGCAGATGGCCGGCCTTGCGGATCAGGTGAAACGCGCTTCCCGGGATCAGGCCCACGGTTTCGCGCACCAGATCGGGCGGCGTCGCACCGTCCTCCGCCCCGGCGATACCCAGCGTCGGCAGGCGCAGGCTGGCGGTGGTGGTGAAGAAATCCGTGCCCGAGATCGCCGCCGAACAACCGATGTAGCCCTCATCTTCCTGCCGTGTCAGCATGTTGCGCCAGAGTTCGAGCTCTGGTTTGGCGCGGAAATCCTTGGAAAACCAGCGCTCCATGACCGCATCCGCAAGGCTCTCGATCCCGCCGCTTCGCACGCCCGCGATGCGCTGGTCCCAGATCTCGGTGGTGCCGATCTTGGCCCCGGTATTCGACAGCACCATGGCGCGGATCAGGTCGAGACGCTTGACCGCCAGTCCCTGCGCGATCATCCCGCCGATGGAGAGGCCCACGAAGAGGCAGTCCTTCACGCCCAGAAGGTCAAGCAGTTTCTCCGTGTCGCTGACCAGCGCCCCCATGGAGTATGGGGCGGCCGGGCAGGTGGAGAGCCCATGCCCGCGCTTGTCGAAGCGGATGAATTTCAATCCTTTCGGCAGCAGCGGCAGGATCGGATCCCAAAGGCGCATGTCGGTGCCCAGCGAATTGGCGAAGACCACCGGGGCTCCGTCCTCGGGCCCGTCGATGCGATAATGCAGGCGCACATCGCCCAGATCTGCAATCTTCATCGGAATGTCCTTTCGTCTTCAGTCTGCGAAACGTTCCAGCGCACGGCGGAAGACATCCGCGTCCACATTGCCGCCGGAAATGGTCACGATCACGTCGTCTCCCGCGATCTGATCGGTCCGGAACAGGGCAGCGGCCAGCGCCACGGCACCACCGGGTTCGGCCACGACCTTGAGCCGGCTGAACGCGAGGGCCACGGCGTGCAAGGCTTCGTCGTCGCTCACCACCAGTCCGGGGCCCGAGAGCCTTTTCAGGACCGGAAAGGTGAGATCGCCCGGTTGCGGGGTGATGATCGCGTCGCAAAGGCTGCCGGCCAACCGCGCGTTGCGCTCGATCCTGCCCGAGACCAATGAGCGCGTCACGTCGTCGAAACCTTCGGGCTCGGCGATGCGCAGGCGCATATCAGGTGCCTCCGTCTCCAGCGCGAGGCCGATGCCCGAGGCGAAGCCGCCGCCGCCGCAACAGACCACGACGTCGGCGCGGGTCACGCCTGCCTCGGTGGCCTGTTCGGCGATCTCGAGCCCTGTCGTCCCTTGTCCGGCGATGACCTGCGGATCATCGAAGGGTCGGATCAGCGTCAGGCCGCGCTCCTGTGCCAGCGCCGAGCCGATCGCGTCGCGATCCTCGGTCGCCCGGTCATAGAGCACCACCTCGGCGCCCAGGGCTCGGGTATTGTCGATCTTCATCCGGGGCGCATCGGCGGGCATCACGATCACTGCGGTGGTCCCGTGCGAAGCTGCCGCCAGCGCCACGCCCTGCGCGTGGTTGCCGCTGGAATAGGCGATGACGCCCCGCGCGCGCAGGTCCGGCTCCAGTGCCGAAACCGCCGACCATGCCCCGCGAAACTTGAAGCTGCCGGTGTGTTGCAGGCATTCGGGTTTGACCCAGACCCGCCGGCCCGCGATCTCGTCGATGAAGGGGGAGTTCAGGAGCGGCGTGCGCCTCGCGTGGCCTTCCAGCCGTTTGGCGGCGGCGCGGATCATCTCGATGTTCATTGCAGTTTGTCCAGCCAGGTTTGCAGCGTTGCGACCGCTTCGGGTTCGTCGAGAAACGGGATATGCCCGCGCCCGACCACAGTGGCCGCAATCATGTCGGGGCGACGGCGCTTCATCTCGGCGAAAGTCGCCTCGCTTAGCAGGTCGGAATTCTCGCCCCTGAGCGCTGCCAGCGGCAGTTCCCCCAGCGCGTCAAAGAAAGGCCAGAGGTCCGGGGCGGCCTGCGCGCCCTGCGCCTCGACAGCGCGGCGCAGGTTCGGGTCATAGGTGATCGTGAGCCCGCCATCGGTCTGTCTGAAATGTTTGACCGCCTCTTCCATCCAGCGTCCGAAGGGTACGTCGCGAAAGCCGGTCATGCTGCGCTGCATGCCGCGCGCGGCGTCCACATGGGTCTTGGCGCCGGGGTTCTTGCCCAGATAGCCCATGATGAAGGCGAGCCCGGCCGGATCAATCACCGGGCCGATGTCGTTGAGCGCCACGCCCAGAAGCCGATCTTTTGCCCCCATCGCGAGCCCCATGGCATTGAGCCCGCCGCGCGAGGTGCCGAGGATGGCGACCTTTTCCAAGCCGAGATGATCGAGCAGTTCCAGCACATCGCGGCATTCCACGGGCAGGCAGTAGTTCTGCCAGTTCCCGTCCCATTCGGATTTACCGCGCCCACGGTAGTCGAGCTTGATCAGCCGGACGCCGCGCAGGTAAGGGCTCACATAGCTGAAGTCCTCGGTCGTCCGGGTCAACCCGGCAAGACAGAGAACAGGCAGGCCGGCCCCTTCGTCGGTGAAATGCAGCATTAGCCCGTCCGATGTGCGGAAATGCGGCATCAGAGCCCCGCCAGCGCCGGAATGCCGGTCAGGTCTGGCAGCTCATGTGTCGGACGCCAGGGCAGGCGGTCCACCGGATCGCCCGCACGGTTGACCCAGACGCAGCCGAAGCCGTAGCCGGTGGCGCAGGCGGCGTCCCAGCCGTTCGAGGAGACAAAGAGCACCTCCGCCTTGCCACAGCCGAAGCGCTTGGCGACAAGGTCATAGACCCGCGCGTCGGGCTTGAAGACGCCCACGCTTTCGACCGACAGCGTGTCGTCCAGCAAGGCGCCGATCCCGGCCGAGTTCACCGCTCCGGCCAGCATCTTCGGCGAGCCGTTCGACAGGATCGCGGTGTTCATGCCTTGGCTCTTGAGCTTTTGCAGCATGGCCGGCACCTCGGGGTAGCAGGCAAGCTCCCAGTAGAGGGCCAGCAAGCGTTCGCGCAATGCGGCGTCGCCCCCATGCCCCGCCTTGTCCAGCGCCCAGTCGAGTCCATCCTGCGTCACCTGCCAGAAATCGTCATGCGCCTCCGTCACCGCGCGCAGCCAGGTGTATTGGAGTTGCTTCTGACGCCAATTTTCCGCCAGCGCCTGCCAGTTGTCGCGGATCGCAACGAAATCCGGCTCGCCTGCGGCCTGCCGCGCCGCGGCGGCGACATCGAAAAGCGTGCCGTAGGCATCGAAGACGCAGGTGGTGATCGGCATGGGTTCCGCGCTCCCTCACAGGCGATTGGCTGGCACAGTGGCATGGCGTGGGGCGCGCGGAAAGGGCCAAATCGTCCGATTTTGGGGTTTACCTTGCGGGCTGCGGCAGGCAAACTATCGGCATCTCTGGAGAACCCGCGCAGATACGTGGCCTCCGACATTCCTTCCCCCAAACATGATTGGACAGATTATGACCGAGGTCAAAGCGGGCGATACCGTTGCAATTCACTACACCGGAACCTTGAGCGACGGCACCACCTTCGACAGTTCCGAAGGCCGCGATCCCTTGCAGTTCGTCGTCGGATCCGGACAGATCATTCCCGGCCTCGACGTGGCTTTGCCCGGCATGACCGTGGGCGAGAAAAAGCAGGTGGAGATTCCCAGCGCGCAGGCTTACGGGCCCCTGAATCCCGAGATGCGTCAGGCGGTGCCGCGCGAAGGCATCCCGGCGGAGATCCCGCTCGAGGTGGGCACGCAGTTGCAGATGCAGACGCCGGACGGGCAGGCGATGCCGGTCATGGTGGTCGAGGTCGATGAGGCCACGGTGACGCTTGACGCCAATCACCCGCTGGCGGGCAAGGACCTGACCTTCGACATCGAGTTGATGTCGATCGCCTGAGGCGCGAAAACGCGGTTGCGGGCTGGGCTCAGTTCGTGACCGCGGGCCGCGCCTGCGGCCGGTTGACCGGAACGCTCGAGGCCGGCAGTCCCGGCGCGCCCGCATTGGCGACCTCGACGTCCTCGGCGTCTTCAGCGACCGCTTCCGTCGCTGTTCCGCCGAATTTCGCCGCCAGAATGTCTTGCACCGCTGCGCCGTCCATCGCGGCCCCGATCATGGGAGTGATCTCTTCGAGGCCCCGGTCGAGCTTGGCCTTCAGCACCGGATCCATCCAGGCGCTGGCCGAAATCGCCAGCATCAGCACGGGAACAAGCATCTTTCCCAGAAAACGCGCGGAGGAGCTGCGATCGAGGTAAGCCGCCTGTCGGCGGATGCGGAGAGGAGACGGGTGCGACATGAGCGCAGAATGCCACCGGATTGCGGCGGCAGTTTGGCGCAAATGCGCCGGTTTCGGGCTGTCTCAGAGGTGTTCGGCCTGCGGCATGCCGAGCACGTGGAAGCCACCGTCGACGCGGATGATCTCGCCGGTGGTACAGGCGCCCGCGTCCGAAGCGAGATAGACCGCCGTGCCGCCTACCGCTTCCAGCGTCGCATTGGCACGCAGAGGCGCGTTCTGGTCGGTGTGCTTGTAGGTCTTGCGCGCCCCGCCGATGGCCGCGCCGGCGAGCGTCTTCATCGGCCCCGGCGAGATCGCGTTGACGCGGATGCCTTCGGGGCCAAGATCATTGGCCAGATAGCGCGTCGCACTTTCCAGAGCCGCCTTGGCGACCCCCATGACATTGTAGTTCGGCACCACCCGGTTGCTGCCCTGATAGGTCAGGGTCAGGAGTGTGCCGCCCTTGTCCTTCATCAACGGATAGGCGCGGCGGGCGATCTCGATGAAGGAATAGGCGCTGATGTCGAGCGAGTTCTTGAAATTCGCGCGGCTTGTGTTGAGAAACCGTCCCGTCAGTTCGGACTTGTCCGAAAAGGCGATGGCATGAACCACGAAGTCGATTGTCGGCCAGCGCTCGCCCAATCGGTCGAAGGCGGCGTCGAGCGAGGCATCGTCGGTCACATCCACATCGACCATGAAATCCGAGCCTACGGATTGCGCCAGCGGCGCAAGGCGTGACCCGAACGCCTCGCCCTGGTAGGTGAAGGCAAGCTCGGCGCCGGCGTCGGCCATGGCCTTCGCGATGCCCCAGGCGATGGAGCGTTCATTGGCGACGCCCATGATAAGCCCGCGTTTTCCGTCCAGTACTCCGGTCATGGCAAGGTGTTATCCTGTATGTTTCGACAGCAGCATCGACCCGTTGGTGCCGCCAAAGCCGAAGGAATTGGTCATCACCGTGTCGAGCCCGGCATTGTCCACCCGGCTGGTCGCGATCTCTTCGGGCTTGAGGGCAGGGTCCAGCGTTTCCACGTTGATCGAGGGTGCTATGAAATCGTCCTGCAGCATCAGCAGGCAGTAGATCGCCTCCTGTGCGCCCGTCGCGCCCTGGCTGTGGCCTGTCATTGATTTGGTGGAACTCACCGGCGGGGTCTTGCCCTCGCCGAAAACCCGGCGCACGGCTTCAATCTCACCCACATCGCCTACCGGCGTCGAGGTGCCATGGGCATTGATGTAGCTGATCTTGCGCCCTGCGGGCAGGGTTTTCAGCGCTCCGCGCATCGCCCGCTCGCCGCCCTCGCCCGAAGGCGCCACCATGTCGGCCCCGTCGGAGGTCGCGGCGAAACCAGTGACTTCGGCGTAGATCTTCGCCCCGCGTGCCAGCGCGTGATCGAGGCTTTCGAGCACGACCATGGCACCGCCGCCCGAGATCACGAAGCCGTCGCGGTTGGCGTCGAAGGCGCGGCTGGCGCGCTCCGGCGTGTCATTGTATTTACTCGACATCGCGCCCATCGCGTCGAAGAGGCACGACAGCGTCCAGTCAAGCTCCTCGCCACCGCCCGCGAACATGATGTCCTGGTTGCCAAGCGCCACCTGACCCGCGGCCATGCCAATGCAATGCAGCGAGGTCGAGCAGGCCGAGGTGATCGAGAAGTTCATGCCCTTGATCCGGTAAGCCGTGGCGAGGTTGGCGCTGACCGTGGAGGACATGCATTTCGGCACCGCGAATGGCCCGATCCGCTTGGTGGCGCCGGTGGATTTCACCACCTCATGGGCGGCGAGCATGGCGCTGGTCGATGGACCGCCCGAGCCTGCGATGAGGCCCGTCATCGGGTTCACCACAAGAGCGTCGTCCAGACCTGCATCGGCAATCGCCTGACCCATGGCGATATGCGCATAGGCGGCACCCGGGCCCATGAAGCGCAGGGTGCGCTTGTCCACATGCTCGGCGATGTCGATCTTCAGCGTGCCTGCGACCTGGCTGCGAAAGCCATGCGCGATCATTTCCGGGCTGGCCTCGATGCCGCTCTTTCCGGCCTTGAGGGCCGCGGTGACCTCGCTTGCGTTGTTTCCGATCGATGAGACGATGCCCAACCCTGTCACGACGACCCGGCGCATGGCGCTCTCCTTCATTCCTGCCCTAGAGGTGCGTGGCGTCAGTTTTCCGACAGCGCGACCTTCATGTCCGTCACCTGATAGATGGTTTCCCCATCCGCTTCCACCCGGCCATTGGCGACCCCCATTGTCAAGCGCCGCGTCTGGAGCGCCTTGGTGAAATCCACATAGTAGGTCAACATCTTGCGGTCCGGACGCACCATGCCGGTGAGTTTCACCTCGCCGACGCCAAGCGCATAGCCGCGACCAAGCCAGCCGCGCCAGCCGAGGTTGAAGCCCGTGAGCTGCCACAACCCGTCGAGGCCAAGACATCCCGGCATGATCGGGTTGCCCGGGAAGTGGCACTCGAAGAACCACAGATCCGGGCTGATGTCGAATTCCGCCACCACATGGCCCTTGCCGTGTGTGCCGCCATCTTCGGAGATCGAGGTGATCCGGTCCATCATCAGCATCGGCGGGGCCGGAAGCTGTGCGTTGCCGGGGCCGAAAAGTTCGCCGCGGGCGCATTGCAGCAGACCTTCCTTGTCAAAACTGGTGGGGTATTGGGCCATTCTGGCGCTTCTCCTGCTCGGCGGTCACTTTTTGGTCAAGCCCGTCTAGCACCGGGGCGTCCGGTCCTGCAAGTGCGGCGGCGCCTGCGGGTCACGACCTGTGGTGGAAGAGCTTCGACACGATCTGCCAGCGCCCATCGTGCAGCAGCAGGGTGAGCGTGTCGTCAAACCGCATGCCGTCCCAGTCGTCTTCGACCTGCGCAACGGCCGTGTCGCCAGTCACGATGATCGAACGGATGCGAAAGAAGGCGGCTTCGGTCTCGGGTTTGGCAGCCTTTTTGCAGACTGCTATGAAGGCGTCGAGATCGTCCCATTCGAGGCCGCCGTCGAAGTGCCCGATGATCTCGGCACCTGGGTGAAACGCTTGTCTGAGCAGCGCTGCATCGCCGCCGGTCATTCCTTTGATGTAAGTCGCAACAATCGTTTCGATCGCGGAAATGGGGGATCCGATCTCGGACATGACGCCTCCATGGGTTGTCTTGCTTCACCCGATCCTATCACGAAAATGGTCTTTCGAAGCGCCGAAGAGACTTGCGTACCCGGATTTATGTCGAAATACCTGAACTATTGCCTCGATTTCCGCAAAACCGCTCATTTGGAATTGAAAATCGAGGCCCGCGCACCTTATATTGAGAATGAGAAGCAAATGAGGACGCCATGACGAGCGCGCCAAATGACATTGGAACTTCGTGGCTTGCGAAGGCCGGGCTACGCCCGACACGGCAGCGCGTAACCTTGGCGGGCCTTCTGGTCGGTGATGGCAAGAACCGCCATGTCACGGCAGAGAGTCTTTTCGAGTCCGCCAAGAAGCAAGGCGAAGCGGTGTCGCTGGCCACGGTCTACAACACCCTGCGGGCCTTCTGCGAGGTAGGTCTGATGCAGGAAGTTACCGTCGATGGCTCCAAGAGCTATTTCGACACGAACACCGGCGATCACCCGCATTTCTACTGGGAGGATGACGGCACCCTGACCGATGCGCCATCCGACAAGCTGGTCATCTCGCGGCTGCCCGACGCGCCCGAGGGCGCCGAAATCGCCTCTGTAGACGTAGTCATACGTCTGCGCCGCAAGTCCTGATACTCTTGCGTCTTTCCGCGTTATCGTCGGTTTTGGCATGAACACGCTGCATGCGCTCGTCTCTCCCAAGGATGTGGATACTTACGCAAGCGATGGTGTGGTGCTGATCCGTGGCCTCTTTGCCGATCACGTTGAAAAGCTTCGCGAGGGCGTCGAGCGCAACATGCGCGAGCCCGGCCCCTATGCCGCCGAAAACCTGCTCAAGCACGAGGCCGGGCGTTTCTTCGACGACTATTGCAACTGGCAGCGCATTCCGGAATTTCGCGAGGTGATCGAAACTTCCGCGGCCGCCCAGGTCGCAGGCGATCTGATGCAAAGCAAGCGCGTACAGCTTTTCCACGACCATGTGCTCGTCAAGGAGCCCGGCACCTCGAAGCCCACACCCTGGCATCAGGATGGTCCCTATTATTTCGTTCAAGGGCGCCAGACGATCAGCTTCTGGTCGCCGCTCGATCCGGTCAGCACCGCTACGCTGCGCTGCGTCGCCGGCTCGCATCTCTGGCCCAGGCCGGTGCTGCCGACCCGCTGGCTTTCGCAATCGGATTTCTACCCCGACAGCAGCGCCTATATTCCGGTGCCCGACCCCGACGCCGACGGAATGGACATTCGCGAATTCGCCATGGAGCCCGGCGATGCCGTCGCCTTCAACTTCGGCATCCTGCACGGCGCCCGGGGCAATGAGACAACTGCGCGCCGGCGTGCCTTCTCGCTGCGGCTGGTGGGCGACGACGCCTATTACACCGAACGTCCGGGTCCGACCTCGCCGCCCTTCCCCGGCCACGGCATGACCACAGGCGACCGGCTCAGAGAGGACTGGTTCCCGCTTCTGTCGGCGCGGGGCTGAAACCGGAAAAGGCGCGGGCCCGCTTCAGAACCATTGACCAGGTTCCATCAGCCCCAGATCGAGAAGTTGGCGCGAATGCCATTCGAAGGGCGCGGAATTGTGCCACTTGAAGGTGTTGATGTCATGGGTGCTGCCGGGGTTCGTTTTCAGCGCCTTTGCCGTGCGGAACGAGCAGATGGTCGCGGTGAGGTTGTGGTGCCATGGACAGGCATAGGTGTTGTACTCCTCGTCCGAAAACGTGTGATCGCCGCGCAGGATGAGGCCCGGTTTGGCCCGGAAGATCCCGATCCGGTCGATCTTGCGACGGGTCGGCGGGATATGTTCCTCGAACCGCCAGCGCAGCCCTCCGAAGAAATCGAGCTGACGTTCCTTGGGAGCACCTTCCTTCGCCGGGTCCAGTCGCGCCAGCGCATAGTACCCGGAGCGATCGAGGAAAGCCTGCTCCAGCGACACGGCATCCGGGTGCTTGCCCAGGTCTTCGGCGTAGAGATCGACCACATAGGTCAGCATCGCGTCGCGGCGTTCCTCGGCATGAAAGGTCAGCAACTCGCCCACGCTGCGGGTCTCGCAGAAGGGAAAGAAGAGATACTCCGCATTGAAGCAGTAATAGAACCAGAGCCCGGGAGCCGCGCCGATGACCCGGTTGACCGCTACCGTTACAGCGCCATCCGCGGTCGCGTCGAAATCGATCCGATGCACTGTTTCGGTCACGTCGGCTGGCAAGTCGAACGCGGCGGGCATCAGCGCCAGAACCGTACCAAACCCGATCTGCAAATGGTGGCGCAGGGTGGTGGACACTTCTACGTCGTCTTCCACCAGCACCATCGCCACCGGCCCTTTGCCCAGGGCGGCGCGACCATTTGTCAGGAATTCGTCGAGACTGCCATATCGCATCAGGACCTCCGTTTGCGCTTGTGCCGCAGAATCAGTTAAATCCTCGTGCATTGCAAGCGTGGCGGGCGCCTGTTATTCCCGCCCGATCCATGCCCAGACCGGACCCGTTTCATGACCGCGCCCAAGAAACTCTTCATCAAGACCTATGGCTGCCAGATGAATGTCTATGACAGCGAGCGCATGGCGGAAGCACTGGGCGGGCAGGGCTATGTGAGCACCGAAGTTGCGGAAGAAGCGGACATGATCCTGCTCAACACCTGCCATATCCGCGAAAAGGCGGCGGAAAAGGTGTATTCCGAGCTCGGGCGGCTGAAACCGCTCAAGGCGCTGAACCCGGATCTCAGGATCGGCGTCGCGGGCTGCGTGGCGCAGGCCGAAGGGGCCGAGATCATGCGCCGCCAGCCTGCCGTCGATCTGGTGGTGGGCCCGCAGTCCTACCACCGGTTGCCGCAGATGGAAGCGCGGGTGCGCGCCGGCCAGACCGCACTCGACACCGACTTCCCCGAGGAGGACAAGTTCGAGGTTCTGAAAACCCGGCCCAAGGCGAAACGCGCGCCCGCCGCCTTCCTGACCGTGCAGGAAGGCTGCGACAAGTTCTGCGCCTTCTGCGTCGTGCCCTATACTCGGGGCGCCGAGGTGAGCCGCCCGGTGGAGCGCATCCTGACGGAAGCGCGCGACCTCGTGGCGCGCGGCGTGCGCGAGATCACCTTGCTGGGCCAGAACGTCAACGCCTACCATGGCGCGGGGCCGGATGGTTCGGACCACTCGTTGGCGCAACTGATATGGGCGCTGAACGAGATCGACGGGCTCGAGCGCATCCGCTTCACGACCTCGCATCCCAACGACATGACGGACGAGCTGATCGAAGCGCATCGCGACTGCGCCAAGTTGATGCCTTACCTGCACCTGCCGGTGCAATCGGGCGCCGACCGGATCCTCAAGCGAATGAACCGCGGGCATACGGTGCAGGAGTATCTCCGTCTCGTGGAGAGGATCCGTGCGGCGCGGCCCGACCTCATCCTTTCAAGCGATTTCATTGTCGGGTTCCCCGAAGAGACAGAAGCCGAGTTCCAGGCGACGCTCGACCTCGTCGAGGAAGTGACCTTCGGCTACGCCTATTCGTTCAAGTACTCGACCCGGCCCGGAACGCCCGCCGCGGAGCGCGCGCAAGTGGACCCGGTGGCGGCCGATGACCGCCTGCAGCGCCTGCAGGCCCTGATCACCCGCCAGCAGCAGGCTGTGCAGTTGTCCATGGTCGGGCGCGACCTGAGCGTGCTGGTGGAGAAACCCGGGCGTGAAGCGGGTCAGATGGTCGGAAAATCCGAATACCTGCATGCGGTTCACATCGAAGACTGCGATGCGGCGGTCGGCGATCTCGTCCCGGTCAGAATCACCGAAGCCAAACGCAACTCACTCGCTGCGACCAAGCGCTGAAAAGGTTAATCTTGCCCGAAGCGTGCAAAATAGACCCCATAGCCGCGAAGTGATGCAGCAGCCGCGACAATCGCCGCATTTTATTGCGCTGGCTGCGTTTCGAACTTAGACCTTTCTATGTTATTTTTGTGACGCATCGCGTAAGCGACGCAGGTGTCGATACTTTCAGGGAGCCTTTCGTGGGACCAAATTCCGTATTATCCGCCCGCAGCCTGACCGGTTTCCTGCTCGTGGTTTCGCTGTCGCTGGTCCCTTCCCTCGCCGCGGCCGAAACCGCCTCGCAACGCGGGTTGGACAAGGGCCAGTATATCCCCAACATCTGGGTCGATCCCGACGGTTGCGAACACTGGATCATGGACGACGGGGTCGAAGGATACATGACCCCGCATGTCACGCGCGACGGCATTCCGGTCTGTCGCGAGGGCAATGTCTGCGCCACGGTGAAATCCGACACGTTCTTTGCCACCGACAGCGCGGCCATCAGCGCTGCGAACCAGCAGAAGCTTCGCGATTACTTCGCGCAATCTTCCTCAAGCGTTTTCGCCGTTGAAGGCCATACCGACAGCACGTCGTCGGATGCCTATAATCTCGAACTGTCGCGCGCGCGCGCGCAGGCCGTCGCGGTGGTGGCCAGACAGGCCGGCGCAACCGTGAGAACCGTCACCGGCTATGGCGAACGCCAGCCGGTCGCTTCCAACTCGACCTCCGCCGGGCGCGCCCTGAACCGCCGGGTCGAGATTCTGTGTATCCGTTGAAGGGACCTGTATCGTGAAAAGCCCAATGATTTCCCTTCTGGCCTGCGCTGGCCTGATGCTGTCCGCCTGCGCCGAACTCGGTGCCGACAAGGGGTCGGACCGCGGACCCGACAGCAAGGAACTGATCGATCTGCGCGCCGGTATCTGGGTCGATCCCAACGGTTGCGATCACTGGATCATCGACGATGGCCTCGAGGGCTACCTCTCCGCCCGTCTCGACCGCAGGACCGGCAAACCGGTCTGCTCCGGAATAGCGCCACCCACGCAGACCGTGGGCGACTTCAAGGGCGGCGGCACGGTGCTGATCGGCGATATCTTCTGAACCGATCCATTCCTTCATGGAGTGTCGCTTTCAGCGTCAGACCACAAAATAATGTGTCAAATGCGTGAAACTTCACGCGGGACGCTTGCGTTGTTTCCACGGAATTGGCACGCTCAAGATCAGTCACATACCTGAGGATCTGCTGTTGCCGCCAAATGACCCCAGTGCTGCCGATACCCTGACCGTTGCGCCCGGCGCTTCCGTCGAATTCCCCGACAACCGACTGCTGATCGACCTGTGCGGTCCCTATGATGCGAACCTCGCACAGATCGAAAAAGCCCTTGATGTCCAGATCATTCGCCGCGGCAACCAGCTCGCGGTGATGGGCAGCGCTGCGGCACGGACCGACGCGACGCGGGTTCTGCATGCACTCTACGCGCGCCTCGAAGGCGGGCGAGTGGTCGAATCGGGAGACGTGGACCGCGAGCTGCGCATGGGGCCGTTTGAAGACCCATCCGGCCCGCGCGACGGCGACCAGTTGGAAATGCCCATCGGCAGTCGGATCGAGATCCAGACCCGCAAGAAACGCGTCGAGCCCCGGACCGCAGCCCAGAAGGCCTATGTGCAGTCGCTCTTCAATCACGAACTCGCCTTCGGCATCGGGCCGGCGGGCACGGGCAAGACCTATCTGGCGGTGGCGGTGGGCGTTTCGATGTTCATCACCGGACAGGTCGACAAGATCATCCTGTCGCGTCCTGCGGTCGAGGCGGGCGAACGCCTGGGTTTTCTGCCGGGCGACATGAAGGACAAGGTCGACCCCTACATGCAGCCGCTTTACGACGCGCTGGGCGACTTCCTGCCAGGCAAGCAGCTGGCCAAGCTCTTCGAGGAAAAGCAGATCGAGATCGCACCGCTGGCCTTCATGCGCGGGCGAACGCTGTCGAACGCCTTTGTCGTGCTGGACGAGGCGCAGAACGCGACCACGATGCAGATGAAGATGTTCCTGACCCGCTTGGGCGAGGGCTCGCGCATGGTGATCACGGGCGACCGCACCCAGATCGACCTGCCGCGCGGCACGGCCTCTGGCCTTGCGGATGCGGAACGCCTCCTGAAATCGATCCCGAAGATCAGCTTCAACTACTTTACGTCCAAGGACGTGGTGCGCCACCCGCTCGTGGCTGCAATCATCGAGGCCTATGAGGCCGATACGCCCGTCGTATGACTGCGCTGGTTCTTTTGGCCCGAAATATCCCGGGGGTGTGGGGGCTGGCCCCCACTTGTCTCTGAATGAAGATCGACATTCTGATCGAAGATGACCGCTGGCAGGCGATGGACCTTGACAGATTGGCAAGTGACGCGGCCCGCGAAACGCTTCTGCATCTGGCGCATGATCCGGCAGCCTGCGATATTTCGCTCATGGCCTGCGACGACGAACGGATCGCGGGTCTCAACGGCCAGTTCCGGGACAAACCCGTGCCCACCAATGTGCTGAGTTGGCCTGCGGAGGAGCTTCGGGCAGAGATCGCGGGCCACCCACCAACCCCGCCAGTGCCTGATTTCGATGGGGTTCTCGAGCTTGGTGATATCGCATTATCTTATGACACCTGCCAGCGCGAAGCAGTGGAGGCTGGCAAGCCGATGACCGACCATGTCACGCATCTGATCGTTCACGCTGTTTTGCATCTCCTCGGCTACGATCACGAGCGTGACCTCGATGCCGCAGTGATGCAGGCCATCGAAACCGAAATACTTGGCAAAATGGGTCTGGATGACCCATATAGGGACTGACGGGCCGATGACGGGCCTCTACCCGGAACAGGAAGAAATGGGCGACACTGACGGACACTCTGACGCAGCGCAGCGCGCGCGCGAGGAGACGGAGACTTCATCCGAAACTGAACCTTCAAGGCAGGGCGGCTTTTTCAGCCGTGTCATCGAAGCGCTGAGCCCCTCGGATCCCGACAGCGGGCAGCAGGCGTCTTCGGAGAAATCGGACCGACCCCTGACCCACGGGATGCTCAATCTGCGGCGCATGCGCGTTGATGATGTGTCGATCCCGACAGCAGACATCACCGCGATCCCGTCTACTTCGACACTCGACGAGGCGGTCACGATCTTCAAGGAAAGCGGGCTCACGCGCCTGCCGGTCTATGACGGGACGCTCGATACCCCGATCGGGCTCTTGCACCTCAAGGATCTGGCGCTGACCCACGGGTTCAACGGCGGCGAGAAGGAATTCGACCTCAAGGCGATGCTGCGCCCGCTGCTCTTCGTGCCGCCCTCGATGACCATCGGCGTGCTGCTGACCAAGATGCAGGCGGAGCGGCGCCACATGGCGCTGGTGATCGACGAATATGGCGGCGTCGACGGGCTCGTGACCATCGAGGACCTGATCGAACAGGTCATCGGCGAGATCGAGGATGAGCATGATGTCGACGAAGGTCAATTCTGGACCAAGGAAAAGCCCGGTTGCTATATCGCTCTGGCCAAGACGCCGCTCGAGGAATTCGAGGCGGAGATCGGCCTCTCCCTCACCGATCATGATGAGGTGGACGAAGAGGAAATCGAAACTCTTGGCGGCCTCGTCTTCATGTTGTCGGGCCGCGTGCCGGCGCGCGGCGAGGTGGTCGTTCATCCCGACGGTCCCGAATTCGAGGTGATCGACGCCGATCCGCGCCGGATCAAGCGCTTGCGCGTGCGTATGAACGCAACCGAGGCGTGACACCCCAGAACGGCGTTTCTGCGGGCAGCTTCGCCCGGCTCCCGCTCGCCCTGCGTCTGGGCCTCGCGGCCCTTGCCGGGGCATTCGGCGCTTTGGGGCAAGCTCCCTTTGACCAGCCGCTGGCGCTGATCGCTGCCCTGACCGCCGCTTTCGCCATGTTCGACCGGACCGCCCGCACGTCGCAGGCCGCCGCGATCGGATGGGCCTTTGGCGTGGGCTACTTCGCGCTTGCCCTGGCCTGGATCGTCGAGCCGTTCCAGATCGATCCGGATCGACACGGCTGGATGGCGCCCTTTGCGCTGGTCCTGATCAGCATCGGGTTGGCGCTCTTCTGGGGCCTTGCCTTCTGGGCCGCCCGTGCCCTTTTCACCTGCGGCTCGGCGCTGGTCCTGACATGGACTGCAACGGAAATGCTTCGGGCCTATGTCTTCACCGGATTTCCCTGGGCCAGCCCGGCGCAGGCGAGCATCGACGGGCTCGGCGGACAGAGCCTCGCCTGGGTGGGCCCGCATGGCGTCACCCTCTGGCTGATGTCTCTGGCCTGGTTGCTCTCCTTGGTGCCGGGGGCATCACGCCGGATGCTGCTGCGGGCAGCGCAAGGCGGCGTGCTGGTTGTCGCTGTGGTCTTGCTCCACGCGCCGATCCTGCGCCCCGAAGCTACTCTGACCCCGCATTGGGTACGAATCGTCCAGCCCAATGCCGCGCAGCAAAGCAAATGGGATCCCGAAATGGCGCTGGACTTCTATGAGCGTCAACTTGCGATGACCACGGCTGCACCGGCGCCTGGGGCGCAGGCCCCGAACCTGACCCTTTGGCCCGAAACCGCAATTTCCTGGATTGTCGAACCGGGAGCACTTGTGCTTGAGCAGATCGCCGCCACCGCCGGCGCGCAGACCGTGGCCCTGGGGGTCCTGCGTCTGGAAGAGGGCAGGCTCTATAATTCGATGGTTCTGCTCGGGGCCGGCTCCGGGGCGCCGCAGGTTTACGACAAACACCACCTTGTCCCTTTCGGCGAATACATCCCCTTTGCGCCCCTGGCGCGCCGGATCGGGCTGCGGGCGCTGGCCGATATCATCGGCTCGGGCTTCGTGGCAGGGCCGGGGCCGCGGCTGCTGGACTTCGGGCCGCTCGGGCTTGGCCTGCCGCTGATCTGCTATGAGGCGGTTTTCGCCCATGACGTGAACGCAGCGCCCGAGCGCCCTGATTTCCTCCTCCAGATCACCAATGACGCCTGGTTCGGAAAATATGCCGGTCCGCAACAGCATCTGGCTCAGGCCCGGATGCGGGCCATCGAGCAGGGGCTTCCCCTGATGCGCTCGGCCAACACGGGCATTTCGGCGATGATCGACCCTTATGGCCGCATCACCGCCAGCCTGCCGATGGGGATGCAAGGATTTCTCGACAGCCCGCTTGCCGCCCCCCTGCCGCCCACGCTCTACAGCCGGACCGGGGATGCGCCACTTGGGCTGCTTCTGGCCGGTCTGCTTTGCTACCGCCTCTACCGACGTCGGCGATCTGATGGCTCAAATAGCGATTGACCCTCTGCGTCCACCCCCGTAAGCACACTGGAACGTGGTGCAACGGCTTCCTGGCGCGCCACAATTTTTGATCAATGGAGCGTTTCATGTCCCGCAAAAACTACGTCTTTACCTCCGAGTCGGTGTCCGAAGGCCATCCTGACAAGGTCTGCGACCGCATTTCGGATGCGGTGCTCGATGCCTTTCTCGCCGAGGAACCGGAGGCACGCGTAGCCGCCGAGACCTTCGCCACGACGAACCGCGTGGTGATCGGTGGCGAAGTGGGGCTATCGGACAAGAACAAGCTGCGCGACTACATGGGTCGGATCGACGCCATTGCCCGCGCCTGCATCAAGGACATCGGCTACGAGCAGGACAAGTTCCACCACGCGACCTGCGAGATCACCAACCTGCTGCACGAACAATCCGCGCATATCGCGCAAGGTGTCGATGCCAAGGGCAACAAGGACGAGGGCGCCGGGGATCAGGGGATCATGTTCGGTTTCGCCACCAGGGAGACGCCGGAACTCATGCCTGCGCCGATCCATTACGCCCATGCGATCCTGCGCCGCCTCGCGGAAGTGCGCAAGAATGGCTCCGAGCCGACGTTGCGACCTGACGCCAAGAGCCAGCTATCGGTGCGCTATGAGGACGGCAAACCGGTGGGTGTGAGTTCCATCGTGCTCTCCACGCAGCATGCCGACGAGCGCCAGACCTCCGCTGACATCCGTGCCATTGTCGAGCCTTATATCCTCGAGGTTCTGCCCGAAGGGTGGGTCACGAAGGACACCGAATGGTGGGTCAACCCCACGGGCACGTTCGTCATCGGTGGGCCGGACGGCGACGCGGGCCTGACGGGCCGCAAGATCATCGTCGACACCTATGGCGGGGCAGCCCCCCATGGTGGCGGTGCCTTCTCCGGCAAGGATCCGACCAAGGTGGACCGCTCGGCGGCTTATGTGGCGCGCTATCTTGCCAAGAACGTCGTGGCCGCAGGCCTTGCCGACAAATGCACGATCCAGCTCAGCTATGCCATCGGCGTGTCGAAACCGCTCTCGATCTACTGCGATACCTTCGGCACGGGCGACGTGCGCGACAGCGCCATCGAACAGGCCATCGGCAAGGTCATCGATCTCACGCCGCGCGGCATCCGCAACCATCTGCAGCTCAACAAGCCGATCTATGCGCGTACAGCGGCCTATGGTCACTTCGGTCGCGCGCCGGAGGCGGATGGCGGCTTCAGCTGGGAAAAGACCGACCTGACCGAGGCGCTTAAAGGCGCGGTCTGAAACCGCAAGCGAACCGGGATCGCGCCTGCCAGGTGCAGTCCGCAATCCCGGTTGCAGCACGGATGAGTGCCGGGTAAAGGCCGCCCATGACCGACGCCAAAAGACCTCGCCGCAATTTCTACGGACGCCTCAAGGGCAAGACCCTGAAGAAGTCTCAACGTGCCTACCTCGACGAGGATCTGGCGCAGCTCTCGCCCGGTCCCGTGGACTGGGACGATAACCCCGAGCGCGTGCCGCTCGACCTGCAAGGTCTCTTCGGCGGCAAGCCCGTCTGGCTGGAGATCGGCTTTGGTGGCGGCGAGCATATGGTGCACCAGGCAGAGCGGAACCCGGACGTGGGTATCATCGGCGCGGAACCCTACATTAACGGTGTCGCCATGCTGCTGGGCAAGATCCGGCGGGCAGGGGTGGCAAATCTGGCCGTGCATCCCGGCGATGTGCGCGATCTTTTCGATGTGCTGCCGGAACGCTCCATCGACCGCGCCTTCCTGCTCTACCCCGATCCCTGGCCCAAGGCGCGCCACCATCGTAGGCGTTTCGTGACGCCCGAACACCTCGAGCCGCTGGCCCGCGTCCTGAAGCCGGGGGCGATCTTTCGCGTCGCGACCGATATCGAGGACTATGTGCGTCAGACGCTGGAGGAAGTGCCTGAGGCCGGTTTCGACTGGCTGGCCGAACGCCCGGACGACTGGCGCGTGGCCTGGCCCGACTGGCTCTCCACCCGCTATGAACAGAAGGCGATCCGCGAAGGGCGCAGGCCGCATTACCTTACCTTCCGCAAGACCTGAGGCGCGCGGCACCCGACATTCGGCTGGACCCTGCGCGGCGCAATCGCTAAGTCCCTGCCAACGTCCAACAGACCCGAGAGACTCCATGTCCAGCCACGGCGCCCCGATCCCGATGACCTCCCGTCCCTGCGGCCCGCTCATCGGTGATGCAGCGGTGCCGGGAGACAAATCCATCTCGCACCGCTCCCTGATCCTCGGCGCACTCAGCGTCGGCGAAACACGGATCACGGGCTTGCTGGAAGGGCAGGACGTGCTTGACACCGCCCGCGCGATGCGGGCCTTCGGAGCGGAGGTCACCGATCATGGCGGTGGCACGTGGTCGGTGCACGGCGTCGGCGTCGGTGGCTTCGCGGAGCCTGCGGACGTCATCGACTGCGGCAATTCGGGCACCGGCGTCAGGCTCATCATGGGAGCAATGGCGACCTCGCCGATCACCGCGACCTTCACCGGTGACGCCTCGCTCAACAAGCGGCCCATGGCGCGCGTGACCGACCCCTTGGCGCTCTTTGGTGCGCAGAGCCACGGGCGGAAGGGTGGTCGCTTGCCGATGACGATCATTGGCGCGGTGGACCCGGTGCCGGTGACATACACGGTGCCGGTGCCTTCGGCGCAGGTGAAATCGGCGGTGTTGCTGGCGGGCCTCAATGCGCCCGGCAAGACCGTGGTGATCGAGGCCGAGGCGACACGGGACCATACCGAACGCATGCTCGCGGGTTTCGGCGCCGAGATCACCGTGGAGCAGACGGAGGCAGGCCGGGTAATTACCCTCACGGGCCAGCCCGAACTCAAACCGCAGAAGATCGACGTGCCGCGCGACCCCTCCTCGGCGGCCTTTCCGGTCTGTGCGGCGCTGATCGTGCCGGGCTCGGATGTGCTGGTGCCGGGCATCGGGCTCAACCCGACGCGGGCGGGGCTCTTCACCACCCTGCGCGAGATGGGCGCGGATCTGACCTATGAAAACGAACGCGAGGAGGGCGGCGAGCCGGTTGCCGACCTGCGCGCGCGCTTTTCCCCGGACCTCAAAGGCATCGAGGTGCCACCCGAGCGTGCCGCCAGCATGATCGACGAATACCCCGTGCTCTCGGTCGTCGCGGCCTTTGCGCAAGGCCAGACCGTCATGCGCGGCGTCAAGGAGTTGCGCGTCAAGGAAAGCGACCGCATCGATGCGATGGCCACTGGCCTGCGCGCCAATGGGATCACCGTGGAAGATGGCCCGGACTGGTGGATCGTCACCGGGCGCGGCCATGGCGAGGTGCCGGGCGGCGCGACCTGTGCCAGCCACCTCGATCACCGCATCGCCATGTCCTTTCTCATCCTCGGCATGGCGTCGCAAAAGCCGGTGCGAGTGGACGACGGCGGCCCAATCGCCACCTCCTTTCCCATCTTCGAGCCGCTGATGACAGCGCTCGGCGCCAAGATCGACCGCGACCCGGTGTGAGCGAGCGGTTCACCATCGCCATCGACGGGCCTGCGGCAGCGGGCAAGGGGTCGATCTCGCGCGCCGTGGCGGCGCACTACGGTTTTGCCCATCTCGACACCGGGCTGCTGTACCGCGCGGTCGGGGCAAAGGTGCTCCTCGGCATGGCGCCGGAAGAGGCGGCGCTGACCTTGCGGGCGGAGGATCTGGAGGCAAGCGAGTTGCGCAGCCCCGAAGTTGCGCAAGCCGCCAGCCGTGTCGCAGTCCTTCCAGCGGTACGCGCCGCCCTTCTGGATTTCCAGCGCAGCTTTGCCCGCAGGGCAGGGGGCGCGGTGCTCGACGGGCGCGACATCGGCACGGTGATCTGCCCCGAAGCCGAGGCGAAGCTCTTCGTCACCGCTTCCGCGGAGGTCCGCGCGAAACGCCGCCACGCGGAACTTGCGGCAGCGGGCGAAACTTCGAGCCTTGCGCAAGTCCACGCCGATGTGCTCGAGCGCGACGCGCGCGACAGCGGGCGGGCCGACGCGCCGTTGAAACCGGCGGCGGATGCCGTGACGCTTGATACCTCCGCGATGACGCTGGAAGCCGCGATCGCTGCAGCCATCGAGATCATCGACGCCAGACGCGGCGGCTCAGGCGGCGCCTGACTTCTCGGCGTTGATGCTGATGATCTTGCGGCTGAGGTCGCGGGCGAGGCCCGACTGGAAGGCGTTCGCGATGGCGGGATCGTCCTGTTGCAGTTTCTGCAGACGGTCCGAGCGGATCATCCAGTAGCGCGACGGTTCGGCTACGACAGCGGTGGCGGAGGCAAGGGCCTTGTCGAGCACCGACATCTCGCCCACGAAGTTGCCCTCCCGGCAGGTGCCGACCTTGACACCGGAACACAGGATGTCGACTTGCCCGGAGAGCAGGTAGACCAGATGCGTGACAGGCCGGTTTTCGGTGGTGAGCACGGTGCCGGCCTCGCCATCGACCCAAAGCCCCATGTTGAGCAGGCGGCGTGCGTCCTTGCGGCTGAGCGAGGCGAGATGCGAGTCGAAGAAGGCCGTCTCTTCCGGCGAGAACCGCACCCTTCGTTCGATCATCCATTCGCGGAAGATCTGGAGGATGTTGACGGTGACGAGCAGTGACTCCCAGAAGACGCCGACCGGATCCTTGAGCCAGATCGTATCATAGGCGATGGCGGCCATGGCCGAAGCAATCACCAGGATCCGCAAGGCGGTGAGCGAGCGCATCAGCATGGAAATGACCAGCAAGAGGTAGGAGAGATGACCGACCATGCCGCCCGTGGAGAATGCGGATTCCAGCGTGAGTTCCAGAAGAAAAGCCCTTTTCGAAAACGAATTGTCACTTTCCCTAGCGTCAAACCCATCCTGGGGCCAGCGCTTTGGCGGCTATGCGTTCACCAAAGCGTGCGTCGCCAGATCCGCGCAGAGCGGTTAGCCTCAGGCAGCATGCTTCAAGGAGTGCCGCCATGTTGCGACTGATCTTCCCGTTTCTTCTGATCGCCTTCGGATCCGCTATCGCGCTCAGCGCGCAAGACGCGGGACCGTCGCCCGACCCAGAGACGGGTCCACCGATGACCGTGCCGGGGCTGGCGCGCATCGTTCTGGCCATCGATCCCGAAGCCAACCTGCAAGGCAATGTCATCGAATTCACGGTTCTTGATGTGCCTGTCGTCGTGGTCGCCGATCCTGCTGCCGACCGGATGCGGGCCATGGTGCCGATCCGCTCGGCGGAAGGGATCGAGGCGGCGGAACTCATGCGGCTCATGCAGGCCAATTTCGACAGCGCGCTCGATGCCCGCTACGCCATCGCGAAGGGCAAGCTCTGGGGCGTCTACATCCATCCGCTCTCGCCGCTACAGCCCGAGCAGTTCGTCTCGGGGCTGGCACAGACCGTGGGCGTGGCGATGACCTACGGAAACACCTACTCGGGCGGTGCGAATGTCTTCGGGGGTGGCGACAGCAACGGGCTTTACGAAGATCTCCTGCGCGAGTTGCAGAAGCCGGGGCAGGAATTGTGAGCGGATCGCCTGTCGGATAGCCGGAAGCGACGAACGCGGGCAGCAGCGCCCTCGCCTGCGCGCGCAAGGCCGGACCGTGCTGCGAAAGAATGACCGAGATGGCTTGATCCCGGGGCGAAACCGGCATATACGCGCCAGCGTTGACGAGGCGGGAACAGCTTTCGCGGCAGAGCAATGGGCAGGGTCGGTGTGAACCGGCCCTTCGTTTGTTCTCCGGGTACTGTTCTCCGGATCGGAACGCTTCATTCAAAGACCGGCGGAGACAACCGCGCGGCCGGAAACACGCACAAAGGAAACTGTAAGCTACATGGCTAAAAACGCTACAATGGAAGACTTCGAAGCCCTTCTGGAAGAAAGCTTCGAAATGGACACGCCCGAAGAGGGTTCTGTCGTCAAAGGCAAGGTGATCGCGATCGAAGCGGGCCAGGCCATCATCGATGTCGGCTACAAGATGGAAGGCCGCGTCGAACTGAAAGAATTCGCAGACCCCGGTGAGCAGCCCAAGATCGCCGTCGGCGACGAGGTGGAAGTGTTCCTCCGTCAGGTCGAAAACCAGCGCGGCGAAGCGGTCATCTCCCGCGAGATGGCGCGCCGCGAGGAAGCCTGGGATCGTCTGGAGAAAGCCTATGCCGCGGAAGACCGCGTCGAAGGCGCGATCTTCGGTCGCGTCAAGGGCGGCTTCACGGTCGATCTCGGCGGTGCCGTGGCCTTCCTGCCCGGCTCCCAGGTCGACGTGCGCCCCGTGCGCGACGCAGGCCCGCTGATGGGCCTCAAGCAGCCGTTCCAGATCCTCAAGATGGATCGTCGCCGTGGCAACATCGTGGTATCGCGCCGTGCGATCCTCGAAGAATCCCGCGCCGAACAGCGTGCCGAAGTCATCGGCAACCTGACCGAAGGTC
Source organism: uncultured Alphaproteobacteria bacterium (assembly GCA_963715055.1). GTDB lineage: Bacteria > Pseudomonadota > Alphaproteobacteria > Rhodobacterales > Rhodobacteraceae > CAVQRB01. The sequence continues at coordinate 43,816 of CAVQRB010000002.1, read as the reverse complement.
AGACCGTGGACGGCGTGGTCAAGAACATCACCGAATACGGTGCCTTCGTTGACCTCGGTGGCGTCGACGGCCTGCTGCACGTGACGGACATGGCATGGCGCCGTGTCAACCATCCTTCCGAGATCCTCTCCATCGGCGAGACGATCAAGGTGCAGGTCATCAAGATCAACAAGGAAACGCATCGTATCAGCCTCGGCATGAAGCAGCTGCAGGAAGATCCGTGGGATCTGGTCGCCGCGAAATACCCGCTCGACTCCGTCCACATGGGCCGCGTGACCAACATCACCGATTACGGTGCCTTTGTTGAGCTCGAAGCCGGTGTCGAAGGTCTGGTCCACGTCTCCGAGATGTCCTGGACCAAGAAGAACGTGCACCCCGGCAAGATCGTGTCGACCTCCCAGGAAGTCGAAGTCATGGTTCTGGAAATCGACAGCGCCAAGCGCCGCGTGTCGCTCGGTCTCAAGCAGACCATGCGCAACCCGTGGGAAGTCTTCGCCGAGACCCATCCCGAGGGCACCGAAGTCTCCGGCGAGGTCAAGAACATCACCGAATTCGGTCTGTTCGTTGGTCTCGAAGGCGACATCGACGGCATGGTTCACCTCTCCGACCTCAGCTGGGACGAGCGTGGCGAAGAAGCCATCCAGAACTACCGCAAGGGCGACATGGTCTCCGCGGTTGTCTCCGAAGTCGATGTCGAGAAAGAACGCATCTCGCTCTCGATCAAGGCCGTGGGCGGCGACAAGTTCGCCGAAGCGACGGGCGGCGTGAAGCGCGGCTCCATCGTGACCGTGACCGTGACCGCGATCGAGGATGGTGGCGTCGAAGTGGAATACGAAGGCATGAAATCCTTCATCCGCCGCTCCGATCTCTCCCGTGATCGTGCCGAACAGCGCCCCGAGCGTTTCTCGGTCGGCGATCATGTCGACGTGCGCATCACCAATGTGGACAACAAGACACGCCGTCTTGGGGTCTCCATCAAGGCACGCGAGATCGCCGAAGAGAAGGAAGCCGTGCAGCAGTATGGCTCTTCGGACTCCGGTGCCTCGCTCGGTGATATCCTCGGTGCCGCGCTCAAGGGCGACGACAAGTAAGCCGGGACATACTCGGAAAAGACATCAAACCCCGCGGCGTGCCGCGGGGTTTTTGTTTGGTGTATTGCAGGCACCGACCCCGCACGGACGCGGGTCAGATCTCAGGTCTCGACGAGGAACCGATCGACATCGGCCTCCAGCGCCGGCCAGTCGGTGAATTCATGCTCGCCGGCCTCCGGGTCCGGTCCGCGCCCCTTCAGCAGCACGTGGCGCACGACCATGCCTTTGTAATAGTCGTAGCTGCGCGACCTGATCGCCCCGGCCACAAGCGCCGACCGGCGCGCCGTGAAACCGGTGCGCATTTCCATTTCGGTGAGATAGTCCTCCGCCGCCTCGCGCGTTTCGGAAAAGGCGGCAGAAAGGCTGACCGAGAGCATCAGCGTGGGCCGCGCGGCAAGATCGGTGCGGTAGGCGCGTACGAAGGCCTCGAAGTTGGGCGGATGCCGTCGCTCATGGACCGGCGCGGCGAGGATGACTCGCTCGATGTCGGAAAAATCCGCCGTGGCCCCAGCGGATGCCGTCCCGACGACGCGCACGTCCCGGCCCGATGCACGCAGCCGGGCTGCCGCCCGCTCCACGATCTTTCCGGTCTGTCCTTCCACGGTGTCATAGACGATCAGGACTGTCATTGCTTCCTCCCTTGCTCTGGCTCTTGAAGCGGCCGACGCGTTGATCTTATCCGAAGCGCACAGGTATTCCTTGTCCAAGATCAAAGCCGCGCATGGTTGCTCCGGGAGCGCCATTGTGGGTCAGACAGGCATCGCTGATCATGCAAAGGCTGACTTTCGGACGGGCAAACGATGCGGCCCGAAGGAAGCCCAGACGGCCAAAGCGACGCGAATCGCTGCGGCACGCTGCGTTGCGGCAACTGCCTGACCCGTGCCACCTCTGGTCGTGACAGCCCTGCCTTGTGGGAAAAACCGCGCCAAAACAGAACCTTCTGCTACAAAAAAACCGAAATGGCAGTTCTGCGTGGCTTTTCGGATGCGGTATTTGTTTCTATAGTTTCACCAATGGGCGCGTGCGCGACGTCAAAAAAACCAATAGCGGGAGTGCTGCCATGATCCGGTCCGAGCTGATCCAGAAGATCGCCGACGAGAACCCACATCTCTACCAGCGCGACGTGGAGCGGATCGTGAATACGATCTTCGAAGAGGTGACCGACGCCATGGCGCGCGGTGACCGTGTCGAGTTGCGCGGCTTCGGCGCCTTTTCGGTCAAGAAGCGCGACGCGCGCGTCGGCCGCAACCCGCGCACCGGAGAGACCGTGCATGTCGAGGAAAAACATGTGCCCTTCTTCAAGACCGGCAAGCTCCTGCGCGACCGTCTGAACGAGAAGTCCTGATGCGCTACATCAGATATGCCTGTATCGCAACCTTCGCCGTTGCCCTGATCGCGGTGGCGCTGGCCAATCGCGAACTGGTGTCGCTGCGGCTCGTGCCCACCGAGGTCTCGGGCTGGTTTGCCATGACTCCGGCGATGGAAATGCCGCTCTTCATCGTGATCTTCGGCAGCATCGTGGTGGGTCTTCTTGTGGGCTTTGTCTGGGAATGGATCCGCGAGCACAACCAGCGCGCCGAAGCCGCCCGTCAGGCGCGCGAGATGCGACGCCTGCAGCGCGAGGTCGCCCGCCTCAAGGGCGAAAAGCATGAAGGCAAGGACGAGGTCCTGGCCCTTCTGGACGAAGCCAGCTGAGACCCTTGCCGCCGTCCGGGCGCTGTGATCAAACCGGATCATGACCAAACGCGTTTCCGTCAAGATCTGCGGCCTGACTTCGGCCGCTCATGTCGATGCAGCGGCCCGTGCCGGTGCCGCCTATGGCGGCTTTGTGTTCTTTGCGAAATCCCCCCGTCACCTGTCGCTCGCGCAGGCTCGTGCCCTGGCGTTGCACGCGCCTGCGGGGTTGGCCAAGGTCGCACTGGTTGTCGATGCGGATAATGCTTTCCTTGATGATCTGACCGCGCAGGTGCCGCTCGACATGCTGCAGCTTCACGGCCACGAGACGCCTGAGCGGGTACTGGCCGTCAAGGCGCGCTACGGGCTGCCGGTGATGAAGGCCGTGGGCGTTGCCGATGCCTCCGACCTCGTACAGCCTCGAGAGCTACCTCAAGGTCGCCGATCAGACTGCTGGTGGATGCCAAGCCGCCCAAGAAGCGCTGATCTGCCGGGCGGCAACGGGTTGGCCTTTGACTGGCGCCTGATCGCGGGCCGGCGCTGGCCGATCCCCTGGATGCTGGCGGGTGGGCTCTCACCGCAGAACGTGGCCGAGGCCATCGCCATGACCGGCGCGCGTCAGGTCGATGTCTCCTCCGGCGTGGAAAGCGCGCCGGGCGTCAAGGACGCAGCGCGCATTTCCGCCTTCGTGGCCGCCGCACAAGCGTGATCCGCACCGACCGGCGGCGCGTATCCTCTCCAAAGGAGAACGCATCATGCCGCTTGTCGCCATTGGCGCTGTCACGATCAGGCACTGGATCTGGGGTCCCGAATTTGCCTGGCGCACCCGCCGGTCGCTGCGGCAGGCCCGCGTCGACGGGGATTGCCTGCATGCAGAAGTGTTTCCCAAGAACGGTCTGCTCTTCTCCATGACGCAGTGGCGCGATGGGGCTGCGATGAAACGCTATGCCACCTCGGGCGCCCATGCGCGGGTCATCAAGGTCGCGCGGCGGATATCCGATCCGCTGCACTTCACCCATGTCTGGCGCGATGCCATCCCGTCGCATGAGGAAGCCTTCGCACTCTGGAAGGCCGCTGCACCCGAGGCCGGGCGCGCATGAATTGCCGCTGGTCAATCCGCGTGACACTCCATAAAACCATGCTGACCGACGAGGGGAACCGCTATGGCTGACGATCTTTTCAATTCCTTCATGAATGGCCCGGATGAAAACGGGCGCTTCGGCGATTTCGGCGGACGCTTCGTGTCGGAAACGCTGATGCCGCTCATTCTGGAGCTGGAAGAGCAATACGAGCACGCCAAGACCGACGACAGCTTCTGGGCCGAGATGCACCACCTCTGGACCCATTACGTGGGCCGCCCCAGCCCTCTCTATTTCGCCGAACGCATGACCGATCATCTCGGCGGCGCCAAGGTCTACATGAAGCGCGACGAGCTCAACCACACCGGCGCGCATAAGATCAACAACGTGCTGGGCCAGATCATCCTTGCCCGCCGCATGGGCAAATCCCGCATCATCGCGGAAACCGGCGCCGGGCAGCACGGCGTGGCCACCGCCACCGTCTGCGCCAAGTTCGGGTTGAAATGCGTGGTCTACATGGGCGCCCATGACGTCGAACGGCAGGCGCCGAACGTCTTCCGGATGAAGCTCTTGGGCGCTGAAGTGATCCCCGTGACCTCCGGGCGCGGCACGCTCAAGGACGCGATGAACGATGCTTTGCGCGACTGGGTGACCAATGTGCGCGATACCTTCTACTGCATCGGCACCGTGGCCGGCCCGCACCCCTATCCGGCGATGGTCCGCGATTTCCAGAGCATCATCGGCAAGGAAGTCCGCGAGCAGATGACAGCCGCCGAAGGCCGCTTCCCCGATACGGTGATTGCGGCGATCGGGGGCGGCTCGAACGCCATGGGCCTCTTCTATCCGTTCCTCGATGACAAGGAAGTCGGCATCATCGGCGTCGAAGCGGGCGGCAAGGGTGTCAACGAGAAGATGGAGCATTGCGCGTCATTGACCGGTGGCCGCCCCGGCGTGCTGCATGGCAACCGCACCTACCTCTTGCAGGACGACGACGGGCAGATCCTCGAAGGCTTCTCGATCTCCGCCGGCCTCGACTATCCTGGAATCGGGCCGGAGCACGCCTGGCTGCACGACATCGGCCGCGCGCAATATGTCTCGATCACCGACGTGGAAGCGCTGGAGGCGTTCCAGCTTTGCTGTGAGCTCGAAGGCATCATCCCGGCGCTGGAGCCCTCCCACGCGCTGGCGCATGTGATGAAGATCGCGCCGAAGCTGCCGAAGGATCACATCATCTGCATGAACATGTGCGGTCGGGGTGACAAGGACATCTTCACGGTGGCCAAGGCGCTGGGCGTGGATATGGGCAAGCTGGCATAAGGCGGCAATCCCCCCGGATAGCGTAAGATAAACCCCAGTTTACGAAATTAAACCGCAGGTGAATCGCCTTCGGCACCTTGTTCTGCGTTTTTGGTGCTGTCGGTTCGGGCGTTGCCCGGACCACGCACCTTCACAAGAAAAGGATGAGAAGATGAGAACCTACCTCTTTGCCGCGGCGGCCAGCCTGCTTGTCGCAACGACCCTTCAGGCGCAAGATTTCACCGATGCGGTGATCGAACAGTTCCGCGCGCAGGGCTTCACCAATATAGAGATCAAGAACGGACCGTCCCAGACCAAGGTCGAGGCCAGGCGCGGCACGACGCAGTTGGAGGTGGTATATGACCGCGCCACCGGCAGCATCCTGAAACAGGAAACCGAGAGAACCCTGATGCCTGCCGTCGGCGGACGCGGGGTCGAGGTCCAGCAACGCGACCGGGATTTCCTCGATGTATCGGTCAACCGGGAGAGACTGTCTTCTCGCAACCGGAGCGGCTATGACGACGATATGGATGATGATGACGGCGATGATGACCGTCTTAGCGGTCGTGACCGGGACCGCGACAGGGACCGCGACAGGGATGACGACCGGGATGACGACAGGGACGATGACCACAGCGACCGCGATCGGGGCGGCCAAGGTAATAGCGGCAAGGGATCCGGCGGCGATAGTGGCAGCGACAGCGACAGCGATAGTGACAGCGATAGTGACAGCGATAGTGACAGCGACGACGATTGATGGGCTGCGCAGGAAAGCGAGCGTTTCACGCTCGCTTTTTGCTGTATGGTAACCCGAACACGTCCTCTTTTGCATGGTCTGCCGCAGATGTTCGAGAAAACCACCGGAAAGTTGCGCCTCGCCGCACTTGTTTTATTTTGCTTCGCAGGGCCGGTGCAGGCCGAGGACAGGGTCGACGCTATTGTTGACCGTCTGAGCCAGCAGGGCTATTCCGCCATCACCGTTTCGCGGACCTTTCTTGGGCGGACCCGCATCCGCGCCTCCGGGCCGACAGAGGAACGGGAAATCATCCTCAATGGCAATACGGGCGAAATCATCCGCGACTACTGGACGTCACGCGCAGATAACAGCACCGGCAGTTCGGGCAAGGAAACATCGCCGGCCTCCGGGAACAGCGGCAAGGGCAAACGCGTCACCGACGATGAAAGGGACGACGATCGCGACGATGACAAGGACGATGATCGCGACGATGACAAGGACGACGATCGCGACGACGACAAGGATGACGATCGCGACGATGACAAGGACGACCGCAGCGGCAAGAGCGGTTCTAGCAGCAACTCCGGTTCAGGCTCTGGCAACAGTGGCAGCGGTTCTTCCGGGGGCGACGACGGTGATGATGGCGACGACGGTGATGACGACTGATGGCGGGACGGCGAAGAGATAAGGCCTCCGCCGGGCGCGCCCTTATCCTGATCATGCTGGGCATCCAGGTCATGGCCGCCGCGCTGTTCCTTTTCAACCTGCTGATCCCGATCCTCGGCATCCCGCTGATCCTCGACTGGTCGGTGCATGAGGCGATCGAACTCGTGGCCGCCATCAGTCTGCTGGCGGGGGTGGTCATGACGGTGCTGCTGTTGTGGCGGATGCAGCGGCGCGCCGAGCATCTCGAATCGCAGCTGCGCGCGGCATCGGGGGCGTTCCTCGAACTGCTGGAGGAGAAATTCGACCATTGGTCCCTGACGCCCGCCGAGCGCGACGTGGCGCTGTTCTCGATCAAGGGCGTGAGCACCCAGGAGATCGCCGCTCTGCGCAACACCTCCGAAGGCACGGTCAAGGCGCAGACAAATGCGATCTACCGCAAGGCCGGCGTGTCCGGCCGTCCCCAATTGTTGAGCCTCTTCATCGATGACCTGATGGACGGGCCTCTGTGTTAGTTCAGGCAGTGTGCAACTGAAGGATATCGAGCGGCACCACTTCCAGCGCACGGCGGTGGGTCGCGGCAAGGTTGACCTTCGGGGCGCAGCCTTCCTCATGCGCCTGCAGGAATCGCGACGCACAGAGGCACCAGGGATCGCCCGGTTTCAGACCGGCGAAGCGGTATTCGGGCCGCGGCGTGCTGAGGTCATTGCCGAGGTATTTCGAAAGCGCCAGAAACTCCGCCGTCATCACCGCACAGACGGTGTGGCTGCCCTGATCCGCGGCACAGGTGTTGCAATGCCCGTCGCGAAAGAAGCCCGTGACCGGATCGGTGCCGCAGACCGCCAGGGTACCGCCCAGGACGTTGATGCTGTCGTCTTTCTCCACCCTGTCTCTCCTCAGAAGCTGTCGGCGATCCGCCTGAACAGGTCGATGTTCTCCTGCTGGACCGCACTCTCGCGGAACATAGGATCGGCCGCGGTCAGAGCAATGACCACGCCTGCGCCCTCATTGATATAGAGGTACTGGCCGTAAATGCCACGCCCCAGGTATTCGCGCGGGCGCGCATCGGGCGGCATCCACCACTGATAGCCGTAGCCGTACTCATCCGGCCCCGTTGGCGCGGAGGCGGTCGTGGAGGCGATCACCCAGTCGCGCGGCACGATCTGGCTGCCATTCCAGGAGCCGCCTTGCAGGAACATCTGGCCGAAGCGCGCAAAATCGCGCGTGGTGCCGTTGAGCCCGCCGAGCGCAAAGGCGGTCCCAGTCCCGTCGGTCAGGAAATAAGGCGCCCGTTCAACGCCCAGCGGGGTGATGATCCGCTCGCCCAGCAAGTCGGGGATGGAGCGCCCGGTTGCGGCCCGTATCACCATCCCCAACACATGGGTGTCGATGGAGACATATTGCCAGTCGGTGCCGGGAGCCGCGAAGGTTTCGGTGAGGGCGGCGGCGAATTCATCCATCCTGCCCCCCACGGCCAGTACGCGGCCCATGCGGTTTATGTCGGAACTCTGGTCGAGATAATCCTCGTCGAAAGTGGCTCCCGTGGCCATGTTCAGCACATGTCGGATGGTCGCGCGGTGGTAGGCCCCGTCGCGCAGGGCGGGCACGTAGTCGATCACCCGGTCGTCGAGCGACCCGATGTCACCCTTTGCCAGGACGATCCCCGTCAGCGCCGAGAGGTAGCTCTTCGACAGCGACCAGCCGATCCGCAGATCCTCGGGCCCGGTGCCGAGATGATAGCTCTCATGCACGAGCGCGCCGTCTTTCAGCACCACCAGCGAGGTCACCCGCCGCGCCGCGATGAAGGCGTCGGTGCCTTCCGGCAGCGACATGGGAGGGCCCTCCGGCAGGGGCACGACCGCGCCTGACGCAGCGACCGGCACATGCGGGAAAGCGCGGTCCATGCTGCTGAAATTGCGCACGATACGGTCCGGCTCGAAGAGCGTGGTCACCGCCAGCAGGCGTTTGGCCTCATCCCATTTGTATGAAAGCACCGCCCCTGCCGCGAGCACCAGCATGAGCAGGATCCGGATCGCCCATTGCACAGCACTTCGCATTACAAGGTCCCCTTTCTGGTCATTGCGCGCCCTGCCATTTGATCCAGCGGCCGTGAAAATCCGCGCGTCCCAGAAAAAACCGCTGATCGCCCGGCCAGAGCCGCAGCGTCAGTGCTGCACCAAGCGCGCCTTTGGTGTCGCCATCGGTCTCCATCGCGAGCCAGGCAAGGGGCCGTGTCGGTGTCGCCCGCTGTCCGGCCGCCTCGAGCATCGCCTGCCCGCGCGCCTGGGCGTCGGTCGGGAAGTATTGCCAGGCGACGGTGTGCTGGATCAGGTGGACATGGCCGTCGGGTGCCTCTGCAAGACGGGCTTCGAGCCAGTCGATGGCGTCCGCGCGGTCGATCCGGGCGGACATGGCACCTGCCGCCGCACGGGTGAGCGCAAGCCGGTGCGGCTGGTCCGGCCAGAGGTAGGCCATGAGTTGGATCAGGTCCTCAGGATTGGCAGGATCCAGTGGATTGAGATCCGCGCCCGCCCGCGCCGCGATCACCGGCAAGACGGGCGGGGGCAGGGGGCCGTCCCAGTCCGGGGCCAAGGTCAGGACCGGCCTCTTTGCGCCGAGCCGCAAGCCGGGCAGATCCAGAGCGTAGTGGTCCCACATCATGTTGAGCCCGCCGCTCGCGCCCAGTTCCGACAGCACCACGGGCAGGTCGAAATGCGCCCGGACCACGGCAGCCCCGGCCATCAGGGCCGCGGCGCGGCGCACGTCATTGGTCTGGGGCGGGCTTTCGATCCAGTCGAGCAGAAAGCCTTCGTGCTCACGCAGGCGCGTCCCAGTACGGCTTTCGTCAGATCGCTCGCCGAGGCGGCAGCGGGTGGATAGACTGTCGCCAGATCGGCTGCGAGACCCCGCAAGACCAGCGCATGGAGCCCGCCGCAGAGGCGCAGCGGCACGGAAGCGCCCGCAGGGCCGATGTCGCCGGTGAAGGCCGCCACCCGACGCCCCAGCGCAGTATCGGGCCGCCACCTCGCTGCCAGCGCGGCAAGCAGCCGCGCCATGAAGGGCGAGCCGAGCTTGTCGCAGCTGATCGACTGGTGCTCGAAAGCCTCGATCAGCGTCACCTGAAGCGGTCCATCAGCTTCTGGAGCGAGGACCGGCCGTCCTCGGGTGCGGGCGCGGGCGCCGCCGTTTTCGGTTCCGCCGGTGCTTTTCCGGGTCCCGCGCGCGGTGGTGCGAGCCTCATGCCGACCGTGTTCATGAACTTCGCCGCATCGCCTGCGGCGAGGAAGGGCGCGCCGTCGCTGACCCCGCGCAGCACGTCGTCAAGCCAGTCCTCGTCGGATTTCGCGAAATCATGCAGCACATAGCCCGGCACCCGGTCCTTGTGGCCAGGGTGGCCCACACCCAGCCGCACGCGTCCGTAGTCCGGCCCGATATGAGCATGGATCGAGCGCAGCCCGTTGTGGCCCGCGTGTCCGCCGCCCATCTTGTGTTTGACCTTGCCCGGCGCGAGGTCGATCTCGTCGTGCAGCACCACCAGATCGGCGGGGTCGATCTTGTAGAACTGCATCGCCGCCTGCACCGACTGGCCGGAGTTGTTCATGAAGGTTTCGGGCTTGAGGAGCACGACCCGATCCGATCCGAAGCGGCCTTCGGAAAAACTGCCCTGAAACTTGCTTTTCCAAGGCGCAAATCCGTGATCTGCGGCGATCCGGTCCACCGCCATGAAGCCGATATTGTGCCGATGGCGGGCGTATTTCGCGCCGGGGTTGCCAAGACCTGCGATCAGTTTCATGGGGCTGCTCCCTCGTGTTGCGGCGCAGATTAGCCCATGCCTTGCGGAAACGAAATACGGGGCCGCAAGGGGCCCCGTATTCATGCAAACTCGAAAAGGCGAGCGCTTATTCTTCGGTCGCTTCCGCCTCGACAGCTTCAGCTTCTCCCTCGTCCTCGTCATCCGCTTCGTCTTCAGCGGAGATCAGGCCAGCCGGTGCGGAGAGTTGTGCGATCACGAAATCGCGGTCGATCTTCGGCTTGGCGCCTTCCGGCAGTGTCACCGAGGAAATCGTCAGGTTGTCACCGATCTCCATGCCGGAGACGTCGATGGTGATGTTCTCGGGAATATCGCCTGCGGTCACGATCAATTCGACCTCGGGGCGCACCAGCGTCAGCACGCCGCCCTTGCGCAAACCGGGGGCCTCTTCTTCGCCCTCGACCTTCACGTTGATGAAGAGGTTGATCTTGGTGGTGCGCTTCAGGCGCATGAAATCCACGTGGATCGGCAGGTCCTTGACCACATGGCGCTGCACATCTCGGCAGATCACCCGCACATCTTCCTGCCCTTCGACCTTCAGGTTGAACAGCGTCGACTTGAACCTGCCTTCGCGCAGCTTCTTGATCAGCATGTTGAACGGAAGGTTGATCGGCAACGGGTCTTTCTCGCCGCCAAAAACGATCCCAGGAACCATGTCGGCACGACGTGCCTGACGAGCGGCGCCCTTGCCTGTCCCCGTCCGTTCCTGAGCGATAAGATCCGGAATTGCTCCAGCCATCTTTTTCTCTCCATTGTGTTAGGGCGGACATCCTCCAAGGCTGTATGTCCGCGTGAAGCCGCGCGTATAGACCGCTTTCGGGCCCATGAAAAGAGGGTTTTTCCACGTGCCGTCTTGCGGCTTTCACAGGCCCGTGGCAGGGGAGACCCATGTCGCTCGCTCAGGATCTCTGGCTTTCCCGCAAACCGCTCGCAGGCTTTGTCACCATCGGTGCGGCCTGGGCGGTATACTTCGCGCAGATGCCGGTCATCAAGGACGCGATCGGCGCCTCCGACGGGGTCTATGGCATCGTCGTGCTGCTGGCCTCCTGCGGAGCGCTGGCGGCGATGTGGCTGGCACCGCTCGCCAATCGGCTGCTCGGGCGCTGGGTGCTGCCGGTCTCCGCACTGATGGTAGCCTGCGGCATGTGGCTCACCGGGGCTGCCGGATCGATTTGGTTCTTCGGTCTCGCGATGACGCTGGCCGCGGTGGGGTCGGGCATTCTCGACGTGCTGATCAACGTGCGGGTCTCGGAGGCCGAAGAGCGCCTGGGCCGTCCGCTGATGAACCTCAACCACGCCATCTATTCCTTCGCCTATGCGGGGGCCGCACTCGCCACGGGGCTCCTGCGCGAAGCGGCCTGGCGACCTGTAGAGATTTTCGGGCTTCTACTCGGTCTGGTGGTCGTGCTGGCCTGGATCATGCGCGAGAAACGCCTGCACGGCGAGCCGCCCGCGCCCTCGGTGACGCCTGGCAGCTTCCCGGGGATGCTGGTGTTTCTGGGTGGATTGCTGGTGCTCGTGGCCTTTCTCACGGAATCCTCCGCCGAAGGCTGGTCGGCGCTGCATCTGGAACGCACGCTGGGCGGCGGTGCCGCCGAAGGCGCACTGGGGCCCGCGATCCTCGGGCTCACGATGGGCATCGGCCGGCTTGCCGGGCATTTCCTGTCGCGGCACCTGCCCGACCTCAAGCTGATGACCACTGCCGCCCTGATGGCGGCGACCGGTCTTGCCATCGCCGGGGCTGCGCCGACGATCTGGGTAGCCTATCTCGGTTTCGGGCTCGGGGGCCTGGGCGTATCGGTGATCGCCCCGCTGGCACTTGCGCTGATCGGGCGGCTGGTGCCTGCGCAGGCGCGCCTTGCCGCAATAAGCCGCGCCTCCGTCATGGGGTATGGTGCCTTTTTCCTCGGTCCGCCGCTGATGGGGCTGACCTCCGAGGCCTTCGGTCTGCGCACCGGCTTTTTCCTCGTGGCGGGGCTTCTGGTGCTGGCCGCCCTCATGCTGGTGCCGGCCCTGGCGCGGGCCAGTGCCGCCCGCACGGTGCGCTCCTGACGCCCCTCAGGCCTGCCAGCGTCCTTCGAAGTCTTCCGGGACCAGCAGGTTGTGGCGGCCAAGGTCGGTGACTTTCGTCTCCCCACAGAGCGCCATGGTGGTGTCGAGTTCCTTGTGGATGACCTCGAGCGCCTTGGTCACGCCCGCCTGTCCCATCGCCCCCAGCCCGTAGACGAAGGCGCGCCCGATGTAGGTGCCCTTGGCCCCGAGCGCCAGCGCCTTCAGCACGTCCTGGCCTGAGCGAATGCCGCTGTCGAGATGCACTTCGACCTTGTCGCCCACCGCATCCATGATCGAGGGCAGGATCCGGATCGAGGAGAGTGCCCCGTCAAGCTGGCGGCCGCCGTGGTTCGAGACCACGATCGCATCGGCCCCGACCTGCAAGGCCATCTTCGCGTCCTCGGCATCGAGGATCCCCTTGAGGATCAGCGGCCCGCCCCACATCTTCTTGATTTCCTTGACGTCCTCCCAGTTCAGCTTGGGATCGAAGCTTTCGGAGGCCCAGACCGAGAGGGACGACATGTCGCTGATGCCGTCGATATGGCCCACGATATTGCCGAACTGGTGACGCTTTGTTTTCGCCATGCCTGCGATCCAGCGCCATTTCGTCGCCAGATCGAGGATATTGCCGACGGTGGGCCGGATCGGTACCGAGAGCCCGTTCTTGATGTCCTTGTGCCGCTGCCCGAGGATCTGCAGATCGAGCGTGACCACCAGCGCCGAGCATTTCGCGTCCTTGGCCCGTTGGATCACCCGCTTGATGTAATCCTTGTCCTTCATCGCATAGAGCTGAAACCAGAAGGGCTTGGTCGTATGCTCCGCCACGTCCTCGATGGAACAGACCGACATGGTGGAGAGGGTGAAGGGCACCCCGAAGGCCTCCGCCGCCTTGGCCGCGAGGATCTCGCCATCCGCGTGCTGCATGCCGGTAGAGCCAACCGGGGCCAGCGCCACCGGCATCGCGACGTCCTGCCCGATCATCTGGCTGGCGGTGCTGCGCCCGGTCATGTCCACGGCGACGCGCTGGCGCAGGCGGATCTTCTCGAAATCTGAGGTATTTTCGCGAAAGGTCTGTTCGGTCCAGCTGCCCGATTCGGCGTAATCGTAGAACATTTTCGGCACCCGGCGCCTGTGCAGCCGCTTGAGATCCTCGATCGTCGTAATCCTTGGCATGACCCGCCCCTCATATTGGTAAAAAATGATTACCAATTCGATCCGCAAAGATCAATCGCGGAAAATCGGAAACGTCAGCGACGTCATCTGTTTGATACAGGGTGGCCAAACGCATGACAGGGAACGTCTGCTTCGAGGCCGAAACGGCCGGATTGGAAACGCGCCAATTCCTTAGACCTGAACGGTCTATCTCAGGTTAAACATTCTACCATTTCGGGCTGCCCCGTGCTTTGCGGATCACCCTTGCCCAAGGTCAAAACTCAACTGACATCGCAAAGCTGGCCTTTCCGCTGCAACGATGTGATAGAGTCACAACGAGCAGCAAAATCGGCTCAATACTTGAGCGACGGATCGGCGGGTACGCAAAATGGATCACGAGATAGTAATACTCGCAATATTTGCATTCCTTTACAGTATCGTCGCCGGGAAAACCGAGCGCAGCGTCTTTTCCGGACCCGTCATTTTTGTCTTCGTCGGCATTCTGATGGGACCCTTGGTTCTGGGTTGGTTTGAAGGTGTCGCAGCGCGCAACCAGCTTCGGATGTTTGCCGACCTGACCCTTGTGTTGATCCTGTTCAGTGATGCCGCCAACGTTGACCTCTCGGTCTTGAGAAGCAGAATTGCCATTCCGTCCCGTATGCTTCTTGTCGGGCTTCCGGGGGTCATAGCGCTCGGTTTTATCCTCGCGTTGGTCCTGTTCGATACGCTTACCTTTTTCGAGGCCGCCATCCTTGGGACGGTCTTGGCGGCTACAGACGCTGCACTTGGCAAGTCCGTCATATCAGACACCAGACTTCCAAGTTGGGTGCGCGTGGGGTTGAACAGTGAAAGTGGCTTGAATGATGGATTGTGCGTACCTTTTCTATTCATTTTCATTGCCTTGGAATTGAACGCCATTGGGCTGTCGGAAAACCCGGTCGAGCCGTTGCTGGTGGTCGTTCAGGAGGTAGGCATAGGTCTTGCCGCAGGACTGGGCTTGGCTTTGATCGGTGGACTATTGCTTCGGCTCAGCCTGAAGCTGGGTTGGGTGACGGAAGTCTGGATGCAGGTGACCGTTCCGGCTCTGGCCTTGGCCTGCTTCGCTCTGGCGCAAGAACTGCACGGAAGCGGGTACATTGCCGCTTTTTGCGGCGGGATGCTTTTTGGACACCTTCTGGATGACAAGACGCATCAATTCGTTGTCGCTGCCGAGGGCGTCGGAGAGACCCTCGCCATGATCACTTGGCTTCTCTTCGGATCAGCAGTTATTGCCAATGTCATAGGTCTTGTGACGTGGGAAGTCTTGGCCTACGCGGTGCTGAGCCTTACGGTTATCAGGGTATTGCCGATTTTCCTGTCGCTCGCCGGTACGGGAGCGACGGTGCGAGACCGCCTGTTTCTGGGCTGGTTTGGTCCACGTGGCCTTGCCAGTATCGTATTTGCGATCATCGTTCTTGACAGCGAATTGCAGGGCGCGCCCTTTATCGCCCTTGTTGTGATTGTAACAGTGGTTTTCAGCCTCGTTGCACATGGGTTTTCTGCACGCCCGATGACCGCTTGGTTGGTCGGTCAAAAAGCTGTCGACAAGTAAATGACCTATTGAGGTCAGAACAGACACCGAGGTCTGGCAGGCTTGCGAAGCGCGGCACGCAATGCCTCGGGTGCACGGGTCCGTTCCGTCCGAACCCCCGACATCCAGTTACATCAAGGTCTGTCGGCGCCATGATGGCCAAAACAGATTTCCTATCCGCCACTGTATCAGGTCGTTTATGCGTGGCGGAACGACATCTGCCTCACACCGAATGCGCCCCGTCCGCGAGGGTTTTCACAAAGGCCAGAACATCCGCCACGCTCTCGCCCGCGCCGATCTTGCCGACGATGGCGGAGCCGACCACGACGCCGTCGGCGACTTCGGCGATGGCGCGGGATTTCTCCGGTGAGTTGACGCCGAACCCCACGATGACCGGCAGGCCCGATGCGGATTTGATCCGTGACACTTCCGGCCCCACGTCACCGGCCTGCGCTTCCGCCGCCCCTGTGATCCCGGTGATGGAGACGTAATAGACAAAGCCCGATGTGTTCTGCAGGACCCGCGGCAGGCGTTTGTCATCCGTCGTGGGCGTGGCCAGCCGGATGAAATTCAGCCCGGCAGCCTGCGCGGGCAGGCAAAGCTCGGCGTCCTCTTCTGGCGGCAGGTCCACGACGATCAGACCGTCAATGCCCACCTCCTTCGCCTCCACCAGAAACCGCTCCACGCCACGGCTGTAGATCGGGTTGTAATAGCCCATGAGCACGATGGGTGTCTCCTGATCGCCTTCGCGAAAGGCCCGCGCCAGCGCCAGCGTCTTCGTCAGCGTCATGCCGCCTTCGAGCGCGCGCTGGCCGGCAAGCTGGATCGTCGGGCCATCGGCCATCGGATCGGTGAAGGGCAGGCCCAGTTCGATCACATCGACTCCGGCCGCCGGCAGCCCGCGCACGATCTCCAGCGAGGTCTCATAGTTCGGATCCCCCGCCATCACATAAGCAACAAAGGCCTTCTTGCCTCTCCGGGCGAGGTCGGCGAATTTGGCGTCGATACGGGTCATGGTGCTGCCTTTCGAAATCTCCGCCCGGAATGCCGAAAACCCCACGGGAAATCAATGCACCTTGCACATGGGACGTCGTTGCAGGGGAAAAAATTCCACCTCTCCCCCTTCCGCACCGCGCCTAGGGTATTACCTGAGGCTCATGAACTATATCCTCGCCATCCTGCTGCCGCCGCTCTCGATCCTGCTCACGGGCAGGCCCTTTCTCGCGATCCTCGTCTTTCTGATCTGGATCCCGGCACTGGTGTTTTCCGGCGGTCTGACGCATCCGATGTTCATCCTGCTGGCCTGGCTGCTGATCTTCCAGAGCCGGGAGAGCCGCCGCCCTATGTGAACCGGGGCCCGGCGGCTTGGCCCTTGTCTTGATCGCCCGCAGGCCCTAGGACAGCGCCAACTGAACGCCAGAGGACGCGACATGGGTTTCAAGATGGGCATCGTGGGTCTGCCGAACGTGGGCAAATCCACCCTTTTCAACGCGCTGACCCGTACGGCGGCGGCGCAGGCGGCCAATTTTCCCTTCTGTACGATCGAGCCGAACGTGGGCGAGGTGGCGGTGCCCGACGCGCGTCTCGACACGTTGGCTGCTATTGCGAAGTCAAAGCAGATCATCCCGACCCGCATGACCTTCGTCGACATCGCCGGCCTCGTGAAGGGTGCTTCCAAGGGCGAGGGCCTCGGCAACCAGTTCCTTGCCAACATCCGCGAGGTCGATGCCATCGCCCATGTGCTGCGTTGTTTCGAGGATGGCGATGTCACCCACGTCGAGGGCCGGGTCGATCCGGTAGCCGATGCCGAGACCATCGAAACCGAACTGATGCTGGCCGACATCGAGAGCATCGAGAAGCGGCTTCAGAACATCGTGCGCAAGGTGCGCGGCGGCGACAAGGACGCGGTGCAGCAGGAACGGCTGCTGCGCATGGCGCTCGCGGCGTTGGAGAAGGGCGAACCTGCCCGCACCGTGGCCGTGGACGCCGAAGACACCCGCGCGTGGAAGCTCTTGCAACTGCTGACCTCCAAGCCTGTCCTCTACGTCTGCAACGTGGGCGAGGCGGATGCAGCCGAAGGCAACGAATTTTCCCGGAAAGTCGCGGAGATGGCGGCGGCACAGGGCAATGCCCATGTGATCATCTCGGCGCAGATCGAGGAGGAGATCAGCCAGCTCGAGCGCGAGGAGGCGGCGATGTTCCTCGAGGAGATGGGGCTTGCCGAGGCCGGCCTCGACCGTCTGATCCGTGCGGGCTACGAACTCCTGCATCTTGAGACATACTTCACCGTCGGCCCCAAGGAAGCCCGTGCCTGGACGATCCGCAGCGGCACCTCGGCCCCCAAGGCCGCTGGCGTGATCCATGGCGATTTCGAGAAAGGCTTCATCCGCGCCGAAACCATCGCCTATGACGACTATGTCGCCCTGGGCGGCGAGGGGCCTGCAAAAGAGGCGGGCAAGATGCGCGCGGAAGGCAAGACCTATACCGTCAAGGACGGCGACGTGCTGCACTTCCTGTTCAACACCTGACAGGCAGCGCTCGCGTCACTCCTGCGCCGTATCCAACCGATCGGCCTTCTTGCGCACCAGCACCGTGCGCAGGTCGTGCATCGCCATCAGCAGCCGGTCAGTCACCGCGTCGAGCTGCGCCTCGCTGGCCTTGGATTGCGCCCATTGCGTGGTCAGGTTCATGTGATCGATGGCGCGCAGGATGTCGTCCATGTCCCGCGCCTCCAGAAGTGCGCGGCGTTCGTCCATCCAGGTCCGGATCTCCGCCATATCCTCCTCGTCGAGTACCCGCTCGCCCTGCGGCTTGATCTCGCCGTTGCGGATGTTGATTACTGCGATCTGGTCCATGTCGATCCGGCGCTGGCGGTTTTCCGTATCGACCCGGAACACCGCCGCGCCGTTCTCGCGCACCCGGAAATAATACTTCGGCAGTTCCGTCATCTGTCCCGCATGCCCTCACCTTGTCGCCCCGAGGCTAGCAGCCCCGGGACGACCGCGCCAGCGCGCAGAACCCCCTTACGTGTCAGGAAAGGCCTGCGCAGAAGGTCTGAATCCGGCTGCAGGCCTCCTTCAGCGCCGCGTCCGAGGTCGCATAGCTCACCCGGAAGTTCGGTGAGAGCCCGAAGGCCGCCCCGAAGACGACCGCCACGCCGGTCTCCTCCAGCAGCGCCGTCGCGAAGGCCTCGTCATCGGTGATCTTCGCGCCCGCCGCCGATGTCTTGCCGATCAGACCGGCAATCGACGGGTAGACATAGAAGGCCCCCTCCGGCGTCGGGCAGGTCACCCCCTCGATCGCGTTGAGCATCGATACCACGAGGTTGCGCCGCCGAACGAACATCTCGTTGTTGCCGGTGATGTAATCCTGTGTTCCGTTCAGCGCCTCGACCGCCGCCCATTGCGACACGGTGCAGGGGTTCGAGGTGCTTTGCGACTGGATCTTGCGCATGGCGTCGATGAGCGGCTTCGGCCCCGCCGCATAGCCGATCCGCCAACCGGTCATCGCATAGGCCTTGCTGACGCCGTTGCAGGTCAGCGTACGCTCGTAAAGCGCAGGCTCCACCTCCGCCGGCGTGCAGAACTCAAATCCGTCATAGGCCAGGTGTTCGTACATGTCATCGGTCATCACCCAGACGTGCGGATGCCGCATCAGAACATCCGTGAGCGCCTTGAGTTCCGCACGGGAATAGCCCGCACCGGTCGGGTTGCTCGGCGAGTTGAAGATGAACCATTTGGTCTTGGGCGTGATCGCCGCTTCCAGCGCCTCCGGCGTCAGCTTGAAATCCTGCTCCAGCGTCGCGGTCGCGATCACCGGCTCACCGCCGGCGAGCAGCACCATGTCGGGGTAGCTGACCCAATAGGGCGCGGGGATCACCACCTCCTCGCCGGGGTTCAGCGTCGCCATCAGCGCATTGTAAAGGATCTGCTTGCCGCCCGTGCCCACCGACACCTGTGCGGGCACATAATCCAGCCCGTTGTCCCGCTTGAACTTGGCGCAGATCGCCTTTTTCAGCTCCGGAATGCCGTCAACGGGCGTGTATTTCGTCTTGCCGGCCGCGATTGCCGCGATTGCCGCATCCTTGATGTTCTGCGGCGTGTCGAAATCCGGCTCGCCCGCACCGAGGCCGATAATGTCGCGGCCCGCCGCCTTCAACTCCGCCGCTTTTGTTGTTACAGCAATCGTGGGTGACGGTTTGACGCGGGCAAGGGTCGTAGACAGGAATTCCATTCGGACCTCTGTTTGATAGGAGTGACGCGCTTTCATAGGGTGCGCCACCGCGCCGTTCAAGCGCGTTCGCGCGCAAAGAAGGAGCAAGAGCAATGGACGATGAAAACGACTGGTACGGGCCGGATGTGGCGACCTTTGGAGACCGCTTGTCCGCCGCGCGCGAGGCTGCGGACCTGACGCAGGCGGAACTGGCGCGGCGACTCGGTGTGCGGCTCAAGACGCTGCGCGCCTGGGAAGACGATCTCGGCGAGCCGCGTGCCAACCGCCTGTCGATGACCGCAGGCATGCTCAACGTGTCGATGATGTGGCTGATCAACGGGCAGGGCGATGGCATCGGCTCGCCTTCCGAGGCCGAAGGCCTGTCGGGTTCGGCGCGTTCGGCGCTTCAGGAGTTGCGTGATCTGCGGTCTGATTTTATCGCGAAAGCCGAGCAGGTGGGCCGGATCGAGAAGAAGTTGCGCAAGCTCCTGAAAGAGGAAAATCATGACGGAAACGCGTGAGCACCGCATCAAGCGGATGCAGATGCGGTCGATGCGTCGCGGGATCAAGGAGATGGACCTGATCCTCGACCGCTTCGCGCGGGCCAACCTGGATGCCATGAACGAGGCCGAGATGGATGTCTACGACGCCCTGTTGAGCGAGAATGATCACGATATATATCAATGGGTTACGGGGCAGGTCGCAGCGCCGGACCCCTATGGAGCCCTGATTGCGGGAATCGTGGATCAACTGCCTGATACGGCGGATTGACCGCAGCGCGCGCAAGTTTTTTCTTCTTTTAACGAAATATTGGCGTTTCTCTCTCATGTTCTGCGGACATCAGCACAAGCCGGAGCGCATACATGAGCATTCAAGACCCTCTACCGACACCGCTTGTGCGGGGTGGCCAGAACCAGAGCTTCATGGTCGGCTATCTCGAGGCGCTGTCTCTCGTGGAACGGCTGCACCGGCTGTTGCTCGATGTCATCAAGGATGAGTTCGAGCGCGTCGGCGTGATCGAGATCAACGCGGTTCAGGCGCTTTTGCTCTTCAACATCGGCGACAACGAGGTGACGGCCGGCGAGTTGAAAAGTCGCGGCTACTACCAGGGCAGCAATGTCAGCTACAATCTCAAGAAGCTGGTGGACATGGGCTTCATGCACCACCAACGCTGCGAGATCGATCGCCGTTCGGTCCGGGTCAAGCTGACCGAAAAGGGCCGCAAGATCCGCGATGTCGTCTCCAACCTCTTCGCCCGGCACGCGGAAGGGCTGGAGCACAAGGGCGTGCTCGGACCTGACGGCGTGGAGGAGATCACGCGGTCGCTGAAACGGATGGAGCGTTACTGGTCGGACCAGATCCGCTACATCTACTGAAGCGCACCGATCACGAGACCGTCGAGTTCGCGTTTCAGCTTGAGGGTCATGGCGGCGGCATAATCTTCGAACCCGAGCGCCGTCTGGACGAAAGCATCGGCACCGACGATGACTTCTGCCCTGAAATAGGATGACAATTCGCTGATCTCATCCTTGCCGCGGTCCGCAAGGGAGGTGCTGTCGGCGCCGATGACGAGCCCGTTGATCGTGACGCCGCGTGCCCCGATCGCAGCTTTCAGATCGCGGGGCCGGGGCCCGAGATTGGATTTCCCGTCGCCAGAAATGTCCAGCGTACGTTTCCAGCATTCCTGCTTCTGGTCGAGAAACCCGGCACCGATCTCCATCGCGGTTCCGAGGGCCGTGCCCGGCGTCGCTTCCCGGCGCTCGGTCCGCGCCAGTGCACTACTGATGGCGTCGAGGGCCAGGCTATCGGTGACCTCGGTCCAGGGCACCAGCACCACCTGGTCCTCCGGCCCGCTCCACTCGAAAACCATCAGCCACACAGGGGCTTCCGGCGAGGCCAGCAGCATCGTTTTCACTCCGGGGTCATTCAGAGCGGTCACAAGCCCATCGAGTTGCAGCCGGTATTCCTGCAAGTCGACCGAGCCTGACACATCGAGCGCGAGCGCCAGAGCCTGACGGCACTCGGTTTTACCGACCGTCGGTATGGTAGCCAAGATGATCCAGGCGGCCAGCAGGCTACGCATCCCTTCAGCCCTCGGACCGCGGTCGTACGGCGTCCATCCCGATCACCGGTGGCGTGACCTCGCGCTCCAGTTTGCGCCGCATCGCCCGCTCATAATCCTCGAAACCATTGGCGATCTCGAGAAAAGCGCCCGGTCCGCGCAGAACCTCCCTGCGGTAATACGAAATCAGCCCGGTCTCGCCTTCGAAATCCGCCGCATTGACCACCAACCCGTTGACCGTCACCCCGTCAAAAGGAAACTCCGCGTAGGCGTGCTTCGGCCCGAAGCCTTCGTTGTTCTGCCCGTCCCCGGCCATATCCAGCGTCTTTTGGGCGCAGGCCGGAGCCCTTTCCAAGAGCCCGGCCCCGAACCCCAGCGCATACCCCATTGCGGTGGGAAAATCGTTGTGGCTGCGGGTGCTGCGGGCGATCACCTCGGCTGCTGCTACCAGGTCGGCGGGACCGTGGATGAGCATCCAGTCGAGCAGGATCTCCTGATTGTAGCGTCCCGACCACTCATAAACGGCAAGCGCCACGGGGCTCTCGTTGGCGAAGAAGGCCGCAACCACTTCCGGCGCTGTCAGCGCCGCGACCAGCCCGCCGCGCTGCAACCGATCCTCCGCCGCATCCACCGAACTCGACACGTCCAGCGCCAATACCAACGCAAGCCGACATTCCGCCTCCGCAGCCCCCGCCGCGAGGTTCAACGCCCCGGCAAGGAGCGCCGCCCTCACCAATGCCCGGTGTTCGGCATGCTGGCCCAGGGCTCGGCCGGCGCCAGCTTCTCGCCTTCCTGCAACAGCTCGATCGACACATTGTCAGGCGAGCGAACAAAGGCCATGTAGCCGTCCCGCGGGGGCCGGTTGATCGTCACCCCGTTGTCCATGAGATGCTGACAAAGCGCGTAAATATTCTCAACGCGATAGGCCAGATGCCCGAAATGGCGGCTGTCGCTCGGCAGCCCCTCGTCGCCGTCCCAGTTGTAGGTCAGCTCCACCGGGCATTCCTCCTGCCCTTCGGGCGCCATGAAGACCAGCGTGAAGCGCCCGCCCTCGCTGTCGGTCCGGCGCGTTTCCTTCAGTCCCAGCAGCTTGTAAAACGCCATCGACGTCTCGAGATCCTTCACCCGCACCATCGTATGCAAATATTTCACGCCGTCTCTCCTTCTGTCACCGTATTTCACCCTCAAGCCTAGCACGCCCGGTGCCCGATGCCAGCCTGATCCGCATATCGTGAGGGCCAGCGGGGTTCATTTGACTGTTACCTCATATAGATGTTCCGATGGCACACCCACCAAGATATAGTCTCAGGCGACTCACGACGGAAAAAGGACGCCCGAGATGCCGCTGACGCCCGACCAACTGGCCGAAATCGAAGAGCAACGCAGCACGCCGCAGCCCACCCTGCGTGCGGTCTCCCCCGGGATGGAGCAGCACCTCTACAAGGCGGTGCCGGTGCTTGATCACGGCTTTGTCCGCGTCATCGACTACATGGGCGACGATGCCGCCATCTGCCAGGCCGCGCGCGTCTCCTATGGCAAGGGCACCAAATCGGTGCAGAACGATGAAGGCCTCATCCGCTACCTGATGCGCCACTGGCATTCCACGCCGTTCGAGATGTGCGAGATCAAGCTGCACGTCAAACTGCCGGTCTTCGTCGCCCGCCAGTGGATCCGCCACCGCACCGCCAACGTCAACGAATACTCCGCCCGCTACTCGATCCTCGACCGCGAATTCTACATCCCCGCGCCCGAACACGTGAACGCGCAATCCGTGGTCAACAACCAGGGCCGCGGCGGCGTGCTCGAAGGCGCGGAAGCCGCCCGCGTCCTCGAGATCCTCAAGGCCGACAGCAACCGCTGCTATGACAATTACGAAAAGATGATCAGCCAGGAGGGCCAGGACGGCCTCGCCCGCGAACTCGCCCGCATGAACCTGCCCGCCAATGTCTATACCCAATGGTACTGGAAGGTGGACCTGCACAACCTCTTCCACTTCCTGCGCCTGCGCGCGGATGCCCACGCCCAATACGAAATCCGCGTCTATGCCGAAGCCATCTGCGCCATGGTCGCCGACTGGGTGCCCGCCGCCTACGGGGCTTTCGAGGATTACCGCCTGGGCGGGGCCACGCTCTCGGGCCGGGCGCTCGACTGCATGCGCCGGATGCTCAAGGGCGAGGAGGTCACGCAGGAGACCTCCGGCATGAGCAAGGGGGAGTGGCGGGAGTTTATGGGGGTTGTTGGTGGGTGAGTAATTCGTCTTACTCTTTGGCGGGGCAGTGGATAGGCAAGACAACCGGCGATCCCAATGCTCTGCTAGTTATGGACTTGGACAGTATTGACGGCCAAGTCAGGGGCTTCGTTTATCTTTATCCTGAAGAACGCGATTTGCCAGCTTCGTTTGCTCGAATTGAAACCTCTGACGCATTTTCGGAGTTTCAGGTGAGTGCAGACGCGATACACTTTTTCAGTGACAGCGGTTACATTCCCAATTTGATTGAACTGAGTGAAAGGTATCCCGAAGCCATTTTACCGAGAAGCGTTTCCGCAAAGTTTTCGCCCTTCGATGCAACGACGATCGATATTGAATGGAGTACGGAAATTGGGACAAACGGAAAAGCTCGACTTTTAAGGTCTGTTTCTGGACATAACTCGCGCGTAGTAAGCGATAGCAAAATCAAAAATTGGAAAGATTTCCAAGAGTTTGTTACTGAGTCTCCGAAGTCAGGTTGGGTTTTTCGTGGGCAAGCCAAACCGTGGCCACTCACGACCACATTTCACAGAACAAACCGGCGCGACTTAAAGCGCTACCTCGATGAGGATGTCCCTAGACTGCACCACGCTTTAAGCGCGCGAACCAAACACTTCTTCAATTTGGATAAACCTATTGAAATGGGTGCTTTTTTTAATCTGGCGCAACACCATGGGTTTCCAACACCATTGCTGGATTGGACGCGCTCTCCATTTGTCGCGGCTTTTTTTGCTTTTAGAGGTGTCGAGGTCGGCCAAACTGGAGTTGTGCGGATATATGCTTTTGATAAAGCTCGGTATCAGCGTAACAAAAAACAGTTTCAAAACCTAACATTCGTCAGGCCGCACTTTTCGAACTTGGATGCTGTAGCAATTGAGAACGAAAGAGCTATCCCTCAACAAGCCGTGTTAACATTAACAAACCTTGAGGACATCGAAAGATACATTCAGTACCAAGAGGTTGATGGCCAAAAATACCTGTTTGCATTCGATCTACCAGCTTCTGAGGCGGCCAAAGCGCTAGCAGATTTGCGGCTAATGGGCATAACTCGAGCCTCTATGTTTCCAGGAATAGAAAGTATCTGCGAAGAATTACGAGACCTATACTTCAAATGATCATGCAATGATATTTACCTTACAAACCATTTTTGTCGGGCTCTGAACGCGCAGCAACCTCACCGCCCGGCATCTTACCCGGCCCGTCCCGCGCAGATTGTGCATTCGATCCTTCAAACCGTGCTGCGCACGTTCGGCCTGCAAACGATCCCCCGGATCGTTTGCCTGCGGCCTCATGCCGGACCTTCGGATCGGGGCATCGATCACACTCACGCCCTGCGACACGCCGTGCAAACATGGCAAGATTTTGCAGCACTGAAGTCACCGTTAGGGTGCATACTTCACATGAATACATTCTGAAATTGCATTTCCTGCGCGGCGCGTGACCTGCCCGCAACACTCTACCCGTAGAGCGCGAAATTTACGCTACGTCACTTTATCCACAGGCTTGATGGATACACACAACTGTGGAAATTCAGTCAATCGGGTCCGACGGATGCCGCCATCTGGGAAATAATCTGCCTTTTTCCCCTGATGAGCAAAAAACCGCGCATCTAGGTTTGGCCAGTACGACAAGTTATCCACCTGGGGGGGTGCTGATGAACGTTGGAACGAAAACCGCTGTAGGGCGGCGAAAACATGCGGCCTTCGCGCCGATCGGGTCCGATCTGGTCGAAGATCTCTCGGCGCGGGCGGAGCAGGAAACCGCGGTACGCAAGGCGCTCGCCGAAAACCCCGTGCCCGTCCCGGATGGACGTCTCGGCCACTGGTCGGCACGCCTTGGCGCGGGCATGCGCACCACGGTCGGTTCCCGGCTCTCGCTCGAACCGTTCCCGCGGCTCCTTTGGCGCGGACTGTGACCTGACCCGCCTCGTGCGCGGCGCCACCGTCGCGTCGAAGCGGTCCGCGGATCACCGAGGCCATTTCACACCGTCGAAGACTCTCCGGACAAGGGTGTGTGTCAGGGGCAGGGGCACAAGGTGCACGCTCCGCTGACGCACGCGCCGGTGTACAGGGGGTGCACAGGGGGTGTACGGATGTCACCCCCGCGATTTCGGGAAATTCAGGGCCATGGTGCGCGGGCTCCGCGCCTCACGACCCCAATGGCCGAGCCTTCCGCAGGCCGCTCAGAGCAGCTTCAGATCGCTGGCCATCTTCCGCCCGTCACGGCCTTCCGCCAGCTCGAAACTCACCTTCTGGTCATCGGCGAGACCGGTGAGCCCGGATCGTTCCACGGCCGAAATATGCACGAAAACATCCGTGCCGCCGCCTTCAGGGGCGATGAAACCATAGCCCTTCGTTGTATTGAACCATTTCACGGTGCCGGTTGGCATCTGTCCCGTGCCTCCTTTGACTTGACGGCCACACCCGGTCTTGCGGCGCAGCCTCCTTGAAAAGAGATTGTGCAAAAGCTTACACTTCTCCTGCCTTTAGAGATTGATCTTCGCCGGAAAAAATCAAGACGGCGGCAGTGAAACTTGACCAAAAGAACAGCCCTCCGGGTCCGAAACGAGGAGAAATCATGCAACTCTATGGGTTGAAAACCTGCGATACGTGTCGCAAGGCGTTGAAATCTCTTAAGGATGTCGAATTCATCGATGTTCGCGCCGAGGGCGTGCCTGCGGACGTTCTAAGCGCTGCTCTTGACGTTTTCGGCGCAGATCTCGTCAACACGCGCTCGACGACCTGGCGCGGATTGGACGAGGCTGCCCGTGCCGCACCCGCCGAAGAGCTGCTGCGCACGCATCCCGCCTTGATGAAAAGACCCCTGATCGTGGACGGTGACCAGATGTATCTGGGCTGGGGAGCGAATGTGCAGACCGATCTTGGCGTGTCGTAAAACTCAGGCGATCCTGCGACTGAGGGCGCGATCAAGCGACAACGGGCCCGCGCCCTTGATCACAAGGACCAGCAAGACGAAGATCCAGAAAGCGCGCTGATCAAGGATGAGACTGTCGGGGAAACGGTCGAACCAGGCACCAAGTGTCTTGGGATCTTCCCAGCCGCCATGGCCGTAAAGGTCGGTCAGGGATTGGACCACCACAAAGCCGATCATCCCCAGTGCCGAAAGGCGCGTGAGCAATCCCAGGACGATCAGCAGCGGCAGGATGAATTCCGCAAGGGTGCCGGAGGTAACCACCAGCCAGTGCCAGAAGGTGAGCTGCGAGACATCGTAGGAAACGGATTCCATGACTTTTGGAAAGATCTGGGCATAGGCGCCGACCGATGGCTGTAAGACCCCGAACAGGCCATCCCCGATCTTGGTGAGGCCTGAGACCCAGAAGTAGAACAGCAATATGGCAGCGAATAGGAAACGTGCGAGCGAGGATAAAAGCCAGTCGGCACGTGACAGCCCGTCGAAAACGGTACGGTAGAGTGACAGCATCAGCTTTCCTTTTCTGCTTTTTCAATCAGCGCCTGCGCTTGCAGAACGAGGGTGAGGGTTCTTGCCAGATCGAAATCCGGCGTGGTCTCGGTCGCGCGCTCCGCCGCTGCCTCCAGGGACATGCCACTATCAAGGAGTTCGAGCCAGTCGGCGGCACCGGGTGGCAAGAGCAGTGGCGCGGGATCGAACGCAGGCCGCGTGATCAGCACATCCTGCGCGATGGCGCGCGGTTTCGGCGCGTCCCGCTCGGTGTTGAAGCGCCATATATCGTGGAGAGGCCAGACCGACCGCAGGATGAGGCTGCTGGGCGCGAGGGCAAAAACCGTCGCGCTTGCGCTTTCAGGCGTGGTCAGCAGGGTAGGCTCCAGCGGGACGGCGTCGGCGGCGTGATAGGATTTCCGCAAGCCCAGATCGAGTGCTGCGCAATCTGCGAGATATCCAATGTGCCGCAAGGGCTGGAAGCTCTCCAGAAACGCCGGCATGGCGGTGCCATAATGCATCAGCAACGGCGTTTGCGGTGGATGCGCCCGCAGGAAGAGCCCCGCAAGCCGATCGAAGGTGGCGTCGCCGAGGAGTTTGCGCAGCAGCGGGAAGGCAACGCGAAGCGCTTCGATCAGCGAGACGACGACGTTGTTGCGATAAACGGAAAACCGTGTCCCTGCGGGCGCGTCCTGCGCATCAAGCAGGCCTTCGGGTACGGGAAGTTCTGCGTCCAGCAAGGCTGCCCGGAAATCTGCTTGCGAGAGTGTCATGAAACGGTCTGCAAGGCCCGCGCTGCGCGTTCGGCCTCAAGACGAAGCGTCGGCCAGTCCGGTACGTCATTGTCCCATTCGACCAGAATTGGCCGGGGTCCCGACAAGGACAGCGCATGGTCAAGCAAGGCCCAGACAGGGTCTGCCACCGGCTTGCCGTGGCTGTCGATCAAAAGCGGCGCACCGCTGCCGTCTACATCGTTGTCATGGCCGCCCACATGGATCTCGCCGACCGCATCGAGCGGAAAGATGTCGATATACTCCATCGGCGCGTATCCGAGGTTGGTGGCGGAGACGAAAACGTTGTTCACATCGAGCAGCAGACCGCAGCCAGTACGCCGTACCAATTCGCGCAGGAAATCCGTCTCCGACCAGGTGCTTTCTGCGAAGCGCAGGTAGCTCGACGGGTTTTCCAGCAGCATGCGCCGTCCGAGATGCTCCTGAACGGCGTCGATATGATCGGCGACGCGGGTCAGTGTAGCGGTGGAGTAGGGCAGGGGCAGCAGGTCGTTCAGATAGGCGCCGTCATGGGTAGACCAGGCCAGATGTTCCGAAAAACTGGCCGGCGCTGTCCAGTCCAGGAGTCGCTTCAGACGATCCAGATGTGCCCGGTCGAGCGGTTTCTCGCCCCCGATGCTCAATCCGACGCCATGCACCGACAGGGCGAAATCCTGCATCAGCCGACGCAGTTGCGCATGCGGACGCCCACCGTCACCCATGTAGTTCTCCGCATGAACCTCCAGCCAGGCAACAGGACCGGGTGCATCGCACAGGCCACTAAAGTGCGTGGGTTTATATCCTACGCCGGGTTTGTTCGGCAGAGTCGGAGGCAAAAGGGAAGTGTCGAGCATGAGAATACCGCCCTGTGCAACGCGGGGTCATTAAGCCGGATCGTCAGCCGCCCGCAGGCTGACCGACGATCCGCGGTTTTCATCAGGAGGGCAGGTCGCGGTCGAGTTGCTCCAGCGAACCTTGGCGCGGTGTGCCATCGGCCATCGCGGGCAGTTCGATCTCGGCGCAGGTGCCGGCGTCGACCAGGGTCCAGGCGTTGCCCTGATAGTCGGTCACGGATGTTCCGGCGCAGGTGGTTCCGGGACCCGCCGCGCAATCATTCGCACCGGCAAGCGATACGCCGTAGCACTTTTCTTTGGCCGCGGCCTGCACAGTGGTTGCCTGCGCTGCCAGAGCGGCTGCGACGGCACTGGCAATCGCCATGGATTTCATCGTGTTGGACATGTGTTGGTTCCTTTTCTCGGAAAAGTTCAGCCTTGCGAATACAATCTTATACTGCGCCGAAGGAACGATACCATTCACGAGCCTGTGTGTCACACGCGTGTTAGTCGAGAGTGAGAATCCCGGCCTCAAAGCCGTTGTTCTTGCGGGATTGCCCCCGCATTCCACGCCTTTTTTATGCTTTCTGAAATCTTCGGTCAGAAATATTACAAAAGGTCGGGCGGCGTCGCGTCGCGTTTGAGGCGCGCTGTAACATCGTGCAGGGTCTCGACGGACGTGTCCTTCTCGCCCAGTCTGCGCACCGTGACGCTGCGGTTCTCGACCTCGCGGGCGCCGACGGCCAGGATCACCGGCACCTTGCCGACGGAGTGCTCGCGCACCTTGTAGTTGATCTTCTCGTTGCGCGTATCCGCCTCTGCGCGCACGCCGGCGGCCTGCAAAGCCGCAACGACCTCCTGCACGTAGTCGTCCGCGTCCGAGATGATCGAGGCCACGACCACCTGCCTCGGGGCCAGCCAGAATGGCAGTTTGCCGGCGTGCTCCTCGATCAGGATGCCGATGAAGCGCTCGAAGGATCCCAAGGTCGCGCGGTGCAGCATCACGGGCCGGTGCTTGGCACCATCCGCGCCGATGTAGGTGGCGTCGAGCCGCTCAGGCAGCACGAAATCGACCTGATGGGTGCCGCATTGCCAATCGCGGCCAATCGCGTCGGTCAGGACGAATTCCAGTTTCGGGCCGTAGAAGGCTCCTTCGCCGGGGTTGAGCTCGGGTTCGATCCCCGCGGCTCGGGTCGCGGCGAGAAGGGCGGCTTCGGCCTTGTCCCAGACATCATCCGATCCGGCGCGGGTCTCCGGACGGTCGGAAAACTTCACGCGGAACTTCTCGAACCCGAGGTCGCGATAGATGCTCGACAGGAAATCGATGTAGACGGCCGTTTCGGATTCGATCTGATCCTCGGCGCAGAAGATATGCCCGTCGTCCTGTGTGAACCCGCGCACGCGCATGATCCCGTGGAGCGCGCCGGAGGGTTCATACCGGTTGCACGACCCGAACTCCGCCATGCGCAGCGGCAGATCGCGATAGGATTTGAGGCCCTGGTTGAAGATCTGCACGTGACAGGGGCAGTTCATCGGCTTGAGCGCATTGACGGATTTTTCACGGGCGTGCTCCTCATCCACTTCGACGATGAACATGTGCTCCTGGTACTTCTCCCAATGCCCTGAGGCCTCCCAGAGCTTGCGGTCGACGACCTGCGGGGTGTTGACCTCCACATAACCGCCACGCCGTTGCTGCCGGCGCATGTAGTCCTGCAGTTCGGTATAGATGCGCCAGCCGTTGGGGTGCCAGAAGACCTGCCCGGGTGCTTCCTCCTGCATGTGGAAGAGGTCCATCTCGCGGCCCAGCTTGCGGTGGTCGCGCTTGGCGGCTTCCTCAAGCATTGTCAGATGCGCGCGCAGCTTTTCCTTGCCGGTGAAGGCCACGCCGTAGATGCGCTGCAACATCGCGCGGTTGCTGTCGCCACGCCAATAGGCGCCCGCGATCGACATCAGCTTGAAGGCGTCGCCCGGCACTTGCCCGGTGTGTTGCAGATGCGGGCCCCGGCAAAGGTCCTGCCAGTCGCCGTGCCAGTACATACGCAGCGGTTCATTGCCCGGAATCGCGTCGATCAACTCGACCTTGTAGGGCTCGCCCAGGTCCTCGTAATGCTTGATCGCGCGGGCACGGTCCCAGACCTCGGTGCGGACGGGATCACGCTTGTTGATGATCTCCTTCATCTTCTTCTCGATCAGGCCGAGGTCTTCCGGGGTGAAGGGCTCCGCGCGGTCGAAATCGTAGTACCAGCCGTCCTTGATCACCGGACCGATGGTCACCTTGGTGTCGGGCCAGATCTCCTGCACGGCACGGGCCATGATATGCGCGAGATCATGGCGCACCAGTTCGTTGGCTTGCACCTCGTCCGCCATGGTGTGAATGGCGATGCTGGCATCCTTCTCGATGGGCCATGCAAGGTCGAAATGAGCCCCGTTCACGGTCGCGCTGATGGCCTTCTTGCCAAGCGAAGTGGAGATCGAATTGGCGACCTCGGCGGCAGTTACACCGGCATCGAATCTGCGCGCATTGCCATCTGGAAAGGTGAGAGAGATCTGGGCCATCTGGGGCGCTCCTCGTCGGTTTGGCGCCTACGAGACGCCCGGTTGCGGGTTTTGACACACGGCTCATGATTGCCCGCGAGCGAACTGTCAAGCGTGAGCCGCGATTGTATACCCAAGAATACGTTGACTGCGACGTTTGGCATGTTATTTCCGACATAGGGAAGCGCCCGAAAGGGCATCGGTTTCGGGAGAATACTATGCCACGCTATAATCGGACGTTCGAACTCAGCATCCACGATGTCGACCTGATCGAGGAATTGCTGCGCGCTCGCGGTCGCGAACTTTGCAAGATGCGTCGTGCACTGGCGGATGATACGCCTGCCGATCTGGAATCGATCAAAGTGATCGAAGCCGACCAGCGCGAGACCGAAGAACTTCTGGGACGCCTCCATAATCAGAAAATCTTTTATCGCCCCGGCGCCCTTCCCTACGTTGGCGGGTGACCGCGCCGGCAGTCTGCGTCATGTCGCCTTGAAGACAGCATAGGGCATAAGCAGGCAGCATACCCACCCGGCGGCGAAAATCATCGGCCTTACCAGCATGTGTGCGAGCCCTGAAATCAACCCTGCCGCATGAGCGATGCGCAGGTACAGGAACGCGAGAGCGGTCCATGAGGACAGCGTGGAAAAGCCGCCGAGGCTGTTCAGGATCAGCACGAGTATCGCGAAGGGCAGCAAATGTTCCAGCAGATTCAGATGCGCACGATGTGCCCGATGAACCCAAGGATGCAGTCTGGACAAATCACCGGGGTGTTTGAAATCGTCCGGGCTCGCTGTAGGGTCGCTGTTCGCCCTTCTGTGGTTGCCGCTAAAAATGCAAGAAGTTTCTGAAGCATGGATTTGAGATCGAGTGCGGTCTTCTGTCAGGCCTCGTTGTGCGGTCTTTCGGAAGCCGCGGGCCGGTATGGTGATCTGCGGGACAGGTCCAAATCTGATGACCGAGCTCTCATCGGCTCGCGGGCCAGCACTGGTTTTCCTGCTCCAGATCTGTTCGATCATTTCGCCCATGCAATTCGTCGACTTCTCACCCTCCCTGTCACCAGCTTCGATCCGCCATACGGGTGTCCTCTTTCACCCAGCAGCATTCGGAGCTGGATCCCGATAATCTTCGTTGTTTGTCACCATTGCCCAGATCGCTCGGGCCATCTTGTTCGCCAAAGCAATAGCGACCAGCATTTTCGGCTTCCTGGCAAGCATGCGTCCGAGCCACGACTCCTTAACGATCGATTTGCGTCCGAGCCAGTTCAACCGCGACATGGCGCCGATAATCAACAACTTGCGTATGTCAGCTTGTCCGGCCTTGGATACGCGTCCCAATCGTTCCTTCCCGCCCGAGGAGTGCTGCCTCGGGACAAGCCCCAGCCAGGCCGCGAAGTCCCGGCCGCGCCTGAAACTCGCCATGTCCGGTGCGAAAGCTTCAACCGCCAGCGCGATGATCGGGCCGACACCGGGCATTGTCTGAAGCCTCCGCGCTGTATCCGTCTCAGTCCCCAAGACCTTGATCTGCCGGGTCTTGGCGTCGATGCGAGCGGTCATTTCCGAGATTTGATGCAGGAGATCATGGCATTCGCCACAAACCAGTTCCGGCAAGCCGGAGTTCGGATCCTCAAGGAATGCTTCGACTCTTTTGAGATGGCCAATGCCCTGCGGAAAGATATATCCGAACTCGTAGAGATAGGATCGCAGCGCGTTCACAAGTTCCGTTCGTTGGTGTACCAGTCGTTCCCGGCTCCGGAACACCATCGCCCGGGCCTGCTTGTCTTCGGATTTCGGCTCAACAAAGCGCATCTCAGGCCGTTGTGCCGCAATCACGATTGCTTCGGCATCGGCGGCGTCGTTTTTCTGCCGCTTCACGAAGGGTTTGACGTACCGCGTCGGGATCAATTTCACCACATGGCCCAGCCGGGACAACTCTCGTGCCCAGTAGTTGGCGCTCCCACAGGTCTCCATTACGATGACCGCCGGGTCGTGGTCAGCCATAAACCTGAGAAACTGTGGCCGCGACAGTTTCTTTCGGAACTTCACATCGCCCTTCATCGAAGCTCCATGGAGCTGGAAAACATTCTTTGCCAGGTCCACCCCGATCATTGTATCTTTCGTCATGGTTGCCGTCCTTCGCTAAGTGGAAATCACACCACGTTTTTGGCACATCGCGATGCCGTCGAGGGAGGCGGCAACCACCCCATCTGATGAAGTCCGCAGACCAGGTGCCGATCAGAAGATCGGACTTTAAAGTCCAGACAAGACCTTGGGGTGTCCCGGCTGCGGTCCCTTTCGATAATCATCACTCACTTCTGCCCTTGCATCTCATCACGGCGTTTCGGGCGCCGCTATGTCCTCCTACGTTCAGATGGCCGGTGTGGCCTTGTAGCTTTCTCCCTTCGCGAGCAGTGCCCATGCGGTACGGGCGGTCTTGTTGGCGATGGCAACAGTGACAAGCCGGGTCGGCTTGCGCTCCAGTAGCGATCTGACCCAGGCTCCGGTTCGGGTGTCGGTGGTTGGCGCCCGTCTTGTGACAGAAGTGGCCCCGACGACCAACAGTCGTCGCAGGTAGCCGTTCCCCATCTTTGATACTCGTCCAAGTCGGTCCTTGCCGCCGGAAGAGTTCTGTCTGGGCACGAGGCCAAGATAGGCCGCGAACTGCCGACCGGATTTGAACACGGCTGGATCGGGCACGCTGGCCGCGAGCGCTGTAGCGGTGATGATGCCTACACCGGGGATTGTTTCGAGCCGCTGGCTCGCAGCATTCTGCCGATGCCACACCATCAGCTGCCTTTCGATGTTTCGGACCTCGGCAGCCAGATTGTCGAGTTGACCCGCCAAGGCGAGGAGCGCCGACTGGGCGACTTCCGACAGTCCCAGATTGCCATCATCACGAAGGCGAGCAACAAGTTCAATCACTTTGCGTGGCCCCTGTGGCGCAATGATCCCGAACTCCGCGAAGTGTGCCCGGATCGCATTCAGGATCATCGTGCGCTGCCGCATCAGCAGATCGCGCGACCGGTGCAGGACCAGGACACTCTGCTGTTCCTTGGTCTTCACTGGAATAAACCGCATGTTCGGCCGGGTGACAGCCTCGCAGATCGCCTCAGCGTCGGCCGCATCGTTCTTCTGCCGCTTCACATATGGTTTCACGTACGCCAAAGGGATCAGCCGGACTTCGTGACCAAGCGCCGCAATCTCACGCGCCCAATGATGCGATGTGGCACAGGCCTCAATGCCGATCAAGCAGGGATCCAACTGATCGAGAAAGCTGAGCACGGCGCCACGCCGCAGCTTCTTTTGCAAAATAACCGTGCCATCAGCATCAACCCCGTGGAGTTGAAAGACGGACTTGGCGATGTCGATCCCGAGTGTTGTAATCGTCATGTGGATGGCTCCTTCTCTCTGTTGGTTGCAAACAGCACCAGCATGGCACATTGCGATGCCGTTCGGGTGGAGCCGTCCACACCATCAGAAGGATTTGACTTGAGGTGGGCAGGGTGGTTTCGTAGCCTTTGCTCATGACGAAAACAGACCCTTTCAAGTACTTTCACAGCAGCCCCGGGATTATCTGCCTCGCAGTGATGCTGTACGTCAGATTTCCGCTTTCGCTGAGGAAAGTCGAAGATCTTTTGCATGAGCGCGGCATCGCCTTCACTCACGATCCAATTTTCAACTCAAACGTGCCGCTGCTCTTGCTGAATGGCGCGGTCTCGCCGCGGAATAAGGGGCAGCCTCACTGTCCATTCAGACACCGGTTCGAATTCGTCTGGCAGCACCTAAATCTACCCCTGCAAAAAAGGGGCCGTCCATACATGACATCACCATTCTGGCGGCTATCCTACGAGCATCGGGATGGCATGCCTCACGTTCAGGATTCCGGCTCCGGTCCTCTTGCTCCAGCCGGGGCCGTTTGTGGGTCGCACGCTGTTGCGCAGGACATCGCGAAGTTCGGCAGGTGATCTGCCGGCGATACTGGTTTCAGACCTAAGCGCTGCAACTGCGCCTGCCAACATGGCAGCTGCCGACGAAGTGCCGCCGTTGCGCAGCGACGGGTCCTGGTCCTCATTGAACCAACTTGGGATCGCGAGGTCAGGCTTGGTTACGAGCGACTGCGAAAACCCCTTCGGACCCGGCCCTTGTGACGCGGCACCGACCCAGCTCCCGTCGGTGCGCACGGCGCCCGCGCTGTACACTTCGGGCAGGCCGTTCGCGCCGAAGATACTTCGCCCCGGCCCGCGATCATAGCCCGTAGCACGCGGGTCTCCACAAAATTGTCCGTTGTTTCCCGCTGCAAAGATGACGTCTTGTTCTTCGCCGATGCTCGCCACCAGAACATTCAACCAGTGGCCTCGGTTGTTGCTGTAGTCGCCCCGCAAGGTTTCGGCAAAGCGATCGACCAGCCCCCAAGCGTTCAAAATCACCCAGGGACCTTCCAAGAGTTTGGTAAGCAACCGAATGGTCCAAAAGGCAAAGACGGCGTTCAGCCCGAAGAAGTCCGATCCGGTTATGCGCCGAGGGATAAGCGGGAAGTCGAAGATAAGCGCCTCAGGCGCCAGATCGATGATGGACCTCAGCATCATCGCCCCGTGCCGCCGCTGCACCGGAAGGTAAGCGCCCTTCTCCTTGCCGGGCAATTTCAGCTTGCCGTCCACCTCCCAACTGACCCCACCACCGAAGACGCCGCCCAACTGAGCGAGATAGTCTTGGTTCAAGCCCTGATCGACGACAAGAATGTTCACTCCTTTGCCACGCATGCCTTGCGCGTCCAAGCTCTCGGCCCCGATCAGGCGTCTTGCCGCAGCTCGTGTACCAAATGCGTAACCCGCGCCGCCTCCCGGGCACCAATGCTGCCCCTGAGGCGCCAATTCGGCGGCCATTGGCGTCAACTCACTGCAGATAATCCGTTCCCCTTCGGAAGATGTGACGCCTGACAAGGTCGCGAGCAATGCCCGCGCGGTGGCGCGATCCGGCAGGACAAGTGGAACTCCGAAGCCCAAGTCTTCTTCGGACGCAAGGTCGGACGTGTCTCCGCCATCCAAGGAATCCAGGCTCCACGGATTGTTGAATTCCCGGCCGACGCCCGGATCAAAGTTCTCCGGGGCGTATTGTTTGATCAGGTTTTCGAGTTCCAGTGATTCGTCTCCTAGTCGCTCGAGCGCTTCTTTCAACGTGGTTCTGTTTTTTTCGAACAGGAACAGTTTGACGGACATAGCTTTGCCTTCGACGTTGTGGATCGTGTGTGCCGGCCAGCTACCTGGCCATTCTCGCGCCAATTCGTTCGGCAGAGTGTCACTTTTACAGGACGATTTGAATTTAACGAGAATCAACGCATAATGCACGAGAAAAGGGGGGATTGTGTTTCACCGCCGACTGTATTTCCAGCGACCTGACGACCCCTCCCATGCCCGGCGGCAAGTTTCTCATGGGCCACCAGCGGCGTCTATGGCCTTGTCGGCGAATGAAATGCCGACCAGCACGCAACCCGCGACCGAAGCAATCACGCTCGGCACCAGTAACCAGACCTGCGTCGGTTTCCTGGACGTTGTCGGCTTTTCGCAAATGATGCAAGTGGACGAAAAAGGGACCTACCAGCGGTGGATTTCGTTGCGGTCGGAAATCGTACTTCCGTTGCTTGAAAAACATGGCGGTGTGCTGGTGAAATCCACAGGTGATGGGGTTCTCGTCACCTTTGATCGGCCCGCCGACGCGGTACGGTGGGTACGCGATGTCCAAAAGGAATCGCGTCTCCGCCGCCATGGCCTGATGCTGCGTGCGGCACTGAACTACTGCGATGTTCTGCGCGACGGAAGCGACCTCATGGGCGACGGCGTCAACATTGCCGCCCGGCTCCAGGAACACGCCCCCGCGGGCGGCGCCATCCTGACCGGCTCCGTGCTCCAGGAGATCGCCGATAACCCCGAGTTCCGGACGCGTCCGCTGGGCGCGCTGACCTTGCGAAAGATGAGGAAGCCGGTCACAGCGTTCGAACTCGCCACGGATGGACGATTGGGGAACGCAGTCCTGCCAGGAAGAGCGAGCCTGCCGTCGATTGCCGTGATACCTTTTTCCAGTTCCGAGGGTTCAGAACTCCGACCGGTATTTCGCCACCGGTATCGTAGAGGATATCATATCGCGCCTTTCCCGCATGAACGATCTGACCGTGATCTCTCGTTCTTCGACCCTGGCTTTTGCGAACCAGCCCGCAGATCCAGACACTCTGGCCGCGGTATTAGGCGTGCGCTACGTGGTGACCGGTATCGTACGCCACGCCGGTCGAAGATGCCGGCTTTCGGCAGAACTGTTGGACACTCAGGACGGTCAAGTTGTCGCAAGCTTCAGCCGCGACTTTTCCGAAGCCGATATTTTCGATGTGCAGGACGAAATCGTCGAGGCGACGCTGTTGCACTTGCTGCCTGGCCTGCGCGCAGCCGAACGAAGACGCTCCACGCGAATTGCACCGGCATCCTTTACCGCCTACGACAGCTACCTGCGCGCGCTCGACTTGATTGGAAACCTGGAGGTCGATGCGTTCCGTGAAGCGCGCGATCACCTGCAAAGCGCCATGGACGGCGATCCGACGTTTTCGCCGCCCTTCGCATGGGCTGCGCGCTGGCACGGTCTCAACGTAGGCCAGGGTTGGTCCGACGATCCCGCAGCGGACTCGCAACAGGCAGCGACCTTCGCTCAACAAGCCATCCGCATCGACGAAGCGAACGCCCGTGCGCTGGCGACGTTCGGTCACATCCAAGCATACTTGTTCGGAGATTTTGAAACGGCGATTTCTTATTTCGACCGGGCCCGGCGGGCTGACCCTAACAGTTCGACAGCTTGGCTTCTGTCCAGCGTCACCCTCTCCAGTATCGGCCGCGTCGACGAGGCCATCAAATCGGCGGAACGGGCGCTTCGCCTGTCACCTTTCGACCCGCACCTTTTCCAGTTCTATGTTTTCTTGGGCATTGTGCACTATGACGCTGAACAATACGACAGTGCCGTCAAGTGGCTGTCCATGGGGCTGGCCGAGAATCCGCGCTACACGTCTGGCTTGCGCACCCTAATGGTCGCACATGAAGCCTTGGGTCAACACGATGCCGCTCACGCGGCGGCCGAGCGCCTTCTGGTCCTTGAGCCGAGGTTTTCATTGTCAAGGTTTCGCAAGTCTCA
The DNA here is from genome assembly GCA_963715055.1 of uncultured Alphaproteobacteria bacterium. Lineage (GTDB taxonomy): Bacteria > Pseudomonadota > Alphaproteobacteria > Rhodobacterales > Rhodobacteraceae > CAVQRB01. The sequence continues at coordinate 5,446 of CAVQRB010000002.1, read as the reverse complement.
TCGGCTCTACAGTGATCCAACGAAAGCCGAGTTGTTTTTCACACGTTTGCGGCAGGCCGGATTACCAGAGTAACGGAGCAACATCTTATTTTATAACATTTACTTTAGTGAAAGGACACAGTCATGACACCATCAAACGGACCGATTGCAAGTCTCGACGCGCGCGACGCCCGAGACGCGCGCGACGCTAGGGATGCGCGCGATGCTCGAGACGCGCGCGACAGCGCCGGATACGGTGGCAGTCCTGCTTACCTCGGCATCGGACTCTCACCGCACGTCAATTATGACGGCGAGGCGGATGGGGCCGGGACTCCGATCGAGGATCGCTGGTGGCCGGGCAATGCATGGCCGCCCGTTAACCCCGAAGCACAAGACAATTTTGGCGATCCGGTGCGCCTTCACGCGATCTACCAGAGTTTCAACAAGGCCAAGTTCAAGAACTGGTCGCCCGCGAACAGGGCTGTCGCATTCCTTCCGGAATTCGCTTCGCTTCCGTCTGGTCAGCCCGGCCCCATCCAGATCCCCGCTTGGATGACGCTGGATCTTCCTGTGCCGGCCCGAACAGGCACAAATACCAGCGACAACACGGACTTTCCTGCAGAGCTGGGCTTGAAGGCGGTAAGTTTTGTTCAACCCGAGGAGCTGATTGAATTGATCGGCCTCGTCGAGTATCGACCCGGAGTAATCGGAGAGGCGCTGCAACAGCGCAACACGATGATAGGCTACTTTCAGGGAATCGCACCCTTCACCTACCTTTCGCACCCGAACACATATTGCCTGGCGCACATCGCCGTGACCGTCGCGCAGTTCCTCGCCTTCCATTTCAAGGCCAAGTTCGACCGCCCGCGCCCGTCGCAGCTGCATCCCGGTCTGGTGCCACCTGTCGATGTCCCGCAGCACGCAGCTTATCCCAGTGCCCACGCAACCGAGGCTTGGCTACTTGCGCACTGTCTGAACGCAGCGATGCAAACGCAGGGCAATTTACCGTTGATGGAAGTCACACATCCGGATGTCGTCGGCGTGGCTAGTAAGAAACGCAATGCCCTCTTCGACATGGCCGCGCGCATTGCTCGCAACCGTGAAGTGCTTGGTGTCCACTACCCATCGGACAGCGAGGCTGGCAAGCGCCTCGCGCTGAAAGCTTTTCCTATTCTCAAAGCCTGCCCGTCGATTGGCCAGCCGGCGACCGGAATGCCCGCCGAAACTGATCCGCTCTTGAAAAAGGCGCGTTGGGAATGGAGTGATGTCGAGATCGCGTAGCCTCGATCAGGCGAGCGTAGATGATCTTAAAGTCTTGTCAGAAGGATTTGGGTTGAGGCGGGCAGGGTGGTTTCGTAGCATTTGCTCATGACGAAAACAGACCCTTTCAAGTACTTTCACAGCAGTCCCGAGATTATCCGCCTCGCAGTGATGCTGTACGTCAGATTTCCGCTTTCGCTCCGGAATGTCGAAGATCTTGCTGCATGAGCGCGGCATCGATATCAGCCACGAAACGGTGAGATACTGGTGGCATCGGTTCGGCCCGATGTTCGCGGCGGAGATACGAAAACGGCGTATTGCTGACATGAAATCGAGCAAGTGGCGCTGGCATCTGGACGAGAGTGTGCCGCGAGGTTCCTGCATATGAAGCGGGTGCCGAGCTGCACGAAAGATGAGGGAGGGCCCCTCGAAGCCGGCCGTCAGGGGCAGGTTTCAAACCACTGCAAGCTGCGACGGTAAAGAGCCGTGGTGGTGAGCGTTGCAGAAAAGGCGGGCTTCGAGCCCGTCAGGTACGGTCTGGAGAGACGAGCGCAAGCGAACCGCTGATGACGTGTCGAAAAGTGCAAGATGATGTCGAAACCGGGGGGAACTCGTTAACCCGGGACGAGTCTGGGGGGCGCCCTGACTTCTGCCCAGATGGCATCCGGCATGAAGGCGGCGTGACTCTGGATCAGGCTTTCGTGTGGAACGCGGGAACCTGTCGCCACGATGACAAGGGAGAAACCCAAGCAGGCGGACCCTGTGAGGGTGAGATTACCGATGCGTGGCACAGGGGCGGAGCAACTCGTAGTAGTGATGAAGGTCCTGTAATGGGGCTGGAGCGAAGGGGTTGCGTTGTTCAGCTCTGGAGCGGGGACAACCGGCGACGGGAGGATCCTCGTGGATAGGGCAAAGCCATATGGGTGTGGCTGAACAATGGGAGCCGGATGATGCGAGAGTATCACGTCCGGTTCTGAGAGAGCGCGGGGGTGCAAGTCCCCCGCGCCACTCGCCTGTTTGTGAAGATCAACGGAATGACGCACTATCTTTGGCGGGCTGTGGATCACGAGGGGGAGGTCGCTGGAAAGCTATGTGACCAAGCGCCGAGATCGCAAATCAGCCCTGAAATTCCTCAAGAAATCAATGAAGCGGCATTGCCGCCCCCATATTCTGGTGACCGACAAGCTTCGGTCGTACGGGGCGGCAATGAAGGAGATGGGCAACGCTGAGAGGCAGGAAACTGGCCGCTGGAAAAATAACAGAGTTGAGAATTCACACCTGCCGTTTCGACGACGAGAACGGGCCATGCAGCGGTTCCGCAGCATGCGAAGTTTGCAGAAATTCGCCGCCGTTCATGCCTCCGTCTGCAATCATTTTAACCTGGAGCGAGCGCTCTACAGCAGAGACAATTTCCAGCTGAACCGAGCCGCCGCTCTCGCAGAGTGGCGCGCCCTCGGCGCGGCATAAGGGGCAGCTTCATTGTCCTTGCAGAGACGGGTTCGAATCCGTCTGACACCACCGTTTGGCGTCACCTTGGTCAAATCTCAGGCAATTCGGAAATTGACCCAAGTGGCATTTTGCGTTATACTTCTACCATTGGTTGATGTCGCGACGCGAATATCGAACGTTAATTCTGCCTTTGACAGGCAGCAAATTCGAAAAATCATTATCTCTCAGACCTCTTTCGGAGGAGCATATGAGCCATTCATTACCCCGCCTTTTAAGCTATCTGTACATTGGGTCCATGATCGGCCTCGCCAATTTTTCAAGTCCCGCTGCAGCCTTGGAGCCGACACCGTTGAGCACCGACGGACGAACCTCCGGAAGTGACGCCCGCAGAAGTTCTGGAAGTGGCACCACAGATAATCATTAAGTACCGCGACCCGGGCGAAGAGGGTGCTCAGAACTTGACCCAAGCGCTGGAATCGGCACAGAAGCTCTCGCAGATCGCTGACGCCGACCTCGTACATGTCCGCCTTATGTCGGACAATGCGCAGGTTGTCTCTGTCACGAATCTTGTCGGGCAGGAAAGCGTGGCCGCTCAGGGCGCGCTTCAGGAAATTGCCGATCGGATCGCAGCCGACCCGGCGGTCGAATATGCCGAACCTGACGTTCTGATGCAAATCCAGCAAGCGGTGAACGATCCGCAATACGCTCAACAATGGCACTATAGCACGCCTGGAACGGGCGTGAATATAGAAGGCGGCTGGGCGCTGGCCGAAGGTTTGGGTGTCATCGTTGCCGTGATCGATACCGGTTATCGCCCGCATGTCGATTTGGCGGCCAACCTGCTGCCTGGGTTTGATTTCATCTCCAATACCCTGATCGGCAATGATGGCAATGCGCGAGACGCCGATGCCAGTGACCCGGGCGACTGGATTTCCGCCTCCGACAACTGGTGCCCAATATCGCCTCGCAACAGTAGCTGGCACGGCACACATGTTGCGGGAACGGTCGCTGCGGTAACGGATAATGCGACTGGTGTTGCCGGAACGGCGCGCGCCGCCAGGGTGGTGCCCGTACGGGTATTGGGCAAGTGCGGTGGCAACCTGTCAGACATTGTGGATGGCATGCGTTGGGCTGCCGGACTATCCGTTGTCGGCGTGCCCAATAATCCGAACCCGGCACGGGTTCTCAACCTCAGCCTTGGTGGTTCAGGGGCTTGCGGCCCATCCTATCAGAGCGCCATCGATGATATCGTCGCTGCAGGCAGCACGGTGGTGGTTGCGGCTGGTAACTCGAATGCCAACCGCTTCGAACTTCCGGCCAGCCAACTGCAATGGCGTGATCACGGTCGCCGCGACGAACCGTGTCGGTGCGCGGTCCTATTATTCGAACTTTGGTTCCACAGTCGAAGTTGCCGCCCCGGGCGGTGAAACCTTTTCCAATGCAAGCGACGGGGTCTTGTCGACGCTGAATTCTGGAACGACCGTGCCAGTGTCCGACAATTATGCTTTCTACCAAGGGACCAGTATGGCAACGCCGCATGTTGCGGGCATCGCGGCGCTGCTTTACCAACTGGACCCGTCGATCACGCCTGCAACCATCTCCACCACCTTGCAGGCTACGGCACAGCCTTTCCCGACGGTGACCGGCAATCAATGCACGACAGCGAACTGCGGTGCAGGGATCGTTGACGCGGGTGCGGCGACCGCAGCTGTGCAGCCTTCGATACAGGCGGCTGATGCTATGCCTTGGCTGATGCTGCTGCTCAAACCGTGAATTATCAAAACCATTTCAACCGCAACTTAACAGGAGAAGTTCCCATGTTTTCGATTGGAAAAACGGCAGTGCTGGGGGCATTCGTTTGGTCTATGGCGGCTTCGACAGGGGCGCTCTCGCAGGATTTGGATGCCGGTCTCGCAGATTCCCTGATGGCGATGGATGGATCTGTCAGCGGTGACGCTGGCATCGCTGCAGCCACCGGCTGGAACACCTGCTCGGTCGCTAGGACGGGCGCGGGATGGGGCAACCACTATGTGGCACTGACCTGCCCCGGCGGACCTTTTACAAACAAGTGGCACATCATGGAAAACTCCCAGAAGGACGCCATGCTGGCGACTGCATTGTCCGCCGCAACCAGCAACAATGACGTCCAAGTCTATATCGCCGCTGGCGCAAGTGGCAGCTACAACGTGATTCGTGCGCTGTACTTGCAAAAATAGCCAAGGCCGTCGCACTTCAATCGTTGGCAGACTACTTGGAATAGGGCGCTGTCAAAGGAAACTGGCTTGAGCCGGGCAGGTTGGTTTCGTGCCGACGTCGGATGACCAATTCTGATTCAATTCGCTTATCCAGAACAAGGTGCGAAATCGCCCGTCTGGCGGAGTGGTTGTTCGTTTGCTTCCCGCTGTCGCTCTGAAATGTGGAGGATCTGCTTCTTGAGCGCGGGATGGTCTTGTCATGTGTGTCTGCACCTGCCTGATCGCATCAATGCGCGGCATTCCTTGGCCGCAAAGCACCTCAACCTGCCGCAACTTAGTGACAATCTCTTCCGGCTTGTGTCGTTTAATTCCCATCTGTGATCCTCCGTTTCCTGACTACAGGGGCGGCCCAATTCAAAGGGGGAGGATCAGCAACGCTTCGATTGATGGCGGCCCGAAGGCAATTTGCCGCCCGCCGTGGTTGGAAACGACAATGCCATCGCAGCCCATTTCGACGCAATTGGCGGTGTCCTGAGGGTGCCATCGGCTTACTGAATACTCGG
>CAVQRB010000001.1:0-535432 GCA_963715055.1 uncultured Alphaproteobacteria bacterium | reverse complement strand
AAGGCAAGTATGTGCCGCTCTGTAACCCTAATCGGGCTGTTGATCAACGACCCGATCCTGATGAAGCTGGAGGACGAGCGCTATTGGCTGTCGATCGCCGACGGCAATATTTGGCTCTGGGCACAGGCTGTTGCGCGCGAACGCGGGTTGGATGTGGAGGTGAGCGAACCCGACGTTTCCCCGCTCGCCGTGCAGGGCCCCAAGGCCGAGACAGTTGTGGCGTCGATTTTGGGCGAACTGGGTGCGCGAACTGAAATACTTTTGGTTTCGCAGAGGCGGAAATCGACGGAATTCCCGTGGCAGTGGCCCGGTCCGGCTGGTCCAAGCAGGGCGGGTTCGAAATCTACTTGATGGATGGAACCAAGGGAACCGCGCTCTGGAACATCGTCAAGGAAGCCGGACAGCCGCATGGGATCGGCCCAGGAAATCCGAACTGGTGCGAACGGGTCGAAAGCGGCCTGCTGGCCTTTGGCGGTGATACCGACGATCAAACAAACCCATTCGAGGTTCGGATGGGAAAATATGTCGATCTGAATGTTCCCGACGATACCATCGGGATCCAGGCCTTGCGCCGCATCGCGACCGAAGGTCCGAAACGACATCAGCTAGGTGTTGTCCTGGACAATTCGGAACCGGTCAAGGCGGAGTTCACATGGAATGACATCGACATGGACGGTGCGCGCATTGGCGACATGACCACCTGTGTCTGGTCGTACCGCATGAAGAAAAACATCGGATTCGCCCTTGTGGCGACCTCGGCAAAACCCGGTGACCGGGTCGTCGTGAGGCGCGCGGCGGGACCCGTCGAAGGCACCCTATGCGAATTGCCATTTCTTTGAGGGCGGCATGACTGTCATCACCGAACCCGCGCGCCAGACGCCGGTCATTCACAATACGGACGTCCTTGTGGTCGGATCCGGCCCCGGGGGGCTTGCCGCAGCGTTGGCCGCGGCGCGGGCCGGGGTCGAGGTCTGTCTGGTCGAGAGGTTCGGATGCTTCGGCGGCAACATCACCGTTGTCGGCGTAGAGGGCTTTGCCTGGTATCGCCACGAAGCGACTGTCGAGGCAGGCGGCATCGGGCGCGAATTCGAGGATCGCGCGCGCGACATGGGCGCCGCCGTGCCCGAAAGTCAGTCGCTGAGCTACGAGATCGACAGCGAGGGCTTCAAGCTGGTGGCTGACCAGCTGGTGGCCGAGGCGGGCATTCACCCCATGTTGCATCGGCAGTTCGTGGCCCCGGTGATGGAGGGCGACCGCATCGCCGGGATCATCGTCGAATCCAAGGCCGGGCGCGAAGCGATCCTGGCCCGTGTCGTGATCGACGCCACGGGCGACGCCGATGTGGCGCACCGGGCTGGTGCACCCACCCACAAGACGCCCGCCGAACACATGCAGGCCGCCAGCGTGATGTTCCACCTGGCCGGTGTCGACAAGGCCGCCTTCATGGCAGAGGTGCGCCGCGACCCGCAGACCTACAAGGATTGGTCCACCGGCGAATGGACGGTGGAAACCGACGGGAAAGAGGACGACATGTTCTCGCCCTTCCTCAAGAAACCCTTTGCCAAGGCTATCGAAGAGGGCGTGATCCCGCCGCATCTGAACACGATCGCCGGGACATGGGGCGCGATGCATGACACCGGCGAGCTGACCTACATGAACCTTGTGCATTTGGCGGGGGTGGACGGCACCGACCCTGACAGCCTGACGCGTGGCGAAATCGAGGGGCGTAAACAGGCCATGCTGGCCATCGAAGCGCTGCGCCGCTTCATGCCGGGCTGCGACGGCGTGCGGCTGCGCAACTTTGGCATGACCATCGGCATCCGCGACACGCGCAAGATCGATGCGGCCTACAACATGACCGAAGCTGACGTGCGCCATCAGGGACGGTTCGAGGATTCCATCGGCATCTACCCCGAATTCATTGACGGCTATGGCGTGCTGATCATCCCGACCACCGGGCGCTACATGCAGATCCCCTATCGGGCGATGCTGCCCGGCAAGGTCAAGGGCCTGCTGGTAGCGGGTCGCGCCATTGGCGGCGACCGGATCGCCCATGCGGCCACCCGCAACATGGCCTGCTGCGCTGTGGCGGGGCAGGGTGCGGGCGTGGCCGCGGCGCTCGCCGTCCGGTCGGGCCGCGACGTGGCAGAGGTCGACATGGCGGGCGTTCAGGCTGAACTGGTCCGCCAGGGCGTGAGGATCGCCTGACCATGGCAGTGCCGAACCGCGAGATCGAAACCGATGTGCTGGTTGTGGGTGGTGGAACCGCCGGGTTCGCGGCGGCGCTCGCGGCAGCACGTGCCGGGTTGCGCGTTCGGCTGGTGGAGGCAGGGTCGAAGGTCGGCGGCGTCATGGCATCCTGTCCAGGTATGCCGTGGGGCGGAGGCTATCCGCTGGGCCACAGCATTGGCGGCATCTTCGGGGAACTGACCGACAGGTTGTCGGCCATGTCGCCACCCGCTGCCGAGGTCCGTCCCTGCACGCTGGAAAACTTCGGCCCCGAGGTTCAATACGACCACGAGGCCGCAACGCTCCTGATGTTCGATATGCTCGACGAAGCGGGTGCGACCCTGCATCTCAACACCATCGCAGGCGAACCCGAGATGGACGGCAACCGGATCAGCGCGGTTTCGGCTCATGACCGGCTCGGCCCGCTCCGCTTTCACCCGCGCATGGTGATCGACTGTTCCGGTGACGGCGACCTGTCGGCCCGGGCGGGCGTGCCGCACACGCTTGGCGACGGCAAGGGCAACATGATGGCCGTCAGCCTGACCTTTCACATGGTCGGCGCCGATACCGATGCAGTCTTTGCCGAAGGCGACCCCTATTTCCGCCGCTTTGCCGCCCGAGGCATCGCCGAAGGGCGGCTGCATCCCGATCTGCACAAGCTGTACCTGATGCGCGGCTTTCACCCCGGCTCGGTCTTTTGCAACACGGTCACCATCCGGGGCGTCGACGGCACCGACCCGGCGGCCGTCACCCGCGCCACGCAAGAGGGCCGCCGTCGCTGCCACCAGGTGGCGCGGTTTCTGGTCGAGGATGTGCCCGGCTTCCGGGACGCGCAGATGTGGGGACTGGGCCCATCCGTCGGTGTGCGGGAAACCCGCAAGCTGCAAGCGCTCTATCGCATCACCGGAGAGGACATCGCCGGGCGGAATCAGGTTCGACGGACGGCATTGTCGCCTGCGACAACCCGATCGACGACGTGATGCGCGACAGCGCCGAGATGACCCATGAGGCGGCGGTCGGCCAGGGTGACTATTACACCATCCCGTTCCGCGCGCTGGTCCCCGAAACTATCGAGAATCTGCTCTTCGCCGGTCGCCTCATCTGTGCCGATCCGGTGGCCTTTGCCTCGGTCCGGGGCATGCCGCAATGCATGGCGATGGGGCAGGCGACAGGTGTTGCTGCCGCGATGGCACTGGAGGGCGCTTTGCGGGTCCAGGATGTGAACGGTGAGGCATTGGCCGGCGTGCTGAAACAGCAAGGGATGGCAGGAATCGCCGGTCGGACACTTGGGGTGACCGGATGATTTCGAAGCCACAGATCAGTCTCAATCATCCGAAAGCTGGAACCGCAATTGTGTGGATTGCGTTCTTTGCAATCGTTCTGAGCGCATGGTCCGCCTTGTTCTTCATGACAATGACTTCGCCCTTGTCCGGGGTGCCGCGCGACCTTTGGCGCGCGTTGTGCGGCGGGGCCATAGACACCGGCCTTGGCGCTCTCTTTGCGATGTGGCTGATCATGGCAGCGGCGATGATGATGCCGACCTTTGTGCCGACCTTGCGCGTATTTCTCGACCTTGGACATGCGGGTGCAGCGCGCCCCGCGGAGGCGCTGGCCCTTGTCATTGGTTATGGCGCGATCTGGGTTGGGGGTTCACTCATCGGCGCTATCGCACAACGATTTCTCGCAGGTCTCGGCCTGTTGGCGCCCGACGGTTCTAGTCTTGTCGCTCTGGTTGACAGCCGCGCTGCTTTTGGGCGCCGGTCTCTACCAGTTCACCCCAGCGAAAGCCGCGTGTCTTGCAAAATGCCGGATGCCGCTGACCTATTTCATGGAACGCTGGGCGCCGGGGCTACGCCAGTCGCTTTGGATGGGTCTGCACCTGGGTGTCTATTGTCTTGGCTGCTGCTGGGCCCTGATGGCATTGGCCTTCGTGGGCGGCACCATGAACCTGATCTGGATGGGGGCGGCGACCCTGTTCATGGTCTTGGAAAAACTACCCGAAATCGGAAAACCCCTGACCCGGCCTGCGGGCGCCCTGCTCTTGGGATCGTCCGGACTGGTCATGGCGATGGCACTGACATCATGAAAGGAAAGAGCATGTCGCAAGCGCTGCCCGAATGGGCCATCAAGGGGGAGCTAATCCTCAATTGCAACTGCACCGTCTTCTGTCCCTGCGTCGTTTCGCTGGGCAAGCACCGCACCGACGGAAGGCTATTGCCAAGCCTGGGTCGGCGTACGAATCGATGAAGGCCATTTCGCAGGCGAAAGCCTTGCCGGCCTGAATATAGGCCTGCTCATGGACATTCCGGGCAATATGGGACGCGGAAACTGGAAGGCTGCCGCCTATATTGATGAGCGTGCTTCTGAAGCCGCCTACGACGCGCTGATCCAGATCTTTTCCGGAAGAGTTCGTGGCACGACCGGGCTTTTCTCGATCATGGTGTCAGAGTTCCTGGGCGCCGAACGGGCTCCGATCGAGTACACCACCGAAGGCAAGACCCGCCGCTTGATGGTAGGCAAAAAGATCCAGGGCGAAGTAACCCCGATTTCCGGCCCGGATCATGACCAGGATGTCGTCGTGTCGAACACCGGATATTGGATGGGCCCGGACATTACGATCGCTCAGGCTGGCAAGGGCCGCGTTCGTGCCTATGGCCGGGTCTGGGACTTTGACGGCCGATCCGCGGAGATCTGCCAGATCAATTGGCACGGTCCCAACTGAGTACCTTACCAAGGCAAGCTTTATTTCTTCGGAGGGAACCTCAAGGAGCTTCAACGCACTGGTCGTAGACGCAGGGCGCCGATGGCAAGTCGAAGGCGACCGTCAGACAAATTGATCTATCTGGTCTTCCCGACAGTGGTGTTCCGGTTGCGGTGGAGTACTCTACCGTGAACTACAAGGACGGACTTTGTATTGGTCCCGTAGCCGATCTCGTTCGGAATTATCCGCATGTTCCAGGTATCAACCTCGCCGGCACGGTAGAATCCTCAAGTGACCCTCGTTACAAGGCAAGTGACAAGGTCGTCTTCACCGGATGGAATGACAACACGTCAAGCAATGGCCGTTGGAACGGTCGGCCTGACGTCAATGCTGTCGGTCATGGCACTTGAGGGTAACAGTTTGGTATCCGGGCCCAAACGTTACATAAACTTCATCACCCGCAGCCAACATATTTGACTTAAGGTCGACACTGCGTGGTTTGGGCGCAAACTAACTTTCCATCAAATGAGCTCGACGCCAGCAATGCTCGCAATAATGCGTTGGAAGCCTCCAACCTTATCTTCACCGATTGAGGAACGGGCCGAAACCCAAGCAGCCTCAGACGTTTGGGCCGTTTGTGTGTGCGGATCATGTGCACAGGGCGTATCGGCGGGATCCTCTGCAGGCGAGAAAGCTGAAATCCCGTCAACCGCACCTCTTTACGCCGCGCCTGCCAATTCTGCGCCGCAACTCGCGGGACCACGCTCTCGACCAACCGCAGGAATCGTGAGTTGCGAGCCCCCGCAACCAACGGTGGTTGCGATGTGTTCGGATTCCTTGGCGCAGTATCAACGACCCGCGTCCCGATATTCAAGCAGTCTTGGCTTTGGCGCCGGCCGCAACTCGATCAGCATGTGCTCGATCGCCGACCGTCGCGACTCCCGGTCAAGCGTGTAGGTGTTCCGTCGGAACTCGACGCCTTCCAGCAAAGCCTTGAGATATCCCGGCGACCGTGTCGGCCGCCATGATCAGCGTCGAGTCGAGCGTGTGAACGTAACGGCTCGTCACGGAACCTTTCGCGTGGCCGATCAGGGCAGCGATCGTGATCTCGGTGAAGCCCAGGTCATTGGCGATGCTCGCGAAGCTGTGTCGGAGGACATGCGGTGTCACATCCCAGAGCGGCGTGTCGGTCAGGAGCTTCTTCCAGCTTTGGGGGAAGTTGCCCACCGCGTTGTCGATGCCCTGGCCGGGGAAGACATAAGGTGCCGGTTCGCGTTGACCGCTTGCTTTCCAGGTACTCGATCACCGGAAGGCCGATCGGACGCACCGACGCGCCTTCCTTGCTGTCGATCAGCCGCAGGCAACTCCCTTCGATGTCGACCTCGCTCCATCTGAGATTGATGATCTCCCCGCGTCGGCAGCCGGTCACGGCGAGGATCCAGAGGATCTCGGCATGCAGACGATAATGGTCGCTCTTCTTGCGCCTGTCGCAGAATTCCGCCCAGGATCCGGTATTCCGCTTCGCTCAGCCGCCGGTCGCGCACCTGGTATTTCGGTTTGCGCAATCCGTGGGTCGGGTTGTGGTCGATCACGCCGGATTCGACCGCATAGGAGAATATCCCGCCAAGAAGCCCCATGGTGCGGATAGCCGTTCCGCGCCCGCCGCGCACGATGGCCTTGCCGCGCAGCTTCTCGGTCTTCATCACGACGCGGGTCTTTCCGGCGATGATGTCCTTCATCAGGTTGTTCATGTCCGGCTTGGTGATGTCGCGGACCCGGCGGGTGCCGAGCAGGGGGATGATGTGCCGGCGGATGCGGCCCACGTCGATCTCGATCGTCGAGGCCTTCTTGGGGCGACCGCCTTTGCCCATGATCAGGCCGGCCTCCATATCCTCGATATACTGCTCGCAGAGCTGCTTGACCGTCAGCGCCTTGCGATCTTCGTCGCGCTCTTCGGCCGGGTCGTTGCCTCGGGCGACGTGCCCGAGCAGGGCCTTCGCCTCGCGTCGTGCCGTCTCGGGCGTCCAGACACCGTGAAGGCCGATCGTGTAGCGGCGGGACCGACCCCGTGCGCGGTACTGGACGATGTAGCTGCGCTTGCCGGAGGGATAGACGCGCAGCCCGAAGCCCGGCAACTCGTCATCCCAGATCGCCTGGCCTTTGGCCTCCGGTTCGACCGCTTCGACAAATCGTTTCGTGAGCTTCGGCATGCTCCTGATCCTCGCCTGCGCCCGGTTTCGAGTAAGCACCACGTAAGCACGCGGGCGGAAAACAAGGCGTATTTTCGGATAGAGCTTTCGGAGCGGCGTTTCGGAAATGTCTATATAATTCTGTAGGGTTATCGTGCTCTGGCGGGCTCTGTCGTACATTTCGGAAAGGCCATTAGGCCAGCTCCGAAGGCAGAGGCCAGAGGTTCGAATCCTCTTGGGTCCGCCACTGGCCTCTTCGATAGAATAGTTTCCGGAGTTGACGGCAAGCATGTGCGTAACATCCCGAATACCTGTTTCGAGGTCGTTGATATCACTGAAAGAGCCCGAGGACGCTGGCAGGCCAAGGCTGTGTCTTTGTTTCAGGCTGGGCTGATCTGCTTCAACACTTGAACAGATATTCGTAGGTGTCGAAATCCGTGACCGAGGGTCGTGCCGAGCGATATAGCGCGTTCGGGCAGACCTCATTGGCCTGTTCGACCATCCGCTTGGTCGGCGCAGCGGGCTTGCCGAATTCTTTCGGTCCGATGATGGTCACAAAGCCCTCGCGCCCCTCATAGACGGTTCCCGCCGTTTCTTCGGAGGTCGAACAGGCCGACAGCAAGAGAGCGCTCACCAAAATTCCCCGTAACTTCATCTCGATCAACCTCATTAGCCTTGTTCAGCGGCAGTGACACCAAATGCTGATCAGGGTTCCCTGTACATGCCGGACGGTGCGCGCGATATGCCCATTTTCGACGGGACTTGTGCAAGACGACTTTAAGGTGGCACGCAAGGTTTGGAAACCGGCGATTGCAAGGATATCTCGGGCTGAAGGAATCGGGCGGTTTCGGCCAGTGCCCGTGCTTCCGGGATCGGAGCGCCGTTGCCGCGCGCGTCGCAAACCCGATTGGCAAAGATCGGGTGCCAACCGGTTGCCCAAAGCACCTAAGGGCAAGCGGCACAGTGTCGGCGCGACCGATTCTCCGCCGCAGGTCTCCCATGCGCCCTGCACTTTCCTTTCTCCGGGTAACGTCTCATAAGCATGAAAACGCGCGATGATGATATCTGCGTGGTGTCAGGGGGTGGTTTTGGGACAGTTTCGAAAGCTTGCGGCGCTGGTGCTCTGCCTTGGGCTCTGGTCATTTCCCGTCGCGGCGCAGATGGGCCTTGCGGGAGCCACTTCTGCGGCGTCAGAGGCCGCCCCTGCGACCCCTCCGGCGCTTGCGACACTGCTTGAGGTGCTCAAGGATGACGCGGCGCGGGCGGCGTTGATCGCGGAGCTGGAAGCGACACTTGCGACGCCTGCCGAAGCCGGGGCACCTGCCACTGCCCCCGTCGAGACCATCTCCGTCGGCCGCAGGATCGCGCTGATCACCCAAGGCGTTGGCGAGGACATCGCGGGATCCATCGAAAACCTGTGGAACGGCCTGCAGAGCGGCCAATCGGTTTTTTCCGGTCTGCGGGGAGATGAGTTGGGCATCCTTCTCAAGGCGTTGCAAGATCTTCTGGTCGTGATCGTGATCACCGTCGCGAGCTTCTTGTTGCTGCGCAGACTTGCCATGCGCTACTACAACAGCGTTGCACGCAAGGCAAAAGGCGCAGGCATACTCAGGACCATCGGCCTCTTCATCGGGTCGAACCTGACCGACGTGATGGTCGTGATCATCGCATGGATGCTGGGCTATGCGGTGACCATCTTCGCCTTTGGCGAGTTTGGCACCATCGACATCCTGCAATCCATGTATCTCAACGCCTTTCTGATCGTCGAGATGACGAAAGTCGCGATCCGGGCCGTGCTGTCGCCGGTGGCGAGCAGGCTGCGTCTGGTGCCGGTCAGCGACGTGGGCGCGCGGGCCGTCACGCGCTATCTCAGCTTCGTGGTCAGTGTGCTGGGCTACGGCCAATTGCTGATCGTGCCGATCGTCAACCAGCGTGCGTCCTTCGCCGCCGGCAACGGGGTTTCCGCGCTGATCTCCGTGCTGGTGCTGATCTATTTGGTCTATATCGTTTTGCGCCGCCGCCGCGATGTCGCCGCCTGGCTTGCTTCGGGCACGGAGATGCGGGACGCCGTCTCGGGCGACGATGCTGAGGTCGTGGAGCGGGCAACCGGGCAGGGCGGCCTTCTTGTCCGTTTGCTGCATTCGGTGGCCGCGGTCTGGCACTGGCTTGCGCTGACCTACCTTGGTGTCATGTTCGCCATCGTCATGACGCAGCCTGCGGACCGGACGTTTGCCGCCATCACCGGGTCGGCGAAGATCCTCGGTGCCGTGATCCTTGCCACACTGGTGTCGGGCTGGCTCGCCCGCGCCGTCGGGCGTGGCATCGCCCTTCCCAAGGACATCAGTGCGAAACTGCCGCTCCTGGAAAACCGCATCAACCGGTTCGTACCACGCGCCTTCGGGTTTCTGCGGCTGGCACTCCTGATCTGCGTCCTGCTCTTCAGCTTCGATGTGATGGGCCTTCTGGACATGCGTGGCTGGCTCGACAGCCAGGTGGGACAGAGTTTCACCGGGAAAGTGTTCTCCGTTGGTGCGATCCTGATCGTGGCATTCGGGATCTGGCTCGCGATGACGTCGTTTGTCGATTACAAGCTCAATCCAGAGTATGGCAGCATCCCAACCGCGCGGGAGAAAACCCTGCTGACGCTCTTGCGGAATGCAACGACCATCGCGCTCGTGGTGTTCACCATGATGTTCACCCTCAGCGAGATCGGCCTCGACATCGGCCCGTTGCTGGCCTCCGCCGGGGTGCTGGGTCTTGCCATCGGTTTCGGCGCGCAAAAGATGGTGCAGGACATCATCACCGGTATCTTCATCCAGTTCGAGAATGCCATCAATGTGGGCGACGTCATCACGGTCAGCGGCATCACGGGGGCCGTGGAACGGCTGTCCGTGCGCTCGGTGTCACTACGCGATGCCCATGGAGTGTTCCACATAATTCCCTTTTCGTCCGTCGACATGGTGTCGAATTTCATGAAGGAATTCTCCTTTCACGTCTGTGACATGGGTATCGCCTACCGCGAGAGCGTCGAAGAGGCGAAAGCGGCGATGTTCGATGCCTTCGAGACCCTGATGCAGGATCTCGAGATGAAACGGGAAATTCTGGCGCCTCTGGAGTGGTTCGGCATCCAGAGTTTCGGCGACAACGCCGTGGTGCTGCGGGTGCGGATCAAGACCGTGCCGGGCAAGCAATGGGCGGTCGGGCGCGCCTACAACGGCATCCTGAAGGAAGTCTTCGATGCACGTGGCATAGAAATCCCCTTTCCCCAGCAGACCATCTGGTTCGGTGAAGCCAAGGACGGCAGCACGCAGCCCATCCGCCTTGCCGGCAAGGGCGAAACCGCGTGACAGCCTATCCGCCGGTTTTCGTCCTGCGCCACGGACAGACCGAATGGAATGCTGCGGGCCGGTTGCAGGGCCGGCTCGATTCACCCTTGACGGCGCTTGGACAGCGTCAGGCCGCAGCGCAACGCGCCAGCTTGCAGAGCCTTGATCTGGCGGGGTTCGAAGGCTTCAGCAGCCCGCAAGGTCGGGCCTTTCACACGGCGGCGCTGGTTCTGGTCGGGCTGGTGCCTTCCATCGCAACCGATCCGAGGCTCGTGGAGATCGGTGTCGGCGAGTGGGAAGGCCGGTATCGCTCGCAGATCGTGATCGACGGGATGCAGCCGGAAAGCGACGAGGGCGCGCTCGAGCTTTACGAAAGCGCCCCCGGTGGCGAGGGTTTTGCGGCCCTGCGACGTCGGTGCGAGAGTTTTCTGGACGCGCTTGATGCCCCGGCGATCATCGTCACGCATGGGATCACGTCGCGGATGTTACGCCTTGTCCTGTTGGGAATGGACAACTCCGAAATATCACAGCTTCCGGGCGGGCAGGGTGTCGTCTTCCACATCGCGGACGGGCGTCAGACCCAGCTTGCACAAAGGCCTTGAAGCGATGATCGAGTTTGGCTAAACCCCGCCCCATCGGGTCGTTAGCTCAGTTGGTAGAGCGCTTCGTTTACACCGAAGATGTCGGGAGTTCGAGTCTCTCACGACCCACCATCAGGTACATCCCTTCTGAAAGATTCCGCGCTGCGCGCCGTCAAAGGCGGCGAATTCATGCCGGAGTTGCGAGGAAATCAAACGCCGACTGGAAAATCACCCGTCCTCATGCGACTGGTCTGGGATTAAGTTCCGCAAGTCATGCGTTGTTTGCGCGAAAGAGAAGGGGTGTCACGCGATGGCAACTGGAATTCGGCTGGACTGTGCAGTGTTCTTCGAGGATGAGGCGGGGCACCCTGCCTCGGCTTCCGCAGTCATGGATGCACTCATGAACCTGCCGCCGGACGAGCGGGCAAAGCAGGCTCTGGCGCTTTCTGCCAGGCTGGTCGAGTTCGCGGCTTTCGAAACGGCTGGGCAGTTGCCAAGCAATCGTATTGGCGATCTGATCGACTGTTCCGCCAACCTCGATCGCATTTCGGACGACCTGTCGTCAAACTTGGCGCGGCTTGCGCCCTTGAGATCGCTCCGGCTTCAGTAACAGGGCGAGCACCAGTTTCACGGGTTGGTCAACCTCTGATGCGCGGCCCCCTTAGCCCTAGTAGACCGCTCTTGCCCCGGCATTTCGAACTGTAGAACGGAGTGGTGGTTGATTGCGTACCGAAAGCCGTTACCATTCGATGACAGGATTGCACAAAGGGAGAGCAGAGGATGAGTTGGAATCCCGCCCTCGACCCCGATTGCCCGATCGGTGATGCCGTCGATGCGATCGAAACGGTAATCGTTCCGCGCGCGCGCGATCTCGGGGGCTTCGAGGTCAGGCGCGCTTTGCCGGCGCCCAAGCGCCAGATGGTCGGGCCTTTCATCTTCTTCGACCAGATGGGGCCGGCGGAGTTCGTCACCGGCAAGGGTATCGACGTCCGGCCGCATCCGCACATCGGGCTCGCGACGGTCACCTATCTCTACAAGGGCAAGATCCATCACCGGGACAGCCTCGGCACCGACCAGTGGATCGAGCCGGGGGCGGTGAACTGGATGGTGGCGGGCCATGGGATCACCCATTCGGAGCGCACCGACGGCGACATCCGCGCGCGTCCGCATGATCTTTTCGGCATCCAGACCTGGGTCGCCTTGCCGGATGCGGCCGAGGACAATCCCGCCGCCTTCGAACACGCGCCCAAGGCGAGCTTGCCGCTGCTGGACGGCGAGGGCAAGCAGCTGCGGCTCATTCTGGGCACCGCCTATGGCGAGACTGCCCCGGTGCGGACCTTTTCGCAGATGTTCTATGCAGATGCGCTCTTGGAGGCGGGCGCCAGCTTGCCGCTGCCGGACGATCATGAAGACCGCGGCATCTATGTGCTCAGCGGATCGATCACGGTCTCGGGCGATCGTTTTGACAGCGGGCAGATGATGGTCTTTCGCCCCGGTGACCGGATTTCCGTGCGCGCGGGCGAGGAAGGCGCGCGCCTGATGCTTCTTGGCGGCGAGACGATGGGCGGGCCGCGCCACATCTGGTGGAATTTCGTGGCCTCCAGCAAGGACCGCATCGATGCGGCGAAGGAGGCCTGGCGGGCCGGGGATTGGGCGCATGGCCGCTTCAGTCTGCCGCCGGGCGACGATCAGGAGCATATTCCGCTGCCCGAGCGCTGATGCCGGACTCTCGTCGCGAAAAACTGACGATTTCGCAGGATCGCCGCTTGACGCGCCCGGAGTGGGGCCATATGAGACTGCCACGCGGAGCGAGAGCTTCGTGTGCAGTGGGCGGTTGTAGCTCAGTTGGTTAGAGTACCGGCCTGTCACGCCGGGGGTCGCGGGTTCGAGCCCCGTCAACCGCGCCACCGCTGCAAAAAAAGGCTCCCGCGAGGGAGCCTTTTTTGTTGCACTGGCTCTCAGGCTTTCCAGTTCGCAAAGACTTCGAAACCTTCGGCTTTCGGGGGTGCTTCGAGGTGCTCGCTGAAATTCGCCCAAAGGGCCGCCACTGCCTTTTGGTTCGCTTCGGATGTGGCGCGGCTCTCGACCAGTGAGATCACGCAGCCACTGCCGTCGTCGTTCATCGTGTTGATGAACTGTTTCATCCCGGGCAGGGCCAGAATCTGCGGTTTCAGGGTCTCGAGCAGTGCCTTGGACTTGTCGATAGAGGCTTTCTTCATCTTGAAATGGGTAATTCGTGCAAACATGATCTTTCTCCGAAATAGCGCGACCGGCAATTGGTCGACTCTGGAATTGTATCACATTTGCCGGATTCTTGCTGTCAGAACGCCATCGGCGCCGCGGAGCGGATCAGAGCGTCGAGGCGAAAAATGCGCGCATCGCGCGGATGGTTTCCTTCGGGGACTGGTCCACGAAGAAATGCCCACCCGGCACGGCCTGCGCCTGCATTTTTGCCAGTCTCTCCGACCATGTCGACGGAATGTCGTAGGCCTTCGCCATGGCACCGTCGGCGCCATAGAGCACCAGCGCGGGGCAGGTGACCTGTCGATGGAGATCGCCCGCATCGAGGTCGAAATCAAATTCAACGGTGGCGCGGTAATCCGCGCACATGCCCCTGATCGTCTCCGGGTCGCGCCAGGCGTCGCGGTAGGCCGCAAGTGCAGGGGCCGCGAAATCACCGAGTTTGGCGGCCCCCCAGCCGAGCAGGCAACTCTCGAAGTAGGCATCGGGATCGCGACCGATCATGGCTTCGGGAAAGGGATAGGGCTGGGCCAGAAAGAACCAGTGATAATAGGCTTTCGCGACCTGACGGTTCAGCCTGTCTAGGAGCAGGTGCGTCGGCACGATGTCCATGACCGTGAGGCTCAGCACTGCCTGCGGATGATCGAGCGCCATACGATGCGCGACCCGTCCGCCCCGGTCGTGTCCGGCAAGGTGAAACCGGTCGAACCCGAGGTGCCGCATCAGCGCGATCTGATCGGCGGCCATGTGGCGAAAGCCGTAGGGTTCCGTTCCCGGCGGCTTGCTGCTGGCCCCGTAGCCGCGCAGGTCGGCGGCGACCACCGTGAAAGTCTTTGCCAGATCCGGTGCCACGCCATGCCACATGACATGGGTCTGCGGAAATCCATGCAGCAGGAGTAGCGGCGGGCCGGAGCCGGCCTTGGCATAGGCGATACGCTGGCCATTGACCTCGGCCAGTCCCGCCTCGAACCCGTCAATCACGGGTGAGGGCCGCAAGGATCCGCGCCCAACTGCGGGCACCCTTGTGAAAGCTTTCCACGTCGTATTTTTCGTTCGGCGAATGCAGCCCGTCGTCGTCCTTGCTGAAACCGATCAGCATCGGCGTGGTGCCAAGGATATCGCGGAAATGCCCCGCGATCGGGATCGACCCGCCGCTGCCGGTATAGGCCGCGGGCACCTGCCATTCCTCGGTCAGCGCCTTGAGCGCCTTTTCGAAGCGGGCATCCGTCTTTCCCAGATTGAAGGCGACACCCGCGCCGTGGCAGGTGAATTCCGCCGTGCAATCGGGCGGCAGCATGGCACGCACCATCTTCCGGAAATTCGCCTGGATCGCCTGCGGGTCCTGCTTGCCGACAAGGCGGAAGCTGATCTTGGCGGAGGCCTTGGAGGGCAGGACCGTCTTGAAGCCGGCACCGGCATAGCCGCCCTTGATCCCGTTGACCTCGCAGGTCGGGCGCGACCAGATCATCTCGAGCGCCGTGCGGTCCTGCTCGCCCGCCGGGTGCGACAGCCCGACATCGCCCAGAAACGCCGCCGCATCAAAGTCCAGCGCCTCCCACTGGGCGCGCACCGCTTCGGGCAATTCCTCGACGCCGGCATAAAAGTCCGGCACGGTGATCCGGCCCTGATCGTCATGCAGGCTGGCGATGATCTTCGCCAGCACGCGGACCGGGTTGATTGCCGCACCACCGTAGATGCCCGAATGCAGATCGATCCGCGGCCCGGTGACCGTGATCTCCTCCTGCAACATGCCGCGCAGCATGATCTCGATGCCCGGCACACGGCTTTCAAAAAGCGACGTGTCGCAGATCAGCGCCAGATCGGCGCGCAGCTCTTCGGCGTTTGCCTTCATGAAGGGCGCCAGCGACGGAGAGCCGCTTTCCTCCTCGCCCTCAAAGAAGAAGGTCATCCGGCACGGCAGCTGGCCTTCTTCGGCGATCCAGGCCCGGCAGGCTTCCAGGAAGGTCATCAACTGCCCTTTGTCGTCCGACGTGCCGCGCCCGCGGATGACAGGGCCCTTCTCGGTCTCCTCGACTTGCGGATCGAAGGGATCATTGTGCCAAAGCTCCAGCGGATCGACAGGCTGCACATCGTAATGTCCGTAGAACAGCAGGTGCGGTCCCGGGCCTTCGGCATGCGCCACGACCATCGGATGCCCCGGCGTGGGACGCTTTTCCGCCGCAATACCCATGGAATTCAGATCGCGCACCAGCCAATCGGCCGCCTTGTCGCAATCCGCCTTGTAGGCAGGATCGGTCGAGATAGACGCGATGCGCAGCAATTCCTTGAGACGCTCCAGCGCCTCGGGCATGTTCGTGTCGATACGGGTCAGGACGGTGTCGAGCGACATTGGAAACTCCACGAAAAAGACTGGTCGTCACCCTATCAGCGCGCCCGCCACTGTCCAGCCGCACCGAGGCTCCAATCCGGGTTCCGTCGCGGTTTGACATGGATCAAGGCTGCGACAAGCTGTGCGCTCTAGGAGTGTTGAAGATCGGGCATGTTTTCTATAACTGTTCTAAGTGAGAAGCGGGGAGAAGACCGGGTGAATTACGACGAGCAACTGGACCAGGCGATTGCGCGTCTGCACACGGAAGGCCGCTACAGGACTTTCATCGACATCGAACGTCAGATGGGTCATTTTCCCCATGCCATGCGTACGCGCAAGGACGGGACGCAACAACCCATTACCGTCTGGTGCGGCAACGACTATCTCGGCATGGGCCAGAATCCGGTGGTTCTCGCGGCGATGCACGAGGCGCTCGACGCCACGGGTGCAGGCTCCGGCGGAACCCGCAACATCTCCGGCACGACCGTCTACCACAAGCGGCTGGAGGCGGAGCTTGCGGATTTGCATGGCAAGGAATCGGCGCTGTTGTTCACCTCCGCCTACATCGCGAATGATGCAACATTGTCTACCTTGCCCAAGCTTTTCCCCGGGCTGATCATCTATTCCGACGCGCTTAACCATGCGTCGATGATCGAGGGCGTACGTCGAAATGGCGGTGCCAAGCGCATATTCCGGCACAATGACGTGGCGCATCTGCGGCAACTGATGGCCGCGGATGATCCTGCCGCGCCCAAGCTGATCGCCTTCGAATTGATCTATTCGATGGACGGCGATTTCGGCCCGATCGAGGCGATCTGCGATGTGGCGGATGAATTCGGGGCATTGACCTACATCGATGAAGTCCACGCGGTCGGTATGTATGGTCCGCGCGGGGGCGGCGTCGCAGAACGCGACCGGCTGATGCATCGTCTCGATATCATCAACGGCACTCTGGCAAAGGCTTATGGCGTCATGGGGGGCTATATCGCGGCGTCGTCGAAAATGTGCGACGCCATAAGGTCTTATGCGCCGGGCTTCATCTTCACGACCTCATTGCCTCCCGCAGTCGCAGCCGGGGCCGCTGCCTCGGTCGCCTATCTCAAGCGGGCACCTCAGTTGCGCGAGGCGCATCAGACCCAGGCTGACATACTCAAGTTGCGTCTCAAGGGTCTTGGCCTGCCCATCGTGGACCACGGCAGCCATATCGTGCCGGTCATCGTGGGCGACCCGGTCCATACCAAGAAGCTCAGCGACATGCTGCTCGACCAGTTCGGCATCTATGTGCAACCGATCAACTATCCGACGGTGCCGCGCGGGACCGAACGGCTGCGCTTCACCCCGTCGCCTGTGCACGGCCCGCGGGAGATGGATGCGCTCATTCGAGCCATGGACCAACTTTGGTCACATTGTGCGCTAAATCGTGCCGAACAAGCGGGATAGCATCTCGCATTAGGAATTTTAGGTTGCCTTGTGTTAACCTAACCTAAAGAACAAGTCAGTTACGAATCGTGGGGACGATTCTTAAACTGGCGTCGGCAATGGCAGACACAGGTAAGACGGGGCAGGTTGATGATCGGGCGCACGCACTCCGCGAGTGTTGACGATAAAGTCGAACGCAAGGCGTTCGATGATTTCGAGTTGCGCCTCGGAGATGTGATGCGCGGCGAGCGCGCCACGATGGGTAAATCGCTCCTCGATGTTCAGCGCGAGTTGCGGATCAAGGCCTCCTATATCGCAGCCATCGAAAACTGCGATCCCGATGCTTTCGACACGCCGGGGTTCATCGCCGGTTATGTCCGTTCATACGCCCGCTATCTCGGTATGAACCCGGATGAGGCTTTCGCAACCTTTTGCGAAGAAAGTGGATTCTCCGTCGCTCACGGCATGTCGGCGGAGGCCTCCGTGGTCAAGAAGGCCGGGCGCGTCAAGGCGGCCACTGCCAAATCCGAAACCGACATGTTCAACCGCCCTGCGACACCTTTCGTGCCGTCGGGAGAGAGCATCTTTTCGCGGGTCGACGCAGGCGCCATCGGGTCGTCGCTGGTCCTTCTGGGCTTGATCGCCGCCATTGGCTTCGGCGGCTATACGGTGCTGCAGGAAGTGCAAAAGGTGCAGGTCGCCCCCGTGGACCAGACGCCGATCGTCCTCTCCGATCTCGATCCTCTCGAAGGGGTGATCGCCAAGGCGCCGGAAACCGGTTCTGCTGCGCAGCTGCCTGAAGTGATGGACCAACCGCGCGCAGATGCGCTCGACAAGCTTTACCGCCCCCAGGCACTGGACGTGCCGATATTGGTGGCGCGCGATTCGGCGATTTCCACAATCGCGCCGGGATCGCTTGGCAATTTCGCCGATGTGTCTCCGCGGGAGGCAGTGCTCGACGCTTTCGGACCCGCCATAGAGACGGCCGTGGCGGAAAGCCTGACTGAGACCGTGGTGCCGCAAGTCCTGAAGGAGCCGGCGCCGGCGCTTCGGATGGTGGCGGTGCGTCCGGCCTGGGTGCGGGTGCGCGCGGCGGATGGGTCGATCATCCTCGAAACCATCATGGAGCCGGGTGAAACCTGGGATGCCCCGGCGTCCGAAATCCCCCCGACGCTACGCACTGGCGAAAGCGGGGCGATCTATTTCGCGCTCAACGGTGAATACTACGGTCCGATCGGCCTGCCCGGAACCGTAACATCGAATGTGGCGCTGACAGTCGATGCGCTGAAAGAGAAATATCCCTTGGCCGACCTTTCCGCAGATCAGGCTCTGGCAACGATGGTTGCGGAATTGCAGACGGCAGCCCCTGCCGTTTCCGACTGACCCTGTAAAGCTTCTAACTGCCCATTGCGGCTTGGGCCTCCTCTGTCTATTTTGACTGACAGATAGACCCCTCGAAAGCTGCATCATGTCGCTCAATCACATCCGCCCGTGGCGCAACATTTACCGGCGCAAGTCTCGACAGATCATGGTCGGATCCGTTCCGGTCGGCGGCGATGCTCCGATTACCGTGCAGACGATGACCAATACGCTTACCACGGATGTGAAGGCGACCATTGCCCAGGTTCAGGCGGCGGCGGAGGCAGGTGCCGACATCGTGCGGATTTCGGTGCCGGATGAAGCCTCTTCGCGGGCGCTGAAGGAGATCGTTCCGGAAGTTACCGTGCCGATCGTCGCCGATATCCATTTCCACTACAAGCGCGGGATCGAAGCGGCCGAAGCCGGGGCCGCCTGCCTGCGCATCAATCCGGGCAACATCGGTGACGCCAAGCGCGTCAAGGAAGTGATCAAGGCGGCACGCGATCATAACTGTTCCATCCGCATCGGCGTGAACGCGGGCAGCCTCGAAAAGCACTTGCTGGAGAAATACGGCGAGCCATGCCCCGACGCCATGGTCGAATCCGGCCTCGATCACATCAAGATCCTTCAGGACAACGATTTTCACGAGTTCAAGATCAGCTGCAAGGCCTCCGATGTCTTCATGGCCGCCGCCGCCTATCAGCAACTGGCCGATGCCACGGATGCCCCGATCCATCTCGGGATCACCGAAGCCGGCGGGCTGACCTCCGGCACGATCAAATCCGCGATCGGACTTGGCAACCTGCTCTGGATGGGCATTGGCGATACGATCCGCGTGAGTCTTTCCGCCGATCCGGTCGAGGAGGTCAAGGTCGGCTACGAAATTCTCAAATCCCTCGGTCTGCGACACCGCGGCGTCAACATCATCAGTTGCCCCAGTTGCGCGCGGCAGGGCTTCGACGTGATCAAGACGGTGGAGGCGCTGGAAAAACGCCTCGAGCACATCAAGACGCCCATGAGCCTGTCGATCATCGGCTGCGTGGTGAATGGCCCCGGCGAGGCGCTGATGACCGACGTGGGCTTCACCGGGGGCGGTGCCGGCTCCGGCATGGTCTATCTCGCGGGCAAGCAGAGCCACAAGCTCAACAACGACCGGATGATCGAGCACATCGTGGAACAGGTCGAGAAGAAAGCCGCAGAGATCGAGGCTGACGCGGCAATCCAGGACGCGGCGCAGTAGGCGCTGAGGTCAGCCGCGCTTGCCCTCCACGATTTCAAGCATCTGATCGAAGGGCAGGTAGCCCCGCAGCATTTCGTCCTGCAGCACGAAAGTCGGCGTCCCGCTGATCCGCAGGGCCTGCGCGAGCGCGCGTGTCGCACTCAATTCCTCAGTTACCGCGGGGTCTTCCATCTTTGCCTCGATGGCGCCTGCATCGAGATCGAAGGTTTCCGCCAGACGCCTCAGGCTCGCCAGGGTGATGTCTCCGTTATAGGTCATCAGCGCGTCGTGCAGAGATTTGTAAGCCTCCGCCCCGTTCAGATGTTTTGCGGCGATCACGAAGCGGGAGGCCAGAACGGATTGCTCGCCCAGAATGGGGAACTCCTTTACGATGAACCGGATGTTACCATCAAAGTCGAGCAGCTTCTCGACCTCACCGTAGGCTCTTTTGCAATAGCCGCAGCGGTAGTCCATGAATTCGACCAGCGTGATGTCGCCGTCCGGATTGCCGCCGACGAAGGAAAAACCATCGTTGAAGATCGCCTCGGCATGATCGGCCACCAGCGTCACATCAGCCTTTGCCTGCTCCTCGGCCTGCCGCTGTTCCAGCGAACTGACGGCCTCCATGATCACTTCGGGGTTTTCCATGAGATAGGCACGGACCTCTTCACGGAAGAGCGCGCGCTCCGCGTCGGTCATCGCGTTCAGATCGAGTGCGAGCGCCGGTCCGCAAAAGAGGGCGGCGCCTGCCAGCGCAGCGATTAATTTCGGTTTCAACATGTCATTTTTTCCTTTTCTCTGCGCGTTCCGACGCAATCAACACATCTTGCGCCCGTTGCCAAGGACCGGATCCATTCGGCAGCAGACCCAAAGCGCGTTTCGCGTGGATGCCCGCATCCTCCATCCGCCCCGACAGGGCATATCTTTCAGCCGTGACCAGTGCTGCCATTCCCTGCTCGCCGGACTTGGCGTAGGCGACCGAGAGATCACGCAGCATACTGCCGTCACGGAAGTCTATTCCACGGGCTTTCTCAAGCACTTGCTTTGCGTCCTTGATGTTCCCGACTGCCAGCAGCGCGCCGCCGTATCCCGACAGGATAAGCGCGTCGTTGGGCGCAAGCTGGACCGCACGGCCATAGGCGGCTACCGCAGCGTCGAAGTTGCGGGTCTCGAGCAGGATCTGGCCGCGCTGGTCATGGTAAAAGGGGTCGTCCGGGCGCATCGCGATGGCGGCGTCAATCGCTTTCAACGCCTGTTTCGTGCGGGACTGGCGATGTTCGGCGATGGCTTCGCGCAGGTAGCGCACATCAGGATAGGGCGTCTCCTTCATCCGGCCCAGCGTCCACGTCGGCGCCCGTGTATAAGCGCTGAGCTTGCCGTTCACCCGCGAAAACCAGTAATCCGCGGTCGCATCCGGGGCGGTGTCCGTGCCATAGGCGGCGACATAGGCTTCGACTGCGCGCAAACGATCGCGCGACAGCGGGTGGCTGCGCAGATAGGGGTCCTGCCGGCTTTCGGACAAGAGGTCCTGGCCGTTGAAAAGTGCGAGGACATCCGCCATGCCCTGCGGGTCAACCCCGGCGGATTGCAGATACCGGATCCCCGATTGATCCGCGGAGGCTTCCTCGGCCTGGGTGTGCTTGAAGAACCGCGCGAGAGCCGAGCTTTGCAGGCCGACGGCAAGACCCGCGGCAGCCTGGGCATTGCCGGTTGCGGCGGCCACTCCGGCCAGCGCCAGACCGATCCCCGCCGCCGTGCGGGAGCTGGCGTAGTTGTTCATTCGCCGCGCGATGTGACCGTTGGTGATATGGGCCGCCTCGTGGGCGATCACGGCCTGCAGCATCGCCGCGGAGGTCATGCGATTGATCAGTCCGTAATGCACGAAGATCACGTCATTGCTGACCACGAAGGCGTTGAGCGTGCTTTCGTTCACGACCAGGATCTTGACCCGCGACGGGCTCAGGCCGGCGGCGGTCAGAACCGGTTTTGCGATCTGCGAGAGCCCGTATTCGATGTCCGCGTCGCGCAGCAGGTTTTGTGCCTGCACCGAGGTGGCGAGCATGCAGAACGACAGGAGCGGGATTGACGCCCACCGGAATACGCGATGAAAGACCATGGAACCAGTTAGGAGAGAACTCATGCGGGTTTCAAGGCGTTCGTCCGTCGATCCCTTCATTGTGATGGATGTGATGGAGGCCGCGCGCCGTGCCGAAGAGGCCGGGCGTCACATCATCCACATGGAGGTCGGCCAGCCCGGTACCGGTGCACCGAAACAGGCGACAGAGGCGCTGGCGCGGGCGATGGAGCAGGGTGCCCTGGGCTATACGGTGTCGCTCGGGCTGCCGGCGTTGCGCCAACGGATCGCGCGGCTTTACGGCGAGTGGTATGACGTCGATCTCGATCCCGGGCGCGTGGTCGTGACTCCGGGCTCATCGGGCGGGTTCATTCTGGCTTTCACGGCGCTCTTTGACACCGGTGAACGGGTCGGGGTCGGCGCACCGGGATATCCCAGCTACCGCCAGATCCTGCGCGCGCTTGATCTTTGCCCGGTCGATCTGCCCACGACGGCGGAAAACCGCTTTCAGCCTGCGCCTTCGGATGTGGCCGCGCACGATCTGGCCGGTTTGCTTGTCGCCTCACCGGCCAACCCGACCGGGACGATGCTGGACCATGCCTCCCTGCAAGGCTTGATCGAGGCCTGTCACGCGCGCGGCGCGGCCTTCATTTCCGATGAAATCTACCACGGCATCGAATATGAGGCCAAGGCGGTCACCGCCTTGCAGATCACCGACGAGGCCTATGTGATCAATTCCTTTTCGAAGTATTTCTCGATGACCGGCTGGCGCGTGGGCTGGCTCGTGGTGCCACAGGATCACGTGCGCGTGGTCGAGCGGATCAGCCAGAACATGTTCATCTGCGCGCCCCATGCCAGCCAGGTGGCGGCCCTCGCGGCCCTCGACGCCACCCCGGAACTCGAGGACAACATGGCTGTCTACCGCGCCAACCGGGTGCTCATGCTCAAGGGCCTGCCCGAGGCCGGGTTTACCCGGATCGCACCGCCCGATGGCGCATTCTATGTCTATGCCGACGTTTCGGAATTCACGCATGACAGCCGTGCCTTCGCTGCCGAAATCCTTGAACATGCGGGCGTCGCCGTGACACCCGGCCTCGATTTCGATCCCGTCCGCGGGCATCGGACGCTGCGGTTTTCCTACGCGCGCAGCACCGAGGACATCGAAGCGGGTTTGGCGCGGTTGAAGGACTTCATGTCCGCGCGCTAAGCATTTCCATTTGCATCCAGAATGCCTTAGACTAGCGGCAATAAAAAAAGAACCAGAGCAGAGCAGCAGGATGATCCGCAAATTCATGTGCGCCTTGGCCGTTGGCCTTTGGGCAGTCGTGCCCTTGGCCGCACAGGACCCCAGTGTGGTGGCCCGCGTCGACGCCGACGCAAGCGGGCTCGTCGCCGATGCAACGGGCACTGCGACCTTGACGCTGAGCCTCAGCGCCGGGGTGCCGTTCCGGGTCTTCACGCTCGATGCGCCGCCACGGCTGATCCTTGATTTTCGTGAAGTGGACTGGACCGGTGTTGCGCCGCAGGCATTGACGCGATCCGGGGTGATCTCCGATGTGCGTTTCGGGCGTTTTCAGCCCGGATGGTCGCGGCTCGTGGGGGATCTCGCGGGGCCTTTCCAGCCCGATGATATCGAGATGAAGGTCGACCCCGAAAGCGGGGCGGCGCAGCTGACAGTCGCTTTGCGGCCCGTGCCACCTGCCGATTTCCGCATGTCCTCGGGCGTGCCTGAAGGGGTGCTCTGGAGCATCGAGGCGCCGCGTGATCCGGCGCGGGCCTGGACCGAGGACCGCTTCGTCGTGGTGATCGACCCGGGCCATGGGGGCATCGATCCCGGCGCCGAACGGGCAGGGGTCAATGAAAAGACCCTGATGCTGGAATTCGCGCAGGAATTGCGCGACGCCTTGTTGCGCGCTGGTGTGGACGAGGTTGCCTTGACGCGGGAGGCCGATCATTTCGTGTCGCTGACCAGCCGTGTGGCGCTGGCGCATCAGTCCGGAGCGGATGTGTTCCTGTCGCTTCACGCGGACGCCCTGAGCGAAGGTGGCGCGCAAGGTGCGACGATCTACACGCTCTCGGAAGAGGCCACGGACAAGGCCACGGAGCAACTGGCCGCACGTCACAACCGCGCCGATATCATCGCCGGTGCGGATCTGACCGGCTCGGACGACGAGATTGCAAGCGTGCTGCTTGATCTTGCGCGTCAGGAAACCGGACCCCGGACGGAATCACTGGCGCAGACGCTGGTCGCGGGCATGGCGGCGGCGGGTGGGCCGATGAACAACAAGCCGCTGCGCCGGGCGGGATTTTCCGTCCTGAAATCCGCCGATATCCCGTCTGTTCTGGTCGAGGTCGGGTTTCTCTCGAGCGAACGCGATCTGGAGAACCTCATCAATCCGGCCTGGCGCGCGCGCATCATCGCGGCCATGGCCGGGGCGATCGTCGACTGGCGCGAGACCGATGCGGCGCTGCGCGCTCTGATGCGGCAGTAGCGGATCGTCGCCGGCACCGTTTCGTGTTTTGACCATCCGGCGCACAATGCTTATATGCGGAGTAAGTCCAACAACAAAAAGGCCTGCGATCGCCTCCCGTGTTTCGTTTCATCCTGTCCTTCTTCGGCGGCATTTTCACCACCGTCACCATGGCCTTGGGCATGGTAGCGCTTTCTGTCGGTGCGATCTTCTGGGTGTATGGGCGTGATCTGCCGAGCCACGAATCGCTGGCGCAATATGCGCCGCCGACGATCAGCCGCATCTACTCCGGGCAAGGCCAGCTGATCGACGAATTCGCGAAGGAACGCCGGCTTTTCGTGCCTGCCGACCAGATCCCGGACTTGGTGAAACAGGCCTTCATTTCCGCCGAGGACAAGAATTTCTACCGGCACGACGGCTACGATCTGCGTGGCATCGCGGTGGCAGGCTACGAGGCGATCCGGTCAGGCGGCCGGGATGTGCGCGGTGCCTCGACCATCACCCAGCAGGTGATGAAGAACTTCATCCTCTCGGGCGACCGCCAGGCGGAACGCAAGATCAAGGAGATCATCCTCGCCTCGCGGCTGGAGGAAACCCTGAGCAAGGACCGCATCCTTGAGCTTTACCTCAACGAAATTTTCCTCGGGCAGAACTCCTATGGCGTGGCTGCCGCAGCCCAGACCTATTTCAACAAGCCGCTGAGCGATCTGGCTCCGCACGAGGCAGCCTTCCTTGCCTCGCTGCCGAAAGCCCCGAGCAACTACCATCCGGTGCGCCAGATCGACCGCCTGCGCGACCGTCGCAATTTCGTTCTCAGGGAGATGAAGGAGAACGGCTACATCTCGGAATTGGTCTACCAGATAGAAGTGAATGAGCCGGTTCGCTCCGTGCAGAACGGCGATTTCGAGAGTTTCAAGGAAGTGCTGCCGCCACGGGACTATTTCACCGATGAGATTCGCCGCCAGTTGAGCGAGAATTTCGGCGAGGGCGAGTTTTTCACCGGTGGTCTCACCGTACGCGCCACGATCGATCAGGAGATGCAGCCCATTGCCGCCGAATCCCTGCGGCGCGAGCTCGAGGAGTTCGACCGCCAGACGGGTATCTACCGCGAGCGGCGCACCAAGATCGAGCCCGCGCTGCTGGCCGATGAGGCAAGCTGGCGCGAAGCGCTGGCCGCCGTGAGCATTGCGCGGGACATCGAGCTTGATGGCCCATGGTATCCGGCGGTCGTGCTCTCCGTCGGCACCAATGACGCACGGATCGGCATCGAAGGCGTCGAGGAAGACGAGGACGGACATTTCATCACGGCGCAGGATGTGACATGGGCGCGCAAGCGGCGCCTCGATGGCTCGATGAGCGAAAAGGCGAAAGCGGCGGGTGATCTTCTGTCTGTGGGCGATGTGGTGCATGTGCGGGCCATGACGTCGGATGCGGACGGCACCTTCATCCGCTGGACCCTGCGGCAGGTCCCGCAGGTGCAGGGCGCCTTTGTTGCCATGGACGTCAATACGGGCCGCGTGATCGCCATGCAGGGCGGCTTTTCCTATCAGGCCAGCGTTTTCAACCGCGCCACGCAGGCGCAGCGCCAGCCGGGATCGAGTTTCAAGCCCTTCGTCTATGCCGCAGCACTCGACAGCGGCTACACCCCCGCCACCATCGTTGTGGATGCGCCCATCGAGATCAACACGCCGCAAGGCCTCTGGCGCCCTCGCAATGCCTCCAATGAATTCTACGGGCCGACGCCGCTGCGCACGGGCATCGAGCGCTCCCGGAACCTCATGACCATCCGTCTGGCGCAGGAAGTGGGCATGGACGTGGTGGCCGACTACGCCGAACGCTTCGGCGTCTACGACAATATGGGCCAGTTCCTTGCCAACGCGCTCGGCTCCGAGGAGACAACGCTCTATCAGATGGTTGCGGCCTATGCGATGTTCGCCAATGGCGGCGAGCGGGTGCAGCCGACGCTGGTCGACCGGGTGCAGGACCGCTACGGAAAGACCATCTACCGTCATGACGAGCGGCTCTGCTACGACTGCCAGCTTGCGAGCCTCGATCCCGGCCTGCCGCCCAAGGTGATTTCCAACCGTGAGCGCGTCATGGACCCGGTGACGGCCTACCAGCTGACCTCGATGCTCACGGGCGTGGTGGAGCGCGGCACCGCAAGCGGCACGGTCAACCTGCCGGTGCCGACGGCCGGCAAGACCGGGACCACCAACGACAGCAAGGACGTCTGGTTCGTGGGTTTCACCAGCAACATCGTCGCGGGCTGCTACATCGGCTATGACCAGCCGCGGCCCCTGGGCCGGGGCGCTTCGGGTGGCGGCATGTGCGGGCCGGTGTTCCAGCGCTTCATGGAAGAGGCCACCAAGAAATATGGTGGCGGACCCTTCACCATCCCGCCGGGCGGGCGGTTCATCAAGATCGACCGTTTCAGTGGTGCCCGGCTTGGCGATGACGCAACGGGAGACAACGTCGTGGCGGAATACTTCCGCGATGGCGAGGAGCCAGTCTTCGGCGTCATGTATGACGGCGGCTTCGCCATGGGGCAGGACCTGCCGCTCTTCCGCGAGGTCGGACAGGGACAAGCGCAGCAGGTGACGACCTCTACCGGCGAGAAAACCACGGTCGGGCCCAACGCCAATTTCGGCACAATAAGCTCCGGCGGCCTCTACTAGCGAGGCGGCTGCTCGGCCCGGTTCCGCTTGCTGCGGGCAGGGGGCTGGTCTAAGAGGCTGTTCCAGAGGATGACCCGAGGCACCGATGCGCGCAGACCTTCAGAATACTGTTGAAAAAATCAGGAAATCGCTGGATCTTCTCGGCCAGCGACTGGATGTGGATACGGCACCGCACCGGCTGGAGGAGTTCAACGCGCGGGTGGAGGATCCCAAGCTCTGGGACAATCCGGAAGCGGCGCAGAAGCTGATGCGCGACCGGCAGGTGCTGGTCGATGCCATCGCGACCTACGACGGGATCAGGCAAGATCTGGCGGATAATCTCGAACTGATCGAGTTGGGCGAGATGGAGGAAGATGCGGAGGTTGTCGCGGATGCCGAGGCGTCGCTGAAGGCTCTGGTCGAGAGGGCAGCGCAGAAAGAACTCGAAGCGCTGCTCGATGGCGAGGCCGATGGCAACGACACTTTCCTGGAGATCAACGCGGGCGCTGGCGGCACCGAAAGCTGCGACTGGGCCAATATGCTCGCGCGCATGTACGTCCGCTGGGCCGAGAAGAAGGGCTACAAGGTCGAGTTGCAATCGATGAGCGACGGCGACGAGGCCGGGATCAAATCCGCCGTCTACAAGATCAGCGGGCCCAATGCCTACGGCTGGCTGAAATCTGAAAGCGGCGTGCACCGGCTGGTGCGTATTTCGCCCTTCGACAGTGCCGCCAAGCGTCATACCTCCTTCAGTTCCGTCTGGGTCTATCCGGTGGTCGATGACAACATCGAGATCGAGGTGAACCCCTCGGATATCCGCATCGACACCTATCGCTCCTCCGGTGCCGGGGGGCAGCACGTCAACACCACCGACTCCGCCGTGCGGATCACCCACCATCCCACGGGGATCGTGGTGACAAGCTCGGAGAAATCGCAACACCAGAACCGCGATATCGCGATGAAGGCCCTGAAATCGCGGCTCTACCAACTCGAGCTCGACCGACGCAATGCGGCCATCAACGAGGCGCATGAGAACAAGGGCGACGCGGGCTGGGGCAACCAGATCCGCTCCTACGTGCTGCAGCCCTACCAGATGGTGAAGGACTTGCGCACCAACTTCGAGACATCGGATACCAAGGGCGTTCTTGATGGAGATCTCGATGGCTTCATGGCCGCCACGCTCGCGCTCGATGTGTCGGGCAAGAGCCGGGCCGAAGCGCAGGGGAGCTAACACGGCGACCTCGTGAATTGCGTTGCCGCCGGACCGCTTCTCCGTAAGATGACGCGAAAACCGGAGGAGACGAGGATTGCAGGCCGATGCGCTCGTACTGTCACGCCAGATCGAACATGGCGAGCTGCGCCCGTCCGAGTTGATGGCGCGGACCCTGTCCCGGATCGCCGCGACTAATCCGCAGGTCAATGCGATCGTGTCGCTGCGCGATCACGAAGCGCTGATGCAGGAGGCGAAAGCCGCCGATATCGCACCGCGCAAGGGTTGGCTGCACGGCATACCCATGGCGATCAAGGACCTGTCGAATGTAGCAGGCCTGCCCACGACCAAGGGCTCGCCGCTTTTTGACGGCATCGTCAGCGACCGGGACGATCTCGTGGTGCGGCGTCTGCGGGCTTCCGGGGCGATCATCATCGGCAAGACCAATACGCCGGAGTTCGGTCTCGGCAGCCACACCTATAACCCGGTCTTCGGCGCGACCCGCAACCCCTACGACCTGAGGCGGTCGGCAGGTGGCTCCTCGGGCGGTGCGGCGGTGGCGCTGTCGACTGGCATGGTCAGCCTCGCGGATGGCTCGGACATGATGGGCTCTCTGCGCAACCCGGCGGCCTGGAACAACATCTACGGCATGCGCCCGACCTTTGGTGTGGTGCCCGATGAGCCCGACGGCGAGATTTTCCTCGATCAGCTCTCGACCTTGGGCCCAATGGCGCGCAGCCCGTCTGATCTCGCGGCCCTGCTCGATACGATGGCGGGGCGCGATCCGGGCTGGCCGCATGGCTATCAGATTGATGCCACCTTGCCCGGCCTGTCGGAGGCGGTGCCTGCGCCGCGCATTGGCTGGCTTTCGGATTGGGGCGGTGGGCTGCCCATGGAGGCCGGGGTGATTCCGCTTTGCGAGGAGGCGCTCGGTCAGATGGCGCAGATCGGCTGGCATGTGGAGACGCCTGCACCGCTCTTCGATCTCGATGCCATGTGGCGCGCCTGGGTTTCGCTGCGCAGTTTTTCCATCGCCGGCGCGCGCCGCATGGATGCGGAGGATCCCGCGCGGCGCGACAAGCTGAAACCCGCGATGATATGGGAGATCGAGAACGGTCTCGCACTCTCGGCCATGGACGTTCACGCGCAAAGCCTCGTGCGATCGGACTGGTACCGGGTCGCCCTGCGCGCTTTTGGTGATTTCGACGTGCTGGCCTTGCCCAGTGCGCAGGTCTGGCCCTTTGAGATCGACCTGATCCATCCCGACGAAATCGGAGGCGTCTACATGGACACCTATCACCGCTGGATGCAGGTGGTGGTGCCTGCAAGCCTGATCGGGCTGCCCGCTATCAGCATCCCGGTGGGCTTCGGCGCCAATGGTCTTCCGATGGGCATGCAACTCATCGGACGCCCAGGTTCAGACGGAATGCTTCTGAGACTTGCGGAAGTCTGGCATCAGATGACAAAATGGCCTCAGACGCGCCCGCCTGTCCTTGGCGGATAGGCGCGCTCAAGGATAGGGAGGAAAATCATGGATCAGGTCTTGGCCGAACCACTGCATGGCGCACCGGATCTCCGTCCGGCACGCACCGAAGACATCGGGATCGCCTTGCGAAAAGGCTGGCAGGATTTCAAGGCCAAGCCGCTCTACGGTCTTGTCTTCGCGGGCTTCTACATCATCGCGGGATGGGTGATGGCCGGGGTGACCTGGCAGAGCGGGCACAGTTTCTGGCTGGTGCTGGCCACCATCGGCTTTCCGCTTCTGGGTCCCTTCGCCGCCGTTGGCCTCTATGAGGTCTCCCGCCGCCTCGAGGCCGGGCTCGAGATCAGGGCGCGCGACATCTTCGGGGTGATCTGGCAGCAGCGCAACCGCCAGTTGCCGTCGCTCTGCACCATGATGGTGGTGATCTTTCTTTTCTGGTTCTTCCTCGGTCACATGATCTTCGCGCTCTTTCTTGGCCTGACCACGATGACCAATATATCAACATCTTACGAGGTGTTCCTTAGCCTGAACGGGATGGTGATGCTGGCCTTCGGCACCGCTGTGGGTGCGGCATTCGCGCTGCTCATCTATGCGATGTCGGTGGTCGGCCTGCCGCTCCTGCTCGACCGGGAAGTCGATTTCATCACCGCGATGATCACGAGCATCCAGGCGGTGCGCGCGGCACCCTTGCCGATGCTCCTTTGGGCCGCGGTCATTGCTGCCATGACTTTCGCGGCGCTGGTGCCTGGGTTCTTTGGCCTGATCGTCGTGCTGCCCTGGCTCGGTCACGCCTCCTGGCATCTCTATCGCCAGTTGACGCAAGCAGCCTAAAGCGGCGTTTCGCGCCCCATCTCGATCAGTCGCGCGCGCAGACCCGGCGCGGTTTCACTGCCGAGTTCAAGCGCGAAGACATAGGCATGCGTGAGATAAAAGCCGCGCGCCTGCTCTTGATTGGCAGATTCTGCGGCCTCCGCATAAAGCGACACGAGGGCCGGCAGGTCTCCACGATCATGCGCGGCCAGCAGGCGATCGTCCAGATCGCTCATTCTGCGGCCCGTGCGCTCCCGCGTCTGGCGTCGATCCGTCCGGCGACCCAGTCATGGAAGAGATGCGTGGGGCCATCCATCGCCGGCGAGAACCGCCCACCATCGAAAGAAACCGCGTGGCGGCCGCGCTGCATGCCTTCGACCACGAAGACATCTTCGACAAAGACGCTCTTCCAGAGCTGCGCATTCTTGCTGCGCATGGTTTCGTCCGTGTCGGGCTTTGCGTAGTAGATATGCACATGTTCCAGGGTGCGCTCCAACCCTTGCGGCTCGAGGATGATCGCGAAAGTATGGTCGCGGTGCACGCCAAGGAGCACGTTCGGGAAGGCCGTGACGTATTCGGCAGCGGTATCCCACTTGTCGCTCAGGCCATCGAAATCCGGCAGGGTCTGGTCCTCATGGTCCCGCAATTGCCGGTAGACCAGCGTACCCTGTCCGGAAAACAGGCCCGGGTGTTCGATGTGGTAGTGATCCTCCAGCCGCGAGTAGCTGTTGAGGCCCGGATGCACCCAAGGCAGGTGGTAACTTTCGCAGTAGTTCTCCACCGCGAGTTTCCAGTTGCAGTTCACCTCCAGCTTGAAGCGGCTTTCGGCCCCGCCGTGATAGAGCGGCTTGTCGTATTCCTTCCAGCGTTCCAGCAGTTCGGCATTGGCCACTTCGAAGTCGGGGGCGTTTCCCGAGACATTGATCCAGACCACATCCATCCAGATGTGGCTGCGCACTTCGACCAGACCGAGCAGGGCGCGGTCGATGCCTGCGTGGGTGTTCTGGCCCGGACCGCCCACATGCGGGGTGCTCACGAGCTTGCCTTCGGTGGAATAGCACCAGCTGTGATACGGGCAGCGGATAGCGCCTTCGATCTTGCGGGGCTCCTCGACGAGGATCATGCCGCGATGCCGGCAGATGTTCTGGAAGACGCGCACCTGTCGCTGACGGTCGCGCACCATCAGGAGCGGCATGCCGAGGAAGGTGAGCGGCACCGCGTCGCCGACTTCCGGCACGTCCGAGGCCACGGCAAGGCCGGACCAGTTGTCGAAAAGCAGGGCATGCTTTTCTTCCTCGAAGACGACCGGATCGATATAATGCGGGTTCGGCAGCCCGTTGGCTTCGGAAATGGGGCGGCGCACGCCGGACAGATCGGTTACGTGAGGGTCCATCTCGCTCTCCTGACTTGACTGACCAGACGGTAGCGCAGGCGAAAGGGTCCGCAGCCACTTCAGCGACCTGAGTTTTCCAAGGGCGACATCCGCGCAGGCTTTGCTCAGCGAAAGGGATCTTCTGGCTGCAACAGACGCTGATGATAGGGCATGAGCTCCTCGAAGCTGCAAAAGCCGCAGCTTCGGGCGACTTTCAGCACCCTTCCGAAATCATCGCCGAGGTGCTCGTAGACCAGCCGCGTCATCCGCGCGCTCGACGAGTTCTCGCGCACGGTGCGGGCGACATATCCCACCCAGAAATTGTTCTGGAACGAGGTGATCCGGGACAGGTAATTGAAGGAGGCGGTCATGCCGTTGCGCCGCGAGACGGTTGCTGCGATCCCGTCTTCGAGCTGGATCACATAGCCACGATACTCCCGTGCCTTTGGCAAGGGCGGAATACCCTGGATCGCCATGGCGTCCTTCGGCTCATATCCGCGCAGGTATGTATGCTCGCCATCGCGTTTGATGAAAATCAGCCCGCGCACGAACTTCGTGTCGCTGACGAAACTGCGCCGCGTGAACTGGTAGAACCCGTTAGGCAGGCTGGTTTCGGAAACATGATGTATCCCCGGCCCCATGAAATCGCGCAGGAACGTGCTGGAACTCGCTTCCGGTCGTTGCTCGAGCCGCTCTACCGGTTCCAGAAGCACCCGGGCATCCACCGAGAAGAAACGGCACATGCGGGCCAGAACGTCCGGCCGGGGAAAGCTTTCGCCACTGAGATAGCGGTTGAACTGCGTTCGGTTTATGCCGAGGTCGCGCGCGAGCGCGGAGACGGACGGAAAATCCGCCGACAGTTTTCTCAGATTTGCTCCGAACATGTTGCGGAGTTCGGCTGGGCTTGGGGACTGCATTGCAAACCGGTCCTTTGTCGGGTTTAGGGCCGTGATGCTAGTCGTCCGAACTGACACGCGCCAAGGTAGAAATCCGTCTGGTCAACAATTGACGCCAAATAGCGTCAGAATGCGATTCATTTTGTGTCAGTTCTACCGTAGGTCGTCACAAATTCCAAGCGTACGTTGCTCATTTTGACATGTCTAAACGCATTAACTTGTTGATACTCTTGAGAGCAACCAAAGACGAATGGACCTTGACATGCTGGGCGTAGTACTCTGGAGCGATGTTTCTGACCGCAAGGCGGTCATCTGGTGCGAAGACCAGGGCGACCTTGCCTTCCTCAACGCATCCGATGACATCCTCAAGGCAGACGACTTCTTCGATGCGGGCGATCTCGTCCAGTTCGACATGGAAATCAACGCCTCCATGCGCCGGGCTCGAAACCCCAAGCTCGTCGTCGAAAAAGTGGGCGCAGGGCTGCCCGCGGCACTCCGAACCTGCGATCCGGGCTACCCTGAAACTCCGGGAAGTGCCAAGATCATCCCCTTCGCGCCGGCCGACCGTCGCAGCCAGGTCGAGCGCTCGACGTCGGAGCCCTCCAGCAACTCTGCCTAGGCGCCCCGGGAGAGCGCAGCGACCCCCGTCCGCGCGACATCGGACAGGCCCAGGGGGCGCATCAGATCAGCAAAGGCGTCGATTTTTTCAGGCGCGCCGGTGATCTCGAAAACGAAGCTTGTGAGCGTGCTGTCCACGACGTTTGCCCGGAAGATGTCTGCAAGTCGCAGCGCTTCGACGCGTTTGTCGCCGGTGCCCACCACCTTGAACATCGCCAGTTCCCGCTCGACGGACGACCCTTCGACGGTCAGGTCCTGCACATTGTGGACGGTCACGATCCGACCCAGCTGCGCCTTGATCTGCTCGATGACCTGCGGCGTGCCCGAGGTGACGATGGTGATGCGCGACAGATGGCCGGTGTGATCCACCTCCGCCACGGTCAGGCTGTCGATGTTGTAGCCGCGCCCGGAGAAGAGACCGATGACGCGCGCCAGCACCCCCGGCTCGTTTTCCACCAAGACCGCCAGCGTATGGCGTTCGATCACATCCGAAAAGGTCGGACGCAGGTTATAGGCGGAATGGCTGGTGGCGCCTTTCTTGATTTTCAGAGGGGACATCGGCGATTTCCTTGGATAGGTGTTTCAGTTCGGGAGGCGTCAGTAGTTCAGGACAACGGCGGCGTTGCTGGTGGAGATGGAACGGGCCGGCCCCCAGATTTCGTTCAGATACCAGTCTTGCGCGACGACGATGCTGTCGAGCAGCGCGGCATCGGCGCCCAAAGGGTAGCGGTCCGGGGTCAGATGGAACGCAAAGGTCACCACGACGCCGGGCTGGTTGACCAGATCGTAGCTGAGGAAATAGGTGGTGCCGATGCCGAAGGGCACCTGCGTGCGACTGACGTAGGTGAAGCCGTCATTGCCGAGCAGGGTCCGCAGGTCGCCGCGCGTCGTTGCGCCGAAGCTTACTCCGGGGCCCGCCGGCGCGATCGCGGGCACGCTTGGGTTGCGGCTGGTTTCCATGTAGATGATCGGCCCCTGGTTGCGGGTCGTCAGCGACAATTCATGACCGTCCGGCATGGTGAATTTCGCAAAGCGGTCGGCGCCCTGGCTTCCAAGCGTTACGGGGCCAGTGAAACCCGCAACCGCCGTAGCCGGATCGCCGATCTTGACCCCGCCGAAGCTTTGCGCCCCGGCGGGAGAGCTCAGTCCTGCCACCGCGCAGAAAGCCGCGATCAGGATCCGAATGCACATCAGACGAGCACCGACCCCTTGGCGTCGATCGCCCCCTGGGTCGAGGCGTCACCAAGCAGCATCTCGTTATGCGCCTTTCCGCTCGGGATCATCGGGAAGCAGTTCTCGTGCTTCTCCACCAGGCAGTCGAAGATCACCGGGCCGTCATAGTTCAGCATTTCCATGATCGCATCGTCGAGATCGGCAGGGTCGGAACAGCGGATGCCCTTGGCGCCGAAGGCATCGGCGAGCTTCACGAAGTCGGGCAGGGCGTCCGACCAGCTGTGCGAATAGCGCTCGCCGTGCAGCAGTTCCTGCCACTGACGCACCATGCCGAGGCGTTCATTGTTCAGGATGAACTGTTTCACGGGCAGCGAGTATTGTATCGCCGTGCCCATCTCCTGCATATTCATCAGCCAGCTGGCCTCGCCCGCCACATTGATCACCAGCGCCTCCGGATGCGCCACCTGCACGCCGATGGAGGCCGGAAAGCCGTAGCCCATGGTACCGAGGCCCCCGGAGGTCATCCAGCGGTTCGGATCCTCGAAGCCAAGGTACTGCGCAGCCCACATCTGGTGCTGGCCGACTTCGGTGCAGATGTAGCGGTCATGGCCCTTGGTCAGCGCCTCGAGCCGGGCAACCGCGTGCTGCGGCTTGATGGTCTTGCCTTGCTGCTTGAACTTCAGGCAGTCGATGGCCGTCCATTCGTCGATCTGTTTCCACCACTTCGCCAGGGCCTCGTCGTTGGTCTTGCGCCCGCGCGATTTCCAGACCTTGAGCACGTCTTCGAGCACATGGGCCACATCGCCGATGATCGGGATGTCGGTCTTGATGACCTTGTTGATCGATGAAGGGTCGATGTCGATATGCGCCTTGATCGACTTCGGGCTGAAGGCGTCGATGCGGCCCGTGATCCGGTCGTCGAAGCGCGCGCCGATGTTGATCATCAGGTCGCAGTCATGCATCGCCATGTTGGCCTGGTAAAGACCGTGCATCCCCAGCATGCCGAGCCAGTTCTTGCCGGACGCCGGGTAGCAGCCGAGGCCCATGAGCGTCGAGGTGATTGGAAAGCCAGTGGCCTCCACCAACTCGCGCAGCAACTGGCTCGCGGCAGGGCCGGAGTTGATCACGCCGCCACCGGTATAGAAAATGGGCTTTTTCGCCTTTTCGATGGCCGCGACAAGCTCGGTGATCTCTTCCATGTCGCCCTTCAGGCGCGGCTGGTAATGCGACACCGAAGGCTTCGGAGATTCGTAGGTACCCGTCGCGAACTGCACGTCCTTGGGAATGTCGACCAGCACCGGACCCGGACGTCCCTTGGTTGCCACATGGAAGGCTTCGTGCAGCACGCCCGCGAGCTGGTCGGTTTCCTTGACCAACCAGTTATGCTTGGTGCAGGGGCGGGTGATACCCACGGTATCGGCTTCCTGAAAGGCGTCAGATCCGATCATGAAGGTTGGCACCTGTCCGGTCAGCACCACGATCGGGATGGAATCCATCAACGCATCCGTCAAACCCGTTACCGCATTCGTGGCCCCCGGGCCTGAGGTGACCAGGGCAACACCGGGCTTTCCAGTTGAGCGCGCATAGCCTTCGGCGGCATGCACCGCGGCCTGTTCATGGCGCACGAGGAAGTGCTTGATCGAGTTTTGCTGAAAGATCTCGTCATAGATCGGCAGTACGGCCCCGCCGGGATATCCGAATACGGTATCGACCCCCTGATCGATCAGGGCCTGAACAATCATTTTCGCGCCAGTCATCTGCCGTTTCATATCTCTCAACTCCGTCTCGGCCATCCTGTGGCCCGTTGCCGCTTGCGCATAAAAAAGCCCCCGTTCTTGGCGGGGGCGCATGGGGTCAGACTATGGTCTACCGTTACCGGCCCATGCGCGTGTTTCCTACAATGACGACTAGTTCTGTCATGCCTCGGGACTCCCTTGCGTGGCGGGACATTATGGGCGCCGGCGGGGAGGGTCAACACCGAATTGGGCGAAATTTATGTCTCCAGAGTGGAAAAAAACGATATTTACTTTCGCCGAAGCGTGGGTTTTCGCAATTACCGGAAAATGGGTGCATTAATTTCGGCGATCAATGGGCGGCATTCCTGCCGAGGGCCGAGCATCGGGCGGCGATGTCGAAACCCGCACTGTATCCATCCGGATCTCGGAAGCGAAGTACGGAAAAGCTGGCGAGGCGTGCTGAAACTGGCTTTCGGTTCAAAATGCATCAGGGTCTGATTGGCGGGTAAAGCGGCCACTGTCGGATGCTGCACGAATGTCCTGTCGCATCGTCCCGGCCACTCTACTCAAATAAACCTTGCCCTCGGGATATCCAGCCTTGGGTTTGACGCGTGACATTAAGAAAAACGCCAAGGTCAGAGGGCCAAGAGGACCAACGAACATGATCAGTATGATCATCATACGACCGAATTCATCAAGTCCCCCGGTCGCGCCGCGCAAAAGACCGACCGTGCCAAAAGCTGAGCAGACTTCGAACAGAAGATCCAGGAAGTCGCCTTGGTAGATCAGCGAGGTCAGAAAGAGCCCGATCAGAATGAGAAAGATCGAGGTGAGTGCCAGTACCTTCATGATTTCCGAAATACCTGGACTGCCGCCAAATATTTGGAGGCGTCCCTGCTGCCGGAAGAAGGCAAGCGTTGCGAGCGCCAAGACGATCCGGGTCGTCACTTTTATCCCGCCCGCAGTCGAGGACGGTCCACCGCCCACCAGCATGAGGGCCATCGTCATGACCGTCGTGCTGTCCTCCATCGCGGCATAGTCAAGCGTGTTGAAGCCCGCGGTGCGCGGCGTCACGGCCTGAAACCAGCTTGCAAGAAGCCGCGCCCCGTCGCTTTCCAAGTTCGCGAGTGTGGCGTGATTGTTCCATTCCAGAATAGCGAACATAACCCAGGCAAAGAGGATGAGACATAGCGTACCGGACAACATCAGCTTGCCGTGAAGGCTCAGCTTCGACCATCGCCGCTGTCGGTTCACGTCCGCCAGCACAACGAAACCCAGACCGCTCAGGATGAACAGAACGGTAATCGTGATATTGACGGTTGGGTCGCCCACATAGCCCATGAGGCTGTCGGGAAAAAGCGAAAAGCCGGCGTTGTTGAAGGCCGAAATCGCATGGAACAGCGTCTGCCAGAAGCCGTGGGTCCAACCGAACTGGGGAACGAAGACGGTCATCAGAACAGCAGTCGCGACGGCTTCTGCCGCAAAGGCTACGATCACGACAACCCGGACCAGCGCCATCAACTCGCTGACGCCGGTCTGGCCAAGTTCGTCTCGGAGCACGAGGCGCCGCGGCATGCCTATCGTCAGCCCCAGCATGGACAGAAGCAGCGCGGCAAAGGTCATGAGCCCGAGGCCGCCGATCTGGACCAGGAGTGCAATGATCACCTGGCCCACCAGCGAATATGCAGAGCCTGTATCGACGACGATGAGTCCTGTGACCGTGACCGCGGACACCGGCGTAAAAAACGCGTCTCTAATGGTATCGTCGCCGTGATTGCTCCACGGCAGACGCAAAGCGACTGCGCCAAGCAGAATGAAGATGGCGTAGATCGTTGCAAGAACGGCAGGCGGGCTGAACCGCTTGCTTGCCAACGAAAGCTGAATACGAGCCATCCCGTCGATCACAGCGAGCTGGCGAAGTCACGCAGGTCCTGCCGACTTCCCTACAGCAGAAGCAGATCATCTTCCTCCAATACACAGCTTGCCGCGTCATGCCCCACGTGATCGCTACCTCTGAGGGCGCCGATGCACCGAAGGTTGTGATCCCGATTATATGACAGATTGGACAGAGGTTTTCCCCGAAGGCTCTCTGGTACGCGAAAATTGGCAACATGTTGTCCGTTGGCGAGGCTGACGTAGTTGCGAACCGATGGGTTGTTCAGAACCTGCGCAACATGCTGCCCTACCTCGCGCTCAGGATGGACGACACGATCTACCTCGAGTTTGGACAGGATGCGGTGATGATTTTTGGACGCGGCCTTGGCCCAGATGGTTCCGACGCCAATGGTCTTGAGATCAATGGTCGCAAGTACGTCCGCTTCGATATCGGTGCCAAGCGCGACGCCCCAGACATCGACTGCGTCTACTCCGGCTTCACGCAGGGCTCCATCATCGCCTGCGTCAAGAATGAGAGCTTGCCCGAGATCTTCGACAAAGGGGGCAACATGGCGCTCATCGATATCGGTGCCGATTTCGTTGTTGCCAAATCGCTGCAGGTCGCGCGCAAGTGTGCCGCCGAACGTGCCCAACCCGATCACCGCGAAATTGCGAGATTTTTTTGGCCACGGCGATGCTCCCTGAACAAACTCCTTGAAGGAGAAATCTTGCCCCCTCCACATTCAAACACAAACGCAAAAATGTAATGTCGGTTCCGTAGAGCCGAAATTCGTGCGGCGTGCAGCATCGGTGAATGTGGGCCGATTATGTTGAAGAACTCCGTGGCCCTAAAATCGCGTCGAGAATCTGGAAAGCCGTTCTCTGCGTTCGCCCCTAGGAAACCGTGTTTGTGAAATGGCGGCTTCAAGGGAAGAAGTTCTGCCGTTCAGTCTCTCTGAGGCGAGACACCGACTTTTTCAACGGAATCGGCTCTGTTCG
Organism: uncultured Alphaproteobacteria bacterium; assembly: GCA_963715055.1. Taxonomy (GTDB): domain Bacteria; phylum Pseudomonadota; class Alphaproteobacteria; order Rhodobacterales; family Rhodobacteraceae; genus CAVQRB01. Next base: position 496,468 of record CAVQRB010000001.1, on the reverse strand, counting down.
ACCTTCGCTGTCGTGCGCAGGAAAGACACCTTCGCGCAGGGTACCGATGTCCAAAGCCATTTGGTCAATCGGAACCCCCCAACTGTCGGCACCTCGGGTGGCCGGGCCGACTGCTCCTTTCAGAAGCTTACTCCGGTGCCCTGCAGCACGCCGTGTTCGAGCGCGTAGCGGGTCAGCCCTGCGGTACTTGATATCCCGAGCTTGCGTTTGATGTTCTTGCGATGGGTCTCGACCGTGCGCACCGAGATGTCGAGGGCGAGGGCGACCTCCTTGTTCGACTTGCCCTGCGCCAGTTGCAGAAGGATGGTCTGCTCGCGCCCGGTCAGGGCCTCGCGCCCGTCGCCATCCTTGGGGGCGAGCGATCCGCGTGCGCCGGTGCACAGATAGCGCTCGCCTGCCATCACGGCGTCGATGGCTTCCTTGATCTCGTCCGTCGGCACGTCCTTGAGGATGTAGCCCATGGCCCCGTGGTTGAGCGCGGAGGAGATGTACTCCGGACTGTCATGCATCGACAGGACCAGAATACGCGTGCCCGGACGCCGCTCCAGCACGATCTCCGTCGCGGTGAGCCCGCCCATGTCGGGCATGTTCAGATCCATCAGGATCACGTCGGGATCGAAATGCGCAAGCCCGTCGATCGCCTGCCGCGCGTTATTGCAGGTGCCCACGACGCGGATGTCGTCATAGCTTTCGAGGATGGATTCGATGCCTTCGGCCACCATCGGGTGGTCGTCCACGATCAGCACCTTGATGATGCGGGCGTCAGGGGTCATGCGGGAACCTTTCTCGGGCCGGCGATCTCGGGCTCGGGGGGCAGGAGGTGCGAAAGCGGCACAGTAACTTCGATCATCGTGCCCATACCGCCCTGCGGTCGGGACACCGTGAGCGTGCCATCCAGCTGGTCGACCCGCTCCTGCATGTTGCGCAGGCCGATGCCCGCACCTTGTGCCCTATGTTCGGTGGAGATGCCGCGGCCATTGTCGGTGATCCGCAGCGTCGCCCCTTTCTTGTGGCCCCTGATGTCGATGCTGACACTTGTCGCGGCGGCATGGCGTTCGATGTTGGTCAACGCCTCCTGCGCGATACGGTAAAGCGCGATCTTGGCTTCCTGATCGAGGCGGTTGCGAAAGACCACGGTCTTGAACTCCGCCGCGACGCCGGTGCGTTTGCTGAACTCCTCGGTAAGGTTCTTCAGGGCGGGACCGAGACCCAGGTCATCAAGCAGGCCGGGGCGCAGGTCGCGGCTGATCCGGCGGACCTCGGAAATCGCCTCGCCCAGGGACTCGATACCCTTGGCCAGCGGCGCTGCAGCGGTCGGGTCGCCCCGGTCGAGCTTGCGCCGCGCAGTGTCGAGCGCGTAGCGCACGCCCACGAGGATCTGGCTGATCCCGTCATGCAACTCGCGCGCCACGCGGCCGCGCTCTTCCTCCTGGGCATCGAGCACCCTTTGGGTGAGGCTCTTCAGCTTGGCATCGGCGAGCCGGCGTTCGCGGATGTTCAGACCCATGCCGGCGAGATAGACGCCAAGCAGCGCCACCAGCGTGATCAGACCTATATAGAAGAATGTCTGCTGGACCCGCGCCTCCAGTTCAGAGCGCGCTGTTGCCACGGTGGCCAGCACATCGTCGATGAAGACACCGGTGCCGACGGCCCATCGCCAGCTCGGAAAGCTCGTCACATAGGTGATCATGCGCGCTTCCTCTCCGGTCGAAGGTTTCGGCCAGAGATAGCTGTGATAGCCCGCACCTGATCTTGCGATGCGGATCAGTTCGTCGACGACGGGCGTGCCTTCACTGTCGGTCAGCCCCGACCAGTTGCGGTTGATACGCTCGGTCTGGCGCGGGCTGACAAGATTATTACCATCATAGTCGTAGACGAAGAAGAACCCATCGGTGCCGTAGATCATCGCGGAAAGAATTTGAGCCACCTGAGCGCGGGCCTCGGCGTCATCGGGGGCGGCATTGCCGTAGATGAAGTAAAAGCCGTTGCGGGCTTGCGTCACGTAATTGCGCAACTCGACCTTCTTGGCTTCAAGCAGTTGGGTCTCCAACGCTATGATTTCGCGCTCGGCAAGAGCGCGCGACTGCACCGCGACGAGTGCTGCGATAGCGGCCACGGCGAGCACCAGCGGCACCGTCGCCAGAAGCGACAGTTTCTGCGCAAGGGTCGGGTTGAAGAGTGAAAAAGGGCGCGCCATGGCGGAGGGATAAAACGAAACCTCGTCGAATCAAAGCAGGAACGCTTGTGCCGGTTTCCAGGATTGGCGGGCCAAAAGCAGGTGATCGGGCGCTATTGGTAAAAAAAACTTGCCAAAGATGCAGATTTCTCGCGCCTCTACGCAGTAATAGGTATTTCAAATTGTCGGTCGCTTGCTAGTGTCGCCGCACTCGAAAAGGCCTGTCCGCGCGATCCGTGGCGCAGGTGTCAAATCTTGGGAGGAGTATCTCAATGGATCGTCGTTCATTTCTGAAGACATCTGCACTTGGCGGTTCCGCCGCCGCGGCCACAACTCTGGCCGCACCTGCCTATGCACAGGGCAACCGCACCCTGACCATGGTCACATCCTGGCCCCGCGGCTTTGCGGTTCTGGACGACGCGGCCACCTATTTCAACGAAATGGTCGATGCGATGTCCGACGGGCAGCTGACCATCGACAAGAAAGCGCCGGGCGAGCTTGTGGGCGCCTTCGAGGTCTTCGACGCGGTGGCCTCCGGCCAGGCCGACATGTACCACTCCGCCGACTACTACTTCATCGGTCAGCATCCGGGCTATGCCTATTTCACCTCCGTGCCCTTCGGTGGCACGGCGCAGGAATTCACCAACTGGTATCACCATGGTGGTGGTCACGAGCTGCACAACGAATTGGGCGAGATCTTCAACCTGAAGTCCTTCATCGCCGGCAACTCGGGCTCGCAGTCGGGCGGCTGGTTCCGCAACGAGATCAACTCGGCGGGCGACTTCAACGGTCTGAAGTTCCGGATGCCGGGTCTCGGCGGCAAGGTGCTCGGCGAGTTGGGTGCCTCGGTGCAGAATATTCCCGGTGGCGAGCTCTATCAGGCGCTGTCGTCGGGTGCTCTCGATGGTCTGGAGTGGGTCGGCCCCTTCGCGGACGAACGCGCGGGCTTCCAGGAAGTGGCGAAAGTCTACTACACCGCCGGTTTCCACGAGCCGGGCTCCGCGCTTGCCGCCGCGTGCAACCTCGACGTCTGGAACGAATTGTCCCCGGCGCATCAGCAGATCATCGCCAACGCCGCGATGGCCACCACGCACACCCAATTGGCCGAAACGCTGGCCAACAACGGGGCGGCGCTGAAGCGTCTGCAGGCGCAGGGCGTCAAGACGCTGCAGTTCCCCGATGACGTCTGGGATGCCTTCGGTGCCGCCTCCAAGAAGGTTCTGGACGAGAACATGGGCGACGAACTCTACGCGAAGATCCGCACCAGCTTCGAGGAATTGCTGACACAGAGCTCCGATTGGCTGTTGCAGTCGGACGGCTACTACGTCGAGCAGCGTAACCGCGTTCTGGCCAAAGGCTGATCGGTTCCTGAGCGAAACACGCGGGGGCGGTCTGGCCGCCCCCGCACACCAACATGGCTCCGGACTGATCCGGACCCGCGCGGCACCCTGAGGCGCAAAGCGCCAGGGGAGGGGGACAGATGGAAAACGATGCGGCCGCAACAGGCGGTTTCATGAGTGGCTTGTTGGATGGGCTGATCTGGTTCGTCACCAACATCGGCCTGGGCTTTTACAACTTCTTTTATGCCTTGACCCACCCCGGGCTCTGGCTCGACTGGTCGAACAAGGAAGCGATCATGCGCTTCGTCTATTATGGCGGGTCGGTCGAATTCTTCTTCGTCGTTTTCAATTTATTCGCGCTGGTCTTCATCATCGGCATTTGGAGGAACGAGTTTCTCTGGGCATGGGTCCGGGGCCTCGAAGGCTTCGCCAATACGGTGGGACGCTTCTTCGCATGGGCCGGGCTTCTGATGGTGCTGCAGCAGATCATCATCGTCTTCATGCAGCGGATCTTCACGCGACCCGATATCTCCTTCGGCTTCGGCATCCCGCTGCAGTTCGACATCAGCTGGTTTGCCGAGGAACTCAAGCTTTACAACGCTATGGTCGTGTGTCTCTGCATGGCCTATACCTTCGTGCAGGGCGGCCATGTGCGCGTAGACCTCGTCTACAGCCAGGTCTCCTTCCGCACCAAGAAACTGATCGACATGTTCGGCGCGCTCTTCTTCATGGTGCCCACCGCCGTGCTGATCTGGCTTTATGGCTGGTTCTTCCTCTGGCGCCACCTGATCGTGCCGAACCCCTCGGCCACGGATACGCTCGACCGGCTTCTGAGCAAGTCGCGCGCCTTGCGCTGGAACGTCGAGACCATCGGTTTCAGCCCCAACGGGTTCAACGGCTACTTTCTCTTCAAGATCCTGCTCTGCGCCTTCACCGCGATGGTCTTCCTGCAGGCCATGGCGGTGCTCTACCGGTCCTATCTGGAATGGAAGGAAGGCGAGGAGAGCGAGAATAAGTATCTCGACCGCGACACGCTCGGCGAAGGCGAAGAGGCCTACGAAGGCACCCACTGACATCACGCTGCGGTCCTTGCGGGGGCTGCACCGATAGACGACACGCGCGCCCATCCGCGCAGCGCAGCAAGGAACCAAGGACATGCTTTTCGGACTAGACGGCGTCGAAATCGGCCTGATCATCGTATTCATCTGTCTGTTCGGAGGCATTCTCTCGGGTTTCCCGGTGGCCTTCGCGATCTCCGGGGCAGGGGTGATCTCCTTCGGGATCATCGCGGCCCTCGACAGTGCGGGGCTGCTGATCCACCAGGCCATCGACCAGAGCAGCCAGGTCTACCGCGATCTGGTGAATTCAGGTGTCCGGGCCGATACGATCTCGATCTTCCGATACCCCGAACTGCCGCGGATCGCGGAATCCGTCTTTCCGGATGGCTGGATGACGGCGCTCGACCGCAACGTCTCCTTTGTGGTCAACCGGATGAACGAGCGGGTACTCGCGGGGCAATCCATCGAAACGCTTCTGGCGGTTCTGATGTTCGTCCTGATGGGCATCACGCTTGAACGCTCGAAGATCGCCAACGACCTGCTGACCACCATGGCGCGGGTCTTTGGCCCGCTGCCGGGCGGTCTTGCCGTCTCCATCGTCGTCGTGGGTGCTTTCCTTGCTGCCTCAACCGGCATCGTCGGCGCGACCGTGGTGACCATGGGCCTGCTCGCGCTGCCAACCATGCTGCGCAATGGCTATTCGCCGGAGCTGTCCACCGGGGTCATTGCGGCCTCCGGCACGCTGGGGCAAATCATCCCGCCCTCCATCGTCATCGTTCTTCTCGGCACACTGGCCGGGGACCTCTATTCGGCCGCCCAGGAAAAACGCGCGACGCTTGCGGGATGTACCGATGCGCTGACCTATCTCGGCGAGCCTGCGGTTCTTTCCGTCGGCACGCTCTTCCAGGCGGCACTTCTGCCCGGCATTCTGCTGGCGCTGCTCTATGGTCTCTACTCCTTCGGCTATGCGCTGCTGAACCCTGACAAGGCACCGGCGGTCGAAATGGGGGCGGCCAACGCCGAACCGATCACTCGTTCGGAGGCTTTCACCTGGTTTCTCGGGGCGCCGATTGCGATTATTTTCGGCACCGTGCTGCTGGGCAACCTCGGCATTGTCGGCAGCCAAGCCACGGATGTGTCGCGCTATTCCGACATCGGCAAAGGCGCGTCCCTGCGCACCAATGTGGGCCCCGAATGCCAGGCCTCAATGATCGAGTTGCATGGTCAGGAAGCCTGGGACGCGGCGATCGCGCAGCAGACAGCCATCGATGCGGCTGGCGGCGTCCAGCAGTCAGAACGGCTGTCCGAGGAAGAACTGATTCAATCGCAGGCCGACAAGATTGCCAATGCCGCGCCCATCGGGACAGGGCTTGCCATCATCCTGATCCTGACCACGCTGATCCTGACCACCGCGCGCGGTGTGTCTCCCACCAGTTCTCCAAGGCCGCTGATCGTCGGTGCGCTGGGAGCGCTGGTGATGATCCTCGTCGATATCCTGCTGGTCAAACCCACGACCACGCCGGGTGCGATGGTCCTGCTGATGGCGCTGCCCTTCGCGGCGCTGATGTACGGTGTGGTCTACGGCACGAAACTTTGCGCCCGCAACGAGCTGATCCGCGTGGTCTTTCCGCCGCTGGTGCTGATCGTCGCGGTGCTGGGCTCGATCCTCGGCGGCATCACCAACCCGACACCTGCCGCAGCCCTTGGCGCGGGCGGGGCGATCATGCTCGCGGCCTACCGCAAGCTCAGGGACCAGGACCGCAGTCCCAAGATCATCATCTGGTCAACGCTGGCGATCATCATCTGTATCCTCGTCGGCATCAATTTCGACCTGCGGATCAATCAGGAAGAGATCACCGCCGAAAACTGGATCGCCTTCTTCGTGGCTTACGCGGCCTATCTCTACGCGCTCTTCGGGCTTCTGTTCTCTTGCTGGATCCTCTATGCCTCCGGCGTTCTGAGCCCGGTGGTGCGCGAAACCGCCAAGGTCACCAGCATGGTCTTCACCATTCTGATCGGATCGCAACTGCTGAACCTCGTGGTGATCAGCTTCGGTGGCGAGCATTACATCCAGCAGTGGCTGAAGTCCTTCGACAATGAATTCACCGTCTTTTTGATCGTGATGCTGGTGCTCTTCGTGCTGGGCTTCGTGCTCGACTTCCTCGAGATCATCTACATCGTGATCCCGATTGTCGGACCGGTGATCTACGGCGGCACCTTCGATCCGAAATGGGTGACGATCATGATAGCCGTAAACCTGCAGACCTCGTTCCTGACGCCGCCCTTCGGTTTTGCGCTCTTCTACCTGCGCGGCGTAGCACCCAAGGAGGTTACGACAGGCCATATCTATCGCGGCATCATTCCCTTCGTGCTGATCCAGGTGGCGGGACTTGCGATCCTGTGGCTCTTCCCCGGCATCGTGACCATCGTGCCGGATCTGATGCCGAACTGATCCACACTCAGCAGGACGAGGCCTTCGGGCCTCGTTTTCATCGAAGATGTGCGACAGTGCCTGCGACAGGAGGTCTTCGTCCGAAACTCGAGATCAGGGCGAAGCGTGCCTCTCGTCGGTTCGCGTTCTTACATTCTTATTGCGCGTGCAAAGCTGGATTGCCTTCAGGGAAGTCAGCGCGAACCGGATCGAGCCTCGCCGTTCAGCGTGCCCTTGTCGGGCGCACGTCTGGCAGTTGGATGTTCGCGACCTGCTCTGCAATAGGATCGGTCGAGAGTGGGTGGGTATCGGCCGAGAAATCCGACGGGTTGGTCATCTTCCGCCAGGTGCCGCCCACATAGACCTCAAGCCCGGAAAACTTCGCCTTGTAGCCCATCTTCTGGCTGCCTGGCACCCAATAGCCGAGATAGACGTAAGGCAGACCTGCCTCACGCGCGATCTCGATGTGATCGAGGATCATGTAGGTGCCCATCGACCGCTTCGGCACATGCGGCGCATAAAACGAGTAGACCATGCTGAGCCCGTCGCCCAGCACATCCGTCAGGCTCACGCCCGTGAGCGCCCCGGTCTCTTTGTGGGTATACTCGACGACGCGGCTGCGGATCGGGGTTTCCTCGATCATCGCGGCGAATTCGAAGACATCCATGTCGGCCATGCCGCCATTGGCATGGCGGCTGTCGAGGTAGCGGCGGAACAGCTCGTATTGCTCTTCTGAGGCCCAGGGCGATGTCGCTCGCCGGGCAAGATCGGTATTCCGGTTCAGGGTCTTCTTCTGACTGCGGGATGCCGTGAAGGCGGAGACATCGATCCGCGCCGACAAGCATGCGGAACACTCCGCGCAGGACGGACGATAGAGCACATTCTGCGAACGCCGGAAGCCCTGCTGCGACAGGCTGTCGTTGAGCTTCTCCGCATTCTCACCTTGCAGCGCTGTGAACAGCTTGCGTTCCATGCGGCCGTCAAGATACGGGCACGGCTGCGGGGCCGTCACATAGAACTGTGGTGCGATGGGTAGCGTATGCCGCATGTTTTTCCAGACCTGACTCCGCGAAAGGATATCAAGCCGTTTCCTGTCCGCCAAGCGCAAGTTTTCGAGGATTAGCGGAAATGAGCCCTGCGGTTGACCATGGCCGTGCCGAGCATGTGGTCGCTCAGGCCCTGTCCGCGTTCGGTGCTTGCCATCAGCACCACGGAGATCAGTTGCAAGATCGGAAGCATCCAGCTGAGGGTATAGCCCAACGTATGTGCGAAGGCCGCGCCCGCATCGAACGTGCTGCCGTCGGCGCGGCGCAACTCGATGGCGCAGAGCCGCATGCCAAGCGTCGCCGACCCGTTTGCCAGGGTCACGACGCGGTAGCCGAAGCTCACCGCAAGAAACAGCAGCGGAAAGAAGAATACGCCCGTGAAGGCGGTGAACGGCAGAATCACGATGCAAAGGAGAAGGATCAGGACGGAATCGACCCCCCAGGCGAGCAGGCGCTTGAGCGGGACATCCTTGTAGACATCGGGTTGGATCTGCGGGTCTGGAAGGGCGAACATCTCTGCGGATCTCCAAAAGAGAGAGGGCAGGTGCCGGAACATCGTTCCGACACCCGCGGTCAGGTCAGGCCTCGGCTGTGCCATTGTCAGCCTTGCTCGCGCGGTCCTTCATGAACTGGTCGAACTCCGCCTTGTCCTTGGCATCGCGCAGACGCTCGAGAAATGCCTCGAATTGATGCTGCTCTTCTTCGAGGCGGCGCAGCGTGTCGGACTTGTAGGCGTCGAAGGCAGAGTTGCCGCTGGGTCGCATGGCGGTCATGCCTCTGCGCATGGCGTCGGACTTGCGGGTGCAGGATGTGAACATGCGTTTGCTCCAGATCATGTAGAAGAGAAGGGCGAGACCGACGGGCCAGAAGAAGACGAAGCCGAGTACCATCGCGGCGATCCATGCGCCTTTGCCTTTGGCGTCGAGCCAGGTCTCGGCCCGTGTGAACCAGCCCGGACGGTCGGTCATCGGGTGGGTTTGGGTCAGTGTGGTCATCTTTCGTGCCTTTCCGTTGCGTTGCGGGATCCTCGGGTCAGCCGGGATGTGAATGTCGTTCACATGTTATAGATCGGGTCGTCCGGCGGATTGTGCAAGAGGTGATGTGAATGTTTTTTACATTTTTCGAAACGGCGAGAGAAATCAATCGGTTGAGATCTGCGACTGGATGCTTGCGCTGCCAAGTTGACCGAAGGAGCTGACCGGCGGGGTCGCATCAAATAGCGCCAACACCCCATTGACCTCTCCTGTGCCAGCGGTGAATGCTGGCCCATGACCCTCGCTGATCTGACAACGCGCATCCCGCGCCCCTTCGATGCCGAACGCGGGCGAGAAGCGCTTGATCTTCTGCCCGAACTCGACGGCGTTTCGGCGGACCTGATCCGCGGCGCTGCGGGGTGCAGCCCCTATCTCGCCGGGCTGATCGCCAAGGAAGCGGAATGGCTGCCAGGGGCGCTGGACGAGCCGGACGCGGCGATGAAACAGGTATTGAGCGACGCCGCGGACTGGGAGACGGCAGATCTCGGGACCGCCTTGCGGCGTGCCAAACGGCGGATCGCACTGGTCGTCGCCCTCGCCGATCTCGCCGACGCCTGGCCGCTCGAAAAAGTTACCGCAACGCTGAGCGACTTTGCGGATACCGCCTGCCAGTCCGCCCTGTGTGCGGGCATCGCGGCGCAGATCAAGCGTGGCAGGCTGCCCGGCATGGGCGAGGAGAACATCGCGGACGCGGCGGGCATGTGCGTGCTGGCGATGGGCAAGATGGGGGCGGGGGAGTTGAACTACTCCTCCGATATCGATCTCATTTGCCTCTTCGATGAAACCCGCTTTGCGCCGGAAGACTATCACGAGGCGCGCGCGGGTTTCGTGCGTGCCACCCGCGCCATGTGCGGGACGCTCAGTGAGATGACCGCCGAAGGCTATGTGTTTCGCACCGATCTTCGCCTGCGCCCCGATCCCGCCGTCACGCCGGTCTGCATGGCGATGGAGGCCGCGGAGCGCTACTACGAAAGCCTGGGGCGCACCTGGGAACGGGCAGCCTACATCAAGGCGCGGGTCGCGGCAGGCGACCAGACCGCCGGCGCGCGTTTCCTGCGGGAGCTCACGCCCTTCGTCTGGCGCAGGCATCTCGATTTCGCGGCCATACAAGACGCCCACGACATGCGTCTGGCGATCCGTGAGCACAAGGGGCTGGGCGGGCCGATGAACCTCGCCGGGCACAACATGAAACTCGGGCGCGGCGGCATCCGCGAGATCGAATTCTTCACCCAGACCCGCCAACTCATCGCGGGGGGCAGGGACCCCGACCTGCGCTGTCGCGGCACGGTGCCGGGATTGCAAGTGCTGGCCCAGAAGGGCTGGGTGCCGCCGGATGCCGCCGAGGCCCTGGCCGATCACTATGTCTTTCACCGCACGGTTGAGCACCGGCTGCAGATGGTGCAGGACGCCCAGACCCACAGCCTGCCGACCTCCTCCGAAGGGTTCGCGCGGCTCGCCGCCATGATGGACCGCGACGTACCGGAGCTGGAGGCGGAGCTGAAAGAGCGCCTCGCCGCGGTGCACGAGTTGACCGAAGGGTTCTTTGCCCCATCCCGGCCGGAAAAGCCCGCGCCGGCAGCGCTCGATCCGGACATGATGACACGCTGGCTCAGCTATCCCGCGCTGCGCAGCGAACGCAGCCGCAGTCTCTTCAAGCGGTTGCAACCGGACCTGCTTGCGCGCCTTGCGCAATCGAGCAAACCCGAGGAGGCGCTCGCCGCTTTCGACGGGTTCCTCGCAGGCCTGCCCGCAGGGGTGCAGCTTTTCTCGCTGCTCGAGGCCAATCCGCAGCTGACCGATCTGCTCCTCGACATCACCGGCACATCGACGGCGCTGGCACAGCATCTGTCGCGCAACGCGGGCGTCTTCGATGCGGTGATCGCGGGAGACTTCTTCAGCGACTGGCCGGGGCGGGACGGCGTGGCCGAAGCCCTCCAGACCCGGCTGGGGCGGGAGCGCGACTACGAGGCAAAACTCGACGCCGCGCGGCGGTGGTGCAAGGAATGGCATTTTCGGGTTGGTGTGCATCTGCTGCGGGGCCTGTCCGGCCCTCAGGAAGCGGCAAGACAATATGCCGATATAGCCCACGCGGTGCTGCGCGTTCTCTGGCCGCTGGTGACCGAGACTTTCGCCGAACGCCACGGACCGCCGCCGGGGCGCGGGGCCATCGTTCTGGGCATGGGGTCGCTCGGGGCAGGGGCGCTCAACGCGGCATCGGACCTCGACCTGATCGTCATCTATGACCCGCTTGAAGTCGAGACCTCCAAAGGCGCGAAACCGCTGCCTGCACGGCTCTACTATGCGCGCCTGACGCAGGCGCTGATCACGGCGCTGACCGCACCCATGGCGCAGGGCAGGCTCTACGAAGTGGACATGCGTCTGCGCCCTTCCGGAAACCAGGGACCGGTCGCCACCAGCTGGGCCGCCTTTCAGAGTTATCAGACCGAAGAGGCCTGGGTCTGGGAACATCTGGCACTTACACGGGCGCAGGTAGTCGCCGGTCCGGAGGATCTGGCGGCGGATGTCGAGGCCTTCCGCCAGAGACTGCTTGCACGGCCGCATGTTCTTGGGGAGGTCGCTGCCGAAGTCGCCGATATGCGGGCGCGGATCAGTGCCGCGAAGACGCCTGCGAACCTCTGGGAGGTGAAGATCGGGCCGGGCCGCTTGCAGGACATCGAACTTGTGGCACAGGCCGGATCGCTGGTCCTCGGCGATCCGGAGGCGGGCACCGAAAGCGGCTTGCGCGCGGCGGTGGAGGCCGGGTTGCTCGGGCAATCGCAAGCGCATGTCCTGACGCAGGCCAACCGTTTCTATACCGCCGTTCACATGGCGGTGCGGCTCTTGTCCGAAAAACCGCTCGACGCGGATGAGGTCGGGCCATCGGGCCGCGCCTTCCTGCTGCGCACTCTGGAAGAGGAAACAATGCACTCCCTCGAAAACCGCCTTTCGGAAAGCTATCTTCAGGTGGATGAGGTTATTTCGGCGGCACTTGCGCCTCACGTTCCCGCGGAGGTGCAGGAATGAAGAAGGGTGACGCGCTTGATCCAAAAGGATTGATCTACGAATCCTACCAGATCGACGGCATCACCAAGAGCGAATGCCGCACGATCTTTCTGGACTGGGCGCTGAGCCTGCCGATCGAAAATGACACCGGTCAGGCGCTCAAACGTCTGATCGAGCGCTACGGCGGCGATCATCCCGACCACCCTATGACGCAGGTCATGACCGAAGGGCTGACCGGGCTCGCCGCGCCACGCCGCCGGGGCGGCTGGCGTTCACGGCCAAGAAACTGAAGCAACTTCATCGAGTTGCGACACTGCATTAACCTTGTGTTAATTTCCTAAAATTCGTCACAATTACGCCCGTATTCTTATTTAAATCTGCTCGGGAATAAAGACGCAGGCGTGCAGAAGGCACTCCGATCAGGAGAGCAAAAATGAAAGCATTGAAACTAATCGCGGCCCTTGTCACGGCAGTAACCCTCGCGGGCTGCGCCAGTATTGACACCCCGAGCCGCAACGCGCCCTTTGCCCAAGGCGCCGAGGGTACATCGGTGAACTTCGCGCAGACCGGCGCGGTATTCGAGGCTGCGGATGCCGACTACCGGGTTGCCCAGATCAACGTCATTGTCCCGCGCACATTGCAGGTCTCGGAGGCGAATAGCTACAAGCCGCGCGGCGACATCGTCTGGCGTGGCGATCTGCCCGGCGACCGTCATGCGCAGGTCAAGGCGATCTTCGAGGAGGCGTTGGCGCGCGGCGCGAATGGCGTCAATGGCAGCGTTCCGGTCGTTCTGGACATCGAGGTGACGCGTTTTCACGCGCTGACCGAGAAGACCCGCTATTCGGTGGGTGGTGTGCATGAGATAGAGTTCATTCTCTCGATGCGCAGCGCCGAAACCGGGCTTCTGCTGAAGCAACCGCGCAAGGTGCAGGCGGATCTCGTCGGCCACGGCGGCCAGCGTGCGATCGAGGAAGAAAGCCGCGGCCTGACACAGAAAGTCAGCATCACCAACCATCTGGCCCAGATGATCAGGACCGAACTGACCCAGCCCGAAGGCTTCCAGGATGTGAAACTGGGTTTCTTCCGCTAAGGCAGTTTCATTTCCGGCCTTTCATCGGCTCACGGAAAGCACTAGAGGAGGGCGCTATGACAGCGCCCTCTTTGACATCGACCACACCCCCATCCGACCTGCCGAAGGTACGCCTGCGCCCGAAAACCAATGCGCGGGCCATTCGCCACGGGTTTCCCTGGATCTACGCCAACGAACTGGTCACCGACAGACGCACCAAGGCGATGAGCGGCGGCAGCATTGCCCTGCTCGAGGACGAGAACCGCGCGCCCCTCGGCGTCGTGGCGGTCAACCCGACCTCCAAGATCATTGCCCGCATGCTCGATCAGGATCCGGAAGCGCAGATCGACAGCGCCTGGTTCGCGGCCCGTATCCGTCGGGCGCTTGCGCTGCGCACCCGCCTTTTTGCGGAGCCGTTCTACCGTTTGATCCACGCCGAAGCCGACGGTCTGCCGGGCGTTGTGATCGACCGTTTCGGTGACACCTGTGTTCTGCAACCGAACGCCGCCTGGGCGGAGGCCTGCCTTCCCCAACTCGTCGAAGCCTTGATCGAGGTGACGGGGGTCGGGACTGTCCTCAAGAACGCCTCCGGTCGCACCCGCGCGCTGGAAGGGCTCGACGATGTGAGCGCGGTCCTTGCAGGCAGGGCGCCCGAAGCCCCCGTTCGCGTGCCGATGAACGGTGCGACCTACCTCGCGGATCTCACCGGCGGCCAGAAAACCGGCCTTTATTTCGACCAGCGCGGCAACCACGCTTTCGCGGCAAGCCTGTCGCATGGCGCACGGGTGCTCGATGTTTTCTCGCATGTGGGGGGCTTTTCGCTGGCCTGCCTTGCGGGCGGCGCGGCATCGGCACTCGCGGTAGATGGCTCGCGCCCCGCGCTCGATCTGGCAGTGGCGGGGGCGGCTGCCAGCGGTGTTGCGGAGCGGTTTTCCGCGCGCCAGGGCGACGCTTTCGACGTCCTTGCAGCGCTCGCCGATGAAGAGGCGCAATTCGACGTGGTGATCTGCGACCCGCCCGCCTTCGCCCCGAGCCGTCAGGCGCTGGAGGCAGGGCTGCGCGCCTATGAACGGGTCGCGCGGCTTGCCGCCCCGCTGGTTGCCGAAAACGGCATCCTGGGTCTTTGCTCCTGTTCCCATGCGGTTGATCTTGCAAGCTTTCGCAATGCCTCCGCACGCGGCATCGGGCGCGCCGGGCGACGGCCCATTCTGATCCACACCGGCTTTGCCGGACCCGATCATCCGCAACTGCCGCAGCTTGCCGAGAGCGGTTATCTGAAGTCCGTCTTCTTTCGCCTCTGACTGATGAAGATCGTCATCGACGCCTGTGTGCTCTATCCGACGGTTATGCGGGAAATGGTGGTCGGGGCTGCGGACTTCGGGGCGTTTCGCCCCCTCTGGACACAGCGCATCCTCGAGGAATGGGCCCGCGCTGCCGTAAAGCTCGGGCCGGTGGGCGCGGCACAGGCGCGTGGCGAAATCGCCCTGTTGCGGAGCCAATGGCCTGATGCAGAGATCCCCGCCATGAGCGGCATCGAGGCACGCCTCTGGTTGCCGGACGCGAATGACATCCACGTGCTGGCGGCGGCTGTATCCTCCTCGGCAGATGCGATCATGACCTTGAATGCGAAGGATTTTCCGCGCGGCCTCTTGCAAGAGGAGGGGCTGGACAGGGTTGATCCCGACAGCTTTCTCTTTGGCCTCTGGCTCGAGCAGCCGGACGCCATGCAGCGCGTGGCGGATCGCGTTCTGAATCAGGCGCGCGAGTTGTCGGGTCAATCCTGGGAGATCCGCAGCCTTCTGAAAAAGGCGCGCTTGCCGAGGCTTGCGAAAGCCCTCGGCACCTAGCTCAGGTCTTTGTGACCCATTTCGTCTCCAGTGCCCGCAAGGCCGCGATCCGGTCCGCGGTCTTCGGATGGCTGAGCAGCCAGGCAGGCATCGGCGCACCGCCTTGCTGGGTCAGGGCCTCGAGCTTTTCGAAAAGGCTGATCTGTGGACCCACACCGATGCCCGCCTTGCTCAGCAGGGCGGCCGCATAGGCGTCTGCCTCATACTCATCGGCCCGCGACAGGCGCGCGGCCAGAAGCGAGGTAATCATCCCGGCCACCCAGATGCCGACGCCGGGTAGAAACCGCCCGATGATCATAGCAAGTGCCGTGCGCAGCGCGTTCTGGCCCGAAAAATCAATCATCCGGCGGCGCGAGTGTCCCAACGCCACATGCCCCAACTCATGGGCAATCACGCTGGCCATTTCCGCCGCACTCACTTCGCCCGCGCGGAACTTGTTGTAAAAGCCCCGCGTGATGAAGATGCGACCGTCGGGAGCGGCAAGCCCGTTGACCGGGTTGATTTCATAGATGTGAACGCGGATCTTTGGCAGATCGAGCGCCTTTGCCATCTGGTCGGTCATCACCTTGAGCATCGGGTCGGCAAGCTCGATCGATTTCTGGTCAAGCTCTTTGGCGGTCCGCCACGCCGAGAAGCGGTACATCGCGATGCCGTATAGAATGGCCAGCAGGATGGGTGTGAGCTTGATCATGCGCAAGATATGGGGGAGAGACCGGCCCGCGGCAAGTCGGATCGACCGATTGTGAAGCAGAAGCCTCGAACGTGCGGTGCCGCAGGCAGGCGGGTGGCCTCACCGTCCCAGCAGTTTCATGCCTTTTTCGATGCCCGACAGGGTCATGGGCACCATGCGCTCGGGGCCGATCACCTCCTGGATCATGCCGATCGATTGGGTGTAGGACCAGTATTTCTCCGGCACCGGGTTGATCCAGAGCGTTGCGGGCCATTGCGCGCGGATCCGCGCGAGCCAGGTCGCACCGCTTTCCGCGTTCCAGTGTTCTGACGCGCCACCGGGATAGGCGACCTCATAAGGCGACATGGAGGCATCGCCCACGAAGATGCAGCGGTAGTCCGAGCCATAGGTGTGCAGCACCTCGTGGGTCGGGATCTGCGCATCCCAGCGGCGGCGGTTGTCGCGCCAGACCCCTTCATAGAGACAGTTGTGAAAGTAGTAGTATTCCATGTGCTTGAATTCGACGCGGGCCGCCGAAAAGAGCTCCTGAACCACCTTCACATGCGGATCCATCGACCCGCCCACATCGAGAAAGAGCAGGACCTTGACCGCGTTGCGCCGCTCAGGCCGGGTCTTTACGTCGAGATAGCCATGCTCCGCCGTCGCCCGGATCGTACCGCCGAGATCCAGTTCCTCTTGCGCGCCATCCCGTGCCCAGCGGCGCAGGCGTTTCAGCGCCACCTTGATGTTGCGCGTTCCAAGTTCGACCGTATCGTCGAGGTTCCGGAACTCCCGCTTGTCCCAGACCTTCACCGCGCGCTGATGGCGCGAACGGTCCTGACCGATGCGCACGCCCTCGGGGTTGTAGCCATAGGCCCCGAAAGGCGAGGTGCCGGCGGTGCCAACCCACTTGTTGCCGCCCTGGTGCCGGCCTTTTTGTTCTTCGAGCCGCTTGCGGAGCGTCTCCATAAGCTTGTCGAAACCGCCCAAGGCCTCGATTTCGGCCTTTTCCTCGGGGGAGAGGTGCTTTTCGGCCATTTTCTCGAGCCAGTCGCGCGGGATGTCGACCGCGTTCAGCACCGCCTCGTCGCTGATCTGCTCCAGCCCTGAAAACGCCGCGGCGAAGGCCCGGTCGAACTTGTCGATATTGCGCTCGTCCTTGACCAATGTGGTGCGCGCCAGAAAATAGAAGGCCTCCACGTCATAGGTGACCAGTCCGGCCTTCATGCCTTCCAGAAAGGCCAGGAACTCGCGCAGCGACACCGGAACGGCGGCTTTGCGCAATTCGGCGAAGAAGGGCAGGAACATGCGACCTCCTCAGATCAGCGTCCGGTCCAGGATCACGGTCAGGATCATTGCAACCACCATGAAAGCCATCGCATAGCCGGTCGCATATTGTGCGATGTCCTTGCGGTTGCCATTGCGTTTCTTCGCCGTGATCCCGCCGATCAACGCCCCGGCAATCGCACCAATTATGACTATCATCGGGCCTCATCATTTGTTGTGCCCGCCTTGTTTCATGCCCAGGTCAGGCGTCAGACGGGGGTTTTACCGGGGCTGAGTGCCGCGATTTCACTCAGTTTCGCGCGCACCGCCCAGTCAGCGCCAAAGCCGTATCGCGCCCATCCCAGACTGTCCAGCCTGAGGGCGCGCGCCTCGGCGATACGTCCTTGCATGGCAAGGGCCTCCGCCTTCAAAAGCTGAAGCGTCGCCAGCAGGGCCGCGTTCTGCGAAGCGCGGGCTGCCGCGATATGCGGCTCGATGAGCGCCAGAGCCCGCGCCGCGTCGCCCTCCGAGATCGCATAAGCCGATAACTGCGTGGAGACATAGGCACGGTGCAGCCGCGTGTCCGGGGATCGCGCATAGAAGCGGTCCGCCAGTTCGTATTGCGCCCGCGCCGCCCCAGGGTCGGTGGACTGCAACAAGCGCGCCTTGGCATAATGCGCAAATCCGCGGCGGTTGCCGGTCCAGCCGTTCTGCGCCGCGATGCGGATCGCCTCATCTGAGGCGCGGCGCCGGGCCGCAGGGCTCGAGGAGGGGCCGAGGGCTGTCTGGATCGCCTCGCTCCAGGCCTGCGGCGTCGGCGAGACCGCACGGGTGCCGCGATAGCGTCCGGCAGGGTTGATGCGTGCAAAAACCGCAGGAAGCCTGCGTGATACCTCCGCCCGCGACATGCCCGATCGCAATTCGGGTGCGTATGTCGCTCGCAGGATCATCATGTCGAAACCCGTCAGAACCGTATGGACATTGTCATCGTTGAAGACCGAGTCCGGCAACCGATAGAGATCGTTGAGCGGCCCGAGCGCCTGGGCGAGTTCCTCGTGGAGGCAGTCGCGCACTTCCTGCGGGCTGGCGTCATTCGGCAGGAAAATCGCGAGGCGCGTCCGCGTCTCCAGCAAGGTCCAGTTGGTGCGCGGGCTGCGGCGGGCGCTGCGGTAATCGGCCAGGGAGCCTACATTCGGCGCCACGAAGCAGGCGGCCTGCGGCAGGACCCGCTTGATCGACTGGCGCGGCACGGCTTCGATGGTGATGTTGGCCGATGCCGAGGTCGTGGTGGTGATCGGAATGCCCGCTTCCGCCCGCAAGCGCGTGAGCAGGGCGCGCAGATCGCCAGATAATGTAGGTGGCGGAGATCCGGTGACGCGCAGGGTGATGGGCCCTTCGAACCGGGTGAACACCGGCAAGGCACGCCCACTTTCCATCTCGAAGGACAATTCGAGAAAATCACGAATGAGATCGTCGTTGGAAATCGCCGGTCTCGGTGCTGCGGCAAGGCCGAAGGTCTTCATCGGTGGCAGGCTGCTTTCCGCTATCACGGCCCGTGTTGCGGTGCCGCTTTGGGAGACGGGCATGCAGGCGTTAAGCAGCATCACCAGTGCGAGGAGGACCCTCGGCTTCATGAACGGTTGTACCGGATGAACGGTGTCTTGACCCCGATCCGGTCGTAAAGGCGGCGCGCGGTGCTGTTGAAGTCCTGCGTCAGCCAATAGACGGTGGGCACGCCGGCGGCATCTGCGGCGGCGTATACCGCCTCGATCAGCGCGCGGCCGACGCCCTGTCCGCGCCTGGATGGATCGGCGTAGAGGTCCTGCAGGTAACAGGTATTCGCCTCCGACCAGCCATGGCGATGAAAGAGGTAATGCGTGAGCCCTACCAGCCTGCCGTCGCTTTCAGCGACGAGTCCGTTGAAATCCTGCGGGTCATCCCCAAGCAATCTGTCGAAATAGAGATCAAAGATCGCCTGCGGCCGCGACGTCTCGTAATAGGCGAGATAGCCTGTCCAAAGTGCGGACCACTGCGCCTTGTCCGTGGCCCGCAAGGGTCGGACAGTGAATGCGGCCGTCTGCGTCATGCCTGCCTTGCCTGTCTGGTTATGCCTCTACCGCCGATCTTATTGCCGACGCACGCCTAAAGGCTAGAGGTCAAATAAGGCAAATTCGTGGCAATTGCGGCAAAAACAAGGCCCGTATCCTACCTGCCGCTTCGGGCGAGAAACGCAAGTCTTTCAAAGAGATGGACGTCCTGTTCATTCTTGAGCAGGGCACCGTGCAGCTTGGGCAGGGCGTTCTTGCCGGAAGACTTTAGATCTTCCGCCGTCATGTCTTCGGCCAGAAGCAGTTTCAGCCAGTCCAGAACTTCCGAGGTGGAGGGCTTCTTCTTGAGGCCTGCCTGGTCGCGAATCTCGTAGAACTGCGTAAGGGCCGTGGTCAGAAGCGCATCCTTGATGCCGGGGTGATGCACCTCGACGATGCGCCGCAGCGTGTCGATGTCGGGAAAGCGGATGTAGTGAAAGAAGCAGCGCCGCAGGAAGGCGTCGGGCAGCTCCTTTTCGTTGTTCGAGGTGATGATGACGATGGGGCGGTGCCGGGCGCGGATCGTTTCGCCGGTCTCGTAGACGAAGAACTCCATCTGGTCGAGTTCCTGCAACAAATCATTGGGAAACTCGATGTCCGCCTTGTCGATCTCGTCGATCAGCAGCACGGTCTTCCGGTCCGCCTCGAAGGCCTCCCAGAGCTTGCCCTTGCGGATGTAATTCTTGACGTCATGGACACGCTCCTCGCCGAGCTGGCTGTCGCGCAGACGGCTGACGGCATCGTATTCATAAAGCCCCTGCTGGGCACGGGTCGTCGACTTGATGTTCCACTCGATCATCGGCAGACCGAGCGACAGGCTGACCTGGCGCGCAAGTTCGGTCTTGCCGGTGCCGGGCTCGCCCTTGACCAGCAAGGGCCGTTCCAGCGTCACCGCCGCATTCACGGCAATGGTCAGGTCATCGGTGGCGACATACTCCGCGGTGCCTTGAAATTTCATAGCTGGCTTAACCCCTTGCCGGTCACAATTCTGTTTCGCTTTTAACGGGATAACGACCGCATTGTGTAGTGACAATCGGGAAACCGTGCGTTAGATGCACTCGAACCGGGGGGCACTTGGCCTAGGGACAGTGAGCGTATGGATAACGTGAGCCACGTTGAGGGTAAGCAAATGAAACAGGATAATTTCCTGCCAGCGGATTACACGCCGGCGGAGGATGAGCCGTTCATGAACGACCGGCAAGTCGAGTACTTTCGCCGCAAGCTTCTGACCTGGCGGGCCGAATTGCTGGCCGGCAGTCGGGATACGATCGAGGGGCTTCAGGATGGCACCCGGAACATTCCCGATGTAGCGGACCGAGCTTCCGAGGAGACCGACCGGGCGCTTGAATTGCGCACCCGCGATCGGCAACGCAAGCTGGTCAGCAAGATCGACGCGGCGCTGCGCCGGATCGAGGACGGAGAGTTCGGATATTGCAGCGTGACAGGTGAGCCGATTTCGCTCAAGAGACTCGATGCGCGCCCGATCGCCACGATGAGCCTCGAGGCGCAGGAGCGTCACGAACGGCGTGAGAAAGTCCATCGCGACGATTGATCGCCGCAAGAGAGTTATGATTGAAAGCGCCCGGGCGAAGAGCCCTGTGGCGCTTTCGTTTTGAAGGAACGGCATGATCCGGAATGCAATTGTCATCGGCGGCGGCATTGGCGGGCTGGCGGTCGCCACGGCGCTGGCCAAATCGGGTGTGGCCGTAACGCTCTGCGAGCGCGCGACAGAGATCACCGAAGTCGGCGCTGGATTGCAGATCAGCCCGAACGGGCTTGCGGTTCTGCGGGCGCTCGGGCTGGAGGAGGCCTTGTTGCGCTCCGGCGCGGTGGAAGCGCAGGCAGTGGTCCTTGCCGACTACCGAAGATCCGGAGAGGTTGCGCGGCTCGACCTCACACGTTTGCGCCACCAGCGCTATCTGTTTGTCCACCGGGCCGATCTCGTGGCACTCCTCGAAAGATCTGCGCGGCAGGCGAATGTGAGCGTGACGCTGGGCGCCCAGGCCACGCAGATCTCGCCGGGCGACCCGCCGCAGGTCCGGTTCGCCGACGGCAGTCAAGCGCGTGCGGAACTCATCGTCTGTGCCGACGGCCTGCATTCGGTGGGCCGCAGGGCGCTGCTGCCGGAGGCGAAGCCCTTTTTCACCGGACAGGTCGCCTGGCGGGCGCTTGTGCCCGCCAGCGATGCCGCGCCCGAGGCGCGGGTCACCATGGCGCCCGGGCGCCACATCGTGAGTTACCCGCTGCGCGGTGGTCGTCTGATCAACCTTGTGGCGGTTCAGGAACGCGATGCCTGGGCAGACGAGGGCTGGCACCATGCGGATGATCCGGCCAACCTGCGCGCCGCTTTCGCGGATGTGACAGGGCCCGTCGCAGAGCTTCTTGAGCGCGTCGAGCGGGTCAACCTCTGGGGGCTCTTCCGGCACGAGGTGGCACCTGTCTGGGCGCGCGGTGGCGTGGCGCTTCTTGGTGATGCCGCGCATCCGACCCTGCCGTTTCTGGCGCAGGGGGCCAATCTGGCGCTCGAGGATGCCTGGGTGCTGGCGCGGACCGTGGCCGAGGGCAAACCGCTCGCGCAGTACGAAGCCCTGCGCAAACCTCGCGCCGCGCGGGTCATCGCGGCCGCGAACGGCAATGCCTGGAAATACCACCTGCCGCAGGGGCCGCTCCGGCTGGCGGCGCATACCGCCTTGAGGCTCGGGAGCCGGATCGCGCCTGGCCTGATGATGCGCCAGTTCAATTGGCTCTACGGATATGACGTGACCAAGGCGTCGTGATCGGTCAGCCGGCCCGCTGCAGCATCCCGAAGAGATCGCGCGGATCGTCCGGATCGGCCAGAAGGTCGAGCGGGTGGAAAAAGCCAGTGCCTGCGATGCGGTCGCGCACATAGCGCAGGGCGCTGAAATCCTCGATCGCGAAGCCCACGGAATCAAAAAGCGTGATCTGCGACGGCGACACACGTCCCCTTGCCGTTCCGCTCAGCACCTGCCAGATCTCCGTCACCGGATGGTCAGGGGCAAGTTGCTGAATTTCGCCCTCGATCCGCGTCTGTTCCGGAAACTCTACGAAAATGTCGGCGCGGTGAAGGATCGCGGGCGCCAGTTCCGTCTTGCCCGGGCAGTCGCCGCCGATGGCGTTGATGTGCACGCCGGCCCCCACCATGTTATCCGTCAGGATCGTCGCATATTGCTTGTCGGCGGTGCAGGTGGTGATGATCTGAGCGCCCATGATCGCCTCCTCGGGCGTCGCGCATTGCGTAACGGTGAGCCCCATGCCAGCCAGATTTGCCGCACATTTCGCCGTCGCCTTCGGGTCGATGTCGAAAAGCCGCACCTCGGAGATGCCGCAAACCGCCTTCATGGCGAGGCTCTGGAATTCCGACTGCGCGCCATTGCCGATCATCGCCATGCAGCGGGCGTTCTTCGGCGCCAGCACCCGCGCCACCAAGGCCGAGGTGGCCGCCGTGCGCATCGCGGTGAGCAGGGTCATCTCCGACAGCAGAACCGGATAGCCGCTGGCGACATCGGCAAGCAGGCCGAAGGCGGTGACGGTCTGCAAGCCTTCGGCGGTGTTCTTGGGGTGGCCGTTCACGTATTTGAATCCGTATACCTCGCCGTCCGAGGTCGGCATCAACTCGATCACCCCTTCGGCGGAATGGCTCGCGATGCGCGGCGTCTTGTCGAAAAGCTGCCAGCGGCGGAAATCGGCCTCGATGTACTCCGCAAGCCCGCGCAGCATGTCTTCGATGCCGATGTGATGCACGAGGCGCATCATGTGGTCAACGGAAACGAAAGGTACAAGCGCCTTGTCGGAAGGGTGAAGCGTGGTCATGGCGGGCACTTTCGTCGGCATGGGTAAGGGTTGGCTCAGGTGACGCTTGATCAATAGGCGCGTGTCGGGCGGTCAAAGACCATGCGGCCGAGCGCCGAGGCGGCCAGGTCAACCATCACCTGCGCGGTGCGGCCGCGCTCGTCCAGAAAAGGGTTCAGTTCCACCAGATCGAGCGAGGTCATCAATTCGCTGTCATGCAGCATCTCCATCACCAGGTGGCCTTCGCGGATCGTAGCTCCTCCCGGCACGGTGGTTCCCACGGCGGGCGCCACGGCGGGATCGAGGAAATCCACATCGAGCGAGACATGCAGCATGCCGTTCGCCGCTTCGACACGACTTAGAAAGGCCGACAACGGGCTGGCAATTCCGGTCTCGTCGATCTCGCGCATGTCCACGCGCTGAATCGTCGTCTGTTGCAGCGCGGCGCGCTCATCGGCATCGACCGAGCGCAGCCCGATGACGGCGATATTGCCCTGCGGCAGGGGCTTGGCGATCTCTGGAAAGCCGTCGAATCCCTCGCGCCCCGTCACATAGCCCAAGGGTGTCCCATGCAGGTTGCCGCTTTCGGTGGAGTGGGGCGTGTGGAAGTCGCTGTGTGCATCCAGCCAGAGCACGAAGAGCGGGCGGCCCAGGCTGTCCGCATGGCGCATCGCGCCCAGCACCGTGCCGAGCGACAGGGAATGATCCCCGCCCATGAAAATAGGCAGCCCATCCGCCAGCCCCGCCTCGGCGGCCTCGGCAAGGGCTTCGGTCCAGCCGATGGTTTCCTCAAGCGCATGGATCTTGGGATGCGGCTTGGGCGTGAAGGGGGTAGGGGCCACGTTGCCCCTGTCTTCGACGGTATGGCCGAGGTTTTCCAGCGCCCGCTTCAGACCGGCGGTGCGATAGGCGTCCGGGCCCATTAGGCAACCGGCGCGGCGTTTGCCGCTGTCCACGGGGGCGCCGATCAGGATGCAGTTCTGCTGGGTCATCTGGTCTCTCCGGATATCAGTTTCGATTGCAGTATCGATCAGTTCGGGTCATATGGAAGCGATCATAATGATCGATATGATCTAGTTTTATACATATCGGAAATCACTCTTGGACGAAACGGACAAATCTCTTGTCAGCCTGTTGCGCCATGACGGGCGGCTCTCGCTTTCCGATCTTGCGCTCAGGCTGGACCTGACACGGGCGACGGTGCGCACGCGCCTTGCGAAGCTGCAGGAGCGCGGCGACATTCTTGGCTTTTCCGTCGTGACCAAGGAGGACGTGCTGCGCGACCCGGTGCGCGGGCTGATGATGATTGCGATCGAGGGGCGCGGCACGGACCGCATCATCCGGCAGTTGAACGGGATGCCGGAGATGCGACAGGTCTATTCCACCAATGGCCGATGGGACGTGATCGTGGAGATCGGCACCGCGACGCTCGAGGATTTCGACCAGGTCCTGACCCGGGTCCGCAAGCTCGACGGGGTCAGCGCCAGTGAGACCAGCCTGTTGCTCGCGACCCGGAAATCGACCTAGGCGCGCCGCAGGGCCATGAGCCAGAGCGCCATAAGTCCGAAGGAGACGATCGCGTTCCAGCCCGCCATGCTCACCCCGAAAAGCTCCCAGGGAATGTCGTCGCAGCGCACCAGAGGGGCCGCCATGATCTGGTTCAGCAGGTCATCGGCGGAAAGGCCCGTGATCGGACCGGACGAACAGGTCGTGGGCCCCTGCCACCAGCCTTGCTCGACACCCGCGTGGTAGACACCAATTGCCCCGGTCGAGGCGGCGGCGGTCGCACCGAGAACGACCAGGATCTGCTGCCTGAAGCGCAATGCGAGCAGCCCGAGGAGAATCGCGATCACGTGGGGGTAGCGCTGCCAGATGCAGAGCTTGCAGGGTGCCATGCCACCCAGATGCTGAAACGCGAGGGCGGCGAGCATAAGTCCCGCGGAACCGCCAGCGGCCAGAAGGATATATTGAGCACGCGTCATAGCAGTTTCAATATCGCGAAACCGCCGGCCAGCAGAAGCACGAAAGCAATGAACATCAGGCCAAGCCGCTTTTCGATGAAATCGCGGATCGGCGCCCCGTATTTCCAGAGCAGCCAGGCGACCAGAAAGAACCGCAATCCCCGCGCGAGGATCGAGGTGAAGATGAAGGTGCCAAGCGGCATCGACGTCCAACCCGACATGATGGTGATCACCTTGTAAGGAAAGGGGGTGACACCCGCGGTCAGCACCGCCCAGAAACCCAGATCGTTGAAGCGCGTGTTGAAGGCCTCCATCGCATCGGCCTTGCCGAGGCTCTCGAGGATAGGCCGTCCCAGGCTGTCGAAAGCGAAGGCGCCGATGCCATATCCCAGTATTCCGCCCAATACGGATGCAACCAGCGCCACGCCGGCGATCAACCAGGCCCGCGAGGGGCGCGCAAGGATCATCGGGATCATCAGCACGTCGGGCGGGATCGGAAAGACCGAGCTTTCGATGAAGCTGACCAAGGCAAGCACCCAGAGCGCGTGGCGGTGATCCGCAAGGCCGAGTGTCCAGTCGTAAAGTCTGCGCAGCATGTGCCGAATTTTCCCTGAAATCTTTGGCAAGGGCAGACCATGGGCATCGGACCGGGTCAAGACGCAAGCCGCCGCGCCGACAAAATTCGCTTGCCCGGCAAGGGCAGGCGCGGTAAGCCCCAGCCAATGCCCAAGTGGCGGAATGGTAGACGCAGGGGATTCAAAATCCCCCGCCGCGAGGCGTGCCGGTTCGAGTCCGGCCTTGGGTACCACCAGGCGGTTTTATCCGACTGGTCCGTGTGACGCTCATCCAGGGACTTTCCAAAGCTGATTCGGTGTGCAGCGCATTCTGTGCAGACCGAAATGCCAATCCGACGCCCGGAATGGTATTGTGGCGAAATTGAGGCGCAACCCGTACCGGTTGAATTCAGCAGAGCGTCCTCGGGCAATGTTGCATAAATCGAAACAACATCAAGGCTGCGCGCTTCAGCAAGACGCAGAATGACCAAGCTTTCAGAGAAAAACCCGGCGCTTGCAACCTAATGACGGAAACAATAACGGCGCCGACCATCTCCGCAGGTTGAATGGCAACGGCGAAACAAGGCTTGTCTGCCATAATTTTGATGCGTTTCGGACAATTTTCCCTTTGTTTTACGCTTCGGTATCGATACCCCTCAAGCGCGCACTCCTGTCGGAACTGTAAGGCCTTGAACGCCCACTCCGCCTGGATGAACGACGTCGCGGCCATCGACGCATGGGCGCTCATGCGGTTGCAACTTGAGAACATGAGAAATCGGGAAGGCTGAGAGTGACGAGCGGAAGCGGAGACCCAAATTCAGAACACCTGATCGGCTTCTGGGACTTCCTGAAGGGCTCCGAACGCGCAGACACCGGGTTGGCCGATGGCATCGCCCAAAACGGCAATGCCTTCGGCGATGCTGCCTTCCGCGATGGCAAGCTGGTTCTGGACGGGCACAAGGACTATTTCACGACAAGCGGTGACGATCGCCCCTTCGACATCGACGAGGCGACCATCGTCGTCAGGTTCAGCCAGGGATCACAACCCCATCAGTCGGCGGACATTCTGCTGAACCGTGGCGAATGGAACGACCGGATGAAGGATGGCTATCTCGCCATCGGTGTGACCGGGGATGGTCGTATCGAACTGACCCATATGTCGGACTGTGCCGAGCTAAATCTGCGTACCAATGCACATCTCTTCCGGCCGGGCGACGATGTGGTGGTCAGCTACGCTTTCTCGGCCAGCAAGGGCGGCGTGCTGACGGTCGAGAACCTCACCACCGGGGCGAACCAGACGATCGATTTCGACACCAAGGGACTTTCCCTCGCGACGCACGATGAAGACGGTGAAAACTTCACTTTCGGTGCCCGGGAGGTGCGTGAAGGGCCGAACAACAACACCAAGTTTTTCGACGGTAAAATCGACTCCGTCGCCGTCTACAACAAGGACATCCTGACCGTACCGACATCTGACGGAATCGTGTCTGGCACCGCCGGAGACGACCTCATCGATCTCGCCTATACCGGCGACCCGGACGGCGACCGGATCGACGCAGGCGACGCCAATCTGCCGGGGCAGGCGCCGGACGATGACATCGTCGAGGCCGGCGACGGAGACGACAAAGTCTTTTCCGGCGTGGGCGACGATACTGTCCTCGCCGAAGATGGCGATGATTTCGTTGACGGCGGATCCGGCGACGACACGATCTTCGGCGGCGATGGCGACGATACGCTGCGCGGCGGTACCGGCGATGACTTCATCAGCGGGGGCAACGGCGACGATGCCATCTTCGGAGATGAGGGTCATGATGTGCTTCGCGGCGGCGCCGGTGACGACACCATCGACGGTGGTCGCGGCAATGATGACATCAACGGTGGCACCGGCAACGACACGCTCCTGGGCGGCGAAGGCGGTTGCGATACGCTGAACGGCGGCGATGACCGGGATACTTTCAAGAACGTGGGCGTCTTCGATCACGTGATCGGCGGCGAGGGCGGTGATGATTTCGACACGCTCGACCTGACAGGATCCGCGGGCGACGGAACGCTGGAGGTTTTCTACACCTCGCCCGATCGCGAAGATGGTTTCGTCAAATACTTCGATGCAAATGGCCATTTCACCGGCAAGCTTGTTTTCGAGGAAATCGAAAATGTCGTCGGTGTGCCCTGTTTCACGCCCGGGACCTTGATCGCCACGCCGCAAGGGGTGCGACCGGTCGAGCAATTGCGCGCAGGCGACAGGGTCATCACCCGAGACAACGGGTTACAGGAAATTCGCTGGCACGGTGCGCGCGGGTTGACCGGGGCCGAACTGACACGCAATCCGCATTTCAGGCCGATCCGGATCGCCAAGGGGGCGCTTGGAAACGGTCTGCCCGAGAAAGACATGCTGGTCAGCCCGAACCACCGCATGTTGGTCGCCAATGACAAGACATCGCTCTATTTCGAGGAACATGAAGTGCTCGTGGCGGCAAAACACCTCACCGCGCTGCCGGGCATCGAGGCCGTGGACGTACCATGGATCACTTACATCCATCTCATGTTCGAGCAGCACGAGGTTATTCTTTCCGATGGGGCCTGGACCGAGAGTTTCCAGCCGGGCGACGAGAGTCTTCGCGGCATCGGCAACGCACAGCGTCTTGAAATCATGGAGCTGTTTCCGGAATTGGGCACCGCAAGCGGTCTCGGCTCCTACCAGGCCGCGCGGCGATCCTTGAAGCGCTACGAGGCGCGTCTGCTGGCACTCTAGGGTTGCTCAGGGGCACATGCACCTGCGCGGTGCAGGCGTGCGGGACGACCGGGGCGCGCAAGCACTGGTCGTCTACTCTTCGGTTTTCACTTGTCCTGAGCCAGTTTCTCGGTCCGCCATTGCGACCACTCTTCCGGCGTGTCGAGATCGCGCAAGGCCCGCTCGCCCGCCAGTTTGACCAGATGCATCTTGTGCCGTCTTGAGGACAGGATGTCCTTGCCGCCATTGTCGCCGTCGAGGCCGAGGAAACCATCGTAGAGCGTGCTGCGGATCACGATCGGATGACCGGGCTTGCCCTCCAGTGTCGCGCCGCGCCAGATAAGCGTATCGCCGGCGAGATCGACAGCACTCATCACGCGCCTCAGATCGTTTGCCGTGAGTTCGGGCAGATCGCCGAGCAGGATCATCAGCGCCGGGGCCTCCTCAAGCTCTGCGACGCCACTGCGCAGGCTGGCGCTGATGCCTTCATCGGCGTCCGGCACGCTCAGAAGCTCCACATCGAGCCCCTCCAGCACATCGTGACGCGCATGCGGTGCGGGCGGCACGGTCACGATGACACGAGACCGGGTGACGGCGCGCGCAGCCTTCGCCTGGCGGCGCAGCAGGGGGATGTCATCGACCGGCTCGAGCAGCTTGTCGGTGCCACGCATCCGCCGCGACTGCCCCGCGGCGAGGATGAGGATCGGGATATCGAAGGTCGTCAGGTTGCTCATTGGGCCGGCACCGAAATGTCAGTAGAATGCTCATGCGGAGCGGTACACGATTCACCTTGCCGGAACAATTCGCGCCTCATCCCCGCATTCGGCTGCCGTCAGGATCGAACAGCGGCTCGGTGATCATCTGAGCGGGCCGCATCTCGCCGAGGATCTCGATCTCCACCGCCGGGCAGTCCGCGACCCGATCACTGGGAAGGAACCCGAGCGCGATGGAGGTACCGGTGTGATGTGCGAAACCGCCCGAAGTGCAAAAGCCCACGACTTTACCGTCCAGCCAGATCGGCTCATAGCCGTGGACGTCTGCATCCGCCGCATCGACGCGAAAGCTCACAAGACGTCGCGCCGGCCCGGTCGCGTGTTCATCCATTGCAGGAGCCTTGCCGATGAAGTCACTGTTTTTGCTGAACTGGATGAAGCGATCCAGGCCAGTTTCGGCTGGCGTGTAATCGGGAGAGAATTCCGCCATCCAGCTGCCGAAGAACCGGTCGAGACGCAGGGACATCATCGCGCGCATCCCGAAAGGCACCATCCCACAGGCGGAGCCGGCCTGCCATAGCACCTGCCAGAGGGCACGCTGGTCCATGGGATCACAGTAGATCTCATAACCCAGATCGCCAGTGTAGCTGACCCGTTGGACAAGGCAGTCGGTCATGCCCACGGTCAGCTTTCGCACATCGAGGAATTTCAGCGTTGTGACATCTGCGCGGGTGCAGGCTGCAAGCACCTCACGGGCGCGAGGCCCCGCGATCTGGAAGCCCGTGCGCGTATCGGAGACATTCTGCACCTGCACGTCCGGGCGCGCGTGTTGCTCGAACCAGCGCATGTGATAGGACTGCGCGCCGTAGGAGGCCGTCAGCTGAAACTCGTCTGCGCCAAGACAGGAGATCGTGAAATCGCCGATCAGTTTGCCCTTCTCCGACAGCATGGGCGTCAGGCTGAGCCGTCCAGGTTGCGGCACCCGCCCGGCCATGATCCAGTCGAGCCAGTCACGTGCGCCGGGGCCTGTGACGCGGTATTTTCCGAAGTTCTGTAGTTCATTGATCCCAACAGCTTGCCGGACGGCCTTAACCTCCCGTGCGGTGGCGTCGAAGGCATCCGAGCGCCGGAAGGATGGTGTCTCGAACGTGGGTTCTTGGCCTTGGGCGAAGTAGTTGACCACCTCGAGCCCGTATTGCTGGCCCCAGACTGCCCCCATGCTGGTGAAAATGTCATACATCGGTGTCGTGCGCAGGGGGCGTGCCGCTGGCAATTCCTCGTTCGGGTAGGAGACGGAGAAGCGTTTCTGGTAGTTTTCGGTCACTTTCAGACGGGTATAGCCCGGATTGATCCATTTGCCGAAGCGCGCCACATCCATCGCCATCACATCGCGCTCCGGTTCGCCCTCGATCATCCATTGCGCCAGCGTCAGCCCGACACCGCCGCCCTGGCTGAACCCGGCCATCACGCCGCAGGCCGACCAGTAATTGCGCAGCCCCGGCACCGGACCGACCAGCGGGTTGCCATCAGGCGCGAAGGTGAAGGGGCCGTGGATCACCGATTTCACACCTGCGGTGGCCAGAACGGGAAAGCGTTTGTAAGCGAAATCAATGCTGTCCGCTATCTTGTCAAAGTCATCCGGCAGGAGTTCATGGCCAAAGGTCCAGGGCGTGCCATCGACGGCCCAGGGTTTGCAGGGCTGTTCGTAGAAGCCAATGCAGAGCCCGCGGCCTTCCTGCCGCAGATAACTTTCGCCCGCGGGATCCATCACATGCGGATGTTCGGCGCTACGGTTGTAGATCTCGGGAATATCGTCGGTGACAATGTATTGATGCTCCATCGGGTGCAGCGGGAAGTAGACGCCCGCCATCGCACCCACCTCGCGCGCCCAGAGACCGCCCGCATTGACGACATGCTCGGCATGGATCGTACCCTTGTCGGTGACCACATCCCAGGTGCCATCGGGGCGCGGATTGGTCTCACGCACCATGCAGTGCGTCTCGATTGTGGCACCGCCCATTCGCGCGGCCTTGGCATAGGCGTGGGTCGTGCCCGAAGGATCAAGGTGTCCGTCGAGCGGGTCGTAGAGCCCGCCGATGATCCCGTCGAGATTTGTGATCGGGGCGATCTTCGCGATCTCTTCGGGGCCCACGATTTCCGTATCGAGGCCCATGAAGCGATGTTTCGCGCGTTCCGCCAGCATCATGTCGAAGCGGTCGCGGTTGTCGGCCAGTGTCACCCCGCCCACATGGTGCAGGCCACAGGACATGCCGGTGATCTCCTCCAACTCCTTGTAAAGGCGTATGGTATAGCCCTGAAGCGCGGCCATGTTGGTGTCGCCGTTGAGCGTGTGAAACCCGCCCGCCGCATGCCAGGTGGAGCCCGAGGTCAGTTCCGATCGCTCCAGCAACATCACGTCCGACCAGCCCAGTTTGGTCAGGTGATAAAGTACGGAAGCGCCAACGACGCCCCCGCCGATGACGACAACACGGGTGGTGGTTTTCATGGGCTGGGCCTTTCGCAATTTGGCCGGAGTGTACGGATCGGGAGCAGTCCGGACTTGCCATTTCCGACACTGGCTGTCGTAAGTGATTTATGGAACAAAATACAGCTGAGCGAGGTTTCCGGTGATGATTTTCGACCTGCTCTCGCCCGACACGGTGCTGCGCAAGGCGCGCAGCCTTCTACGGCAGCTTTGGCTGCGCGTCGTGATCATGGGTCTCATGGCCTTCGTGGCGCTGGGACTGGCGCATGTCATCGAAACCTTCGTGCCAGCACGGATCGGCTCGCAACTGACCGGGGCGGCGGCCGACCGGCTGCTGCAGCTCATCGCCTCGGCGATGCTGGCGGTCACGACCTTTTCGCTCACGGTCATGGTGACCGTTTACCGCGCCACATCGAACCAGTTCACGCCGCGGGTGCATCAGTTGATCATGCAGGACCCGACCACGCAGAACACGCTGGCGGCCTTCATTGGTGCCTATGTCTATGCGTTGGTTGCCATCGTGTTGCGCGAATTCGGCATTTTCATCGACGAGCGGGCGCTGGTGCTCTTCGTGATGACCGTTCTGGTGCTGGCCTTCGTCGTCTACAGCCTGATCCGCTGGGTCCTGCATCTGCAAACCTTCGGCAGCCTTCTCGATACCACGCGCCAGGTCGAGGAGATCACCCGGGCGCAGTTCATCGAAAGGCTGGAAACCCCGTGTCTCGGCGCCGTGCCCTGGACTGGCGATGCGCCCGAAAAGGCAAGGCCGCTCCGGGCCTGGAAAAGTGGCTATGTGCAACACATTTATCCCGAGGCACTGAATACCGCGGCCAAGCGGCATGGGCTCGAGTTGTACCTTACCGCGTCGCTGGGCAGTTTCGTGCATCTGAACGAACCGCTTCTGATGGCGGTTGACCGGGATGACGGGGAAAAGGACTGCGATAAGGACAGCCTGCAGGACGCCTTGCGCGAAACCATCATTCTCGGAGATGTGCGGACTTACGATCAGGACCCGCGCCTGGGATTGCTGGTCATGGGAGAGATCGGCTCGAAAGCGCTTTCGCCGGGGATCAACGATCCCGGCACGGCAATAGACGTAATCACCCGCGCCACGCGCATTCTGTCGGCCTATCGGGACGAGACCGCGGGAGACGTGGAGCCACGCTACAAGCGGCTCCACGTCCGGCCTCTCGACGCAGATGACCTTCTGGAGGACGCCTTTGCTGCGCTCGCGCGGGACGGGGCGGGCATCGTGGAGGTGCAGCAACGCCTCCAAAGCAGCCTCGCGGCCTTGGCAGAGCATCCTGATGCAGAGCTGTGCCGCGCGGCCCGACGACGAGCGGCAATCAGCTTCAACCGCGCTCTTCAAGCCTTTGATTCCGATGAAGATCGTGATCGTTTGCGCTCGAAGACACCGGAAGACGTGATCATGCTTGCGGATTCCTAGGTCTTGGTCCAGGACTTGAACGCTGCCGTTTTCTCCCGCAGCCACAGAAGATCGAATCCGGCAATGCCTCGGTAGCCGCGTTGAAACAGATCAAGTGCCATTTCCTCGCTCAAGGCATTGCTGCTTAGCGGGATGCCTGCCGTAAAGGCCGCCTTTTCGATACTCATTCGCGCGTCGATGACATCGGGATGATTGAAGTCGCCCATATGGCCCAGATCCGTCGTCAGATCAAACATCGCTGTCACCAGCAGATCGACGCCTTCCACAGCACAGATCGCTTCAATATTCTCGACTGCCTCTCGCGTCTCTATCAGAAGGACACAGATCAGATGATCCTCGCTATCTTCACGAAAGGAAGGCAGCGAGGATTGCCAGCGCGACTGCGCTATGAAAGGGCCAAAGCCCCTCACACCGCGCGGCGGATAGCGCATGGCGGCCACGGCCCGGGCCGCATCCTCAGCCGTGCGGATCAGCGGAAAGCAGACGCCCTCAGCGCCCAGATCCAGCACTCTTTTGGCCTGCGCGGGATCATTTTCTGCGATCCGGACGATGGCGGCGCAGTCAGTGCCGGCGGTTGCGGCGATCATCGCATGGGCCGTGCCGTAGTCTACCGCGCCATGCTCCATGTCGATGAGAATTCCGTCCGCCCCCGCGGCGGCCATGGCCTGCGTCACCGTGGCGGAGGGAATGGTGCAGACGTGAATCGCGAAACGATCATCGGTATGCTTCAGGCGATGTTTGAGCCGGGCCATGTCAATTCCTTTGTTCCAATTGGTTCGGATCGTGTCAGCCACAGGCCGAACTGGCAATTGCAAAACCCGCGCGAAGTGAAACTTGGCGACTTGTATCCGCGCGACCGGATATGTCGGGAAAGGGCAATCACCTTTGGGCTGGCGGGCGCAAATTCCCCCAAATCGCAATCGCACCAAGGAAATGCTCCATGCGCACCCATGCTCAGGCCGTTGTCATCGGAGGCGGCGTCATTGGCTGCTCCATCCTCTACCACCTGACGAAGCTCGGCTGGACGGATGTGGTGCTGCTGGAACGCTCGGAGCTGACCTCCGGCTCCACCTGGCATGCGGCGGCCAACATCCACGGGCTGCATGACAACAACAACATCACGCGGATCCAGAACTACACGATGGATCTCTACAACAGGCTGGAAGCCGAAACCGGCCAGTCTTGCGGCGTGTTCCAACCAGGCTCGCTCTATCTCGCCCAGACCGAAGCCCGCGAGCACCAGCTGCGCCTGCAAGCGGCCAAGGCGAAATACTACGGTCTGCCGTTCAGGGAGGTCAGCCGGGCGGAGGCTGAGGAGTTGCATCCGCTGGTCAATTACGACGGCATCCGCTGCATCATGTACGAGGAGAACGGCGGCAACGTGGACCCCTCGGGCGTGACCAATGCCTATGCCACCGGCGCGCGGCAGAACGGGGCCGAGATCATCCGCTTCTGCCCTGTCACCGGTACCGAACAGCAGCCCGATGGCACCTGGATCGTGCGCACCGAAAAAGGCGACATTGCCACGCAGTGGATCGTGAATGCCGCCGGTCTCTGGGGGCGGGAAGTCGCGGCGCTGGCCGGGCTCACACTGCCGCTGCAACCGACCGAACACCAGTATTTCGTGACCGAGACCATCGCGGAGATTGCCGGGCTCGACCGGCGTCTGCCCTCTGTGGCGGACCGGGACGGCGAATATTACCTGCGCCAGGAAGGCAAGGGGTTGCTGGTCGGCGCCTATGAGAAGGATCTGCGGTTCTGGGCCGAGGAGGGCACGCCGCAAGGCTTTGGCCACGAGCTTTTCGCCGATGATCTGGAGCGGATCGAGGACAACATGATGCGCGCCATCGAACGGGTGCCCGCCGTGGGCGAGGCGGGGATCAAGCGGGTGATCAACGGCCCGATGATATGGTCGCCCGACAGCAACGTGCTTTTTGGCCCGGTGCCGGAACTCAGCAATTATTTCTGTTGCAACGGCATCATCCCGGGCTTCTCGCAATCGGGTGGCATGGGGCTTCTGGCCGCCGACTGGATCGTCACCGGCGAGACCCGCTACGACATGTTCGCCTGGGACATGGCGCGTTTCGGAGACTGGGCTGACAAGAAATTCACCAAGGCCAAGGTTGGCGATCAATACGCCAACCGCTTCAAGATACACTTTCCGAACGAGGAACGCGCCGCAGGGCGCCCCGTACGGGTGCGTTCGGTTTACCAGATGCAGAAGGATATGGGCGCTGTCTTCGGCCTCAACTACGGCTGGGAACATCCCTTGTATTTCGGCGACACCGTGGGGGCTGCGGATGAAACCCACGGTTTCACCCGGCAGGGTTGGTGGGAGATCGTGGGGCGCGAGGCCCGGATGCTGCGCGAGCATGCGGGCATCATCGACATCTCCAACTTCGCCAAATACACCTGCAAGGGACCGGGGGCGGAGGACTGGCTCAACGCGGTTTTCGCCAACACGATGCCCAAATCGGTGGGTCGCTCCTGCCTCACACCGCTCATCGGCAAGCGCGGTGGGATCGCGGGCGATTTCACCGTGACGCGGCTGGGAGAGGATGAGTTCTGGATCATTGGCTCGGGCATGGCGGAACGCTATCACCAGCGCTTCTTCAAGCAGGTGCCGCTGCCGGAGGGGACGACGTTTGAAAGCAAAACCGTCGACGTCTGCGGCTTCAACGTGGCGGGTCCGAAATCGCGGGACATGCTGCAACGGCTGACCAATGCCTCCCTCGCCACAGCGGATTTCCCCTTCATGCGGTCGCAATGGATCGAACTCGCGGGTATCCGGGTGCTGGCGCTCAGGGTGTCCTTTACCGGCGATCTGGGCTGGGAGTTGCATTGTGCCGCAGAAGATCAGGCAAGGCTCTTCGAGGTCTTGCTCGAGGCCGGCAAGGCCGTCGGGGCAGGGCCGGTGGGCTCTCGCGCGCTGATGTCGCTTCGGGTTGAAAAAGGCTATGGTTCCTGGAGCCGTGAGTATTCGCCCGAATACTGGCCGCAGGAAGTGGGGCTCGATCGTCTGTGCAAGATGGAGAAGGACTTCCTCAACAAATCCGCCGTCGCCGAGACCCTCGCGAAGCCAGCGCGGGAACATCTGGTCATTCTTGCTCTCGACAGCGCGCAGACCGATGCCTCCAATGCCGACGCCACGGGCGGTGAGCCGATCTTCAGGGACGGCAAGGGCATCGGGCGCGTGACCTCGGGCGCATACGGCTATGGGGTGGGGATGAGTCTTGCCTTGGGCTACGTGAAGGACGCCGAGCCAGG
The DNA here is from genome assembly GCA_963715055.1 of uncultured Alphaproteobacteria bacterium. GTDB lineage: Bacteria > Pseudomonadota > Alphaproteobacteria > Rhodobacterales > Rhodobacteraceae > CAVQRB01. Next base: position 460,473 of record CAVQRB010000001.1, on the reverse strand, counting down.
CGACAAAGTCGAGGTGATGGTTCTGGGCAAGCCGCACAAGGCCACGATCCTGCCAGAGCCACCTTTTGATCCCAAGGGAGAAAGGCTGCGCGCCTAGGCAGCGGCTTTTTTGGGCGCCGGAACGGCAGCAGGCGCATAGGCGATCCGCTCCTTGCCGAGCTTGGGGTGCAGCTTGCGCGCCATGACCCAGCAGCCCAGAAGCGCCACGCCGGAGGCCGCGAAAACGGTGGAAACCGGACCGAAAAGCAGCAGGACCCAGGCCGCGCCAGGTGTCAGCACGCCCGACACGTCACGGTAGGAGGCATAGATCGCGGACATTTCCGTCCGTTCCGAGGGTTTGACCGCGAGCAGGAAGGGCAAGCCGCCGCTTACGTCCAGCAGGATCAGGAAGCACGAGCCCAGCCAAAGCACGACAAGCGTGATGGGCGGCGTGCCTGCCACAAAGGTCGCCGCAATGAAGAGCAGGCCCGAAACGGCAAAACCCGTTCGAACGGCCGTGCGCACCGAGCGCCGTTGCATCCAGCGCAGCATCAAGGGCGTGAGGAAGAGCGTGCCGTTGGTCAGGGACAAAAGCCATCCGCCCAGTTCGGAGCCGAGGCCGGACTGGACCACATAGATCGGCATGTAGACCACATAGACCCACCAGCCGCAGGACCGGATCACCGCAAAGAGCCAGCCCGCGATCAGGCGCGGCTGCGCGAGGAAGCGGGGCAGGAAGGCAAGCGGGTTCGGGGCAGGCGCCTTGGCGCGGGTGATCAGCTTGCCATTGCCGAGGCGCAGGTAAAGGAAAACCGCGAGCATGCAGAAAGCTGCCATGGCCGCGATCAGAAAGGGTGCGGGCTCCCACCAGGTTTTCAGGGTGACGCCGAGACCGGGACCCAGCGTCCAGCCAAGCGCGGAATAGAAGAGCTTGGTCGTCTCAACCTTGCCTATCTGGGATTTCTCAATGTAGTCGAGCAGGTATGCGTTGATGCTGATGAAGGTGACGACGGTGGCGACGGTCAGCATGGCCAGTCCCGCGATCACGCCCGCTGCTGTGCCGGTGAGTGCCAGAAGGCTTCCTGAAAGGTAAGTGAGGCAGCCCGATGAATAGAGATAGCGGCGCGGAACATATCGCGACATCCAGGGCACCAGCAAGGCGATGACAAGCGACAGGAGCCCGACGGCAAAGTAGACTTCGGAGACGATCTGCGCGTCCTGCAGGATCTCGTAGACCGTGATCGGCATCACCGAAATGAGGATGCCGCGCGCCACCGCTTCGAATCCCGACAGGACCGCGAAACCGCGCACCCCCGGCGTCGGCGCATGGCGTAGCCATTCGGGGATACGACGGTCCAGCATTCAAGTTCCAACCCTTTGTTGCTGCTTTTTTGCGCGATTTCCAAACGATGAGCCCTGTCAATTCCGACATAAGATTTCGCAAACAGACGCTGTTGGATGTTCCAGGGGTCAGACGGCGCAGCGGTAGCAGACGAAGATGATTGCCCGCAAAAGTAGTGCAGCTTGTGCTATGCTTGTTTGGCGGACGTATTTTGAATGGAGGAATGTCGCCATGCGGAAAACAGTGCAGCGCCTCGCGGCGATCTCTTTGCTTGCAGTTGTGTCAGGTGCTGCCTCAGCCGAAAACCTGATCGAGAGGACCGAGTTGAACCGGGCGGATCTGAGCAATGTGCCTCAGATGGAGGTTGTGGTCGCACGGCTCGTCATCATGCCCGGCGGCACCGTCCCGCTGCACAGGCATCCCGGCGACGAACATGCCATTGTCATGCAGGGTGGCACCGCGCGTACCCTTGATGGCGAGGACATCGCGTTTTCCGACGGCGTCGCCCTGAGTTTTCCCAGAGGCATGGTCCATGGCGGTTTCACGGTCACCGGCGACAAGCCGATGATCGTCACCACGGTTCATGTCGTCGACAAGGGCAAGCCGCTGGTCGAACCGGTCCAGTGATGCGGGCGGCCTGACCCTCAGAGGGGACGAATCTTCAACTCGGTGATCCGGTTGCCCTGCCGCGCGCGCACTTCGAAGCGGAAGCCGTGGAAGTTGAAGACCTGCCCGGTGGTGGGGATCATCTGCGCCTCGTGGATCACAAGCCCCGCGACCGTGTTCGCCTCGTCGTCGGGCAGGTTCCAGTCGGTCGCGCGGTTGAGGTCGCGGATCGTCATCGCGCCTTCGATCAGGAAATTGCCGTCCTCGGCCTTGCGCACCGGGTGTTCGGCATGCGGGTCGAATTCGTCGGTGATCTCCCCGACGATTTCCTCCAGAATATCCTCCAGCGTGATCAGCCCTTGCAGCGAGCCATATTCGTCCACCACCAGCGCGAAATGCGTGCGACGGCGCAGGAACTGGCGCATCTGCTCGTCCAGCGTGGAGGTTTCCGGCACGAAGTAGGGCTTCATCGCCACATCGGTGATCTTGAAGGATTTCAGCTTCTTGGCATCGCCTTCGGGGCCGCCGATGATCTTGTACATCGCGCGCAGAAGATCCTTGGCATGGATCACGCCGATGATGTTTTCCTGATCGCCACGGTAGACCGGGAGCCGCGTGTGGCTGGATTGCAGACATTGATCAAGGATCTCTCCCGGCGTGTCGTCGGCGTTGATCATCTCGATGCCGGAGCGATGGAGCATGATCTCCTCGACCACACGTTCATTGAGATCGAGCGCACCGAGGATCCGGTCGCGGTGCTCTTTTTCAACTACCCCTTCGGAGTGGCCCAGTTGCAAGGCGCCCTCGATTTCCTCGCGCACCGCCAGAATGTTGCTGTCGGGATCGATCTGCACGCCGAAAACGCGCAGGACGCCGCGCACAAGCAGACGGACCGCGGCGACCACTGGGGAGAAGATCGTCACGATGAACATGATCGGGCGCGATACCAGTGCCGCAGCACGCTCTGCGTTGGTGATGGCATAGGTCTTGGGCAGGACTTCCGCGAAGATCAGAACCAGAAAGGTCATTACAAGTGTCGCGATCGCCACGCCGCTCTCGCCGAAGGCACGGGTGAAAAGCGCTGTGGCCAGCGAGGCGGCCAGAATGTTCACGAGGTTGTTACCAAGCAGAACCGAGCCGATCAGGCGCTCGTTGTCTTCGGTGATCTTCAGCGCGCGCTCAGCGCCTGCGTTGCCCTTGTCGGCCTGGGTGCGCAGTTTGCCGCGCGATGCCGCGGTCAATGCCGTCTCCGAGCCGGAGAAGAAGCCAGAGCAGACCAGAAGCAGCAGAATGAAACCGGCTGTCATCCAGAATGCAGTGTCGAAGGTTGCCGAAGCGGGGTCCATTTGAGAGAGTACCTTTATGAGTGATGCTGAGGTTATGGGGGTCGCGCTGCGTGCAATCAAGGGAGGATGGAGCCGTGGTGCGGGATCTGGGCACTTTGGAGGGCCCGGTGTTGCTCTTTGGCGGGCCGTATTCCAACCTGCAGGCGCTTCAGGCGCTCCTCGATACGGCGCGGGGGTTGGACGTGCCCATGGAATCGATGATCTGCACCGGGGATGTGGTCGCCTATTGCGGCGATCCGGCGGGCACGGTCGATCTGCTCATGGAGGCAGGGGTGGCGGTAGTTGCCGGCAACTGCGAGAAACAACTGGCTAAGGATGCGCCCGATTGCGGATGCGGTTTCGACGCGGGCAGCACCTGCGACCTCTTGAGCGCCGGATGGTATGGCTTTGCCGGTCAGCGGCTTGTCGCGAAGCACCGGGCCTGGATGGCCGCCTGCCCGGATGTGATCAGGTTTCGCCATCACGGTGGGCGCTATGCGGTGATCCACGGTGGTGTGAGCAATATCGCGCGTTTCCTCTGGCCGGTGTCCGAGGAGACCGCCTTTCGCGAGGAATGGGCGCTTGTCGAGGCCCTGTGCGGTCCTGTGCAGCACGTGATCGCCGGACACTGCGGCTTGCCCTTCCTGCGCGACACGACGAAAGGCCGCTGGATCAATGCCGGCGTGATCGGCATGCCGCCGAACGACGGCAGCCCGGACACCCGCTTTGCGGTACTGGACAAGGGCGAGGTCGATTTCAGGCCGTTGCGCTATGACGTGGCGGCGGCGGTCAGTGACATGGTCCGCGCCGGGTTGACCCAAGGCTATGATCTTGCACTGGACTCGGGCTACTGGCCGTCCGAGGAGATCTTGCCGGGTAGCTTGCGCCGGGGCTTTTCCGACAGCGGGTGATGGTTCAGCACCAGATCGGACAGGCGTGCTTCGAGCACATGGGTGTAGATTTCCGTGGTCGCCACATCCGCATGGCCGAGCAGCGTCTGGATCGAGCGCAGATCGGCGCCGTTGGCCAGAAGATGCGTCGCGAAAGCATGTCGCAGCTTGTGCGGTGTGACCTTTGACGGCGCGACACCACCTGCAACGGCGAATTCCTTGATCAGCAGGTAGAAGCGGTGACGCGTCAGATACCCCTGGGCGCCGTGCGAGGGAAAAAGATGTCTGGACGCGGGCAACCCCTTGGACTTTTTCTCGGCTTCCGCGGTATCACGACGCTTGAGCCAGGCCGACAGGGCTTCGCGCGCAGGTGCCGAGAGTGGCACCATGCGCTCCTTGCCACCCTTGCCCGATATCAGGAGCATTCTCGGATCACCCCGTGCGGCGCTGACTGGCAGGCTTACGAGTTCCGAGACGCGCATGCCCGTCGCATAGAGCAGCTCCATCAGGCAAGTGTTCCGGTCCCGCTCGACCGGGTTGCGTCCCGAGCACCGCGCTGCCTCGAGCAGCCGGTCGACTTCCGCCTCCGAAAGGGTCTGCGGCAGGCGCTTGCCCTGGCCCGGGCCCGCGATCTGAACCGCCGGGTTGTCCTCGCGCCAGCCTTCCTCGAAGGCGAAACGATAGAGTTGCTTTATCGCGGAAAGGCGGCGCGCGCGGGTGGCGGGGGACAGGCCCTGCGCATCGCAATGCACCAGATAGCCTTCCACATCCGCCTTGGTGACACCCGCAAAACCCAAGGAGCGATTGCTGAGCCATGCGTCGAAATCCGTGAGGTCGCGCCCGTAGGCAAGCAGCGTGTTGCGCGCGGCACCGAGCTCCGCCGCCTGCGCTTCGAGAAATGCGGATATCCAATGGCGCTCGCTCATGACAGCGTCATCCTCTGTAGCGATCCAGTAGAAGCACCTGCAGTGCGGCCCGGCGCATGGTGTCCTCAAGCCCCAGCGCGCGCAGCGTGCCAAGAGCAGCCGCCAGCGATACCGGATCACCCGACGCACCGGATTCGAGCAGTACCAGCGCCCGCAGGATCGCTTCGCCCCGGCGCCCGTCGGCGGCCATGGAAACCAGGTCCGCGCGCGCCGAGTCCGCGCCGAACCCAAGAGCCACGGATTGCGCCTGCGGCGTATCGACCGCGACGCCCTGCACGTTGCCTTGGGCGACCGCCTTCAGAAGCGCATCCGGTGTGGCAAGACCCGCGGTCTGGTAGTCCTGCGACAGGAGCGACATGGTTCCCGCGATCGTGGCGGCGCGTGCCTCCAGCGTGAAGGCCGCGAGGTCGCGCGCAAAGAGCGAGGAGAAAACCACTTCGAGTGCCTCGGACTGCATCGCCGCCCAGGCCTCGGGCAGGGTTTTCGAGACCGCCTCCGACGATCCGGTCCGGAGCGCCGTGTCGAAGCGTTGCACGGCCTCCACGCGGTCCCATGTCCCTCCCGAGGCGGCGGGTTCGCGCTCGGTGTAAAGACCGAGGAGCGCATTCGGGGGCAGAGCGCCCGATCGCGCCAGACGCTCGGCGGCTTCAATCTGCTGCTTCCATCCCGCCACGTCGCGCAGGTCCGCCACGGCGAAGGCCCGTGGCAGTCCGCGCGTCGGCAGAGGCTCGCCGAGGGTCTCGTAGAGCCGGAAGAGCAGGGGCGTCACGTTCTCGGGCGGGGGCAGCGGATCCGTCGTATCGGCCAGCTCTGCATCAAGGAACAAGGCCAGCAGCGTTTCTTCCTGCGGGCTCAGCAATCCAAGCGTCGTGGCGGTATCGAAGACCAGGGCCGCGTCATTGAACTCGCCCCCGCGAAGGGTGCAGAAAATCATATGCGCGTAGGAGGGCGCAAGATGGCGGTTCTGCGCCAGTGTCGCACAGGCCGTATCCTCCGCACCGGTGAGCAGGGCGATATCGAGATAGGCGGAGAAATGCGCCACATCGCGTGTCACGTCGGCCTGCTCGATCAGCGCCATCGCGGCGTCGAGCGCCCCGAACCGCAGAAGCGCATTGACCCGCGCGAGGGTGAAGAGATCCTCTTCCTGGGCATCCGTTCCGGGCCCCAGCGCCTCGGTGAGCAGGAGGGTATACATCAGCGCCTGGGCTGCGGGCAGGCCGAAATCGGGCAGATTTGCGACCTGCATGCTCAGACTGCGCGGATCGCTGCCGCGCCAGAGGTCCTGTGGCAGGCCGGTGACCGTCGCTGGCACCAGACCGATGATCCGCACCGCGTCTTGCGCGAGCGGCGCCACCTCGACCTGCGGGATTACGGCGGTGGGGGCGACAGGAGGCTCGAGCGGGTTCGGCAGGCCCACGGAAGTGATCGGCGGCTGGTTCGGATGCTGTTGCACCCAGTCGATGACGGAAAGGGGCTGGTCCTGCGCAAGGCTCACCTGACCGACAAAAGCTCCAAGCACCGTCAGCAGGGAAAAAAGGGAAGAGCTATTCGGCATCAAGCGTCACGGGAACACGCTGCTCTGATTGCGGCGCGGAGAAATCCGCCCCGAAAAACGGGCCGACATAAGCGTATCCCACAAGCCCAATGCCACCAAGAATGGCGAGGTAGAACAACACCTTTATAATTCTGAACATCGATCCGAACTGCCTTCGATTGCCTGCCGTTTTCTTCAACTTATATATGGCCTTTTCATCAATATCACGTCATTCAGTCCGTTATGAGCGATTTTCAGCAATCAACAGCCGATGTCACACCAGCGCATCACCTGCGGTTGAAGAAAACGATCGTGATGGTGGGCATGATGGGCGCCGGGAAAACCGCTGTCGGGCGCGCTCTGGCGCAGCTTCTGACGGTTCCCTTCCTTGATTCGGACCAGGAGATCGAGGCGGCGGCGAACATGAGCGTGCCCGAGATCTTTGCCCGCGACGGGGAAGCGTTCTTCCGCGCGCGGGAAGCGGAAGTCATTCAGCGCCTCCTGCGCGGCTCCGCCTGTGTTCTTTCAACCGGCGGCGGTGCCTTTCTGTCGGAGGTCAACCGAAACGCGATATCGAAGCATGGCGTCGCGGTCTGGCTCGATGCGGATACGGATCTGTTGTGGAGCCGGGTACGGCACCGCGACACGCGACCCTTGCTGCGGACCGCCAACCCGCGGGCCACCCTCGAGGAGCTGGTTTCCAAGCGCGTGCCCGAGTACAGCAAGGCCGATCTGCGCGTGCCCTGCGCGCCGCCCGTCTCGATCGAGATGATGGCGAAACGGGTGGCCGATGCGCTTCTTTCCCGACCCGATGTCCTGGAGGCGACGGATGCGTGAGACTGTACATGTGCCTTTGCCCGGTCGCGCCTATGACGTGCGCATCGGACCGGGACTGATCGACCGGGCAGGCGCGGAAATCGCGCCCTTGCTTGCGCGCCCGAAAGTGGCCGTGATCACCGACGATACGGTGGGCACGCTTCATCTTGGCGCGCTCGAAGCCGGGCTGAAACAGGCAGGCGTGTCGATGACGGCGCTGAGCCTGCCGCCGGGCGAGGCCACGAAAAGCTGGCCGCACCTCATGCGATGCGTGGACTGGCTGCTCGATCAGAAGGTCGAACGTGGCGATCTTGTGCTGGCCTTCGGGGGTGGCGTCATCGGCGATCTGGTAGGCTTTGCGTCGGCGATCCTGCGGCGCGGGGTGCGGTTCGTGCAAATTCCGACGACCCTGCTGGCACAGGTGGACAGCTCCGTTGGTGGCAAGACCGGAATCAATGCAAGCCAAGGCAAGAACCTCATCGGCGCTTTTCACCAGCCGGTACTGGTGCTGGCCGACAGCGATGTGCTGGGCACGCTCACGCCGCGCGACTTTCTGGCGGGCTATGGCGAAGTGGTGAAATACGGCCTTCTGGGGGATGCGGATTTCTTCGAATGGCTTGAAATCAATGGTCCGGCACTCGAGCAGGGCGACGAGGTGGCACGGGTCGAGGCGATCCGGCGCTCGGTTCAGATGAAGGCCGACATCGTGGTGCGCGACGAGACCGAACAAGGTGACCGCGCGCTGCTCAACCTCGGACATACCTTCGGCCATGCGCTGGAGGCGGCAACGGGGTACTCGGACCGGCTCCTGCACGGGGAGGGGGTGGCGATCGGCTGTGCGCTCGCCTTCGAGCTGTCGGCCCGGCTCGGGCTCTGCAGTCAGGAGGATCCCAGCCGGGTGCGCACGCATCTCAAGGCGATGGGGATGAAGACCGATCTGCATGATATTTCCGGTTCGTTGCCGGATGCGTCAGCATTGCTCGATCTCATGGGGCAGGACAAGAAGGTGGTTCAGGGCAAGCTCCGCTTCATCCTTGCGCGGGGGATTGGCGAGGCCTTCCTCACGTCGGAAGTGCCGCGTGACGCTGTGCTTGGCGTGTTGCAGGATGCACTGAGGGAGTAAAGCCGCTATGCTGAACGCATGACCATGGCCTGTTTGTCTTCCGACGAGAACCCCAGCGCTTCGTAAAATCCCGCCGCTCCACGCCGTTGTCCGGTCATCAGCATGATCTTGTAGGCATCCGATGCCCAGGCCGCGTCAATCGCGGTCTGCATGACCTTGCGGCCGATCCCCTTGCCGCGCCGGTCTGCGCGGGTCACGACATTCTCGATCAACGCGTAGGGCCGCGCATCCCATGTAACATTGGGTAAAATATGCAAGGTGACCATCCCGAGTATCAACCCGGCACTGTCTGCGCCAAATATCCGGGTTCCCGGATGGGCAAGGACAGCCAGGAAGGCGGAAGGATCACGGCAGGCAGGGCCATAGGTCAGCTCGGAATAGAGCTCCAGCGCCTGTTCCGCGTCTGCGACACCGAGTGTCCGAACGCAGAACAGTGTCTGCATCAGAACGGGATTTCGTCGTCCAGATCGCGCGATGGCGAGGGGCTCGATTTGCCGCCGCCACTGCTGCCGCCGCTGTCGCCACCGTAGCTGTCGCGGTCGTCATAACCAGTGTTGTCGCCGCCGCCGCCGAAGGTGCCCCCGCCGCCCCCGCCGCCGTCGCGCCCATCGAGCATTGTCAGCGTCGAATTGTAGGGGCGCAGCACCACTTCGGTGGAATAACGGTCCTGACCGGACTGGTCCTGCCACTTGCGCGTCTCGAGCTGGCCTTCGATATAGACCTTGGAGCCCTTGCGCAGGTATTGCTCCGCCACGCGCGCGAGCGGTTCCGAGAAGATGGCGACCGAATGCCATTCGGTCCGCTCCTTGCGCTCACCGGTGTTTCGGTCCTTCCAGGTCTCCGACGTCGCGATGCGCAGGTTGCAGACCTTGCCACCGTTCTGGAAGGAGCGCACCTCCGGGTCGCGGCCCAGATTGCCAATCAGAATTACCTTGTTCACCGAGCCGGCCATCGCGCTCCCCTTTTTCTTCGTCAAATCGCGGACCCGATACCGGGGAAACGTGATCCGAATCCGCCAGCCGGGCAATCTGCGCCAACCCTATACCGACACCGCACGGGTTGAAACATCGTTCGCACCCCTCCCGCTGCCGAAGGCCATGGCCGGTTTCGCTGGCAAGAGCGGTCAGATTGGCTATAGTGCTGCGAGACGAACAGGTGGACGACCGACACGATGATAAGACAGATGCTACATGCCCTGACGGTATTTGCCGTGCTGGCGCCCGCCGCATCGGCGGAGACCGTCTCCTCCAAGAGCCGCAACTCGCTTTTTCTGTCGCAAACGAAGATCCTCGACACCCGCGCCGCCAGCCAGTACCGGGATTCAGTCCGGCTTCAACCACCAACAGTGGTGACGCCCACCAAGTGGGACACGGTGAAATTCGTCGGGAAATATGACGGACCATTCCTCGACGTCGCTCGGGATGCGGCGCGCCGGCATGATGTGCCCGAAGACCTGTTCCTGCGTCTGGTGCAGCAGGAATCCGGATGGAACCCTTCCGCAAAGTCGCACAAGGGTGCTTTGGGGCTGGCGCAGCTGATGCCGGACACTGCGCGTGATCTTCGGGTCGACCCACTGGACCCGGAGCAGAACCTCGAAGGCGGCGCACGCTATCTGAAGATGCAATACCGCGAGTTCGGCTCCTGGCGTCTGGCGCTGGCGGCCTACAATGCCGGCCCTGCCGCCGTAAAGAAACATGGCGGTGTCCCTCCGTTCCGGGAGACGCGCGACTACGTGCGCATCGTCGCAGGACAGTAGGACCGGCCTGTGCGCCGAGCCGGACCTTGCGACAATCACGACGAAATCAAACCACACAAGCTCCCCGGGCGAGACATAGTCATGCCCGAATCCGACGCAATTCTGAACCCGTTGACGAGTGAGGGAGTGCCCAGATGTCCAAAGACATTTTCCGCGAAAGACTTGAACGGATCAAGGAGGCCCAGGCGGACTACGAGACCGTCGCCGCGACATCGGTGCGCGAGCTGCGCTCCGGGAGTGTCACCCGCGTGCGCATCAAGACGCGCCGCCGTCACCCGGCGTGGGATCATCTCATTTCGCTCTCGCTCGGCATCGTTCTTGGATGTCTTGCCGCTGCCATTCTCATCGGCCTGACGCTCGAGGCGTCGCTCTGGGGCCCTGGTACCGAGTGGAATGCGATCATGTACTACCCGGCAATGGGCGGTCTCGGCCTTGGCCCGGTCCTGATGGTCATATCGCTCTTCGTGGCCGCGCGGAAACCGGGTTTCGCCCTGTTCTCGCTTGGCTATCTTACTGGACTTACGATTTCGATCTTCGTCTGAAACTTGTTTCTCGGGGCCGAGGCGAATCGCCACTGACTCCGAAAGCCTCGATCATTCGGCAGCCACGCCCACCTCGATCACCGGTTCCATGCGGCCGAGAATATCGTCGCTGAGGTGGCATTTGATCTGGTGGTCACCTGCCAGACGCCGCACCGGCGGAACTTCCTTCTCGCACAGCCCTCCCGGCACTTCCGACTTCCAGCGGCAACGCGTCTGGAAAGGACAACCCGGCGGCGGATTCATGGCCGAGGGAATATCGCCTTCGAGCACGATATGCTTCTTCTTGACCGAGGTATCGGCGATCGGTACCGCGGACAGCAACGCCTCGGTATAGGGGTGATAGGGCGGCGAGAAGACCTGATCCGTCGTGCCAAGCTCGACCACATGGCCCAGATACATCACCATGACCCGGTCGCTGAGATAGCGCACGATAGATAGGTCATGCGAGATGAAGAGCAGCGTCGTCTTGTGCTCACGCTGGATTTCCATGAGCAGGTCTGTAACCGCCGCCTGAACCGACACATCGAGCGCCGAGACCGGCTCATCGGCGACCACGATCCGCGCGTCGCCGGCAAAGGCCCGGGCAATGCCCACCCGCTGCTTCTGCCCGCCCGACAATTGCCGCGGCATGCGGCCCGCGAATTCGCGGGGCAGCTTCACCAGATCGAGCAGTTTGAGCATCCGCTCGTTCCGCTCCGCCTCGCTGTTGCCGACGCGGAAGATCTCCAGCGCCCGGATGATCTGGCGACCCACGGTCATCGACGGGTTGAGCGTATCGAAGGGATTCTGAAACACCATCTGGATATCGGCCACGGTCTTGGTGGACCGCTCTTCGATGGGGATCGATTCGATGGAGCCGTTGTCGAGCAGGATTGTCCCGTCCGTGGCCGTCTCCAGACCCATCAGCACCTTGGCGAAAGTCGATTTGCCGCAACCGGACTCGCCCACGATGGCCAGCGTCTCGCATCTCACGCGCCTCGAAACTCAGCGTCTCATTGGCCTTGACCACCTTCGTGTTGCTGCCGCCGAATATCGCATTTGCCGCAACCTCATAGTATTTCTTGAGATTGTCGATCTTCAGCACGACCTTGCCGATCTCGCCCTTGGTCTTGACCTCAGCCAGCTGCAAGGGCGCGTCCCAGTCGATTTCCTGGAACTTCAGGCAGCGTGTATGGTGCCTGTCGTTCCCGGGCACACCGGCCATGCTGATGTAGCCCTGATCGCAGCGCCCCTTTTCGAAGTAATCGCAGCGCGGCCCGAAGTTGCACCCCTCCGGGCGCTCATGCGGCAAAGGAAAGTTGCCAGGGATCGCCACCAGCGGCCGCGCGTTCTTGTCCGCACCGGGCAGCGGGATCGACCGGAAGAGCGCCTGCGTGTAGGGATGACGCATCGTGTCGAACACGTCCTCGATGGAGCCGCGCTCCACCGCTTCGCCGGAATACATCACGCAGATCCGGTCGCAGGTCTCCAGCACCAGCCCGAGATTATGCGAAATGAAGAGCATCGACGTCCCGTATTTGCGCCCCAGATCCTTCACCAGCTCGACGATGGCCGCCTCCACGGTCACATCGAGCGCTGTGGTCGGCTCGTCGAGGATGAGCAGCGACGGCTCCGACATCAGCGCCATGGCGATGACGATTCGCTGTTGTTGCCCGCCCGAGAGCTGGTGCGGAAAGGAGTTCAGAATCCGCGCCGGGTCTGGCAGCTTCACATCCGTGACGACCTGCAGGGCGCGGTCATAGGCCTCCTTCTCGGAGACCTTCTGATGGATCATCGGCACTTCCATCAACTGCTTGCCGATCTTCATGGCGGGGTTCAGCGAGGCCATAGGCTCCTGATAGATCATGGCGATCTCCGAGCCACGGATGGCGCGCAATTCCGCATTGCTCATCTGGCCGAGATCGCGCCCCTTGAACTTGATCGACCCGCCGACGACCCTTCCGTTCTTGCCCAGATCCTGCATGACACCCAAGGCCACCGTGGACTTGCCGCAACCGGATTCGCCCACCAGACCTACCGCCTCACCGGGCGCGACCGAGACGGAGAAATCCATCACCGCAGGAATTTCCCGCAACCGTGTGAAAAAGGATATGGACAGTTTGTCGATCTCGAGGATGGGACCGTCATAGGCTGGTTTCGGCATCGTCTGTCTCCTCTCTGGAGCGGCCCTGAGAAACGCCATGTTTCTGCTGGCCGAAAATATCCCGGGGGTCCGGGGGCTGGCCCCCGGTCCCGCATTCTGTCAGTCGCGCAGGGATTCCTCGCGCAGTCCGTCGGCCAGCAGGTTCAACCCGAGCACCATGGTCAGCAGCGCCACCGCCGGCACGACCGCCGGATGCACGAAGGCCCGCAGCAGCTGGCGTCCCGAGTTGATCGTCGTCCCCCAGTCCGGGCTTTCGGAGGCCAGTCCCAGGCCGAAAAAGCCAAGCGTGCCCAAGAGAATGGTCGTGTATCCGATCCGAAGGCAGAAATCGACGATCAGCGGCCCGCGCGCATTGGGCAGGATCTCCCAGAGCATGATGTACCACGGGCCTTCGCCGCGGGTCTGCGCCGCCGCCACATAGTCGCGCGTCTTGATGTCCATGGCGAGGCCGCGCACGATCCGGAAGACCGTGGGCGAGTTCACGAAGACGACCGAGACAAAGACGACAAGGATGCCCGGATCGATGTCGAAAAGATCGACGACCCTTGGAATGCCCGGGATCGTGTAGGTCGGCGTCGCGACAAGCGCGCCATTGGTGGAGACCAGCGAGAGGTAGAGCCAGCCCAGAACGCCGAGCACGACGACCAGCAGCGGGGTGCGCACATTTGGCCGGGTATGATAGCGGGAATTGAGCAGGATCCCCACGAACACCACCGGAAAGACGAAGAGAAAGAGCGCCATGTAATTGGGAATACCGGTCAGCACGATCTCGGGCGTGACAAGAAGGTAGAACAGCAGGATCACCGGGAAGGCGAGAATGAGGTTGGCAAGGAACGACAGAAGCGTGTCGAGCCGCCCACCGTAATAGCCTGCAGGCAAGCCCAGCGTGATCCCCACCATGAAGGCGAAGAGCGTGGCCAGCGGTGCGATCTGGACAACGATCCAGGCGCCCTTGATCATGCGGCTGAAGACATCGCGCGCCAGATGATCGCCGCCCAGCAGGAAGTAGCCGTATTCACCTTCGCCAGGGCTGCTCAAAGCGGTCCCGGGGCCCTTGTTTTTCATGCCGGAGATCTGGCTCAGAGGATCATGGGTGATGATCATGTCGAGCGGTCCGCCGAAGATGCCGACGAAGACCCAGAACATCACCAGCCCGAAGCCGATCATGCCGATGGTGCTGTCAAAGAGCTTGCCGTAAAGCCCCAGCTTTCGCTTGAAGCTGATCGATACCGCGAAAAGAACGAAAAGCGCGATCCACACCGGCATCAGTTGAAAGATCATCCGCCCGAAGATGGCAGCCCAGCTCAATGGTTCCATGTTCGTGCTCCTTCAGGAAATGCGAATGCGCGGATTGAGATAGACATAGCCGATGTCCGAGATCAGCTGTGTCAGCAGCACCACGATGACCGACACCACCGACACCGCCAGCAGCAACTCAATGTCATTGTTTCCCGCCGCCTGCACCAGCACCCAGCCGAAGCCCTTGTAGTTGAAGAGGGTCTCGACAATCACCACGCCGTTCAGCAGCCAGGGAAACTGAAGCATGATCACCGTGAAAGGCGCGATGAGCGCGTTGCGCAGCGCGTGTTTCAGAACGATGTCGGAGAATTTGACGCCCTTGAGGCGCGCGGTGCGGATGTATTGCGCGGTCATGACCTCGGTCATCGAGGCGCGGGTCATCCGCGCGATGTAGCCCATGCCGTAAAGCGCGATGGTAATGACCGGCAGGGTGAAATTCTCGACAGTCGCATCCTCCATCGCCGATGTGGCCGAACCGTTGAAGATCTTCCAGCCTGCCGACGAGGCGAAAACCGCGATGAAAATGACCCCCGAGACATACTCGGGTGTTGCCGTCGACAGGATTGAGAAGGTCGAGAGCGACCGGTCGAGTTTGGAGCCTTCCCGCATCCCCGCGAGCACACCCACGATCAGTGCTGCGGGCACCATCACCAGCATCACGCAGAGCATCAGCTTGCCGGTCAGCGCAAGGCGCGTCGCCACGATACCCGATACATCCTCCTTGAAGACGGTCGAGAAGCCCCAATAGCCCTGCAGGACACCGCAATAGGTCGCGCGGTCCTCGACGGGTGTATCCTTGGCAAAACAGCGACCGGTGGTGACACCCTCGCGCTCGGTGACCCAACCCGGCACCACGCCGAGCCACCGACCGAACTTGACGGGCAGAGGGTCCAGGTAGCCGCGATTGTCGAGGTAAAGCGTCACATCCGCGTCCGACATGCGCATGTCGCCTTGGGTCTTGGCCAGTTTTTCGAGGTTCGGATAGAGGTTGGTCAGCCAGAACACGATGAAGGTCAGGCATAGCGCCGTGAGCAACATCACGCCTAGGCGTCTGAGGATGAATAGTCCCATGTGTGCCCCTGTTGTAAGGCAGGCGCGTTCGTATCGCGCCGTGTTTTGCCGGACATGCATGCCCGATCATCGGTTGTTGCGCCCATCAGGCAATACTTTGACCGTGCCGTCAATGAAAGCTTGCGTCGCAAACTTGTCGATTTGCGACATGGCCGATGTCGGATCAAGGCAATGGCCATGCTTTTCGGGAGGTCGCCCTCGGCTTAGGCGGCCTGCGCGTGGCTCTTTCCCGCGCGGCGCAATTCGCTTGGCGTGGACTTGGTGTGATGCTGCATGAACCGGGTGAAATAGGCGGCACTTCCGAAGCCCAGATGGCGCGCGATATCCTGCGCCGGCACCGTCGTCCCCACCAGCAGGCACCGCGCCTCATGCAGGACGCGTTCGGTCAGCAAGTCGGCGGCGGTCTTGCCGGTGCTCTCCTTGCAGACCCGCGACAGATGCGTCGGCGTCACGCCGAGTTCTTCCGCGTGATCCGCCATGCTCATGGCTTCGTGGAAATGCGACGTGATCCGCGCGCAATAGGCGGCGGTGATCCTGGCCGCCGCCGAGCGCCGGGTGGGCGCGTGTTCTTCCTCCGCCATTTGCCGCTGCAACCAGATGGCGATCAGGTTTCCGTAAGCGTGGAGCGCCTGATTGTGCAGCGCCCGCGCCTTGCTCTGCTCGCGGCCCGCCGCGTCGAGCAGCACCGTCAGATCGGTCATTGCCGAGGCTTCGCGGATCCGGAGCAGCCGTGGCATGGACGGCAGGGGCAGCGAGGTGCCTGCGGGAAAGACCACGACCTGACCGACACCCTGGCGACCGAGGTCCAGGGAGAAGAGGTGCCGCGCGGGTATATAGATTGCATTATGCGTGCCCACCCCGCGCCGTTGCCCGTCAAGCAGAAGCCGGCCCTGTCCGCGCGTCGTCCAGATCAGCAGCGCGTCCTCCCGGTCATGTGCAAGGGCCAAGCGCCAATCCTGCCCCTTTGACAGCTGTGAGAGCGAGAGGAGTCTGGGTGTGTCTTGCGCCATCCGCCGTTTCCTGGAAATGTTGAATAGTTTCTATTTTGGAAACATTTTACAGGTTCGCTGGGGACATTCCAGCATGTTTTGTTAAAACCTCAATCAAGATGTTGCGGGCGGTATCTTGTCCAACCCTGCATCTTCGAGCGAAACCAGGTGCGCTGGCGCTTGGCGAATTGCCGCGTGGCGGTAACGGCCCTGTCGCGTGCCTCGTCGCGCGTCATCTTGCCTTCGAGCAGGGCGATCAGTTCTGGCGCGCCGATGGCCCGATGTGCAGGCAATGACGGATCGTAATGCGGCCAAACGGCGCGCGCTTCTTCGAGCGCGCCTGCTGCCAGCATCGCATCGAAGCGGCGGGAGATCCGGTCGTTGAGCCATTCCCGGTCCACGTCGAAGACAATGCCCTGCGCCGGTGGCAAGGGCAGGCGGGGCGCGTCGGTCTGCGCCTGCCAGTCGGCAAGCCCCCGGCCCGTGGCCCGCAGGACTTCCCAAGCCCGCTGCACCCGCGCCCGGTTGGCGAGGTCTGTCTTTTCGGCCGTTGATGCATCCAGGCCTGCAACCAACGTCGCGAGCGGCAGGCTGTCGCCTTCAAGGCGCACTGCTAAGGGCGTTGCGGGGATCTCGGCCAGCCCTTGGGTCAGGGCAAGAAAGTAGAGCCCGGTGCCGCCCGTGAAGATCGGCCTGACGCCTGTGTCGAGCACGGCCGAGACCTCGCGCAGCCAATGCCCGGCCGAATAGGCGTCCTGCGCCGACACATGGCCATAAAGATGATGCGGCACCTCGGCTTCTTCCTCGGGCAAGGGGCGCGCGGTCAGGATGCGCCAGCAATCATAGACCTGGCTGGCATCCGCGTTGACGATCTCGCCGCCTTGTCTGCGGGCGATTTCCAGGGCCAGCGCCGATTTGCCCGAAGCGGTCGGCCCGGCGATCAGCACCGGGCGCGCGGGATCGAGGCTGGACAGAAGGTCGCCGAACTCCCGAACGACCGCTTGGTCCATTTTCATTTCCCCTTGATGGCACATTGCAGTTCTGCGGCTTTTCCGACATTTTGCGCCCGAACAAAACCCCATGCCGCAGGAGCCTCCCATGACCTCACCGAAACCGCAGGCGACTTTCAAACGGGTGATGCTCAAGATCTCGGGTGAGGCGCTGATGGGGGATCAGGGCTTCGGCCTGCATCCGCCGACCGTGGAACGGATCGCGCAGGAAGTGAAATCGGTCCATGATCTCGGCGTAGAGATCTGCATGGTGATCGGCGGTGGCAACATCTTTCGCGGGCTGCAAGGCTCGGCGCAGGGTATGGAGCGCACCACGGCGGACTACATGGGGATGCTCGCCACGGTGATGAACGCGTTGGCGATGCAGTCATCGCTGGAAAGCATCGGCGTCTATACCCGCGTCATCTCGGCCATCACCATGAACGAGGTGGCAGAACCCTACATCCGCCGCCGCGCTGTCCGGCATCTGGAGAAAAAACGCGTCTGCATCTTCGCCGCCGGCACCGGCAACCCCTATTTCACGACGGATACAGCGGCGACCCTGCGCGCCAACGAAATGAATTGCGAGGCGATCTTCAAGGGCACCAAGGTCGACGGCGTATACGACAAGGATCCTGTCAAGCACGCCGATGCCAAACGCTACGATACAGTGAGCTATGATGACGTTCTGGCCAAGCGGCTTGGGGTTATGGATGCCTCGGCGATTGCGCTGGCGCGCGACAACAACCTGCCGATCATCGTCTTTTCGCTCGATGAGCCCGGCGGATTCCGCGGTATTCTGGCGGGCGAGGGCACCTACACCCGCGTTCAGGGCTAGACCTCGGCGCAACTCGCACTGGCGTTTGTCGATCTTCCTGATCTATACAAATGGCCAATCAAGACGCGCCGAAGGGCGCCACATTCCAACGGCAGGAACGAAAAACATGTCAGACGACTTCATGCTGGACACCGATGATCTGGAGCGGCGGATGGAAGGGGCGATGGCCTCGCTTCGAACGGAATTCGCCTCGCTGCGCACCGGTCGCGCCTCCGCCTCGATGCTGGAGCCGGTGATGGTCGAAGCTTACGGCCAGCGCACACCGATCAACCAGGTGGGCACGGTCAACGTGCCGGAGCCGCGCATGGTCACCATCAACGTCTGGGACAAGGGACTGGTCGGCAAGGTCGAGAAGGCGATCCGCGAAAGCGGTCTGGGGATCAATCCGCAGCTCAACGGGACGATCATCATGCTCCCGATCCCCGAGTTGAACGAAGAGCGCCGCCGGGATCTGACCAAGGTGGCCGGGCAATACGCCGAACATGCGCGCGTCGCGGTGCGCAACATCCGGCGCGATGGCATGGACCAGATCAAGAAGGCCAAGAACGACGGGATATCGGAGGACGACCAGAAGCTCTGGGAATCCGAAGTGCAGTCGCTGACCGACCGCTACATCAAGACCGTCGACGATCTGCTCGAGACCAAGCAGGGCGAGATCATGCAGGTCTGAGGCTGCCTAGCTGTGGCCAAAGCCCGACACCGGCACTTCTTCGCGCATCTTCGGTCAGAAAGTTTCACATTTGTTTTCATTCGCATGATATGTGCCGGTCAATTGCGACGCGGGAGTAGTTTATGATGGCCTTGAAACGCCAGGCCGAACCTGAACCGATTTCCGGATGCCCGCGCCATGTCGCGATCATCATGGATGGCAATGGTCGCTGGGCGACGAAACGTGGCAGGCCAAGGCTTTTCGGGCATCATGCCGGCGCGCGCCGGGTGCGCGAGGTACTGGAGGCTTGCCCCCATATCGGCGTGGAATACCTGACCATTTTCGCGTTTTCGACCGAGAACTGGAAGCGTACGCAGGTCGAAGTCGCGGGTCTCATGACGCTGTTCCGGCGCTACATCACCCGCGAGACCAGCGCGCTTGTTGCGTCGGGCGTGCGTGTTCGGTTCATCGGGGACCGCGTGCGGCTTGAAGAGACGCTTACGCGGATGATGACCAATCTCGAAAATGCCACAGCGCACAACAGCCGCGTAAACCTCACGATTGCGATCAACTACGGTGGCCGCGACGAGGTGGCGCGGGCGACCAAACGTCTGGCCGAGGATGTGGCGGCGGGAACACTCAAGCCCGGGGACATCAACGAGGAGACCCTGCCCAGGTATCTCGACACCTTCGTGCTGCCCGACCCCGATCTGGTGATCCGCACCAGCGGTGAGGCGCGGATTTCGAATTTCCTGCTGTGGCAATCGGCCTATTCGGAGTATGAATTCGTCGACACGCTCTGGCCCGACTTCACCCGGGCCGAGTTTGAGAGCCTTTGCACCTCATATGGCGAGCGCGACCGGCGATATGGCGGCGTGAAGGCGTGATACCGGCGTGACGGAGGTTTCGGAAAAATGGTCTGATCTCGCCACGCGCATGGGGTCCGCCGCGGCAATGGTGGTGGTCGGACTCGTGGGCGTGCTTTTGGGCGGTCACATTTTTCACGTGATGATCGCGCTGATCTGCGGCGCTATGATCTGGGAGCTGGTGCGCATGACGCATCCCGAAACGCCCGGGATCGCCGTGCAACTTGGCGGGCTGGCCGGTGCGGCGGCACTTCTGGCGATCTATCTGCCGGTGGGTCTTGCCCTGCCGGTCCTGCTGGCACCGGCACTTGTCGGTTTCGGCCAGTTGAGCCGCTTCAAGGTCATCGTCATGATTTTCTGCGCTCTGGTTCTGCTGGCTGGCTTCGGCATGATGTCGGTGCGAGACGACCTCGGTTTCGAGTGGATGCTCTGGCTGGTGCTGGTCGTGGTGGTGACCGACGTCGTGGGATATTTCGCCGGGCGGATGATCGGCGGCCCGAAATTCTGGCCGAAGGTCAGCCCAAAGAAAACATGGTCCGGGACTGCTGCAGGCTGGGCCGGCGCTGCGCTTGTCGGCGCCGTGTTCATGGTGATGAACAATGCCGGCGCCGGGTTGATCGGCGTCTCCGTCGCGGTTTCCATGGCCAGCCAGATGGGTGACATCGCCGAAAGCGCGATCAAGCGGCGCGTCGGGGTCAAGGACAGCTCGAACCTGATCCCTGGTCACGGGGGCCTGCTCGACCGCTTCGATGGCATGCTCGGCGCTTCTGTCTTCCTGCTGATCATCAGCCCGCTCATCGGCTTTCCGCCCGGTCTGGGGTAGGGCGCATGCGGCGGATCAGCATTTTCGGTGCCACGGGCTCGATCGGCCAGAACACCATCGACCTCATTGCGCGGGAACCGGAGGCCTATCAGGTCGTGGCGCTCACGGGGGCCTCGAACATTGGGCAACTGGCCGAGGATGCGCGACGGCTCGGAGCGGAGATCGCGGTCACCGCCCATGATCATCTGCTGGATGACCTCCGTGGTGCCCTGCGTGGATCCGGGACCGAAGCGGCGGCGGGACAGGCGGCATTGGTCGAGGCGGCGGCGCGGCCCGCGGATTGGGTGATGTCCGCAATCGTCGGGGCAGCCGGGCTCGCACCGGGTCTTGCAGCGCTCAGGCAAGGCACGCATCTGGCGCTGGCCAACAAGGAATTGCTCGTCTGCGCCGGTCAGTTGATGCTGCGGACGGCGCGCGAGAGCGGCGCACGGCTGCTGCCCGTGGACAGCGAACATTCGGCGGTCTTTCAGGCGCTCGTGGGTGAGGACATATCCGCGGTGGAGCGCGTGATCATCACCGCCAGCGGCGGTGCGTTTCGGGACTGGCCGATCGAGGATCTGGCCCATGCCACGCTGGCGGAGGCCTCGAGCCATCCCAATTGGGACATGGGCCAGCGCATCACCATCGATTCCGCCTCCATGTTCAACAAGGCCTTGGAACTCATTGAAACCCGAGAGTATTTCGGTGTCAGGCCGGATCAGATCGAGGTGCTGGTGCATCCTGAATCGCTGATCCATGCGATGGTCGGTTTCAATGACGGCGCCCTGATGGCGCATGTGGGACCACCAGACATGCGCCATGCGATCGGCTACGCGCTGCACTGGCCGGAAAGGCGCATCCTGCCGGTCCAGCGGCTCGACCTCGCGGCGATCGGCCAACTGACTTTCCGTGCGCCTTGCGAGACGCGCTGGCCCGCGCTGCGCCTCGCCCGCGAGGTGATGGAAACGGGCGGTCTGGCCGGCGCGGTCTTCAACGCCGCCAAGGAAACGGCGCTGGACGGTTTCATCGCCGGACAGATCGGGTTTACGCAGATGGCCGGTGTCGTCGAGGAGGTTCTGGACCGGATTTCCGCCCGTCCGGGCCATATTGATGCCACCATGACCCTTGATAACGTGGTGCAAACGGACCATCTCGCACGACAAGAGGCGCGTGACGTCTTGAGCAAAAGAGCAGGCTGACACTTGGATATTCTGACACTTCTACCGCAGTTCGGCGGCTTGATCTGGACCATTGCGGCCTTCATTCTCGCCTTGTCGGTCATCGTCGCGATTCATGAGTACGGCCACTATATTGTCGGGCGCTGGTCAGGAATTCATGCTGATGTCTTCTCGCTGGGCTTCGGCCCGGTCATCTATTCTCGTGTCGACAAGCGCGGCACCCGTTGGCAGGTCGCGGCCCTGCCGCTTGGCGGCTATGTGAAATTTGCGGGCGATTCCAATGCGGCCTCCGGCAAGGACGTCGACGCCATGGCCGCGGCGCAATCCGATCCCGAAAGGCTGCGTGCTACCATGCACGGTGCGCCGCTCTGGGCGCGGGCGGCGACCGTTGCGGCAGGCCCGGCCTTTAATTTCGCGCTGTCGATCCTGGTTTTTGCTTTCGTTTTCCTTTCCAGCGGTGTCGCACGCGATCCGCTGACGGTCGGCGAGTTGCTGCCGCTCCCCGCAGAAGTAAACGACTTGCAAGGAGGTGATGCGATCCTGGCCATCAATGGGACCGCATTGCCCAGTGCCGAGGACCGTCCTGCCTATACGGCGTTCATGGAGGCTGTTCCCCAGATGCCGGTGCTCGACTACACCGTGTTGCGGGACGGGCAGGAAATGGTCGTGCGCGGCACCTATCTCTTTCCGCCAATCGTGTCATCGCTGAGCCCGCAAAGCGCGGCGATGAGCGCGGGGCTTGCAGCGGGCGATGTGATCGTCGGGCTGGATGGCAAGCCGGTCTTCGCTTTCGACCAACTCAAGCAGGCCGTCGAGGGAGGCAACGGCGCGCCGCTCGCCCTTACAGTCTGGCGCGCAGGCGAAACGCTCGAGATGACTCTTGACCCCGAAACGTGTGGACGAACCTCAGGACGAAGGCGGTTTCGCGACCCAATGGCGCATCGGCGTTGCCGGTGGCCTGGCCTTTGAGCCCGCCACCGAAGCGCCGGGCGTCGGTACCGCGCTCCAGAGCGGAGTCGAACAGACCTGGCGGATCATCACCGGATCGCTCTCGGGCCTGTCGCATATGATCACCGGCGCGATCAGTACCTGCAACCTTTCAGGGCCCATCGGGATCGCGCAGACATCCGGCGCGATGGCAAGCCAGGGCGCTGAGTCCTTCATCTGGTTCATCGCGGTGCTGAGCACTGCCGTGGGTCTCCTGAACCTCTTTCCGATTCCCGCACTCGACGGCGGTCACCTCGTGTTCTACGCTTATGAGGCCGTGACTGGGAAACCCCCAAGCGATGGTGCCTTGCGCGTCCTGATGACCTTCGGCCTTGCCTCGGTCCTGACCCTGATGGTCTTTGCCTTGGGCAACGATATCTTCTGTCCCTGAAAACCGGAGCGATCCCTGCAGTTGTCACAAAGTTGCCATATTTCGACAAACTGACGCCGCAATCGACAGCAATGATTGCGAACGTATTTCGGAGGTAAGTGACATGCAGATCGTGCAAAATGGCTACCGTGGGCTCAGTGTGCTGATGGACCTGAACTGGGACCGTTTTCTGTATCTTGGCACACTCTTTGCGGCCCTGGGCGCCAGCGCCTGGCTCGCCGCCCGTATGGCCGGATTGTAAACCGGCGCAGAGCCGCCTCTCCAGCAAACGGAACGCCCCTAGAACGTCCATATAGTTGTGCAGGCTTTTGCAGGCACATGGTTTTGACAATGCGAGCCAATGCCAGTACTCAGGGACAACATTTTTCTGAGGATCGGGGCAGTTCATGGAAAGCAGGGATTCAAGGGCGCGCAAACCGTCCGGGTCAGAGGCTTTTTCGGTCAAGGCGGCGCTGAGACTTTCAACATTTTGCGCTGTCCTTTCAATGGCTTGGGTCACGGCCCCGACCATGGCGCCGGCACAGCAGGTGACACTCGGCTCCGTGCAGGTCGAGGGCAATGCGAGGATCGGTGACGCCGCGATCCTGACCCGCGCGGGAATCGCCCCCGGACAGACCCTGAGTGCAGGGGAACTGAACGCCGCCCTGCAACGTCTCAACGACAGCGGCCTTTTCGAGAGCGTCGAGTTCCAACCTTCTGGCAACAGCCTGCGGATCACGGTCGTCGAGTTTCCGACCATCAACCGCATCAGTTTCGAGGGAAACCGCAGGATCAGCGACGCGGTGCTTTCCGCCGCCATCAATTCCAACGAACGCCTTGTGTTCAATCCTGCGCAGGTCGAGCGCGATGCTGCATTGATCGCGGACGCTTATGCCAGTGAAGGACGGCTTGCGGCCAAAGTGTCGCCCACGATCATCCGGCGCTCCGAAAACCGTGTCGATCTGGTCTTCGAGATCTTCGAAGGCGACAACATCGAGATCGAGCGCATCAGTTTCGTGGGCAACAGGGCCTATTCCGACGGTCGTTTGCGGCGCGTGCTGGGAACGAAACAGGCAGGTCTGTTCCGGGCCTTCGTGCGCGCGGACACGTTGGTCGCGGACCGGATCGAGTTTGACCGCCAGCTTCTGCGCGACTTCTATCTGTCGCGCGGATACGTGGATTTCCGGATCAATTCCGTCAACTCGGAACTGACCGAGGAACGCGATGGCTTTTTCGTCGTGTTCAATGTTCAGGAAGGGCAGCAGTTCCGCATAGGAGAGGTCTCGGTGACCTCGGATCTGCAAGGGGCGGACGCCGAATTCTATCGCGACATCGTGCGCACCAAACCCGGGACCGTCTATTCGCCCACATTGCTGGAAACCGACATTGCGCGCATGGAACGGCAAGCGATCCGCGACGGCGTCGATTTCCTGCGTGTCGAGCCCCGGGTGACCCGCGATGAGCGCAACCTCGCGCTCAACGTCGAATATGTGATCACGCGGGGACCGCGCATCTTCGTCGAACGCATCGATGTCGAAGGTAACACAACGACCCTCGACCAGGTGATCCGGCGGCAATTCACCAGCGTCGAGGGCGATCCTTTCAATCCGCGCGAAATCCGCGAGGCTGCGGAGCGCATCCGCGCGCTTGGATACTTCGAAACCGCCGAGGTCGAGGCCCGGGAAGGCTCTTCCCCCGATCAGGTCATCGTCGATGTCGACGTGGTGGAAGCGCCGACGGGTTCGCTCAGCTTCGGTGCCTCCTTCTCGAACAACGACGGTCTCGGGTTCGCGATCCGCTTTGCCGAGGAAAACTTCCTTGGGCGCGGCCAGCAACTGTCGCTGAACATATCCACCGCTTCGGATTCGCGCCGCTACGGCATCAATTTCGTGGAACCGGCCTTCCTTGGGAGGGATCTGGTCTTCGGACTGACCCTCGACGTGGCAGAAACCGACAGTTCCTTCACTACCTATGACACGGACCGTCTCTTGATCAGACCGTCGCTGACCTTTCCGGTCGGAGAAAACTCACGGGTGCAACTGCTCTACACGGCTGAGAATTCCGAGATGCAGGAGCGCTCGCCTCCGGAGAACGGGCCGATCATCGGGCGTGAGATTGCTGTTGGCGAGCAGTCGGCGAGCACGCTTGGGTATCGATACATATTCGACACGCGGCGCACCGGGCTCGATCCGAATGCCGGGTACCGTTTCGAGTTCGCACAGGATTTCGCGGGCCTCGGGGGGGATGCAAGATACGTGAAAACAACCACCGAGCTGATCGGTGAACGTCAGGTCTTCAACGAAGAGGTGACGCTGCGCGCCTCCTTCGAAGGCGGTCTTCTGTCGTTCAGCGGCGGGACCAACCGTGCGATTGATCGTTTCCTGACAAATACGAACATCATCCGCGGGTTCGAGCCGGGCGGGATCGGTCCGCGTGACCTGACTACAGGCCCCGACGATCCGCTGGGCGGCAACATCTACTTGGCGGCTCGGTTTGAGGCGGAATTCCCGCTGGGATTGCCGGAGGAATACGGGATTCGTGGTGCGGTATTCTATGACATGGGCAATCTCTACGACCTGAGCGATGTGGATCTGACCGGCGGCAGTGTCGTGGGCGAGAGCGGCTCGCTGCGGCATGTGATCGGGATATCGCTGCTCTGGAATACGCCTGTCGGACCGCTTCGCTTCAACCTCTCGGACGCGCTGCGAAAGGAGGATTTCGACCGTGATCAGAGATTTGAGGTTTCGCTCAGCACCACGTTCTGACGCGTTTTCCGTCTGGCGTGCGTCGCATTGGTTTCTGACCGCAGCCGTCTGCTGCCTGCTCTGGTCACCTGCCACTGCGCAAGACAGCAGTCAGGTCCTGAGCCCGGTGCTCACGATCGATTCCGAGCGGCTCTATACGGACAGCGCGTTCGGCAGGCGCACGGCGGCCGAATTCGAGACCCTTGGCGCCGAGTTGACAGCAGAAAACCGCCGGATCGAAGATGAGCTGGCGGCCGAGGAAAAACAGCTGACCGCCTTGCGGGCAACGCTGCCTGCCGCCGAATTCCGGGTTCTGGCAGATGCCTTCGATGAGAAGGTCCAATCGGTCCGCAAGCAGCAGGATGGAAAATCCAGAAATCTGACCAAGGCTTTCGAGGACCGCCGGATCGTATTTCTCAACGCGGCCGTCCCGGTTCTGGAGACCCTGATGCGCGAAGCCGGCGCTGCGGTCGTTCTGGAGCGCCGGTCGGTGTTTCTGAGTGCGAATTCCATCGACATCACGCGCGAGGCGATCGAACGCCTGGACGAAAAGCTCGCCGCGGATCTGGATCCGGCAGAGAACAAGTAACCGCCGACAGGGCGCGCTTGCCGACAGGGACGCTACTTGCTAGGCAGGTGGGCAAGCCCTTGAGGATAAAAGGACCTGGTATAAATGACGACGCCCCCAACAACTGCCGATATTCAGCTTGTTCAGCGTATTTTGCCGCATCGCTACCCGTTTTTGCTGGTGGATAAGGTTGTGAATATTGACGGTACGTCAACCGCGACGGGCATCAAGAACGTTACTATGAATGAACCCCATTTTCAGGGTCATTTCCCGGGGCTTCCGATCATGCCGGGGGTGATGATGATCGAAGCCATGGCGCAGACAGCGGCCGTGATGGTCGGCGTGACGCTGGATATGGCGGACAAGGAAATGAAGGTCTACTTCATGGCCATCGACAAGGCGAAGTTCCGACGCAAGGTCGGCCCGGGCGATGTTCTGGAAATGCGCATCACGACACTTCGGGGAAAGCCGGGCGGCAAGGTCTGGCGGTTTGGCGGCATTGCATCGGTCGATGGCGAAATGGCCGCTGAAGTCGAGTTCACCGCCATGATGGACATGGGCTGACGGGCATGAGCAACGTTCACCCGTCGGCGGTCATCGAACCCGGTGCGCAGATCGATGCGAGCGCGCAGGTAGGTCCTTTTTGTTGCGTCGGTCCGGACGTGGTGCTGGGCCCGGACGTGCATCTCAAGAGCCATGTGGTTGTGACCGGCCGAACCGAGATCGGTGCGGGGACGGTGATTTTCCCTTTCGCCGTGATTGGCGAAATCCCGCAGGATCTCAAGTACAAGGGTGAACCCACGCGGCTTGTCATCGGCAAGCGGAACCGGATCCGCGAGCATGTCACCATGAATTGCGGCACCGAAGGCGGTGGCGGGGTGACACGGGTCGGGGACGACGGGCTTTTCATGGCCGGCTGTCACATCGCCCATGACGCGATCATCGGGGACCGCTGCATCATCGTGAACTCCGTCGCTATTGCAGGTCATTGCGTGCTCGAGAACGATGTGATCGTCGGCGGCCTGTCCGGTGTGCACCAGTTCGTCCGGATCGGCCGAGGCGCGATCATCGGGGCGGTGACGATGGTCACCAATGACGTCATTCCATACGGTCTCGTGCAGGCGCCGCGGGGAGAACTCGACGGGCTCAATCTCGTCGGACTGAAGCGGCGGGGCGTCTCGCGGTCCGACATAACGGCCTTGCGGGCGGCCTTCCAGGAGCTTGCACACGGCGAGGGCACCTTCCACGACCGGGCGCAGCGTTTGAACGATGAAACCGACAGCGAATACGTGCGGGAAATAGTCGATTTCGTGCTGGCAGACAGCGACCGGCATTTCCTGACGCCGCGGTGATGCTGGCGCTGATCGCCGGCAGGGGCGGGTTGCCCGCCGCAGTCGTCGCAGAGCAGGCGCAAAGGCCGCTGGTCTGTGCGCTGGAGGGCTTTGCGCCCGCCGGGCTGGACCCCGACATGACATTCCGGCTGGAGCATCTTGGAACGCTGCTAAAGAACCTCAGCGCGCTTGGCGTGACGCAGGTGTGTTTTTGCGGCGCCATCGAACGCCCGGACCTCGATGCCAACGCGGTTGACGCTCTGACGCGTCCCCTTGTGCCGAGGATCGCCTCTGCGATCGGGGCAGGGGACGATGGTGCCTTGCGGGTGATCATGTCCCTTTTCGAGGATCATGGCCTCTCTGTTCGCGCCGCTCATGAGCTTGCACCCGGTCTGCTGGTGCGCGCGGGTGTTCTGAGCACGATTTTGCCTGATGACCGGATCCGCGCGGATGCGGACCGCGGCATGGCCCTTCTGGCGGGTCTTGCTCCCTTTGACGTGGGGCAGGCCTGCGTCGTCGCCGCCGGGCAGGTGTGGGGCGTGGAAACGGTCAGCGGTACCGATCACATGCTCGCGTCCTTGCCGCCGGCGATCCGGACAAGACGCGCAAGTCTGATCAAACTGCCCAAGCGCGGGCAGGACCTGCGTGCCGACATGCCGACGATCGGACCGGAGACGGTGGACAAGGCTGTGGCCGCCGGTCTGGCCGCTATTGTCGTTGAAGCCGGAAAGACCATTCTGCTTGAGCGCGAAGAGACGCGGCGCCGCGCCGATGCGGCCGGTCTGGTCCTCTGGGCGCGGGACGTCCCGTGATGCGGGTTTTCATCGTCGCAGGCGAGCCCTCCGGTGACCGTCTTGGCGGGGCGCTGATGGCGGGGCTGAAAACGCTAAGGCCCGATGTGCAGTTTGATGGCATCGGCGGTCCGAATATGGCGGCCGAAGGGCTCGTCAGCCGGTTCCCGATGGATGAGCTCAGCGTCATGGGTCTTGCGGAAATCCTGCCGCGCTATCGGGCCCTGAAGCGACGGATCGTGGAAACAGCAGAAGCGGTGATCGATGCGGCGCCGGATGTTCTGATCACCATCGACAGCCCCGATTTCTGCCTGCGGGTCGCGCGCCGGATCAAGGCGAAAAGCCAGGTGCGCACGGTGCATTACGTGGCGCCGACAGTCTGGGCCTGGCGGCCGGGCAGGGCGCGCAAGATGAGCCGGTTCATCGATCAGGTACTGGCACTTTTCCCTTTCGAGCCACCCCTGATGCGGGTCGGCGCCATGACCTGCGATTTCGTCGGGCACCCCGTGGTGGCGGAGGCGCAGGCGAGTGACGCGGAAGTGGCGGCCTTTCGGGCCGAGACCGGGATCGGGGATGCGCCCTTGCTGTTGGTACTGCCCGGCTCGCGGCGCGGCGAGGTGGCGCGGTTGGCGCATGTTTTTGGCGAGTCTTTGCCGCCGCTTCTCGACCGCCATCCGGATCTCAGGATCGTCGTGCCGGCAGCGGCTCCGGTTGCCTCTGCGGTTCGCGAGGCGGTTCGCGACTGGCCGGTCAAGGCGCTTGTACTGGATCCGCGCGGTCGCACCTTGGCGGAAGCCGGCGCGTTGAAACGGGCCGCTTTTCGCGCTGCCGACATCGCATTGGCGGCTTCGGGGACGGTATCGCTGGAACTGGCTGCCGCGCGCACGCCGATGGTCATCGCCTACAGGATGAACTGGCTCACCTTCCGCCTGATCAAGTGGATGATCCTTGTCGACACTGTGACCCTGGTCAATCTCGTCTCGGATACGCGGGTTGTGCCTGAGCTTCTCGGTCCGGCCTGTACCGCGCCAAATATCTCCTCGGCCTTGCTCGAGGTGATGGCTGTTCCCGAAGCGCAACAAAAAGCGATGGAGATCACCATGGAGCGGCTTGGCGAAGGCGGCGACGACCCCGGTCTGCGGGCGGCTCGGGCGGTGCTCGCCGGCATGAGCGGAGATGTCGCGCGACCCTGAGGTCTGAGTTGCCTGTGCCGACGTTCAACGCACATGCTTGTCCCGGGCACGCCATTCAATGCGCTCGGATAGAGTCCCTGGGTCTGGGGCCGGGGGTCCCGATCGGCTTATCCTTTATGGATCCAGCCGCCTCCGAAAATGCGCGTGGACTCCGGATCGTAGAAGACACAGGCTTGCCCCGGTGACACGCCCTGTTCCGGTGTCAGCAACTCGACCGTGGCTTCCGTATCGCTGACAGGGCGAATGATTGCCTCGATCGGTGGGCGGGTCGAGCGTACCTTGACCGCCATGTGCCATTCAGGCTGGCTGTTCAGGGGCGCATCGCCGAGCCAGTTGATCTCGCGCACCGGAATGCTCCGTGTCGCCAGCATCTCCTTCGGGCCGACGACAACCGATTTGGTATCCGCATCGAGTTTAACCACATAAAGCGGGTCGGCCAGCCCGCCGATGCCAAGGCCGCGCCTTTGCCCGATGGTATAGTTGATGACCCCATCATGGGTACCCAGCACGCGCCCGTCCGCATGCATGATCTGCCCGGGATCTGCGGCTTCGGGGCGCAGTTTGCGGATCACGGCGGCATAGTCGCCATTCGGCACGAAACAGATGTCCTGACTGTCGGGTTTGTCCGCAACCGAAAGGCCGTATTTCGCTGCAAGCGCCCGGGTCTCTGCCTTGGAGTCCAGATGACCGAGGGGAAACCGCAGGAAGGAAAGCTGCTCGGGCGTCGTCGAGAACAGAAAATAGCTCTGATCGCGGTTGCGGTCGGCGGCGGCATGCAGTTCCGGTCCCACGGCACCCATCTTGCGCTGAATATAGTGGCCCGTCGCCATGCAATCGGCCTCGAGATCCTTGGCTGTCTCCAGCAAGTCCTTGAATTTCACCCGCTCGTTGCACCGGATGCAAGGGACTGGCGTGGCACCGCCAAGATAGCTGTCGGCAAACTCGTCGATCACAGCATCCTTGAAGATGTTCTCGTAATCCAGAACGTAATGCGGAAATCCCATCTTCTCGGCGACACGTCGGGCATCGTGGATGTCGAGGCCGGCGCAGCAGGCGCCTTTCTTGGCCAGAGCCGCGCCATGATCGTAAAGCTGCAGCGTGACGCCCACGACATCGTAACCTTCTTCCGCCAGCATCGCCGCCACAACCGAACTGTCCACACCGCCGGACATGGCAACCACCACGCGGGTCTCGGCCGGAGGCTTCGCGAACCCCAGCGAATTCAAAGGCGATTTCTGATCGAGCGGCATGGCATGTTCTCCGGGTAATCCATGAAAATATAGGAAAATCCTAAACACTCTCAAGAGTGCGCTTCATCGGTCTTTAAGCCTGCAGGGTCAAGGTCTGATGCAGGTTAGCAAATCGGGTAAGAGTATGTATCTCAAGAAAGTGAATGGACCGCGGTCTGTCACCCTTGCGGATGGTAGCGTGATGACACAGTCTGATCTTCCGCCCGCAAATACAAAGCGTTGGGTGGCGTCGCGCAAGGCATCCGTGGTCCGGGGTGTAGCATATGGGCTCATCACGCAGAGCGAGGCGCTGAAGCGCTACCAGATCAGCGCGGACGAGTTTCAGGAATGGGTGCGGGCGGTCACGGAACATGGCGAAGATGCTCTCAAAACCACCACGATACAAAAATATAGACAACTTTAAGTTGCTAGCCTAAGTTTCTTACTCACGGTAACGTGTGGTTAACCTTTTTTCGTCACGGTTAATGACAAGTCAAACGATCATCCGATGCGGAGAAAACTATGCGCGTACTGCTTGTGGAAGACGACCCGACCACCTCGAAAAGCATCGAGCTGATGCTGACCCATGCCAATCTGAACGTCTATGCGACGGATCTGGGTGAGGAGGGTATCGATCTTGCAAAGCTATACGATTACGATCTGATCCTGCTCGATCTGGACCTGCCCGACATGAACGGTCATGACGTCTTGCGCCAGCTCCGCCTTGCGCGGATCACCACGCCGATCCTGATCCTGTCGGGCGCGGATGATACCGAGAACAAGATCAAGGGCTTCGGCTTCGGTGCCGACGACTACCTCACGAAACCTTTTCACCGTGAGGAACTGGTCGCTCGCATCCACGCGATCATCCGGCGCTCGAAGGGCCATTCTCAGTCCGTGATCGAGACCGGCATGATTTCGGTCAATCTCGACGCAAAGACCGTCAGCGTCGACAGCAAGACCGTGCATCTGACCGGCAAGGAATACCAGATGCTGGAGCTTCTGTCGCTGCGCAAGGGAACGACACTGACCAAGGAAATGTTCCTAAACCATCTCTATGGCGGCATGGACGAACCGGAACTCAAGATCATCGATGTGTTCATCTGCAAGCTGCGCAAGAAGCTGAGCACTGCGACCGGTGGCGACAACTACATCGAAACCGTGTGGGGGCGCGGATACGTCCTGCGCGATCCCGATCCGTCGCAGGCCAGCGACTCGCCGCGACTTGCGGTCGGTGCCTGAAACCCTCGCGAGTTGGCCTTTCCGAACGTCCGAGACGCGCTTGCCTGTGGTATCAGGTTAGCCTGAGCTATTGACTGGACCTGCACCTTTGCTGCGCTTATCACACAAGCGTCGAGTGCAGGAGAAAAGGCCTTGTCATCGCTGCCAGAAGTCGAAAATCTTGACACGGCTTCCGCCCGTGCGGAGCTTGCGCGGCTTGCTGCCCTTCTGAATGAGGCGAATTCAGCCTATTATCAGGAGGATGCGCCGGTATTGAGCGATGCCGAGTATGACGCCCTGAAACAGCGGAACGCTGCAATCGAGGCGCGCTTTCCGGGCCTGAAGCGGGAAGACAGTCCGAGCGAGCAGATCGGTGCGACACCTCTCGAGTCCTTTGGAAAAATCAGACATTCCGTACCGATGCTGTCTTTGGCAAATGCCTTCGACGACTCCGACATCATCGACTTCGATACGCGAACGAGGAAGTATCTAAATCTGCGCGCCGATGACGACCTGGCCTACACGGCAGAGCCGAAGATCGACGGTTTGTCTTTGGCGCTGCGCTATGAGGGCGGCCTTCTGGTTCAGGCCGCGACCCGAGGCGATGGCAGTATCGGTGAAAATGTGACCCAGAATGCGCGCATGGTGCCAGACATCCCGCAGGAGTTGCAAAACGCGCCGGACGTTCTTGAAGTGCGCGGTGAGATTTACATGAGCCATGCGGACTTCGCGGCACTTAACGATGCGCAGGCCAACAGGAATGCGAAACCTTTCGCCAACCCGCGCAATGCCGCAGCAGGCTCTCTGCGCCAACTCGATCCCACGGTAACTCAGTCAAGACCCTTGCGGTTCTTTGCCTACGCTTGGGGAGAGATTTCGGAACCCCTCGCGGCCACCCAAGCCGAGGCGATCAAGCGATTGCAAGACCTCGGTTTCACCACCAACCCCTTGACCCGACTGTGCAAGGATCCAAACCAGCTGCTTGATGTTTACCAAGATATCGAAACGCGCCGTGCCAGTCTCGGCTACGACATCGATGGCGTGGTTTACAAGGTGAATGACCTTTCCCTGCAAGACCGGCTCGGGTTTCGCTCCACGACGCCAAGGTGGGCCATCGCACATAAATTCGCCGCTGAACTGGCCTGGACGACACTTGAAGCCATCGATATCCAGGTCGGCCGAACCGGCGCATTGTCTCCTGTCGCACGTTTGCGACCCGTCACGGTGGGCGGGGTCGTTGTCTCCAATGCGACCCTTCACAACGAAGACTACATCGCGGGGCGTGACAGCAAGGGCAGCGCCATACGCGATGGCAAGGATATCCGCGTCGGTGACCTTGTTCAGGTCTATCGCGCCGGCGACGTCATCCCCAAGATCGCCGATGTCGATCTGTCAAAGCGTGGCGTGGCCGCCGCCCCCTTTGTCTTTCCGACGCGCTGTCCAGAATGCGGCAGCGAGGCCCTGCGTGAACCGGGCGATGCGGTTCGACGCTGCACGGGCGGTTTGATCTGCCCGGCGCAAGCGGTGGAAAAGCTCAAGCACTTCGTCTCGCGCGGCGCTTTCGACATCGAGGGCCTTGGTGCAAAACAGGTCGAGGTCTTCTACAAGGATGGCTGGATCCGCGAGCCGGCAGACATCTTCAGCCTGCGGGCGCGGTTCGGGTCGGGCGTGAAACAATTGAAGAACCGTGACGGCTGGGGAGAGAAATCAGCCTCCAACCTTTTTGATGCCATTGACGAGAAGCGAGCCATCCCGCTGTCCAAGTTCATTTTTTCACTTGGAATCAGGCATATCGGTGAGGCTGCATCGACGTTGCTTGCACAACACTATGGAACTTGGGCCGCGCTGAGGGATGCAATTGGCACGGCCGAGATCGGGCAAGGCCAGACGTGGCAGGAATTGACAGGCATCGACGGGGTCGGAGAGGTCATGGCGACTTCACTCGTGAAGTCTCTGTCGCAACCGGCCGAGCGCGCATCGATCGACCGTCTCACTGCCGAATTGACGATCGAGGATGCCGAGATCACGACCGCTGGGGAAAGTCCCATCACAGGCAAGACGGTTGTCTTTACGGGGACACTTGAGAAAATGACGCGGGCGGAAGCGAAAACACGCGCTGAACGGCTCGGCGCGAAAGTCTCCGGTTCGGTTTCAGCGAAGACGGATATCCTCATCGCAGGACCCGGTGCCGGGTCCAAGGCGAAAAAGGCAAGCGAGCTGGGTATTGAGATCATGGATGAGGATGCCTGGCTGAAGCTGATCGGCGACAGATGAGTGGTCGGCCCGAAGTTCTTTTTCCCCTGTTTTCCAGTCTCGAATCCCTGGACGGGATCGGGCCGAAAACCGCCCGCGCCATAGCTGCCCTCGGCATCGAGGCGCCGCGCGATCTGCTGTTCTGCCTTCCTCATGCGGTGATCGACCGGCGTCGGCGCGAAACCGTGGCCGGGGCCGTTCCACCGGAGACGCTGACTGTTGCCGTGACCATCGGGCCGCATCGTCCGTCACGCACGAAAGGCGGCGCGTACCGGATCGAAGTCCAGGACACGGAATGCGCGTTTCAGCTCGTTTTTTTTCACGCAAGAGGGTCCTACTGGAAGAAATCCTTACCAGAGGGGTCTCGGCGCGTCGTATCGGGGAAACTGGAAACCTTCGATGGCCTGCTTCAGATGGTGCATCCCGAGTATATCCTGCCCGAGAACGAAGCCCAGTCCATTCCCGAGTTCGAACCGGTTTACCCGCTTGTGGCAGGCGTGACCCAAAAGACGATGTACAAGGCCACGCGCGCGGCCTTGCAAAGACTGCCTGAACTCGCCGAATGGATTGACCGCGAACAATGGGCGAGGTCGAACTGGCCATCCTTTCAGGATGCCATGGCCGCTGCGCATTCACCGAAACGCGCGGAGGATGTTTCACCGCAATCCCCGGATCGCGAACGTCTCGCCTATGACGAATTCATGGCGCACCAGTTGACGCTGGCCTTGGCGCGGATGAAGCGCCGCAACGTCACCGGACGTGTAACCACCGGGGACGGCGCGTTGCAGGCAAAGGTCCTCGCGGCCTTGCCCTATGCCCCGACAGATGCCCAAAAGCGTGCCATTTCTGAAATCAACGATGACCTGGCCAGCCCGCGGCGCATGAACCGGTTGCTGCAAGGCGACGTGGGCGCTGGAAAAACTCTGGTCGCCTTCATGGCGCTCCTGCGCGCGGTCGAAGCCGGTGGCCAAAGCGTTCTCATGGCGCCGACCGAGATTCTTGCCCGTCAGCATCTTGAGAGCCTTCAGCCTCTGGCCGAAGAGGCCGGGGTGGTTCTGGAACTTCTTACCGGGCGCGACAAGGGCGCCGAGCGGCGCGTAAAACTCGCCGAATTGGCCCGAGGCGACATCGGCATTCTGGTCGGGACACATGCCGTCTTTCAGACTGACGTGGTGTTTCACGACTTGCGTCTTGCGGTCGTCGATGAACAGCACCGCTTCGGCGTCCGGCAAAGATTGGAACTCGGGCGCAAGGGGGAGCGGGTCGATGTCCTGGTCATGACGGCAACGCCAATCCCGCGATCGCTCGCCCTGTCGCAATACGGCGACATGGACGTCTCGATTCTCGATGAAAAGCCATCGGGCAGAAAGCCGATCCGAACCGCCCTGATCAGCACGGACCGATTGGATGAGGTCATCGAACGTCTGCGTGCCGTGGTTTCGGCGGGGCGTCAATGCTACTGGGTGTGTCCCCTTGTGGAGGAGAGCGAAGCCGTCGATCTGATCGCGGCGGAAGACAGGTTCAAGATGCTGCGTGCGACCTTGGGTGAAGGCGTTGTCGGGCTGGTACACGGGCAGATGCCTTCCGCAGACAAGGACCATGCCATGAATCAGTTCCAACGCGGGCAGACAAAGGTGCTGGTCGCGACCACCGTCATCGAGGTCGGTGTCAACGTTCCCAATGCCACGATCATGGTGGTTGAACGCGCAGAAATCTTCGGGTTAGCGCAATTGCACCAGCTACGGGGTCGCGTTGGCAGGGGCACGGAAGCCTCAACCTGCCTGCTGATGTATCAGGCGCCGCTGTCGGAGATCGGCCGCAGGCGTCTCGAGGTGCTGCGGGAAACCGAAGACGGATTCGTGATCGCCGAAACCGACCTTCAAATTCGCGGAGCAGGTGACCTGATCGGGACCGCACAATCCGGGGTGCCGCGTTTTCGGATTGCCGATCTGGAACGGCAGGCGGGCCTGATGGCAACGGCGCAATCGGATGCCCGCCGTCTTCTGGCCGGCGATCCCGGTCTCCTGTCGGAGCGCGGCAAGGCAGCGCGACTGCTTCTCTGGCTCATGCGACAGGATGAAGCTATTCGTCTGATTTCAGTCGGTTGACATTTTGTTCACAGATGTTCCTAAAAAGTTCTTTACATTTTTAATCAAAAATGAGAACAAAGTGGCAACATATATGGAGGCACCCATGTCCACTTTGTCCCAACTCCTGAGCGCTGCGACCCGCACCCGACACACGCTGATCAATGACGCGATCGGCGCCGCTGCGCTGGTCGTGATTTTGGTGACCGGGCTGCATCTGCCTTCGCTGATTTGATATCTGCCTGCGCTCTCATGCCGGTTCCGCGACTGCATCGCACCACCTGATGCAGGAGATGAACACTGCCTGTTTCTGCTCTCACCGGGATATGTTCCGGTACTGCCGAACTGGATCCCCCATGAGTATCGCTTGACTGGCGCCGCCATCCGATCCGGATGAGCGGCGCTTTTTTCATTCGAAGGCGTAAGCCAAGCGCAATCCGCCCCAATGCCTGCCTTGTACGATGATGGGCGCAGAGAGGTCCTTCATCATCTTGAACTGGCCGCCCCCCATATCGCGACGGTAGACTTGCAGCAGAAATGGATCGGTACTTTTTCCGGCCTTTGAGCCCACACGATCATTGAAGATGCGCCTGTTACGGCAGTTTGCCATGTTCCAGACCGGATCGTCGGACGGAGGCTTGGAGAATTTCAGATTATGCGTGGGCAGATATCCGTTCCGGTCCACCGCCGCGCAAAATATCACGAGAGGGTCAAGGGCGAGGGCTGGTTCCTGAATGGGCGGCAGGATGCGGTCGAGAAAACCGGTGGCTTCGGTCAGGAACTGCTCCGGGTTCGTGCCTGGAATCAGGCGGTAATTCGTGTCGAATAACCGCGATATCGACATCTGGCCGGACGCAAGAGCGGCTTCAAACTGCTTGGCGATCTGTGCCGCAGACTCTTGAACCGCCGCGATGAATCGCGCATCAGATACGCCGCCACCGAGGTGCGCCGTGGATTGAACGATCGTCTCGGAGGTGTCGATCAGACGCAGGATGCGCCGATGGGTCTGAGCGACACCTCCGGTCGTGCTTCTGACCGCTTCGTCAATCGTGCTCAGGGCGGGGCCAAAATCCGTCATCGCCGCCTGAACTCTTTCGGATTGCTGCGATATGCGCTCAGCCTCCTTGTTTGCGGCACCGATCAGCATCTCCATGCGGGTGAGGGCGGCATCTGTTCCCCCGGAGGTTTCCAATACGCCCGTTGCCTCCTCCGCGACCTTTTCCGCTTCAGAACCCAGGGTCGCCATCCAGTTTGACAGAGCTTCGATATTGTTGGAAATTTCGACAGCAGCATCGCGCGTTTTCCGCGACAGATCGTTGATCGCTTCGGCAACGACAGCGAATCCACGTCCGGCATCCCCAGCGCGTGCGGCTTCGATCTTGGCGTTGATCGCCAGCGTATTCACCTGTGTCGCGATCCTGGCGATTTGCGTGTTGTTTTTCTTCACGGCCGCAAGTGTGTCACTGACATCCCTGGTCCGAGCCGCAAGACCCTGCACCCAACCCGCCACCTGTTGCGATTTGCCGCCGCTGTCGCGCACCAGTTCGGCAGAGACCTGAACATCGGATACGGTTTCCTGCGTCACATCGACCATCGCAAGGACCGCCTTGCGCACATCCGCATTCGCCTTTTCCACATCGGCAGCCCGAGCGGTCAGCATATCCAACCCCTTGCGCTGCGCCTTTGCTTGGATTTCCACGAGTTCGAGGAAACCTTCGATGTCGACGATTTCATAGCCTAGGGTCGCTGCTGCCCGAGTGAGCCGATCTGTACTGGTTTGGTTCAGGTGAAATGCTTGCGCGGTCATGAAGCCCTGCCATCAAGTTGCAGCACCTCACTGACAGGATAATCCTAAGAAATTTCTAAAGTCCTGAGGGCTTCAGGCGCAGTCTGCTTGAAGCGCTTTCTCCATGGCTTCACAGGTCGCTTCGATGCTCAGCAGAATCGAGGCATGGCGGTTCTTGTAATCGCGCGCAGGTTCCAGCACCTCGAAGCCGTCGAATGGGGCGCTGGGAACTGGCCCATCGTTCTTGAGCATGGCCCGCAAGGCATCGCGGGCTGCATCGACCTGAGCCTTCGTACAGCCGATGACCGAGGCGCCCGTCACCGCCGCGGCTGCCTGTCCCAAAGCGCAGGCCTTCACGTCCTGACCGAAAGCGGAAATGACGCCGTCCGTCACATCGAGATCGACCGTCACGGCGGACCCGCAAAGCGGCGAGCGCTTCTTGACGGTGGCCATGGGGTTATCAAGACGGCCCAGGTGCGGAATATCCGCCGCCAGAGCGAGGATTCGCCCGGAATAGAGTTTGATCAGATCGGTATCGGCGGACATGGGTGACCCTTTTGAGGTTTTCCTTTGGTCTTGTGACCCATAGATAATAGCCGCATCGACAGATTCAAAAAGGTTTTATTCATGAGCGGCACAGGCGAAACGAAGACACGCGCATTCGATCCGGCGACGCTGAGCTACAACGACGCCGGTCTGATCCCTGCCATTGCGCAGGACAGTGTGAACGGCGAGGTGTTGATGATGGCCTGGATGAATCGCGAAAGCATCGAAAAAACGCTGCAAACCGGTCATGTCACCTATTGGAGCCGCTCGCGCCAAGCCTTCTGGGCGAAAGGCGCAACAAGCGGACACCTTCAGGAATTGGTTGCCATGCGTGTCGATTGTGATCGCGATTGCCTGCTCTTGCAGGTGCGCCAGACCGGTCCCGCCTGTCACACCGGGCGACGAAGCTGTTTTTTCACGGAAGTCGACGCGGCGGGCGAAACGGAGATCTCTCAACCGCTCTAGCCTGTCGGCAACCCGACGAGACGGCGAATGTCCTCTGGCGTGGCACCTTCCGCGCGAAACCTGGCCAAGGCGCGCGCGTCATCGCGTTTTGCAAGCCGCTGGCCCGCGTCATCCCGGATCAGCCGGTGATGATGGTAGATCGGCGGCGAGAGGCCCAACTCCCATTGCAGGAAACGCTGCAGGAAGGTGGCCTCGAAAAGGTCCTCGCCCCGCACGACGTGGGTCACGTGACTGTTGGCATCATCCAGAATGACCGAAAAATGATAAGACGCCGCCATGCCTGGACGTGCCAGAACCGGATCGCCCACGCGGTTGAGCAGGAACGCCGCGGTTACCTCATGCTCGCCCGCATGTGCGGGGCCGGTTTCGCTGAAGAACGGCAAATACCGCCCGACGGATTTACTGAGGTCATAGCGCAGGGCATCTTCCGGTTTTCGGTCCGCGAAGGCACGCCCGCGACAGGTGCCGGGATAGATCCGCCCGTCCGGTCCAAAGGCAGGTTGCCCTTCTTGCGGCGCGGATGCCGCAGCTTCGATATCGCGCCGTTTGCACGAGCAGGGGTAGACGGCGCCATATGCCGCCAGGCCTTCGAGCGTGGCGGTATAGTCCGCCAGATGCTCCGACTGGCGCCGGACCGGTTCATCCCAAGTTACACCCAACCATGCCAGGTCATCGAAGATCTGCCGCTCCCATTGGGGCCGCGATCGGGATTGGTCGATGTCATCGATGCGCAACAGGAACCTGCCGTTGTTCTCCCGCGCCATATCATGCGCGAGCATCGCGGAATAGGCGTGCCCCAGATGCAGCGGACCCGTTGGAGAAGGCGCGAAACGGGTCGTGAAAATCACAATTTCTCAAGAACGTAGACAGTGGACTTCAGGTTGATGCCGGGCAGGTGAGGGCCATGCTCGCGAAAGAGCAGGCGCGCGGCTCCGCAGTCGGTCCACTCGTTGATCCGTCCTTCATTGGAGCGGTCCTGCAGCGCGTGATCGTTGAGCGACAAGACCAGTAATCCCTGTCGGTCCAGACCTTTCATCAACAGATCCAGCACGGAGGCCGGAGCAGCACCAGCTCCGATCACGCCGATGGCGGCAATCGATGCGTATTCCCCCATGGCGAAGGGCAATGGCGCATCGGCTTCGACTTGCGTCAGCCTGCGGTAGATCCTCTTGGCGCGGGCCTGCGCGAGCATGTCCGCGGAGAGATCGGCACCGTCGATCGTCGAAAACCCGGCGAGTTTCAGTGCCAGTCCCGAGAGCCCGGTGCCGCAGCCGAAATCGAAAACCGGCAAGCAAGAATCCTTGGTGAACCGTTCCAGGGCTTCGGCACAGCGTCCCGGCGTGACATAGCCATTCTCGGCCACCTCAGCCTCGTAGCTCTGCGACCAGCCGTCATAAAGTGCGCGCGTCTCGGACGCGCCCCTCGCCGCATACACCTTGTCGAGATAGCCATTTCCCATGGCAGCAGCGTATCACCGATGGTCAGGCTGCGTCCAGCGCGCCGAAGCCCAGCCAGCCCATCCAGTCATGCTTGGCCCGGTCGGTATAGGCCTTGTAGCGGTCCTTCCGACCCCGTCGCCCGCCCTTGAGCCCTTCGACAGGCGGGAAAAGACCGAAGTTCACGTTCATGGGCTGGAAAGTCTTGGCCTCGGCGCCGCCGGAAATATGGGTGATCAAGGCGCCGGTTGCGGTCGTATCGGGCGGCGTCTCCACCCGGTGTCCCAGTATTTCCGCCGCGGCCATGCGCCCGGCGAGCAGACCCATGGCCGCCGATTCCACATAACCTTCGACGCCCGTGATCTGGCCGGCGAAGCGGATGTTGGGCTGCGAGCGCAGGCGCATCTGTCCGTCCAGAAGGGTCGGGGAGTTGAGGAAGGTGTTGCGGTGGATTCCGCCCAGTCGTGCAAAACTCGCGTTCTCCAGGCCTGGAATCATCTTTAAAACAGATGTTTGCGCGCCATACTTCATCTTGGTCTGAAAGCCCACGATATTATAGAGCGTACCCAGCTTGTTGTCCCGTCGCAGTTGCACCACGGCATGCGGCCTCTTGTCGGGGGCATGCGGGTTGGTCAGCCCCACCGGTTTCATCGGCCCGAAGCGCAGGGTCTCGCGCCCACGTTCGGCCATCACCTCGATCGGCAGGCAGCCGTCGAAATAGCCCGCCGTTTCTCCCTCGTGGAATTCCGTCTTGTCGGCAGCGAGCAGCGCGTCGATGAAGGTTTCGTATTGATCGCGGTCCATGGGGCAGTTGAGATAGGCGGTGCGCTCCTCCTCGGTCTCGCCCTTGTCGTAGCGCGACTGCATCCAGGCGCGGCTCATGTCGATGCTGTCGAAATAGACGATCGGCGCGATCGCATCGAAAAACGCGAGAGCCTCGGCTCCGGTCTCCTGCGCGATTGCGGCTCCGAGCGCCGAGGAGGTCAGCGGGCCGGTCGCGATGATCCAGTGGCCGTCACGCGGCAGCGCGGTGATCTCGCCGTATTCGACGCGGATGCGCGGATGCGACAGGAGGGCCGCCGTCACGCTTTCGGCAAATGGATCGCGGTCCACAGCGAGGGCCCCGCCCGCCGGCAGGCGGTGCTTGTCCGCCGTCTTGATGATCAGGCCGTTGGCGGCGCGCATTTCCCAATGCAGCAGACCCACCGCGTTCTGTTCGTCGTCATCCGACCTGAAGGAATTCGAACAGACCATCTCGCCCAGAAGGCCCGTCTGATGCGCGAAGGTGCCGACACCGGGCCGCATTTCATGCAATACGACATCCACGCCCATGTTTGCCGCCTGCCAGGCGGCTTCGGAACCGGCCATGCCGCCGCCGACGATGTGAAGTGTATCAGCCATGACCGCGATGTAGGGCAGGGGGCGCGGGCGCGCAAGAAAAACCCCCGTGTCTTTTGGGCTCGTTTTCACATTTTTGGGAAGTTTTGGGGTCGCCGCTGCGGGAATGTCGAACCAGCGAGAGACTGGTTTGGAGGGACCTTCCGCCCACGGCGACCCAAAGGTGCGGCAGCAATCGCTGCCATGCCCTAGAGTTGCCACTTTATTGCCAAGATTGAAATGGGCAATTTGGAAACTATTGCACGTCCTGCGGGAAACAATCGCTGCAAGCCTCTGAAATCGGGTCATATCGGGCCTTGGCGCTTGTCTGCCGCGGCGATTCCGACAAGGTTGTGTGCCGAAGGAGACCACGGAAATGGCACTGAAAATGGACAAGAACGACCTGCAGGTTTTTTTGCGCGAGGTTTTCCCACAGGTCGCAGAGGAGTTCACCGTGGAAGAGGTGATGCCGAACGCGATCACCATGCGCCTTGTCGTTGGGGAAATGCACCTGCGCCCAGGTGGCACGGTGTCCGGGCCGAGCATGTTCGGGCTTGCGGATGTCGCGGCCTACCTCGCCACGCTCGCCATGATCGGACCGGAGGCGCTGGCCGTCACGACGAATTGCTCCATCGACTTCATGCGCAAGCCGGCGGCGGGTGTTGATCTGATCGCGACGGCGCAGATTCTGAAACTGGGGCGGCAATTGTCCGTCACGGATGTTCTGATCCGTTCCGAGGGAGTCGACGCGCCGGTCGCGCGGGCAACCCTGACCTACTCCTTACCGCGTACGGCCGGGTCAGCCGCCTGATTTCACTATCTTTTCCACTAGCGTATTGGCGCGCTTTGAGCAGATCCCTTTTTTGCGATCCGGGGCGGCTCTGGCCAGGGAAGAAGAGCCGAGAAGCCTGCAATCGAAGCGGTGCGATCTTTGCTATCGAATTGCTTTTGCCACTCCATCAGAACGACAGTCCTGTTGGCGAGCATGTCCCCAGATCCGCGAAAGTGCTATACGCGAAGCATGATCCCAAGGGTTGCCTTGGTGCCAGACAATCGACCTTCCCTCGGCCCCGGTCTGCCGGGGGCACGCTGCAAGCAGGGTCGGTCTTGCGGATCGGCCTTGGGTTCGACTGCGCCTGCTTTGGCTGCAAGCCGGATAAACTAATTGGGGTAAAATAATACCTATTTTTTAAGACATTGTTTTTTAACACTTTATCAAGCCAACCTCAGCTTGACGCGCCAATGGACTCGGGTATAACCCCGCAATCGAATTCGGGGCAGGGTCAGTTGTGGCCTGCCTTTCACCATAAACGGGGAACCGTCCATGAAAACCTTCTCTGCAACACCGGCAGACATCGAGAAGAAATGGATCCTGATCGACGCGGAAGGCGTCGTTCTGGGTCGTCTCGCTTC
The DNA here is from genome assembly GCA_963715055.1 of uncultured Alphaproteobacteria bacterium. Lineage (GTDB taxonomy): Bacteria > Pseudomonadota > Alphaproteobacteria > Rhodobacterales > Rhodobacteraceae > CAVQRB01. Next base: position 417,013 of record CAVQRB010000001.1, on the reverse strand, counting down.
GATCGTTGCCATGCGCCTGCGCGGCAAGCACAAACCCTCCTTCACGCCGCATATGGATTGTGGTGACAATGTCATCATCATCAATGCCGAAAAAATCCAGATGACCGGCAAGAAGCGTGAGGAATCGCACTACTGGCATACCGGCCATCCGGGTGGGATCAAGTCGCGCACCAAGGCGCAGATCCTCGAGGGGGCGCATCCTGAGCGCGTTGTGACCCTTGCGGTCAAGCGCATGCTGCCCGGCAACCGCCTGAGCCGTCAGATCATGACCAACCTGCGGGTCTATGCCGGCGGCGAGCATCCGCATGAGGCGCAGAGCCCTGAAGTTCTGGACGTCAAGTCCATGAACCCCAAAAACACCCGGAGCGCATGAGCATGGCCGATCAAATCAACTCCCTCGAAGATCTCGGCGCGGCAGCAGGCGTGGAGCCTGTCGCAATGGCCCAACCGGAACCCCGTGAACCGGTGCGTGACAGCCTCGGGCGCGCTTATGCGACCGGCAAGCGCAAGGACGCTGTCGCCCGCGTCTGGATCAAGCCGGGCTCCGGCAAGGTCACGGTGAACGGCAAGCCGCAAAACGAATATTTCGCGCGCCCCGTTCTGCAGATGATCCTGGCGCAGCCCTTCTCGATCACCAATACCGTCGATCAGTTCGACGTCATCGCCACGGTCAAGGGCGGTGGTCTGTCCGGCCAGGCCGGCGCAGTCAAGCACGGTGTGTCGAAGGCTTTGCAGCTTTATGAACCCGCCCTGCGTGGCGCGCTCAAGGCCGCTGGCTTCCTGACCCGCGACAGCCGCGTCGTTGAACGCAAGAAATACGGCAAGGCGAAAGCCCGCAAGAGCTTCCAGTTCTCCAAACGCTGATCAGGTCTTTCAAGAGACAAAGTCAGGGCCACCTTTCGGTGGCCCTTTCTTTTTGGTGTGTCGACGGTTTGATGCCGAAAGCACTCCGTGTTTACGGAATAGGCGCGATACGACCCGAGGTATTTCCCCTGACGGCAGATCTGGCGTCAGCCCGCGCCCTTTGCGCCTCGTTCCTTCGTGGCTCTCCTTATCCGCGGCCCGCGAAGCAACCCGACCAAGATCACCCCGCTTGGGCGCTGAAATTCTGAGCACTGCTTCGTCATCGCAGGAGTTCGGGATGCCGGAGCACGAGCGTTGTGACACGGCTTCGTAATGCTGATAGGATTGTCGCAAAATAACACTTCGGATTTCGATGTGCTGCATGATTGAAACAGTCGAGAATTCAGATTCAGGTGACTTCCCGCCATCAAAGGCGCAAAATCGTGCCTTTGTCGGATATTGTGACATCGTTGAATCGGTTCGGCTCTATGAACTTCACGGTGCAAAACTCGCGAGACTTTGGGAAGCAGCCATCGATGCGCTTTTCGAGGACAAGGACCGGCGCAAGATCCTGAAGGTCGAGGGCGATGCGCTGATCTTCACCGCCGCCGATGCACCTGATGCTGTCGATATCGCCGTTGCCCTGCGCGATGCCATGAGCGGGGTTCGGATCGAGGGCACGCCGGTGACCATCCAGTTGCGCAGCGGCCTTGTGGAAGGGCCGTTCTGGCAGGGGCGCCATGCGGCCTATGGGTCTGCGATCAACATCGCCTCCCGTCTGTCGGCCATGGCGCTTCCCGGTGAAATCCTTGTCACCGAAGCCGTGCGCATCAGCCTGCCGGCGCGCTTCGATGCTTTGCTGAGCGACCGGGGCGATTGTTTTCTGCGCAATGTCTCCGGTCCGGTCCGGTTGCATGCGCTTGAGAGCGCCTCGACGCCGAAGCCGCTCCCGATGATGATCCCGGACACGGCGCTCAAGCTGCGCATCGCCGTCTTGCCGCCCGCGCCCATCGTCGATGTCGAAGGCACCCGGACGCTGGCGGAAGCCTTTGCCGATGCGATTTCGACGGAGCTGTCCTCGGTGCGCGGCTTTGGGGTGATTTCGCGCCTCTCCACGCGTCGCGTGGGCAATGACGCAAGCGATGCTGCCAATCCGGCCAGGGAACTGCTTGGTGCGCATTACATCCTGTCGGGCCGCTGCCACTTCGAAGGCCAGCATTTTCAGGGCTGGCTCGAATTGAGCAACACCAAGACCGGGGAGGTCATCTGGACCGACAAGATCAACGCGCCCTTCCTCGATGTGTTCCGCGATGGCGGGATGAGCGTCGATATCTGCCAGGCCGTGGTGCGTGCGGTGCTGCAAGGCGAATACGAGCGCTCGCAGGTGCAGCCGCTGCAAACGATAGAGAACTACTCGCTGATGTTGTCCGGGATCAACCTGATGCACAGCCTCAGCGAGCGCGAGTTTCAACGCGCCTTCACCATGCTCGAGACCCTCGCGGATCGGGCCTCCCGTATTTCGACGCCGCTCGCATGGCTTGCGCGCTGGCACAACCTGCGTGTGCTGCAGGGGTGGTCCGATGATCCAAGGAAGGACGCGCAGCGTGCCTCCGACCTCTGCCGCCGCGCGCTCGATGCGGACCCCGGCAATGCCCTGGCCCATACAATGCTGGGCATGACACATACCCATCTGGAGAAGCGCGTTGATCTGGCGGCGGAGAGCTACGAGGCAGCCCTTGCGGCCAATCAGTCCGAACCGCTGGCATGGCTCATGCGCGGGGCGCTGCGATCCTTCATGGACGACGGGCAAAACGCGCTGGCCGATGTCTATCAGGCCAATGCCCTGTCGCCACTGGATCCGCAGCGATACTATTACCTGACGCTGACGGCGGGTGCGCATGTGACAGCGGGCGAGGATGAACGCGCGCTGGAACTGGTCACGCGCTCCTTGCATTTCAATCGCAATCACCTGTCGAGTTGGCGCGTGAAGGCGGTTTCCGAATGGCGCACCGGGCGCGAAACCGATGCGCGGGCTACTGTGCAGGAAATTCTCAAGCGTGATCGGGGCTTTACGGTATCGAAGTACCTGGCTGCTGCACCCTCCTCGGACTACCGCATCGGCAAGGAAATCGCGAAATGTCTTCGCGAAGCCGGCGTTCCGGAGTAATGTAACCCTCAGTTGCATTTTTGCGGTTTGGTTAGATTTTTCGATTTTCATTTTTTGAGAAAGGATTTCGTTCATGAGTTCACACTCATCTCATTCAAGTCACTCCAGTCATTCTTCACACTCCAGTCACGGGTTGCAGGACACCCTTGTGTCCGATCTGGTCGCGGATGGGCTTATCCTGCAACGGGACAGTCTTGCCGGACCGTTCGGCTCGCTGACCTTCAAAATTCCCAAGCTCGGTCAGGAGAGCACAGATAACATCGAGCACTGGTCGCCAGCCGTGCGCGCGGATATTCTCGATTTTCTGCTGCAAAGCCCGCTGAATTTTCAGGCCAATGAACAAATACTGAATGTCAATCAGAAGAAGGGCGATGATCTCCCCCCCGATATCCAGGCTGAGGATCGTTCTGTCTTTTCGCTTTGGCATCTTGATGCGCACAGTACGGAAAAGGTGCCCGGACCTCCTTCCGACCAGTTTCCGACGCTGCCCGAGAGACCGAATGTCGCTGCATCGCGGCTTGCGCAAATGGTGCGCCCGACGCGCGCGGGTTTCGACAAACAGTTGCGTTTTCTTTTTGGGTATGCGGCGCTGCGCAATGAGCGGACCGCGGAAATACTCAGCCAGGTGGACTCGCTCACCCCCTATCTCGGCAGCGTGGTCGGTCTTCGTCAGGACCGCAACATGTGGACAATCGAATTGCTCGATGCAGTTCTGCGGCTTGCCCGGCAGGTCGAAATGCGCTTCAAGGCGGCGCTTGCCTGCCGCAGGCCCGGTGAATTGTCCCCCGACATCCAGCCGATGATCGCAACGCCCGGGCATAGTTCGCTGCCGAGCGGACATGCGACCGAGGCCTTTGCCATGGCGACGGTGCTGAATGCGGTCGTTCGCCTCGGTCGGGCAGAAGAGGCGCAGCGGACGAAAGCGAAGCCCGGGACAAGCATCGCCGGAAAGGAAAGCTGGAAGGACTATGCGCGGATGCTTTCCATGGTCGCCGCGCGTATCGGCATCAACCGCACCGTGGCGGGCGTTCATTTTCCGGTCGATACGGTGGCTGGTTGCACGCTGGGCGTGACGCTTGGTCAGTACGTCCTGTGGCGCTGCGGTGCGCAGAAAGTCAACGAGGAGGGCCTGCCCTGGACGGTCAAAGATCAGAGCGGAAAGGATGTGCCTGTGCCCTTCGGCTATCAGGCCTGGATGTTCGAAGCCTGGGGCTATGACGGGTTCGAGGATTTCAGCCGTCAGCTCCAGATCGCGTCGGATGGCGGTGACATCCAACTGAAGGAAGCGCGCCATAGCAGCTCCACCGACCCGCGATCCGGGAAAAGGATCGATGAGCCCTTCCAGTATCAGCTGACGCAGGACGCCAATCCACCGCGCCGCAATGCGCCAGTTCTTGAGGCCATATGGCGAAATGCCGTTGCGGAGTGGGACTGATGGCCAAGGATGCAAGTCATGTTTGGTCGATCTCGAGGCGACGGTTTGCGGATGTCGTGGGTCTTGATCCGGAAGCGGAATGGCTGGTCGGAGGCTCAGCGCGGCAGAGCACCGCGCTGGGTCAGTTCCTGTCAAGATCACTGACGGAGCTTTACGAGTTTCAGACCTATCCTCTGCGGGACATCCCGCGTCTGGATGATCAGGTTCCGTTTTCCTTCGTGATTTCTCCCGAACCCGGCGGCGAGAACGGCAAGGAGCTTCTGGAAGTCCTCGACAAGATTGCCCTTTCGACCGGGGACGACGAAAAATTCGATGCGGTGAAAGAGGCGGGCGTAACTGCGCGAGCGCGGTTCTTCGCGATGTCGGCGGCGGATCGGACGGCCTTGCTGAACAACGGCAAGGCGGGGGCAATCTGCAATGCCGCATTTTTTGAAGCGGCGGTCGCGCACGAAGACTTTCCAGGGATGAGCAAAGTGTGGCGCCTGTCCTCGGCGATCAGACAAAAGGCCGTTTTCGAAGCGGATGCGAACAAGTGGAGAACACCTGACTGGGTCGAGCCTGCCTTGGCGAAAGCCTTGAAGAAATCGCCAAAGACGGGTGGCAAGCCGGTGGTTGTCGGCGTGATCGACGACAGTTTTGCCATCGGCCACCCGAGGTTCCAGTTTTCAAACGGCACGTCGCGGGTTTTTTCCTATTGGGACCAGGATGCGGATTTCAACACGGTCGTATCGTCGGTGGCCTTCGGTCGCGAATTGCTCAGTTTTAACCCTCATGATTTCGACGCCGCGTGGCCGGACATAGAGGGCCTGAACGATCTGCTGAAGCAGGCCGGCGATGAAGATCGCCCGCCCTCGGAGTTTTACGGGATGCCGGGCTTGAGCGCGTTCTTCCCGCCGCGCCCCAGCGAGGCGTTGCGGCTGGCCTCGCATGGCACGCATGTCCTCGACCTCGTGGCAGGCGCGCCGCAACAGGAGATCAGAGGATTTCCCCCCGAGCAAGTGGCGGATGCAGCGCCTCCGCTTGTCCTCGTCAAACTGCCGCGCACAAGCGTGCAGCAAACCTCCGGCGCCTTTCTGGAGTTCTTTCTGCTGGAGGGCGTGCGCCACATCGTTCAGCGTGCCCGGATGCTCAGCAAGAATGCGAAGGTCGTGATCGTCTCAAGCTACGGGTTTTATGGCGGGCCACACGATGGCGCCTCGCAGATCGAGCGAGAGTTGGACAATATCGTGGCGCAGGGGGGCGGCGATATCGAGATCGTGCTGCCCTCCGGCAACGGCAGGCTGGCGCGGTCGCACACACGTCGCGACTTCAACACCAGAGACATTCAGAGCATTGAATGGCAGCTGCCACCCGACGACAGAACCCCCAGCGTCATGGAAATCTGGTCCGAGGTCTATCCACCCGGTGCCGGCGAGATGTTGGAGTTGTCGATCGTCACCCCGGATGGAAACGACAGTGCTGCGGTCGGGGTCAGTTTGACGGATACGGACACAACGCAACAGATCCAGCTGGTCCAGAATGGCGTGGTGGTCGTCCAGGCTGTCTGTGTTCATCCGGTCCAGCACGCGGGCAGGCGGCAGTTCCTCGTCTGGATGCAACCCACCGCGCTGGACGGGCCGGATACGGTGCCGACACCGGCATCCAGCGGCACATGGACGATACGGTTGCGTGCGCTCGATCTTGTGCAAACCCGGCCGGCATCGGTCTGGATCCGCCGCGATGACAGCCTTGTGGGCTTTGCCTCGGGGGGACGCCAATCAGGGCTCGCGCGCGATCATGTCATCTGGAAGAACAATCCCAACCTCGCTCAGATTGACCGCGAAATCATCGGAGACGAAGGTACTGTTCAACGCTCATGCACCATCAGCAAGATCGCGACAGGCAGCAGGGCGGTGATCGTCGGTGGTTTCGATGCGGGGGCAGGCGATCGTTTTCCCGCCCCAAGCTCCGCAGGCGGCCCGACAGCACCCCGACCTGATCCGGCGTTGCCCGACCGCGTCGGTCCCGATGCGCTCGGGCCGTCACAGATCTTCGGCGACATCGGCATCGCCGCGGCAGGTTTTTTCGGCGGCGGCAAGGTGCGTTTTCGGGGAACCAGCGTTGCCGCGCCCCTGGTGGCGACAGAAATCGTGCAATCCATTGGCACGGGAGGGTTTCCGGGTGGGCGCGATTACGTTCAGGCCCAAGCCGCGATCAGCGAGGCGACCCTGCCCGCGCGCAGCGCCCCTTCCGCTGCTCTTGGCGGATCGGGGCGTTACATGACGGAGAGGATGCGCAACCGCGCCATGCCATTCGAAAACAGCGACCCCTAGCGACGCCCGGACGGTATCCGGTGTTTCAAGCATCGGAAAGCTTGATCTTGCACGGTGCCAAGCGAAATCCATGGGGTATGTGTTTTCATGAAGATGGATGTGAGTTGCGTCGTCGCAGATCAAAAAGCCCTCCAAGGCGCTGACCTTGAAGGGCTTTTCATGGCTCCGGCGGTAGGGATCGAACCTACGACCAATTGATTAACAGTCAACTGCTCTACCGCTGAGCTACGCCGGAACGGTTCGGGCCGTATAGCAGTGGCGATTTTTCCAGTCCAGAGGGTTTTGCCCGAAAATCGGGAAAATCCGGCGCGCTATCCCTCGCACCGTTCAAAGAGCATCTCGCCGGCGCGATCGGGAAGGCGGCGCGCCTTTGCTTGCGCTACCAGATCAATCAGATGGGCGAGCACGTTGCGTGTTGCGGCGCTCAGCAGCGCCTGCGGTATTTCCGTGTAAATTTCGATTGCCAGTGATGCAGCTGTACGCTGGTTGCCTGACAGGGCCTGCAGTATCGAAGCTTCGCGGGCACGCCTGTGGTCAATGAGCCACTCCACTCGGGCGCGGGGATCAGTGACGGGCGCGCCGTGCCCAGGATAAAAGACCCGCCAGCTATCGGTGCGCAGCCTGTTACAGGATTGCATGAAATCACTCAGATCACCGTCCGGAGGCGATACCAGCGAACTGGCCCAGCCCATCACGTGATCGGCGGTGAAACAGCGATCCTCCCATCCGAGACAGATATGGTTGCCGATATGTCCCGGTGTGTGCAGAACCGTGAGTTCCCAACCGCTGCCGGAAAGCCGTTCGCCGTCCCTCAGGCAGCGGTCAGGCTTGAACCCCGCATCGACACCTTCTCCGCCGCTGGCGAGGCCGTCGCGCGCAAGCGCCGCCATGACCGGCGATCGTCCCGCAAGGGCGTCGCCGAATGCCAGCACCGGAGCACCTGTGCGCTCGGCCAGCGGGCGAGCGAGCGGCGAATGATCGAGGTGGCTGTGGGTCACGATGATGTGGCTGATGTGCTGGCCGGGCCCCACCGCCGCCATCAGCGCCTCCATGTGCCCTTGATCCATTGGCCCCGGGTCGATCACCGCGAGGTCACGCGTGCCAAGAATGTAAGTATTTGTTCCTCGGTAGGTCATCGGCGAAGGATTTGGCGCAAGAATTCGCCGGAGCCCCGGTTCAAGCTCTTCCGCGACGCCAGCGGCCGGGTTGAAATCGTCGTGCGGCGTCATCGGCTTTGGCTCTTTCTAATGGTCCGGGGCGCGTTTAGGGTTTAGCGATGTTGTTCACCTGGCTCAAACACTATATGCCGCGCGGGCTTTACGCGCGGGCGATCCTGATCCTGCTGCTGCCGGTCGTGGTGCTGCAACTGGTCGTCACGTTTCTGTTCCTGACGCGGCACTTCGAGGATGTGACGCTGCAAATGACGGATACCGTGGCCCGCGAACTGCGTCTCGTGCTCGACATCGTCGATGCGGCGCCAGATCGCGGTTCGGTCGCCACGGATGTCATTTCAAAGGCCGGCCGTCTGGCACTGACCGCGACGCCCGTCCCCGGTGCGGATGTGCCGGCGACGGATTTGCGGAACTGGTACGATTTCTCGGGCCGGGTCATCCTGCGCAGGCTTCCGGGCGAGATTGCCGACTTGCTGCGGGTGGATCTCAGCGATGATCGACGGGTGGATGTCTATGCCACGAGCCGTCATGGGCCTGTCTTGCTCAGCTTCGAGCGGCGGCGAATCTCGGCAACCAACCCGCACCAGCTTTTCGTCAACATGGTGTTTTTCGGCGGCCTGGTGACGATCATCGCCATTCTCTACCTGCGCAACCAGTTGCGGCCCATCAAACGGCTGGCGCACGCGGCCGAGGCGTTCGGTCGCGGGCGCGTCGAGCCATATTCTCCGGCGGGTGCCGTCGAGGTGCGCGCCGCTGGCAATGCCTTCCTCAATATGCGCAACCGGATCGAACGGCAGATCGAGCAGCGCACCCTGATGCTGTCGGGGGTCAGCCATGATTTGCGCACCCCTTTGACCCGGATGCGGCTCAGCCTGTCGATGCTGGAAGACGACGAACGCGCGGCGCTCGAAAAGGACGTGGACGACATGCAGCAGATGCTGGATGCCTTCCTTGATTTTGCACGGGGGGAAGCCGAAGGCGAGGCTGAGCCGACAAATCCCGTGGAACTGGTCGAGGACGTGGTCCGCAATGCCCAGCGAGCAGGGCACGCCGTGACCTTCTCAGGGCTGGACGGCAGCGGCAACGGGCTGGTCACGCTGAAGCCGCTGGCGATCAGGCGCGCGCTCGACAACCTCATTTCGAACGCGGTGCGCTATGGCACAAGGGCGGAGGTCTCCCTGACGATGAGCGAGAAATCCCTGCGACTGCGCGTCGAGGACGATGGTCCGGGCATCCCGGAGGACCGAAGGGTGGAGGCCACGCGCCCCTTCACCCGGCTCGATCCCGCGCGCAATCAGGACAAGGGCGGCAGCGTGGGGCTGGGCCTTGCAATCGCCTCGGACATCGCGCGTGCGCATGGCGGCGTCCTGCGTCTCGGCACCTCCCGACGGCTGGGCGGGCTTCAGGCGGACCTCGTGATCGGACGCTAGAGTTCAAAGCCCCGGCGACTCGGCCCGGAAACCTCGTGACGCGATGTTGCTTCATCGGGTCTGCGCCCGCCGAACCTCCCGGCTGTGGGCGGCAGGACACGTGTCAAATTCAGAGGATGTTTTCATGCTGCTTGACGGGCCAGTCGAAGCTGAATTCCGGGTGCTCCTTTTCAAGCGGGCCTCGATTATTCACGCCTTTCGCGTGCCCGGCCTGAGTACTTGGAATGATCGTCAGCCATCACCACAGGTTTATCCTTGTCCGCCCCAGGAAAGCTGCAAGCACGAGGATCCAGAACGCCTTTCTGGTCGACCTTGCCAAGGGCTATCGCGTCGCTGGATTGAACCGGAATAGGGAGAGTTCGGTTCTTGAAAGCAAAGCGACCATAGGGTTCATCGCCGACCGTGGTCCTTGGAAAGTACGGTCGCACTCTTCCTTGTCACGTCTGGCGCGGGTGGTGGGTCCGGAGGTGCTGACGTATCGTGTCATCACAATCGCTCGGAATCCATGGGACAGGGCCGTGTCCGAGTTTTACTGGCTAACACGCTACAGAGGCCTGAAAGACAGATCATTTCCGGAGCAGAAGTCCGAATTCTTGACATATCTCAAAAACGCCTCCCGCGTTCGCCCTGTGCGAAGCTTCTTGGACTGGATCGAGGGGGCCCCGCGAAAATCGATGCTGGATCAATCCTACCTGCACACGATAAACGGGGTTTTCCGCGCGGATAGCATCATTTACTTCGAGAATATCGCCGCCAGTCTGGAGCAGGTCGGCAAGGAAATCGGAATTGATCTCCACCTGCCGGAGGAACGCAGCAAAGGCGGAACAAGACCGGCCCACAGCCGTGACTGGAGGTCGATTTATGATGACGAAGGGCGCGACATCGTCCGAATAGCCTGTGCGGGCGAGATATGGCACTTTGGCTATGATTTTGACGCCGCTGTTTCACCCGGAGGAGGGGATGAACCAGCCATCGCCTCCTGAGCCGGACCGCCGGTAGTGGCGCAAGTGCGGGACACAAACCGGCTGCCACAAGAGACCTGAGGCGTCCTGCACTTAGGGGTTGTGGCGAGCAATGATGGTAGGCCCGGCAGGACTTGAACCCGCAACCAAAGCGTTATGAGCGCTCTGCTCTAACCAATTGAGCTACAGGCCCGCCATTCCTGTGTGCCTAAGCGGGCAGGGCGCGCAGGTCAAGAGCGCTTTGGTCCCCGTCGGGCCGTTGCATGCGGATGCCGAATGCTCTAACCCGCGATCAGTGAAATTGCGGCACGAGGATGCGGATCATGACAGGCTCCAGGAACGGGATCACCTATGCCGATGCGGGCGTTGACATCGACGCGGGCAACGCGCTGGTGGAGCGGATCAAGCCGGCCGCCAAGCGCACCAACCGGTCAGGTGTCATGTCGGGCCTGGGCGGCTTTGGCGCGCTCTTCGACCTGAAGGCCGCGGGCTACAGCGATCCGATCCTCGTGGCGGCCACGGACGGCGTCGGCACCAAGCTACGGATCGCCATCGACACCGGCCATGTGGACGGCGTCGGCGTGGACCTTGTGGCGATGTGCGTCAACGACCTTGTTTGCCAGGGTGCGGAGCCTCTGTTTTTCCTGGATTACTTCGCAACCGGCGCACTCGAGACCGAAAAGGCCGCGCGGATAATCGAAGGCATCGCACTGGGTTGCGAGCGGGCGGGCTGTGCGCTGATCGGGGGCGAGACGGCGGAAATGCCGGGCATGTATCCGGCAGGTGATTTCGATCTGGCGGGTTTCGCAGTGGGCGCGATGGAACGCGGCGCGGACTTGCCCGCAGGCGTGGCGGAAGGCGACGTGCTGCTTGGGCTGGCCTCGGATGGTGTGCATTCGAACGGCTACAGCCTCGTGCGCAAGCTCGTCGGCATGTCAGGGCTGGGCTGGGACGATGCCTGCCCCTGGTCGGACCAGACCCTGGGGGCGGAATTGCTGACGCCGACGCGGCTATATGTCCGTCAGGCGCTGGCGGCGATCCGGGCAGGGGGTGTCCATGCTCTGGCCCATATCACCGGCGGCGGGTTGACCGAAAACCTGCCGCGCGTCCTGCCCGAGGGTATGGGCGCCGAGATCGACCTTGATGCCTGGAGGCTGCCGCCTGTCTTTCAATGGCTGGCGCAGACCGGTGGCATGGCCGAAAAGGAACTGCTCAAGACCTTCAACTGCGGGATCGGCATGATCCTCGTGGTCGAATCCGACCGGGCGCAGGCGCTGACGGCGCTCCTTGTGGAGATGGGGGAGATTGTCACCCCGATCGGTCATGTCACGCAAAGCCCTGGCATGGCCTACCGCGGATCGCTTTTGTGAGCGTGAGGGTCGCCATCTTCATCTCGGGCGGCGGCTCGAACATGCTCAAGCTGGTCGAAAGCATGACCGGCGACCACCCGGCGCGACCCTGTCTCGTACTCTCGAACGATCCCGAAGCAGGTGGCCTTGCCCGCGCCGCAGCGCTCGGCATAGCCACAGCGGTCGTGCGGCACGAACCCTTCAAGGGCGACCGCCGCGCCTTCGAGGCGGCTCTCGGCGAAGCTCTCGCACCACATGCGCCGGATGTGATCTGCCTTGCGGGATTCATGCGCAAGCTCACAGGTGATTTCGTCGATCCCTGGAAGGGCAGGATGCTCAATATCCACCCGTCCTTGTTGCCCAAATACCGCGGGCTGCGCACCCATGCTCGCGCGCTCGAGGCAGGCGATGCCGAGCATGGCTGCACCGTGCATGAGGTGACCGCGGAACTGGACGATGGCCCGATCCTCGGACAGGTGCGGCTGCCGGTTCTTCCCGGGGATACGCCCGAGACGCTAGCTGACCGCGTGCTGGTAGAGGAGCACCGGCTCTACCCTGCCGTGCTGCGCAGGTTCGTGGCCGGCGACCGGACCCCGATCCTGCTCGAGGCACCTTGAGCGCGGGTTCTGGCCAAAGGTTCAAACCTCGTGTAACAGTCGCGTGACTGGGTAATATTCTGAGCAATAAAGAAAAAGCAGCGCCCGTATGAAACGGATCACCAAAACGCAGGATCTCGCAGCCTTTTGCGAAGAAGCCGCCCGGCACGCTTACGTCACGGTGGATACCGAATTCCTGCGTGAACGGACCTATTACTCGAAACTCTGTCTGATCCAGCTTGCGATGCCGGGCGACACGAATGATACAGCCGTCCTCGTGGATCCGCTCTCCGACGGGCTCTCGCTCGAGCCGCTCTACAAGCTTTTTCGTGACACTTCCGTGGTGAAGGTGTTCCACGCGGCCCGGCAGGATCTGGAGATCTTCTTTGTCGATGCTCAGGTCTTCCCCGAGCCGCTTTTCGACACGCAGGTGGCCGCCATGGTCTGCGGGTTCGGCGAGCAGGTGGGCTATGAGACGCTGGTGCGGCGAATCGCCAAGGCGCCGCTCGACAAGACCTCGCGTTTCACCGACTGGTCGCGCCGGCCGCTGACGGAGGCGCAAATGACCTATGCGCTTGCCGATGTGACCCATCTGAGGATGATCTACGAACATCTCGCGCAAAAGCTGGAAGAAACCGGACGCAGCCGCTGGGTTCAGGAAGAGATTGAGGTTCTGACCTCACCCGAAACGTACATCGTGGAACCGCGCGAGGCCTGGAAACGGGTCAAGACACGCACCAACGCACCGAAATTTCTCGCCATCGTGCGTGAATTGGCCGCTTTCCGCGAGATCTACGCGCAGGAGCGCAATATCCCGCGCAACCGGGTCTTCAAGGACGACGCGCTGGTCGAGCTGGCGTCCAACAAGCCGAAATCAGAGGAAGATCTGGGCCGGACCCGGCTCTTGTTGCGTGAAGCGCGGCGGGGCGAGATTGCTGCCGGCATTCTCAAGGCGGTGGCGGCTGGGGTGGATTGCGCGCCCAAGGAGATGCCCGAACCCGATCGTTCCCGCGAGAAGTTGCAGGTGAACCCGGCGCTGGCGGATCTGCTGCGGGTTTTGCTCAAGGCCAAGACGGAAAGTGCCGGGGTCGCCGCGAAGCTGATTGCCCCGGCCTCCGATCTCGACGGGATTGCCGCAGGCTTGCGCGATGTGCCGGCGCTCAGTGGCTGGCGCCGCGAAGTCTTCGGTGCCGATGCCCTGCGCCTTTGCGAGGGCAAGATCGCGCTCGCCGCGAAAGGCTCCGACGTCAGGATCGTACCGCTCGACTGAGCGAGATCCAAAAAACAGGCTTTGTCCTAGCGGCGTGCGTCACGCGCATTCTGGGCCGCTTCGACGCGGATCGTCCGTACGCCCGCAAGCTGGCTGTCGCTCACATAGCGGGCGACCGTGATCTGGCGCGTCGCAGGCGTACCGATGCCTCTCGGGTTGGCCGGGTGAACCCCTTCCAGCCGGTAGGTCAGCACACCGCCTTCGGGAAGCTCTTCCGGGTTGGCCGGTGTGAGTTGCGCCTCGAAGACGCCTTGCACCGAAGCGATGCCCGTAGCCCGGATGATTGCGCCGCCTGGCACCCGGTCCACGTTCAGAGTGCTGACCGTGTCGATTGGCCTGCCGGCATAGCTTGTTGATACGTCCGGATTGCGTGAAAAAATACTGGTGCTTTCCGGGATAAGCGGGTTCGTCGATTGCGCGGTGACCGGCGCAGATTCGGACTGGCTACCGCCGCCGAACCATCCACAGGCCGAAAGGGTCAAAAGCGAAACCAGAAGGACGCTGACTGTCTTGAGCATGGTGCCTGCCGTTGTTCTTGCGTGACACCGCAGTAGCCTATCCTCGTGCCGATGAAAAGGTCGGAGGCCGGGGCTGGACCTTCGTGTCCGCGCGACATACCTCTTGGCCATGACGAAGGGAAAAGCAGATGGCTCAGGCGGCATTCGAAGAACTGGTAGAGGATTTCGAGTTTCTCGACGACTGGGAGGATCGGTACCGTCTGGTCATCGAAGAGGGCAAGGCGATGGTGCCGCTCGACCCCGCGCTGAAGGTGCCTGCGACCAAGGTCGAAGGCTGCGCCAGCCAGGTCTGGCTGCATGCGAAGACCGAGGCCGGTGTTCTGCACTTCGATGGCGAGAGCGATGCGATGATCGTCAACGGGCTTATTGCGGTGTTGCGCAAGCTCTACAACGGGCTGCCGCTGTCCGGCGTGCTGGCCGTGGACGCGCGGGCCGAGATGGAGCGCTTGGGGCTGACGGATCATCTGTCGGCGCAGCGCTCGAACGGGCTTCGGGCCATGGTCGAGCGTATTCGGGCAACAGCCGCGGAATCCGTCTGAGCCGTCGTCCTGGAATGTAAGATCTGGTGTTATCGCACGTCCCTTCGGAACGCACGATGCCTCCGGCGGGGATATTTGTTGCCAAAAGAAATCCTCAGAGCCGTTTCATCGTGGCCTCGAGATCACCGTAGCCGGTCAAACGCCGCTCGAAAGGCAGGCCAAGGCGCTCGGCACAGGCCTGGGCCTTTCGTGTGAGTTCCGGATCGTCCGTCTGCGCCTGGTAGACGAGTTTTTCGTAATTGGCGAAATACATGTCGCGCAATTCGGGATGGCGGTCGAGTCCCATCGGTTTGATGATGAAGGCGTCGAACTGGCGGACGAGGAAATCAGTCAGGTAGAAGGTTGTGATTTCCGTTTCCGCAAGCGTCGCGAAGCGGTCGTTGCCCTCGAAGAAACTGTAGCAATGCGGGCCTGCGATCATCTCGACGTCCATCTGTGCGCAGGCCGCCTGCAAGAGACCACCTGTGCCGCAGTCGGCGTAGACAACGAAAATCCGGTCATAGTCATCGCGGTGTCTGGCGACCGCCTTGCGCACTTCGTCGGTGATCTTTTCGGGGTAAAGGTGCAGTTTGGCCGGCAGGCAGGTCAGGTCGAGATGGGTCCAGCCGTTCATCGCCTTGAGGTCGAGGATTTCCCGCGCCAGCGCCCCGCAGGCGATCAGAAGGACGCGACCGGATCGGTGCTCGAGAGCTAGTCCCTGCTGCGTCAGTCGGTCATCGTCGATCTGCGGTCATCGCATCTCCTGACAAAAACGGCCCGCCTCGGGGACCGGGGCAGGCCGCTTGCAGAATACGCCCGGTATCAGGCGGATTTCTGGTTGTGCTTGCGGCCGACCCAATCCTTGGCGGTTTCCACGGCCACGGCAGCGTCCCGGCAATAGGCGTCTGCACCGATGGCGCGCCCGAATTCCTCGTTCAGCGGCGCACCGCCAACGAGCACGATGTAATCATCGCGGATGCCCTTTTCGACCATCGTGTCGATCACGACCTTCATGTAGGGCATTGTCGTGGTCAGAAGGGCGGACATGCCGAGGATGTCGGGCTTTTCGTTCTCCAGTGCATCAAGGTATTTCTCGACGGCATTGTTGATGCCGAGATCGACCACCTCGAAGCCGGCACCTTCCATCATCATGCCGACGAGGTTCTTGCCGATGTCGTGGATGTCGCCCTTCACGGTGCCGATCACCATCTTGCCGACGCGCGGCGCGCCGGTTTCGGCGAGCAGTGGCTTGAGGATGGACATGCCGCCCTTCATCGCGTTTGCGGCAAGCAGCACTTCCGGCACGAAGAGAATGCCATCGCGAAAATCGGCGCCCACGATGGTCATGCCGCCGACGAGAGCCTTGGTGAGAATATCGTAGGGCTCCCATCCGCGCTCGAGCAGGATATTCACCGACTCCATGATCTCTTCCTTGAGGCCATCGTAGAGATCGTCAAACATCTGCTGGACAAGTTCTTCGTCGTCCAGATCCGCAAGGATGATATCGTCTTCGTCCGACATGGGATTTCCTTCACTTTCGGCGGTGGCCTTCCGCTTCCTTTTGACAGAACCCGCAGGGGGCACTATGCGAATTGCGACACGCGGATTTCATTGCGCGACGCGGGCGACCTAAAACAAGGTCAGATCCCGGCGTCTAACTCAAGAACTAGGGCTCCAGGCGCCGGTTTGCGACATGTGGCGCGCTTCAGGAGGCACCACGGCGTCCTCTGCGCGAGGGTCTGCGTTGTGGTGCTTCGTCGTCCCCGGTGCCGTCCCCCTGAGACGAGAACGGGCCGAGACGGGCCACGATCTCTTCGAGCGCGGGCGGGTGGTCCATGCTCCTTGTGTCCAGCGCCTCGCGCATGTGCCGCAGGTGCTCGGGCATGGTGCCGCAGCAGCCACCGATGATCTTGGCGCCGCAGGCCCGGGCCATCACGGCGTAATCGGCCATCAACTCCGGCGTGCCATCGTAATGAATATGCCCGGCGACATATTTGGGAATGCCCGGCGTTGCCCTTGGCGATGACCGGTTTCTCGGGGCCTTGAGCTGCAAACCCCAGAAGCGTGCGCAGCAGATCAGAGGCGCCTGTGCCGCAGTTGGCCCCGAAGCCCATCGGGGCCTTGTCGCCCAGATCATCGACCATCTTGACCATATCGGCACTGGTCAGCCCCATCATCGTGCGGCCTGCGGTGTCGAAACTCATGGTGCCGCACCAGGGCAGACCCGCAAGCGCGAAGCCTTCGGCGGCTGCACGGTACTCTTCCGGCGCGCTGATCGTCTCGAGCCAGCCCAGATCGGCGCCGCCGGACTTCAGCCCGTCTGCGGTTTCGTGGAACATCTCGACCGCAAGCGCGTGGCTCAGGGTGCCCACGGGCTCCATGATCTCGCCTGTGGGGCCTACCGAACCTGCCACCAGCACCTTGCGCCCGGCCTTGTCCGCGACCTCGCGGCCAAGTTCCGCGGCGACGCGGCTGAGTTCATGCACGCGCTTCTCCGCGTTGTGCAGTTTCAGACGCGAGGCATTCGCCCCGAAGGAGTTGGTCAGGAAAAGATCGCTGCCTGCATCGACAGCGCCCTTGTAAAGCGCGGTGATCTTGGCCGGTTCATCGGTATTCCAAAGCTCGGGCGCATCACCCGACATCAGGCCCATGTTGAAGAGGTTCGTCCCCGTGGCGCCATCCGCCAGCAGCACGCCGCGCTCGGATAGCAGATCGAGAAACAGATTGGCCATGAAAAGCGCCTTTCGTTGAACAAGCGCATCTATTGTCACAGAGCGAAGGCATCGGCAAATTCATTTTGTTCATGATTTTCATGAAGCCGATGCGGGTGGGCGCCACGATCCCGCGCGACGCCCTGTCAGGTGCGAGCCTGTCAGCCCTCTTGCATCAATTGCGCCTTGGCTTCCGCCATCAGGCTGAGCATCTTTGTGCGGATGGTCTTCTCGTCGGCCTTGTCGCCCAGATCTCCTGAAACCTTGCGATAGACATCCTCGTCGCCGGCCTCCTCGAAATCGGAGGCGACGACTTCCTTGGCATAGGCGGCCGCATCCTCACCGGACTTGCCCAGAAGCTCGGCCGCCCAGAGGCCGAGGAGCTTGTTGCGCCGGGCTTCTGCACGGAACTGCATTTCTGCGTCATGGGCGTACTTGTTTTCAAAAGCGTTTTCACGGTCGTCAAAGGTGGTCATGGGCCTGTCTCCTGAAGCAATGATCGGCATCCCGGCAGATATGCGAGTTTGAACCGGAAATCGCAAGGGTCGCTGGCTTGCAGCAGCGCGGCGCTTGCACTAAGACAAGCGCAGCAGCCGCCCTGACCCTCAGGGTGCTTTGACCGAAAGGACGCCCATGGCCCGGCGCAAGAAAATCTACGAAGGCAAGGCGAAGATTCTCTATGAAGGCCCCGAACCGGGTACCATCGTGCAGTATTTCAAGGACGACGCAACCGCATTCAACGCGGAAAAGAAGGCGACCATCGAAGGCAAGGGCGTGCTCAACAACCGCCTGAGCGAATTCTTCATGACCGGGCTGAACCAGATCGGCGTGCCCACGCATTTCATCAAACGGCTCAACATGCGTGAGCAGCTTGTGCGCAGCGTCGAGATCATTCCGCTGGAAATCGTCGTGCGCAACTACGCCGCCGGTTCCATGGCCAAGCGCCTTGGGATCGAGGAAGGCATGCAACTGCCGCGCCCGATTGTGGAATACTGCTACAAGGACGACAAGCTTGGCGACCCGCTGGTCACCGAAGAGCATATCGCCGCCTTCGGCTGGGCCAGCCAGCAGGACATGGACGATATCCTGAGCCTCGCGCTTCGGGTCAATGACTTCCTTTCCGGCGTGATGATGGCGGTCGGCATCCGGCTCGTGGATTTCAAGATCGAGGTGGGCCGGGTCTATGACGGCGATTTCCAGCGCCTGATCGTGGCCGATGAGATCAGCCCCGACAGCTGCCGGCTCTGGGACATCGAAACCGGTCGCAAGCTCGACAAGGACGTGTTCCGTCGAGACCTCGGTAGTCTGACGGATGCCTACACCGAAGTCGCGCGGCGCCTGGGCGTGATGCCCAAGACGTCGACTCCGATGACCAAACCGACCCTGATCAACTGACGACGAAGAGGCCCCGATGAAAGCGCGTGTGCATGTGATGCTGAAAAACGGCGTGTTGGACCCACAGGGCGAGGCGGTGCGCCATGCTCTGGGTGCCATGGGTTTTGCCGGGGTTGAGGGCGTGCGGCAGGGCAAGGTGATCGAGCTCGATCTGGCCGAAGGCACGAGCGAGGCTGATGTCACGGCCATGTGCGAGAAGCTCCTCGCCAACACGGTGATCGAATCCTTTACGGTGGAGATCGCCTGATGCACGCGGCGGTCGTCGTCTTTCCCGGCTCGAACTGCGACCGTGATCTTGCCGTCGCCTTCCGCAATGCCGGGGCGCGCGTCTCCATGGTCTGGCACAAGGACACCGACCTGCCCAAGGGTGTCGATGTGGTGGGCATTCCGGGCGGCTTTTCCTATGGCGATTACCTGCGCTGCGGGGCCATCGCCGCGAAATCCCCGATCTGCCAGTCGGTGGCTGCCCATGCGCGAGCAGGCGGCTACGTGATGGGCATATGCAACGGCTTCCAGGTGCTGACCGAAACCGGGTTGCTGCCGGGCGCGCTCTTGCGCAATGCAGGCCTGAAATACATCTGCAAGACCGTCGGCCTCAAGGTCGAAACCTCCGCATCGGCCTATACCGAAGGGTATAACGCCGGCGACACGATCAACATCCCGATTGCGCATCACGATGGCAACTACTTTGCGGATGACGAAACCATTGCGCGGTTGCAGGGCGAAGACCGCATCGCCTTCAGCTATACCGACAATCCCAACGGCGCGCGGTCGGACATCGCCGGCATCCTGTCGGAAAACCGGCGTGTATTGGGCATGATGCCGCACCCGGAGCGGGCGGCGGATAAGGGCCATGGCGGCACCGATGGTCAGGCGCTCTTTCGCGCATTGACGCAGGCCCTTGCGACGGCGTGACTTGAGCACCGACCTGCCTTTGGCGTAGATTGTCGCCATGAGCAGCACTGCGACACAGGACGATGAGACGGTCCGGAACAACTGGCGCATTCGTGTGGCGGTTGTCATCCTGCTTCTGATCGCCGTGACGGTGGTTTCGGTTACCAACAAGCTGCTGACCGAGCGCTTCACCGAAAGCACCAAGAACCGCGCCGAGTTGCGCCTCGCACTTTACGGCGGCAACCTGCTGTCGGAACTGCGCCAGAACGCCATCGTCCCGCAACTGCTGGCCCGCGACGCCGAGTTGATCGGGGCGCTCAACTCCAAGGACTATACCGCCTCCACGCGGCGATTGATTTCCTTTGTGGAGGAAATCGGTGCCGCCTCGCTGATGCTCTTTGACATCGACGGCCGCACGGTGGCTGCCACGGACCGCAACCGGCTGGGCTCGTCGCATCGGTCAGAATCCTATTTTGTCGACGCGATCCGCTCCTCAGCTACGGTTTTCACCGTATTTCCGCGGGAAAGCGGCGGGTATGGCTTCTTCTACTCGCGCCGCGTCCAATCCGGAAACGATGTGATCGGCGTGATCGCGGCCGAGGTCGATCTGCAGAAATTCAGCCGGGCCTGGGCCGGGATTTCCGATGCGGTGATCGTGACCGACAGCACCGGAGCGATCATCCTGACCACCGAACCGCGCTGGCGCGGCCGTACGGAAGCCGAAGCCCTGGCGCGCCAGACGCCGCAGAACGCGATCCAGCGTGCGATCCAGGCCACGGCAGACTGGACGGCCCTGCCGACGGATGCCTACCTGCAGGGCGAGGCGGTGATGCGACTGGAAAACCGCATTCCCTTCCGCGGTTGGCGGATCGTTTCTTTCACGACCTATGCCTCGGTGCGCGAACGGGTGAACGGGGTTTTGGCGCTTGAAATCATGGGCTTTGCGATTCTATTGGCGCTGACGTTCTACGCGCTGAACCGGCGGACGGCGCTGCGCATGGCGCTCTTCCAGCGCGAGTCGGTGGAATTGCGCGCCCTGAACGCCGCCTTGCAGCGGGAAATCGCCGAGCGCAAGCGCGTTCAGGAAACCCTCGCCGTGGCCGAACAGACGCTAGAGCAGTCGAGCAAGCTCGCCGCACTTGGAGAGATGTCCGCCGCTGTGAGCCACGAACTGAACCAACCGCTGGCGGCGATGAAGACCTATCTTGCCGGCGCACGCCTGCTGCTGCGGCGCAACCGGCAGGAGGAGGCGCTTTCCTCCTTCGGACGCATCGACGATCTGATCGAACGCATGGGCGGCATCACACGGCAGCTCAAATCCTATGCCCGCAAGGGGCAGGAGGCGTTCTCACCCGTCGACATGGGCGAGGCGCTGGCCTCTTCGCTGGCGATGATGGAGCCGCAGTTGCGCCAGCGTCAGGTGCAGATCGGGCGCATCCTGCCGGAAAAACCGGTGCTCGTGATGGGCGACCGGTTGCGCATCGAACAGGTGATGGTGAACCTTTTGCGCAACGCGATCGACGCCACGAAATCCGAGCGCAACCCCAAGGTCGACATCATCCTGTCGGCGGGCGAGACGGCGACGCTCACCGTGCGCGACAATGGCCCCGGCATCGAGGATCTCGACTCGCTCTTCGAACCGTTCTACACGACCAAGCAACCGGGCGACGGCGTGGGCCTCGGGCTTGCGATCTCGTCGGGGATCGTGAACGATCTCGGCGGCCGCCTGACGGCCCGCAACGGATCCGTTGGCGGTGCGGTCTTCGAGATGCAATTGCCCATACTGAAAAGCGAAACCACCACACAAGCGGCGGAGTAGGCCATGACACATGCCATGAAAATCGCGATCGTCGATGACGAGAAGGACATGCGGCAGTCGATCAGCCAGTGGCTGGCGCTATCGGGTTATGACACGGAGACCTTTGCCAGCGCCGAGGACGCACTCAAGGTTCTGGGACCCGAGTATCCGGGAATCGTGATCTCGGACATCAAGATGCCGGGCATGGACGGGATGCAGTTCCTCAAGAAACTGATGGGCAGCGACAGCGCCCTTCCGGTGATCATGATCACCGGCCACGGCGATGTGCCGATGGCGGTAGAGGCGATGCGCGTGGGTGCTTTCGATTTTCTTGAGAAACCCTTCAACCCGGACCGGATGTCCGAACTGGCAAAGAAGGCCACCGGCGCGCGGCGACTGGTGATGGACAACCGCGCGCTCCGACGCGAGCTGTCGGACGGCTCGCAACTGATGAAAAAGCTGATCGGTCAATCGCCGGTGATGGAGCGTCTGCGCGAGGATATTC
Source organism: uncultured Alphaproteobacteria bacterium (assembly GCA_963715055.1). Lineage (GTDB taxonomy): Bacteria > Pseudomonadota > Alphaproteobacteria > Rhodobacterales > Rhodobacteraceae > CAVQRB01. The sequence continues at coordinate 395,138 of CAVQRB010000001.1, read as the reverse complement.
TCGATCTGGGGCAGGCGGACGGCCATGTGCTGATCGACGGCGAGACCGGCACCGGCAAGACGCTGGTGGCGCATGCGCTTCATGCCGTGGGCAGCCGTGCGGGCAAGAAATTCGTGCTGGTGAGTTGCAGCGCCTTCGAGGAGGAAACGCTGGGCAAGCGCCTTTTCGGTCCGATGCTGCCAGAGGACGGGCAATTGCCGGCGATCGAGGAAGCCCGCGGCGGCACCCTCGTGCTCGAGGATGTGGAAGCTTTGAGCGAAACTTTACAAGCTCGGCTTCTGAGCGTGATCAACGAACAGGGCACGCCCGCGGAGACCCGCATCGTCGCCATCTCCAACCTGCAGGAAGCGGGCCGCACCTCGGAAGACGCGCTGCGCCCCGATCTCTTCTACCGCCTTGCCGCCCTGCGCATCACGGTGCCGCCGCTGCGCCAGCGCGGCGAGGATATCCTGATCCTCTTCACGCGCCTCTCCGAGCAGTTCGCCGACGAATACGGCTGCGAAACGCCCGTGGTCACGGCGCAGGAAGCTGCTCAACTCCTGCAGGCGCCCTGGCCCGGAAATGTGCGCCAGCTGATCAACGTGGCTGAACGGGCCGTACTGCAATCGCGCCGCGGCTCGGGCACGATCACTTCACTGCTGATGAATGACAATGACGAAATGCAGCCTGTCATGACCACCGAAGGTAAGCCGCTGAAGGAATATGTCGAAGCCTTCGAGCGTATGCTGATCGACAATACAATGCGCCGTCACCGCGGATCGATCGCCAGCGTCATGGACGAGCTGTGCCTGCCCAGACGTACGCTGAACGAAAAGATGGCGAAATACGGGCTGCAACGATCCGACTACCTATGAGGGAATTCCTCGGATCCGGGGAAAATACGTCGTAAAGCGTCGTTTTGCGCCCAATCCGCCGTGCGAGGCAACTTTGGCCATTGTATTTCCACCGGTTGTCGCTTTAATTGACTGCAGGGAGGAAGGCGCGGGAACGCGTTGAACCCTTCCGTGAGATTCGCTGCGACGGGGTCGGTGTGGAACGTATCATGCCACCGGAGCAGGCCGATTGGGCCGGAAACGGCCGAAGAACCGCTGTTGGGTTGCAAGGCCGAAACGCTCCGTAACCCGCAGTTTATAATGGATACGAGGCCGCACCCGCGTGCCCGTGTCGGAGAAGAACCGCGATGACGCGCGCCGATGCACTGAGCAGATACGCCAAGGCCCCACCGGGCCGGGCGGCGCTCGCGTCTGAAATCGCCCTGACAAGACATATCCCGCATCACCGGTTGCCCGAGGGCAGGCGGCGGTCGCGGCTGTGCAAATTGGAATTATGCCGAAGAAAATGCTTATCGATGCCACCCACGCGGAAGAGACCCGCGTCGTGGTTGTGGACGGAAACAAGGTCGAGGAATTTGATTTTGAATCCGAGAACAAACGCCAGCTCGCTGGCAACATCTATCTCGCAAAAGTAACCCGGGTCGAGCCGTCGTTGCAGGCGGCTTTCGTGGATTACGGCGGAAACCGTCACGGGTTTCTCGCGTTTTCCGAGATTCATCCCGATTACTACCAGATCCCCGTCGCCGACCGTAAGGCGCTGATGGAAGAAGAGCGCGCCTATGCCGAAGCGCAGCGCGCCAAGGAGGACGAGGACGAAAAGCCCAAGCGCCGCTCGCGTTCGCGTAGCCGATCGCGGTCGCAGGCGGCAGGAACCGCCTCCGAGGACGCAACAACAAGCCGTGATCTGGACGATGATCAGATCAATGGCATGGAAACCATCGATCTTGACGATGAAGACGAAGGTCTGTCGCCGATGGAACGCGTGGGCGAAACGCCCGTCGCGGAACCAGACCTCGAGGACGACGAGGACGACGAGGACCACATCGAGGACGACACCGACCGCAAGCCCGAGGCCGCCGACAAGGATGACACCATCGAATCCGTGGCCGATGATGACGACCACGAGGACATCCGCACGGTGCGCAAGCCGCGCCCACGTCGCTACAAGATCCAGGAAGTCATCAAGGTCCGCCAGATCCTTCTGGTGCAGGTCGTCAAGGAAGAGCGTGGCAACAAGGGAGCTGCGCTGACCACCTATCTGTCGCTGGCCGGTCGTTACTGCGTACTGATGCCGAACACCGCGCGCGGGGGCGGGATTTCCCGCAAGATCACCAACGCCGTGGATCGTAAGAAACTCAAGGAAATCGCGCAGGAGATCGAGGTGCCGCAGGGTGCCGGTCTGATCGTGCGGACCGCCGGGGCGAAACGCACCAAGGCGGAGATCAAGCGCGACTATGAATACCTCCAGCGTCTTTGGGAGCAGATCCGGGAGCTGACGCTGAAATCCATCGCGCCGGCGAAGATCTACGAAGAGGGCGATCTGATCAAGCGGTCAATCCGCGATCTTTACAACCGCGACATCGACGAGGTTTTCGTGGAAGGCGAACGCGGCTACCGCATCGCCAAGGACTTCATGAAGATGATCATGCCGTCCCACGCCAAGAACGTGAAGCTTTACAACGAAGGCCTGCCGCTTTTCGCCCGCTATCAGGTGGAAAGCTATCTGGCCTCGATGTTCAACCCGACGGTGCAACTGCCCTCGGGCGGCTACATCGTGATCGGGGTGACCGAGGCGCTGGTGGCCATCGACGTGAACTCCGGTCGTGCGACCAAGGAAGGCTCGATCGAACAGACAGCCCTCAAGACCAACCTCGAAGCGGCGGATGAGGTGGCACGCCAGTTGCGCCTGCGTGACCTTGCGGGGCTCATCGTCATCGACTTCATCGACATGGACGAGCGCAAGAATAACGCCTCCGTCGAAAAGCGCGTGAAAGACAAGCTCAAGACCGACCGGGCGCGTATTCAGGTGGGCCGCATCTCGGGCTTCGGCCTGATGGAGATGTCGCGCCAGCGTCTGCGTCCGGGCATGATCGAAGCCACGACCCAGCCCTGTCATGCCTGCCACGGCACAGGCCTCATTCGCTCCGATGACAGCCTCGCCCTGTCGATCCTGCGCCAGATCGAGGAGGAAGGCACCCGCAAGCGCTCGCGCGAGGTGCTGATCAAGGCGCCCGTGGGCATCGCCAACTTCCTGATGAACCAGAAGCGCGAGCATATCGCCCAGATCGAAGCGCGCTACGGCATGTCCGTGCGCATCGAGGGCGACCACAGCCTGATCAGCCCGGATTTCTCCATGGAGAAATTCAAGACGGCCACCCGTGTCGTCCCGGCGCCCACGGCACAGGTCGTGTCGGTCGATACCTCGCTGATGGATCAGGTCGATGCGGATGAAGAGGATGTGACGGACGAGGAGGAAGCGCCGGAAGCCGAGAGCACCGAGCCTGCCGCGCCGCGCCAGACGCAGAACGGCGAAGCCGAGGGCGAGGACAAGCCCAAACGTCGCCGCCGTCGCCGCCGTCGCGGTCGCGGTAAATCCGGCAACGGCGAGGCCCAGAACGGCGACGACCTGAACGGCGGAGGCGCGGAGGCCTCCGAAGTTGACGCCGAATTGCCCGAAGCCGCGCAAGCCAAGGATGAGGCCCCGGCGGAGCCGCAGGACGCAGCCACGTCCGAACCGGACGAAAAGCCCAAGGCCCGCACCCGGTCAAGGAGCCGCAAGCCGAAGGCCGAGAAAGTCGAACCTATGGCGGAGGAAGCGGCGCCCGAACCGGCCGCCGCTGCTCAAGCGGAGCCTGTGGCCACCGAGCCAGAGGACGCCGAGCCCGCGACGAAACCGAAGCGGACCCGCCGCAAGCCGAAGGCGGTTGAGGAACCTGCGGCCGAGGACGCCGCGTCGGTGGAAGTACCGGTCGAGGAACCCAAACCCGCCGAAGAAGTACCGGCGGAGCCGATCAAAGCGGTAGAGGCCACTTCTGAACCGGTCGAAACCGCACCCGCGGTGGAAGAAACGGTTGCCGCGGCACCTGAGCCCGAGCCGGAAAAGGCCAAACCCAAACGCAAGGGCTGGTGGTCGCTGGGCGGCTGATGTGATCAGGAAAACAGGCCTTCGGGCCTGTTTTTCGTCATGTCTTGCGGATCACATAGGTCTGAAGCGCACCCTCGATCGTCGATGACACCAGTACATGTCCGCTTTCCGCGCAGAAATGCGGCACGTCGACGATGGCCGCGGGGTCATCGGCCAGCACCGTCAATGCCTCGCCTGCGGCCAGCGCCTGTAGCCGCTTGCGCGCTTTCAGGACGGGCAGGGGACACAGGAGGCCCGTGGCATCGAGATGGGTGCGGTCGTCGGTCATAAGCCCCCAGATAGGCGGGATATTTCACTCTGTCCACAGGCTTGTGATTGCAGCAGGCGTGACCCGGTGCGGCTTATGGGCTAGGGGTGATCCATGTTCGGAATCGAAATCATCGACGCAGGCCTTTTGCCTGCCATGATCGTGGCGCTCCTCGCCGGTGTCATCAGCTTTCTGAGCCCCTGCGTCCTGCCCATCGTACCACCCTATCTCGCCTATATGAGCGGCGTCAGCCTCGGCGAGATGTCGGGGCAGGCGGCTGCACGCCGGCGTGCGGTTGTGGCCGCCCTTTTCTTCGTGATGGGGCTGAGCACGGTCTTTCTGATCCTGGGCTTCACGGCCTCGGCCTTCGGGGCGTTCTTCCTGCAAAACCAGGTCCTGTTCACACAAGCCTCCGGTGCTGTGATCATCATCTTCGGTCTGCATTTTCTCGGCGTCTTCCGGATACCCTTTCTCGACCGCGAAGCGCGCCTTGATGCCGGCGACAAGGGCGGATCGAGCTTCGGTGCCTATGTGCTGGGGCTGGCCTTCGCTTTCGGTTGGACCCCCTGCATCGGCCCGCAACTCGGCGCGATCCTGTCGCTTGCAGCCTCGGAGGCGTCTGTGGGGCGCGGTACGCTCCTGCTTGGTGTCTATGCCGCGGGTCTGGGTATTCCTTTCCTGCTGGCGGCGATGTTCATCACCCGCGCGGTGGGGATCATGAACCGCCTCAAGCGCCACATGAAGGCCATTGAGCGCGCCATGGGCGGTCTGCTGGTGCTGGTCGGTCTTGCCATGCTGACCGGTCTTTTCACCACTTTCTCCTGGTGGTTGCTGGAGCGATTCCCGGCCTTGGCAACGCTGGGTTGAAGGCACTAGACTGCGCGGACCCAGCATTGCTGCCGGGCGAATGAGAGGCCCGTCATAGGCAGCACGTCCGATACGCCGATCCTGCGCCGCAAGGTGTTCTACATCCCAGGCTACGACCCTTTTCCGCCGCGCCGCTATCGCGAGCTTTATCGCAGGGAGAGTGCGGCGCAGGCAGCTGTTTCCGGATATGATATCGAGGTGATGGGCGGCATTGCGGGCGAAGGCTATGGCTGGCGCACGAAGGCCCTGATCGATGATATCGAGACGCATTCCGAGATCGAAGTACTGGTCTGGTCGGACATCGTTCAGGGCAGCCAGACAAACTCCATCGCCTTGGTTTACTGGCAACTGGTGAAAACCGCCTGGATCTACCTCTCCACCGGCGCCTTCTTCCGTCTGATGCGTCTGCGCAAGGGACCACTTCTGGCGGCACTCTACCCGATCGGGATGCTGTTGGCGCAACTGGGCCTTGCGGTCTTCGCTTTTTCCATTGCCTCACGGATGATCGGATGGGCCTTGGGCGAAATGGGGCTCTCGCCCTGGCCCGCCTTGTTCATCGCATCGGGATCGGGCCTGCTGGCGGCGATCCTGCTCCTGAGATGGTTCCAGGCGCAGGATGGACGTTTTTTTGCCTACTACCTGATGCATGATTTCGCCTACTCGGCCAGTCTGCGCGGCGCCATCCCACCGGAGCTTTCGGACCGAATGGCAAAATTCGGGGAAATCATCGGGCAAGCGCTGCAAGGCGAGGTGGACGAGGTTCTGGTCGTCGGCCATTCCTCCGGGGCCCATCTTGCGGTCAGCATTCTGGCTGATCTTATCCGTGCGGGAGGTCTACAGCGCGAACGTCCGGAACTGTCGCTTCTCTCGCTGGGGCAGGTGGTGCCAATGGTCTCCTTCCTGCCCGATGCGCAAAGGTTGCGCGGAGATCTGCGGTTTCTCTCCACGCGTCGCGAGATCACCTGGGTCGATGTGACGGCACCCGGCGACGGCTGTTCCTTCGCGCTTTGCGACCCGGTGTCGGTCTCGGGGCAGGCCACGGCCGACAAACGCTGGCCGCTGGTGTTTTCCGCAGCCTTTACGCAAAGCCTGACGCCCGCGCGCTGGAAAGCGTTGCGCTGGCGCTTCTTCCGGCTGCATTTCCAGTACCTCTGCGCCTTCGACGCACCGAAGGACTACGACTACTTCCAGATCACCGCAGGGCCCTTGAGCCTTGCCCGTCGCTATGCCGGGCGCGCGCCATCCCGGTCGCGCATCGAAAAGGCGGTGAGCAAATTCACCTCCGTCACCCCATGACACTGCCGCCGAAACCGAAAAGCCGCGCCGAACGGGTGCCCTTCTGGCGCTATGCGCGCCTCTTCCGGCAGGATATCCTCTCCGCCCAGCCGGAACGGCTCTACCGCGCCTGGATGGCGGAGTACAAGACGCCGTTCTTTCGCAGTTTCATGACCAATGATCCGGCGCTGATCCGGCTGCTGCTCAAGGAACGCCCTCGCGATTTCCCCAAATCCGACAGGGTGGGCGAAGGTTTGCGCCCGCTTCTGGGCAACTCGGTGTTTCTGACCAATGGTGAAACCTGGGAGCGCCAGCGACGCATCATTGATCCCGCCTTCGAGGGCGGGCGCTTGCGCGAGACCTTTCCCGCCATGTGCGATGCCGCGGCCGCCGCAGCAGAGCGCCTTGCCGCGCACACAGGCCGGGAGGTCGAAATCGAAGCCGAGGCGAGCCATGCAGCTGCCGATATCATCTTTCGCACGCTCTTTTCCTTGCCGATCGATCATGAGATCGCCGCGCGCACCTTCGACGCCTTTCGTACCTACCAGCGCACGCAGCCGATCCTCAACCTCGCGGCTTTCCTGCCTTTGCCGAGGTGGATGCCGCGCGGATTCCGGCGCGGCACGACGTCGAGTGCCGAAGAGATCCGCCGCCTGATCCGCGAGATCACCGACAAGCGCCAGCAGGAGATCGACGCAGGCAAGGCGCCAGACGATCTTGCAACCAAGATCATGACGACTCCGGACCCGAAAACCGGTGCGTGCTTCGATGTGGATGAAATGGTCGATCAGGTCGCGATTTTCTTTCTTGCAGGTCATGAAACCAGCGCCTCGGCGCTCTCCTGGGCGCTCTACCTCATGGCGCTCTATCCCGAGTGGCAGGACCGGGTGGCGGCGGAGGCTCAGGCATTGGTGCCGCGCGATTTCGGGTCGCTGTCAAAGCTGCGCGTGACCCGCGATGTCTTTCGCGAGACGCTGCGGCTCTACCCGCCGGTGCCCATGATGGTCCGTGAGGCAACACGCGGTGAGGTTTTCCGCAACCGTCGGGTTCCGAAAGGCGCGCAGCTGGTGATCAGCCCCTGGCACCTGCACCGCCACAACCGTTTGTGGGAGAACCCTGACGGCTTCGATCCCGACCGCTGGCAGACAGACAACGGCAAGACCTGCGCCCGTGACGCCTATATTCCCTTCAGTGCCGGTGCGAGGGTCTGTCCGGGGGCCGGCTTCGCGCTTCTCGAAGGCGTTCTGATGCTGGCGATGCTCCTGAAGGACTTGCGCGTTGAATTGACGTCCCATCCCGCGCCAGTTCCCGTGGCGCATCTGACGGTGCGCGCGCGCGACGGCATCTGGTTGCGGGTTGTCCGGCGCTAACATGTACCATAGCCGCACCGGTTGATCTATGCAGGGGTGCAGGGGCGGAATCAGACCAAAGGGAAGACCATGGCAGACCACAGCAAGATGCGCGAACAGATGAAATCCGGCGCGGGGTTCATCGCGGCACTGGACCAGTCGGGCGGATCCACCCCCAAGGCCCTGAGCCTCTATGGCGTCGAGCCGTCGGATTATTCCGGCGACGAAGAGATGTTCCGCGCCATGCATGCCATGCGCGCCCGTATCATTCTCGCCCAGGATTTCACCAGTGCCAAGGTGATCGGCGCGATCCTTTTCGAGCGCACGATGAACGAGACGATCGAGGACAAGCCGGTGGCTGATCTGCTGTGGAACGAGCGCGGGGTGGTGCCCTTCCTCAAGATCGACAAGGGCCTCGAGGCTGAAGCCGATGGCGTTCAACTGATGAAGCCCATGCCGGGTCTTGACGCGCTGCTTGCGCAAGCAAAGGGCAAGGGCATTTTCGGCACCAAGGAACGCTCGGTGATCAACGAGGCCAATGAAAAAGGCATCGCCGACATCGTGGCGCAGCAATTCGACGTGGCGCGCACGGTCATTGGGGCGGGTCTCGTTCCCATTCTGGAGCCGGAAGTGAACATCCATGCCAAGACCAAGGCCGAGGCGGAGGACCTTCTCGAAGCAGAAATTCGCAAGCATCTTGATACTTTGCCGGAGGGCGTTGATGTGATGCTTAAGCTGACGATACCCGATGTTCCTGGACTTTACGACCGGCTTGCCAAGCATCCGCGTGTCCTGCGGGTGGTCGCACTGTCGGGCGGCTACTCCACCGACGAGGCGTCTGAGAAACTCGCCAGGAACAAGCACATGATCGCAAGTTTCAGCCGCGCCCTGACCGAAGGCCTGAACGTGAAGATGTCCGATGCGGAGTTCAATGCAGCCCTCGGCGCCAATATCGACAAGATCTACCGCGCCTCGATCTGAGTTTCGGCAAGGCGGCGTCTGAGGTCGCGCAGGACATGGATGCGTATCGCTGAGGCGAGACCGGTATCGGGGCCGCGATCGACATCAATTTCGGCGACCAAGGCATTGAGCGCCAATTCTTTTTCTTCAGCAATTCGACGCAACTCGCGCCAGAACTCATCCTCCAGTGAAATCGACGTCCGGTGACCTTTCAGGGTCACCGAATGCTTCACCGGACGGCCGCTCATGTCTCGCGCTTGTGCGCTTCCAGGTTGCGGGCGATCTTCTCGGCGCGGGCTTTCAGCAGATCCTTCTGCGACTTGCTCTGGCCGTAGGCCACGGAATTCTCCGCTGCCCGCGCCTTGCGTGAGGAGCGGTCACGCTCCTTCTTTACCTTGTTGAGATTGATGGGGGCGCTCATGGCTTTTCCTTATTTCGGGCCGATCATGTTCTCCGGGCGCACCACGCGCTCGAAGGTTTCCGCGTCGACAAACCCCAGGGCGATCGCCTCTTCCTTGAGTGTCGTGCCATTCTTGTGCGCGGTCTTGGCGACCTTGGTCGCGTTGTCGTAGCCTATCTCGGGGGCCAGCGCCGTCACCAGCATCAGGGATTCGCGCATCAGCTTCTCGATCCGGACCGGATCCGCCTTGAGGTCCACGACGAGGTTGTCGGTAAAGGTCGAAGCCGCATCCCCCAGAAGTTGCATGGATTGCAAGACGTTATAAGCCATCATGGGCTTGTAGACATTCAACTCGAAATGTCCCTGAGACCCTGCGAAACCGACCGCTGCGTCATTTCCGAAAACATGCGCGCAGACCTGCGTCAGCGCTTCGCACTGCGTCGGGTTGACCTTGCCCGGCATGATCGAGGAGCCCGGTTCATTCTCCGGCAGGATCAACTCGCCCAGACCGCAGCGCGGACCCGAGCCCAGAAGCCGGATGTCATTGGCGATCTTGAAGAGCGAGGCCGCAACGGTCTTCAGGGCACCCGAGATCTCCACCATGGCGTCATGGGCGGCCAGTGCCTCGAACTTGTTGGGGGCGGTGATGAAGGGCAGGCCGGTGATTTCCGCCATGTTTCGGGCCACCATCACGTCCCAGCCTTTCGGCGTGTTGAGCCCGGTGCCGACCGCCGTGCCGCCTTGGGCCAATTCGTAGATCCGCCCAAGCGCATCCTTCACCCGCCGGATGCCCATGGCGACCTGATGGGTGTATCCCGAAAACTCCTGGCTCAGCGTCAGGGGGGTGGCATCCTGCGTATGGGTCCGCCCGATCTTGATGATGCCGTCAAACTCCCTGACCTTGGCGTCGAGGGCCGCATGGAGCTTTTCCAGCCCCGGCAGCAGCACGTCCCGCGCAGTCATCGCCACGGAGATATGCATCGCCGTGGGAAACGTGTCGTTGGAGGACTGGCCCATGTTGCAATGATCGTTTGGATGCACCGGATCCTTCGATCCGATCACACCGCCCATGAGTTCGATGGCGCGGTTTGCGATCACCTCATTGGCGTTCATGTTTGACTGCGTACCCGATCCCGTCTGCCAGACGACGAGCGGAAAATTGTCGTCGAACTTACCCGAAACCACTTCGCCAGCGGCCTCGACGATCGCCGCGCCCCTGGCCTTGTCCAGCTTGCCAAGCTCGATATTGGCCTGCGCGCAAGCTTTCTTGATCACGCCGAGGGCCCGCACGATGGCGATGGGCTGTTTCTCCCAGCCGATCGGAAAATTCAGGATCGAGCGCTGCGTCTGCGCGCCCCAGTATTTGTCTGCGGGAACCTCCAGAGGGCCAAAGCTGTCGGTTTCGGTGCGGGTCTGGGACATGAGAGGCTCCAAGGCAGTTTGCTTTGCAAGCGGTTTAGCCTTGCGCCGCCGGGCGTGCAACCGGCAGTTCAAGAAGCCCTTGTCCGACGCGAAACCCGCCTGAGCGAACAGCGGCATTGCAAGCGCTTTTTATAGGCTTATGCTCGCGGTAAGGTTAGTGAAACGGAGGATGACATGGCTTCTTACGGTTTCAGACGACTTCGCCTGGCTCACGGCGTTCTGCTTGCGTTTCTGCTCGCTTTTTGGGGCAGCATCGCGCAGGCTGATATCAGCCGCTTTGTCGGCACTTATGAAGGGTCCGCGGAAGTCATATCGTCGGATGGGGTCGCGCGCAAACGTGACATGAGCGTCCAAATCGTAGAAACCCGCGCGGGCTTTCGCCTGACGTGGACCTCGACAACCTACCGGCCGGATGGCACCGCAAAGGAAAAGACCTATACCGTCGAGTTCGTTCCGAGCGACCGTGGCAGTGTTTTCGCGGCGGCGATGAAACGCAATGTCTTCGGGCATGATGTTCAGCTCGATCCGATGAAAGGCGAACCCTATGTCTGGAGCCAGATCACCGGGGATACTTTCAGCGTCTACTCGCTCTTCGTCGCCGAAGACGGTGGCTACGAGATCCAGCAGTTCAACCGGACCCTGACCGAAGGCGGGCTGGACCTCGAGTACAAGTCGGTGAGAAACGGCGACATCCAGCGCACCGTAAACGCTTTTCTTGAACGAAAATAGAAGCTTGTCGAACCTTGAACGCCTCGGGTGTGATGCCCCGTAGTGTCGCGCCTGTCAGGTCACTTGCGGAAGCTGTCGAGGGATACGATTTCGGCGTCCTTTGCCTTCTCGCTGGCTTTCCGATCTGCCGGGGCCTTTTCCGGTGTCTTTGACGTTTTTGACCTCGCCAGCGGCACGCCCGGCGCTTTCGGACGCTTCGTCGCGGCCCCCTCGTCGTCATCGGGTTCCTGGGTTTCGAACCTCAGCCCGAATTCGACCGACGGGTCGACGAATGTCTTGATCGCGTCGTAGGGAATATAGAGCGGCTCCGGTGCGTCACCGAAATTCAGCGTGACGGAGAACCCGTCGTCGCTGACCACCAGTTTGTCATACCAGTGCTGCATCACCACCGTCATTTCACCGGGATAGCGGTCCGAAAGCCAGTCTGCCAGTTCGGCGTCCGGATGGCTGGTATCGAAGGTGATGAAGAAGTGATGCGCGCCTGGAAGCCCGTTATCGCACACGTCCTGCAACACCTTCCGGATCAGGCCGCGCATGGCCTCGTGCATCAGGTTGCCGTAGTCGATGGTGCGGCTCATCGTTATCCTCTGAGCGGAACTTTGGTTCTTGCTGTGAGCATAGCCGATTCCCCGAAGGATGAAAGTGGGTTTCGGTCAACGCACCTCGCTCAGACAGCGCCGAGCAACAGACCGAGGCCAGCCATCACGCTCAAGGTCTCGATCATCCCGCGCCGCAGCACCAGAAGCAGGACGGCTGCGACCAATGTGAGCCCGAGTGCTGCCGGCTGCCATGACGCGGGATCAGGCCAGGGTGTCGCGGTTCCTTGCAGGGTCCGGATGTCGGCGAACAGGACATGCATGGCAAACCAGACGGCCAGATTGAGGATGACCCCCACGACGGCGGAGGTGATCGCCTGCAAGGCCGCGGACAACCGAGGCCGCGCCCCGATCAGGTCGAGATAGGGGCCAGCAAGGAAGATCCACAGAAAGCAGGGCACGAAGGTCACCCAGAGACAGATCGCCCCCGCCGCAAGTGCAAGGCCGATGCCACCTTCGGCATATCCTGCAAGCAATGCGACGAACTGCGTGACGAGGATCAGCGGGCCGGGGGTGGTCTCCGCAAGCCCAAGGGCATCGATCATCTGCGGCGTGGTGATCCAGCCGAAGTCCTGCACGACAGTCTGGGTCATGTAGGACAACACGGAATAGGCGCCTCCGAAGGTCACGACGGCAAGTTTGGAAAAGAACAGGGCGATGTCGGTGAGAAAATGCGCCTCCGCAGCCCAGAGACCGACCAGAGGCAGCGCCCAGAGCCCGCCCCACAGGGCGATCGTACGCAACGGATGCTGGTTTTGCCGCAGCGCCGAGGTGGCGGGTGGGTCAGCAGCCTGGGGCGCGCCGGGGGCCGCAAGGCCGATGATCGCTGCTGCGAGAATGATCAGCGGGAAGGGCAGGCCGAAGACGAAGAGGGCGATGAACGCCGCCGCTGCCAGAACCCAGGCCAAGGGCGTGGTCAGGGCCTTTCGGGACACCTTCAGGAGGGCTTGCAGGACGATGACGATCACCGCGGCCTTGATCCCGGCGAACCCGGCCTGCACCATAGGTACCTGACCGTAATGGGCATAGGCAAGCGCCAGAACCAGAACGACGCAAGCGCCCGGCACCACGAAGAGCAGTCCGGCGATGAGCCCGCCAAGCGTGCCCTTGAGACGCCATCCGGCATAGGTCGCAAGCTGCATTGCTTCCGGGCCGGGCAGCAGCATGCACAAGGACAGCGCCCGCAGGAAGGTCTGCTCGGAAAGCCAGTCGCGCTCATCCACCAGTTCGCGGTGCATGAGCGCGATCTGCGCGGCAGGGCCTCCGAAGGACAACAGGCCAATGCGTCCGAAGACACGGAAGAGGTCGGCGGTTGTCACCTGCGCCATCACGAACCCTCCTGCCAGTCATGCGTCTCGCCTTGCCCGTCGCGCGCCCAACGGTAGAGCGCGTCATAAAGAGGCAGGCCAGCCTGCAATTGCTCCAGATCGTCCGAATAGGCGCGGGAAAGTCCTACGGAAAGCGCCAGCAATCCTGCGGCTTCGGGTGCCAGCGCATGGTCGTTCGTATCCGCCCCGCGAATGACCCGTGCCATCCTGTCCAGCGCGTCGGTGTGCAGGCCAAAACCCCCGAGCATTGCATCGAAGCTGCACAAGCTGCCGACGTGGCTCCAGGGCGCACCGGCTACATCGAAGGCCGTCGCATCGAATTTCTCGGCAACGTCGAGCACATCCGACGGTGGCACATAAAGAAAGCGCGCCTGCGGATCTATGAAGCGCCTTATGAGCCAGGGGCAGGCGATACGGTCGATCTTCGGCCGGTGTCGGGTGACCCAGAGCGATCCGGGCACGCCTTGGGGCAGATGCTCTGCGGGGATGCGCGGCAGGCCGTCCTGCGCCCACCCCAGAGCGCCACCCTCCAAGGCTTCGGACCTGATGCCGCAGGTCCGCAAGATTGCTGCGGCGCCCTGGCTGAGTTTTTTGCCTTTCTGGCAGATGACGACGACCGGGACGTCCGCCGACGGCGGCACCAGATCCGGGATCTTGCGGTACGGAACGCGCCGGGCGGTCGGAATCAGAAAAGGATCGGCGGCAAAGTCCTCGTCGGTCGTGACGTCGATCAACAGCGGTGCTTGCGGTGTACCAATCAGGCGCATCAGGTTCTGAGCGGAGATCGTGGAGAAACGGGCCATGTCGGAGCATCCCTTGGCTTGTCATACAGGATGCGAACCTTGGGCCGGAGCCTCACGGGGCGGTCGCGTGTTCCCCATAGGAAAACAGTGCCACGGCAGGCGCCGGCGGGTCAATCACGGATGTGCTCAGTCGAGCCTCGTCCCGCTCAGAAGCAGCGCATGCGTGTCCTTGGGTAATTGTCCCAATTGTTCGAAAAACCGGATGAAATCGAATACAGGATAGCTTTCCGCCTTCTTGTCGCCCTCGAAGCGCAGCATGATCTGCTGGTAGACCCGGATCGGCCGGTTGGTGCTCAGATCGGTGCAATTGATCTCCAGCATGGCGCTGATCCAGTCGCCGTCCTCGACCGTCTGGATCACTTCGACCCGAATGTCCGTGACGAATTTGCGCAGAACCAGCATCCACTCGCGGATCTCACCTGGTTCGATGCCGAAATTCGGCGCGATGTAGCTGTTGTGCGGCTCAGTCACGAAGTAATCTTCGATCAGGTCGAGTTTGCCCTCTTCCCAGATTTCCCGATACCAGCGCTTGAGTATTTCAGATTTGCGAGACATGGCGCCCTTTGGCTGTGAACAACCTCAGGTATAGTCGCCATCTCTTTTTAATTGGTAAAGGTGAGTCCTCTGCGCCTGAGGGCACCATCCTTGTTTCGCATGGGTCTGGAAAGTGCAGGCTTCTGTTGCCAGGTGCCTGCGAACCCCGCCTTGAACCGCAAAGCCCAAGGACTTAATTTTCAGTCTCTCCGGTCGCTTACGCGGCCATTGCTACTGGTGCACGATTGTCATTTGCAATTGTACGTTTTTCGCCGATGACGGTGGCAGACAGCCGAGACAAAGCATAACCCCTTTAGACGTTCGTCGATCCTATTTCGGCCCCATGATCCTCAAATGAAGGATGTTTGGTGGAGCCGCCGGGTACCGCCCCCGGGTCCGATCCGCTTATTACGAGCGCGTTTATGTCCATAGTCCCGAAGGACACCTCCTACATAGGGGAAGGCCGCGGAAATCTCAAGAGGGAAGCGCCAGGCGGTGAAAATCGAACTTGCGCAACGCCGTGGATCGAATCAACGCGACTTCAATGGTTAACGGGGCGAAGTTGATGTTGGTTCAACATCGGTATCACGTCGGTATTTTATCGGCATTGTGTCCGTACCAGTGTCGGCGGGTGCCGGGATTAAGACAGCGCGCTGTGATCCGGGTGATGCGAATAACAGGTTGGAGCCCGAATTGACGAGTGATGCACGGCGTGCGAACGGCCGCTTCTCTGTCGCGGCCGATATCAAGAGGGGGTGGTCATGTCATGTTGTATTCCTTTGCGCTATTGATCTGCCTTGCCGATGTGTCGCCACGGAGCTCGTGCTTCTCTTCGAGGTCGGCGTTTGGCCGCCTCGTGATGGGCTAAGAAGGATGGAGTGCTTCAATCTTTCAGGCGCCCTTGCTGCAAATGCAGCAGGATCTGCAGCCATTGCGAACTCACCCCACCCGTCGTCCCCGTGAGGACATCCGTCTGCCGAGACAGATCTCAGGATCAGAACCTGTTTGTCAGGCCATTCTGGCGGTGCTGTTGCTCCGGCGGAAGTCGGTGCCATCGATCCATATACGATGGAGAATGACGGCAATGCGCCTGGCAAGTGCTACAGTCGCGCGCCGCATGCCGCGTCGCTGTGCAGCCCGTATGGCCCAGGCCTTGAGCCATGACCACTTTGGGGAATGGGCAAGCATCGACTGTGCCGCCTCATAGAGCATGGTCCGCAGCATGGCGTCGCCGCATTTGGAGATGCCGCCGTCATAGTCGATCTCGCCCGACTGGTATCGCTTTGGCGTCAGACCGGCATGCGCGCCGGCATCCCGGGAATGCACGAAGCGGTGGGGCTGATCGACCGATGCTCGGTAAGTGAGTGCGACAACCGGACCGACCCCTGGGACTGTCATGAACCGTCGACACACCGGATCATCGCGCACCATGTTGAGTAGCCTCTTGTGAAGGGGTGCCAATTGCTGACGCATCACCTGCCGGACCGTCAGCAGAGGATCGACGATTGCGGCCAATCTGGGGAAACTTTCAACCATCTCGCGAATACGCGCTTCGAAGTTCTTCGCGCTGACAACACCAACCTTAAGGCCGAAGCTGCGCAGCGTGCCGCGCATGTCGCACTCGATGTCGAGCAGTTTGCGCTGGAGCAGCTTGCGCTGGTCAGCAGCATGCTTGCTCCTGAGCGGCCAGCGTCTTGACATGTACCGGCTTGAACAACCCCACCCGCATCATCTGGGCGAGCCCGCGGGCGCCATTCCTTCCTTGATGCTCAAGGCCGGCATGACTCCAATCGCATCGTCATAATCGAAGGGGCTGCTTTCTTTATACATCACTCGCTATTGCAACCGCCGCGATAGACCATCTTTCAAGCGGGAGATCGGGCTGCGTGATTGCCCGATCAGCCAGGCTTCAGTCTATCCCGCTTTGAGGTAGGGAATTGCCCCGGCAATGTCCGTGTCATCGATCACATGGAAGTTGGAAACGCTTCCCGATTGGCGGGCTTGGCCATAGGGCGCGTAGTCCGGATCAGCAGCAAATTGGTCGAGCGCCTCTCGGCTCGGGAATTCGAGGATCGCGATCAGAGTGCTGTCCTTCTCTTCGCCCTCGATCGTGTCGATGTTTCCGCTGCGCGATAGATAGCGGCCGCCGTGCTTCTCCACCAGCTTGTGTACGTTGGCGGCGTACTCCGGGATCCAGCCGTCATTTGTGACCTTGATGTCCGCGATCAAATAAACGCTCATCTTGTTTCTCCATTTTCGTGGTGGACCGGGACGGCTCACCTTGCAACTTCATGATGTCAAACATGATCGAATCTCCTCCAGTCCTGGAACTGGAGCGGGTAGTACAGTTTCTGGACTATGCGTGATCCCCAACATCGCTAGACTGCGGGCAAATCAGAGAGGACGACGCATGCCGCACGCAAGTTACAAACAGTTTTGCCCACTCGCGATGGCCGCCGAGGTGCTTTGCACGCGTTGGACCATGGTTTTGTTGCGCGAGTTCATTGCCGGCTCAACGCGGTTCAATGATCTACGCCGCGGCGTTCCCAAGATGTCACCGACACTTCTGTCGCAGCGCCTGAAAGACCTGGAAGGAGCCGGAATTGTTGAAAGACGGCCGGTTCCGTCGGAACGAGGCGTGTTCGAATACCACCTCACTGAGGCTGGCCAAGACCTGCGCGAGGTCGTGATCTCCATGGGTGTATGGGGACAGAAATGGGTCGAGTCTTCACTGTCGCTCAAAAACCTCGACCCGTCGCTCTTGATGTGGGACATGCGGCGCAACCTCAATCCAGAGCCATTGCCGAAAAAGCGCATCGTAGTTCAGTTTGTGTACCACGACCTTCCATCGACCAAACGGGACTGGTGGCTCGTGATTGAGCCCGGTGGAGATGTCGATCTTTGCTGGGCCGATCCCGGATTTGATGTCGACCTATATGTTTCGACAGACCTCCGGACCATGACTTCCATCTGGATGGGAATAACAGATGTTGCGACCGAGCAAAAAAAGTTTGAATTCACTGGTCCGAAGGCGATTTCGTCGACAATCCAGATTTGGCTTGGACTGAGCCCATTTGCCACGCAGAAGAAGGTTGTTGCCTGACGAATGGTGCGTATTCTGCTTCCTCCCGCTGACGTCAGCCGGCGGACACGGGCGATGCTGGTCCGCGCTGACACTTTCTGCTCTTCCTTTATGTGAACGGCTTTGAATGCTGGTTCGACCGCAAGCAGACCTTGCTGCAGTCGCAGCGAACGGCATAAAAATCCCGCACAGCAGACGTTCTATCGGGCTTCACGTCAGAGATTGAGCCACTTGCCGGTTTTGTCCTGCAGCGCTGGCGGTGAGGTGTTTTGGGGCGCGGGCCGTTGCCGCGTGTGAGTGGCTGCGCAGGTGCGCAGACCCAGGCTCTGCGGCTCAATGTCAGCCCAGGTTGGCGATCAGGAGCCATGCGGCGATAACCGCCTCGATCCCGCCGAACACCAGCGTTTTTCGAAGAGGTGGTTTGTCAAAGGCCAATGAAACCGCCCGCCCGAGCGCTGCTCCGAGGTAGCAGAACCCGATCATCGCATAGCCCATCGGGGCGTCGATCCAGAGCGCGGCGAGACCGGAAACCACGAAGAGCCCGCCCACGGAGGCGCGCATCTCCGACAGGCCCATGGTCGATGTGGTCGGCGCGAGATCCAGAGTGGCCGCCGTGTAACGCGGGGCAATCAGGCCGAACAATCCGAATCCGATGCTCAACAGGCAGCAGGCGACGTTGATGACTTCTATCATGCAGGGGCAAATAATGCGCCGGAAAGGATCCGCAAGGCCAGAGCGGGACTGTGGCGTTCTGAGGATCGCGGCGATAGCCCGTGTGTGGTTGAAACCAAATTTCTAGCCTTGCGGGAGATGGCATCCAAATCGTGATCGCTATGCGGGTAACTGAGCGTAAATCTGCGTAAGCATTGGCAAATAAATCGTTTTTCTTGATCCCGCTTCGGTTTTGGCGCAGCCTTTGTCCACTCCTTGCCCGCCCTTATCGGAACACGCAACAGCACCATGCCATTGCCACCTCTGACAGATCCCGTCGCCATTGCCGACGACCTGCTCGAAAAGACGGGCGCGGCGATGATGGAGGGCGACTTCAAGGAATTCTCTAAGTATTTCCACCTGCCGCAGCACCTGGAAACATTCGATGGTCGAAGCCTGCTCCGGTCCAAGATGGATCTTCGGACCGTCTTCGATGCGGTTCGCACCTACTATCAGGTGAAGGGCGTCACGCGGATCGTGCGCAGGTGCATCTCAGCGGCCTACAAGGATGCGTTGACCGTGACATCCACCCATGAAACCCGGCTGCTCAACGGGGCGCAGTTCGTCCAGAAACCCTTCCCTACCTTGTCCACGATTGCCTTCATCGACGACCTCTGGAAAATAACCTCCAGTTCTTATGCCATCGATGACGCGCCTGAGCACAACAAGGCGCTCAACAAGCTGGCGCAGGTCTGACGTGACGCTCTAGGGGGTCTTCCCGGGTCTGCGGGCAAAGACACTGGCTGCGAGGTCTTGTGTCTCCGTCTCGAGCGCCGAGAGGCCGTCTTGCGCCGCTTCGCAGTCCTTTGCTGTTATCGCGTCAGCGATGCGGGTGTGGAGAGCCACGATGCGCGCCCGGTCCCGGGCGGTGAAGGTAATCATGTTCATAAGCGGCTGCATGGCCTCCACGGCACCGGCCAGTTGGTAGGACAGCACCGGATTGCAAGCACCATCGACCAAGGCCCGGTGGAAGGCGACGTCCGAGGCGCAAAAGGCCTCGTCGGTCAGTCCCGGCTGGTCCTGGCGATGGATTTCCGCCCGCATCGTCGCCAGATGATCGGCGGTGCGACGTTCGGCGGCGAGCGGGGCACAGGCGCGCTCCAGCGCATAGCGCGCCTCGCAGGCTGTGCTGAAGCTGACCGCGTTCATCGACAAAAGCAGTGTCGAGGTTGTGATCTGTTGCGCATAGGCTTCCTCGAAGCTGATCCGGTTCACGAAGGCGCCGCCCGTGGCGCCACGCTGGGTGCGGATCAGTGACTGCGCGGCCAGCCGCTTCAAGGCCTCGCGCACCGTGGGCCGGGAGACCTTGAACTGCTCGGCAAGCTCGGCCTCCGACGGCAGCCGTTGATCGACCAGCAGGGAGCCAGCGACAATCGCATCGCGGATCGCATTTGCGATCTGGGCCGACAGGTCAGAGGAACTTTCCGGATCAATTTTCATTTGTCTTACATTTAAATGTCTGGCATTTGTTTGGCAAGTAAAACGGATGTCGCGATTCATGCAAGGCGCTCTTCGATCCACCCTCTGGCTCGGTTTTTTCGCGGCCATCTTGGCCGCCTGGATGGTGATGTTCGCCATGAGCACGGATATGGATCTCGACCTGCTGGGCCGCCCCGGCGAGATGGGGGCCGCCATGGCGGCGATGGATCCGCGGATGCCCATGGACATGCCGATGGCCCGGTTCGGGCCGCTCTTTGCCATGTGGGCGATCATGATGGCCGCGATGATGCTGCCGACGCTGGTGCCGACCTTGCGTGCCTATGAGGATCTGATGACCTCTGCGAATGGCACGAGGGCCGGATGGCTGGGCGTCCTGGCCGGGTACAGCCTGGTCTGGGTGGGCTTTGCAGCAGCGATCGCGGCCGTGCAACTGGGGCTGCTCTTTGGCGGCGTGATCGACATGCTGGGAATTGCGAAGAGCCATTGGATGGCGGGTGGTCTCTTGCTGGTGGTCGGGCTCTTTCAGTTCACCCGTGCCAAGGAAATCTGCCACGGCGTCTGCCACAGCCCGGCGATGTATTACCTCGGGCATTGGCGCACGGGGCTAACCGGCGGCCTGCGTATGGGCCTCGGTCTCGGCGCCTTCTGCGTAGGTTGTTGCTGGGGGTTCATGGTGCTCGGATTTGTCGGCGGGGTGATGAACCTCGCCTGGATGGGGCTGGCCACGCTTTTCATGGTACTCGAAAAGCTGCCGCAGATCGGGCATGTTGTGACAAAACCGATGGGCTTTGTGCTGATCATCGCAGGTGTTGCGGTGATGGGCTGGCCTGTCCTGACAGGAGGATAAGACATGGCGACGAACAAACGCGCGGATGCCGACAGGTTGCCGATCAGTCAGCGCATCGACCAGCGGATGCCGAACCCCAAACGGCGGTCCTCGACCCCGACGGAATGGGCGATCAAGGGTGAGTTGTTTCTCAATTGCTCTTGCACGGTGTTTTGTCCCTGCGTGGTGTCGTTGGGCGCGCATCCGCCCACCGAAGGGCATTGTCATGCCTGGATGGCGATCGCCATCGACGAGGGTCACTACGAGGGGGAGAGCCTTTCGGGGCTCAACGTCGGGCTGCTGGTCGATATTCCGGGGCGGATGGGTGAGGGCAATTGGAAGGTTGCGGCCTATGTCGATGAGCGCGCCTCCGGCAAGGCCTACAATGGAATCCTGCAGATCTTCAGCGGGGCGGCGGGCGGGACGACCGGACTTTTCACCATGCTGGTAAGCGAGATCATCGGCGCCGAACGCGCGCCCGTGGAGATCGTACGCGAGGGCAACAAGCGCTCGATCAACATCGGCCGCAAGATCCAGGGCGAGATCGAGATGGTCGCTGGCGCAAATCCGGCACATCCAGTCATGGTCAGCAATTCGAAATACTGGATGGGCCCGGATATCATCGCGGCGCAAGGCACCAAGAGCCGGGTGCGCGACTATGGCCGCATCTGGGACTTCGGCGGCAAATCCGCCGAGATCTGCCCGATCGACTGGAAAGGCCCCAAACCTTGATCGACCCCAGCTACGTCCGCATGATGGCGCGGTATAATAGCTGGCAAAACAACCAGTTGATGAGTATTATTGAACTGATGCCGAAAGATGAACTGGTCAAGGAGCGCAGGGCTTTTTTCGGCTCCATCCTTGGGACGGCGAACCACCTCCTCTGGGGCGATACTGTCTGGATGAGCCGCTTTGATCCGTCTGTTCGGCCACCCAAGGGGGGAATCGCCGAAAGTGTCGCTCTCTGGCCTACGGCAGGTGCCTGGACGGCGGACCGGTTTCGCATGGATGGCAAGATCCGCTTCTGGGCCGAGGGGCTGCGCGCACTCGACCTGAAAGGCGATCTGACCTGGTTTTCGGGGGCCCTCCAGAAGCAGATGACCGTCTCCGTGTCGGAAGCCGTCGTGCATATGTTCAACCACCAGACCCATCATCGCGGACAAATTCACGCGATGCTCACCGCGGCGGGGCAGCAAGCGCCCGTTTCGGACCTCTTCATCATGCCAAAGGATGCCTGACATGGCTCTTCTCTCTCCCTCGCGCCGGGTCAGGCGTACACCGTTTTCCGATGGCGTCGAAGCCGCCGGGGTGAAGGCCTATACGGTCTACAACCGCATGTTGCTGCCCACGGTCTTCGAGTCCGTAGAGGCGGATTATCATCACATGAAGAAGCATGTGCAGGTCTGGGACGTGGCCTGCGAGCGCCAGGTGGAACTGCGCGGTCCCGATGCCGCGAAGCTGATGCAGATGCTGACCCCGCGCGACCTGCGGGGCATGTTGCCGGGCCGCTGCTTCTACGTGCCCATCGTCGATGAGACCGGAGGGATGCTCAACGATCCCGTCGCCGTGAAGCTCGCCGAAGACCGCTGGTGGATTTCGATTGCCGACAGCGATCTTATGCTCTGGGTCAAGGGTATCGCGCAGGGCTTCCGCCTCGACGTACTGGTCGATGAACCCGATGTTAGCCCGCTCGCGGTGCAGGGCCCGAAGGCCGATGACCTGATGGCACGGGTTTTCGGGGAGGCCGTGCGGGATGTGAAGTTCTTCCGTTTCGGCATGTTCCAGTTCGAAGGGCGGGATCTGGTCGTGGCGCGGTCGGGCTACTCAAAACAGGGCGGTTTCGAGATCTATGTGGAGGGCAGTGACATCGGCATGCCGCTCTGGAACGCGCTTTTTGCGGCCGGCGAGGACCTCGAGGTCCGTGCGGGTTGCCCCAACCTGATCGAGCGGATCGAGGGTGGCTTGCTCTCCTATGGTAACGACATGACCGACGACAATACGCCCCATGAATGTGGGCTGGGCCGGTTCTGTGATACACAGACCGCGATCGGCTGCATCGGGCGCGACGCCCTTTTGCGGGTCTCCAAAGAAGGCCCGACGCAGCAGATCCGCGCCATTGCCATCGAGGGCGATGCGGTGCCGCGCTGCGACCGTGTCTGGCCGCTTTTCGCCAAGGGAGAGCGGATCGGGCAGATTACGTCCGCCGCCTGGAGTCCGGATCACAAGACCAACGTCGCCATCGGCATGGTACGCATGACGCATTGGGACAGCGGCACGGCGCTTGAGGTCGAAACCCCTGAGGGCATGCGCATGGCGACCGTGCAGCCTGGATTCTGGGCCTGAGCCCATTTGCCTCCGTCGGAGCCTCCGGCGGGGATATTTGCAGCCAAAAGAAACAGGGGTCAGTCCCCGGATTGGAGAAGACATGTTCAACGCACTTCTGGTGACCAAAGACGACGAGAGCGGCAAGACCACCGCCGCCGTGACGCAGATGTCGGAGGACCAGCTGCCCGCAGCGGAGGTGACGGTCGCGGTCGAGTATTCGACCGTGAACTACAAGGACGGGCTCTGCATCGGACCCGGGGGCGGGTTGGTGAGGACCTATCCGCATGTGCCGGGCATTGATTTCGCAGGTACGGTCGAGGCCTCGGAGGATGCCCGATACAAGCCGGGCGACAAGGTGGTTCTGACCGGGTGGCGCGTCGGCGAGGCGCATTGGGGTGGCTATGCGCAGAAGGCGCGGGTCAAGGCCGACTGGCTTGTGCCTCTGCCAGATGGTCTTGATACGCGGCAGGCGATGGCGGTTGGCACGGCCGGGTTCACCTCGATGCTGGCGGTGATGGCGCTCGAGGACCACGGGCTGAAGGCAGGTCAGGGGCCAGTGCTTGTCACCGGGGCTGCGGGCGGCGTCGGGTCCGTCGCGGTCGCCTTGCTCGCAGCCCTCGGGCATGAGGTGGCGGGGGTCACAGGGCGTCCGGAGACGGCTGACTATCTGACGTCGCTGGGGGCCTCCCGGATCGTCGCGCGCGAGGAGATCAACGAGGCCGTCAAGCGCCCGCTGGAGGCTGAGACCTGGGCCGGCTGTGTCGATGCGGTGGGAGGCGCGATGCTGGCGCGGGTCCTCGGGCAAATGAAGTACGGCGCCTCGGTCGCTGCCGTGGGACTGGCGGGCGGGGCGGGCTTGCCTGCGACGGTCATCCCTTTCCTTCTGCGCGGGGTAAACCTGCTCGGTATCGATTCCGTAATGCAGCCCTACGACAACCGCGTCCGTGCCTGGCAGCGGATTGCAAAGGACCTGCCAATGGAGAAGCTCGAAGCGATGGTCCAGCCCGCGACCTTGTCGGACCTGCCGAAGCTTGGTGCGGACATTCTGAAGGGTCAGGTCAAGGGCAGGGTGGTCGTCGACGTCAACGCCTGACGCGGAGCACGTCGGCCCGGTTGGGCAAATGACAACGGCGCGCCTTTTTTGGAAAGGCGCGCCGTCTTTTGTCTGTTCGGGCCGGCGGGACAACCGGGCCGCGCCGACCCGAAGGCCGGGGTTCACTCGGCAGGTTGTGCCGCGCCGATCACCATGCCCGCCTTTTCGCGGCGGCCATCATTGAAGAGCGCCTTGATCAGCGCCAGCACCATCAGCACCATCACCATGGTAAAGGGCAGCGCGCCGATGATCATCGCGTTCTGCAGCGCCGACAACCCGCCGCCACCGGCAAGAAGCAGCGTGCCGATCACCAGTGTCAGGATCACGCCCCAGATGATGCGGTGCTTGACGCCGGTTTCCTCGGCCCCGCCCGACATGATCGTGTTCATCACGAGAATACCGGAGTCCGCGGAGGTCACAAGGAAGGTCATGATCAGCACGACGCACATGATGATAAGCCCCTGCAGGAGACCGCCCGAGAGCATCTGCTCCAGCGTCACGAAGAGCTTCGCGGAGTTCGACGCCGCGATGATGGCGCCATTGGCCACGCCCTGGATTTCGAGGTCGATCGCCGTGCCGCCGAGGATGGTCATCCAGGCGAAACAGACGAGCGCCGGGGCGAAGACCGCGCCGAGAACGAATTCGCGGATCGAGCGCCCTTTGGAGATGCGGGCAAGAAAGAGGCCGACGAAGGGAGAAAAAGCGATCCACCATGCCCAGTAGAACGTGGTCCAGCCCGCCTGCCAGCCGAAGAGGCGTCCGCCGGTGCCTGCTTCATAGGCCGCGGCGATGTCTGCCGCGGGCAGCGCTGCCGCCGCCGCTGGCAGACCGTCGGTGAAGCCCTGCAGGCTGCCCCAGGCGTTGGTGGCGCCACTGTAGACCGCCGCGAGGTCTTCGGCGCCAAGCGCCTGCACGGCGGCAGGAGCGGTAGCGGTGAAGGCCTCAATGGACGGCGGGCCGTAAGCCTGGAAGCTGAGCTGGACAAAGTTCAGCAGGTAGTCGACCAGCGCTGTCGCGTAGGTGGTGAGCGCGAAGAAGAATGAGCCGAAAACCACGAAGGTCAGCAGCAGGATCAGCGACAACACGAGGTTGATGTTGGACAGCCATTTCACACCGCGCCCGACGCCCGAGACCGCCGAGAGGATCGACATGCCCATGATGACGACAAGGGCGGCGATCAGGCCCGACTTCGTGGCCACCGGCGTGTCGCCGGTGGTGTCCATCATCCAGGCCGCACCGGTTATCGCATAGACGCCGTCGACCAGCTGGCTCACGCCGAAACCGATGGTGACGGAGACCCCGAGGATCGTCGCGACTACGCCCAGAACATCGATGATGTGCCCGAAGATCCCGTTCGCGAACCGCCCGATCAGGGGCGTCAGCGCCGAGCGGATCGTCAGCGGCATGCCGCGTGTATAGGCGTAATAGGCAAGGCTCAGACCCGTCACTACGTAGATCGCCCAGGCGTGGAAGCCATAGTGCAAGAAGGTGTAACGGTAGGCCGATTGCAGTGCTTCGGGCGTGTTGCCTTCCACGTTGCTCGCCACTACCACCGGGTTGGAACCCCAGAGGCCCAGCGGCTCAGCGGTCGCGAAGGTCATCAGGCCGACGCCAAGTCCCGCCCCGAACATCATGGAAAACCACGAGAAGTTGCTGAATTCCGGTTTCTGTCCTGGCGCGCCAAGCACTTTTTTGCCAGTAGACGGAAGTGCCGCGATGATGAAGAGGAAGAAGGCGAAGATCCCGACGGCAATGATGTAGAAGGTGTTGAATGAGTTGAGCAGCGTGGAGTTGACCGACGACAGCACGGAACCCGCGCCATCGGGAAAGACCAGCGCCCAGAGAACGAGTGCGACCATGCTGACCTTCGAGATCAGCGCTATGGGCAGGCTGTAGCCTTCGTAGAATCCCGCATCCTGCGTGTTTATCTCAAGGTCGGTAAAGGGTGGTTTGACTGTCATGACGGCTTCCCTGATGTTGCGACCCGACCTGTTTGCCGGTCTTGGCCGTATTGTTGAACCTATGCGCAGGTCAGATCGCAGCCATTGCTCCGACATCATGATCCCCGGCGGCGGCCAATAACGGACTTTCTCAAAACCGAACCCGACTGACTGACCCCATTCCGACACTCTGCACTCATAAACGACGCGCACCGGTGTACGGCGATCCGCGCGAAACCTTGGCTCAGGTCATTTGGCAAAGGACGAGCGACTGGAAGCGATCATACACCTGAACGTGCTCCTTGCGGCAGTTTCCTGTCCCGGTTTGAGTTTGAGATGGCTTTCGGGTAAGAATTCACGTTCAACGAACAACAGGGAAGAGGTTTTATGTCACTTCAACCACCACTGTCTGATCTCCCGATCAAGACGGCAGATACAGGCTTTTACAAGGGCTTCAGCATCGACGTCACCGTGGCGAGCAAGATCATTATCTCGGCGCTGGTGGTTTGGGCGATCTTCTGGCCGACGCAATCGGGGGCCGTGTTGAACGGGCTCAACGGTTTCATCCTCGGCAATTTCGCAGCCTGGTACATCTGGGTCGTGGCCCTTTTCATTATCGTCTGCCTCGGGCTTGCGCTCTGGCCGACCGCCGGGCACATGAACCTCGGGCTCGAGGGCGAAAAGCCCGAGTTTTCAAACTTCTCCTGGTTCTCGATGATGTTCGGCGCGGGCATCGGCGTCGGGATGCTGACCTGGGCCGTGGCCGAACCGGTAGCGCATTTCGGCAGCAACCCTGAAACCATCCAGGGTCTCACGACGGGCGGCACCGCCGACAACGTGCGCATGGCCTACAAATGGTCCTTCCTGCACTGGGGCTTCGGCGCCTGGGCCTGCTACGCGATTGCGGGGCTGTCGCTGGCCTTCTTCAGTTATCGACGCGGCCTGCCGCTGACCATCCGCTCGTCGCTGACACCGCTCTTCGGCTCGGCACTTTCGGGCAAGCTGGGGCACCTCATCGACATCGTCGCGGTCGTCGCGACGATCCTCGGGGTTGCGCAGACGCTTGGCTTCGGAGTTGAGCAGTTCGTCGCCGGCCTCACCCGGATCGGCATCGCTGGTCTGATGGACGCGGAAGGTGGCGCGACCTTCATGGGCATCGTCGTGGCGATCGTGATCATCATGGGCCTGTCGACGCTCTCGGCGCTCTCGGGTGTCGGCAAGGGCATCAAGTGGCTCTCCAACATCAACATGGTGCTCTCCATCGTGCTTCTGGGCTTCTTCATCCTCTTCGGGGCAACCTGGTTCGGCGCGCAGGCAATGCTGCTGGGGCTTTGGGACTACGTCACCTCGCTGCCAATGCTGAGCTTCAACGTCTGGAAGTCCGATGGCGTCGAAGGCTCCGAAGCCTTCCTGTTGGCGCAGTGGCAGGGCTGGTGGCCGGTCTTCTACTGGGCGTGGTGGATCGCCTTTGCGCCCTTTGTGGGCCTTTTCCTAGCGCGCATCTCGCGCGGGCGGACGATCCGCGAATTCGTCCTCGGCGCGCTGATCGTGCCGGCGCTGATGTGCTTTGTCTGGTTCGCCTGGGCCGGTGGCACGGCCATCGATCTCGAACTCAATGGCGGGGCCAATGGGCTTATCTTCGATGCGGCCAACGGCGACAAGATCTTCGCCATGACGGAGTTCATGCTGGCCCCGATCGCGCAGGCGCTGGCCTGGGCGATGGCGATGCTGATCGTGGTGCTGCTGATGACCTTCCTCGTCACCTCGGCGGACTCGGCGGTGCTCATCGTCAACACGATCAATGCCGCCGGCGACGAAGGGCCCAAGGCGCGTCCTCACATCATTTTCTGGGGCGCAGCCCTGGGCCTCGTGGTGGCGGGTCTGCTGATCTCTGGCGGTACCTCAGCGATCCAGACGGCGATGGTGATCGGCGCGCTGCCTTTCTCGATCGTGATGGTCCTGATGTGCATCTCGCTGGTCAAGGCAATCTGGAACGACGGGCGCCGCGAAGCCGCGGGCATCCCGACCACATCCGCACCTGACACGGTGCCGGCAGAATAATCGCTGCCGGCCCTACGTCACCCGGCCCCGGCGCTTGCGCGCCGGGGTTTTTTCAATTTCAGTGGGGACATGAAAAAACTCGACATCGATTTCGTGCGCCGGCAATTCCCGGCCTTCAGCGTCCCTGCGCTCAAGGGTCAGGCCTTCTTCGAGAATGCCGGCGGCTCCTATCCCTGCGCGCAGGTCGTGAACCGGCTCACCCGGTTTTACACCGAGCGCAAGGTGCAACCATATGCGCCCTATGAGGCCAGCCGCATTGCCGGGGAGGAAATGGACGAGGCGCGAAGCCGGATGGCAGCGCTTCTCGGGGTCGATGGCGACGAATTGAGCTTCGGGCCCTCTACCACCCAGAACACCTATGTGCTTGCGCAGGCCTTCGCCGAGATGATGCGGCCCGACGAAGCCATCATCGTCACCAATCAGGACCATGAAGCCAACAGCGGCCCGTGGCGCAGGCTGGCGGCGCGCGGCATTGAAATCCGAGAATGGAAGGTGGATCCGCAGACCGGGCATCTCGACCCGGAGAAACTCGAGGACCTGCTGGACGAATCCGTGCGCCTGGTGTGCTTTCCGCATTGCTCGAACGTGGTGGGAGAGATCAACCCGGTGACCGAGATCACGGCGCTTGCCCATGCGGCAGGCGCTTTCACCTGCGTGGACGGGGTGTCCTATGCGCCGCACGGCTTTCCCAATGTGACCGATCTCGGACCCGACATTTATCTTTTCTCCGCCTACAAGACCTATGGGCCGCATCAGGGTCTTATGGTGGTGCGCCGCCCGCTGGCGAAACTGCTGCCCAATCAGGGCCATGTGTTCAACGGTGATAGTCTTTACAAGCGCTTCACCCCCGCGGGCCCGGACCATGCACAGGTCGCCGCCTGCGCCGGCATGGCCGATTACGTCGACGCGCTGCATGATCACCATTTCGAGGACAAGGCGACGCCGGCGCAGCGTGCTGCGCGCGTACATGACCTGATCCGGGACCGCGAGAAGGAACTCCTTGCACCGCTGCTGGCCTCCGTGACCGCGCGCAACTGGGTGCGTCTGCTTGGTCCTGCGACCGCGCAGAACCGCGCCCCGACCGTCGCACTTGCGCTTGACCGGCCGGGCGAGGAGGTCGCGGCGACCCTGGCACAGCACGGTATCATGGCAGGTGGCGGCGATTTCTATGCGGGCCGTGCCCTGACCGCGATGGGGGTGGATGAGGCCAAAGGTGTCTTGCGGCTCAGCTTCACGCATTACACCTCGGATGCGGAGATGCAGCAGTTGCTGGAAGCGCTCGATGCCACTTTGTGATCCCGCAATCTGATCCGACTGAAGGCGGCCTGCGTATCTTCGTTAATGAATTGCAAGGGCGAGAAATGTGAGTAGTTCCCCGGTTCTGGTCTGGTTTCGCCGGGACCTGCGCCTGTCGGATCACGCGGCCCTGTCCGCAGCCTGCGGTGGCCACCGCCCGGTGATCCCCGTTTTCATACATGATGCTTCGGTGGAAAGTCTGGGGGCCGCCCCCAAGTGGCGTCTCGGCCTCGGACTTGCGCAGTTGAGCGAAACGCTGGCGCAAAAGGGCAGCCGCCTGATCCTGCGAAAGGGAGAGGCGCTCGACGTGCTGAAGGCTTTGGTGCAGGAAACCGGGGCAGGGGCCGTCTACTGGTCGCGGCTCTACGACCCGCAGGCCGTCAAGCGCGATATTGAAGTCAAGAGCGCCCTGCGCGACGCGGGGCTCGAGGCAAAGTCCTTCGGCGGGCATCTGATGTTCGAGCCCTGGACTGTTGAAACGAAAACCGGTGGTTTCTACAAGGTCTATACCCCGTTCTGGAAATCGGTGAGGAACCAGGACGTGCCCGAACCGCGACCTGCACCGTCGCGGATACCTGCACCGGACACCTGGCCCGCCAGCGACGAGCTCGCGGCCTGGGCACTCGGTGCCGCGATGCGCCGCGGTGCCGATGTGGTGCGGCCCTTCGTGCGTCTCGGGGAGGGCGCGGCGCAAAGCCGCCTCGGCGCATTCATCGCGCACAAGGTGGCCGATTATGACAGCGCGCGCGACCTGCCCGCCGTGGATGGCACCTCCGGGCTCTCCGAGAACCTCGCTCTGGGAGAAATCAGCCCGCATCAGTGCTGGCACGCAGGCGCAAGGGCACTGGAGGAGGGCAAGGCCGGGGCCGAGACATTCCTCAAGGAACTGGTGTGGCGCGAGTTTGCCTATCACCTGATGCACCACACGCCCCGCATCCTCGATGGCAACTGGAAAGAGGACTGGGACGCGTTCGCATGGAACAGCGATGCAAGCGCCCCCAAGGTCGTCGCCTGGACGCGCGGGCGCACCGGCATTCAGTTCGTCGATGCTGCCATGCGCGAAATGTATGTGACCGGGCGGATGCACAACCGCGGACGGATGATCGTGGCGAGTTACCTGACCAAGCATCTTCTGACGCATTGGAAGATCGGTCAGAAATGGTTCGAGGACTGCCTGATCGACTGGGACCCGGCCAGCAATGCGATGGGTTGGCAGTGGTCGGCAGGCTCGGGGCCTGACGCCACTCCCTATTTCCGCGTCTTCAACCCGGTCACGCAACTCGACAAGTTCGACCCCAAGCGTACGTACGTGTCGCGCTGGATCGCGGAAGGGCGCAAGCGCCCGCATGACGACGCGCTCGCCTATTTCGATGCCATCCCGAAAAGCTGGGACATGGCACCGGACGACCGATACCCCGACCCGATCGTTCCTGCGGACGAAGGACGAAAGGTCGCATTGAATGCATATGAAAACAAAGGCTTCTGAAATGCTTGATCGCGCGCTCTCCGCTGACCTATTACAAGACCCATCGGCTGACACGGAAACGAAGAAAGACCAGATGATCCTGACGACAACCGACGGCCAAGGCGACCTGCCACGCTATTTCAGCCATGTTTTTTCCATGGCTCAGAAGATGAACCACGGACGCGTGGACTTCGTGGTGCCCGACGGCCGGCGATTTCGCGCAACGGGCAAGAAACCGGGACCAGTGGCGGAAATTCACATCCACAACGATGATCTTTTCGCGCGACTGATCCGCGAGGGGGATCTGGGCTTTTGCGACGGCTATCTTGAAAACTGGTGGTCCACGCCCGATCTGCAGGCCTTCATGGACCTGGTGCATGCCGACAACGAAGACATCTACGACGGGTTCCCGGGCTTTGCGCTGCTGCGCAACTACGAGAAACTGCGCTTCTGGCTCCAGCGCAATCACAAGACGCAGGCCCGGCGCAACATCAGCCACCACTACGATCTCGGCAATGATTTCTACAAGCTCTGGCTTGATGAGACGATGACCTACTCCTCGGCCCTGTTCCGCACCGGGCAGGAGAGCCTGGGGGCGGCGCAGATCGAGAAATACAAGCTCATGGTTGACGAAATCGGCGCACAACCGGGCGATCATATCCTCGAAATCGGCTGTGGCTGGGGTGGCTTCGCCGAATATGCGGCCAAGGAGCGCGGCCTGCGGGTCACGGGTCTGACCATCAGTCAGCAGCAGTTCAACTACGCCAAGGAACGGATTGAGAAGGCGGGGCTGTCCGATCTTGTTACCTTCAAGCTGCAGGACTACCGCGATGAAAAGGGCACCTATGACGGGATCGCCAGCATCGAGATGTTCGAGGCAGTTGGGCAGAGATACTGGCCGGTCTATTTCCGAACGGTCCGTGACCGCCTTAAACCTGGCAAGACCGCGACCTTTCAAATCATCACCGTGGCGGACAGGCGTTGGAAGGCCTATCAGCGTGGCGTCGATTTCATCCAGAAGTACATCTTCCCGGGCGGCATGCTGCCATGCCCCTCGGTGCTGCGGGCGGAAATCACCAAAGCAGGACTTGGTGTCGAGCGCTCCGTCGAATTCGGTGCGAGTTATGCCGTGACATTGCGTCTGTGGTACGAGACCTTCAATGAGCGCTGGGACCAGGTGAGTGCCCTGGGCTTCGATGAACGTTTCCGCAGAATGTGGAATTTCTATCTCACCTCCTGTGTTTCAACCTTCGAAAGCGCCAACACCGATGTGACCCAGATCACCGTCAGAAAGCCGGCTTGAATAAGGTCTTCCAAAAAATTCCCTGAAACGCCTCAGGATTTTCACGTTTCGGCCATGCTTTGCCACTACCAAGCAAGGTTGACGGTGGGCACTGCCCAGTTGTTCAGAGGTTCCATGTGGACGAGAGCTCTAGGGGAAGACCATGCCGGACGCAGCAAAGCTTGTCGCTGCCATCTTGATCGGAGTGACCGGGTATCTGGCATCCTTGCTGATCATGCCATTGATGCCTGCAAGCATCAACTTCGGGAATTTCGCCTATTACAATGCCTTGATCGGCATCTGTGTCGGATGGAGCGTGATGGGCAAGCGCGCAGGCCGCGGCATCACCGCCGCAATCAACAACGGCTTCAGTGGCGCCTTCATGCTTGTGCTCTGGGGTCTCTTCCTGCATTCCTGTTTTCAGATGTTCGATAGAGCCTTGAACAACTGGTATAGTGGCGTCTTGTCCGCCATGGCTGCCATTTTCCAGTTCATGGCGGAATACGGGTTGATCATGCTGGATATCAAGGTTCTCTTTACATTGGTGGCGGGCGGTCTGCTTGCGGGGCTTGCAACGGAATATGCCTGGCGCACCTGGCGATAGGTCGTGGCCGCGCAACCGTTTTTCTTCTTTGGCACCTTGTTGCACCCGCCGTTGCTCGAGACTGTGCTGGGAGATGTCGCACATCTGCGCCTGAACCCTGATCGTCTGCCAGGGTATCGCGTCCGGGGCGTGGCGGATGGGCTCTTTCCCGGTCTGGAGACGGACCCCGCTGCTTTTGCCAAAGGCCTGCGGGTGAGCGGCCTGACTGCGGAAAACATCGCGCGCCTGAATTTCTACGAAGAATGCTTCGAATATGTCCTGCGCGATCTGCGGGCAGAGGACGGAACGCCGGTTCAGGTCTATTATCCTGCCACGGACAGGCTTGCCTTCGAAGGTCCCTGGTCGCTGGATGACTGGGCCCGTGACTGGGGCGACCTGAGCGTCCTGGCCGCCCGTGAAGTGATGCGCTTTTTCGGCAATCGCAGCGCGCAAGCCACGGGCAGGATGTTCCCGATGATCCGGGCCCGCGCCGCCTCGCGCCTGCGGGCCGCCCGAAACCGAGACGCCGGCACCGGTTTTGCCGGCGAGATCGAGATCATCGCGCATCGTCATCCTTACGCGCATTTCTACGCCCTGGAGGAGTTCGACCTGCGGCACCGGCGCTTTGATGGCGCCATGTCGCCTGTCATGGAGCGCGCCGTGTTTCGCGCCGTCGATGCAGCCTTGGTTCTGCCCTACGACCCCGGGCGCGACCTTGTGCTTCTGATCGAGCAGATGCGGGTCGGTCCGCTGGCCCGCGGTGATGCCACCTGCTGGAGTTTCGAACCCATTGCGGGGCTGATCGATCCCGGTGAGACGCCGGAGCAGACCGCCCGCCGCGAAGCGCAGGAAGAGGCTGGGCTCGCACTTGGGCCGCTTTTTCCGGTCGCCGAAGCCTATCCGTCGCCAGGCAATTCCTCGGAATTCCACTACGTCTTTGTGGGGTTTGCCGATTTGCAGCCTGGGATCACGGGTATCTCGGGCGTCGACAGCGAAAACGAGGATATCAGGTCGCACTTGATGCCATTCGAAGCCTTGCTGGCTGCTTGCGACCGCCAGGAGATCGCGAATGCGCCGCTGGTTCTTGCCGCCTATTGGCTGGCGCGACACCGGGACCGCCTGCGCGCAATGGCTTGAGGTCACGCGGACGCGCCGCTAGAGATGTGGGGACGCATTGAAGGGGCAAGCACATGCATGTTGCAAGCGATCTGGCCGGGGCCATCGGAAACACACCGCTCATCCGCCTCAAGGCAGCAAGTACTGCGACTGGTTGCGAGATCCTCGGCAAGGCCGAATTCATGAACCCCGGTCAGTCAGTCAAGGACCGCGCGGCGCTCTACATCATTCGCGACGCCGTGGCGAAGGGGCAGTTGAAGCCGGGCGGCACGATTGTCGAAGGCACAGCGGGTAACACCGGCATCGGGTTGGCCCTTGTCGGCGCCTCGATGGGGTTCAAGACGGTGATCGTGATCCCCGAGACACAGAGCCAGGAAAAGAAAGACATGCTGCGACTTGCGGGGGCCGAGCTGGTGCAGGTGCCTGCCGCCCCGTATCGCAACCCCAACAATTACGTCCGCTATTCCGAGCGGCTGGCGAAAGAGTTGGCGCGCACCACCAATGAGGGCGTGATCTGGGCCAATCAATTCGACAATGTCGCCAACCGCCAGGCGCATATCGAAACCACCGGACCGGAGATCTGGCAGCAGACCGACGGCAAGGTGGACGGGTTCATTTGCGCGGTGGGCTCTGGCGGTACGCTGGCGGGTGTCGCCGCGGCACTGCAACCGAAGGGCGTCAAGATCGGGCTCGCGGATCCGGATGGTGCGGCGCTTTTCAATTACTACACCAAGGGCGAGTTGAGCATGACCGATGGCTCCTCGATCAGCGAAGGCATCGGGCAGGGGCGCGTCACCGCCAACCTCGAGGGCTTCACCCCGGATTTCAGCTACAACATCCATGACGCGGAAGCCCTGCCGATCGTCTTCGACCTGCTACAGAACGAGGGGCTCTGCCTTGGCGGCTCGTCCGGCATCAACATCGCGGGCGCCATGCACATGGCCCGCGAGATGGGGCCGGGACATACCATCGTCACGATCCTGTGCGATTACGGCACCCGCTACCAGTCCAAGCTCTTCAATATCGACTTCCTGAAGGAGAAGGGACTGCCGACACCGTCGTGGCTCGGGCAGGCGCCGATGAGCATTCCTGGCGTGTTCGAAGACGCATGAAACGGGGGCTCCTGACAGTCCTCGCGACGATTGTCCTTCTCTGGGCAGGTATCGTGCAGGCGCAGGAACAAACCGATGCGCCGATCGATTACAACGCCTGGGAGCAACTGGCGGACCTCACCGAAACGGCCATCGACAAGGACACGGGCACGATAGACGAGCTGGAGGTGCTGCGCGGCGGCGTGATCCGGTTTCGCGCCCGGTTCGAGACGGCGCGCGCCGCCAATGGCGGGCGCATCGGTGCTTTGAAAGCGCAGATCGAGGCCCTGGGCCCTAAACCCGAGACCGGCACCGAAGCGCCCGAGGTGGCAACGCGACGCGCCGAGCTTGAACAGCAGCTGCAGGAACTGCAAGCGCCTGCCGTGGTGGCCGATGAAGCTTTCCGGCGAGCCGATGCGATCATCGCCGAGATCGACAAGTCGATCCGCGACCGTGAGAAGAAACGACTGTTGTCGCTCGGAGCGTCGCCGCTGTCGCCGGCAAACTGGTCGATCATGTTCACGGACGTAAAGGACACACTCAACTCGATAATGGCGGAAACGGACTCGCGCCGCGATCCCAACCGTCTGCAGACCCTGCGCGAGAACGCGCCCATTGTGATCGTTCTCATGCTGGTTTCGCTCGCCTTGATCTTCCGGGGCCGCACCTGGGCAACCTATGCGGGCAGGCAGTTGCGCCAACTGGGCGGGCGCGGTAGCGGCGTTTGGAGCTTTCTGGTCTCGCTCTTTCGCATATTTCTGCCGCTTGTCGGCGTTCTGATCTTCGCGCAGGCCCTGCGCGAAACCGGCCTTGCGGGACCGATGCTGAACCTGATCCTCGATGCGCTGCCGGTATGGGCGGCGTTCCTTCTGGGCATCCGCTGGCTGTCCGAGCGGCTTTTCTCGCGCATTCCCGAAGAAGCCCTGATCCTTTTGCCCAACGACAGACGCTCTCAGGCGCGGTTCTACATGCTGGTTCTGTCGGTTTTCATGGTGCTGCGCGGCATGGTGCACCTGATCCAGAGTTATGAGAGCATGCAGCCCGAGGCGGAGGCTGTGCTGGCCTTTCCGATCGTCATCGTGCTGGGACTAGCACTTGCCTTTCTGGGCAAGATCCTGCGCGGCTACCGCAGCCCCGAAGAGGAGGCGGGCGAGGAGGTGATCCGCGGCGCGTCGATGGCGCGCGTAATTCGCCTTGCTGGCAACGCGATGATCGCGGTCGCCGTGGTCGCACCCGTGATGGCTGCCGTGGGATATGCCGAAGCCGGCAACGCATTGCTCTATCCCACGGCGCTTACCGCTCTTATTCTGGGCTTCGTGATGACGCTGCAGCGCTTTTCGGCAGACGTCTACGGGCTGATTACGGGGCAGGGGGAGCAGGCACGCGAGGCGCTCTTTCCCATTCTCATGGGGTTTATCCTCGTGCTTTGCTCGCTGCCGTTGCTGGCGCTGGCCTGGGGCGCGAGGGTCGCGGACCTGACGGAAATCTGGGCGAGTTTCACCCGCGGGTTCCTGGTGGGCGAAACGCGCATATCGCCCACGGATTTTCTGACCTTCGCTATCGTCTTTTCGCTCGGCTATTCGCTGACCCGCCTGCTGCAGGGTTTTCTGAAAGGCAGCGTCCTGCCCAAGACAAAGCTCGACATCGGCGGGCAGAATGCGGTGATTTCAGGGCTCGGCTACGTCGGTGTCTTCCTCGCGGGTCTGATCGCGATCACCATGGCCGGCATCGATCTGTCGAACCTCGCCATCGTGGCTGGCGCCTTGTCGGTCGGCATCGGCTTCGGGCTGCAGACGATCGTGTCGAACTTCGTTTCCGGCATTATCCTGCTGGTGGAGCGGCCGATTTCCGAGGGGGACTGGATCGAGGTCGGTGGCAATATGGGCTATGTGCGGGATATTTCTGTCCGCTCCACGCGGATCGAAACCTTCGATCGGACCGATGTGATCGTGCCGAACGCCGATCTCGTGTCCGGAACCGTGACCAACTACACGCGCGGTAACACAGTCGGTCGCCTGATCGTTCCCATAGGCGTAGCCTACGGGACGGATACCCGCCGGGTCGAAAAGATCCTTATGGCGATTGCCAGGGCGCAACCGATGGTGCTCAACAATCCGCCACCGACGATCATCTTCCACAATTTCGGCGCCGATGCGTTGGAGTTCGAGATCAGGGTGTTCCTGCGGGACGTGAACTGGATCCTGAGCGTGAGGAATGACATCAACCACGCCATCGCCGAGAGTTTCGCCAAGGAGGGCATCGAAGTCCCCTTTGCGCAGCGCGATGTCTGGCTGCGCAATCCCGAAAGTCTCAAGGCGCCGGAACAAGGCACGTCATGACTTCTGCGACAGACTGGACCGATCCGGTTCTTGTCACGGCATTGTCCTCGGCCCGGTTGCTCGTTGCCGTGCCACATATCGGCGGGGAAACATTGCATTTTGGGCCTTGCATCCCGGTCAACGGGCGCGCTAAACCGCCCGGACGGAGCGGTGGCCGAGTGGTCGAAGGCGCACGCCTGGAAAGTGTGTAGGCGGGAGACCGTCTCCAGGGTTCGAATCCCTGTCGCTCCGCCATTTTAAGACACAGCCGGCAAGATGAGCGCCTTTTAAGGTGCTTTTGTGTCTCATATGGTGGGGAAGAACGATCGGGGTTTCTGATGACCTGCGTTGGATGCGTGGCGACTTCGGAATGCGCATGGGTGCCTTTCCACGACATTACTGGCTCCTCTCCTGAACCACCTTTGCGGCATCGCAAGAACCGGTTCGCCGAGTTTGACGGCATGTGTTCGCTGTCGGTGAGGGAGAACCGGGAAGCACCTTGCCACCCGC
Organism: uncultured Alphaproteobacteria bacterium; assembly: GCA_963715055.1. Classification (GTDB taxonomy): domain Bacteria; phylum Pseudomonadota; class Alphaproteobacteria; order Rhodobacterales; family Rhodobacteraceae; genus CAVQRB01. The sequence continues at coordinate 357,511 of CAVQRB010000001.1, read as the reverse complement.
ATCTGATAAGCGGCGCCCGACGGATGCAGAGGTCGTGTTGATCTATGGCACGGTGCCGCGCGCCGCTCCCAGCACCCGATCCCGATCTTGGCCAGCCGGTCGACAGATTGGCCGCGCATCAGCTCTCGAGTCGGGAATACGACCGTCGTCAACCGATATCCGGATTGCCGTTTTTCTGTGGCCATGGCGCCTGCTCAGCCATATCACTGCCAGTAACACGGGTTAACCGTTGCCGGGGAAAAGCATGGACCAGATCTTTCATGACGACACGCTGCTGACAGGCACCGGGGCCGATGCGGTCGCCAGATCGCTCTTCGATGTCGCGCGCACCTTGCCGCTCATCTGCCCGCATGGCCATACGGATCCTGTCTGGTTTGCCGACAATGCTCCGTTCCCCGATCCCGCGGCCCTGATCGTCACGCCCGATCACTACATCACCCGGATGTTCGTCAGTCAGGGCATGAGGCTCGAGGATTTCGGCATCGCCCGGCGCGACGGCGGCCCAGTGGAAACCGACCCGAGGGCGATCTGGCGACGCTTTGCGGAAAACTATCACCTGTTCCGCGGTACGCCGACAAGGCTCTGGCTCGACATCACCTTTCACCGCCTTTTCGGGCTGACAGCGCCCCTGAGCGCAAGGACAGCGGATGAGAGTTTCGACCGGATTTCGGAATGCCTCGGCGCGGAGGCTTTCCGACCAAGGGCGCTTTTCGAACGGTTCGGGATCGAGGTGCTTGCCACAACCGACGCGGCACTCGATGGCCTCGCGGCGCATGAGGCGATTGGCCGGAGCGGATGGCAGGGCAGGGTGATCCCGACCTATCGGCCCGATCAGATCACCGACCCGGACTTCGAAGGCTTCGATGCAGCGCTTGACCGTCTGGGCGAGATGACGGGTGAGGACACGGGGACATGGACGGGCTATCTGGCGGCGCATCGGATTCGCCGCGCGGCATTTCAGGCCAAGGGAGCCACCGCCACGGATCATGGCACACCCGACGCCCGGACGGCGGACCTCTCGACACAAGACGCGGCGGCACTTTTCGACAGGCTCCGGCGCGGCAAGGCGGAAGAAGGCGATAGGGCACTCTTCCGGGCACAGATGCTGACGGAGATGGCACGGATGAGCGCCGAGGACGGCCTCGTCATGCAGATCCACCCCGGGTCTTTCCGGAACCACAGCAAGAGCGTTTTCCAGAGCTTCGGACGCGACAAGGGGTTCGACATCCCGCAGGCGGCGGAATTCACCCGCAGCCTCGCGCCGCTGCTCAATGCTGTGGGCCAGGCGGAAGGGCTGCGCATCATCCTCTTCACCCTCGACGAGACCACCTATGCGCGCGAACTGGCGCCGCTCGCGGGCGCCTATCCTTGCCTCACCCTCGGGCCGGCCTGGTGGTTTCACGACAGCGTCGAAGGCATGCGCCGTTTCCGCGATACCACGACCGAGACGGCGGGCATCTACAATACCGCCGGGTTCAACGACGACACCCGCGCCTTTCCCTCGATCCCGGCGCGCCACGAGGTCGCGCGCCGGGTCGATTGCGCCTGGCTCGCACGGATGGTCGCCGACCATCGCCTGCGCGAGGCGGAGGCTTTCGAGATGATCGAGGACCTGAGCGTGGGTCTCGCCCGCCGGGCCTACCGGCTGTGACCCGGCTCTCGGCGGACTATGACGCGGCACGCAACGGTGGCAGGATCGAGGCACCAGCCTTTGCGCCATCCGATCATGGCGTGGGGATCGTACATCTGGGCCTCGGCGCGTTTCATCGCGCGCATCAGGCGGTCTATACCCATGACGCGCTGGCTTTGGCGGGCGGCGACTGGCGCATCTGCGGCGTCAGCCTGCGCAGTACCGAAATCGTCCCGGCGTTGCAGGCGCAGGACTGGCTCTACACCCTCACGCTGCGCCCCGAAACGGCACAAGGCAAGACGACACGCCGGATCATCGCGAGCCTCGGCCCCTGTCTTGCCGCCGCAGGGGGGACGGAGCCGGTTCTGGCGCGGCTTGCCCATGACGGCACGCGCATCGTCAGCACCACCGTGACGGAGCAGGGCTACGGCTTCGACCGGGCAGCAGGTTCGATCAACCCTCGGGATCCGGTGATTGCCCGCGATCTGGCGCAGGCGCGGACGCCGAAAGGCACAATTGGCTTGATCGTCGAAGGCCTGCGGCGGCGGCGTGACAGCGGATTGGGAGCCTATACAGTGCTATGCTGTGACAACCTGCCCGACAACGGTGCGCTGCTCCGCCGCGCGGTTCTCGATTTCTCGGGCGAGATTGACGCAGCACTGTCCCGCTGGATCGCGGAAAACGCCACATTCCCCGGCACCATGGTCGATCGGATCACCCCTGCCGCGACCCCGGCGCTGCGCGCGGAGATCGTTGCGGAACTGGGCCTTGAAGACGCGGCACCGATTGAGACCGAACCCTTCAGTCAATGGGTGATGACGGATGATTTCTGCGCCAGCCGTCCGGCCTGGGATGCAGCGGGCGCGCTCGTGGTCGCGGATGTCGCACCTTACGAGACCATGAAGCTGCGGATGCTGAATGGTGCCCATTCGATGCTGGCCTATGCCGGGTTTCTTGCCGGTCACCGATATGTGCGCGACGTCATGCAGGATGCAGCGTTGAGCGCCTTGGTGGCGCGGCACATGGCGGCCGCGGCGCGGACCCTGCGCCCGCTGGAGGGCATGGATACCGAGGCCTACGCGCAGCAACTTCTGGCGCGCTTTCGCAACCCGAACATCGCCCATGAAACCTACCAGATCGCCATGGACGGCAGCCAGAAACTGCCGCAGCGCATTTTTGCCGCCGCAAGCGATGCATTGGCGGCGGGTCAGCCTCTTGATGCCTTCGCCTTCGCCACCGCCGCCTGGATCCGCTACGGCTTCGGACGGCACGACGATGGCAAGACCTATGATCTGCGTGACCCGCGCGCCGCAGAGTTGACCGAGGCCGTGGCCGGGGCGGGGGCCGCGCGCGTGATCCTCGATCGCATCGGACGTCTGACGGGGCTGATGCCGGAGCCTCTTGCGCATAGCGAGATCTGGTGCGCCGCCGTCGCGTCTCGGCTGGCGATCATGCGCGCGGAAGGCATGCCCGCCGCCATCCGACGCGAAGCCGAAAGCCGTTAGGCCTGTGTACCCGTGGTCCGACCGCGCGATTGACCTAGGTTCAGAGTTCGGTGATTTTGAAAGGATATGCGGCATATGGGACATCAGAGGAAAATCGCGATCCTTGGCGCGGGTCTGGCAGGATTGACGCTCGCGCAGCGCCTTTCAGGCGCAGCGGAGGTGACTGTATTCGAGAAATCCCGTGGCATGGGCGGGCGCATGTCGACCCGCCGGGCGGAGCCTTTCGCGTTTGATCACGGGGCGCAGTATTTCACCGCGAAAGGCGACGGGTTCCGGCGCTTTCTCAACCCCTTCATGGCATCGGGTCTGGTCCGTGAATGGACGCCGAAGGTGGCTGCTCTGGGCGCCGGAACAGGTAGTGAGGTTGCCTTGGACCGGCTCCAATGGCTGGTGGCGCAACCTGGGATGAACAGCCTGTGCAAGAGGCTCGGCGATGATCTCGACGTGCGGCTTTCCGCCGAAGTCGCCGGTCTCGAGCGAGAAGGGCAGAGCTGGCGGATCGGGTTCAAGGACGGCAGCATGGAGGAGGGCTTCGATCTCGTGCTGAGCACGGCCCCTGCGCCGCAGACCAGACGGATCTTCCCTTCGGAATTTTCCGGCAAATCAGCGCTGTCGCAGAGCAAGATGTCGGGGTGCTACAGCCTGATGCTGGGCTATGTGGGTCAAGACGGGCCGGCATGGGATGCCGCGCGAACCGTTGGCAGCCCGCTCGCCTGGATCGCCGTGAATTCGCGTAAACCGGGCCGCAAGACTGATTTATCCATCCTCTGTCAGAGCAGCAATAGTTGGGCGGAGGACAATCTGGAGCGTGATCAGGATGCCGTGCGCGAGGACTTGCTTGCGACCTTTCGTGACCTGACCGGCATGGCTGCAACTCCGGACTACATAAGCCTGCACAGATGGCGCTTTGCCAATGTCGATGCGGCGGCGGGAATTTCTTGTCTGTTCGATGGGTCGTTGGGATTGGGTGCTGCGGGTGACTGGTGCGGGGCAGGGCGGGTCGAGGCCGCCTTCGACAGCGGTGCGGCCCTGGCAAGCGCGGTTCTCGCGGAACTTGCCGTCGCGGGTTGAGACAGCCAGTCGCGCGAAACGCGCCCTTGGAACTGGGTGGATGGGTCATTGTAAGCAAGACATGGGCACCCAATTGATGCTTTGGTTGAATTCCCGCGGTGGTGTTTTCGGCCAGACGGGTTAAGACAGTCGGGAGCGCTCGACGTAATTCGAAGGAATTTTTGCCATGCATTTGACGGTATGTGGTTTGTTGTCTGGGTCTTCTGAGTTGTTGGCGTTTGGGGCGCCGGGTCGGGGGTGGTTGAGTTACGGGGGGCTGCGGGTTCTTGGGGCGGAGGTTGCGGCCTCCTTGCACGGGTTTGGCGTGGGGCGTGGGGATCGGGTGGCGATCGTGCTGCCCAATGGTCCGGAGATGGCGGCGGCCTTCGTGACGATCGCGCAGGTTGCGACGACGGCGCCGCTCAATCCGGCCTACCGCGAGGAGGAGTATGACTTCTACCTGACGGACCTGAAGGCGAAGGCCCTGGTGGTGATGGAAGGCTATGACGGTCCGGCGCTGGCCTCGGCACAGAAGGCCGGCATGGCGGTGATCCGGCTTTCGGTGCCGGAGGGCGCGCCCGCGGGCCATTTCACGCTGTCGTCCGATGCGACGGGCGCCTGCGACACCTCGGCCCCCGGGCCCGACGATGTGGCGCTGATCCTGCACACCTCGGGGACCACCTCGCGGCCCAAGATCGTGCCCTTGCTGCAATCGAATGTGGCGGCCTCGGCCGAGCACATCAAGGCCTCGCTGGCGCTCACGCAAGACGACCGCTGCCTCAACGTGATGCCGCTTTTCCACATCCACGGGCTGATCGCCGCCGTCACGGCCTCGCTGGCGGCGGGGGCGAGCGTGTGGTGCGCGCCGGGCTTCGATGCCTTGCGGTTCTTCGGCTGGATGAAGGACGCGCAGCCCACGTGGTATACGGCCGTTCCCACGATGCACCAGGCGATCCTGTCTCGCGCGGGGCGCAATGCCGACGTGATCAGGGAAACGCCCTTGCGGTTCCTGCGGTCGTCCTCGGCGAGCCTGCCCGCGCAGGTGATGGTGGCGCTGGAGGAGACCTTCGATGCGCCGGTGATCGAAGGCTACGGCATGACGGAAGCGGCGCATCAGATGGCCTCGAATCCGCTGGGCCGGGGGTTGCAGCGCCCCGGGGCCGTGGGCAAGGAGGCGGGCCCGAAGGTGCGCATCGCCCATGAGATCGAGGATCGGCTGGTGGAGGGCGTGGGCGAGATCGTGATCTCGGGGCCCAATGTGACGCCGGGCTACGAGGGCAACCCGGAGGCCAATGCCAAGAGTTTCTTTCAGGCGGAAGGCGCGCGCTGGTTCCGGACCGGCGATCAGGGGGCCTTCGACGAGGAGGGCTATCTGCGGCTGACGGGACGGCTGAAGGAGATCATCAACCGCGGCGGCGAGAAGATCAGCCCGCTGGAGGTCGATGGTGTGCTGCTCGATCATCCGGAGGTGGCGCAGGTGGTGACCTTCGCGCTGCCGCACCCGAAGCTCGGCGAGGAGGTGGCCGCGGCCATCGTGCTCATCGAGGGGGCGAGCGTGACCGAGCAGGAGATCCGCGCCTTTGCCGCCGAGCGGATGGCGGATTTCAAGGTGCCGCGGAAGGTGATCCTCCTGGAGGAGATCCCCAAGGGGGCGACGGGCAAGATGCAGCGCATTGGTCTGGCAGAGAAGCTGGGGCTGGTGGAGAAGACGTGAGCCTGTCCGGCGCGCGTGCGGGGTGAGACGGGCGGGAACGAGGGGCCAGCCCCTCGCGCTCCCCGGGATATTTGAGGCCAAAAGAAGGGCCGGGCGTCTGGTCGGGACGGATCGGGAGAGGGACGGCATATGAAGATCTGCATATTCGGGGCGGGCGCCATCGGCGGCTACATGGGGGTGAAGCTGGCGCAGGCCGGGGCTGACGTGAGCCTGGTGGCGCGCGGTCCGCATCTGGCGGCGATGCAGGCGCGCGGGCTCACGCTCGAGGAGGAGGGCGCGGATCCGGTGACGGTGCCGGTGACGGCCAGTGAGGATCCGGGCGTGCTGGGCCCGCAGGACTATGTGATCGTGACGCTGAAGGCGCATTCGGTACCCCCCCTGGTGCGACGGATGCAGCCCTTGATCGGGGATCGGACCACGGTCGTGAGCGGGGTCAACGGCGTGCCCTGGTGGTATTTCCACAAGATCGGCGGGGCGCTCGAGGGCACGCGGCTGGCCTCGGTCGATCCCGGAGACGCGCAGTGGGAGGGCTTCGGTCCCGACCGGGTGCTGGGCTGCGTGGTCTATCCGGCGGCCGAAGTCTCCGAGCCCGGTGTGATCCGGCACATCGAGGGCAACCGGTTTTCGCTGGGCGAGCCGGATGGGTCGAAGTCCGAGCGGGCGATGGCACTGTCTCAGGCGCTGTCTGCCGCCGGGCTGAAGGCGCCGGTGCGGCCGCGGTTGCGCGACGAGATCTGGGTCAAGCTCTGGGGCAACCTCAGCTTCAACCCGATCTCGGCCTTGACCCATGCCACGCTCGACGTGCTCTGCACCGATCCGGGCACGCGGGAGGTGGCGCGCGGCATGATGCTCGAGGCGCAGGCGATCGCCGAAAAGCTCGGCGTGAAGTTCCCCATCGACGTCGAGCGCCGCATCGACGGGGGCGCTGCCGTCGGCGCGCATCGCACCTCAATGCTGCAGGATCTCGACGCCGGACGCCCCATGGAGATCGACGCGCTCATCGGCTCCGTGCAGGAGTTGGGCCGCATCACCGACACCCCAACCCCCACCATCGACACCGTCACAGCCCTCACCAAACTCCGCGCCAAAACCGCAGGGCTTTATTGAGTGAAGCTGTCCGACAGCAATTTGCCGCATGGTGTTGCGGTGGCAGGCTCCCGCGCCATGTTGTAAAGCCTGACGCAGCGTGGGAGAGGTCACCGCCCGATGGTGCTCGAAGTCGAAAACCTGGCGAAATCATACGGGCAGGGCGCTGCGCGCACCGAGGTGCTGCGCGATGTCAGCTTCAGACTGGCGGCGGGCGAAACGCTTGCGCTGACGGGTGAGTCCGGTTCTGGCAAAAGCACGGTGCTGCACCTTGTGGCAGGGCTCGACAGGGCCTCGGGCGGTCGGATCGAGGTGGATGGTATCGAGATCGGCGCGCTTGCCGATCGCGGCACTGCCGAGTTGCGACGGCGCAGCATCGCCGTCATCTTTCAGCAGTTCAACCTGATCCCAAGCCTGACTGTCGAAGCGAACATCGCCTTTCATGCGCGGCTTGCCGGGGTCTTCGAGCCGGCGCGGGCGGCACAACTCGCCGAGCGCATCGGTTTGGCGCAGCATCTGCGCAAATATCCTGAAGCACTGTCGGGTGGACAGCAGCAGCGTGTCGCCATCGCCCGAAGTCTGGCCGCGCGACCGAAACTGCTGCTCGCGGATGAGCCCACCGGCAACCTTGATGAGGATACCGCGGACCTTGTTCTCAAGCTGATGCTCGACTGCGCGGCGGAAACGGAGACGGCGGTGCTGATGGTGACCCATTCCGCTCGCCAGGCGGCCCGGATGAGCCGCAGATTGCTCCTGTCGCATGGCATGGTCAAGGAGACCACATGACCGGGCCCGCGGCACAGGCGCTGCTTTCGCATTGGCGCTGCAACCCATGGCAACTCCTGACCCTGATCGCCGGTCTGGCGCTGGCGACGGCTCTGTGGTCCGGCGTTCAGGCGATCAATGCCGAGGCGCGCGCAAGCTACGCGCAGGCGTCGGATATTCTGGTCACGGCGGAGAATGCGCAGATCACCCGGCGCGACGGCGCCGCCATCACCACGTCGGACTACGTTTCCCTGCGGCGGCTCGGCTGGCAGGTCAGTCCGGTGATGGAAGGCGAGGTCCCCGCAAGACAAGGGTTGCGGCTCGTCGGGATTGATCCCTTGACGTTTCCGCGCCAAGGGTTCGTGACAGCTTCCGAGGAGGCGGATGGTCTCTTTGGTGGGCTCCTGGGCGCAACCGGAGCAGTGCTCGCCCATCCGGACGATCTGGCCGCCCTGACGGACCTTGGGGTCGAGGTCATTACCGACACCGCGCGCCGTCCAGGCACGGCCCTGGCCGACATTGCGACCGTCGACCGCCTGCTCGAAGGGACCGGCCGGATCGCGCGGCTCATGATCGAGGCGGAACAACCGCTTGGCCTGCCCCCGCTGCCCCCGGCTTATCAGCAGGGCGAAGGCGCTGTGCAGAACGATGTCGCAAGGCTGACGCAGAGCTTCCATCTCAACCTCACCGCCTTCGGGCTTTTATCCTTCGCCGTGGGTATTTTCATCGTCTACGGCGCGGTTGGCCTCGCCTTCGAGCAACGCAGGGCCGTTTTCCGAACACTGCGGGCGCTCGGTGTGCGGCTGGATCGTTTGATGTTGCTGCTGGCTTTTGAGCTTGCCATTTTCGCCCTGCTGGCCGGAGGGCTTGGCGTGGCGCTCGGCTATCTCATCGCGGCGGCGCTCCTGCCGGATGTGGCGGCGACGCTGCGTGGGCTCTACGGCGCGAACATCACTGGTCAGTTGCAGTTGCGTCCCTCCTGGTGGCTCTCGGGCTTCGGCATGGCGCTGGCGGGCACGGGTATCGCTGCCGCGGCGGCGCTGGTGAAACTGGCACGGATGCCGGTCCTGTCCTTCAACCATCCGCGGGCCATGAGCCTGCAGTCCTCGCGGAGCGCCGGCCAGCTTGCCTTGGTGGCGCTTGCGTTGCTGGCTGTCGCGGGCGGTCTGGCGCTCTGGGGCAAGGGGCTGATGGCTGGCTTTGCCTTGCTGGCCTGCCTGCTCGTCGGCGCGGCCCTCTGCCTGCCGCTGGTTCTGGGGTTTTTGCTCTCCTGTGGCGAGCGGCTCAGTCACGGCGCCGTCGCCCAGTGGTTCTGGGCCGACAGCCGCCAGCAACTGCCCGGTCTTGCGATGGCGCTCATGGCGCTGCTGCTGGCGATGGCTGCGAACATTGGGGTGTCGACCATGGTGTCGAGTTTCCGGCTGACCTTCACCGGCTATCTCGATCAGCGGCTCGCTTCGGAGCTCTACGTCAACGCCTCGACGCAGCAAGAGGCTGCCGAACTGGTCGCCTTTCTGGCGCCACGCGTCGATGCGGTGCTGCCCATCGTGTCGGTGCCCGCGCGCATTGGCGGTCTGCCGGCCGAAATCTATGGCGTGCGCAACCATGAGACCTACCGGCAGAACTGGCCGTTGCTGGAGGCGGTTCCGGAGGTCTGGGACGCGCTGGCCGCGGGGCAGGGTGCGCTTGTCAACGAACAACTGGCGCGCCGGGAGAACCTTGAACTTGGGGATTTGCTGCCGACGGGCGATCCGGTGCTGGGCGTCTACGGAGACTACGGGAATGCGGCGGGGCAGGTCCTGCTCGGTTCGGACCTCTTCGCCGCGCGCTACCCCGAAGCCATGGCCCTCCGCTTCGGCCTGCGGACCTCAACCCCGGATGCCGTGTCGCAGCTTTTGACGCAGGACTTCGGCCTCGCCCCCGATGCGGTGATCAACCAGGCCGATCTCAAGGCCTTTTCGCTCTCGGTCTTCGAGCGCACCTTCGCGGTCACGGCCGCGCTCAACGTGCTGACGCTCTCGGTGGCAGGGCTCGCCATCCTGATCGGTCTGCTCACGCTGGCCACGATGCGGTTGCCGCAACTTGCTCCGGTCTGGGCTTTGGGCATGACCCGTGCCGGCCTTGCGCGGCTCGAACTGCTGCGCGCGCTTTGTCTTGCTTCGCTGACGGCACTCATGGCTTTGCCGCTGGGCCTCGCGCTTGCCTGGGTCTTGCTTGCGGTCGTGAACGTCGAAGCCTTTGGCTGGCGTCTGCCGATGTATCTCTTTCCTGCGGACTACCTCGCCTTGGGTGGTCTCAGCCTGGTTGCGGCCGCGCTTGCGGCAACCTGGCCCGCGCTGCGCCTTGCACGCACCCCGCCGCAGGCGCTGTTGAAGGTGTTCAGCAATGAGCGCTAGACTTCTGTTTCTGGCCTTTCTCCTCGCTGTCACGGTGCCTAAAATGGCGCTTGCACAGGGGTTCGCCGGTCTTGGCGCGGCGGCGGACGGCTTCGCCATGCCTGAGCGTGGCTTCGTCTTCGACTTCCCGCGCGATCACGGCGCGCACCCGGATTTCCGCATCGAATGGTGGTACCTGACCGCCAACCTCCAAGACGCGGAAGGCACTCCTTACGGTTTGCAATGGACGCTCTTTCGCTCCGCGCTTGCGCCGGAAGAACGCGCGGGCTGGCAGAGCCCGCAACTCTGGATGGGTCATGCCGCCGTGACCACCGAAACCCGGCACTTCGTGGCCGAGCGCCTCGCCCGGGGCGGCATCGGGCAGGCAGGCGTCGTGACCGAGCCGTTCGACGCCTGGATCGATGACTGGTCGATGTCGGGAGAGACTTTCGATGCCATGCGCCTGACGGCAAGCGGAACGGACTTCGCCTATAATGTGACCTTGCGCGCCGAAGGCCCGCTCGTCTTTCATGGCGAGACGGGCTATTCGCAGAAATCTTCCACCGGTCGGGCCAGCTACTACTATTCGCAACCGTTCTTCGCGGTTTCGGGCGTGCTGAGCCTGCCGGAAGGCGAGGTGGCGGTGACCGGCACCGCCTGGCTCGACCGGGAATGGGCCTCGCAACCTCTGGGTGACGCGCAGGTGAGCTGGGACTGGTTCTCCATGGTCTTCGACAGCGGCGAAAGGATGATGGGGTTCACCCTTCGTGATACCGAAGGCGGCACCTACACGGCGGCCAGCTGGATCGAGCTCGACGGCACGACAACCGCCTTTCCCGATGGCGCGTTCCGGGCGGAGCCGCTGGCGGAGGCTGAGGTCGCCGGGCGCAAGGTACCGGTGCGCTGGCGGGCGCTCCTGCCCGAAAAAGGTGTTGATGTGACCGTCACGGCGCTTAATCCGCAGGCCTGGATGGCCACATCGATCGAATACTGGGAAGGGCCGGTGACGATTTCAGGCAGCCATGCAGGCCGAGGGTATCTGGAGATGACCGGATATTGAACTTGGGTGACGCATAGTCACCGCGCGACGAGCAGGCTGGCGAGGGCGCCTCTTTCGTTCTAGCCTCTGCCCCGATAACAGGAGAGATCGCTTTTGAGCAGGGCAGGACGTATCACAAGGCGATTTTTCGTCGTAGGCAGCGCCGCGATCGCGGGTGGTGTGGCCTTCGGCACCTACAGGCTCCTGACGCCGCCGGCTAATCCGCTGGAATATATGACCGATGCAGCGGGGGCGACTTTCAACCCCTACGTGATGATTACATCGGAGCGGATCACCCTGATCGCGCCGCATGTGGATCTGGGGCAGGGCGCCGCCTCAATGCAGGCGATGCTGATCGCCGAGGAGATGGATCTCGATCTCGACCAGTTCGAGGTTTCTCCCGGCCCGCCCGCGGCCGCCTATTACAACACGGCCATGGCCGATGAGGCCGTTCCGTTCCGCTCGACCGACCGCGGCCTGCTGGCCGAGACCGCGCGTGAAACAATCGGTGCCGCGATCAAGCTGGTCGGATTTCAGATTACCGGTGGGTCGACCTCCGTGCCCGACAGTTTCGTGAAACTTCGCCAAGCTGGGGCAATGGCCCGCGAAACGCTGAAACGGACGGCAGCGGCGCGCAGCGGCCTGCCGCCTGAGGCTCTTTCGACTGAAGCCGGTGCAGTGATCCTGCCTGACGGCACGCGCATCGACTACCGCGATCTGGCAGGCGAAGCGTCGGGTGTCACGCCGCCGGATAAGGTTGCCCTGCGCCCGCCTGCGCAGTGGCGACACATCAACAAGCCGGTACAGCGTATTGATATCGTTCCAAAATCCACCGGAACACAGATCTACGGCATCGATTTGCGTTTCGAGGGCATGCTCCACGCCGCCCTGCGCCTCAACCCTAACAAGGGAGCGGGTTTGCGTGGGTATGATGACACCGCCGCACGGAAAATGCGTGGTGTGGTCGATGTGCTGCCGGTCCGAAACGGACTGGCGGTTATTGCGGAGAACACCTGGTACGCGTTTCAGGCGCTCGACGCCATCGACTACGACTGGGCTGAGGCCGCTTATCCGCAGGAGCAGGCGGAACATTGGGCCACTCTGGAGGCCTCCTTTACGCCGGAGAGGCTCGAAAAGGTCTGGCGCGATGACGGCGACGCGGAGGCCTATGCGCGCAGCGACCTGAGCGTCGCCTACCGCGCGCCCTATGTCGCGCATCAACCGCTTGAGCCGCTCAACGCGGTGGCCCTCGTCACGGAAACGAACGCCGAAATCTGGACCGCGCATCAGATGCCGCGCATTGTTCAGAACCGGGTGGCGGAAGGCGCGGGCCTCAGCCCCGACGAGGTCACGGTTCACAATCAGGCGGCAGGTGGCAGTTTTGGACACAGGCTCGAGTTCGAGGTGGTGGACCGGGCCGTGGAGATCGCCCGCGCGCTGCCGGGGCGCCACATCAAGCTCACCTTCAGCCGGGAGGAGGATTTCGCGCAGGATCACCCGCGCCAGATCGCTGCCGCCCGTGCAAACGGCTCTGTCGAGGCCGGGCGCGTGCTTGCGCTCGATCTTCAGATCGCGGCACCGTCTCCCATACGCTCGCAAATGGGCCGCATGGGTTTGCCGGTGCCGGGCCCGGACATGCAGATCGTGGCCGGGGCCTGGAACATGCCCTACGACATCCCGAACCTCCGCGTGCGCGGCTATGCAGCACCGGAGCTTGCACCAATCAGTTCCTGGCGCTCCGTGGGGGCATCGACCGCCGGGTTTTTCGCGGAATCGGCACTGGATGAGCTGATCCATGCCGCAGGCGTCGACCCGATGACCGAACGGCTACGTATGGTCAATGACCCCGTAGCACGCCGCGTGCTCGAAGCGGTGGCAGACATGTCGGACTGGGACACGCCGCTGCCCGCCGGATCCGGTCGCGGCGTAGCCCTTGTCGTCTCTTTCGGCGTGCCCGTCGCTGAAGTGGTGCAGGTCACACAGACGGAAGGCCGCATCCGGATCGACAAGGTCTTTGTTGCCGTCGATGCAGGCACCGTGGTCGACCCCGTCAACTTCGAGAACCAGGTGCAGGGCGGTGTGATCTGGGGTCTGGGACATGCGATCAACTCCGAGATCACCTATGGGCAAGGCCGCGCAGAGCAATCGAATTACCACGATGCCGAAGGGATGCGACTGTACCATTGCCCGCAGATCATCGTGCGGGCGCTCGAAACCGCGGAGCGGATCAGGGGGATCGGGGAGCCGCCGGTGCCGCCCGCGGCCCCTGCGCTTGCCAACGCGATCTTTGCCGCAACCGGCCAGCGCCTGCGCGAGATGCCGTTCTTCAAGTTCGTCGATTTCGTCTGACAAGCGCTGGTGCCACGGCGCGGATTGTTGTTTATTCCCTCAGGCGCCTGCTGGAGCCGATCGGGAACAGCAAAAGAGGAGAGTGGCATGGATTTTGCCCTGAGTGAGGAGCAAACCGCGATCTTCGACATGGCCCATGCCTTCGGGCAGGAGCATATCGCGCCGTTCGCCCGGACGTGGGAGGCTGCGGGCACCATTCCCAAGGAGCTTTGGCCGAAGGCGGCCGAGCTTGGTCTCGGTGGCATCTATGTGTCCGAGGATCACGGCGGTTCGGGGCTGAGCCGTCTCGACGCCACGCTTGTGTTCGAGGCGCTTGCCATGGCCTGCCCGGCGGTGGGGTCCTTCCTGTCGATCCACAACATGTGCGGCGGGATGATCGACACCTATGGATCGGAGGAGGCCAAGGCGCATTGGCTCCCCGCCCTCTGCCGGATGGACAAGGTCTTCTCCTACTGCCTCACGGAACCGGGATCAGGATCGGACGCGGCAGCCCTGCGCACGCGGGCCGAGCGGAGCAACGAAGGCTTCGTGCTCAACGGCACCAAGGCCTTCATCTCTGGCGGCGGATATTCGGACGTCTACCTTACCATGGTCCGGACGGGCGACGACGGCCCCAAGGGCATCTCCGCCATGCTGGTAGAGAGCGGTAGTGCCGGGCTGAGCTTCGGCGCATTGGAGGACAAGATGGGCTGGCGTGCGCAACCGACGGCGCAGGTGCAGTTCGACGACTGTCGGATACCTGCCAGCCATCTTCTGGGTGAAGAGGGGCGGGGCTTCTCTTATGCCATGGCAGGGCTCGATGGCGGGCGTCTCAACATTGCGGCCTCCGCCCTCGGTGGCGCACAGGCGGCGCTCGATGCGGCGCTCGCCTACGCCAGCGAACGCAAGGCATTCGGCAAGTCCATCGACCAGTTCCAGGCGCTTCAGTTCAAGCTGGCGGATATGGAAGTCAGGCTTCAGGCCGCCCGCGTCTTTCTGCGCCAGGCGGCGTGGAAACTTGATCAGAAGGCGCCGGATGCCGGCAAATTCTGCGCCATGGCAAAGGTCTTCGTGACGGATGCCGCCTTCGATGTCGCCAACGACGCGCTGCAAATCCATGGCGGCTATGGCTATCTGGCCGACTACGGCGTGGAAAAGATCGTGCGGGATCTCAGGGTGCACCAGATCCTCGAAGGTACGAACGAGATCATGCGGATGATCATTGCGCGGCAGATGATCGGGGGCAGATGATCCTTCGCCTCACGCGCGCTGCCAACGGGTTTCCGCAGACGCATGCGATTCTGCTCCGTTATTAAACCGCGGTTCATTTCTCTTTGTCATATCGGGGGGAATGGATCGGTTCGTGACCCATCCGGTCCGAACCTGCTGGATATGAACTGACGATGAAACCATTGCCGAAACGCGTCCTGATCGTCGATGACTCCCGTTCCTTGCGCGCATGGCTGCGCATGGTGCTCTCGTCTGATTCCCGCCTGCAGGTGGTTGGCGAGGCAGGCGATGCGGTGGAAGCCCGGGATTTTCTGAAAGCCAATCAGGTCGATGTTCTCACGCTGGACATCGAGATGCCTGGCATGAGCGGGCTCGATTTCCTGACAAGACTGATGCGGGCACGTCCTATGCCGGTCATGATGATGTCGGGCCTGACGAGCGCAGGCAGTGATGCGGCCGTGCAGGCACTTTCCCGCGGTGCCGTCGACTGTATGGTAAAACCGACGGAAGGGTATGGAGCGGAGCTCAGTCGCGATATCTGTGAACGTATTTATCAGGTTGCCTGCACCCGGCCAGCGACGCCTCATCTCGCGACCGCCCCGCGACAACCGAGCGGAGGGTCCGCAACGTTCACCGGTCCCAACCGTCGGGGCGCGATCATCCTGCTCGGGGCGTCCACGGGTGGTGTCGCGGCCCTTGAAACGGTTCTGCCGATGCTGGATCCTGGTGGATCCCCCGTGGTGATCGTGCAGCACATGCCCGGAAACTTCCTGATCAGTTTTACCGACCGTCTGAATCGTTGCTTGCATCAGACCGTCATGCTCGCCAGGGAAGGTGTGCCTCTTTCCCGTGGCGAAGTCGTGCTTGCCCCCAGCGAAGGTCAGCACACCAGGGTTCGGCGCAGCGGCGGAGAGTGGTATTGCGAGTTCGTGCCCAACGATCCGCCCCACCTGCATTGCCCGGCCGTCGACGTCCTGTTCAAATCGGCTGTGCCGGAGGCGCGAAACGTCACGGCAGCACTCTTGACCGGGTTGGGCAAGGACGGTGCCGAAGGGTTGAAAGAACTCTCGGATCACGGCGCCTTGACCTTCGGCCAGGATGAAGACACCTGCGTCGTCTACGGCATGCCGCGCGCGGCGAAGGCGCTTGGAGCGGTGCAGAAAGAGCTTCCGCTGGACAGGATCGGGCCGGCCCTGCGCGACGGTCTCGGGCGTTCCGGGAAAGACCGGCGCACCGACAGGCGCGGGCTGTGCACCTGATGCCGTCGCAGCGCTGGCATATCACGCAAGGAGAATGGGCTGTCGGAAAGGATCCCGAACAGGTCATCAGCACCATTCTTGGCTCCTGTGTCTCCTGTTGCCTGTGGGATCCGCTGGCGGGCGTGGGCGGCATGAACCATATGCTGCTCACGATTACCAACGCCGACAGCGGTACGTGCAACTTGACTGGCATCAATGCGATGGAACTTCTGATCAACGATATCCTCAAACTCGGCGGGAAACGCGAACGTCTGCGTGCAAAAGCATTTGGCGGCGCCCGGATGGTTGCGGGTCTGAGTGAAATCGGCCGTCTGAACCGAGATTTCACCATGGATTACCTGCAAAGGGAAGGAATCCCTTGCGAAAGCCGATCACTGGGAGGCGTTTCAGCGCGTCATCTGATGTTCTGGCCCGCGACTGGACGCGTCGTGCAGAAAATTAGTTCCGAAATGCCTGTCGAGACGCGCGGCGAAATACAGCGCCCCCCGGCCGCAGGCAATGATCTTGAACTGTTCTGATCTCAGGGTAGCCAATTGAAGAACTTCTCCGGGCGAGTCCAGCGCCTTCACGGTGACCGGCCTTCGGTGGAGCCATGTCGTTGCCTGACCAGTATCTCGGGACGACACGCTGTGGCTTTCGATAGGTTTACGTTCAGTTGACCCGAGGAAAACTCCAGCAGAGCGTTGTCCCGTAGATGCCGATTGCATAAATCTTTAAGAAATTTAAGGAAACAGCATTACGCAACTTTTTAGGCTGTACCTTCGGACTGCACCTCTGATTGTCACAAAAACGGGCCAGGATCCGGCAAGAAACCGTCAATCGGGTACCTTGGGCAAGATAGTCATCTTCCAAGCAACTCGGCATCCGTTGGACTAGAGGTTGTGTCAAATGTTGGACTGTCCTCCTCAAACACTGGTCTTGGGTGACCTTGCCGGCTACCTCTGCCCTGCGAGATTTCTTGAAATGAAGCCGTCCGGTGCGTTCCTGAGCGCGGGCTAGGCTTCGCCTTGGGCAGGAAGTGATATGTCCGGCGATGTGCCTTCAGGATAACGAGGGTACAGTGGAATTTGGCGCCCCATACACCTCGCATTTCGTCCGCCGGATTCTGACCAATCGATCGCCATCGGACGGACTGATTGATTGACCACGGGCATACGGTTTCGTGCTTGAACGTCCTGCACCATTGCCTTGTCAGTTCAATTCAGCCGGTAGTCGCTGGAGCCCTTGGAACTCTGCGGTTATTGTCGGTGCCCTGTGACGCCACTCTTTCGACCCGATCAAGTGGCGCGCCGTGCGTAGAAAGTCTCTCTAATCTCTGATGACGAGGTGTGTCCAAGGAGCGCGTGCAGAGACTTGTGGTTCAGGCGACCGACGCATCCGAAGGTGGCGAGTGTCAGATCCTGCATATTGCGCCACGGTCCCTGGGGATGGATCAGTTCGGTTTTGCGGAGGCCGTTTATCGCCGTGCGGAAGGCGTTGACTTATATGTAGCCGACGCTTCCAACCGATGCTTCAAATACAGCTTCGGGCAAATGCCCGGTACAGCGAATGGACAAATTGTGGCCTTGACCTTCCCAGTAATTGACCAAACCGCTTTTCCAAAAAAAGGCCATCAATCGCCTAGAAGTTACTCGAGGAAAGTGAGCATCCATTTCAAGTGCCAGACCGCAAGGATATGGGGAACGTCTGGGCGCATCCGGCGCTGAAATTCATTCAGATCTGGTGGCGGCGCAGGAAGCTGTATTCCATGAAGCGAACCGCGCAGTTGACCGCGCGGTAAACGGCTGCGCCAACGCCATTGGGCTTTCTCGAGGGAGGTCTAAATCCGATGCATGTCCGTACATGCCTTGGTCTCGAAGACCGATCAGTATTCGACCATGAGCTACAGCGTCATCGTGAAAACGACCACACTTGCCGGCGGGCGGCATACTAAAGTGGAAGCTCGGCAACGCGTGTTCCCCGACGAGGGCCCCAAGCCATCGAGAGCCTACCTTCCGGTCTGTCACGTGACGTCTCAGCCACCCCAGGTCCGGACCACGCCGCAGTCCATATGCACGAAATTTGACCGTGAGTATTTCCCGACGCCGCCGCCTTTGCAGGCCGCCGCCGCTTTTGCCATCTGGCTCACAGATCTGGTCGACAGGCGAAGATCGGCAGCTTGCCCTTGCATGTGCAGCGAGTTTCTGGCGACGCCGCGGCTTTTTGAGCGCAACATGGCGTTGGTCTGGGGGCTTCGATAACCTGACAACAGCATGTAGGGTTCACTTACATCCATCAGATTATGAGCAGCGGCCATGATGTCGATGGTTCGCAGGTCGATCGACTTGACGCTGTCGGTACGCCAATCGCGCATGAAGTGGTTGATTTCGTTTACAGCGTCCGGGATGTATTTGCCTTCGATCCAGTAAACCGTATCCATCCGCTCGCCGGTGCGTCCAGAGTACATGCGGATGCGTCGGATGTCGCCGCCGCCCCGCAGAAATCCAGCCGCATTCGCGAAAGTCGGAGCCGAAACAACAGCCGTGGCCGCAAATGCTCCGAGCAACGCACGTCGGGTCAAGCCCGAAGAGCCATCACAATTCATTCTAAACTGCCTCGTACCTGCCTGTTCCGTGATGTTACACGGAACATTGTTTTATCACTCAGATGTCACGACTATATGTCATAGCCGTGATTGTTAACCAAGTACTGAATGCCATCGGCATAAGTTCGCGGCAATTTTAGGCAAATTTTCGCGCATTTTTATCTCAATCGATTTTTCCACAAACCGATGCGCGCCTGCATCATTTCCGCATTTCTCGCGTTTTTCAGGAAATGTTATTGGACAGCCTGCATGATCGACTGGAAGGACTCTTCAGGTAAATACCGGGTTGTGAGGTTCTGCGTGACAAAAGTGAGTGGATACGGTTTCGCTTCGAGATTTCTGATAATGCTCTGGCTTGCCGGGGCGGCTCTGACATTGGCATTCTCGACTGCATCGCAAGCTCAGGTGACGCCATTCGCGCAAGCGGTGGCCGAGGCCGCGGTCAAGGATCGGGATATTGCCACCTACTACCAGTCGAATGGCTACCAGAAGTCTCTGGACCGGCGGCGGCCAGGACCTGTCGCGCCGGACCGCCTTGATCGAAGCGCTTGCCACGTCTGCTGATCATGGTCTGCCGACGGGTCGTTACAACGTCGACGAGCTTGAAGAAATGATGCGGCTTGCGCGCAACATGCGTGATCTGGGGCGTCTCGAGGTCGAGCTGAGCCGCGTGTTCCTGCGCTACGCCCGGGATGTGCAGACCGGCATCCTCGTACCTTCCCGTGTCGACAAGGCTCTTGTTCGCGAGGTGCCGTACCGTGATCGTCAATCCTATCTGATCGACTTGCAAACATCCGAGCCGAGGGCCTTTTTCAGATCGCTTCCGCCTGCCACACCCGAATACATGGGGCTTATGCGACACAAGCTGTCGCTGGAGACTTTGCTGGCCGCAGGCGGCTGGGGTCCGACGGTGTCGTCCACCAAGCTGGAACCGGGGGACAGCGGTCCCGGTGTCGTCGCGCTGCGCAACCGGTTGGTGCGCATGGGATATCTGCGGCGCAGCGCGAGCCCCTTCTATGACACGCCGATGAGCGACGCTATACGTGCGTTCCAGCGCGACCACGGACTCGAGGAGGACGGCGTCGCGGGCCAGGCCACGCTCGAGCAGGTCAACGTCTCCGTCCAGGACCGCCTCCGGTCGATCATCGTGGCCATGGAGCGCGAGCGCTGGAGCAACATGGATCGCGGCCTGCGACACATCGAGGTCAATCTTGCCGATTTCACAGCAAAGATCGTGGACAACGGCAGGGTGACCTTTCGCACCCGTTCGGTCATCGGCGCTCTTGCAGCGGATCGTCAATCGCCCGAGTTCTCCGACCAGATGGAATTCATGGTCATCAATCCGAGCTGGCATGTGCCGCGCTCCATCGTGACCAAGGAATATCTGCCGGCTCTGCAAGCCAACCCCAACGCCGTTCGACATATCGAAATCGTCGACAGCAGGGGCCGCAGCATTGACCGCAGCGCAGTCGATTTCACGCGCTTTTCGGCGCGCAGTTTTCCTTTCTCGATGCGCCAGCCGCCCAGTGAGCGAAATGCGCTGGGGCTGGTAAAGTTCATGTTCCCGAACCCCTACAATATCTATCTGCACGACACACCGGCCAAAAACCTGTTCGCCCGGGAAGTGCGTGCGTTCAGTCACGGTTGCATCCGCCTCGCGGATCCCTTCGACTTCGCCTATGCCTTGCTTGCCCCGCAGACGGACGATCCGGAAGCGTTTTTCGCAGCGAAGCTGGCGGCCGGCAGGGAACAAACTGTCATGCTGGAGCAACCTGTCCCGGTGCACATCATTTACCGGACCGCCCTTGTCGATCCGAAGGGGCGCATGGAATACCGCCGTGACATCTACGGAAGGGACGCGCGTATCTGGGAGGCGCTCGACAAAGCGGGGGTAGCCTTGCGCGACGTTCAGGGGTAGGTCTGGCGTCTGAACCGTCGGAGAAAGCCGGATGCCACAGCCCACAGAGTATAGTGTCGGCGACATTGCCCGCTCCTTAGGCGCGGACGTCTTCGGCGACGCGGATATTACCGTGGTGAGGGTCAGCGAACCGCAGGACGCAGGCCCGCAGGATCTGGCAATCGCAATAAAGCCCGAGTATGCGCAAGCGCTGGCCGCGGGCAGGGCGCGTGCGGCCCTCCTCTGGGAGGGCGCTGACTGGCAGAGTATGGGCTTGTCCGCCGCCATTATTCCTGCACGACCACGCTTTGCCATGACCGGGGTCACGCGGTTGTTCGACCCGGGCCAGGGAATGGCCTCGGGCATTCATCCGACGGCGCTGATCGATCCCACGGCGAAGATTGGGCAGGATGTGAGTATCGGTGCATTCTGCGTGGTCTCGGCAGGCGCGCGGATCGGTGACGGCAGCGTGATCGGGCCGCAATGCTTCATCGGCTGGGACGTGGTATTGGGTGCGATGACGATCCTGCGGGAACAGGTCAGTATCGGCGCACGCGCGGTGATCGGACGGAATTTCATTGCCCAGCCCGGCGCGCGCATCGGTGGCGACGGGTTTTCCTTCGTGACACCGGAGAAAGGCGCGGTCGAGGCGGTGCGCGAAACCCTGGGCGATCAGGCCGAGACACAGGCCCAAGGCTGGGCCCGCATCCATTCACTGGGCGCGGTTCGGATCGGAGATGATGTGGAGATCGGTGCCAATACGACCATCGACAATGGCACCGTCCGCGACACGATCATCGGGAACGGCACGAAGATCGATAATCTCGTCCAGATCGGTCACAACGTGATCATCGGGCGTGATTGTCTGATCTGCGCGCATTCCGCCGTCGCAGGATCGACACGATTGGGCGACAACGTTGTGCTGGGCGGGATGACGGGTGTAAGCGACAATATTTTCCTTGGCGACCGGGTCATCACGGGCGGGGGAACGAAGGTACTGTCGAACATCCCGGCAGGGCGCGTGGTTCTGGGGTATCCGGCCATGAAGATGGACAGGCAGATCGAGATTTTCAAGGCATTGCGCCGGGTACCGCGGATGATCGTCGACATTGCCGCCTTGCAGAAAGCGGTTTTCAAGAGTGACCCCAAGGACTAAATGCAGGGCATATGGAAGACGGGGGCGCAAACGTGAGCATTCAGGATCAGGTCATCGCGATTATTGCTGAACAGGCCCTGCTGGAGCCGTCGGATGTGCATCTTGACAGCCGGCTCGAAGATCTCGGCATCGACAGCCTCGGGCTGGTGGAGTGCATCTTCGCCATCGAAGAAACCTTCGACATCTCGGTCCCCTTCAACGCCAATGCGCCGGAGGCGAGCGACTTCGACATCTCCAGCGTTGCTTCGATCATTGCCGGGATTGAACAGTTGAAGCGCGACCAGAGTTGAGATCCGCATGAAACGGGTGGTGATCACCGGCGCCGGGACAATCAACGCGCTCGGCCATGATGTTCCGAGCACCTTGCAAGCCATGCGCGAGGGTGTCTGCGGTATCGGACCGCTGGAATTGCGCGATGTGGAGCGACTGTCGATCCAGATCGGCGGCCAGGTGCGCGGGTTCGAGGCGGAAGGGCGCTACAATCGCCAGCAGATGTCGCTCTACGACCGGTTCACGCAATTCACCCTCGCCGCCGCCAAGGAGGCGATCGACCAGTCGGGGCTGGAATTCAGCGGCGAGCTCGCGGCACGTTCCGGCGTCGTCCTCGGCACGGCGGGCGGCGGTGTGAGCACCTGGGACGACAACTACCGCTCGGTCTATGAAGATGGCAAGAATCGTGTGCACCCATTCGTGGTGCCGAAACTGATGAACAATGCCGCCGCCGCCCATGTCAGCATGGAGCACAATCTCAAGGGCCCGTCCTTCACGGTCTCCACGGCCTGCGCTTCCTCCAACCATGCCATGGCCCAGGCCTTCAGCATGGTGCGCTCCGGCATGGCGCCCGCGATGGTCACTGGCGGGTCGGAATCGATGCTCTGCTTTGGCGGGATCAAGGCCTGGGAAGGTTTGCGCGTCATGTCGCGCGATGCCTGCCGGCCATTTTCGGCCAATCGCAACGGCATGGTACAGGGCGAGGGGGCCGGGATCTTCGTCTTCGAGGAATATGAACGCGCCCGGGCGCGCGGGGCAGAAATCCTATGCGAAGTGATCGGCTTCGCCATGTCCTCTGACGCAGGCGACATCGTGATGCCCTCCAAGAACGGTGCCGCGCGCGCGATGTCGGGCGCTCTCAAGGATGCGCAGGTCGCGCGCGAGGATGTCTGCTATATCAATGCCCATGGCACCGGCACGGCAGCCAACGACAAGACCGAATGCGCCGCGGTTGCGGATGTTTTCGGGCCGCATGCGGACAGGCTCATGATTTCGTCCACGAAATCGATGCACGGGCACCTGATCGGCGGCACCGGCGCCGTGGAACTGCTGGCCTGCATCATGGCGCTACGCGACGGGATCATCGCGCCGACCATCGGCTATGAGGAGCCGGACCCGGAATGCGCGCTCGATGTCGTGCCCAATGTCGCACGCGAGGCGAAGGTCAAGGTCGCTCTGTCTAATGCCTTCGCCTTCGGGGGCATGAACGCAGTGCTCGCCCTGCGCGCAATCTGAGGGGCATGCCCCGGCCTGCATCGGGCCGGAGCCGAGACCGATCTGGACTTCAGCGGTCGATGACCGAGGCTGCATCGAAACCCGCCGTGAACCCGGAGAGCGATAGATCGACTGTGACCCGCTGGTCGGGAGCGACCACAGGCACGATGGTGACGACCGCCTTCGCGCCTTTTTTGAAGGTGTCCACGTCTTCCTGCGTCAGGCCGATGCGAGCGTAGCAGCCGATCGCGTTGCAGAAGGCGAAGGGATAGCGTTTCGCCGGATTGCTGTCGACCTGGATGGTCAACTGTGCCGCGAGCGAGGTTTCGAGCGGTACGATGACGGTGGCCCCGGCCTTGGCCTCACTGCCCTCTGGCAGGCGAAACAGCGAAAACTCCGCAATCGGCGCCTGCTGCGCGTCGGTCATCAGCTGGTACATCTGGCAGGGGTCCTCGCCTTCCTCGACACGGATGCAGCGCATGGTCCAGTCGCCCTGCTTTTCCTTGTCATAGGGCTGGCCGACGGCCGTCTCGTCGGACGCAGTGTTGCCCAGCGAAAGCGAGTTGCCCGGGTCGGCGGGAGGCGTTTCAGTGGTCTGAGCAAGCGCCGGTACAGACAAGAGGGCGGCACAGACCGCGAGGACGGCAGTCAGGGGTCGGAGTGTCTTCGGGTCGGGCATGGGGGCTCCATCAATTGAGTTTTGCCAAGGTCTAACATGCCCTCAAGGCGGTGTCAGGCATCATCCTTGTCGCACCGAAAAAAGTCGGCGGATCGCATCCCCCTGATTGGGCAAGGCAAAAAAGAAAAGGGACACGAAAACGCGTCCCTTCCCTGCAATTTTTTATCTCCCCGTCGGACTGGCCGACTTATTGCCGAGACGTTACGAAACGCTTTCAAAGCCGTCAACAGCAAATACCTGAAAGCTGATGCCAATTTGAAAAGAAACCCAGCGCAGCAAAAAAAGGCCGTACCAAAGTGCGGTACGGCCAGTCTGACAGGGAGGATGCCGGGAAGAAAAGGACATGGTTCCCGACAGTTTGACCATGACCTTAAATGATTAACATCGTATGGTCGCGGCCAGACTTCTTGACGGGGAAAGCGTGTGACATCTGACATTTTCATCGGCGGCGGCGGGCCGGACTACACCGTCCGACAATTCCTGAGCCTCGGTTATGCCAACCGCCACGGGTTGATCGCCGGTGCCACCGGAACCGGCAAGACCGTTACCTTGCAGATCCTTGCCGAAGGGTTCTCGAAAGCCGGGGTGCCGGTCTTCCTGTCGGATGTGAAAGGCGATCTCTCGGGCCTTGCGCGGGCGGGCAGCGAGGCCCACAAGCTGCACGCGCCCTTCACCGACCGCGCCGCGAAGATCGGTTTTGCCGACTATGCCTATGAGGCTTTCCCGGTCACCTTCTGGGATGTGTTCGGCGAACAGGGGCACCCGGTTCGCACGACCGTTTCGGAGATGGGACCGCTGCTGCTCGCGCGCTTGCTGGAGTTGAGCGATGCCCAGGAAGGGATCATCAACATCGCTTTCCGGCTTGCCGATGAGGAGGGGTTACCGCTTCTGGACCTCAAGGATCTCCAGGCCTTGCTTGTGTGGATCGGCGAGAACGCCAAGGATCTCTCGCTGCGCTATGGCAACGTCTCCACCAGTTCTATCGGTGCGATCCAGCGCAGCCTTCTTGTGCTGGAAAACCAGGGTGGCGCGGGGCTATTCGGAGAGCCGGCACTGGCGCTCTCTGACCTCATGCGCACGGATCCCGAAGGCCGCGGCGAGATCAACATCCTTGCTTCCGATAAGCTGATGTCCGCGCCGGGGCTTTACGCGACCTTCCTGCTCTGGCTGCTTTCGGAGCTCTTTGAGGAATTGCCGGAAGTCGGCGATCCGGAAAAACCCAAGCTGGTCTTTTTCTTCGACGAAGCGCATCTGCTTTTCGACGATGCACCCAAGGCGCTGGTGGATAAGGTGGAGCAGGTCGCGCGACTCATTCGCTCCAAAGGTGTCGGCGTCTATTTCATCACGCAGAACCCGGCGGATGTGCCGGAAGATATTCTCGGACAATTGGGCAACCGCATCCAGCATGCGTTGCGCGCCTTCACCGCGAAGGATCAGAAGGAGTTGCGGCTTGCCGCCCAGACCTACCGCCCGAACCCGGCCTTCGACACCGAAAGCACGATCCGCGAGGTCGGTGTCGGCGAGGCGGTGACCTCGATGTTGCAGAAAAAGGGTGTGCCGGGCATCGTCGAGCGCACGCTGATCCGTCCACCATCCTCGCAGGTCGGGCCGATCACGGCAGAAGAACGCGCGGGCCTGATCAACGCCTCGCCGATGTCCGAGAAATATGCGGCTCCGGTAGACCGCGAATCTGCCTTCGAAATGCTGAAATCCCGCGCTTCGGAAGCTGCGGAAGAAGCTGCAAAAGCGGAAGCGGCGGCAGAGGCCGCCTCCGAACAGGAGCGCGAATTCAACGCCGCGCGACGCTATGCCGGCAAGGGGTTGGAACGTTCAAGCTCTCGCCGCACCACCGCCCAACCCCAAAGCATCGGCGGCGCGGTGGCCGACGCGCTGGTCAAGGAGTTGAGCGGGACCACGGGCCGCCGCATCGTGCGCGGTATTCTCGGCGGGCTTTTCAAGGGGCGCTGAGCGCGCCCCTTATTTTTCCGGTATCAGCCCGCGCGGGCTGAAGCGCAGGACCAGCAAGAGCACCAGACCCATGGTGAAAAGCCGCATATGCGCGGCACTCTCGATGAGATGCGCCTTGAGCGCCGAGCCGTCCGCCATGCCGGAGGTGATGAGGTTCATCAGCCACAGACCCATGGGCTCAACCTGCACCCAGAGGAACCAGATCAGGAACCCGCCGAGCACCGCGCCGAAGTTGTTGCCCGATCCGCCCACGATCACCATGACCCAGACGAGGAAGGTGAATCGCAATGGCTGGTAGGTGCCCGGCGTCAACTGCCCGTCGAGCGTGGTCATCATCGCCCCGGCGATGCCGCAGACTGCGGAGCCGAGCACGAAGACCTGCAAATGGCGCGCGGTCACATCCTTGCCCATGGCTTCGGCCGCAACTTCATTGTCGCGAATCGCCCGCATCATCCGGCCCCAGGGGCTGTGCAGCGCCCGCTGCGCCAGAACAAGGAGCACGATCAGCACCAGTGCGAAGAGACCGGCATAGAGCAACTTGACGTAAAGCGTAGAGGCGGTGACCGCATCCATGCCATAGCCTGCGGCTGCCTCGACGAAGGCTGGATCGTTTTGCAGGTCGATCTCATAGGGGGTGGGTCGCGGCAGGCCGACGACGTTCTTGACCCCGCGCGAGAGCCAGTCCTCGTTCTTCAGGACGGCGATGATGATCTCGGCGATGCCCAGCGTTGCGATCGCCAGATAGTCGGAGCGCAGCCCCAGAGCCGTCTTGCCGATGACCCAGGCCGCAGCAGCAGCGAAGAGCCCGCCCATGGGCCAGGCCAGCGCCACCCAGAGCCCGTGCGAAATGCCAAGACCCCCGAGATAGCCGGTGCCCGCCGGATTGATTGCCTCGACCTCGGCCACACCGGCATCGAAAATCGCCCGGAAGGCGAAGAAGCCTCCGACCAGCACGGCCAGCACGACAAGGTTGCGCATCCACCCTGCGTTCATGCGCTTCATGAGAACCACAACCACGACGATGGCGGCGACCGCGAGCAAGAGCCCGCCCAGAATGCTCCAGCCGCCGGCGGACCAGGCGCCCGGTGTGGGCGGCATGCCCATCAGGACCGCGGCCAGTCCGCCCAGAGCCACAAAGCCCATGATGCCCACGTTGAAAAGCCCCGCAAAGCCCCATTGCAGGTTCACACCAAGCGCCATGATCGCAGAAATCAACCCCATGTTGAGGATCAGCAGCGCCGTATTCCAGCTTTGCGTGACGCCGGAATAGACGATCATCGCCGCGACGATGCCAAAGAGCAGCGAGTTTTTCAAAGCGGGGTTCATATGGATTTCCCCTTGAAAAGACCGGTGGGGCGGAAAAGCAGCACGATCAGCAGGATGCAGAAACTCACCGCAAGCTTGTAGTCGGTGGAGAGCAGTTGCAGCAGGCTGTCAGGGGCCATGCTCTCCGGGAGCACATAGCCTGCGACCTTTTTCCAGGCATAGGTCACGGTGACTTCGGAAAAGGCGATGACGAATCCGCCGGCGATGGCGCCCAGCGGGTTGCCCAGACCACCTACGATGGCGGAGGCGAAGATCGGCAACAGAAGCTGGAAATAGGTGAAGGGTTTGAAAGACTTGTCGAGCCCGTAGAGCACGCCCGCAATGGTCGCAAGCCCTGCCACGATCATCCAGGTGATGAGCACGACGCGCTCGGGATTGATGCCCGAGAGCAATGCCAGGTCTTCATTGTCCGAATAGGCGCGCATCGACTTTCCGGTGCGCGTCTTGTTGAGAAACCAGAAGAGCACCGCCACCACGACCACGGCGGTGATCACGGTGATGCCTTGGGTCGTCTTGATCGCCAGCCCTTCCTCGAGGCCTGTCATCTCGCGAAACGTCCGCGCGGAGATGATGAAGCGTTCGCCATCGGCGAAATTCTGGTCATCCGGGCCGATGATGAAGCGCACGATGCCATTGTAGATGAAGGTCACGCCGAGGCTCACGATCACGAGGATCACCGGCTTGGCTTTCTTCTCGCGGTAGAACTGGTACACGACCCGGTCCGTGGCGAGCAACAGGCCCATGCAGGCGAGGATACCGAAGGGTAGGGCGAGCAGGGCCGTGGGCAGCACCCAGAGATGCACGCCCCAGCTTTGGAAGAGCCATGTGACCAGCACCGTGACCATGGCCCCGAAGGCCATCGTGTCGCCATGGGCGAAGTTCGAGAACCGCAGGATGCCGTAGATCAGCGTGACCCCGAGCGCGCCGAGGGCAAGCTGCGAGCCATAGGCCATGGCGGGCACGATGACGAAGTTCAACAGGGAGATGAGGGCGTTCAGAAGGTCCATCAGATCGAGCGCTCCATGTAACGGCTATATGGCGCATTTGCCGCATAGCTGCCAAAGGCTGCGCAGTCCGCGAAGCCGTGGCGTTCATACAGGCGGTGGGCGGCGTCCAACCCGATACCCGTTTCCAGCTTTAGCCATGCTGCCCCGGCCAGATGCGCCTGTGAAATCAACCGCGTCAACAACGCGGCACCGACGCCGTGACCACGCGCGTCTGGCGTGACGAACATCGATTTTACCTCGCCATATTCAGGATAAGTCGCAAGAGCCGCGCAGCCTGCGGCGTCATCCTCCATCTCGGCTACGAAGAATTGGATGTGGGGCGCTTTCAACGCGTCGATTGACATATAATGGTTTGCTTCGGGCGGAAAAAGCTTCTGCATCAAGTCATGACTGTCTTGCAAAAGCCGTTTTGCATCCGGTTCGAACGGATCCCCCTGACGGACGGAAACGCGAGTGTCCATGGCTCAGCCCCCCAGAAACGATTTGCGCACTTCGGGATCTTCCAGCAGTTCCTTGCCGGTCCCGGTGAATGCGTTGCGGCCTTGCACCAGAACATAGCCTTTATCAGCAATTTCAAGTGCTTGTCGCGCGTTCTGCTCGACCATGAGGATCGGAATGCCGGTGCGAGCCACCTCGATGATGCGGTCGAAAAGCTCGTCCATCACGATGGGACTGACCCCCGCCGTGGGCTCGTCCAGCATCAGCACCTTGGGCTTGGTCATCAGCGCACGTCCCACGGCCACCTGCTGGCGCTGCCCACCCGAGAGTTCTCCCGCCGGCTGGTGTCGCTTGTCGCGCAGGATCGGGAAAAGATCATAGATCTGCTCCATCGTCGGGCGGATGTCATCGGTGCGGATGAAAGCCCCCATTTCGAGGTTCTCCTCCACCGTCATGGAGGTGAAGATATTGGAAGTCTGCGGCACGAACCCCATACCCTTGACCACCCGGTCCTGCGGCGACAGCGCTGTGATGTCCTCGCCGTCCAGCCTGACATGCCCCTGACGCAGGTTCAGCATGCCGAAAACCGCTTTCATGCCGGTCGACTTGCCCGCGCCATTGGGGCCGACGATCACGGCGATCTCGCCCCGGTCCACGGCGATGGTGCAATCATGCAGGATGTCCGGGCCCTGTCCGTAGCCGCCGGTCATTTTCTCGCCGATCAGGAAAGGGCCGCCTTGTGACTTGAAGGCCTTGCCACCCGACTTCACCGGTTGCGCGGTGCCGATCTTCGAGCCGTCACCGAGCGAGAGATCCTTGTTGCCACGGTCGCTGTAGGGATCGCTCGTGCTCATGTGCCGACCTTTGCCTTGTTCTTGAGGCCCGTGCCGAGATAGGCCTCGATCACCTGTTCGTTGGCCTTGATCTCGTCGAGTGTGCCCTGCGCCAGCACCCGGCCCTCGGCCATGCAGATCACCGGATCGCAAAGCCGCCCGATGAAATCCATGTCATGTTCGATCACGACGAAAGTATAGCCGCGCTCCTGGTTGAGCCTTATGATCGCGTCACCGATGGTGTTGAGCAGGGTGCGGTTCACGCCGGCACCGACTTCGTCCAGAAACACGATCTTGGCGTCGACCATCATGGTACGGCCAAGCTCCAGCAGTTTCTTCTGCCCGCCCGAGATCTGCCCGGCCTTTTGATCGGCCAGATGTGACACGGTGAGGAATTCCAGCACCTCGTCGGCCTTGGCGCGCAGGGCGCGCTCCTGATCCGCAATGCGCTTGCGCCCGAACCATGTGTTCCACAGCGTCTCGCCGGCCTGATCGCCGGGCACCATCATCAGGTTCTCGCGGCAGGTCATGGAGGAAAACTCATGCGCGATCTGGAAGGTGCGTAGCAGGCCCTTGTGAAACAGATCATGCGGTGGCAGGCCGGTGATGTCCTCGCCCGCCATGGTGACACGGCCCGACGTTGGTTTAAGAACGCCTGCGATAACATTGAAAAGGGTTGTCTTTCCTGCGCCATTCGGTCCGATCAGGCCGGTGATCGAACTCGGGGCCGATCTTCAACGTCGCGCCATCGACGGCGTGAAACCCGCCGAAATGCTTGTGAACATTGTCCACAACGATCATGTCATCATCCCCGTTGCGCGGGATTTGCCCCGCTGCTTATTGAAACAGCCCGGACCGCTCGCGCGCCGGGCTGTTCTGATTGTCACACCGGAGGCTTACTTGAAGCCGATGGTCTCGTTCTTTCCGTCCTTGACCTCGATCAGCCGGTAGGTGCCGGCAGATTCACCCGGCCCGATCAGCTCAACCGCCGAGGCGCCGACGTAATCCACGTCACCACCGTCGCGCAGGATGTCGAGCGCCTTGGCAAGCTCACCAGGGTAGATCTTCTCGCCCGGCGCGTTTGCCACATCGAGGATCTTTGCCCCGTAAACCGCAGGGTCGGTCGAATTCGCCGCCTGCATTGCCAGCATGAAGAGCGCTGCCGCATCATAGCTTTCCGGCGTGTAGGGCGAGGTCGCATCGAAGGCGTCACCGGCCATCGCTTTCAGCTTCTCGATACCGTCACCGCCCGAGCCTGCGATCTGGCCGTAGGAGCCGTTGAGCGCGGCGCCCACGTTCGTGGGCAGGCTGTCGCCGATCATGCCGCCGGGCAGGCCGAAGGTCTCGAAGGCGCCGGTATCGAGGGCGGCATTGATGATGCCGAGACCGCCCTGGTCGAGATAGCCCGCGACCACAAGCAGATCGCCACCGGCGGAGGCCAGCGCACCCATCTCGGCGGAGTAGTCGGCCTTGCCGTCCTCATGCGCTGCCACGATCGTCACTTCGCCGCCGATGGCCTTGAAGTTGCTTTCGATCGCATCCGCGAGACCCTTGCCGTAGTCGTTGTTGGTGTAGGTCAGCGCGATGGATTTCACGCCGCGTTCCTGAAGCACCTCGGCCATGACCTGGCCTTCGCGTGCGTCCGAAGGGGCGGTACGGAAGAAGAGATTGTTGTCTTCGACCGTGGAGAGACCGGGCGATGTGGCCGACGGCGAGATCATCACCATGCCGTTGGGGATCGCTACGTTCTGCAGGATCGCGCCGGTCACGCCGGAGCAATCGCCGCCGATCAGGCCGTTGATGCCGTCGGCAATCAGACGTTCGGCATTCGAGGTGGACAGGCCGTTGTCGATACAGCCCGTGTCGGCGCGCATCGGGGTCACGGTCGCACCGTCCAGCAGCTTGCCGCTGTCGGTCACTTCCTTCATTGCAAGCTCGGCGCCGGCAGCCATCGGGCCGGTCAACGATTCGATGGGGCCGGTGAAGCCGATCAGAACCCCGAGTTTCACTTCCTGTGCTGAGGCGGCGGTTGCCATCAGTGCCGCAGCCGTTGTGGCCATAAGCATCTTTTTCATCTGTATTCTCCCATATTGGAACTTTACGTTCGACGGCCAAACTAAGCGGGCCTGCGATAAAAGAAAAGCAGTTTCACCAAGGTCCTTTCGCGCCTTTTACAGGGTGGAAACGGCTTGCCCCAAACCTAAATCACAAGGAATGACACAAGGACGGAGAAGTACCATGTTTCATCGCGCGACAGCTGCCCTTTGCGCCCTCGTAGCTGCAACTTTCGTCGCGGCGCCTGCCGTCGCGCAATCCGGTGTCGCGGCCAAGATTGCGCTTGTTATCGACGATCTTGACGAACCCTGGGGGCTGGCGCATCTGCCTGATGGAAGCGTGCTGATTACCGAAATCGACGGCAGGATCCTGTTGTGGAATGATGGCCGGATCAACACCGTCGCAGGCGGGCCGGTCGTCGAGGAAGGCGGGCAGGGAGGGCTGCTCGACGTCACCCTGCCGCGCGATTTTGCCACGAGCCGCGAGGTCTTCCTCAGCTATTCCAAGCGGCAGGGGCGCGGTGCGGGTACGGCGCTGGCGGTTGCCAGGTTGTCGCAGGACGGCACAAGGCTCGAGGGGACACGCGATATATTCGAAAGCGCGCCGGGAGCCACAGGCGGGCGGCACTTCGGCAGCCGCGTCGTCGAAGCATCAGACGGCAGGCTTTTCCTGACCATCGGGGATCGCGGCGATGACACCTCCGCACAGGACAGGAGTTCGCACAACGGCTCGATCATTCGGATCAACCGCGACGGCTCGATCCCGCCGGACAATCCGTTCATCGGTCAGGCTGGCGTCCTGCCGGAGATCTGGTCTTACGGCCACCGCAATCCACAGGGCGCGGGCTTCGACGCGCAAGGCAGGCTCTGGACGGCAGAGCACGGCGCGCGCGGCGGCGACGAGATCAACAGGATCTCCAAAGGCGCAAACTACGGCTGGCCAGTCATCTCCTACGGTACTGGATATTCCGGCCGCAAGATTGGTGAGGGGACGCGCAAGGCGGGAATGGAGCAGCCTTTGCACTACTGGGACCCGTCGATCGCGCCCTCTGGCCTGATTGTCTATGCCGGTGAGATGTTCCCGGAGTGGCGGGGAGATCTCTTCGTCGGATCGCTCAAGTTCGATTACATCTCGAGACTTGAGGTGAGCGGCGATACGGTTCGCGAGGCGCAACAGATAAAGGCCGGGGCCACCGAGCGTGTCCGCGACATCGTGGAGGCGCCCGATGGCAGCATCTGGTTCATTTCGGTTGGAAATCGAGCCGTTTACCGGATTTCGCGCTAGACCTCAGATCGACAGGCGGGCGGCGTGGCTGCCGCGTTCACGATAGGGCGTCGTGTCGTAATGTGCCCGGTAGCATTTCGAGAAATGCGAAGGGGACGCGAAACCGCAGGCCAGCGCCACGTTGATCACGCTCATGTCGGTCTGCATCAGCAGGTTGCGCGCTTTTTGCAGGCGCAACTCCATGTAATAGCGTTTGGGGCTGCGGTTGAGGTAACGCCGGAACAGCCGTTCGAGCTGCCGCGTGCTCATGCCGACGTCGCTGGCAAGGATCGAGGGGCTGATCGGTTCCTCGATGTTGGTCTCCATCATCTGGATGACCTGGCTCAGTTTCGGGTGCCGCACCCCGATGCGTGTCGGCACGGACAGACGCTGCGTGTCCTGATCGGTGCGGATCGAGGAGTAGATCATCTGGTCCGCCACCAGATTCGCCAGTTCCTCGCCATGCTTGTCGGCAATCAGTTTGAGCATCAGGTCGATGGAGGAGGTACCACCCGCCGTCGTCACCCGGTTGCCATCCACGACGAAAACCGATTTCGTCAGGATCACATCCTCGAATTCCTCGGAAAAGCTGTCCTGGTTCTCCCAATGAATTGTGGCCTTCTTGCCATCGAGCAGACCCGCCTTGGCCATTGTATAGCCGGCCGTGCAGAGCCCGCCCACCATCAGCCCCTTGCGCGCCTCACGCCGCAACCAGCCGAGAAGGCGCTTGGTCGTTGCACTTTGTATATCGATGCCGCCGCAGATCATCACGATGTCGTCGCGCCCGAGTTCATCGAGATCGGAGTCGACGCGAAATGCCGTGCCAGCCGAGCACGCGACGAAATCGCCACCCTCGCCGACGATGCTCCATTCGTAGATCTTGCGACCCGCCATCCGGTTGGCGATCCGCAGCGCTTCGACCGCCGATGCAAACGACAGCATCGTGAAGTTTTCCAGTAGCACGAAGACGAAACGCTGTGGGGTTTCGTCGGTTGATAGGGTGCGCGTGGCATTGCGGATCTTGGACACGTCTGCCTCTTGGTCGTTGAAATGCTCATGGGCGAGCAGGCCGTTTCAGGCGGCATGTATCACCTTGGTCATGCGGCGAAAGCGACGTCAAGGGGACGAATTTGTGATATGGTCACTCCCGAAAGGCTTTTGTATAGAGGGCCGATCAGTTGATAGCGCTCGCATCGCGGGCACCGGGACGGGAGATGAAAAGATGAGTGATTGGACGAAAACGAGTTGGCGCAGCAAGCCGCGGATCCAGATGCCGGACTACCCGGATCAGGCCGCTCTGGAAGCCGTCGAAGCGCAACTGTCCCGCTTCCCGCTGCTGGTCTTCGCCGGTGAAGCGCGCCGTTTGAAAAAACATCTCGGTGCCGCCGGACGGGGCGAGGCTTTCCTGCTGCAAGGCGGAGATTGTGCCGAAAGTTTCGACCAGTTCAGTTCCGACATGATCCGCGACACCTTCAAGATCATGCTTCAGATGGCGATCGTGCTGACCCATGGCGCCAAGGTGCCGGTGATCAAGCTGGGCCGCATGGCCGGTCAATTCGCCAAGCCGCGATCGGCGCCCATGGAGACCATCAACGGGGTGGAACTGCCGAGCTACCGCGGTGACATCATCAATGAACTCGACTTTACGCCTGAAGCCCGCATTCCGAACCCCGAAAAGATGCTGCGCGCCTACACGCAGGCAGCAGCGACGCTCAACCTGATCCGGGCCTTTTCGACGGGCGGCTATGCCGATGTGCATCAGGTGCATTCCTGGACGCTTGGCTTCACCGAGACCGAGAAGGTCGACCGCTACCGCGAGATCGCCAACAGGATTTCCGACACGCTGGATTTCATGGCGGCCGCCGGGGTGACCTCGGAAACTGCACATACGCTGCAGACGGTGGAATTCTACACCAGCCATGAATCGCTCCTGCTTGAGTATGAAGAAGCACTGACCCGGGTTGACAGCACCACGGGCAAATGGCTGGCGGGCTCCGGCCACATGCTCTGGATCGGTGACCGTACGCGGCAACCGGACGGCGCACATGTGGAATTCCTCAGCGGCGTGCAGAACCCGATCGGTCTCAAATGCGGCCCGACGATGACCACCGATGATCTCAAGGCTCTGCTGGCCAAGCTGAACCCCGCCAACGAAGAGGGCCGCCTCAGCCTGATCGCCCGCTTTGGCGCCGGTACCGTCGGAGATCACCTGCCGCGTCTGATCCGGACGGTTCAGGAGGAGGGCGCCAAGGTCACTTGGGTCTGCGATCCGATGCATGGCAACACGATCAAGTCGTCCTCCGGCTACAAGACCCGGCCCTTCGATGCGGTGCTGCGCGAGGTGCGTGAATTCTTCGCCGTGCATGGCGCGGAAGGCACCGTGCCGGGCGGCGTGCATTTCGAGATGACCGGCCAGGACGTGACCGAATGCACCGGCGGCGTGCGCGCGGTCAGCGACGAGGATCTCTCCGACCGCTACCACACTGCCTGCGACCCGCGACTGAACGCCAGCCAGTCACTGGAACTGGCGTTCCTTGTTGCCGAGGAACTTTCCAGACGTCGCACGAAACATCAGGAAAAAGCTGCTGTCTGAGCGGCTTGCACGACAAGGCTCTGCCCCGCGTGACGAAAGTCGCGCGGGTTTTTTTCATCCCGGATCGGGCGGCTCGCCTCCCAGGGCACCCCAGAAGCTGTCGCGCGGGTTCTCATGTGGAAAAGGCACGTCGGGCACGGCCACGCCCAGAAAGTCGCACAGCGGCTGCCAGCCTTGCGCCACGTCGAATACCAGCAGCCGCTCCGCCGGAATGGCAGCACGCACATCCGCCGTGCGTTTGCGGTAGGCGGCCAGTGCGACGCTCTCTTCGTAAGGCGGTCCGTCGAAAGTTTCGCGTTCCAGCATGCCCGTGATCGCATCCATCATGTCACGCACGTGCGGCGGCAGGGGCATGTCGCGGTACACCCTGAAAAGCTTGCCGATGGTTTTCGAATAGCTGCGGTACCAGGAGGCCTCCGGCCTTTCGGTCAGCAGGACCTTTGCCTCTGGAAAGGTTTCGGAAAGCGCGCGCCAGACATGCGCGCCGGGCCAGTCGATCTGCGAGTTGTACCCGGCGAAAACCTCCCTATAGTCAACCGGCTGTCGCGCAGCGATCTTCTGCCAATGCGCGACCTGCGGCGGGTTGCTCAGCACTTCGTACATGTGGTGGCACGGGCCGAAACCCAGCATCTCCAGCGCGTCCTTCGTGGATTTCGTGCCGGTGCGGCCAAATCCGGGACCGATTATTTTCAATGTCATGAACCAATTCTCCTTCAAGAATGGCACAAGCCTAGTGACACAACGTCCGGAGTCAAAGCGTCCTATTTCGCAGACGCCTAAAAAAGCGAAAGCCGCCCGCACTTTCTGCGCGAACGGCTGTCTGTCCCGATCAAAGGATTGGCGTTCTGTGTCAGTCGTCGTTCTTCACAAGTCGCAGGTAGGGCGCTTCGCGGCGAGGGGTACTGGCCTTGAAAGGCACTTTTGGCTCTGCAAATCCTGCGGCCAGAGGAGTTGCGGTCGTTGCAGGTTTGGGCGGTGCAATCGGTTTGGACGGCGTGACCGGCGCTTGAAAGACAGAGGATGTCCCGGCCAGGATCGGCCGCAACTGGCAGCGCGTTACATCGAAACGGCGCGGGCTGCGTCCGATATCGCCCTGGGAGACGAGAACCCCAAGGATGCGGCTGACATCACCCAGATCGCTTTTCAGCGGCATCAGCAACATGCGCGCCTCAAGCGTCGACTGCGACGCGTTTGCTTCAGACATCAGGTGCAGCGTGCAGGTGGCGGGCGTCTCGAACACCTCTTCAAGCGTATCGCTGACCTGGCGACGAGACCCCGCGGTGATGAAGGAGGTCAGCGGCATCCCCCTGACTTCCATGCCCATCAGATCGTTGAGGTGGCTGCCCGCGATCCGCAGACGGGCGATCCCGGGCGCGATCCGCTCCACGATGAAGGAGTATTCCAAGGCACCTTCGATCCCGCGCGGATCGATCTCGGCACGGTTCGGCATCAGGCGGGCGCCGCGCAGCGCTTCCCAATAGGCCTCGACCTGGGCCAGGGCGGAAAAACCGGAGGATGTTATATGCTGTGCCATGGTTACCACATTGTGCGGGTTTTGAATGAAATTGTCCATCGTTTCCCCTTCTCCATCAACAGGCTCCTGCGTCGGAGCCGAACTCGTTTTCGCCAACATCCTCGCGGCTTTCCCGACTGTTTGGGTGCCCGCTTGGTTACTGAGACCTTAATACCTGCAATTTTTACAAAATGGGGTGATATCTTTAGATTTGGTTAACCCGGAGGGCGACGATCACGCGGTCGCAAGGTGCCGCCGGGGCTTGCCCTGCCGGTGCAAAAGACCTTAAGGCTTGGGCACCAGATCCTCCGCAAGGGCTTTCCATGATCCGTTCGATGACAGGCTTTTCTTCTGCGACAGGCAGCCTTCCGCCCTATTCCTGGGCCTGGGAGTTGCGGGCTGTGAATGGCAAGGGTCAGGACATTCGTCTGCGCGTTCCGGACTGGATCGACGGGCTGGAAGCTGGGCTGCGGGCGAAACTCGCAGGGGCAACCGCGCGCGGCAACATAACGTTATCGCTGCGGCTGTCGCGCGAAGATCAGGCGGGAACGGTCCGGGTTAACCCGTCGCAACTCGCGTCAGTGCTCGACGCCCTCTCGGTGATCGAGACCGCGGCCATGGACGCGGGCCTGTCGCTCGCGCCCTGCCGGGCCACGGATGTGGCGGCGCTGCGCGGTGTGCTCGAGCAAAGCAACGAGGAAGAGGATACCGCACCGCTCATGGGCGCGCTCATGGTTCAGGCGGATGAGGTCATCGCCGATTTCGACAGGATGCGGCGGAGCGAGGGGACCGCTCTTGAAAAAGTGTTGCAGGCGCAGTTGTCCGAGATCGAGGCCTTGCGGGTGCAGGCGGCGGAGATCATCTCCGACCGTGCCGAGGCACTTGGTGACACGCTCAAACGCAATCTCGCGCGGGTGATGGAGAACGCCGAACACGCCGATGCGGACAGGGTGGCGCAGGAACTGGCGCTGATCGCGGTCAAGACGGACATAACCGAGGAAATCGATAGGTTGCATGCGCATGTGGAAGCGGCGCGCAGCTTGCTCGCCGAGGGCGGACCGGTGGGGCGCAAGCTTGACTTCCTGATGCAGGAATTCAACCGTGAGGCGAATACGCTCTGCTCCAAAGCGCAATATGCGGAGCTCACGCGCTGCGGGCTTGCGCTCAAGGCGGTGATCGACCAGATGCGCGAACAAGTCCAGAATGTGGAATAGGCGATGACCCCTCAACGGCGCGGCCTCCTGATCATCCTCAGTTCCCCCTCCGGAGCCGGCAAATCGACGCTGGCGAAGCGGTTACGCACCTGGGACGCGGAGATCGAGTTCTCGGTCTCTGCCACGACACGCGCACCGCGGCCCGGAGAAGTCGACGGCAAGGATTACCATTTTCTGAACGAGGCCGAATTCAAGACGCAGGTGGCGGACGAGGGCATGCTTGAGCACGCCCATGTCTTCGGCAATTTCTACGGCTCGCCCCGCGCGCCCGTACAGTCCGCGATCCAGGCCGGACGCGACGTGCTTTTCGACATCGACTGGCAGGGTGCGCAGCAGATTACCAATTCCGCACTCGGCGCGCATACCCTGTCGATCTTCCTTCTGCCTCCGTCGATCACGGAACTGCGACACCGGCTGGAAAAGCGCGGGCAGGACGACAAGGCGACCATCGCGCGGCGCATGGAGAAAAGCTGGGACGAGATCAGCCATTGGGGAGCCTATGATTTCGTGATCGTGAATGACGATCTCGACCAGACCGAAGCACAGCTGAAAACGATCATTTCGGCCACGCGGCTCCGGCGCAGCCAGCAACCTGGCCTGACCGAGCATGTGCGCCGCCTGCAATCCGAATTCGAGGAGTTGTCATGACACTTTACGCTTTGGGCGCCCATAGGCCTGACTGCCATCCCGACACTTGGGTTGCGCCTGGCGCGCATCTCATTGGCAAGGTCGTGCTGGAGGAGGGGGCCTCGGTCTGGTTCGGCACCACGATCCGCGCCGATCACGAGGAAATCCGCGTCGGAAAAGGCTCCAACGTGCAGGAAAACTGCGTGTTTCATATCGATGCAGGCTACCCGCTCACCATCGGCGAGAATTGCACGATCGGCCACAAGGTGATGCTGCACGGCTGCACCATCGGAAACAACACGCTCATCGGCATGGGCGCCACAGTGCTCAACGGCGCGAAGATCGGCGATAATTGCCTCATTGGCGCCGGGGCGCTGATCACGGAAAACAAGGTGATCCCGGATGGCTCTCTGGTCATGGGGGCGCCCGGCAAGGTCGTGCGTGAACTAGACGAGGACGCGATTGCCCGGCTGACGGCATCGGCACTGCGCTACCAACATAACATGCGCCGATTCAGAGATGAACTTCGCGCCATAGAGAATTGATATGAAAAACGAAAAAGCATCCCTTGTCCGCCCGGATGCACTTCCCGCCTCGGCCTCGCGCCCGGTGGTCACGCCGCTCAGCCCCTCGGTCGTCTATGCCTCCGACACGCCCGACATGCTTGACCAGCAATATGAAGGCGGGCTGCAGGGCTATACCTATTCGCGCGAAGGACATCCGAATGCCGATGTGATCGGAAAGCGCCTCGACCGGCTCGAGGCGGCGCCGCATCCGGGTGTCATGACCTCCTCCGGGATGGCGGCGGTGGCCGCGGTGCTGCTCGGGCTCACAAGGGCGGGCGATCACGTCATCGGCGGTAACCAGCTTTACGGGCGTTCGCTGCGCATGATGAACGAAGACCTGCCGCGTCTCGGGATCGCTACCTCGATGGTCGATCCGGGCGACATGGCGGCGATGCGCGCGGCGATCCGCCCCGAAACGAGGATGATCCTCGTAGAGGTGGTCTCGAACCCCACGCTGCGCCTTGCCGATATCGACGGTCTGGTGGCGCTGGCGAAAGAGAAGGACGTGCTGCTGGTCGTTGACAATACATTCACCACGCCGCGTGCCTTCCAGCCTTTCGCGGCTGGAGCGGACATCGTCATCCATTCGATCACCAAACTGCTTGCGGGGCATTCCGATGTGATGCTGGGCTATGTTGCGGCGCGCGACAAGGCGCTCAACGACCGGCTCAGAATTTTCACCGTGACCACGGGCATGACGGCCAGCCCTTTCGACTGCTGGCTCGGCGAGCGCGGGATGTTGACCTTCGATCTGCGCTACGAGCGGGCGCAGTCCACGGCGATCCGGCTGGCCGACCATCTGGCAGGGCTGCCTGGCGTCAAGCGCGTGCTCTATCCCGGCCGCGTGGATCACCCGGACCATGCGCTGGCGCAGCAACTTCTCAAGGGGCAAACCTTCAACATGGTGAGCTTCGAGATCGAGGGAGGCAGGGCTGCCGCAAATGCCTTCACGCGGGCAGCCGAAGGGATCTCCTTCGCGCCGACGCTTGGCGATGTGGGCACCACCCTGTCGCATCCCGCCTCCTCGTCCCATCGGGCCCTGAGCCCGGAAAGCCGTGCAGAACTTGGCATCTCGGAAGGGTTCTTCCGCGTCTCAGTCGGCCTTGAGGATCCGGACGCGCTCTGTGCCATATTTGCGGATGCCGTGGCGGCCGCACGGACGTGACCGAAAACCTGCCCGATCTGCTGGCGGCCATTCCCTTGCCGGCACTGGCGATCGATGGGGCAGAACGGATCATCGCCGCGAACACCGATGCGCGCACGCTGATCGGGCAGGGGATAGAGGGGCGCAACTTCGTCACCATCCTGCGCCAGCCTGCGCTGATCGAGGCGGTGGAAGCCGTGCTGCGCGACGGCAGTCCGCGCCAGTGTCCGTTCTTGTCAAACGATGGCGCGCAGGACACCAGCTTTCAGGTCAGTGTGCGCTCGGTGCCGGCCTTGCGGGTCATTGTCCTGAGTTTTCTCGACGTGACGCCGGTCGAGCAGGCAAGCAAGATGCGACGGGATTTCGTGGCGAATGTCAGCCATGAATTGCGCACGCCGCTCACTGCGCTCATGGGCTTCATCGAAACCTTGCGCGGTCCCGCCAGAAACGATGCGGCTGCCCGTGACCGGTTTCTCGACATCATGGAAGGCGAGGCGGGGCGGATGAACCGGCTCGTCGGTGATCTTTTGTCGTTGAGCCGGGTCGAGGATGGCGAAAGGGTCAGGCCGCGCGATCAGGTGGACCTGATCGGGTTGCTGGGGTTGGTGATGCGGAGCCTCAAGCCGCTGGCGGACGAAGCGGGCGTCGTCCTCGAGGCGGAGTTCGGCGACAGCCCCGTGGTGCTGACCGGCGATTCGGACCAATTGATGCAGGTCTTCACCAACCTGATCGAGAATGCGATCAAGTATGGCGCTTCAGGCAAGCGCGTCACCGTCAAGGTGGTGCCGACAGACCGCGATCCTGCCCTGCGCGCGGCGGGCGTGCGAGTGCATGTGATCGACTATGGGCCCGGCATTGATGCGATCCACCTGCCGCGGTTGACCGAACGCTTCTACCGCGCTGACAGCCACCGCAGCCGCGCCCTGGGAGGCACCGGGCTCGGTCTTGCGATCGTCAAGCATATCATCACGCGCCACCGGGGCCGGTTGCGCGTCGAAAGTGAGCTCGGGGAGGGCGCGCAGTTCACGGTCGTGCTGCCGCTCCAGATTCCCTGAGTGGGCCAGGCGATTCGACCGCTTTTCGCGCCGGAGGCACAACGGTGCTCAGATTGGCTTCCATAAGCCATTGATAAACCGTAAAACAGTGCGTTGTCATAAAACTGTTACTCAGTTGTCACAAAAGCATAGTCCTGACGGCCTAGGTCAGGCCCATCAGGATCGCCATGGGGGCGATCGGATTCGCGAAAAACTGACAGGAGATCTCATGTCGTTCGTCAAACTCACAACATCCGCGCTGGCCATCGCCGCCGTTTCCGCTTCTGCCGCTGCCGCGCGCGACAACGTGCAAGTCGCAGGCTCCTCCACCGTGCTGCCCTATGCATCCATCGTCGCCGAAGCCTTCGGTGAAAATTTCGACTTCCCGACACCGGTCGTCGAATCCGGTGGTTCTTCCGCTGGTCTCAAGCGTTTCTGCGAAGGCGTCGGCGAAAACACTGTCGATATCGCCAACTCGTCGCGCGCAATCCGTGAAAAGGAAGTTGCCGCCTGCGCCGAAGCCGGCGTGACCGACATCATCGAAGTGCGCATCGGCTATGATGGCATCGTCTTCGCCTCCGACATCAATGGTAACTCCTTCGAGTTCACGCCGGTCGATTGGTACAAGGCGCTGGCCGCCGAGCATTTCATCGACGGCGAGTTGAAAGCCAACACGCTGACCACATGGGACCAGGTGAACCCGGCGTTCCCGGCACAACCGATCCAGGCCTACATCCCCGGCACCAAGCACGGCACCCGCGAAGTCTTCGAGGAAAAAGTGATCCTCGCAGGCTGCGAAGAGGGTGGTTTCCTGCAGGCAATGCTGGATGCAGGCGTCGATGAGGACACCGCCGAAGGCAAATGCATGGCGATCCGCACCGACGGCAAATCCGTGGACATCGACGGTGACTACACCGAAACGTTGGCGCGCATTGAGAGCAACAAGGACGGCATCGGCGTGTTCGGTCTGGCCTTCTACGAGAACAACACCGACAAGCTTCAGGTTGCCACCATGTCCGGCGTCGTGCCCTCGACCGAGAGCATCTCGACAGGTGAATATCCGGTGTCGCGTCCGCTTTTCTTCTACATCAAGAAGGCGCATATCGGCGTGATCCCCGGACTGAAAGAATTCGCGGAGTTCTTCGTTTC
This sequence comes from uncultured Alphaproteobacteria bacterium, assembly GCA_963715055.1. Lineage (GTDB taxonomy): Bacteria > Pseudomonadota > Alphaproteobacteria > Rhodobacterales > Rhodobacteraceae > CAVQRB01. The sequence continues at coordinate 314,999 of CAVQRB010000001.1, read as the reverse complement.
CGACGAGATCGCCGGCCCCGATGGCCCGCTCGCAGCCTACGGCCTCGTGTCCGACCCGGCACTGGCCGAGACCCAGGCAAAGGTCGCAGACGAAGCCGTCATGGGCGGCAACTCCTGAGCCTTAAAAGCAGTTTGTCCGGGGGCGGCGCGTGTCGCCCCCGGCTTTCTTAAAGACCCGCTGAGTGGAGCGCCTTTTCATGGCTTTTGGATCACCCGGATTTATCGCCCTAGTCGTGCTGGCTCTGACCATCGCCGCATTTTTCATGGCCCGCTTCCGGGCGCGCGCTTCGGCGGGCGGTGATATCCGGCTTCTGCATTCGCTGCCGAATTATTATGGCTACAACGCCGCGATGTTCACGGCGGTGCCGGCGCTTGGTGTCCTGATGATCTGGTTGCTGGCGCAGCCGATGGTCATCGAAAACACCGTGATCAAGCTGATCCCGCCGAGCGCTGTCTCTGACGGATCGTCGCGGGGGCTGGTCATGTCTGACGTGCGCCGCATCGCCGACGGGCTGGACGTTGCCGTGAGCCAGGGCGTCCTGAGCGACACCGAGGCCACCGACCTGAAGGCTGGGGAAACCAACATCCGCGAATTGCTCGCGGGCATCGGCGTGGCACTCGGTTCCGATGTTCAGCCCGAAGTTCTGACCGCGGCGCAGACCTACCGTTCGATGTCTTCGACGGGTTCGCTCTGGATGACCCTCGTTGTCATCGGACTGGCTGTGATCGGTGCCTGTGCCGCAATCTTTGTGACCCGCGCCGACTTCCGTGCCCGCAATACCGTGGAGCGCGGGGCCCTTGCGCTGCTTATTCTGGCGGCGTCGCTGGCGATCCTGACCACGCTCGGGATCATACTGTCGATGCTTTTCGAGAGCATCAATTTCTTCCGCCTGCACCCCTGGACGGACTTCTTCTTCGGCACCGAATGGGCGCCGAATTTCCGCGGGAACAGCTCGCTCTCGATCCTGCCGCTGCTCTGGGGAACCCTTTACATCTCGCTGATCGCGCTGCTGGTCGCTGTTCCGGTCGGGCTCTTCGCCGCGATCTATCTTTCGGAATATGCCGGGAGCAAGGTGCGCGCCGCCGCCAAACCGCTGCTCGAAATCCTCGCAGGCATTCCGACCATCGTTTACGGTCTCTTCGCTCTGCTCACCGTCGGGCCGGCGCTGGTCAACCTTTTCGGACGCGGCGAGCAGGGAGTTCTGGGCGTTGAGTGGATGAGCGGTGCAACCGCTGTGCTGACCGCCGGGCTCGTGATGGGCATCATGCTCATCCCTTTCGTGTCGTCGCTCAGCGATGACATCATCAACGCGGTCCCGCAATCGATGCGCGACGGCTCCCTCGGTCTTGGTGCCACGCCGTCGGAAACAATACGGCAAGTGGTCTTGCCCGCAGCCTTGCCGGGGATCGTGGGCGCGGTCCTGCTGGCGGCGTCGCGCGCCATCGGTGAGACCATGATCGTGGTGCTCGGGGCAGGGGCGATCGCCAAGTTCTCGCTCAACCCGCTTGAAGCAATGACGACGATCACCACCCGGATCGTCAGCCAGCTGACCGGTGACACGGATTTTGCCAGCCCCGAGACGCTGGTCGCCTTCGCCCTCGGGCTCACGCTTTTCATCCTGACGCTCGGGCTCAATGTGCTGGCCCTCTACATCGTCCGCAAATATCGGGAGCAATACGAATGACCGACGCCGCCGCACAGGATATCCCGGGCGCCATTCCGGCCGAGGGCAAGGGATCGCTTCTGATCCAGGACAAGCGTACGCGCCGACGCAACGCAGCCGAAGCCCGCTTCAAGGCCTACGGGATCATCGCGATCGGCATCGGCCTGCTGATGCTCTTTGTGCTGGTCTACAACATCATCTCACGCGGCACCGGCGCCTTCCAGCAGACATTCGTCACGCTGGAGGTCGCCCTGCCCGCCGACAAACTGGACAAGGCCGGCAACCGCGACCCGGAAGAAATGAAGAAAGTGTCGACTTTCGGATACGCGCCGCTGCTGCGTGACGCCTTCGAGCGCCTTGCGTCCGAAAAGGGCATTGGTGCCGGTCTCGACCCGAAGGCCATGGCGGGCATCCTCTCGGACGGCGCGCCAGCGCAGATGCGCGATTACGTGCTCGCCAACCCGCAGATTGTCGGAGAATCGGTGACGTTCGAGTTCCTGGCCTCCGGACGTGTCGATGGCTACCTCAAGGACCGCGTCAGCCGCGAGAGTATCGCAAACGACAAGAACATCAGCTCTGAACAGCTTGATTTCGTAGACGAGTTGGTAGCCCAAGAGGCGATCCAAAAGCGGTTTAACCTTGAGTTCATCACAGGCTCCGACAGTTCCGACGCGCGCCCGGAGTCCGCCGGCATCGGCGTGTCGATGATCGGATCCTTCTTCATGATGATGGTGGTGCTGTTGCTGGCGCTGCCGATCGGTGTGGCCGCGTCCATCTATCTCGAAGAATTCGCCCCGAAGAACTGGATCACCGATGTGATCGAGGTGAACATCTCGAACCTCGCCGCGGTACCTTCGATTGTCTTCGGGATCCTTGGCCTCGCCGTCTTCATCAACTACATGCATCTGCCCGAACTCCGCGCCGTTGGTGGGGGGGCTGGTGCTGACCCTGATGACCTTGCCCACGATCATCATCTCCACCCGCGCCTCACTCAAGGCTGTGCCGCCCTCGATCCGGGATGCGGCACTGGGGGTCGGCGCCTCGAAGATGCAATCGGTCTTTCACCACGTCCTGCCGCTCGCGGCGCCCGGCATCCTGACCGGAACGATCATCGGACTTGCCCAGGCCTTGGGTGAAACCGCGCCTTTGCTCCTGATCGGGATGGTCGGCTTCATCGCCTCGAATGCGCCTGACAGCATCGCGACCGGGCTTCTTTCACCGAACTCCGCCATGCCCGCCCAGATCTACGAATGGGCGAAACGCTCCGATCCGGCGTTCTACGAACGTGCATGGGGCGGCATCATCATCCTGCTTGGGTTCCTCATCACGATGAATACCATAGCCGTCATCCTGCGCCGTCGCTTCGAGCGCCGCTGGTAAGGGGAACCGACATGAACGACATGAGAATACTGGAGAGAGACGTGGACACGAAGGCTGTCAAGATCGCCGCCAAGGGCGTGCAGGTGTACTATGGCGACACACATGCCATCAAGGATGTCAGCGTCGACATTCAGGACAATACCGTGACGGCCTTCATTGGCCCTTCGGGATGTGGAAAATCCACTTTCCTGCGGTGTATCAACAGGATGAACGACACAATTGATATTTGCCGCGTGGAGGGTGACATCCTCATCGACGGCGAGGACATCTACGACAAGCGCGTAGACCCGGTTCAACTGCGCGCCAAGGTCGGCATGGTGTTCCAGAAGCCCAATCCCTTCCCGAAGTCGATCTATGACAACGTGGCCTACGGGCCGCGCATTCACGGGCTCTCCAAGAACAAGGCGGATCTCGATGACATCGTGGAACGTGCCTTGCGCCGTGCCGCGATCTGGAACGAGGTAAAGGACCGCCTCACTGCCCCCGGCACAGGCCTTTCCGGCGGACAGCAGCAGCGGCTCTGCATCGCGCGTGCCGTGGCGACGGAACCCGAAGTCCTTCTGATGGACGAGCCATGCTCCGCACTTGATCCGATTGCGACCGCGCAGATCGAGGAGTTGATCGACGAGCTGAGGCAGAATTATTCCGTGGTCATCGTCACACACTCGATGCAGCAGGCAGCAAGGGTCAGCCAGAAAACCGCCTTCTTCCACCTCGGCAACCTTGTGGAATACGGTGAGACGGGCCACATCTTCACCAACCCCAAAGATCCCCGCACGGAAAGCTATATCACAGGTCGGATTGGATAAGACGATGAGAGAACAACATATTGCATCGGTTTTCGACCGCGATCTGGAGGCGATACAGGCCCAGATCATGAAGATGGGCGGCCTTGTGGAAGCCGCGATCCGCGATGCTGCGCGCTCGCTCGACACCCGCGACGAGGAGCTGGCCGAACAGGTGCGTGCCGCCGACAAGGCCATCGACGATCTCGAGGAAATGGTCAACGAAGAAACCGCGCGCGTGATCGCGCTCCGCGCGCCGATTGCCAGCGACCTGCGGCTGATCCTCAGCGTGATCAAGATAAGCGCCAACCTGGAACGTATTGGCGACTATGCGAAAAACATGGCCAAACGCACAAGCGTCCTGACCCAGATGGCGCCGGTGAGCGACAGTACAGGTGCGCTGCGGCGGATGGCGCGCGAGGTCGAGCGCATGCTGAAAGATGCGCTCGATGCCTACGTCCAGCGAGACGCCGAACTGGCTGCGGATGTGATCGCCAGGGATCAGGAAGTCGATCAGATGTACAATGCGCTCTTCCGCGAATTCCTCACCTTCATGATGGAAGATCCGCGCAACATCACGGCCTGCATGCACCTGCATTTCATCGCCAAGAACATCGAGCGCATGGGCGACCACGTGACTTCGATCGCGGAACAGGTTGTCTATTTCGTTACCGGCGAGCCCCCCGAGGAAAGCCGACCCAAGGCGGACAAGACCTCCACATTGATAAAGGGACAGGTGTGATGTCAGCCGATCAGCCCCGTGTTCTGGTGGTCGAGGACGAACCGGCGCAGCGCGAGGTTCTTGCCTACAACCTCGAGGCCGAAGGGTTCGACGTGACCCGCGCGCAGGATGGCGAGGAAGCGCTCATGCTGGTCGACGAGGCCGCGCCGGACGTGATCGTGCTGGACTGGATGATGCCGAACCTCAGCGGTATCGAGGTCTGTCGGCGGCTCAAGATCAAGTCGGAGACGCGGAACATCCCGATCATCATGCTCTCGGCGCGTTCCGAGGAAGTCGACCGCGTGCGTGGCCTCGAGACTGGCGCAGATGACTATGTGATCAAGCCTTACTCCGTAGTCGAATTGATGGCCCGGGTTCGCAGCCAGTTGCGCAGGGTCCGACCTTCGGTAACCGGCGAGCGTTTGGAGTATGAGGATATCGTCCTTGATTCAAGCAGTTACCGCGTCAATCGCGGAGACAAGGAACTGCGGCTCGGCCCGACTGAATTCCGGCTCTTGTCCACTTTCATGGAAAAACCGGGCCGCGTCTTCAGTCGCGAACAATTGCTGGACCGCGTCTGGGGGCGGGATATCTACGTCGACACACGCACCGTGGACGTCCATATCGGACGCTTGCGCAAAGCCTTGACGCGCCACGGCGGATCCGATCCCTTGCGCACGGTCCGAGGAGCCGGCTACGCGCTGGGGTAGGGGGTCACACCGCCATCGACCGCAGACCCAGAATGCGCCGCGCTTGCTGCCAGGTCGCAACCGGTCGTTCGTATTTCTCGCACAGGTCCGCAGCCCGCTTGATCAGTGCGGCGTTTGACGGTGCCAGTCGCTCGCGATCAAGGCGCACGTTGTCTTCGAGCCCGGCCCGCGTATGTCCACCTGCCGCGATTGCCCACTCGTTCACCTCGATCTGCGCCGGACCGATCCCCGCCGCGCACCACGCTGCCTCCGGCGCGCGGGTCTTCAACGTTTTGATATAGAAATCAAAGACCTCCTTGTCCGCAGGCATCGCGTTTTTAACCCCCATGACGAATTGCACATAGAGCTGTCCGTGCAATTCACCCGCCCCATGCATCCTGATGGCATGCAGAATATGCGACAGATCGAAGGCTTCGATTTCCGGTGTCACCTCGTACTTACGCATTTCGCCCGCAAGCCAGGCCACCAGGTCAGGCGGGTTCTCATAGACGCGGGTCGGAAAATTGTTCGAGCCCACGGACAGAGAGGCCATGTCGGGGCGCAATGGCAACATGCCGCCACGCGCTTGCCCGGCACCGGAACGGCCACCGGTGGAGAACTGGATGATCATGCCCGGACAGTGTTTTTCCAAGCCTTCCTTCAGGCGCGCGAATTTTTCCGGGTCCGATGAAGGCGTCTCATCCGCATTGCGCACATGGGCATGACAGATCGAGGCACCGGCCTCAAAGGCTTCCTGCGTACTCTCGATCTGCTCCTCGACGGAGATCGGAACGGCGGGGTTAGCCGCTTTGGTCGGCACGCTGCCGGTGATGGCGACGCAGAGAATGCAAGGATCAGACATCGAAAAAAATAGTCTCCTCAGGGCCCTGAAGGAAGATATCAAAGCTGTACATGAAGTCTCCGTCCTGACGGGCAATCAGGCTGGCGATCCGGTTGCGATGCTCGATACTCTGCAGGACAGGGTCGCTGGTATTCGCCTCCGCTTCATCCGGAAAATACAGTCTCGTCTGAAGGCCGATGTTGATGCCGCGGGCCACGACCCAGAGCAGGACATGCGGCGCCATCGTCCGTCCGTCAGGAAAGGGGACGGCGCCCGGCTTGATGGTGTCGACATGCCAGAACCCGTCCTCGTTGTCGCAGGCACGTCGGGCGAACCCGCAGAAGTGCGGATCACCCGCGCCGCGCGGGTCTGACGCGCCGAAGCGGCCAGAAGCGTCTGCCTGCCAAAGCTCGACCATGGCGTCCTTGACGAGGGATCCAGTACCGTCGAAAACACGGCCCCGGATCGAAATCCGCGTGCCGGTCGCCTTGTCGTCAATCATCGCGCCACCGAGATCATTCGCGTAAACGCCGGGGATACCGCAATAATTCGGCATGCAGCCGATGTGGACGTAGGGGCCCGCTGTCTGCGACGCTGTTTCATGAAGCCGGTCGATGCGCTGCATCACATGCCCTCCGGCCGGTTCTCGAAGTGGGTCGCGCGACGCCCGCGGAGCACGATGTCGAAACGGTAGGCGCGCGCATCCATCGGGATTGCTTGCATCATGTCGAGCGGTGCGATCAATTGCTGGATTGCGTCCCGATCCGGGATCGTCGCCACGATCGGACACATCCAGATCAACGGGTCGCCTTCAAAATACATCTGCGTGATGAGCCGTTGCGCAAAACTATGACCGAAAAGCGAAAAATGGATATGCGACGGTCGCCAGTCGTTCGTTCGATTAGGCCATGGATAGGCGCCGGGCTTGACTGTCCTGAAGCGGTACGCCCCCTCTTCATCGGTGATTATCCGCCCGCAACCGCCGAAATTGGGGTCAAGCGGCGCGAGATAGCCATCCTTCTTGTGGCGATATCGCCCGCCCGCATTGGCCTGCCAGATTTCGATCAGCACGCCCGGCAGACCGCGGCCGTTCTCATCAAGGACCCGACCGTGAACGATGATCCGCTGGCCGAGCGCCATTTCATTCGGTTTCGCGAAATTGAGAATGAGGTCATTGTCGAGCGGGCCAATCAGCTCCTTCCCGAAAACCGGCCCGGTCATCTCCGACAGCGTGGCCTGCATTGAGATCTTCGGCAAAGACGGTGCGCGCGTCACACTGGTCTTGTAGCCGGGGCTCAGGGCAGGGGGCTGGCGCGTCCAGTCGCGCGGGAAAAAACCACTTCCGTCCTGGCTCACGCCTCCGCCTCCATTTCAGCGTAGGTGTCCTTGGCGAGCTTGATGGCCCTGTTGGCGCGCGGGACGCCGGCGTAAATGGCCACATGCTGGAAAGCCTCCATCACGTCCGTCTTGCTGGCACCGGTCGCCGCGGTCGCGCGGATGTGCATCGGGATCTCGTCGAAATTGCCCGTCGCCGCGAGCAAGGCCAGCGTCAGCATCGACCGCTCGCGCAGCGATATGGCATCCGATGCCCATACCGTGCCCCAGGCGCTTTCGGTGATGAAAGCCTGAAAAGGGGCATCGAATGCGGTTTTCGCAGCTTCCGCACGATCGACATGCGCATCGCCCAGCACCTTTCGGCGGATCTGCATTCCCTTGCTGTACCGGTCTGACATTCTCATTCCAAGCGCCATTCTGCCGCCTGATCATAGGCCAGTGACATCGCTTTTGGAAAGCCGTTAACGCCAGGGCGTGTTGACACAAGCTTGTCCGGATGCTGTCTTTGATCGGGGTGCCACGCGGGAGGCTGCATGACAAGAATTGCGTTCATCGGCCTTGGCGAGGCTGCTTCGGCCTTGATTTCAGGGTGGAAATTCCCGGACCCGCAGCGGATCACGGCATTCGACATCAAGCAGAATTCGGCCGAAACTGCATCGGAAATAGAGCATCGTGCGGCGCAGCTTGGCGTTTCGCTTGCCCATACGCCAGCGGATGCTGTGGCCGAGGCGGATCTTGTTTTCTCGACCGTCACGGCGGATCAGGCCATGAAAGCCGCCGAAAGCGTTGCAGGAAAGCTGCCGCAAGGTGCTTATTTTTGCGATCTGAATTCCTGCGCGCCATCGTCGAAGCGGTTGTCCGCAGCGCGGATCGAGAAAGGCGGCGCGCGTTACGTCGATGTGGCGGTAATGGCGCCGGTGCATCCCAAACGCAATATGGTGCCCTTGCTTGTTTCGGGGCCACATGCCGCTGCGGTCGCACCGCTTCTGGAGGCCTTGCCGATGTCTCCGAGCGTGGTTGCTGGCGACATCGGCGCGGCATCTTCGATCAAGATGATCCGCTCGGTTTTCGTCAAGGGCCTCGAAGCGCTTACGGCAGAGTTCATTCTTGCCGCTGTCGCCGCTGATGTCGTAGACGATGTCATGCCATCATTAAGCATCAGCCATCCCGGCACTGACTGGGACGCACGCACGGCGTATAATCTCGAGCGCGTCATGACGCATGGAAGGCGGCGCGCGGCGGAAATGGAAGAAGTCGCCAAGACCTTGCAGGACCTCGGATTGCCTGACGATGTGACCGCCGCAACCGTGCGCTGGCAGAACCGTATCGCGGAACTGCAGCTCACAGGGCCCGAGGATCCGATTGGTGAAGGCGCTGCACGCCTTGCACAATATGTGCTGAGAGGGCTTTCAAAGGAGTGACGAGGAACTGCAGTGTTGATGCGTAAGCTATTGAAGTAATTTATAGAGCTCCATATTTCGACAGTAATATAAATTACATAATACTGATTATAAAGCTAATGGAACAGGTTTGGGCACGTTCTGAACGGGTTGCGACAAATCCCCTGTCTTGCTGGAAAGCAAGGAGAACGGAAGATGGCCCACACAGAGTTGGGATTGCGTGAAAGACGCACAATTGAAGATTTTTTGAATGCGAAGATGTCTGTGGACAGGATCGCTGCTGAGATCGGCAGACATCGTTCAACGGTGTTTCGCGAGATCAAGCGCAAAAGATATGTCGACGACGAGCTGCCAAAGCTGAACGGTTACTACGGTATGACAGCGCAGAGGTCTGCCGTCGGACGCCGCGCGCGGCGGCGCAAACTGGTGCGGTTTGTGGACCTGCGAAAGCACGTGATCACGCAGCTGGAGGCCGGATGGTCACCCGAACAGATCGCGGGTCGTTTGCAGTACGACGGACAGCCGATCCGCGTCAGCCACGAGAGAATTTATGCCTACGTTTACGGTCCAGGTGGCCAGTCCGAAGAATTGGCGCGCCATCTGCCGCACCGACGTAAGAAACGTCAACCACGGCGCCGCCGCACGCCGCGTGGCCTCGTTTTTCCACCGATCGGTCCATCCATGAACGGCCCGACTACGTCAAAACACGTAAGACGTTCGGCGAATGGGAAGGCGATCTGAAGATCTTTGAGAGGGCGCAGGGTAAGACCAACGTCGCTTCGTTAGCCGAACGCAAGACCCGCTTTGCTGTGTTGTTCCGTAACAGCGACCGCAACACAACGCATCTGATGAACCGGCTGATGGACATGATGGAACCCCTGCCCCAGCCAGCACGCAAATCGATCCCGTTTGACCGTGGCAAAAAGGATCGGTCGAGAACCGAACAAGCCTGCGCGTCGCTATCTGCCTAGAGATGCTCCCGTGGCCGCGCTCTCAAATCGAGATATGAAGTCGATTTGTCACCGCTTGAACGGCACACCCAGAAAGTGCCTCGGGTGGCGAACCCCAACCGAAGCCTTCAGAGAAGAACTGAGGAAACCGAGATAGCGGAACCAGTCGCAACGTGTCTTGAGATTCCATTTCCAGTCACGCGCCCCATCCCTTGACCGGCCGGGATGCTGACCTCTGGACAGCGTCCCCTGCAACCGTTTAAGCACGGAAAGACCCTGCGAAAGATCCATCATGCCCTCTTTTCTCATTTTGAACGGCCCGAACTTGAACCTGCTTGGTACCAGACAGCCAGAGGTTTATGGAAGAACCACGCTCGCCGATATCGAACGCATGTGCACAGATCACGCTGTGAAAATCGGTGTGTCGGTGACATTTGCCCAGTCGAACCATGAAGGCGTAATGATCGATCACATCCATGCCGCGCGTGGTGTGCATGACGGCATAATCCTGAATGCAGGCGCCTATACGCATACATCCATTGCGTTGATGGATGCCATTGCTTCGGTGGAGTTGCCTGCCATCGAACTGCATCTCAGCAATGTGCATGCCCGCGAAGAATTCAGACATAAATCATATATTTCAAAGGTTTGCGTTGGAATCATTTGCGGCTTTGGCGCATATGGATATGTCTTGTCCATGGATGCGATGAAAGTACGCGTTTCGGACTAGAAGCGCCCTGTAAGTATCTGTAAGTAATAAAAAAGGCGGCCAAGTGGCCGCCTTTCTCATTGCAGATTTCTTCTGATCAGCCCTTGGCAGTCTTGGCGACTTCGGCGGCAAAATCCTCTTTCACCACCTCGATGCCTTCGCCCACTTCAAGCCGAACGAAGCCTGTGATGGTCGCCCCTGCTTCCTTGGCGGCAGCGCCAACGGTCAGGTCGGGGTTCACAACGAAGGATTGGTTCAGCAGTGTGACTTCGGACATGTACTTCTGCATCCGGCCGACGATCATCTTTTCGATCACGGCTTCGGGTTTGCCGCTTTCGCGCGCGATGTCCATCTGGACCTGCTTTTCCTTTTCCACAACGGCCGGATCGAGGTCCGCTTCAGAGAGCGACGCCGGGTTCACCGCTGCGATATGCATGGCGACTTGCTTGCCGAAGGTCTCATTGCCGCCGGTCATGGCGACCAGAACGCCGATCTTGCCCATGCCATGGGTGGCCGCATTGTGGACATAGGACACGACAGCATCGCCGGAGATCCCCGCCATCCGGCGCAGCGACATGTTCTCGCCGATGGTGGCGATCTTGTCGGTGATCAGGGCCTCGACGGTCTTGCCGCCGATATCGGCGTTCTTCAGGGCATCGACGTCATCGACGCCCATTGCCGCATAGGCGATCTTGCCGACCATTTCCTGAAACTCGGAGTTCTTGCCAACGAAATCGGTCTCGGAGTTCACTTCGACGGCGATACCCTTGCCACCTTCGACATGTACGGCCACGAGGCCTTCGGCAGCGGTCCGACCGGATTTCTTGGCCGCTTTCGCAAGGCCCTTGGTCCGCAGCCAGTCCACGGCTTCGTCCATGTTGCCGCCGGTTTCGGTGAGCGCCTTCTTCGCGTCCATCATCCCCGCGCCGGTCGATTCGCGCAGTTCTTTCACCATGGATGCTGTAATCGTCATCTCAGGTTCTCCTCAAAAAGAATAAAGGTGTCGGGGCAGGTGATCCCTGCCCCATGTGTCATGCGTGTGACAGCCGCGGATCAGGCTTCTGCGGATGCCTCGGCGGCATCGGCAACAGCTTCTTCCACGGGCGCTTCTTCCATCGCACCGATGTCAACGCCAGCAGCGCCCAGTTGCGCGGACATCCCGTCCAGAGCGGCACGGGCTGCCAGGTCGCAGTACATCGAGATGGCCCGCGCGGCGTCGTCATTGCCCGGGATGATATAGTCGATGCCATCGGGCGAGCAGTTGGTGTCCACCACCGCGACAACCGGGATGCCGAGTTTGTTGGCTTCCGCCACGGCAAGCGCTTCCTTCTTGACGTCGATGACGAATATCAGGTCCGGACGGCCGCCCATTTCGCGAATCCCGCCGAGCGAGGCTTGAAGTTTCGCCTGATCGCGCTCCATGCCGAGGCGCTCTTTCTTGGTCAGCCCCCCAAAGCCGTTTTCCGACTGTTCGTCGATGGACTTCAGGCGGTTGATCGACTGGGAAACGGTCTGCCAGTTGGTCAGCGTGCCCCCGAGCCAGCGGTGGTTCATGTAATACTGCGCGCATTTCTCGGCGGCTTCGGCGATGGGCTGCTGGGCCTGGCGCTTGGTGCCGACGAAGAGGATGCTGCCGCCTTTGGCGACGGTTTCACGGATCACGTTGAGGGCCGCGTCCAGCATGGGAACGGTCTGCGTGAGGTCCATGATGTGGATGCCGTTGCGCGCGCCGTAGATGAACGGACCCATGCGGGGATTCCAACGCTGCGTCTGGTGGCCGAAGTGCACGCCTGCTTCAAGCAATTGGCGCATGGTGAACTCTGGAAGAGCCATGTCTTTATACCTTTCCGGTTTTATCCTCGGCGGGGGCATGACAGGTTTCTGCCAACCGGAGGACCCTCGGGGATGTCTCCCCCGATAAGCCCAAACCCCGCCTGCGGGTTTCAGTGCGAGCGCTATAGGCCAGCACGGCGGCTGCCGCAAGGGGGCATTGACGGCAAAAAACGCCCTTGCGCCGAGCTTGATCCAGCGGACCGCTTGCAACCAGGGCCTGCCACGCCTTAATATCCTTGGATAGGCCGAGAGGCTTTCGTTCAATTGGTTTCCATTGGGGGTGAACCATGACTTTCTCGATTTCAGCCGTGTCCGTCGCGGCGACGCTCTTTCTCGCCGGCGCTGCCGTCGCTGCGCCGCTGGCGCTTGCACCAGCCAATCCGCAACCCTCCGCAGGGTCCCTGGCGAGTGGATTGGCTGTCGTGTACGCCTATCCGGGGAATGTGCAGACGATCAAGGACGCCAAGAACGCGCTAAAATCGGGCAAGCCCGGCAAGCCCCTCGCAGGCCTCAACTACGACGACACGAAGGAAGGCGATCTCACGATGACCGCCGACAAGGCGATGAAGATCGCGGCCTCCATCAGCGGCTACATCAAGTTCGACGCGCCGGGCACCTACACGGTGGATTTCCTCAACAACGACGGTCTGGAAATACATATCGGCGGGCAGAAAGTCGGCTTTTATGACGGCGTGCATGCCTGTGGCTATGCCGGCGAGCAGGAAATCGAAGTCCCGAGTGCGGGTTATTACGCGCTGGAAGCCACCTATTTCCAGAAAAAAGGCACCGCCTGCCTGATGATGGAATGGGGCCCGGACAGCGATGGCCTCGAACCTGTTCCCAACAGCGCTTTCTTTTACAAGAAGTGAAGGGGGCTCGCCCCCTGCCCGTCAGCTTCGATATCCGGCTCTGACCAATGCCTCGCAGGCAGCTGCGAGGCTTTTTCTGTCCGCATAGTCAGCCACCGGCAGTGGTGCGTGGTAGACCAGCGTGACCCGTCCTGAGCCGCGCGCTGCGAGGACACGCAGCAGATGTGAGCCAAAGCCCATGTCCCCCCACCATGCGTAAAACCGAAGGTCCTGACCTTCTGGCGCCTTGTAGGACACGCTGACGGGTTGGATCGACAGGGTGTCGCGAAGCTGCTGATCGAAAAAGGCGGCAAAGAGCGTTGTCTTGAATGGCAATACGCGCTGGCCGTCGCTGCTGGTGCCTTCGGGGAAGAACAGCAGCCGATGCCCCAGCGTGAGGCGGGTGCGAAAAATCGCCGCCTGTTCTGCCGCCTTGGTCCGGTCACGCGTGATGAACACAGTGCCTGTCGCGCGCGCCAGCCAGCCGATCCCCGGCCAGCGGGCGACCTCAGCCTTGGAGACGAAATAGATGCGCTTGCTCGCATTGAGCACGAAAATATCAAGCCAGCTCGAATGGTTGGCGACAACCGCGCCGGGGCCTTCCAGCGGGCGCCCCCAAACCTCCGGCCTGATCCGCAAAAGGCGCAAGGCCAGACGGCAGACGCGAACGGTCACGCCAGGTGTCAGCGGACGGGATGCGCCGAAGAACGGCGCCTCGACAAGGCGCAGGACGAGATGAAGCAGCAACCCGCCGAAGACGACCAAAAAGAGCGGAACACCCCGCAGGACCACCCTGCCCCAGTCAGCAGCCCCCATCGGTGGGACCGGCGGAATCGGTTCTCCGCGCCACGTCGGACTGCTCATCCGCGCAAACCGCGGTAGCGATTGGCCTGTTCCGCATTCATGCGGGCAGTGTCGAGGATCAGGCAGACATCCGTGGTGTTGAAACTGCGATCGATGAAGGCCCCCTCTCCCACCACGCCACCAAGACGCAAGTAGGCCTTGATCAGCGGTGGTATCGCAAGCATCGCAGCGCGACGGTCGAGCGCCTGTTCTGCGACCATGTCCATCTGCTGGAATCCTTCCGCCCGCGCCCTGACCCGCATGTCCTTCGGGGCAAGATGGCGGTGATGGAGCATGCCGAGTGGTTGAGCGAGCGCGCGAGCGTCGGTTCCGTGAAAGCTCGCCACACCGAAGAGGATGTCGATCTGATGCTCCGCGATGTAACCTGCAAGACCCGCCCAGAGATGATGGAGCGCCATCCCGCCACGATACGTCCGGTGCAGGCAGGATCGTCCCAGTTCCAGCAAGCGGCGCCCCGATGACATGAGTGGCGCGAGATCGTATTCATCCGCGGAGTAGAACTGCCCGGCTGCCCTTGCCTGATCCTGCCGCATCACCCGGTAGACCCCCACCACAAGATCCCGCGTCTCGTCACGCAAGAGGAGATGGTCGAAAAACGGATCGAACCTGTCCCGTTCGAGGCGCAGGTCATGATCGACCATCGCGCCAATACCACCAAGCTCCTCGACGAAGACCTCATAGCGCAGTCGCTGTGCTGCCAGCAGATCGGAGTCCGTTCGTGCCAGTTTCACCGAAAAATCTGGCGCGGTGACTGAATTCATCGGCCGACGGTCATCCTTGTTCGGGCTAAGGTATTAGGATCATAAGGAATTGAGGCATCCAGTGCAATCTGACCTTTCCTTCCACTTTACAATCCTGAGGTGTGCGTTAACCTTTTGCTAACACTGTTCATTCATCAAAGACGAGCAGCAGATAAACACGGGCGCCATCAATGACAATCTTTCCGATCTCGCGGAAGTTGACAGTGACCTTGCCACCGATGTTGCTCTGGACCTGCCCGGTCCCCCACTCGGGATGATCGGGGTGCCGGACCAGCATGCCCGGAGAGAGACTAGAGTTGAGATCTTCCATGAAACCCTTTTCGCACAGGAGGCAGTGATGGGACAGAGCAGTACGAACCTAGCGGCCCTGATCGGCAGCCGCATCTGTCACGATCTCATATCGCCCATCGGCGCCATCAACAATGGCCTCGAACTCCTTGGCATGTCCGGGGGTGCGCCCGGACCGGAGATGGATCTCATCCAGGAAAGCGTCGGAAATGCCAGCGCGCGGATCCGCTTCTTCCGTATCGCCTTCGGGGCGTCGGGCGAGCAGATGATGGGTCGGACAGAGGTGGTGTCGATCCTGAACGATCTGATGGAGGGCGGACGTCTCGACGTGGCCTGGGGCCCGATGGATGCGCAGCCGCGCGCTTCCGTGCGCCTCGCTTTTCTTGCACTGCTCTGTGTCGAGACGGCGATGCCTTACGGCGGCCGGATCGAAATCAGCCAGACAGACGGGCATTGGCTGCTGCACGGTCGCGCCGACAAGCTCAATGTCGTCGAAGCACATTGGTCGTTGCTCGCCACGAAGGACATCCCGAGCGACCTGCGGCCTGCACATGTTCAGTTTGTCCTGCTGCCACTCATCGCAACCGATGAGAACCGCCGCATCGTCACGGAACTGAATGCATCGGAAGTGAAGCTGCGTTTCTAGCCGCGTACGGTACCATCGCCGGTGACAAGATACTTGAAGCTGGTCAACTGAGCTGCACCCACGGGTCCGCGGGCATGCATCTTGCCCGTCGCAATGCCGATCTCCGCGCCCATGCCGAACTCGCCGCCATCGGCGAACTGCGTCGAGGCGTTGTGCATCAGGATGGCGGAATCAAGCTCCGTCATGAAGCGTCTGGCGATGCGCGCATCTTCCGTGAGGATGCAGTCGGTATGATTTGAGCCATAGGTGCGGATATGCTCCATCGCCTCGTCCAGATCAGCGACGACCCGCGCCGCGATGATCATGTCGAGATATTCCCGTCCCCAGTCATCGGATGTCGCAGGCGTGGTGCCGTCGATCCGGGAAAGGGTCTCGTCGGCGTGGACCTCGACACCCGCATCGATCAGGGCCTTTATGATGCCCTTGCCGATGGAATCCGCAATATCGCGGTGGATCAGCAGACATTCGGCGGCACCACAAATACCGGTGCGGCGGGTCTTGGCATTCAGCACCACCTTCAGCACCTTCTCGGGATCGGCCGCGGCATCGATGTAGATGTGCACGATCCCTTCGAGATGCGCGAAGACAGGCACACGCGCTTCGCGCTGCACGAGCCCGACCAGCCCCTTGCCTCCGCGCGGCACGATCACGTCGATTGTATCGGTCATGGTGAGCATCTCGCTCACAGCGGCGCGATCCCGCGTCGGCACCAGTTGGATCGCATCTTCGGGCAGGCCGGCGTCCTTGAGCCCCTTGACGAGGCAGGCATGGAGCGCCTTCGAGGAGTGAAAGCTCTCCGAACCACCCCGCAGGATCACAGCATTTCCGGCCTTGAGGCAGAGCGCCCCGGCATCCACGGTCACATTCGGGCGGCTTTCATAGATCACACCGACCACGCCCAGAGGCGTACGAACTCGTTGAATGTGCAGACCGCTCGGTTGCGTCCACTCGGCGAGGACCTCTCCCACCGGATCGGCCTGCGCCGCAACCGATCGCAGGCTCTCAATCACCCCGCGCAGGCGGTTTTCATCGAGGGCGAGACGGTCCATCATCGCATCCGACAGCCCTTTTTCGCGACCATAGTCCAGATCTTTTGCATTGGCCGCCAATATCTCGGTCCGCTGCGCCCAGATGGCCTCCGCGGCGGAATTTAGCGCTGCCTGCTTGCTCTCGGCGCTCGCGAATCCCAGTTTCGCGGCGGCCTTTTTCGCCCGTGCGCCGATGTCAGCCATCAACTCGGCGATGTTTTCCATATCCTTCATGTGCCTGCGTCCTTCACATGCGTTGCGGGGCGGCGGTATGCCTACAATGCCATATCGTCGCGGTGGATCAAAGCCGCGCGCGCCGGATACCCCAGCACCGCCTCGATGTCCTGCGACTTCAGGCCCCGGATGCGCTTGGCCTCTTCCGAGGTGTAGCGCGCAAGACCATGCCCTAACGTATGGCCATTGGCATCCGAAATGGCGACGGCATCGCCCCGACCGAAGGTGCCCGTGACCGCGGTGACGCCCGCTGGCAGAAGGCTCTTGCCGGAGAGCAGAGCCTGCACGGCGCCCGCATCCAGTGTGATCGTGCCGCGCGGCTTGATCGCGGCGATCCAGCGTTTGCGCGCGATCTGCGGATCGGTCTGCGCGGTGAACCACGTGGCCTGTGCACCATTTTCCAGCGCTCTCAGAGGGTTCAGCGCCGATCCTTCCGTGATTGCCATGGCGCAGCCGGCGGTTGTTGCGGTCTTGGCCGCCATCAGCTTGGTCTTCATGCCACCCTTGGACAGACCGGACCCCGCATCTCCTGCCATGGCTTCGATCTCCGGCGTGATCTCGTCGATGACCTCGAACCGGGTCGCAGTCGCGTCCTGCGACGGGTTGGCCGTGTAGAACCCGTCCACGTCCGACAGCAGGATGAGTTGGTCCGCACCGACGGTCACGGCAATCTGCGCTGCGAGCCGGTCGTTGTCGCCGAAGCGGATTTCATCGGTCGCAACCGTGTCGTTCTCGTTCACGATCGGCACGACGCTCAGGGTAATCAGCTGCGCCAGCGTTGCACGACTGTTGAGATAGCGTCGCCGGTCGGCACTGTCCTCCAGCGTCACCAGCACCTGCGCCGTGGTGATGCCATGCGGTGCGAGCACTTCCTCATAGGCGCGCGCCAGACGAATCTGTCCCACGGCCGCCGCTGCCTGCGATTGTTCCAGCGCGAGTTCCGTGCGCGGCAGGCCGAGCACACCCCGCCCCAAGGCGATGGAGCCGGAGGACACCAGCACCACGTCCTTGCCCAGCCCCTTGAGCCATGCAACATCCTCCGCCAATGTCTTCAGCCAGTCACTGCGCAACGCGCCGGTCTGACGGTCAACAAGCAGGGCCGAGCCGATCTTGACGACGATCCGTCGCGCCGAAGTCAGGGACGCCACGGCTCTTCTTCCGCGACGGGTCTGTGGCGCAGCCGGTCATCGTCGATCTGACCGCGCAAGGTACGCAGGACCTCGATCACGCCCTCCCGCGCGACGCCGGACATCATCATGACCTCGCCACCAGAAGCCTTCTTCAATTCTTTCAAAGCCTTGGTGCGCGCCTTTTCATCCATCGCATCAATCTTGTTGAGCACTGTGATGCGGGGTTTCCCGGCGAGATCGCCGCCGTAGGCCTCAAGTTCGCCGATGATCGTCCTGTAATCCTCGACCACCGTCTCCGAGGTGCCATCGACAAGGTGCAGCAGGACAGCACAGCGCTCGACATGGCCGAGGAACTGATCGCCGAGGCCCCTTCCCTCTGACGCACCTTCGATCAGGCCGGGAATATCGGCCACGACGAATTCGGTATTGTCCACGCCCACGACGCCCAGGTTCGGGTGCAGTGTGGTGAAAGGATAATCCGCGATCTTCGGTCGCGCATTGGAGGTCGCAGCCAGAAACGTCGACTTGCCTGCGTTGGGAAGCCCCAGAAGCCCCACATCTGCAATGAGCTTGAGGCGCAGCCAGAGTGTGCGCTCGACCCCGTCCTGCCCCGGGTTGGCGCGACGTGGCGCCTGGTTCGTGGCGGATTTGAAATGCAGGTTGCCGAAGCCGCCATTGCCGCCGCGCGCCAGTTCCACCCTCTGGCCAATCTCCGTGAGATCGGTGATCACCGTTTCCTGATCTTCGTCAAGGATCTCGGTGCCCACCGGCACGCGCAGAGTGATATCCTCGCCGTCCTTGCCGGTGCGTTGACGGCCCATTCCGGGCTGTCCGTTCCGCGCAAAGAAATGCTGCTGATAACGGAAATCGATCAGCGTGTTCAGCCCATCGACGGCTTCGGCCCAGACCGAACCGCCATCGCCACCGTCGCCACCGTCAGGCCCGCCGAACTCGATGAACTTCTCCCGACGAAAGCTCACGCAACCGCCACCGCCGGCGCCGGATCGAATATAGACTTTGCACAGATCGAGAAACTTCATGCGCTTTCCTAGCGTGGCGGCGGGCCCTGCTCAATCACAGTTTTCGCAGATATGTCCAGGTGGGCACATTGCCGTTGCGCGCGAGGCTGTAGCTTTCGGCGACACCGAGGTATTCGAAGCCGCAATGGGTCAGAACGCGGGCCGAGGCCGGGTTGTCCTGAAAGACGCTGGCAAACATGGTCTTGTCCTGAAACGGGTTCGCCGTCACCAGGGCCTGCACGGCGTCGGACGCAAGACCGGTGTTCCAATAGGCCGGTGCCACCCAATAGCCCACTTCCGACTGACCGCGGTCCATCCGCTCCAGCGAGATCAGCCCCATCAGCTCGGATGCACCTGACTTGGTACCATCCATGGCCCAGACCACTTCATTGGGGTTTTCCGACATGGCCCGCGTCACGAAGGCTTCGGTCATGCCGGGCGGGACCGGATGCGGGATCGAGGTCGTCATCCGCGCCACGCGTTCATCCGAAAAATAGAGTTGGATCAAGCCCATGTCCGACCGCCGCAAGGGCCGCAGCACGAATCGCTCGGTCTCGATGGTTGCCTGCAAGGTTATTTTCTTCACTTCCATCGCTATGTCCCTCCTCCGAACAAAACGAAAAGGACCGATGCGACGGTCAAGGCCGCAAGTGTCCACATCAGATAAGGCTCCACGACTGTTCCTGCCACGGTGCGCGAAATTCCGTCGCCCGCGAGGGTCCAGAGCGGGTGCAACACAAGCTGGCAGGCCAGCAGGACTGCCGCAATCACCAGCGTGGCTTCCAGAACGGGTGTTCCGGGTGCAACGAAGGCCGTGAAGCCACCCACGATCATGGCCCAGGCTTTGGGGTTGAGCGGATGCACGATCAGCCCGGCCAGAAAACCCGGTGCAGCCCCCTCCTCTCGGCTCGCACCGAGGCGCATCTTCGCCACGCGCCAGGCCAACCAGATGATATAGGCGGCGGAGACGTATTTAAGGGTTTCGAACACCCAGGGCGCGCGCGCCGACAGTTCCATCAGGCCAAACCCCACTGGCCAGATGACCAGCTGCTTGCCCAAGGCCACGCCTGCCACGAAGGGCAGCGCCGCGCGAAACCCGAAGCGCGCGCCTGTCGCCATGAGTGCCATGTTCGCAGGGCCGGGCGTGCCGACCTGCGAGGCAGCAAAAATCGCGAAACTGGTGACGGCTACGGACATGATGCGCCTTCTAGCTGCAATCTGTGACCAAAATGAGAAAGGGGACCGGCGGTTCTCGCCGATCCCCCAAATTTCGTGACAGCTCCGGGGTTCGGGCTTACTCAGCGGCCTCCGCCGCCGGAAGCACGGATACGAAGGTGCGCTGCTTGAGACCCTTGTGGAAGGTCACGGCACCGTCGACGGTCGCGAAGATCGTGTGATCCTTGCCCATGCCAACGCCCTCGCCCGGCCAGAACTTTGTGCCGCGCTGACGGATGATGATATTGCCGGGAACAGCGACCTGTCCGCCATAGAGTTTCACGCCAAGACGGCGACCCGCTGAGTCGCGACCGTTACGGGATGAACCACCTGCTTTTTTATGTGCCATTTGGTTTCTCCTTAGCCTTTGGCCAGTTCTTTGGCCTGTTCGATCCAGCCTTCACGCTCGATCCGGCCCTTGAACGACAGTTGCTCGTCAATAGCAGCTACGTCCGTCGTCCGTCCATGCCGCGATCTGGGCATAGGTGGTCACGCCAGCGGCATGCAATTTCTTTTCAAGCGCGGGGCCGACGCCCGACAACTTCTTGAGATCGTCGGCACCGGCGGCAGGTGCTGCCGCGGCTTTTTCAGCCTTCTTCGGCGCAGCCTTCTTTTCCGCTTTCGGCGTCGCGGCAACCATTGCCTTGACGGAGACCGAACCGGCACCCATCGCGGCCTTCACGCCCGACTTGTCTGCACCGGAGGCCAGAATGTCCGTCACCTTGATCAGCGTCAGCTTCTGACGGTGGCCCTTGGTGCGCTGGGACGAGTGCTTCCGGCGACGCTTGACGAAGTTGATCGTCTTTTCGCCCTTGATCTGATCGACGACTTCGGCCTGAACGCCGGCGTCTTTCACGAAAGGCGCACCCACGACCGGTGCGTCGCCGCCCAGCATCAGGATGTCGTTGAATTGAATTTTTTCACCTGCGTCGGCAGCCAGTTTCTCGACCCGGAGGATATCGCCGGACTGAACCTTGTACTGCTTGCCGCCGGTCTTGAGGACCGCAAACATGGTATTTCCTTTTCTCTACCGCGTTCTGTGGTCCCCGGCTTCGGGCGTTTCGGCCGATCGGCCACCTCGAACAGCGCACCCGGCGTTCCGGGTGATCGTTGTCATGATACGCTCAAGGCAGCGAACCACCCTTTGCGACGAAGCCGCGAGATGCACCAAAGGCGGGGCGGTGTCAAGCGCCTTGGCGCTCAGATATCGTTGCCTTGGGCGCTCAGGGCGACAGCCCGCCCCAGTGCATAGGAGATGTCGCGATACATGGCCTCATAGCCATCGAAAAGTGCCGCGTTCAGCGCCTTGCCGGCATCGGTCCGCGAAAAGGCGAGGTAGGTCTCCAGATCATCAACCGGCAGCGGTCCATAGGCCAGATGCAGATAGGCGAAAAGCCAGCCTTCGGTCTCGGCCCGGATCTCCGGCTCCTGCGCCCAGACATCCTGCGCGATATCGGCTTGCGACATCTCCATCATCCGGCCATCCACCAAGCCCTGGTAAAACTGTAGATTGGCGCTCATCGCACCGGAAACATTGCGCTCCATCAGGTCGTTGGCGGCAACGAAGGCCCTGATCAGCAAGACATGCCCTTCGCCGGATTCGGCCTTTTCCTCGAAGCGTGCGCGCGCGTTCTCTTCCACGCTGTCGTCCTGCATCGCTAGGCGCGCCGCGTTTTCCAGTGATACGATCCGCGCGCCGCGATCGCTTGCGAAGAAAGCGCGCGCCGCCGCGATCTCCTCGTCCGCCAGACCGCTTTCAAGGGCGGACCGAACCGTTTCCTGCATGCGCTGTGGATCGTATATTCCTTCGACCTGCGCCTCCCAGAAAGCACCGCCCTGCCCGGCCAGCAAGTCCTGGTTCAGATCCTCGGCATAATTCAGACCCTCAGCGCGCATGATCTGGACCACCTCGGATATCCGAAGCGAGTCGAAGAGCACGGACAACCGAGCGTCCGCATGCAAGGGCGCGCTCGTCAGGACCAGTGCCAGCGATAGGCCAAGCGCGCGTAGCATCACAGCTCCTGGCTGGATTGCACGCCCTGCATGCGCGAAGCCATCGCCTCGAAACGGTCCGCCATGATCTCGAATTGCACGGCATTCATCAGAGCATAGACCTTTTGCATCTTGGGATTTTCGAGGGCGTCAGCATAGGCCGTGATCTCCGCATCGGAGAAGGCCTGATATGTATAGGCGGAGCCGGAAAGAGCGGAAGCCTGCATGCGCCGCCGCAATTCACCTTCCTGGGTCCTCAGGTTCTCGCGCAGGTCCTCCTCGTCCATCTGCATTTCGATCACACCTGCAACGGCCGCAGCCATGATGAAACGCACCTGGACTTCCTGAATGGCATGCAGGGAAGCATCGGTGGATCCGCTCGCGGCATTGAGACGTTTCAATTCTTCGAGGCGAGGAGATCCGAGGCGCACGAGACCAGCCACAATGGATTCGCCCTGTTCGGTTTTCGCCGCGTCGTCCTCGAGCAGATGCGAGGCGTTCTCGGCGACAACGAGGCGCTGGCCCAGATCGGATGCGTAGAACTCGACCGCATGGGTCAGAAGCTCGTCGTCCAGTGTCTGCTCCAGGATATCGAGCGCCATATCGTGCATTTGATCCGTGTCGAAGACTTCTTCGACGATGCGCTTCCATTCCGATCCGAAATCATCGGTCTGCACCCCGATCATGTTTGGTGCGGCATCGGCGGAGAGCTTGATGCTCTCGAGCGCCACATCGAAACCGGTCACTTCCAGGAAGGCTTCCAGCCGGTCCCGGTCAGCGGCTTGCGCCAAACCGCCCGTGCCGAAGGCGAAGACCAAGCTCAGAGATATAATGGCGAAGGTTCGAATGGCGGCGGTCATGGAAATCTCCTGTCTGCCTTGCTCATCTATGCATTTTACAACCAAAGGCCAGCAGATTTAACCCTTCACACGATCAATTTTGTAGTATGACGTATTCAGCCGCCATTCTGCCCTTGCCAGCGGGTGCAAAGCCTAATAAACGCGCCGAACCTGACCCCCGCGGAGAGGTGCCGGAGTGGTCGAACGGGGCGGTCTCGAAAACCGTTGTGGGTGCAAGCCCACCCAGGGTTCGAATCCCTGTCTCTCCGCCATTTTGGCCCAAGACGACCCATCTCCAACATACTGATAGTAGGGCGAAATTCGGCGTTTTCGCGCTGATGGCGGTGTTTGGTCCGCTTGATTTGCTGCACATTTTGCTACACAATTTGCTGCACAAACGCGGAGGATTTCTCCGCCATGAGCATCGCGAAACGAGGCCGTCTCTACCACCTCCGCCGCCGCGTCCCGCGCCGGTATCGGGGGATCGAGCCGCGCGAAACCGTCTGGATCAGCCTGCATACCGACTCGGAGACCGTCGCCCGCAGCAAGGCGGATCGCGCGTGGAGCCAGATGATCGAGGCCTGGGAGGCGCGGCTGGCCGGGAACAGCGAGGATGCGGAAGCCCGCTACGAAGCCGCGCGCGACCTGGCCCGGGCGCGGGGCTTTCGGTATCTGGATGCGGGGGCCGTGGCCAAGCTGCCGGTCGAGGATGTTGTCGAGCGCGTCGAGGCGATCCCCGCGCCGGCGAACCAGCCCGACGCCATCGAGGCCGCCGCCCTTCTCGGCACCGTCCCCGAGCCCCGCATCACGGTCACCAAGGCGCTGGAACTCTACTGGGGCGCTCGCCAAGGAGAAGACCCTCGGCAAGAGCGAGGACCAGCTGCGCCGCTGGGAAGCGCCGCGCAAGAAGGCGGTGAAGAACTTCGTCGCGGTCGTCGGCGACAAGGAGATCGCCAACATCACCCGCGACGACATGCTGGACTTCCGCCAGCACTGGCTCGACCGGATCGAGGCGGGCGAGGTCACGGCGAACTCGGCCAACAAGGACCTGATCCACCTGGGCGACGTGCTGAAGACCGTGAACACGATGAAGCGGCTTGGCCTGGTCGCTGCCGCTCGGCGAGTTGTCCTTCAAGGAGGGCGAGAAGCAGACGCGCCCGCCGTTCAGCGAGGACTGGATCAGGACGCGGCTGCTCGCCCCCGGCGCGCTGGACGGGTTGAACGGCCAGGCGCGCGCCCTGCTGCTCGGGATGATCAACACCGGCTATCGACCGTCCGAAGGCGCGGCGCTGACGGCGGAGACGATCCGGCTCGACTGGCGACGTGCCGCACATCTCCATCGAACCCGAGGGGCGGCAGTTGAAGTCGCACTATGCCCGCCGCGTGATCCCGCTGACCGGCGTCTCGCTCGAAGCCTTCAAGCAGTACCCCGAAGGCTTTCCGCGCTACCGCAACCGCGCCACCCTGAGCGCGGTCGTGAACAAGTTCCTCCGCGCCAACGGCCTGCTCGAGACCCCGCGCCACTCGTTGTACTCCCTGCGCCATTCCTTCGAGGACCGCATGCTCGCCGCCGGGATCGACGACCGCATCCGCCGCGACCTCTTCGGTCACCGGCTCGACCGGGAACGGTACGGCAAGGGCGCGTCGCTGGAACATGTCGCCGAACTCGTCGCCCGCATCGCCTTCTGAGCCAGCAGCGCCCGCGCCCGGCGCTGCGCCTCCGACAGCCGCTTCTCCTTCTTCACGGCCGCGGCCAGTTCCGCCTCCAACCGCTCGAAGACCGGCGCGAAGGCCGGGTCATCCGCGACCAGCACGCCACCTTCACCAGCGCCGCCTCGATCCGCGCGGCATCGACCGGCTGGGCCGGTTCGGTGCGTGTTGCTGATGGGCGTGACGGTGCCATGTCGAGCAGCATGAGGCGGCGCGTGCGTCTTGTGCAGGGCAAGCGAACGCGCCGCGCAAAGCGGCCTGTCACAGCGTGCAAATCGGACGGGGAGCCTCCCGAACGCGCGGCTCAAATCGAAGCACCGAAGTGAGCATCTTGGCGGTCGCGCCCGGCCCCCAACTCATGCGTCTGGGAGCGTCGCCCGAGCCTGCATTCTTGGGGCTTTGAACGCGCGCCAAGAGCTGGTTTCGGAGGGCTGCGGAAGACAACAGGAAGAAGGGCAAGATAAAAGCGCCTGCCACGAATGCCGCAAGTCACTGACGTGACTAGCGTTTTCGCGTGCATGCAAATCGGTCGTGTGCAGGTTTCCTGCAATTTCGCAGTGTTTTCAGACCGCTGGTATGCACACTGCGGAAACCTGCTCTTGGCAGCTACTCCGTAGACGAGGCGACGAGTCCGAGCATCGAGAGTTGGTATCTTGCGCCCAACAATGGGAGCGCAAGATAAAAGAGGTGCGGCAACACGTGCCTAGGTGTCTGATGTTGATGAAGAAATCGCACGGCAACCCTCCAACCCTTGCCGCTTAAAGGCACCTAAATATCTGATTTTGCGTTGAATTTGACGCCGCAAAAAGCGCCCATTGGGAATGTGCCGCTGAATTATTCCCGCGAAGTCAGTGCGTTAACCGTATTGTTGCCGCATCACGTAAAGGGGTGCGGCTGAATAAAGTCAGTCACAACAACCAGTTGCGTGCCGAATGCGGCAACCCTTTTATCTCGCGCTCCATTGATGCGCTGTTTCCTGGCCGTGTCTCGTCAACACAATTCAGTGAAAGCTTGCCTGAAAACTGGTCGCCGTGAGCGACACATGCGCATCAAGCGGCGGGCGCAACTCGAAAGCCTTGGGCGTTCGTGCGAAGTTCCAGAGGCGAAACAAGCACCATTCCTCGCGCCGTTCATCTGCCACTGCAAGTTCATTGCGCGAGATATGGAACGGCGTGCGTTCCCACCCGTTTGTGGTCTTCACCTCGATCAGACGCTGCCGTCCGTCTGCATCGAAACTGGCAATATCGTAGCCCGCGCCATCCCCGTCTTCTTCGGAAACCCAGCGGATTTGCTGCGCCAAGTCCTCCCGCCCCGCTGCAGTCAGAGTGTCACGCTCGTGCTTCAAGACGCGCTCTTCCCCGGCCTTGCCAAGGGCGCGGTTGCGTTCATCCCGCGCGGCCACGTCGAACTTTCTTGGCGATGTGGAGCATCTGCTCAAGCTCGTCCGGCGGCGGTTGGTTGGTCAAGGTCGGTGCAGGCCCGACCCAGAGTTGCGCCGCCTCGGCCATGCCTTCCATCGGCCGGGAAGAAAGGGAACGATGCGCCCAGTCTGGGTTCATCGCCAGCCAGCGTGCGACGGCGTCGATCAAGCTGGTCTGGAAGTTGAACGCCGGTTTGTACCCGGTGATCCAGACCTCACCGAGCCCCTTGAGCACAGCACTGATGTTCTGATGTTTGAACTCGACCGACCCGTCCGAGCGGTCGTTGAGGCGCGGCAGAAGCTGCCGCCGATGCTCCGCCTTGTTGTAGGGACGGCCTGCCACATCGTCAGCCAGCATCGCGAAGTAGTCCGCGACGATCAGGTCATTCTCGGCATCTGTCCACGTTGCGGCATTGTTTGTGATTCATTCGTCCAAACGCGCGGAGGATGCAGTGCCGATCAGACATGAGCGATCTGGAATGGGAATTCATCAAAGCTGTCTTGCAGAACAAAACGCGCGGCTAACTTAATATTTATATATTTTTTAAGAAGCTGGTGATACTCGCGTGATCAACGCACTTTCTCGTCCTGCGCAGCGCATCCTTGGCCGATCTGCCCACGTACGGCCGCACCCACGTCTGCAACGCTTCCTGAGCTATGCGGCCATGGGACGGATCATGGACCATCCCGCGCATAACGTGACACAGTGATGTCGACGGGATCCAGCGTGCGCGCGCATCATTCCGCCACGACTCTCAAAAAAAGACCCGCGCCGCTGTTTATCGCTCACGCGCATTAGCACCAATATTTATTTTATTATTATTATACTAATTAAACCCTAAATCTATTTTCCATTATAATTATAATTATTTATTTACCACATAATAAATCTTTATCGACCGCAATATCGCACTGGCCGATGAAGAGGTGAAGGTAATCGCAGACGACCAGATGCGCGTGCGCGAAATCGGCAAATCTGTCGATCCCGAACAGGCACTGGGTGAATCGATCGGGATCGAGAAAATCAGCGCCGTCACAGGTCCGCTGCTGTTTGCCGAGCTCGACGATGATGATGGAAAGCGCCGCCCATGCGCAGGACTCATTACGAAGCCGCCTATGCGCGACTGGTGGACAAGGGCACCGTCATTCACGCGCTTGACATCACCGGACTGAAATGGACCGAGATCGACACAGCCGAGGATTTCGCTGCTGCAAACGCGATGTTCGGATCGCCGGTCACAACCGTATCGCGCGGTCAGCAACGGCGTTGGACGAAGCCGGCCGAACATGCAGCCGCATCCGACGTAGCGCCAGACAGTAATCCATCGCGCGCCGTACTACCGGCGACGCGGTGCGTACCGCAGCCACGCTTTGCCATTCCGGCATCGGATCGCTGCATTTTGGAAGGACAGACCATGGCCAAAGGCAACAGCAAGCGTGGCAACAAAGAAGCCAAGAAGCCAAAGCAAGAAAAGCCTAAAGTCTCTGCACCGCGAATTCGCATCGCGGGCAAACCTGCGACTTCGATTGCTGGAAAAAAGGTGAAGTAAGACGTCAAGGTCGACAGCGCTCATTCGCTGACAGGGCATGATCCTCGATGAAATATAGTTCAGCGCCCTATTGCAGCGGCCTGTCAGCATAGCCACTTCTCAATAACATTGGCACTCAGGTGTGGCGAGTGCCAATGCGTCTCTACGCATGCCACCCATACCCGGAAATCTCCAGAAGGAGCATTTCCATGACGTTTACCCCTCTACATGACCGTGTCTTGGTGCGCCGCATCGAAGGCGACGAAAAGACATCGGGCGGCCTGATCATCCCCGACACCGCCAAGGAAAAACCGCAAGAAGGCGAAGTCGTCTCCGTCGGCGCGGGTGCGAAAGACGAAGCTGGCGCGCGTATCGCCATGGACGTCAAAGCTGGCGACCAGATCCTGTTCGGCAAATGGTCCGGCACTGAAATCAAGATCGACGGCGAAGAACTGATGATCATGAAGGAGAGCGACATTCTCGGCATCATGGCCTGAACGACGCTGCCATCTTTCACACATTTTTCAATTAGGAATACCGACATGTCTGCAAAAGACGTCAAATTCGGCACGGACTCCCGTGACCGCATGCTCAAGGGCATCAATACACTCGCCAACGCCGTCAAAGGTCACGCTGGGTCCCAAGGGCCGCAACGTGGTCATCGACAAATCCTATGGCGCGCCGCGCATCACCAAGGACGGCGTGACTGTCGCCAAAGAAATCGAACTGTCCGACCCATTTCGAAAACATGGGCGCGCAGCTCGTCAAGGATGTCGCATCGCGCACCAATGACGAGGCTGGCGACGGCACAACAACTGCAACAGTTCTGGCACAGGCCATTGTCAAAGAAGGCATGAAATCGGTCGCCGCAGGCATGAACCCGATGGACCTCAAGCGCGGTATCGACAAAGCGGTCACAGCCGTCGTGGCTGAGGTCAAGGCAATGTCCCGCCCGGTTGGAGACACGGCCGAGATCGCCAAGGTAGGCACTATCTCTGCCAATGGAGAGGCTGCAATTGGCCAACAGATCGCAGATGCGATGGCCAAGGTCGGCAACGAAGGCGTCATCACTGTAGAAGAAAACAAGGGCCTGGAGACAGAAACCGAAGTTGTCGAGGGTATGCAGTTTGATCGCGGCTATCTCAGCCCTTATTTCATCACAGATACCGCTAAAATGACGGCGACTCTGGAAGACTGCGTCATCCTCCTGCACGAGAAAAAGCTGACCTCTCTGGCACCCATGGTGCCCTTGCTTGAGGCTGTGATGCAGTCAAACAAGCAGCTGTTGGTGATCTGAGACATTACGTGAAGCACTTGCGACGCTTTCGTGAACAAACTGCGCGTCTGAAAGTCCGCTGTCAAACCCATTTGACTGTCTCTCCGCCATTATCCCCTGATTTGTTGCTTTTTTTCGTAAAGCGTCAACTCAACCCATGTTCGAACCCGTGCTTTGGCGGCGGTTAGAAGTGGACGAATGCGGATATTAAGGCAATTGGATCAAGCGTTTGTGAACGCGAAAAGCACTAGTACACAGATTCGAAGCCGACACGTTCGAACGTGCATGGTCCTTCGGCGTCCAGTGCCATTGGCATAGGCATGTCGAACAACAGGCAATAACTACCTTTGCTTGCGTGCAGGCATGTCTTACAACCTTCTATCAAGGCTTCGTGGTCGCCCTTTGCATGAATGCGGTCGTGGCAGTCGCCGCACAATGCGACAAGTTCAAACAGTAGTTCTTGCCCCCAATGTGAATAGCTTAGGTGGTGAACTTCGGTCGCGCCTGCCTTCCTGCACCCCTCACATAGACCTTGGGCGCGTTCCAAGACCAACCGCCGACGGTCCTTCCACGCGGGGACTCAAGATAAGCGCTGTGGGCTTGCCTGTAGTAGCTATCGCCGTCTTCTTTTCCTTTCCAACGTCGCAACTGAATTTCAACGTATTTTTGGTCAACGGTCGATAGCGCAGCCTTTCGCGCGGCTTTGTATGCGTCGTGCTTCGCGTCGTCGAATTCTGGTAGTTCGTCGGCGTCAGGCGGTCGTTTAACAGCTTGCCCAATCCGTAGGCCGCAATCTATGCATTGCTTTCGGATCACAGAGCCCACCGCCGTTGTTCGTTCCGCGACGAAGTTCCTGCCTTTCATGCTTGCATTCGTGGCGCGACCATTCGGCGAATTCCTTCGCCCGACTTTGCCGCAAATCCATGTCTAAGGGTGCTTGCTGACCATTTCGCGGGTCTGTCACGCGCATGTAGGGTTCCTATTACGGGTTGATAGAAGGACCATACCTTGTTTTTGTGTATGGAAAAGGCTCGCATTACTACAGCAGAACATTCGACGGCGAGGCTCAACTCCCGACGTCACAACAGATGCTGCATCTGTCAGGCCCGCAGCCGCGGATTGTTTTGGCCGCGCAGACCAAGTATGGCTCTGGTCATGACTGACATGGCCCCTCCCCGTTTTGCAGCGCGCCTCAACGCTTTCAAGATCGGTTCCGCCGCCTATTGGCCCGGCAAGAACTCCGTGACGACTGCTGACCTTCTGGCCCGCGCGGCCACGGCGGGTCTGACGGCGGCTGATCTGAACTATCCGGATCATCTGACCGACGACAGCCCTGCCGATCTGCGCGCCGCCCTTGCGGACAACGGGATGGTGCTCAACGGCATGGCGATGCGCTACTACACGGACCCGCAGTACAAGCTCGGTGCCTTCACCCATCCCGATGCCGGCATCCGGCGCAAGGCGGTCGAAGAAACGAAGCGCGGGCTCGATGCGCTGGCGGAGATGGGCGGGCGGCTGATGACGCTCTGGATGGGTCAGGACGGTTTCGACTATTCCTTCCAGATGGAGTACGCGCGCGCCTGGGACTTCACAATAGAAGCCATGGCGGAGGTCGCCGATCACAATCCGCAGATCGACATCGCCCTCGAGTACAAGCCCAATGAGCCGCGCGCCTTCGCATTGATGCCCGATGCCGCGACGACACTGCTGGCGCTTGGCGAGATCGGGCGCAGCAACACCGGCGTCACGCTCGATTTCGCCCATGTGCTCTATGCGGACGAGATGCCCGCCTTCGCCGCGGCGCTGATCGCGCGGCACTCGCGGCTGCTGGGGGTGCATCTCAACGACGGCTACGGCAAATGGGACAACGGGCTGATGGTGGGCGCCGTGCATCCTCTGCAAACCGTGGAACTGCTGGTGGAGCTTGACCGGGCGGGTTATGACGGGGCGATCTACTTCGACACCTTTCCCGACCACTCCGGCCTTGATCCGGTCGCGGAGGCCCGCACCAATATCGCTGCCGTGCTGCGCCTGCGGCGGATCGCCAAAGGGCTTGCGGGCAATGCAGAGCTGCGCGAGGCCATTTCGCGGCAGGACGCGCCGCGATCGATGCACATCGTACAGGCAGCCCTTTTCGGATGAGCCTGCTGGTCGTTGGCGCGCTGCATCTCGACGTGGTTGTCCGCGCCCCTACCCTGCCGCGCCTCGACGAGACCGTGGCCGGGCAGTCGGTGGATTATGTCTTCGGCGGCAAGGGTGGCAATCAGGCCGTTGCCGCTGCGCGGATGGGCGCACAGGTGCATTTTGCGGGGCGCGCTGGCAGTGATGCTTTCGGCGACATGCTGCGCGACAGGCTTGCGGCTTCCCGCGTCGACACGGCGCAGTTGCAGCGTGACACCGGGCCCTCCGGCATGAGCGTCGCCATTGTCGAGGCGCGCGGTGATTATGGTGCTGTGATCGTATCGGCGGCGAACCTGAACATCGACGCTGGGAAAATCGACATCGCGGAAGGCACCCGGCTCGTCCTGCTGCAAAACGAGATCCCCGAGGCGGTCAATATCGCGACCGCCCGCAAGGCCAGGGCCGCCGGCGCGCAGGTCTGGCTGAATGCGGCGCCTGCGCGCGCCTTGCCCGTGGATCTGGTTGAGAGCCTCGATCTGCTGATCGTCAACCGGGTGGAAGCCGATTTCTACGAGGGCGAGACGCTGCCCGTGCCGCAGTTGACGACACTCGGGCCGGATGGCGCGGCATTCGGAGGCAAGCACTTTCCCGGTTATGCAGTCGACGTTGTGTCGAGCCATGGGGCGGGCGACATGTTCGTCGGCACGCTGGCGGCACAGGTGCTGGAGGGTCGCAGCCTTTTCGACGCGATCCCCTTTGCGCAGGCAGCGGCGGCCCTGCATGTTGCGGCGAAGACGGAAACGCGCGCGGCCCTCTCCGCAAGCCATGTAGCGGCGTTTCTCGCCCGTCAGGAAAGCCGGTAGAACCGCGCGGCACAGCCCCCGAACACCTCGGCACGGGCGGCCTCGTCCAGATCGGCAGTCAGGGCGCGCGCCGTCTCGAACCAGTCGCCGTACTCGGCTTGCAGACGGCACACCGGCCAGTCCGAGCCCCACATCACCCGCTCCGGTCCGAACACCTTCAGCACATGGTCCGCGAATAGCCGCAAATCGTCGATGTCCCAGCCTGCGTCGGCTTCCGTGACGAGCCCCGACAGCTTGCAGAACCCTCCGGTTTCACCCGCCAACCGCGCCATGCCCTCGGCCCAGGGCCCAAAAGCGTCCCGGCCGGCCCTCTGATCCCTGATCTGCGGCTTCATGCAATGATCATATACCACGCGCATCGCCGGATAGCGTTTCACCAGCGTCAGGAAGTTCGGCAGGTGACGCGGAAAGCCGAGCGCGTCGAAGGTGAGGTCGAGATCAACCACGGCCCGGAACGCCCATTGGATATCGTCGCGCAGCATCCAGTCGGTATCGGGAATGTCCTGAATCATCGGCCGGACACCGAGGAATTTCGGATGCGCCGCGAGTCGTTTCAGATGCGCAAGATCGTCCGGGCGTTCAAAGTCGATCCAGCCGACCACCCCCTTGATGAAGGGCGTGGCATCGGCCAGCCCCAGCATGTATTCGGTTTCATTTATGGTCGCTGCGGCCTGCACCAGCACGGTGCCGGAAATGCAATGATCCTTCAGCGTCTGTTCAAGATCGGCGGGGGCATAGGCCCGGCTCAGGATCTTGTTGTCCTGCGGCATCCAGTGATAGTCGCCTCGGAGCGGTTGCCAGAAATGCTGATGGGCGTCGATCATCATTGAGCCTGTCCTCGCAGCAGTGCTTGCCGGGCCTGAGCAATTGCACAGGCCGGCGCAGGACCTCGGCCGGTGCGCAAAAGGCTCATCCTTCCGCGCAGGCAGGTCGCGAGGAGCATAGACCAGTTTTACTTTGCATGAACAGGGGCATGCGCATAGTCTGGCCGGCGGGGAGAGAGCATCATGACAGAAAAATTCAGCCGCGTCTTCGGCAGGTCGAAACCGGTGATCGGCATGGTCCATATCGGCGCCCTGCCCGGCAGCCCGCTTCACGACCCGGCCCTCGATCTTTTTGACGCCGCCCGCGCCGACCTGCTGGCGTTGCAGGCAGCGGGGTTCGACGCGGTGATGTTCGGCAATGAAAACGACCGCCCCTATCAATTCGACGTGGATGTGGCCTCCACGGCGACCATGGCCGCGATCATCGGGCGGCTGCGGGCGGAGATCACGGTGCCTTTCGGGGTCAATGTGCTCTGGGATCCGATGTCGAGCATAGCACTTGGCGCCGCGACCGGTGCTGCCTTCGTGCGCGAGATCTTCACCGGCACCTATGCCTCCGACATGGGGCCCTGGACGCCGGATGCGGGCAAGGCGATGCGCTACCGGGACCGGCTGGGACGGCAGGACATGGCCATGCTCTACAATATTTCCGCCGAATTCGCCCATTCGCTGGACCAGCGCCCGCTGCCCGACCGCGCGCGGAGTGCGGTTTTCTCCTCGATCCCCGACGCGGTGCTGGTCTCGGGCCAGATCACCGGCGAGGCGGCGGCGCTGAGCGATCTCGAAGCCGTCAAGGCGGTACTGCCCGACACGCCGGTGTTGGCCAACACAGGGGTCAAGCACGATACGGTGGCGGATGTTCTGGCCATCGCCGACGGCTGCATCGTGGGCTCCTCGCTGAAAGTGGACGGGCATACGTGGAATGCGGTCGATCCGGACCGCGCCCGCGATTTCATGGACCGCGTCCGGCAAGCCCGCACATGAGTGCTGCGATCGGCGATGACCTGATGGACCTTATGCGGATCCCCGGCCTTTCGGGGCATGAGGACCGCGTGCGCCGCGCCATCGCAAAGCGCCTCGAAAGCATGGGTGTCGAGAGTACCTCGGACCGCCTCGGCAATCTCGTGGCGCATTTCCCCGGCGACGGCCCCGCCGTGATGCTCTTTGCGCATATGGACCAGCTTGGTTTCATCGTTCGGCGGATCGAAGCAGACGGGTTCATTCGGCTCGAGCGTCTGGGCGGCGTGCCCGAGCGTGCGCTTGCGGCGCAGGATGTGCTGATCTGCGTCGGCGAGGGGCGCGACGTGCCGGGGGTGATCACCAACAAGAGCCATCACGCGACCACGGCTTCGGAGAAATACCACGTCCTGCCTTACGCGGAGGTCCATGTGGATGCGGGCTTTGGCTCTGTGGGCGAGGCAGAGGCCGCGGGTGTCCGGATCGGATCGCCTGTCGTCTATCGGCCTTTCGCCGGAAAACTTGGCGCTGAACTCGTCTGCGGTACCAGCGTGGACGATCGCGCCGGATGTGCAGCCCTGCTGGAGGTGGCGCGACGCCTCAGGAACCGCAAGGCCGGCCCGCCGGTACATCTGGCCTTCACCGTGCAGGAGGAATTCAACCTGCGCGGGGCGCAACCGCTGGCGCAAGTGCTGCAGCCAGAGATCGCGATCCAGATCGACCTGATGCTCGCCACCGACACGCCCGACATGGCTTCGCGCGGGGACATGCGCTTGGGCGGCGGTCCGGGCATGAGCCTTTACTCCTTCCACGGGCGCGGTACCTTGAATGGCGTCATCCCGCATCCCGCGCTGGTCGATCTCTTCGAGAAAACCGCGCAGGACACCGGCATCCCGCTGCAACGCAGCGCGCAGACCGGTGTGCTCACCGATCTCTCCTATGTCCAGCTTGTGGGCAAGGGCGTCGCAGCGCTCGATCTGGGCTTTCCCATGCGCTATTCGCATTCCGCGCGCGAGGTTTGCGACCTGCGGGACCTTACCGCCCTCGCCGACCTGCTGGTTGCCGCGATCGGCAGAATCGGCCCGGATTTCTCCCTCGACCGGGATGACTACACCTGATGACCTACACACTCGGCATTGACATCGGGACCTATGAAACCAAGGGCGTCTTGGTCGACCTCTCCGGAAAGGTTCATGCGCAGGCGTCACGCGGCCACAAGATGCAGGTGCCGCAGCCCGGTTGGGCCGAGCATGACGCGGAGAGCGATTGGTGGGGCGATTTCGTATTCGTCTGCAGGAGCTTGCTGGACCAAAGCGGGATCGACGCCGGCGAGATCAAGGCCGTCGCCTGTAGTGCCATCGGTCCTTGCATGCTGCCGGTGGATGCACAAGGCGCGCCCCTGATGAACGGCGTGCTCTATGGCGTCGATGGGCGTGCAGAGGCCGAAGTGCGCGCGCTGACCGAGCGGATTGGCGAGGCCACGATCATCGCGCGCTGCGGCAATGCGCTGACCTCGCAATCGGTGGGGCCGAAGATCCTCTGGCTCAAGCGACACCGCCCGGAGATCTACGCGGAGACCGCGCATATCCTGACCTCCACCAGCTTTCTGGTGCAGCGTCTGACCGGTGAGGTGGTGATCGACCACTATACGGCCGCTAATTTCTCCCCGCTTTATGATGTGACGACGCAGGCATGGGTGGATGATCTGGCAGATGACATCCTGCCGCTGGACAAGCTGCCGCGCTTGCTGTGGTCGAATGAGATCGCCGGTCACATCACTCAAGGGGCCGCCGAACAAACCGGGCTCGCGGTGGGCACGCCAGTAACCGCAGGCACCATCGATGCGGCAGCGGAAGCGCTCTCCGTCGGTGTCGACCGCCCCGGCGACATGATGATGATGTATGGTTCCACCATCTTCATCATTCTGCGCACCGAACGCCGGGTGTCGGACTCGCGCATCTGGTATGCGCCGTGGCTCTTCGAGGGCGAACACGCCTCGATGGCGGGGCTTGCCACCTCGGGCACGCTGACGCATTGGTTTCGCGACCAGATGGCGCGCGACCTCGACCCGGACACCGCATTTCCGGCGCTTGCGGCGGAGGCCGAGACCTCGCCGCCCGGCGCCAACGGTCTGCTGATGCTACCCTATTTCTCCGGCGAGCGGACTCCCATTCATGACGTGCATGCCAAGGGCGCACTCTTCGGGCTGAACCTCACCCATACCCGCGGCGACATCTACCGCGCGCTGATCGAAGGGATTGCGCATGGCACGCGGCATGTGACCGACACTTTCGCCGAACTTGGCCAGTCCCCTGCCCGCCTGCTCGCCGTGGGGGGCGGCACCAAGAACGCGCTCTGGCTGCAGGCGACTTCCGACATCACCGGTATCGACCAGATCGTCTGCGACAAGACGGTCGGGGCGAGCTACGGCGATGCGTTTCTGGCCGCGCTTGCGGTGGGGTTGGTGGGCCGGGAGGACATTTCCATCTGGAACCCGGCGGCGCAGGTCATTTCAGCGCAGCCGAGCCCGGTCTATGACAAGGCGCATGGCTTGTTCCGCAGGCTCTATGAGCAGACCAAGGATATCGCGGCGGAGTTAAGCCATGACACATGACCACAAGACCGCCTTGGCGGAAATCAGACAGGTTCTTGACCGGACCGACCAAACGTCCGTCGCCACCGCCTGCCAGATGATCGCCGAGGCGCAGCAGATGTTGCTCTATGGGTGTGGGCGCGAAGGGTTGCAGATGCAGGGGTTCGCAATGCGGCTCTACCATCTTGGCCTTGCGGCAGGAATGATCGGCGACATGAATGCGCCGCCTTTGGGCAAGGGGGATCTGTTCGTGGTTTCTGCGGGGCCGGGCACGCTGTCGACGGTCACGGCTTTGATGCAGGTGGCAAGACGGGATGGCGCGCGCATCCTGTTGCTGACAGCGACCCCAGAGGCGGAAGCGGCCAAGCTGGCAGATCATGTGCTGGTGATCCCTGCGCAGACGATGGCGAGTGATCTTGGTGAGGCCGCGCGATCCGTCCTGCCCATGGGCTCGGTCTATGAAGGGGCGATGTTCATGCTTTTTGAGATGATGATCCTGTCGCTGCGCGACACATTGGACGTCGATCCGGCGCGAATGCGAGCGCGTCACACGAACATGGAATAACCGCGGTTACTTCACCGCGCCTGCAGCCATCCCCTTGATGATGTATTTCTCCAGAAAGATCGCGACAACGATCAGCGGCAGGATCGCCGCCGAGGACAGCGCCGCCATCGACCACCAGTTGATGCCCTGACTGCCGGTCTGGGAGGCGACCATCACCGGCAAGGTTGTCGCGTTTGTGGAGGTCAGGAGGGCTGCAAAGAAGTATTCGTTCCAGCAGAGCACCAGCGACAGGATGAAGGCCGCGACCATGCCCGGCAGCGCAATGGGCAAGACGATCTGGAAGAATGCACCCCAGATGCCGAGGCCATCCACGAGGGCCGCTTCCTCCAGCTCCACGGGGATGCCCTGGAACTGGTCGCGCATGATCCAGATCACGATTGGAAGCACCGTAAGCGCGTAAAGCAGGATCAGTCCGATCCGGCTGTCAAGGAGGGCCAGCGATTTGTAGAGCACGAGAAAGGGCAGCGCGAGCACCACGGGCGGCAGGATCATCTGGCTCAGGAAGAAGAAAGAGATGTCGGAATTTCGCATGAAACCAAAGCGGTAGTTGAAGCGCGAGAGACCGTAAGCCGCGAGCGAGCCCAGCACGACCGCCAGCAGCGAGGCGGAAATTGCCACGATGGCACTGTTCCAGAACCGCTTGAGAAATTCTTCGCGCACGGTCGAGACCTCGCCCAACAGACGCGGTGAGAGACCAATGGATTCCCAGCCCTTCCATTGCGGGGTGAAATCCACCCAAGGCACGAGGTTGCCCTTCATCACGTCCGGCGCGAGCTTGAAGGAGGTGGTAATGGTCCAGAAGATCGGAAAGAGGCAGATGACCGTCCAGATCAGCAGCGCCCCGTAGATCGCGATGCGGCTTGTCCACCAGCGGGTCGTCGCCCTGCGATCGCCTTCGTGATCCTTGAAGATGGCGCTCATGCGGGACGCTCCATCCAGCGGCTGACGAGCTTCAGGAGCAAGGTCACGAAGATGACGATGAGCACCAGGTAGACCATGGCGAGAAGCGTGCCGTAGCCCACGTTGGAGCGGTCGCGGTACTCGCGGAAGATGAAGCTCGTGACGCTGTCGGTCGCCCCGCCCGGCCCGCCCGAAGTCACGTTGATGATCACATCCGCGAGCTTCAGCTTGAAGATGATGCGGATGACGATGGCGGTCACGGAAACGGGCAGCATCAGCGGGAAAATCACCTCGCGGAAACTCTGCCAGCCGGTTGCGCCATCGACCTTCGAGGCCTCTATGATCTCGCGCGGCAGCGCCTGCAGCCCGGCGAGCAGCATGATCATCATGAAGGGGATGAAGGTCCAGGCATCCATCGCCATGATCATGAAGCGCGCGATCTCGGGTGTGCCGAAGAAACTGGGCTCCATCCCAAGCTCACGTACTACACGAGAAATGGGCCCGAAACGTACCTCCAGCATGGATTTTCCGATCATCCAGGAGACCGCCACGGGGCTCAGCATCAAGGGCAGCAGGAAAACGACCCGGAAGAACTTGCGCGCCCGGATCTGGGCATTGAGCAGCAGCGCCAGCCCGAAGGCGATGACATATTCCACGCCCACGGCCAGCACGTAATAGACCATGTTCTTCAAGGCGTTCCAGTAGAACCCGTCGTTCCACATCTGGCGCATGTTGTCCCAGCCGTTGGGCTGCGGGCCAGTCGGCGAGGCGAGGTTCCAGTCGGTGAAGGAGATATAGAGCGCAAAGAGCAGCGGGAAGACCACGAGGCTGATGACGAAGAGGGCCGCGGGCAGCACGAAGAGCGTGCGTTTGCCCTTCTCGCCATGCACGATAACCTGTGCCGCGCAGAGCATGGTGGCCCAGAGCATGTAGGCATAAAGCACCGGGCGCCAGGTCTCGAAACCGAAGGCCATGCGGCCCGTGGCATGGGCGAACTGCACGCCGATGAGGATCAGTACGAGAGCGGCGCTGCCCCAGACGATGGCCCGTCCGAAACGCCGCCGCGCGTCTGAGATATTGTCCGCCGTGACGGTATGGAGAAGGTCACCTTCGCTGCTCATGCCCTGAC
The DNA here is from genome assembly GCA_963715055.1 of uncultured Alphaproteobacteria bacterium. Lineage (GTDB taxonomy): Bacteria > Pseudomonadota > Alphaproteobacteria > Rhodobacterales > Rhodobacteraceae > CAVQRB01. Next base: position 275,941 of record CAVQRB010000001.1, on the reverse strand, counting down.
GTTAGCGGTCGCAGGACCGGCTGTTAAGAGGCAAAGTGGAGGCGATGCGGGCCACAACCGGAAACCCTGTGCGAGCCATGAAGCATGCGTGCGCGCAACGGCGCGGCACCGGCCCCCGGCGAGGCCTCCGCCCGACGGCCCTGCCCCTTTGAAACATGGTAAAAGCGGGGGGTGACATGCGTACACCCTCTGTACACCCCCGGTACACCCCGTGCTGCGGTTTTACGCCAGAAAGCCGGGTGAAAGCACCGAACGGCGCGGGAAGGTTGATGCGGGGTTAAGGGCGATGGCGCGGGGCGCGACGCGTGCCGGTCTGACCCGGGCACCTGCTCGCGCTCGACCGATTGCCACCGAGGCGCGCCCCGAGAACGACCCGTTGCGCCATCGCGGTCGGGACACTGCCGCGTGTCCGGGGAGACCCTCCGAACCCGCGACAGCTGGTCAGTCAGGTGATCTTCTCGCCGGCCTCATCGAGCTCGACCGCCTCCGCATCGAGCGCATCCGCGAGCACCACGGCCGGCGCGCCGGGGGTGAAGACGGTCTGGGCCGTGGGCGGGTTGTCGGCCTCGGGCCGGACGACCCGCAACTCGCGATAGGCGGTATACATGCCGCTCGCCACGATCAGGACCATGCCGATGAAGGTGGTTTGCGGCGGAACCTCTCCGAAGAGAAAATACCCCATCAGCGCCGCCAGCGGCAGATAGCTGTAGTCGAAGGGCGCGATGACGCTGGCACTGGCGATCTGATAGGCGCGCGACACCAGCGTATAGGCAACCGTCCCGATCGCCCCCAGCAGGGCAAGCCGCGCGATCCCTTCGGCATCCGGCACCGGCCAGTTCATGCGCAGGTGGTGCAACTCCGGCGTGATCGTGATCAGCTGCGTCACCACAAACCCCATCGGCACGATCAGCAGGCCCGAGAAGGAGATCGTGTAGAGGCCGATCACAAGCGATGTGTCCCGCTCGCCGATCTTGCGGACGATGGTCTGGCTGATGGCATAGGTCAGCGCGCAGAGCAGCGGCATGACCGAGACCCAGCCGAAATTGCCGCCCGCGGGGTTCATCGCGATAACCACGCCTGCAAAGCCCACCAGAAGCGCTGCCGTGCGGTGCAGCCCGATCTTCTCCTGCAGGAACACCGCCGCGAGCGTCGCGGTCATCAGGGGCGCCGCGAAGAAGAGCGTCGTGACCTCGGCCAGCCCCATGAAGGGAAAGGCCGCGTAGAACAAGGCAAAGCCGGAGGCAAAAAGGGCGGCCCGCGCCAGATACCACGGCCAGAGCGGCGTGAAGATGCGATGCGGCGCGCCCAGCCAGAGGACGAGCGGCAACAGGGTCAGAAGCGCCACGATGGAGCGCACGAAGATCAGCATCCAGACCGGGAAATCGGTCAGCATCCCCTTCATCAGCACGTCCTGCCCGACAAAAAGGAACATGCCGACGATGACGCAGGTGATCCCCTGAAGGGTGCGGGGCAGCGACGGGGCGCTGGTATCTGTCGTGACGGTCATGCGGCCAGCCTGCCGATTTCGAGGGCTGCATCCTGCCACGGAGCGACCCGAATGTCGGTTTCAATCGAAAGCCCGGACGAAAGGCCGGATATCCGTCACGCAGGCAAGAAAAAACGCGGCCTCCGGAGGGGCCGCGTTTCCGTTTCAACAGGTCTGGATCACATCCCCAGCGAGGCCTTGTAGACCGCGATCTGGTTGTCGCGGCCGATCTGGTCGGTGATCTTCTCCCAGGCGGCGGCGATGGCGTCCGCGGTTTCCTGGGCCGAGCCGTACTGGCCCGCATAGCCCTTCGCGAGTTCGTCCTCGGCCACCGAGTAGTACTGGAAGATGCCCGGGATCCGGGGTTCGATGGCGGCGTTGGGGTGGTTGTAGCTGTCGGCGTTCGAGCCGAGGTAATCCTCGATGAAGTCGCGGTCGTAGCCTGCCTCTTCCCATTCCTCGAACTGGAAGTGGGAGTTGCGATAGGGCTGGAACCCTGACGGGTAAGCGGAGGCCCAGAGCGAGAGATCCTTGCCCCCCAGATGCGCCGCCGCGGACCAGGCCGCCTTCTTCTTGGTCTCGTCGCCTTCGACCGTTGCCATGACATAGACGCCCCAGCCGATGTAGGCCATGTTGGGCGCCTCGTTGCGGGTCTCTTCCCAGGCGCCGGTCTGCCGCGTTGTAGACGCGGTCCGAGGCCGGGTTGATGCCGAAGCCCACCACGTCGCCCACCACCGAGGTGTCCGAGGTGCGCGCGGAGGAGCCCACGTCGCCCCACCACATCAGCATCGAGCCGGTGCCGGCAAGGAATTGCTGGAAGGCCGTGGTGCCGGGGTCGGCGTTGATCTGGTCAGTCGGATAGGCACCCGCCTCGATCAGGTCCATCACGTCCTGGATCGCCTGCACCCAGGCCGGGTTGTTGACCATCGGCGTCATGGTTTCGGGATCGAAGAGCCAGGCCGGGCTGCCCGGATGCTTGGCATAGGCCGCGGCACGGTTTTCGAGGAAGTAGAAGCCGAAGCCGCCCCAGCCTTTCAGCGGGTCGAGATAGCCATGCGCAGGCAGGCCGGTGAGCGGGTCTTCCTTGCCGATGAGATCCTTGCTGACCTGGTTGATCTGCTGCCAGGTGGTCGGCACTTCCGCGCCGCCGATGCCATCGGGACCGAAGTAGTCCTTGCGATAGGCAAAGGAATGGCAATCGCCGTCGATGGAGACGCGGTAGGTCTTGCCGTTCCAGGTACCCACGGGCGCCTTGAGGTAGTCCACGTAGTCGTCCATGTCGATCTGCGCCTTGACCCAGTCGGGCATCTCGGAGGCAAGCCCCTTGCCAAGCACGTCGCCCTCGAAGGGCGCGCCCATCTCGACGATGTCGAAATCGACGGTGCCGGTGGCGATGGATTGCTGCAGGCGGGCGTTGTAATCGGCCTGCGCGAGGTCGATCCAGTTGATCTTGGCGCCGGTATAGGCCTCCCAGGGTTTCAGGAAGCCGCGGAACAGGAAGTTGTGCAGGTTCTGGTTGTTGAGACCCATGAAGGTCAACTCGACACCTGCGAACTCGCCTTCGGCCACGTTCTCCTTCGTGGCGCCCAGACACATCTCGCCGACCTTCTGCCAGTCGCTGTCGGTGGGCGAGCCTGCGCCCACACCGGGGATCTTGAGGATTTCGGCGCGCACATTGCCATGCGCCTCGGCCATCACGCCCTTGGGCATCATCGCAGCGGCCCCCAGTGCTGCGGAGCCTTTCAGCATCTGCCGGCGGTTCATTTTCTGTGCCGCCTTGATGTAGTTGTAGAGTTCGACTTTCACGTTCATCCTCCCAGGAATTACGGTATTCGCGGAAAATGAGCGGAGCACAAAGTCTTTTTGTGCAAAGCAGTTGCGCCGTCTCTCCCCCGTCGTGGGGCAAGTATGAGGGAGATTTCCGTTAAGTCAACAAATGCCGACGGTCGAAGTGGACAGGGCTATTTCCTTCCCCTAGCATCCGGCGCGCAGGGGGAGTGTTTTTCGCAATGGCAAACGTCACGATCAAGGACATCGCCAAGTCCTACGGCGCGGTCGAAGTTATCCACGGCCTGAACATCGACATCGCGGATGGCGAATTCGTGGCGCTGGTCGGCCCCTCGGGCTGCGGCAAGTCCACGCTGTTGCGGATGATCGCGGGGCTCGAACCGATCAATGGCGGCACCATCGCCATCGGGGACCGGGTGGTGAACAACCTGCCCCCCGCAGAGCGCGACATCGCCATGGTGTTCCAGACCTATGCGCTCTACCCGCATAAATCCGTGGCCGAGAACATGGGCTTCGCGCTGAAGGTGGCAAAGGTGCCGAAGGCCGAGATCGACCGGCGGGTGCGGCAGGCGGCGGAGATCCTGAGCCTCACCGACTATCTCGATCGCAAGCCGCGGCACCTTTCCGGCGGGCAGCGGCAGCGGGTGGCGATGGGCCGGGCGATCGTGCGCGATCCGCAGGTCTTCCTCTTCGACGAGCCGCTGTCGAACCTCGACGCCAAGCTGCGCATCCAGATGCGCACCGAGATCAAGGAGTTGCACCAGCGGCTGAAGACCACAACGGTCTTCGTCACCCATGACCAGATCGAGGCGATGACGCTCGCCGACCGCGTGGTTGTGATGCAGTCGGGCCGTATCGAGCAGATCGGCACGCCGCTCGAGCTTTACGATCATCCCAGGAACGAATTCGTGGCCACCTTCATCGGCGCGCCCTCGATGAACCTGCTGGCGGCGGAACTGGCGGGCGGCGAGGTCCGTCTCGGCGCGCATCGGTTTCCGGGGCCCGCGGGCGCGGGCGGCGTGAAGCTCGGCATCCGGCCCGAGCATCTGCTGCTTTCCGAGGACGGGTTGCCGATGGAGGTCAAGGTGGTGGAACCAACAGGGTCGGAGACCATGGTCTTCCTGCGCTACGAGGGGCAGGATGTGACGGCGGTGTTCCGCGACCGGCATGCCTTCCGCAGCGGCGAGACGATCCGGCTGATGCCGGCGCCCGCGCACATGCACCTCTTTGACGGGCAGACCGGGCAGCGGGTGGTCTGAGGCAGCTCGCGCGATACATGAAGAAAGAAAAGGAACTCCCTGATGTTGATAGGAATTGATCCGATCCTGAATGCGGATGTGCTGCATGCGCTGCGCGCCATGGGCCATGGCGACGACCTGATCATCGCGGATACGAATTTCCCCTCCGACAGCGTGGCGCGGCAGACGGCGCTCGGGCGGGTGCTGCGCATCGACCGGCCCGCGGCGGACGTCATGCGGGCGGTGCTCTCGGTCTATCCGATCGACACTTTCGTCAATGATGCCGCCGGCCGCATGGAGGTGGTGGGTGAACCCGCCACGATCCTGCCGGTGATGCGGGAGGTGCAGGCCGAAATCGACGCGGCGGGCGGGCCGAAGATGATCGGGATCGAGCGCTATGCGTTCTACGACCGCGCCAAGCAGGCCTATGCGGTGATCCAGACCGGCGAGCGGCGGTTCTACGGCTGTTTCGCGCTGCGCAAGGGCGTCGTGCCGCCGGAAGAGGTTTAGGCCATGGGCAAGGTCGTCATCCTGGGCGTCTTTGTCGCCGATACCGCCTATCGCGCCGCCCGCATGCCGAAGATGGGCGAGACCATCATGGGCAATTCCTTCGCCCTCGGGCCCGGTGGCAAGGGGTCGAACCAGGCGGTGGCCTGCGCAAGGATGGGCGCCGAGACCCACATGATCTCGCGGCTCGGGCAGGATGATTTCGCCAAGCTCGCGCTCGACACCTGGGCTGCTGCCGGGGTCGTGCCGCATGTGACGCAGGACCCCGACAGCTACACGGGCGCCGCCTATATCTTCATCGAGGAGGCCAGTGGCGACAATGCGATCATCATCGCGCCCGGGGCCGCGGCGCTCATCTCTGCCGCCGATGTCGAGGCGCAGGCCGATCTGATCCGCGGCGCGGATGTCTTCGTCACGCAACTCGAACAGCCGATGGACGCCGCCCTGCGCGGGCTTCAGATCGCCCGGGCCGCCGGTGTCGCCACGCTGCTCAACCCTGCCCCGGCAGCCACGCTGCCCGAGGGGATGCTGGCCTTGTGCGACTATGTCACGCCGAACGAGACCGAATGCGAGAGCCTCACGGGGATCGCGGTGGCGAGCGAGGCGGATGCGGAACGCGCCTGCCATGCGCTGCGCGATCTGGGCGTCGGCACGCCGATCATCACGCTGGGCGAGCGCGGCGCTTTCGTTTTCGGCCATGGCCTCGTGCCGGCCTTCAAGGCGGGCGCTGTGGTGGAGACGACGGGCGCGGGCGATGCCTTCAACGGCGGCTTCGCCGCGGCGCTGGCCGAGGGATTGCCGGTCCCGGAAGCCGCGCGCTACGGCTGCGCCACGGCCGGTTTGTCGGTGACGAAAGCCGGCACAGCCCCCGCCATGCCGGCGCGGGCAGAGGTCGAAGATCTGTTACGCGCGGGAAAGTGACAGCGCGTTTGACAGGGACAGGTGCCGCAGGCTAGCAGCTTGGCCAGGAACGGCTTTCCGAGGAAAATGAAATGAAGGATCTCGATACTATGGGCGGCGTCCCGGCCGGGCGGATCGAGGCGATGCAAACGCGCGAGGCGCAGGTCTATGCAGAGGCCCGCCCGAAGACGCGCGCGGCCTTGGAAGGCGGCACCAGCGGCTTCCTGCAAGGCGTGCCGATGCTCTGGATGCGCGACTGGCCGCAGCCCTTTCCGATGCTGGTGGCCGAGGCGCAGGGCGCCGTGCTCACCGATGTGGATGGGCACCGTCTCGATGATTTCTGCCTTGGCGATACCGGCTCGATGTTCGGACACTCCCCCGCTCCCGTGGCCAAGGCGATCGCGGAGCAGGCGACGCGCGGGCTCACCTATATGCTGCCCTCGCCCGATGCGCTGGAGGTGGGGCGGTTGCTGCGCGAGCGTTTCGGCGCGTTCCGCTGGCAGATCGCCACCACCGCCTCGGATGCCAACCGTTTTGCCCTGCGCGTGGCGCGGGCGCTGACCGGGCGGCCGAAGATCCTGTTCTTCGCCAATTGCTACCACGGGGCGGTAGAGGATTCCTTTGGCCGCACCGAAGCCGGGCGCACGGTGCCACGACCCGGGCTGGTGGGACAGGTGGTCGATCTCGACACCACCTCCGTCGTGGTGGAGTTCAACGATCTGGACGGGCTTGAGGCGGCACTTGCGACAGGCGACGTGGCCGCGGTGCTGACCGAGCCGGTGATGACCAATTGCTGCATGGTGCTGCCGGATCCCGGCTATCACGATGCCCTGCGCGCGCTGACGCGCAAGCACGGGACGCTGCTGATCATCGACGAGACGCATACGGTGAGTTCGGGGCTTGGCGGCTATACGCGGACGCATGGTCTGGAGCCCGACATCTTCGTGCTGGGCAAGCCGGTGGCGGGCGGGTTGCCGGCGGCGGTCTGGGGCATGACCGACGCGCTTGCGGAGCGTTACGAGGCTTTCGACGCCACCCGCGCGCCCGGATTTTCCGGGATCGGCACGACGCTGTCGGCCAACCCGCTGCAATTCGCGGCGATCCGCGCGACGCTGGCGGAGGTGATGACGCCTGCCAATTACGCGCATATGGAAGCGGGAGCCGAGCGGCTCTGCGCCGGTCTGGCGGCCGCCATCGCCCGGCATGGCGCGCCCTGGCATGCGGTGCGCGTGGGCGCGCGGGTGGAATTCATCTGCCACCCGACGCCGCTGCGCAACGGCTCGGAAAGCGATGTGGCGCACAAGCCTGCGCTGGAAAAGGCCATTCACCTCGCGCTCGTGAACCGTGGCTGCCTGATCGCGCCCTTTCACAACATGATGCTGGTGAGCCCCGCCACCGCCGACGACCAGATCGACCGGCTGATCGCGGCCTTCGATGCAATCTGCGGGGAGTTGATGGCATGAATGACAACGCAGACTGCCCGTCCGGGGCGGATGTCGCGGAGGCGGAGGCCTTCCTTGCGGCGCATCCCGAGATCGAGGCCTTCGATCTGGTGCTGATCGACAGCAACGGCATCGCGCGCGGCAAGATCATCCGCCGGCACGAACTCATGTCGCTCTATACCTCGGGGCGGCATATGCCGGTCTCGATCCTCGGGCTCGACATCTGTGGCGAGGACGTGGACGAGACCGGGCTGATCTGGGAACAGGGCGACCAGGACCTGCGCGCCTGGCCCCTGCCCGGCAGCCTTGTGCCGCTGCATGGCACCAATCCGCCGCGCGGCGAGGTGCAGATGTCGCTCTACCTGCTCGACGGGCGCACGATGGACAGCGATCCGCGCCATGCGCTGCGGCGGCAGGTCGATGCCATGGCCGCCGAAGGGCTCTACCCGGCCGCGGCTTTCGAGCTCGAGTTCTTCCTCTTTGACAATGAGCGCGGCGCGGATGGGGCCTTGCGCCCGGCGCGCGCGGTGCTCGACGGGCGGCGGTCGGACAAGACGGAGGTCTATTCGGTCGATCACCTGCACGGGATGGAGCCGCTTTTCTCGGAGATCTACGCCGCCACCGCCAAGGCCGGGATCACCGCCGAGACGGTGATTTCCGAATATGCGCCCGGGCAGTACGAGATGACGCTGCACTACCGGCGCGACGTGATGCAGGCCGCCGACGATCTGGTGCGGCTCAAGCGCATCGTGCGCATGACGGCGCGGCGCTTCGGGGTCACGGCCTGCTTCATGTCGAAGCCGGTGGAGAGCTGCGCGGGCTCGGGGATGCATTTCCATGTCTCGCTGCAGGACAAGGACGGCGCGAACCTGTTCACAGAAGCGGTGGAGGGAGAGTGGAACGAGACGCTGCTGCACGCGCTCGGCGGGCTGCGGGCGACGATGGCGGAGGGGATGCTGGTCTTTGCGCCCCATGCAAATTCCTGGCGGCGCTTCGCAAACCAGAGCTATGCGCCGGTCTCCGACAGCTGGGGCGTGAACAACCGCTCGGTCGCCCTGCGGGTGCCTGCCGGGGCGATGGCCGCGCGCCGGATCGAGCATCGGCCCTCGGGCGTGGACGCCAACCCCTACCTCGTGGCCGCGACGATCCTGGCGGGCATCCGGCACGGGCTGGCGCATCGGATCGACCCCGGCCCGCAGACCACCGGCAATGGCTATGACGAGGCCCCGCCCGCCGACATGCCGGCCGACTGGCGCACCGCCATCGAACGCGCCACGGCGTCCGATTTCCTGAAAGAGGCGCTTGGTGCGGAGATGCACCGCACCTTCACGGCGGTGAAAGCCTCCGAATATGCGCGTGTCGCACGGACGGTGCCCGAACTCGACTACGACCTCTACCTGCACACGGTCTGACGGCCCGGCGTCAGGCGCCCATCATGGTGGTGAGCAAGGGACCGAGCAGAGGATTGGGAAACTGTCGCGTCACGGTGACGGCGTGAAAGCTCTCGGTGAGGCCTGACAGCGGGTCGGCCTCCTGCAGCATGCCCGAGGCCAGCTCGCTCTTGACGACGATGGGTGGCAGGACAGCAAGCCCGATGTCCTCGCGCGCGAGCAGACGCATCATCGCCATGTCGTCTACCTCCGCCGCAAGGAGCGGCGCAACGCCGAGCTTGACGCAGAGTGCGTCGAAACCGAGGCGCACCGGGCTTTCCAGCGTGGGCACGATGATCGGATTGTCGCTGAGAAGTGCCGTGAGATTCGCCGCGGCGGCGATGCGCGCGGGCGTGCCGATCACGCTCACCGGCTGTTGCGATAGCGGGTGCACGACAAAGCTGCCGAGCGCATCGGGCGCCGGCACGCGGTTGGTCAGCACCACGTCGAGGCTGAGCGTCTCCAGCCCCTGTAAAAGCTCGATCATCGTGCCCGAGCGCAGCACCAGTTCCACATCGCGCCGGCCCAGCAGCGGGCGCAGGAACTCGATCTGGAAGTTGCGCGACAGCGTGGCGAGCGCCCCAACGCGCAGCACCTGCCTTGCCCGGCCGGTGCGGTTCAGCGTCGCCAGCAGATCCTGTCCTGCGCCGAAGATCGTATCGGCGTGATCGAGCGCGATGCGCCCGGCCTCCGTCAGATGAAGCCCGCGCCCGCGTCGCTCGAAAAGCGCATGGCCCAGACGGTCCTCGAGCTTGCGGATCTGCACCGAGAGCGCCGATTGCGACAGGTTCAGCCGCTCCGCCGTACGGGTCAGGTTCCCGTCATGGGCGACGTTCCAGAAATAATGCAGGTGGTTGTAATTCATCGTGGCCATTCGTTCGTTTTAAGTGAACGTCATGATCCAATCAATGTATTTTATTTCAGAGTACGCGCCGCTGTAAGCAAGGGGTCAATCGCCTTTTCCGACAGGAGCCCCGGATGACCCTTCACGCCCTGCCCCTTCTTGCACCCGCCCTTCTGGGGCTGGCCGCCCTCTGGCTGCATCTTTTCCCGTCCATTCCGGCGCAGAAAGCAGCGACCCTCGCCGAACGTATGGCGCTGGCGACCGTCGCGGTGGCCGGTCTTTGTCTGCTGGTGCTGATTGCGCAGGGCCCCGGCGACAGCCTCCTTCTGGGGGCCAAGGGCCTGGGCCTCTCCACGCGGCTCGATGCCGTGAGTGTCACGATGCTGCTGCTGGTCTCCTTCATCGGGTGGATCGTGGTGCGCTATGCGCGGACCTATCTCGACGGCGAACCGGGTCAGCATCGCTTCACGCTCTGGCTTCTGGCAACACTTGCTGCCGTCTTGCTGTTGGTGCAGGCGGGCAATCTTCTGCAATTCGTGCTGGCCTGGGTCGCGACCAGCCTCTCGCTGCACCGCTTGCTGATGTTTTATCCCGAGCGGATCGCGGCGCAGCGGGCGGCGCGCAAGAAGTTCATCACCGCGCGGGCCGGCGACGCCGCGCTGATCGGGGCGGCGGTGCTGCTCATTCACACCTACGAAACCGGGCTGATCTCCGAAATCCTCACCGCCGCCCGGCAAGGCGAAGGCGGAATGGCGGCGGGCATTGCCGCGGGGCTGCTGGCGCTTGCGGCGCTGCTGAAATCCGCGCAGTTCCCGACCCATGGCTGGCTCACCGAAGTGATGGAAGCGCCCACGCCGGTTTCGGCCCTGCTGCATGCGGGCGTGGTGAACGCGGGCGGCTTCCTGCTGATCCGTTTCGCCGATGTCATGCTGCTGGCACCTCTGGTGCTGGCAGGTCTGGTGCTGGTGGGCGGCTTCACGGCGCTTTTCGGCGGGCTGGTGATGCTGACGCAGGCCAACGTCAAGGCCTCGCTGGCCTGGTCCACGGTGGCACAGATGGGTTTCATGATCCTGCAATGCGGGCTGGCGCTCTTTCCGCTGGCACTGCTGCATATCGTGGCCCATTCGCTCTACAAGGCGCATGCCTTTCTCTCCTCGGGCGGTGCGGTGGCGCAGGTCGCGGGCATCGCCCGGCCCGGTCCCGTGGCGGTCCCGGACCTGCGCGCGGTCAGCCGCGCCTTTGGCCTCGCCATCGCGATCTACGGTGCGGTCTATGTGGTTGCTGCCCTGCTCGTCGGCTGGCAGGTGAAATCGCCGCAGGCCGTGGCGCTCGGTGCGATCCTGATCTTCGGGGTGGCCTACCTTCTGGCGCAGGGGCTTGCGGATGCGGCACCAAAGGCGCTGACCCAGCGCACGGCGCTGATGTCGCTGGCCGCGGCCACGAGCTATGTGCTGCTGCAACGGCTGGCCGAGGCGCTGACCCATGGCGCGCTGCCCCTGACCCCTGCGCCCGGACCGCTCGAATGGGCGCTGATCCTGCTCGCCCTCCTGAGCTTCGGGCTGGTGGCGCTGGCGCAGGCGACGCTGCCGCTCTGGTCGCACCATCCTGCCGCACAGGGCCTGCGCGTCCACCTGAGCAACGGGTTTTACATCAACGCCATCGAGGACCGGCTGCTCGGCAGCTGGTCGCTCGGTCCCTCTTCCTCGAAAGGAGCCTGACATGTCCGCCGACCTTCCAGCCAGTTTCACCGGCGCACAGCTGCGCCTCGTCGCGGTCTCGGATGCCGCCGTGCGGGCGATCCCGCCGCTCTGGCCGCTGGCCGCGACCGTGGCCGTCAACCCCTTCCTCGGCCAGACCGGCCAGAGCCTCGGGCAAGTCGGCGCCTTGCTCGGGCGGGTCGCGGGCACGCCGGTGACCATGCCGCGCGCCTGGTTCGCCGCGCGCCTGACGGACGGGACGATCGAGGCGGCAGACCTCGATGCAGCCCTTGCCGCGGCCCCCGCCGGCGCGCCGCGGAACAGTGCGGAACTGCACAAAGCGGCGATGATGGCCGAGACCACACCCAAGGCGCTGCCACGGGTCGCCGATCTGGCGGCAGCGGCCTCAGGCATCGACTGGCCGGGGATCATCGAGGAGCGCATCGGCGTCTGGGCCGCGGGCTATTTCGACGCAGGACAGGCGCTCTGGCAGGTGACGCCGGGGCGCGGTGCCTACGAAAGCTGGCAGCTCTTCGCCAGCCGCGACCTCAGCCCCGAGATCGCCGGTCTTGCAGGTTTTGCGGGCAGCGTGGCGGCAGCCGCCCCCCGGGCCCGCGCCGCACTGGTGCAGGCCAGCGAGGCTCTGGGCGTGAGCGCCGAGGCCGCCCCCACCTATTACCATCAATTGCTTCTGGCCCTGGGCGGCTGGTCGCAGGTCGCGCGCCAGCGGCTCTGGCAGGCGGAACTGGCCGACGCGCAGCGACGCGACGGCGACCGATCTGCTCGCCGTTCAGCTGATCTGGGAACAGGCGCTCCTTGCGCGCTACAAGGATGAGATCGCGCAAGCCTGGCGCGAGACGCTGGCCGCCCATGCGACACCGCCCGAGGTCACTGCGGGTCACATCATCGATGCGACGCTTCAGGAGGCCGCCGAACGGGCGGCACAGCGCCGCCTTGCCGAGACGTTGGGCAGGATAGGTACAGCGGGCGGCACAGGCCGTCCGGCGGTGCAGGCAGCCTTCTGCATCGACGTGCGCTCGGAAGTCTTCCGGCGCGCGCTCGAATCGCTCGATCCCGCGATTGACACCCTGGGCTTTGCGGGTTTTTTCGGGCTGACGGCGGCGCACCGTGCCTTCGCCTCGGACGTCGTCGAGAACCGCCTGCCCGTCCTGCTCAGCGCCGGCGTCAGCAGCACGGCAACGCAGGACACCACGCAATCTGCTGACCTGTCGGCACGGCTGGCGGCCAGGGCGACACGCGCCTGGGGACGGTTCAAGCTGGCGGCGGTCTCTTCCTTTGCCTTTGTCGAGGCGTCAGGCCCGGTCTATGTCGGAAAGCTCCTGCGCGATGCGCTCGGGCTCAAGGCGGACATTTCGCCCGACCCGCATGTGCCGCAGCTGACAACGGCACTCTCCCCCGCCGAAAAGATGGCGGCGGCGGCCAAGATCCTGCGCGCCATGTCCCTGACCCGTGACTTCGCGCCTGTGGTGATGATCGCCGGACATGGGGCCAATGTGGTGAACAACCCGCACGCGAGCGCGCTGCACTGCGGGGCCTGCGGTGGCTATGCGGGCGATGTGAATGCGCGGCTGCTGGTCGGGCTCCTGAACGACAGCGGGGTACGGACGGGGCTCCGCGCCGAGGGGATCGACATCCCGCTGGACACGGTTTTCATCGCAGCCCTGCATGATACCACCACCGATGAGGTCACGCTTTTCGACAAGGATCCGGGTGTCGGTGCGGTCGCAGGGCTGGAGCAGTTGCGGGCCTGGCTCAAGGCGGCGGGCCGCATCGCGCGGACCGAACGCGCCCTGCGCCTGCCCCGCGCGGGCACCGGCGCGGCGCTGGAAAAACGCAGCCGCGACTGGTCGGAGACGCGGCCCGAATGGGCGCTTGCGGGGTGCAGCGCCTTCATCGCCGCACCGCGCGCCCGGACCCGCGGCAAGGGGCTGGCGGGCCGCGCCTTTCTGCATGACTACGACTGGAAGGAGGACGCGGGTTTCGGCGTGCTGGAACTGATCCTGACGGCGCCCGTGGTGGTGGCAAGCTGGATCAGCCTGCAATATTACGGGTCGGTGGTGGCACCGAAGCTTTTTGGCGCCGGCAACAAGGTGCTGCACAACGTCACCGGCGGCATCGGCGTGGTCGAGGGCAATGGCGGCGCGCTGCGCGGCGGGCTGCCCTGGCAGTCGGTGCATGACGGGACCGATTTCGTGCATGAGCCGCTGCGGCTTTCGGTCTGCGTCGAAGCCCCGGAGGCAGCGGTGACGGAGATCCTCGAGCGCCACCCGGCGCTTCGGGCCTTGTTCGACAACCGCTGGCTGCATCTCTTCCTGATGGATGACAGCGGGCAACTGGCGCAGCGCTATACCGGTGATCTGGGCTGGGAGCCGATGGCGGCTATGAAAGCGGCTCAGGGCGTGGCCAAGGCCGCCTGACCAAGCAGTCGCGCTGGCACCCGCGAAGGGCGCCGGCGCCGCGGTCAGAGACCGTTGACCGGAACCTTGAGCATGGGGTTGCCATCCTTGTCCGTGGGCATGTGGCCGGCGCGCATGTTGACCTGCAGCGAGGGGATGATCAGCTTCGGTACCGCCAGTTGCTTGTCGCGTTCCGTGCGGAAATTGATGAACTCCTCGCGGGTCTTGCCGCCGCCGACGTGGATATTGTGCGCCTTTTCCGCGCCCACCGTCGTCTCCCAGGCGATGTCGCGCCCGTTGGGGCCGTAGTCGTGGCACATGAAGAGGCGCATCTCGTCCGGCAGGCTCAGCACCTTCTGGATGCTGTCGTAAAGCTGGCCCGCGTCCCCGCCCGGAAAATCGGCGCGCGCCGAGCCGCCGTCCGGCATGAAGAGCGTGTCGCCCACAAAGGCCGCATCGCCCATCACATGCACCATGCAGGCAGGCGTATGGCCGGGCGTGTACATGGCGAAGGCCTGCATCCCGCCGACCTGATAGGTGTCGCCATCCTTGAAGAGCGCATCGAACTGCGAGCCGTCGCGCTGGAATTCGGTGCCTTCGTTGAAGATCTTGCCGAAGGTCTCCTGCACCACCATGATCTTGTCGCCGACGCCGATCTTGCCGCCGAGTTTTTCCTGGATGTAGGGCGCTGCGGAGAGATGGTCGGCATGGACATGGGTTTCGATGATCCAGTCCAGCGTGAGCCCGCGCGACTGCACTTCGGCAATGAGCGCATCGGCGTGCTCGTAGGTGATGCGCCCTGCGGCGTAGTCGATGTCCATCACGCTGTCGATGATGGCGCAGTGATCGCTCCCGGGGTCCTTCACGATGTAGCTGATGGTATTGGTCGCGGCATCGAAATGCCCCGACACCTCGGGTTTGACGCTCATGTCCACGGGGTAGCTCATCGGGTGCCTCCTCAGGTTGCGGTTTTCTGCTGGGCGGTTGCGGCGCGCAGTCCGCGCGCAGCGACAATACCCGCGATCAGGGCGGCCACAAAGACCAATACCTCGATCCGGCCGGTGCCCAAGGCCGGCAGCGCACCGCCGGGGCAGAACCCCGCGATGCCCCATCCGATGCCGAAGAGGGCCGATCCGCCGATCAGCGCCGGGTCGAGGTCGCGGCGCGTGGGGATCTGGAAGTCAGCGGCAAGCAGCGGTGCCGGACGCTTGAGCACGAGGCGGTAGCCGATGAAGGTCACCACCAGGGCGCCGCCCATGACGAAGGCGAGGCTCGGGTCCCAGGTCCCCGCGAGATCGAAGAAATTGATCACCTTGGCCGGGTTCGCCATGCCGGAGATCGAGATGCCGAGGCCGAAGATCAGGCCGACGATGTAGGCGAAGATCACGCGCATGGGTTCATCCTCCGATTGCGTGGCGGATCACATAGACCGTGATCGCGGTGGTTGCCATGAAGGTCAGCGTCGCCACGATCGAGCGCGGGCTCAGCCGGGCCATGCCGCAGACACCATGGCCCGAGGTGCAGCCCGAGGCGAAGGTGACGCCGACGCCGACGATGAAGCCGCCGACGATGAGCATCGGCAGGGAGACGGGCACGGTGATCTGCGGCATCTGCCCGGTCAGCGCCATGAAGACCGCAGGCCCGCAGACCATGCCCAAGAGCAGCGCCGCGCGCCACGACCAGTCCGCACTGCCCGGGCGCTGGAGCACGCCTGCGAGAACGCCGGTCGCCCCCATGATGCGCCCGAGGCCCGCCATGAGCAGGACGGCAGCGGCACCGATCAGCGCGCCGCCGCCCAGCGATTGCAAGGGGGTGAAGGCTGTCTCGAAACTCACAGGCCGCAGGTCCTGATACCGAGCACCCGGTAGAGCGGGCAAAAGCGCATGGAAGCGGTGGCGATCATCACAGCGCCGACGACCACCGCGATCACGGTCGCGAGTGTCGATTGGAAAAGCGCCAGATTGCCCACGAAAGGCGCAAGAACGAGCAGGACGCCCAGGGCAAAGCGGGCAACGCGGTCGAAGGTTCCAACATTTGCAGTCATTTCAGCAACTCCTTTGAGAATGCATCCATCCTATCTCCGGATGTGCCCCTGAGTCGGTGATATTGTCACCAACGCGGACCTTCGCGTCAAAATCTTTGCGCCGCGAGCGTTTCGATCCGGTCGCGTTTCAGCAGATGCACCGCGCCGCGCGCCTGTTCGATCCAGCCACGACGCTGGAATTCCTGCAACTGGCGCGAGATCACCTCGCGCGCGGTGCCAAGCTCGACCGAGAGCTTCTGATGGGTGGTGGCGATGCTGTCCTGCCCGTCCGACAGCTCCAGCAAGCGATGCGCAAGGCGCACGTCCATCCGCTGGAAGGCGACCTCGTCGATCATCATGAAAAGGTCGGTGATCCGCTTGGAGAAGGCGGCGAAGACGAAGTTGCGGAAAGAAGCCGACTGCGCGACAAGGTCGTCGAAGACACCGCGCGGAATTGCCGCCGCGGTAACTTCGGTTTCGGCGATGCCTTCTGCGGCGTAATGCTCATAGGCCAGCAGGCAGGCCGTGGTGAGCACGCAGCTTTCGCCCGCATGGATACGGTAGAGCACGATTTCATGCCCGCTGTCGGAGACCTGCTGCACCCGCACCGAGCCATTCAGAAGAAAGAGCATGTGTTCAGGCGATTTGCCGGGGCCGAAGATCACCGCGCCTTCGGGTACCGTCATGACGAGGCCGCGCGACATGAGCGTCGCCTTCGTGGACGCTTCCAGACGGGACAGGCCGGGAAAGCGTTCGACCCAGTCTTCCGTTGCAACCTGCGATTCCATGGTGCCGATCCCTCCGCCTCTTGCCTGAGCGGCATTGCAACAAGGATAAGCGCCGATGGCCGGTCCGACAAGGCGCATCGGGTCGCAGGGCGCGCGGCCTTCTGCCCGCGACGGGCTTTCCACACGCAGGCTTTGCCCGGCGCGCGGCGCCGGTTAGGATCGCCGCAAGCAAGGGAGGCGGTTCATGCGGACACAGGTCGTGATCATCGGGGGCGGTCCCTCCGGTCTGCTGCTCGCGCAGCTTCTGCATCTGCAGGGCATCGAGAGCGTTATCCTGGAGCGCCAGACGCGCGCGCATGTGCTGGCCCGCATCCGGGCGGGCGTGCTGGAACAGGGCATGGTCGGGCTCCTGGCGCAGGCAGGTGTGGATGCGCGGCTGCGCAGCGAAGGCATCCCGCATCACGGCACGCTGATTTCCTATGACGAGGAGATCTTCCGCATCGATTTCGAGCGGCTGACCGGCACCTCGGTGATGGTCTACGGGCAGACGGAGGTGACACGCGATCTTTATGACGCACGCGATGCCGCCGGGGGCCGGATGGTGTTCTCGGTGGAAAACGTGGTGATCCATGACGCGGACCGGGACGCGCCTTTCGTGACCTATGACGACGGGCACGGCGGACAGCGCATCGATTGCGATTTCATCGCCGGGTGCGACGGGTTTCACGGCGTGAGCCGGGCGACCGTTCCGGCCTCGGTGCGGCGCGAGTATGAAAAGGTCTACCCCTTCGGCTGGCTCGGGGTGCTGTCGCACACGCCGCCCGTGAATGCGGAACTGATCTACGCCAATTCGCAGCGTGGTTTCGCGCTCTGCTCCATGCGCAGCCCGACGCTCTCGCGCTACTACATCCAGTGCACGGCGTCGGACCGCCCCGAGGCCTGGTCCGACGAGGCCTTCTGGACGGAGTTGAAGCGACGGATCCCGGCGGAACAGGCGGAGAGCCTTGTCACCGGACCCTCCATCGAGAAATCCATCGCACCCCTGCGGTCTTTCGTGACCGAGCCGATGCGCTGGGGGCGGCTCTTTCTTTGCGGCGATGCAGCGCATATCGTGCCGCCGACCGGCGCCAAGGGGCTGAACACGGCCGCCTCCGACGTGCATTATCTCTTCGAAGGGCTATGCCGGTATTACAATGACAAGGACCCCGAAGGCATCGACCGCTATTCGGAGCGTGCGCTGGCGCGGGTCTGGAAGGCAGAGCGCTTCAGCTGGTGGTTCTCGGCCCTGATGCACCGCTATCCCGATCAGTCACCGTTCGATCTGCGGATGCAGCGGGCGGAACTGGAATTCCTGCGCAGCAACGAGGCCGCGCAGAAGTCCATGGCCGAGAATTACGTGGGCCTGCCCTACTGACTGGCCAGCGTCGGCAGGAAGAGCACGATCGACGGAAAGGCCACCAGCAAGGCGATGGTGATGCCATCGGCGACGAAGAAGGGAGCGACGCCCTTGAAAACATCCTGCACGGTCAGGTCGTCCCGCACCCCCGCCACCACGAAGCAGTTGAGCCCGATGGGCGGTGTGATCAGGCAGAACTCCGCCATCTTCACCACCAGAATGCCGAACCAGATCGCACACATGGTCCCGCTCATGCCGAAGGCGCTGTCGGCGGCGGCAACGTTCTCCCCGCCGTTGAGGGCCATCACCGCCGGGTAGACCACCGGCAGCGTCAGCAAGCAGCATCCCGATGGCATCCATGAACATGCCCAGCACCGCATAGGCCAGCAGGATGCAGATCAGGATCAGCATCGGCGACATGGTGAGCGAGGTGATCCAGTCGGCAAAGGCCCCCGGCAGATCGGCAAAGCCGAGGAAGCGCACATAGATCAGAACGCCCCAGATGATGGTGAAGATCATCACCGTGAGCTTGGCGGTTTCCAGCAGCGCCGATTTCAGCTCCGTCCAGCGCATGCCGCGGTAAAGCGCCATCAGGAAGACGATGAAGGCACCGATGGCCCCGCCTTCGGTCGGCGTGCCCCAGGCATCGCCGAAGGGGTTGTAGACGAAGAAGATGATGATCACCACGACCGCCACGATGGGCAGCGCGGGCGGCAGCGCGACAAACCGTTCCTTCCAGGTGAAGCCGCCGATGGGGGGGCCCACGTTCTTCCAGATCATGGCGATGCCGATGATGATGATCGTGTAGACCAGCGCCGAGAATGCGCCCGGAATGAAGCCCGCGAGCAGCAGCTTGCCCACGTCCTGCTCCACGATGATGGCATAGATCACGAGGATCGCCGAAGGCGGGATCAGCGAGGCGAGCGTGCCGGCGGCGGCAACGACGCCGGCTGCGAATTTCTTGTTGTAGCCGTTCTCGATCATCTCCGGGATGGCGATGCGGGCGAAGACGGCGGAGGTGGCGACCGACGCACCGGAGACGGCGGCAAAACCGGCGGTGGCAAAGACCGTGGCGACCGCCAGCCCACCCGGCACCCAGGCGATCCAGCGTTTGGCGGCCTCGAAAAGCGCCTTGGTGAGCCCCGCATAGTAGGCAAGATAGCCGATCAGGATGAAGGTCGGGATCAGGCTCAGCGCCTGGCTGGCGACCTTGGAATGCGGCACCTGCCCCGCCGTTTTCGTGGCGACGGTGAGCGCCCAGCCGAACTCCGCTGGGTCGTAGCCCTTCTTGGCCCAGAAGATCCAGATCAGGCCGATGAGCCCCGCCATGGCGGCAGCGAAGGCCACGCGCATGCCCAGCACCACCATGACCAGAAGGCCGAGCGAGACCGCGATACCGATGTCGATGGGTTCCATCAGGCCTCCTCCCGCCCGGTGACCGCTTCGGCTTCGCGGGCCGCGATGGTCGCCATGTCCTCGATCAGCGGGACCGCGACGGGGCTGTCGGTGCCCTGCCTGATCGCGCGTCCGTAGGCCCAGAGTTGCAGCACAAGCCGCATCGCCAGAACAGAAAAGGCCAGCGGTACGATCAGTTTCGCCGGCCAGATCGGCAGCTTGATGTCGATGGTGCTGTCACGGCTCCAGAGCGGTGCCGCAAAGTCGAAGCTGCGCTGGAAATGCGCCCAGGAGCCCCAGATCAGCAGCAGGACGAGCACCAGCACAAGGAAGGTCGAGAAGAATTCCGCCATCCAGAGTGTGCGGCCCTTGAGGCGGCCCACGAGAATGTCCATGCGGATATGACCGCCGTCGCGCTGCGCGTAGCTGACACCCATGATGGCGATGAGCGGCATGGCGATCTCGATCCAGTCGACATAGCCACGCACCGGGCTGTTGAGCAGGTTGCGCCCGCCCACCGAATAGACCGCGAGGAACATCAGCGCGAAAACAGCAAGGCCGCTGATCAGTCCGAAGACCTGCTCCAGCTTGTTCAACCTCTGGTCCAGATGGCTCAGAAGGGTGTCATCGGTGAGCACCGAGGCTTTCAAAGCCATGGCCCTGCTCCTTTTTCGGGATTTCCTGGGGAAAGGGACGCGCCCCTCGAAGGGGACGCGCCGTCACTCTCGGCTCACTTGCCGAGCGTGCTGATCACCAGATCGTAGAGTTCCTGCGCCGGCAGGCCGCGCGCGGTATTCTCCTCGATCCACTTCGCGGCCACGGGGCCTGCGGCCTTCTCGCGGAACTCGGCCAGGCGCTCGTCGTTGTAGCTGATGCGCTGCACCCCTTTTTCCTCAAGGAGCGGCCACCATGCGGACATGGTCTCGTTCTCGTAGAAGTCGATGTAGAACTGCATCGCCTCGTCGACCGACGACATCAGTGCCTCACGCTCGGCATCCGTGAGCGCGTTGAGCGCATCGGTATTGACCACCACGGGGCAGTTCACGGTGCCGGGGTTGAGGTTGTCGCTCCACCACTTGGCCACTTCCATGACGCCAAAGGACATATGCGCATGCGGCGCGAAGGCGATGGATTTCACGATGCCGGAATCGAGCGCCTGGCGCGCCTCTTCCGAAGTCACCGAGGTCGGCACGGCACCCACGAGCGTCAACGCCTCACCGATCCCGCCGGTGGCCCGCACGGTGAGCCCTTCGAAATCCGCCAGCGTCTCGGGCGCATCGCCCACGCCCGCGATGTTGTATTGCGGCAGCGGCGACGGCATCAGCAGCGTGGCGTTCCAGCGACCAAGATCCGCGATCGTCGCGGGATGCTCATAGATGGCCCTGGACACCTTCCACTCCTCCTCCAGCGTGCTCACGCCCAGAAATGGCAATTCCAGCACGGTGATCGAGGGGTTCTTGTCGGCGTGATAACCCGCGCAGAACTGCGCCATCTCGAAAGCGCCGATGGAAATGCCGTCAAGGTTCTCGGTGTTCTTGCTGAGACCGCCGTAGCTGATGTTCATGGTGAACTCGCCATTGGTCTTCGCGCTGACCAGTTCGGCCAGTTTTTCCACATGCTCGGTGAAAGCCCGGCGCTTGCCCCAGAGCGAGACATTCCATTCGGTAGCAGCGGCTTCGGTGACGAAGGCAAGGCTGATCGCCGCCACGGCGGCGGCGGAAAGATATTTGTTCATGGTTTTCTCCCTAGTTGCGCGCCTTATGGTCGGGCCCGCTTGGGAGGAAAACTAACCAAGGGCAGACCCCCTGCCAACCCTAGAAACGGCAGTCGATGCAGTTACTCGCCGCAATGGCGCCGGCAGGCGACGTGATTCTGCGCATCCGGGCCCGGGCTTGTCTCAGCTTTCGGGCCAGATGAACGCCGGAAAGGGCGAGACGCTTGCCCGCGCGTGTGATCATGAGCGCCACATCGGCCATCTTAATGAATAATTTGATAGGCTTACGTCACGTTCCTGAACCGATCACAGGTCGAGGGCGGCATCCACGCGCACAAGTTTCACGGAAGTGTCACGTGTTTCCTTCTCCCTCCAAGCGGTTATTATCACCGGTGAGGAGGAGGACCTCAGCCCCGAAGCGCGCGATCCCGTCGCCGTCTGCGGTCGCCTCCTGACCGACGATATGATCATGAAGGAGCCCCCGATGTCCGCTAACCCCTCCGCAAAGACCTATCCCCCCTCCGAAGAGATGATGGCCAAAGCCCACATTGACGCTGCTGCGTATGATCGTCTTTACGCGGAGTCCTTGTCTGACCCCGAGGGGTTCTGGGGGCGCGAGGGCAAGCGGGTGGACTGGATCCGGCCCTATACCAAGGTCAGGGAGGTGGATTTCACCCTGGGCCAGGTCTCGATCAACTGGTACGGCGACGGCACGCTGAATGTGGCGGCCAATTGCGTCGACCGGCATCTGGCGACGCGCGGTGATCAGACCGCGATCATCTGGGAGCCCGACAGCCCCGAGGAGGCCGCGCGTCACATCACCTACCGCGAGCTTCATGGCAATGTCTGCCGCATGGCCAATGTGCTCAAGGGCCTCGGCGTGGGCCGCGGCGACCGGGTGGTGCTCTACCTGCCGATGATCCCCGAGGCGGCCTACGCGATGCTGGCCTGCGCGCGCATCGGCGCCATCCATTCCATCGTCTTCGCGGGCTTCTCGCCCGATGCGCTGGCGGCCCGGATCAACGGCTGCGAGGCGAAGGTGGTGATCACCGCCGACCAGGCCCCGCGCGGCGGCAAGGCGACGCCGCTGAAGTCCAACGCCGATCAGGCGCTGCTGCACTGCTCGGACAGGGTCAAATGCCTTGTCGTCAAGCGCACCGGCGGCCAGACCACCTGGGTCGAGGGGCGCGACATCGACTGCACCGCGGCGATGGCCGCGGCCGCGCCCGAGTGCGCGCCCGAGGAGATGGGCGCGGAGGATCCGCTCTTCATCCTCTATACCTCCGGCTCCACCGGCCAGCCCAAGGGCGTGGTGCATACGACGGGGGGCTATCTGGTCTATGCGGCGATGACCCATCAGATCGTCTTCGATTACCACGACGGCGATGTCTTCTGGTGCACCGCGGACGTGGGCTGGGTCACCGGCCACAGCTACATCGTCTATGGCCCGCTCGCCAATGGCGCCACGACGCATCATGTTCGAGGGCGTGCCGACCTACCCCGACGCCAGCCGCTTCTGGCAGGTCTGCGAGAAGCACAAGGTGAACCAGTTCTACACCGCGCCGACAGCCATTCGCGCGCTGATGGGCCAGGGCAAGGAGTTCGTTGAGAAATGCGATCTCTCCAGCCTGCGGCTTCTGGGCACGGTGGGCGAGCCGATCAATCCCGAGGCCTGGACCTGGTACAACGAGGTCGTGGGCAAGGGCCGCTGCCCGATCGTCGACACCTGGTGGCAGACCGAGACCGGCGGGCATCTGATGACGCCGCTGCCCGGTGCCCATGCGACGAAGCCGGGCGCGGCGATGAAGCCCTTCTTCGGGATCGAGCCGGTGGTGCTGGAGCCGGCCTCCGGCGAGATCATCGAGGGCAATGCGGTCGAGGGGGTGCTCTGCATCGCCGCGAGCTGGCCCGGGCAGATGCGCACGGTCTGGGGCGATCACGAGCGCTTCGAGAAGACCTATTTCTCGGACTACAAGGGCTATTACTTCACCGGCGACGGCTGCAAGCGCGATGCGGACGGCGATTACTGGATCACCGGCCGGGTCGATGACGTGATCAACGTCTCGGGCCACCGCATGGGCACGGCGGAGGTGGAAAGCGCGCTGGTGGCGCACGCAAAGGTCGCCGAGGCCGCCGTGGTGGGCTATCCGCATGACATCAAGGGCCAGGGCATCTACTGCTACGTCACCCTGATGAACGGCGAGGAACCGACCGAGGAGCTGCGTCAGGAGCTGCGCAAATGGGTCCGCACCGAGATCGGCCCGATCGCCAGCCCCGATCTGATCCAATGGGCCCCGGGCCTGCCGAAAACCCGCTCCGGCAAGATCATGCGCCGCATCCTGCGCAAGATCGCCGAAAACGACTTCGGCGCTCTCGGAGACACCTCAACCCTCGCCGACCCCTCCGTCGTCGACGACCTCATCGAAAACCGCATGAACCGAAAGGATACATGATGGAGGGGGCGCGGCACGTAAAAAGGCGGTTTCCCTGAAGCAGCAGCCGTCTCGACCGCTGTTGTCCAGTTTTCCGGAACGCGGGGCTTGCCCTCCGGCCAGCCCGCAATACCTTCGCTTGCAAGAAATAGGGGCTTGGAAGACGATGGAATTAAAATTCGGGGCTGCGGCAATATGATGAGTGTACCTGCGTCGAGTTTTACACCGACGCCCGATCGCAGTGTCGAGTTGCGCCGTGCCTTCGGAAATTTCGGCACCGGCGTCACCATCGTTACGGTGATGACGGCAGATGGCCCGGTGGGGATGACGGCAAATTCCTTTTCGTCCGTCTCGCTCGATCCACCGCTGGTGCTCTGGTCGCCAGCACGCCGGTCGAAGCGGCATGACGCCTTTGCCGACGCAGGTCATTTCTGCGTTCATGTGCTCGGCGTGGATCAACTGGCCATGGCGCAGCACTTCGCGATGCAGGGAGGCGCTTTCGACCGGTTCGACTGGCGCGAAGGATCCAACGGCGCGCCGCGGCTTGATGGCTGCCTATCGGTCTTTCATTGTGACACCCACGCGGTTCACCCGGCCGGGGATCACTCCCTGATCCTGGGTCGCGTTCGCGAAGTGGAGATGGCGGAAACCGTCGACACCCAGGGCTTGCTGTTCGAGAAAGGACGTTTTGGACGGTTCACCGGGATCGACGAAGACCCTCAGTAATCGCGTTCAAAGAAAATGCCCAAGCCCGTCGTCCCGTCCGACTGAACCGTGCCCTTGGCCTTGAGCGAGTCGGTCAGATCGAAGTTGAGCGAAATCTCAGACTGACCGTTCCCGGCGGCGGTGATGTCGGTATAGATGTCCTCTGAGATGTACTTGCCCGCCCGCACAGCTGTTTCGCCGCTGTCGGTGGTCGTGATGTCGAAGTCGTCGAGACCGAAGCCCTCGCGCAGATTGCTCACCAGCCCGATGCTCTTGCCACCCGACAGAACCGCCACGGCATTGGCCAATTGCACCGCCTGGAAAGCGCTGATGTCGCTCAGGTCGGCGCCGAAGAGAAGTTGCGCCAGAACTTCGTCCTGCGGCGCGGCGGGCGTCGATTCGAAGGTGATCTCGGGATCGTCCGCCGGCCCTTCGAGAATGACACTGGCCGTCCCGTTCCGCGTCGTCGAGGTGGTGACGAAGCGCAGGTAGGGAATGAAATCGCCCTGGAACTCTGCAATACCTTCATCGAGCTGGAAGCGCTTGGCGAGGATGTCGATGCGACCGCGTAACAGTTCGAACCGGCCCGCAGAGATCACCTGCGCCGTGCTGCCGGTCAGGGTGAGCGAACCGCCAAGCTCGGCATCAAGCCCGCGTCCGCGCACGAAGAGCCGCGACGGGGCGTTCACGGCGATATCGAGACCGAAAGCGGCACCACCGGAGGCGGAGGCCTCGCTCTTGGGTTGCGGGATGACACCGGCGCGTTCGCGCGTCAGCGTGACGCGGCTCGGTGCGCCCTCATGCGAGATGTCCGGGATCTCGCCGATGCCGACCAGCCCCGCAGGCACCGTGACGAGGGTTTCGCCCACGTTGATCGTGCCCGAGATCTGCGCGCCCCCCGCCAGTGGCCCGTCGATGCCGAGATCGCCGTTGATCACGGTGGAGTAGAGCCGCGGATCGGTCAGGATCACGTCGCGCAGGGCGATCTGCAGGTCGGCGGGCAGATCGCCATCCAGCCCGACGCCGCCGTCCACCGACAGCTGACCGCCCGTGGAGACGTCGCCGCGCATTGTCAGATCAGCGCGGGCGCCCGAGAGATTGACCGACGTGTCGATGCCCGTCACTGCAAGGCGCAGGTTGGGGGCGGTGAAGCTCGCGCCACTGGTGCTGATCCGGCCACTGACCGAAGAGAGCGCCGGTGCGCCTTGCACTGCAAGATCGAAGTCGGCACGCCCGGTCAGGCTGCGCGGGGCCAGAAACGGCGCGGAGAGGCCCAGCGGCACCAGCCCTTCAATGGCGAGATCAAGGGTGCCGTCGTCCTTGACCGCGCCGCGGGCCGAGGCCCCTGCATTGGATGGCCCGGCAAGCCGGGTGTCCAGCTGCCAACTGTCCACGGCCCTGCGCGCGTCGCCGGCGACAGAGAGCGGCCCGTTGATCCCCGGCACGACCAGCGCGATGTTGGGCACCGAGGCCGAGAAGGTGACGGCCGCGTCGGGCCCCGTCGCCAGTCCTTCCACGGCGACCTTGGCGGCATAGGGGCCATCGGCGGTGACATCGACGTTGTAGCCCTGCTCGGTTTGCCAGAGGCGGCCACTTGATTGCAGCGCGCCCGGAACCGCAGGCACGAAGGCCTGCACGCGGGGGACCGCCAGAACATAGGTCAAATCCATCGCTTCTGCGATGGCGAGTCCCTTGACGGTTGCTTCGGCAGATTGCGGGCCGCGCGCGGTCACATCCACCTCGTAGCCTTCGGGCGTCTGCCAGAGCCGACCTCGGGCGTCGAGCGGGCCGCTGACCGACGGCACCAGCGGTTGCAGGTCGGGCAATGCGACGGAGAAATCCAGTGCTGCCTGCGGGCCTGTGGCCAGACCGGAGACGGCGGCAGTCGCGGCATAGGGGCCATCGGCGGTCACGTCGATTTCATAACCGGTGTTTGCTTGGCGAAGCACGCCCCGTGCCGCCAGCGGCCCGGAAACCGTTGGTGCCAGCGGGGCGACATCCGGCAGGTTCACATCGAAGCGCAAGGCGGCATCGGCGCCCGTCGCGAGCCCGGCCACGCTTGCTCGAAGCGCGTAAGGTCCGTCCGCGGCCACATCGACCTCGTAGCCCTTGTCGGTCTGCCAGACCCGGCCTTGTGCAACGAGCGACCCGGAGACTGTCGGTACCAGAGGCTGCACGTCCGGCAGCGACAGCGTGAAGGTCAAGGCGGCATCGAGGCCGGTTGCAATCCCTGAAACCGCTGCCTCAAGCGCATAGGGACCATCTGCGCGGGCATCGATCTCGTAGCCGGTGGCCCCCTGCCAGACCCTGCCCTGTGCCGAGACGCCCCCTTCGATCGCCGGTACGATCGGGTTCAGATCCGGCAGGACCAGGTCGAAATCCACCGACATGTCCGGACCCGTCGCCAAACCTTCGACATCGACGCGGGCCGCATAGGGGCCATCGGCGGTGAAATCCACGCGCGCGCCCTCATCGGTCTGCCACAGGCGGCCGTTTGCGGTCAGCGCCCCGGTGACGCCGGGCGCCAGCGGCTCGATGTCCGGAACGCGGACATTCACTTGCAGGTCGGTGTCCGGTCCGGTGGCGAGCCCTGCCACAAGCAGGCTGATGTCATAGGGTGCCCGGGCTTCGGCATCGACACGCCAGCCCTGAGCCTCCTGCGTTGCCGCGGCCTCCAGGGTAACGGGTCCGCTGCGGCCGGGCAGGACAAGTGCAAGATCCTGAAGCCGGGCAGAGGCTGTGGCGCTGCTGCCTTCGCTTTTCAACTCGGCGTCGGCGGTCACATCGAGGGCGTCGTTCCGGAGCGCCAGACCGCGCAGGAAACTGCCTGTCTCATCGCGTTGCACCTGCACGGCAAGCGATGTGCGCCCCGCCAGAACCGCATCCGCCTGCGGGATACCGACTGCGAGATCATCGGTCGTGCCGTCAATCTGCAAGTCGAACATGCCGCTGAGAGGTGTCAGGCTACCTGCGACGCCGAGCGCCGCGGCCCCTTCAAGCGACTGGCCCGACAATCCTGCGAAACGCGACAGGTCATCTGAGTTTACGGTCAGATCAAGACGGGTCGGGAAGCCGGCCTCCAGCCCTTGCACCACGACCTCGCCCGCAAGCCGGTAGTCCGCCCCGTCCACCGCGAGATCCTCGATGCGGATCGGCTGGCCTTCGACGTAGATCAGCGCAGCGGAGGCGGAGAGCGCCTGCCCGACCGCCGACGCGAGCCCGGGATCGTTCAACT
Organism: uncultured Alphaproteobacteria bacterium; assembly: GCA_963715055.1. Lineage (GTDB taxonomy): Bacteria > Pseudomonadota > Alphaproteobacteria > Rhodobacterales > Rhodobacteraceae > CAVQRB01. The sequence goes on along the minus strand of CAVQRB010000001.1, from coordinate 248,564 downwards.
CCAGACCTTCCGCGGTCAGCGTGATATCGGTCAGAAGCTGGCCTACCGCCCCGGCCGCTCCGCTCAACGTGCCGTCGAGGTCGAGGCGCGCCTGTGCGATCCGAGCCTGCGGATGCTCCAGCCCGGTGATGTAGAGGCCGCCTTGCAGGCTTTCCCCCAGCGCCGCATCGAAGTCGACCTGCAAGGTCACCTCGCCCACGCTCACGCCCGCATTCGAGCCCGGTAACAGAACCGGCGCACCGCTGGCACTCCGGATTGCGCCGTCGAGTGCGATGAAACTGGGCCAGTAGTCGCTGTTGAGGCGCAGCGCACCGGAGACATTCGCCGCCTGCGAGGTCAGTTCGAAGTCGGAGACATCGAGACCGCCGCCCGCCCTTTGCAGGGCCGCCAGCGACAGGCCGACGTCGGGGCCAAAGAAGTCACGATACTCCGGCGCGATCAGCGACGTGAGATCGCCCGACAGCGTCGCTAGAATGCGGCGGTCGGGCTGGTCCTCTTCGGCCACGATCGGCTGGCCGCGCAGACTGACCTGTCCGGTCAGGCGGTCCTGCCCGTCCGTGGCCATGGCAATGTCGGCGGTGAAATCATCGATCGGCCCGGCGCCCGCGACCTTGAGGTCGACGGAGGGGCGACCCGGCAGGTTCATGAGACCCGCGACCAGCCCGCCCGCATCCTCGGTCAGGTCCACATCGACGGTGATTTCCGAGGTGTCGCGCACAAACCCCGCAATGATCCCGAAGCGACCCGTCTGCCCGTCAAGCCGTTCGGCCAGCAAATCGAGCCGCGCAGCATCGTCATCAAGCTGCGCCGAGGCCTTCAGCGCAAGCTCCGCAGCGACTCCGATCACCGGCTCCCCGATCGTGACCTTTTCGATGCTGACCTCGTCGATGTTCACCGAAACCGGCAATTCCGGCAAGGCGAAGGGTTTGGCCTCGGCATCCGGGATGTCGACGGTCTCCTCCGCCGGGGCCTGCGACAACCGCGGCAGGTCGATGCTGCGCGCGGTCAGCCGGTCGACCTGAAGCTGTCCGCGCAAGAGCGACAGGCGGCTCCAGACCAGCGTCACGTCCTCGACGGTGAGCCAGACGCCCTGATCGTCGGCGATGGTGAGCCGCTCGAAAGAGGCCTCCGACGACAGCGCCCCCGCGAAGCCCTCGAGCCGGACCTCGCGCCCGGCCCCCGACAGCAGGCCCTCGATGGTACGGGTGAGAAACCCGCCGCCGTCCTCGCTCTCCTGTGCTACCGCCGCGAGCGGCATGACCAGAAGGATCACAACTGCGTAAAAGACCCGTTTCAAAACGATTGCCCTATGCCGACGTAGACCTGAAAACTGTTGCCGTCATCCGGCCCGCTCGTTGGCACGGCGACGTCGACGCGGATGGGCCCGATAGGCGTGGCATAGCGCAGACCGATCCCCGCGCCCGATTGCCATTCGCCGGAGCCGTCCGGAAACTCCTCCTCTCCGATATAGCCCGCATCGATGAAACCGACATACCCGAATGCGCCCGATGTGCGCAGCCGTATCTCGGCAGAGAGCCCGAGGAAGCTGCGCCCGCCGGTTTCCTGGCCGTCCGGGAGGGTGACGCCCAGCGACTGGTAATCAGCGCCGCGCACCGTGCCGCCACCGCCCGAGTAGAAGAGGAAATCGGCGGGCGAGACGTCCAGTGCGGGGCCAACGAGCGAGCCCAACTGTCCGCGCACCGCAAAGGTCACGTTGTCAGCCGATCCGAACGTCCGGTAGCCGCGCAGATCCAGCGTCGAAAGGATGCCGTCGTCGGCGCCCGAGAGCGCGTAGAAGGGCGACACTTCCGCGTCCGCGTAAAAGCCCTTGAGCGGATCAAGGAGGTCGTCGCGATAATCGAAGGTACCGCCGACCGGGAAGAGCAGCAGGGTGTATTGGTTCTCCCCGAAGGCGTCGCGCGTCTGTGCGCGGCGCAGACCGATGCCGGCGCGGTAGGTCTGCTGATCGGATGCGTAGTATTCGAAGCCGGTTTCCAGCGTCCCCTGCCGCGAGAAGAAATTCTCCTCGTCGAGTTGCTCAAGCTCGCCCAGGGCGTAGTAGTCGAGATCCTCGTTGAAGGTCGCAGGCCGCTGGAAGCGGGCGCGCAGCAGGCCGTTTGTCCCGCCGAACTGACCGCCAAGGCCACTGGCCTCGGCCTCGAGGCGCAGCCATTCCGCACCGCCAAAAAGGTTGCGGTGCAGCCAGAAGGTGCTGAGCGTCAGCCCTTCGAAGGATTCAAGCTCAGCGCCGAAGCCGAAACGGCGCGGCTTGGCCTCGACGACTTGCGCGGTCATGCCGATCGTGTCACCCGGCCCCGGCACGTCGGCCTCCACCAGCGCCACGGAACTGAAGGTGCCGGTACGGCGCAGCCGCTTGGTCGCGTCATCAAGCTCCTGCGGGGAATAGGTCGTCCCGACGGGAAGCCCTGCGATCTCGACGATGCGCTCGCTTCGCACATCGCTGTTGCCACTGACCGACAAAGGTCCGAAGCGCAGTTTCGGGCCTGGCTCCAGCGCGAGATCCGCGTTCAGCGTCGCATCGGCATGCCGAGCGGTCAACGCCTGGCTTTCGAGCCGCGCCTTGGGATGACCCGCATTGCGCCACCCTGCGATCCCGGCACTCACGGTCTGCTTGAGGATACCCAATCCGGCTGTCTCGCCGCTGCGAAAGCCTTCGGGAATTTCCGTGTCGGGTGCGACCGGCGCGACATCGGCCCTGCCGAAGCGAAACTGCCGCCCGGTGTCGATGCTGATCTGGGCCGCGCCGAAGCTGGGCGGCGCCCCGACCGGGGAGATCGAAGCCGCCTCGCGCCCATCGAGCTTGATGCTGATCGACGCACCGAAATATCCGGCCTCATAGAGTACTGACAGCAGCCGCTTGTAGTCGGCCTGCGCCGTGGCCACCAGTTCTCGCGGTGGCGCAGGGGTTTCGAGCTCGACCTGCTCGAACAGCAGCGATCCCCCCTCAAGACGTGACTTCAGATCCTCGTCGGAAACGCCGCTCAGTGTGGCCTCGAAGGCAAGCGCCGAACAAGCACTCCAAGCGGCCACCGTGGCAAGAAACCATTTCAAAATTGCCACTTCCTCCAGCTCCCCGGGCGCTGTGCGCAATTTGATGTACTGCGGGCGCAAGCACAACAGCAAAACACAATCTGTTGTGTCTCACTCCCGCCCCGACACCGCTTTCAGCATGTGGGCCGCAGAGGACACGCGCCGCAACCCCGCCCAGAAGTCACCTTCCGGCCCCTTGCATCACTCAGGCGACAACGGTTTCTACAACAATGTCCGTGTCAACGCCCAGAGTGGCAAGAATGTTCCCTTCGGGATCCCGGAACTCATAGAGATCGAGCGCATTGCCCTTGTCATCCGTCACGGTATCTGCCCCGGCAGCAACCGTGATGCCTGCACCATGCTCCAGCACCAGGGTATCGCCTGCGTTACCGAGAATATCGGCGCGACCCGGCAGCGCGCTGGCGAGGAGGTTCTCCAGCACACCGTCAGCATCAGGGGTGGTCCCGAAGAGGTCCGAAATGTCGAGGTTCAGCCGTTCGTTCCGACCGTTGTCGATATCCAGCACTTCGATACCCTTGATGTCGAGCAGACCGAGCAGCGTGTCGAGATCGCCCGCCGCATCGAGCTTGAGCGTGTCGCGCCCCAGCCCCCCGTCCAGTTTCTCGATCCCGGCATCCGAGGCCTCGGTGACCAGTATTGTATCGTCACCCGCCCCCGCGAGCACGGTATCCGCACCGGCACCACCGTCGATCAGGTCCGCGCCGTCGAAACCGAGGATGACATCGTTGCCAGCGCCCCCCGATATCCTGTCGGAGAAATCGCTGCCGAAGAGCAGGTCTGCTGCCCCAAAACCATCGAGCTCCTGGGCTTCGGTCGCCTTGCCGATGAGTTCGGTCGTGAAGATGTCGATTTCTGCTGTGTCGCTGTTTCGGTCGATGTCGAACTGCGCCCGGATGGAGATGCGGTTGCTCTCGCCGAGCAACAGGGCGATGTTCTCGATGCTGGCCAGAGGGAGTTCGAAGTTCGTACCCTCAGTAAGCAGCGCAGGGTGGGTTTCGGTAGCCAGAAGCGTCTCAGTCCCGTCCCCGGCGGTCAGGGTTACCCGCAACGACAAAAGATCCGGGTCGAAGACCGGCGTGCCGCGCAAGGCATCCGCGAGTTGCTCCGGCGACGTTAGGAACTCGGCACGGTCCGGTCCTTCCGGCGGCTCCTCACCCGGCGGATAGTTGAAGGCCTCGAAGGTCTGAAGCGGCGCCAGCACCGCGGAATCGCCAAAGCCAAAGGCCTGAATGTTGACATAGACGTCATCGGTCGGGTTCTGAAGCGCCGCCAGCGAACCGACCCAGGCGCCACTGCTGGGGCGACCATCCGTGATGAAGAGCAGGAAGTTCGGCTCGCTCGACGGCTCCGAGAAAAAGAAGGCTGCGGCTTCGTCGAGGGCAAGATGCCAGTTGGTTGCCCGGCCATCATAGGGCAACGCGGCAATAATAGCTGAAAGACCGGGATCGTAGAGGTCAAAGGGGCCAAACGGTTTGGCGACAGAAGAAAAGGTCACGAACTTCAGATCGACTGTGGTCGATGTTCCGGCGAACTGCTCCTGCAGTTCGGATACCGCCGTATCGACCGCGTCCAGCATGACCCGCCAGTTTGCCGCTCCGATACTGCCTGAGCCGTCCAGAAGAAAGGCCACGTTGATGGACGAGGCGCTCAGGACCTCGACATCGATCTCGACCGCATGGGCCGCTGTGTCAGGCGTGGCTGTGCGACTGATGCCAGCAGAGACCCTGAAAAGCTCGCTTTCCTCAACAGCGCTCTCGACTTCCACAGTTGCGGTCCCGAAAGTGACACCGCCATCCACATCCGTCACGCTGAAGGCGATCGTATCGACGCCGAGAAAGCCCGGGTCCGGGGTATATTCGAAAGTGCCGTCGGTATTGAGTAAAAGCGTCCCGTTCGACACCCCTTCCCCCACTGCCGCAAAGGTAAGCGGCCCATTGGCGTCAAGATCGACGGCCGTCAAGGCACCGGTGACCGGGTCGCTGCCAGTAGTCTCGAAAACCACGCCCGGTGTCACGATCGGCAGGTCGTTGGTCCCGATGACCGTCACCTGAACGGTTTGCGTCACGGCCGCGCCCTCCGCATCCGTGGCCGTCACGACAAAGGTCTCAATCAGCGTTTCACCTGCGTCGAGCCCGTCCGCCTTGGCGTTGTCGAGCGCGTAAAGCCATTCTCCGTCAGATCCGATGGTGAAGGTGCCCAGCGTTGCCGATGACACGCCAGTCCAGGTCACCCCGGCAACCGCGTCGGGATCGGACACGCTCAGTGTGCCTCGCGCGACGGACAATTCGGCGCCTTCGACAACTGTGCCTTCGGCCGCACCGGGTTCGGTGGTGATGATGGGAACGGTATTGGTGCCGGTGAGTACGATGGTCACCGGCACACTGAGCGTTTCCTCGCGTCCAGCGTCGCCGATCAAAACGAAGCTTTCTTCGAAGACCTCACCCGCCGCGAGGGCGAGCGCCGCAACCGGATCGAGCGTGTAGGTCCAGGTGCCCGACGGGGACACGGCCAGAGTGCCGTAGCGTCCTGCGCTCGTGCCACTCCAGATGGCCGGCACGCCGCTGTCGGGATCGATCGCGGCGAGTGTGCCCGTCGCACTCAGGGGGCCTGCGCCTTCCGAGAGGGCGCCGCGCGCAGCAGAAGGGCTGCTGGTGACGCGCAAGGCGTCTTCGACCGGGGCCACGCTGACCCGGACGACGGAGTCCGCGAAGGCCGCCGAGGGATCGGCGACGCGCACGGTGAAGACATCCTCGCCCGCGAAATCCGCGCGCGGGGTATAGGTGAACGCGCCATTGCCTGCGAGGGTCACGGTGCCGTTGGCAGGACCAGCAGCAAGGCTATAGGCCAAACTGTCACCGTCGATATCCGAGGCGCTGACAAGGCCTGAGAAAACGGAATCTTCCGCGGTCGAGAGGGTCAGGTCTGCTGTGACGGGCGCATCGTTGACCGGCCGCACCTCGACCACCACGCGTCCTTCCCGTGTTTCGCCGCGCGCGTCGATGACGCTGAAGGTAAAACTGTCTGCGCCGTTGAAGTCGGGGTTCGGGATGAACCGGAAACTGCCCGTTGGGCTGATCACGGCCACCCCGTTCTGCGGTCCCGCCAAGAGCGCGAACCGGAGGCCCGAAGGCGACAGGCCGATCAGCGACAGGGTGCCGGAAATGGTACTCGCGACGGTCGCATCCTCGAATCCGGCCACGGTGATGACCGGCACTTGCGGGGATTGCAGAAACCCTTCGTCGAAACTGCCGGATCCCCGGTTTTCCTGCGGGATCGGCACAGACTTCGGCGGGCTCGATTACCTGTGGCTCGTCGATGGAATCGACACCAAGCCCGCCCGGCGCATCGCCGAAGCCATCGGCAGGATCGCTGGATCGGCGGTCGAGCGGGTCGCCGAGTGTTACGAAGGTGTCGCCGGCATCAATGCGCGAGAGCGCGGAACGGTAGGCCGCAAAGGCAGCACTGATCAGGACGCCGTCTTCCAGATCGTCGAGCGATGTCCGGTCGAGTTGACGGGTTTCGCTGCTCAGGGCGGAGACGACCCATTTGGTTTCAACGTCGGTGATTGTGGTGATCAGGTTGCCGGCAAGATCGAAAAGCTCGACCCGGCCTTGCCCGCCGTCCGGATCCGTCGCAAGGGTGATCTCGCTCGTGGAAACGCCATTTTCATTGCTGATCTGGACCACCACGGTCGTGCCGCGGATGCCCATGGTCGAGGCAGGCGTGTTCACGTCCATGCCACCCGTCTTGGCCACCTGACCGGCGATGAAGACGAAACTGCCCTGAATCAGGCTGAAACTTCCGGAGTTGTCGCTCGAGGCGGGATCATAGATCAGCTCGTCGATGACCATGCGCGACCCGGCAGCAAGGGTGAAGATCGTGCCGTCAACGAAGGTCACCGACACCGATCCCGCCGCGTCCGTCTGGATCACGTCGTTCTGGAAGATCTTCATGCCGACCTGAAGCTCCTGCACCGTCCCGTCGACGCGCTGCACCGACGCGCCACCGCCGGTGGTCTCGACCTGGCCGATGGGACCCGGTCCGGCGGCGGGGCCCGCTTGCGCATATTGCGCAGGAGCGATCGGGCCAGCCAGCCGTTCGACAAGCTCGCCGCGCAGCATCGCGCCCACAGGGTCGAAGAGATCTGCCGGTTCGGGTGCCGAGAAATATCCCTCGACCCGAAGGCTGGCAGTACCCTCGTTTGCGATGATCAGGTCGGAGCCTGACCGGCTGAACATCCCGTTGAACAGCAGGGCGCTTTCGGGGACAACCAGTCGCCCGGCGTCATCCTGCGTGAGCATCGTGGTCGGCGTCGTACCCTCGGTTGGCGCAGAAAATTGCAGGGCCATGACCAAATTCCTCAAAAGACTAATTTACCGCATATTTACCTTTCGTCGAAGCAGCAGTCTGTGAACCACCACACATTCCTTTGAAAATTCCGGTTTTTCGGCAAGGTTTCCCTTAAAGATTGAATAATTTTCAACAATTTATGGTCACCGGCCGCTCTTTTCGTGGCCGCGCTTGATTGAACGGGCGATTCGGTCAGAATGGATCCTGGGGTCTGATTGCTGGATTTCCGCGGCGATGCCTGTCATCGCCTTTGAGGGCAGATGAAGCGTCAGGTGGGCTCTTGGTTTCAAAATCGGTTCGGCTGGGTGCGGTTGGTCGCCTTGCTGGGGTTGCTGTGCGGCCTCGCCATCCAGATCGCCGATCCGCCACCTGTGACGACGCTGCGCAACGCATCCTTCGATTTCTATCATCAGTCCAGACCACGTGATCTTACCCCCCTGCCCGTCGCGATCATCGATGTCGATGACCGCAGTCTGGAGGAGATCGGCCAATGGCCCTGGCCGCGTACGCGGATTGCCGAAATGGTCCGCATCGCCTCGGCGCAGGGGGCTGCCGCCATTGGCTTCGACATCGTTTTCTCGGAAGCCGACAGGCTGTCGCCCGGTGAGATCCTCAAGGACAATCCGGACATATCCCCGGATCTTGCCAGCGCGCTTGAGCAGATGCCCGACCACGATCTGCTGCTGGCGGAGGCCATCCGCAGCGCCCGGGTGGTGCTCGGTCAGGCGAGCATGCGTACAACCGCCGGCAACCGGGAGGTGAAACAGGAGATGGCAAAGGTCGAGCATGCGCTGATCGGCCCGGATCCGCGACCCTTCATGCTGCGCTTTCCGGATATCGTGCAGAACCGGCCGGTGCTTGAAGCCAGCGCTACGGGGCGCGGCATGATCAACGCCCGCCCCGACCCGGACGGGGTCTACCGCCGCGTGCCGCTGGTCATGCTGGTGCAGGATGAGATCAGGCTCGGACTGACGCCGGAGGTTCTGCGTGTGGCGACGGGCGGCGGTCCCTTCGCGATCCGAACGAATGAGGCCGGTATCGAAGGGGTGGTACTGGCGCGGCAACTGATCACGACCGACCGGGACGGAACGATCTGGCCCTATCTCACGCCCTCGTCACAATCGCGCTTTGTCTCGGCGAGCGATCTGCTGAACGGGCGAGTGGCACCCGACCGGCTGGCGGGACATCTGGTGCTTGTCGGCACCTCCGCGATCGGGCTCGAGGATTTTCGCGCGACACCGCTCGGCGTGCCCATGGCCGGGGTGGAAATCCATGCGCAGGTGCTGGAAAACATTCTGGCACAAACCCTGCTGCAACGCCCCAACTACACCATCGCTGTGGAACTTGTGGCGACTTTCACCCTGTGCCTGCTGGTGATCATCTTCGCACCAAGCCTCTCTGCGCGTCTGCTCATCGCCCTGGCTCTGCTCCTGCTGGGCGGCTATGTCGCGGCGTCCTATTCGCTCTTCATCACCCGGCGACAGCTGCTCGATCCGTCGTTCCCGGTCGCGGCGACGACGCTGATGATCATGCTGATCTCCACGGTCAACTACCTGCGCGAGGAGCGCCAGCGGCGCGAGATCCGCAGCGCCTTCGGCCAGTATGTCTCGCCCGACCTCGTGGACCAGTTGAGCCGCAACAAGGGCAGTCTCACGCTCGGCGGCGAGTCGCGGCAACTGACCCTGCTCTTCAGCGATGTGCGCGGGTTCACGGCCATCGCGGAGGAGTTCCGCGATGATCCCGAAGCCCTGACGCGCCTGATGAACCAGTTCCTCACGATCCTGTCGCGTGCGATCATGGACTACCGGGGCACCATCGACAAATTCATGGGCGATGCGGTCATGGCCTTCTGGAACGCGCCGCTTGATCACCCCGATCATGCCCGCGCCGCCTGCCGTGCCGCGCTGCGCATGATCCGCGACGTCGAGGCGTTCAACGATACCCGTACCGCGATGGCCCGCGCGGACATCAACACTGCGCGCAAGCGGCGCAAGCTGCGCGCCAAGGGGATCAAGCCGAAAGCCTCGGTGCAGCGCATCAACGTCGGCATCGGCATCAACACCGGTCAATGCGTCGTCGGCAACATGGGCAGTGACATGCGCTTTGACTACACCGCGCTTGGCGATCCGGTGAACGTGGCCTCGCGACTGGAAGGGCAGTCGCGTTATTATGGCACACCGATCATTCTGGGCCAGAACACTGCCGCAGAGGTCGGTCGGGAATTCGCGCTGCTGGAACTGGACCGGGTGCGCGTGATGGGCAAGGAACTGCCCGAGACCATCTTTGCACTTCTGGGCGACGAGGCGTTGCGGCAGGATCCGGCGTTTCTCAAAGCAGCGGAACGAAACGCCGAAATGCTGGAGGCCTATCGCAGCCGCGACTGGGAGGCAGTATCACGCGCCCTGCCCGACCTGCGCGGCCATTTCGATGCGATTGGCGCGGACTTGCAGGACTATCTGGAGATGTATCAGGCACGTATCGACGACCTGCGCAGAACCCCGCCGCCGCGCGACTGGGAGGGGGTCTTCGACAGCACCCGGAAATGATCACCTTTCCCGCAGCGCCTCTCCCCTTGCGCGCAGGATCGGTTTTGCAAGATAGGAAAGCACGGTCTTTTCGCCGGTCTGGATATCCACGGAGGCGATCATCCCTGGCGTGATCGGCAGGGGTTGTTCCTCGGTTCCGAGAAAGGAGCGGTCGGTGCGCACGATCACCTGAAAGAACTCCGTGCCATCTTCCCGCGCCAGCGTATCGGCACCGATGCGGATCACCTCGCCCTCAAGCGCGCCATAGACCACATAGTCATAGGCGGAAATCTTGACCGAAGCCTTTTCACCGGTGGTCACGAAGGCGATATCGCGTGGTCCGAGGTCCGCTTCGATCAGCAGGCTGTCATCGATGGGCACGATCTCCACAAGTGCTGCGCCGGGCTGCACCACGGCGCCGATTGTCGTGGCGTTGACGCGGTTGATTGTGCCCCGCACCGGCGCGCGCAGCTGGGCGCGGGTGACCCGGTCATTGGCACTGCGCAGGCTTTCCTGCACCACGGCCAGCTCCAGTTGCAGGATGGCAAGACGCTGCCGCGCGGTCAGCACATAAGCAGAACGTGCCGCATCGATCTGGTTCTCGGCCTCCTTTATAGCGGCCTGCAGCCGTGGTTCGGAGGCTTCGCTGACCGCGATGTCGCCACTGAGTTCGGCGATCCGGGACTGCAACCGCAAAATTTCCACTTCCGGTACCAGACCCCGGTCAAACATGTCCTGCGTGAGCTTCAACTCCGCTGTCAGCGGGGCCAAAATACTGCGGGTGCGGACGCGTAAAGCCCGTGCCTCTTCAAGCGCGCTGCGGCGCTGAAGGAGTTGCGCATCAAGCACTTGAAGTTCGCGCTCCAACTGGTCACGACGAGACAGAAAAACCTCCTCCTCCGCCGCCGTTCCGAGCGGATAGCGCTCCACCAGATCGGCGTCGAGTTCCAGCGTCACCGCCATAACCGCTTCGGCCCTGACCCGCGCCAGTTCCGCCCGAAGTGCCGCCTCGCGTTCCAGCAACTCGCCGCGCTCGGCATCAAAGCGCGTGTCGTCGATCTGCATCAGCACGTCCCCGGCCTCGACGATGTCGCCTTCGCGCACGGAAATCGCGCGCACGATCCCGCCTTCGAGGCTCTGGACAACCTGCACCTGCTGGGAAGGGATGACGCGCCCCGTGGCGCGGGCGGTCTCCTCGATCCGATGCGTGGCGGCCCAGTAGAGAAAGGCGGCAAGCCCCAGGGCGATGACCAGAAGCAGGCGCCACGGGCCGCGCTCGGGCACCGCGGACGCTGCGCCTGCGATGTTGTTGGCGAATTCATCCTCCACGCGGTTGCCGAACATGGCTCAGCCCCCCGCCCTTGCCGCGCCCATGTCGCGCAGCTTATTCAAGACTTCCGCACGGGGGCCGTCGAGCACGGCGCGGCCCTGGTCCATGACGATGAGACGACGGGCCATGGCGGCGAGCGACTGGCGATGGGTGCAGATGATCATGCCGACGCCGCTGCGGTTCAATTCGTCCAGCCGTTCGATGATCTGCGCCTGCATGCGCTGGTCCATGGCGTTGGTTGGCTCATCGAGAAACAGTGTCCTGGGGTTGCGCAGCAGCAAGCGCGCAAGCGCCACCCCCTGCCGCTGCCCGCCCGAGAGCCGCCGACCCTGCTCGCCGAGAAAGAGGTCGAGCCCTTCGGAGACCTCGGCCACGAATTCATCCATGGCAGCGAAGTAAAGCGCGCGCTTGATCTCCGCGTCGCTGGCCTGCGGTGCGCCGATCACAAGGTTCTCCCGCAGCGTGCCGGTGAACAGCTCGGGCGCCTGGGGCAGGTAGCCGATGCCGCGGCGCAACTCGGCGGGGTCGTATTGCGCCTGGGCGATGCCGTCCACCAGCACCGTCCCGCTTTGCGGCGCGATGAGACCGCAGATCACCTTGCCGGCGGTTGTCTTGCCGGAGCCGACCCGGCCCAGAAGTGCTACGCAGTCGCCGGACGCCAGGTCGAAACTCAACCCATCCAGCGCCGGTCTTCTGGCCTCTGGATAGGTAAAGGAGAGCGACTGCAAGGAGATGGCCCCTTGAGTGACCACGGCATCGCTGTTGACTGGCCCGCTCTGCTCCACCGGCAAGGCCATGAAACCATTGAGCGCACCCAGTGACTTGAAGGCATATTGCGCGCGGAAGATCGTCTGCGCGATGGTGCCGAGCGGTGCCAGCACCCGGCCTGCGAGGATATTGGCGGCGATCAGCCCACCGATGGTGATCCGCCCCTCCGCCACCAGAAAGACGCCCCAGACGATGATCAGAACCGACACCAGCTGCTGGATCAGCATCGTGCCGTTGATCGCCACGTTGGACCAGAATTTCGTCCGACCGTTAACCTGCGAGGAAGCTGCAACGGCGTTCTCCCATTCGCGCTGCATCAGCGGTTCGGCATTGAGGCTCTTGATCGTCTCGATGCCGGCGAGCGCTTCGATCAGCACCACATGGCGCTTGGTCGCCATCTGCTGCGCCCGCCCCGCCGCACGGCCCAGCGGCACCTGTGCGATGATTGCGAGCAACAGGACCAAGGGCACCGCCATGAGCGGCACGAAGGCAATCGGCCCCACGATGAAAAACAGGACCGCCACGAAGATCCCGATGAAGGCGAGATCGATGACCGCCACGAAACTGGCCGAGGCGAAGAATTCGCGCACCACCTCGAAATCGCGGATCGTGCTGGCGATGCCCGCAGCCCCACCCGGCCGCGACAGCAGCCGCGCCTGCATGGCCTGTTCGAAGAGCGAAGCCGCAACCTTGAGATCGACCCGCCTGCCGATGTTTTCCAGCATGTTGGCGCGCAGCGTGCGCAGGATCAGGTCGAGCGCAAGGGCAATGCCGACGCCGATGGCGAGCGTCCAGAGGGTGACATAGGCGAGATTGGGGATCACCTTGTCATAAACGTTCATCACGAAAAGCGGCAGCGCGAGCGTCAGAAGGTTGAGCAGGAAGGCCGCGACAAGCACCTGCGCCCAGTTGGCCCAATTGGCGCGCACCGGACCCCAGAACCAGTGACCCCGGTGCGGCACCTTGCGAACAGCCTCCGGCGAGAGCATCGCGGTGGCCTTGTCCTCCGCTCCTGTCACCAGCAGCACCTCTGGCAGGAGTTCCTTGCGCATCTCGCGCAGACCCATGTCGCGCGAATAGTCACCATCCTCGGGGTCGATGATCTCGAGCGTCTTCCCAGCCTCGGCGATAGCCTGCACGATCAGGGGGCCGCCCGTCTTGCGAAAGACCACGAAAGGCAGAGCAACCGGATCAACCCGCGCCGGGTCACGTTGCACAAGGCGGGATTTCAGCCCGACTGCCCCGAGCGCACGCGCAAGGCCCGGTCCGGTTTCAAGATCGGTACCCTGCGGCAGGCGCGCCAACACGCCTGAGGTGGAAAACGGGCGGTGGAAATGCGCTGCAAGAAAGGCCACCGCCGCCATGCCCGGCAAGGCGTGCACCGGGCGAGATGTTTCCGTCGACACGGCCTGATGGGCGGTGTCGTCGAGCAAGCTCATTTCAAGGGCTCGATGGCGACATCGAAGACGGCCGTGGGACCTGATTTCGCGCGTTCCTGAAACTGGGGCTCAAGCGTGATCTGGCTGCGCGGTACACCGAAGTGTTCGGCCAGCAGGCTTTGCGCCGCTAGCGCGCGATAGGTGCTGAAGGCCAGTCCGGCCCGCGCGCCCACCGCCTCGAACTCCACGTTGAAGCGCGCCCGCTCCACTTCCAGCAGATCGAGGAGCGAGCGTTTGGCGGCATCGAATTCCTCGCCGTAGACTTCCACGATCAGCGCATTGATCCGGAGCTGCTCGTCCAGTTGCGCGGTGGCTTCGAGATCGGTGCGATAGGTGTTCCAGGTGCGTGCGGCGAGTTCGGTGACTTCGCGTACCGCGACTTCCTGCTGGGCCACGGCGCGGCTGTTGAGTTCGGCAAGGGCGCTTCGTTCCGCCTGCCGCCCGCCCTGGTAGAGTGTCCAGCGCAACCCGATCCCGATCCCCTGATCGGTGCGGGTGCCACTCACCCCGTTGCGGTTGATCTCGCGCGAGACCCCGGCATTGAGCGTGAGCCGGGGATACCAGTCGGAGAGTTCGACTTCGGACTGGAAACGGGACTGGTCGATCTGCGTGCGGGCGAACCTCACGCGGAAACTGTTGCGCACCGCCTGATCCGTCAGGGCCTGCAAGGACGCCGGCACCGGCGCGCGCGGCACGCTCATGCCGCCCGTTGGCTTGCGGCCGACGACCCTTTCATAACGTGCATCCGCATCGCGCAGCGCCCGCTGGACCTCCAGAAGCGCAAGACGCGCCGATTTGATCCGATCCTCGATGGTGAGCTGATCGCTGTAGGGCAAGCGCCCACCTTCCACCAGCTGCGTCACCCGCTGGCCGATTTCCTCATGCTTGGTGACATTGCGCGCGGCCACTTCGGTCAGGACCCGGTGCCGGTACACGTCGATGTAGGCCTCGGTTGCATTGAGCGCCATGGTCTCGGAGGCGTCGAGCAGCCGGAAGATGCTGCCGTCGACGCGCGCCGCATTCGCATAGACCAGATTGGAGCGCCGGAACCCGTCAAAGAGCACGATTTCGGCGCGAAGGCCGATCAGGTTGTTCGGTTTGGTCGAGTCGTTGTCGGAAACCGAGAGCGAACTGGGATCGTCGATCCGCTCGTAGCCGCTCTCGGCATCGAGCGTCACCACGGGCAGAAACTCCCCGCGCAATTCCATCAGCTCGAAAGCGGCTGCCCGCATTTCGGATTGCGACGCGCGGATGCTGGGGTTCGTGGTCAGGGCGTATTGCACCGCCGCGCGCAGGCTTTCCGCCGACACGCCGGTCGCGGCGATCAGAATGACGAATTTTGCACAGATCAACGCCCGCAACAGTGTCAAAAAACACGCCCTCCCAAATAGTTGATAAAAAATGCAACCTGCTAAACCTTGATCTTATTCAACTCAGACTTGGGGGGGGTCTGTCAAGTCGGAGTTGGTATTTGTCACGTTTCACTGACCGCGCGGGCGATGCGCCCTGCTCAACAAACCGGCGTCGGTCAGGCTTGCGGCATCGATGCAAGCCAAAGGCCCACCATGGCCACATAGGTCAACTGGTGCAACGCCTGATCTATTCCGGACGCGCGCCAATAGGCGGCATCCGCAGGTGTCAGCTTCTGGCCGGAGGTCAGCCGCCCCTTCCACCAGTCGATATGGAAATGGATCACCCATTCCGCGAGAACAATCGGCAGAATGAAAGAAAAGGCCGCGCCGACAAGGAAGAAGGCGATCAACGAACCGGCCGCATGAACACCGGCATGCAGGAACCGTCCGATATGCAGATATTGGTCGCGCCCATCGAGCATGATTTTGGTTTGCAGGAAATAGTCCGCGAGCATGTGCTTGATCTGAAGCAGGCACATCAGGATCAAGAGCGCACTAAAACTCTCTACCAAAATTTATCCTCTCAAAATACGGTCTTGGGTACCGAGAATAAGACCAAGGAGGCCTGTCTGTAAATCAGACTTTCTTTCAGACGCGTCTAGACTGATCAAAACCCCGGCAATGCGACGCAGGCAAGGGGAAAACGGACAGTGACGCGTCAATCATCGCTCCCGGTAGAGAAGCGAATGGCCATCCGCAAAAACATGCACTTTCGCAGGATCAGCCGTCATCTTCAGGGTCTTGCCCCGCAGATCGGTGTGAATGCCGGGCAGTTTTGCGATCACCGCGGTGGCTGCTGTGGGCGACCTGCCGAAATATAGCTGCGTTACTTCCCCAAGCGCCTCGACGATCTCGACGCTGCCCGCGAAAGCATGATCCCCATCATCTACCGCGCGCATGTCCTCGGGGCGGATCCCGACATTGACCTTCCGGCCCTTGTCTTCCGGGCGGGACGGCACCGTGCTCAGGATCGTGCCCGCGCCCGAGGCGAGGCGCAATGCGGTCTGTGCACCGGTGGCGACGATTTCCCCCGGCAGCAGGTTCATCGCGGGAGAGCCGATGAACTGCGCCACGAATTCATTCTCGGGCTTTTCGTAAAGCTCGAGCGGTGTGCCGACCTGCGCGATGCCCTTGTTGGCCAGCACCACGATCCGGGAGGCAAGTGTCATCGCCTCGACCTGGTCATGCGTGACGTAGATCATCGTGGAGTTCGGCATGCTTTCCTTGAGTTGCGCGATCTCGATCCGCGTGGCCACGCGCAAGGACGCATCGAGGTTCGAGAGCGGCTCGTCGAAGAGATAGACCTTCGGGTCGCGCACGATGGAACGCCCGATCGCCACCCGCTGCCGCTGCCCTCCTGAGAGCGCCTTGGGCAGACGGTCGAGATACTGATCGAGTTGCAGCACCTTGGCGGCCTTGGTCACGGCGGCGTCGATTTCCTGCGGGCTCTTCTTGGCGAGCTTGAGAGCGAAGGCCATGTTGTCGCGCACGGTCATATGTGGATAAAGCGCGTAGGATTGGAAAACCATGGCGATGCCGCGCTGCGCGGGCGGCACATCGTTCATGCGCTGACCGTCGATCTGCAACTCGCCCGCGGTGATCTTCTCAAGCCCCGCGATCATCCGCAGCAGCGTCGATTTCCCGCAGCCCGAAGGACCCACGAAAACGATCAGTTCGCCGGTCTCGATGTCGAGGTTGATGCCCTTGAGCACCTCGATGGTGCCGCCATAGGCCTTGCCTACGTCCGTCAGTTTCAGATTGGCCATGAATCGTCCCTCCCAAGACGCGCGTCAGTCCTGCTTGACCGCGATGCAGACCTGCCAGGGCCCCAGATGCAGCTTGAAATCCGCAGACGGCGTCGCCCCGCCCAACTCCTGCGCGATGGTGCGCCAGTCGCCCGCCGGCATGTCGTGCTGGGACGGCGTATCCGAGAGGTTGAAGGCGCAAAACAGCGTCTCGCCGTCATGCTCGCGGGTGAAATGCAACACATCGGCCCGTGCTTCCAGACCGATCTGCGCACCCTTGACCAGCGCCGGGTGATCCTTGCGAAAGGCGATGGCACGTCGGTAGTGATGCAGGATGGCGCCCGGATCGGCGTCCTGCGCGGCGACGGAGCGGCCCAGATGCTCGTGGCTCACCGGCAGCCAGGGGGTACCATCGGAGAATCCGCCATTCTGATTGGAGGCTTCCCAGACCATCGGCGTGCGGCAGCCGTCGCGGCCCTTGAATTCCGGCCAGAAGGTGATGCCGTAGGGATCCTGCAAGGCCTCGAAAGGCACATCCGCTTCGGGCAACCCCAACTCTTCGCCCTGATAGAGGCAGATTGAGCCGCGCAGGCAGGCGATCAGCGTCGCGAAAAGCCGCTGCGCCTGCGGTGAAAGCTCCCACCGCGAGGCATGACGGATCACATCATGGTTCGAAAACGCCCAGCAGGGCCAGCCGTCCTTGCCCACGCGGTCAAGTTCGGCGAAGACCTCGGCGATGCGCGTCGAAGTCAAAGGCGACTTTGACAGAAATTCGAAGGCATAGCACATGTGCACCATCTCGGGCCCGCTGGTGTACTGGCCGAGGAGTTCGAGGCCGCGCTGCGCATCGCCCACTTCGCCGACACAGGCCGCCGCCGGATATTCATCCAACAGCGCGCGAAAACGTTTCAGGAATTCAATGTTTTCCGGCTGGTTCTTCGAGTGAAGGTGGAGCTGGTGGTTATAGGGGTTCACCGAAGGCGCGATGGTCGCATTGCGCTTTTCCGGCGGCAGCGGAGGATTGTCGCGCAATTGCTTGTCAGCGAAATAGAAGTTGATTGTATCGAGACGGAACCCGTCGACGCCACGGTCGAGCCAGAAGCGCGTCGCCGCGAGGAGCGCGTCCTGAACCTCTCGGTTGTGGAAATTCAGGTCCGGCTGCTCCACGAGGAAATTGTGAAGATAATACTGCTCGCGCCCCGGGTGCCACTGCCAGGCGGGGCCCCCGAAGATCGACAGCCAGTTGTTGGGCGGCGTCCCGTCCGGCTTCGGATCGGCCCAGACATACCAGTCGGATTTCGGATTGCTCTTGCCTGATTTGCTTTCCACGAACCACGGGTGCTGATCGGAGGTATGGCTCAGCACCAGATCGATCATCACCTTCAGCCCGTATTGATGGGCCAATTCCACCAGCAGGTCGAAATCCGCCAGCGTGCCGAACATCGGATCGACATCGCAATAATCGCTCACGTCATAGCCGAAGTCCTTCATCGGCGAGGTGAAGAAGGGCGAAATCCAGATCGCATCGACGCCGAGCGAGGCGATGTAGCTCATCCGCTGAGTGATGCCGATGAGATCGCCGATCCCGTCGCCGTTGCTGTCCTGAAAACTACGCGGATAGATCTGGTAGATCACGGCACCCCGCCACCAGTCCTTGTCGATGACCGGCAGGTGCAGATGGTGTTCCATTTTCGTCATGGGATTGTCTTTCGTCATTTCACGGAGCCGGCGAGAAGGCCGCGCACCAGATAGCGTTGCATGGTAAAGAACACGATCAGCGGCACCGCGATGGAGATGAAGGCGGCCGCCGCGAGGATACCCCAGTCGCCACCGCGCGAGCCGAGAAGGTCATCGGCGATCTTGACGGTCATCACCCAGGATTCGGAATTCGACGGCAGGAACACCTTGGCCACCAGCAGGTCGTTCCAGGTCCAGAGGAACTGGAAGATCGCGAAGGAGGCAAGCGCGGGGAAGCTGAGCGGCAGCACGATCTTGGTGAAGACCTGAAAATCCGTGGCCCCGTCGACCTTGGCGCTTTCGATGATGTCGCGCGGCAGGCCGACCATGTAGTTGCGCAAGAGGTAGATCGCCAGCGGCAGGCCGAAGCCGGTATGCGCCATCCAGATGCCGAGGAAGCTTTGCCCGATGCCAATCTTGTTATGAAATTGCAAAAGCGGCACCAAGGCCAGTTGCAACGGAACCACCAGCAGGCCGACCACAACCGCGATCAGCAACCCCCTGCCCGCGAAATCCATCCAGGCCAGCGCATAGGCAGCAAAGGCCGCGATCAGGATCGGGATGATCGTAGCAGGGATCGTCACGGTCAGCGTGTTGATGAAAGCCACGTCCATGTTGTTGGAGAAGAGAATCGTGCGGTAGTTGTCGAGCGAGAACTCGGGCGGCGTGGCCGTGGAATAGTAGACGCTCGGGTCGCGTGTGATCTCGGCGGGCGAGCGGTAGACGAAATCCCCGTTGGCCTGAACTGTAAGGCTGCGGTCGCGCGAGAGATCCGCCGTTTCCCCAGCGGCATGGGCCGTGGGATCCGCGCGCGTGCCGCCGAAGCGGATGACGTCGCCGGTGCCGCCGGAGAAGATGTTGCCTTCGACCACAAAAACGCCGCCGTCCTCACGAGCCTCTCCTGCCGGGATGCTGGCCTGATAATTCTGCTCCACGGCGAATGGCGAGAGCCACCAGCCCGAGGCGGAAATCTGGTCGCGGTCGCGGAAGGAAGAGACCAGCAGTCCGACCGTGGGGATAAGCCAGAGCACGACGAGAAAGATCACCGAAAGGTTCATCACCCACATCAGGGCGGGTTTGGTGCCTGCGATATTGTCCATGACCGTTCCTCCTCAGCGCATTTCGGCGCGGGCTTGGCGAATGTTCCAGATCATCACCGGCAGCACGATGATCATGATCACGAAGGCCACCGCCGTGGCGCGCCCGTCGTCGCGGAACATGTAGGACATCATGTAGCTGGGCAGGATGTCGGTGCCGAAATTGCCCCCCGTCATCGTGTAGACGATGTCGAAGACCTTGAGCACGAGGATGGTGATCGTGGTCCAGACCACGACGATGGTGCCCATGATCTGCGGCACCTTGATCTTGAAGAACACCTGGAACGGGTTGGCGCCGTCGATGATCGCGGCTTCGATGGTCTCCTCGGGGATGCCGCGCAGGGCGGCCGAGAGGATCACCATGGCGAAACCGGTCTGGATCCACACGAGGATGAACATCAGGAAAAAGTTGTTCCAGAACTGCACCTGCAGCACGTCAAGCGGCTCGCTTGCGCCGAAGACCTGCCGGACCGCGTTGATCAGCCCGATGTCGGCGTTGTTGGCATAGACGAATTTCCAGATCAGCGAGGCGCCCACGAAGGAGATCGCCATCGGCATGAAGATCAACGATTTGGCGATATTGCCCCAGCGCATCCGGTCGGTGAGTTGCGCGACCAGCAGGCCGAAGAAGGTGGCCGCCGCAGGCACGAAAAGCACCCAGAGGAAATTGTTGAAGAGTGCCGTCTGAAATCCCGCATCGGCGAACATGGTGGTGTAATTGCCGAAACCGATGAACTCATCGCCATTGCGGTTGTAGAGTGAGCGCCAGAAAGACCCGACCACCGGGTAGACGAGGTAGAGCCCGAGAGCCGCCATCGCCGGAAAGAGAAAGAGCCAGGGCCGCACGAGATTGGCACGGTTGATGTTGCGGCCGGGATTGTCGCCCCTGGCTGGAAAGATCACCTTGTCGAGGATCAGGTTGGAGAGGAAGAAATACCCCACGCAGCCGCCGACGCCGATGAAAACGGTCATGATGCCTTGAACGAGCGGTGACATGGCTATCCCCCGAAAGCCGAAACCCGAAAAGCGGACCGGCGGCGAATACCGCCGGTCCGGTGGTGCTGGCTCAGCGGATCGCGTCCCAGCGTTCCTGGATCCCTTCGGCCACTGCGGCTGCATCCTTGCCGGTGGTGTAATCCACCATGCCGGTCCAGAAGGCGCCCGCTCCTATCTCACCGGGCATGAGGTCCGAGGCATCGAAGCGGAAGGTGGTGGCATTGAGAAGGATGTCACCCTGTGCGCGCAGGCTGTCATCCTGGTAGGTCGCGAGGTTGACGCCCGCATGCGGGGTCAGGAACCCGCCCTGCGCCATCCATAGCTCATGGGCGATGGGTGTCTTCAGGAACTCGATGAAGGCATTGGTCGCATCCGACGGGTTGGTGATGGCAAAGAGCGTGCCGGCACCCAGCACCGGCTTGCCCAGGTCCTTGTCCGCATAGGCCGGGAAGTAGAAGAAATCCACGTCATCGCCCACAACGGTGCCTTCCGGGAAGAAGGCCGGGATGAAGGAGGCCTGACGATGCATGTAGCACTTCGGCGGGATCGCGAAGAGGCCTGCCGGGCTGTCGCGGAAGTCGGTATTCGCAACGGCGGAGGCGCCTCCGTCGACATAGGCGTCGTTGCGCGCGAAATGGCCGAATTCCTCGATCGCCGCGATCACCTTGGGGTCGTCGAACTTCATCTCGTTGGATACCCAGGCGTCATAATCCGCAGGGCTTTGTGTGCGCAGCATCATGTCCTCGACCCAGTCGGTCGCGGGCCAGCCGGTCGCAGCACCGGAACCCAGACCGATGCACCAAGGTGTCCCGCCATCCTCGACGATCTGGTCGGTCAGCGCCTTGAGCTCTTCCATCGATTCAGGAATGTCATAGCCGGCTTCATCGAAGGCGATGGGCGAGTACCAGACCAGGGATTTCACGTCGACGCGGTAGAAGATCCCGTAAAGCTGATCCGCGCCGTTCGCATCCGCATAGGTCCCGAGATCGACCCACGATTGACCGGCGGCGAAATTCTCCCGGACCCAGTCGGCGGTACCTTCGGGAAGGGGTGTCAGCAGCCCCTGCCCTGCAAGATCGGCCGCGAGCCCCGGTTGCGGGAAGACCGCGAGGTTCGGCGCGGAGCCCGACCGGGCGGAGATCACGATGTCCTGCTCGAAACTGTCCGAGCCGGAATATGTCACCGTCGCCCCGGTCACATCGGCGAAATAGGAAAAGACCTTGTCGACCTTTTCCTTCTCGTTGCCGGTCCAGGGTCCGGTGATGTCGATGGTCTGTCCTGTCAGGTCGTATTGCTCGCCGATGGCTGCCAGGCTGTCCCAGTTGAAATCGCCCTCGCCCACCGCGAATGGCTGATGCCCCTCTGCATGCGCATAGCCTGCCAGAAGCGCCAGCGCCGCAGCGCCCGCGTAAATCCGTGCTGTCATGTCATCCTCCCGTGCGGCGCAGTCGAAGCGCCGGCTGTTCATATTCCGCCCAAAGAATCATTCAAAGCGCTTTGGATTGCCAAAACCTGACCTATTCGCTAGATTCTGTCAACGGCGGGCCGTGCCCGGATCGGCGAATCGATCCGCGGTACGCCGCATCGGATTTTGCGCTGCTCCGAGTCATGAAACAGGGTATCGCGATGCCCAGGACAGAGTTCGAAAAACAGGCCGCCACAGATGAATTTGCGTGAACTTTCCGAACACCTGAACCTGTCCCAGACCACCGTCAGCCGCGCGCTCAACGGTTATCCCGAGGTCAACGAGACCACCCGCCGCCGCGTGACCGAGGCCGCGGAGCGATTCAACTACCGGCCCAACGTGCGGGCGCAGAAACTGGCCAAGGGCCGCTCGATGTCGATCGGGCACATCATTCCCTTCTCCAACCAGAACGAAATGGTGAACGTGGTCTTCGCCGATTTCATCGCCGGTGCGGGCGAGGTCTACGCCAATCACGGCTACAGCATGACGCTCTCGCTGGTGCGCGACGAGGAGGAACTGACCGCCTACCGCGGGGTGGCCGAAAAAGGGGCCGTGGACGGCATCATCGTTCATTCGCCGACCCGCAACGATCCGCGCATCGCTTTCCTCACGGCGCTCGACATTCCCTTTCTGGTGCATGGGCGCGCCTCCGAGATCACGACCCCCTACGCCTGGATGGATGTGAACAACAAGCGTGCGCTCGAGATGGCCACGAAACACCTGATCGGCCTCGGTCATCGGCGGATCGCGCTGATCAACGGGCAGGAAAAGATGGATTTCGCCCTGCGCCGCCGCGCCGGGTTCCTTGCGGCGCTTGAGGCAGCAGGACTGACACCCGATCCGGCATTCATGGCTTCCGGCGAGATGAGCGAGCCGCATGGCTACGGCTGCGCAAGAGCCATGCTGAACCGCGAGACGCCGCCCACGGCTTTCGTCACCTCCTCCATCGTGCCTGCCCTTGGCATCCGCCGCGCGATCGAGGAGCGGGGGATGCGGATGGGGCGCGATGTATCCCTCGTCTGCTTCGACGATGCGATTTCCTATCTGCCGAACGGGGATGAGCGCCCGGTCTTCACGGCCGTTCGATCCTCGGTTCGCGATGCCGGAAAACGCTGCGCAGAACTGCTGATCGAACGGATCAAGGACCCCACAAAGCCTCCTGGCAACGAATTGTGGGAAGCCGAACTGGTGATCGGCCCGTCAACAGGACCTTGCCCATGACCACAATGACATTCAAGCGATCGGAGTTTCCTAAAGGTTTCCAGTTCGCCGCCGCCACCTCGAGCTACCAGATAGAAGGGCACGGCCACGGGGGCGCAGGCCCGACCCATTGGGACACATTCGCAGCCACCCCGGGCAATGTCGTGCGCGCCGAGAACGGGGCCATTGCCTGTGATCATTATCACCGGATGGACGAAGACCTCGACCTGATGCAGGGGCTCGGCCTCGACGCCTACCGTTTCTCCACAAGCTGGGCGCGGGTGCTGCCGGAGGGGCGCGGCACCCCAAATGCAGAAGGTCTGGATTTCTACGACCGGTTGGTCGACGGGTTGCTCAAGCGCGGGATCAACCCGATGGCGACGCTCTATCACTGGGAGTTGCCGGCGGCACTCGCCGATCTGGGCGGGTGGCGCAACCCGGACATCTCTCATTGGCTGGCCGATTTCGCCACCGTGATCATGCGCCGCATCGGCGACCGGGTGTACAGCGCGGCCCCCATCAATGAGCCCTGGTGCGTGGCCTGGCTGTCGCATTTCATGGGCCATCACGCCCCGGGGCTGCGCGACATCCGGGCGGCGGCCCATGCCATGCATCACGTCCTGACCGGCCACGGCCGGGCTGTTCAGGCGATGCGGGCTCTGGGAGTGAAGAACCTCGGGGCGGTGTGCAACTTCGAATACGTTCATCCGGCCGATGACACCGCCGAAGCGGCAGCGGCAGCGCGACTTTATGACGGGATCTACAACCGTTTCTTTCTGGGCGGGCTCTTCAAGGGCGCCTATCCGCCAGAGGTGATGGAAGGGCTTGCGCCGCACATGCCGAAAGGATGGCAAGACGACTTTGATCTGATCGGGCAACCGCTCGACTGGTGCGGGCTGAACTACTACACCTGCAAGCGCATCGCGCCCGTTAAGGGCGCTTGGCCCGGTCATGGCGAAGTCCCCGGCCCCCTGCCCAAGACGCAGATGGGCTGGGAGATCTACCCCGAAGGCCTCGAATACTTCCTGAAGTGGGTGGACACCGAATACACCAAGGGCCTGCCGCTTTATGTCACCGAATCCGGCATGGCCAACGCTGACCGAGCCGACCAACCGGATCAGGCGCGCATCGACTACCTCAACGCCCATGTGGCGGCGGCGCAGCGCGCCATGGCCGCAGGCGCGCCGCTCAAGGGCTATACCTTCTGGTCGCTGATGGACAATTACGAATGGGCGCTCGGCTATGAGAAACGCTTCGGCCTGATCCATGTGGATTTCGAGACGCTGAAAAGGACCCCCAAGGCTTCCTACCACGCGCTGGCGGCAGCGCTGGCATCCTAGGCGCGCGGGTGGCGGAGCAACAGAATGAACGGCATCGCGGCAAAGATGAGCTGCGCGACAAGGCCGGGCCAGGCCGTGGGCCTCAGGTATCGCACCAGATGCGCGGAGAGGCTGTTGCCGAAAAGGGCCATTGAAACCAGCAGTTCGCAGAGCATCAGCACCGCGAAAGCAATACTGCCCATGGCAAGCCTCTTGCCTGCAAGAGGTGGCACCTGCCAGCGCGCCACGGCCCAGCGGGCGACAAGGTAGCTCGCCGCGAGCATCAGCGGCAGTTCAAGCAGGACCGCGCCGCTGTCGCCGATCCCCGGCGCGAGCCAGAGCACCCGGATCGTGCCCAGAACGAAACCGACCGCGAAGGTCAGCAGCGCGTAGGCTGTGGCAGGTCGAAGAACCGGTGTCATGGCGAAGGATGTATCGACGTCTTGCAGAGAGCGGAGTGAACCGGGGCGCGCACCGCGAGAGGCGCGCGCCCCGTCACAGGATCAGTTTATGTCTGCGGCACGCGCCGCGTCGACCTCGGCCTGTGCGGCCTCGACGGCCGCGGTGAAGGCCGTCAGAGCCTCTTCGCCGCGCCCGACGTTGGTCGTGAACCAGTCATAGACCGGTGCCGCAGCTTCCTTGAACGCCGCTTTCTGCTCCGGAGAAGGCACGTAGAGATCGCCACCTTCCGCCAGAAACTGCTGATAGGCCTCGATGGATTTGCGCTTTGGCGAGGCGAAAGTCGCCTGTTGCAAAGCGGAGAAGCCATCCACAACGATCCGGCGCATGTCTTCGGGCATCGCCATGAACTTCTCGTTCGACATCCACCAGAATGCCCCCATGTAGGCGTGGCCATCCAGCGTCAGATACTTCAACCCTGCATCCGGGAACTTCATCGACATGATATCGGTGATCCCGTTGGCAGTTCCTTCGACAACGCCCGTCTGCAGCGAGGTGAAAAGCTCTGGCCACGGGATCGGCGTCGGCGAGGCACCAAGCGTGCGGGTCAGTTCCTGCGGCAGATCCGCGACCACGGTGCGCATTTTCAGACCCGCGAGGTCCTCGGGGTTGACCACACGGCGCTGCGTATTGGCGAAGTTGCGCCAGCCGCCGGTATTGCCGATGGTCATCAGCCGGATCGCGCCGCCGCTGTCCTCGAGTGCCATGTCGCGCAACTTGCGGGTGAAATCGCCCGAGAGCACATGTTCGGCGATGCGGTCATCCGACATCAGATAGGGCAGATCGAGCACCTGCACGTAGGGGAAGATCCCTGCGGCGCCACCGGAGGTGGAGATGAAGACGTCGATGGTACCATCGGCCACGCCCTGCAGGCACTCCGCGCCGTTGCCGCACAGCTGCGTGCCGATGAAAAGCTCCACCGCGATGGCGCCGTTGGAGGCGGCCTCGACGTAGTTCTTGAAGACCACGAGCCCGTCGTAATCCTCGTCCTGTTCATTGGAATTCGCGGTGGCGCGGATCGTGTACTCCTGCGCAGAGGCCGCGATGGCGGAACCGGCGAGCAGCGCCGCCAGTGTCAGCGATTTCAGGGTTTGGTTCAGCATTGGTATCCTCCCATTGGATTTACTGTTGGTCTAGTTTGCAAAGCCCGTCAGACGCGGGATCGTCATGGAAATCGCCGGAATGTAGGTGATGAGGAAAATCACCACCACTTCCACGGCAAGAAACGGCAGAATGGCCTTGGAAATCGCCTCAACCCGCTCGCCCGAGACCGAGGAGGCCACGAAGAGCACGAGACCCATGGGCGGTGTGGCCAGTCCCACGGTGAGATTGACGCTCATGATGATGGCGAAATGGATCGGATCGACGCCGAGGCTCACGAAGATCGGGCCAAGGATCGGACCGAGGATGATGATCGCAGGACCTGCGTCCAGAAACATGCCGACGACGAACAGGAGCAGGTTGATCAGGAACAGCAGGATCAGCGGGTCGCGGGTCAGACCCAGCACGAACTCCGCCATGGCTTCGGGCGCGTGGCTGAGGCTGACCACGGTCTTGAAGGCCATGGCCGCGCCCACCAGCAGCAGCACCACAGCAGAGGTGATCCCTGCCCGGCCCATCACGTCCGGCAGGTCCGAGAGCTTGAGCGTGCGCATCACGAAAAGCCCGATCACCAGCGCATAGGCAACGGCCACGGCAGCGGCTTCGGTCGGCGTGAAGACACCTGCCAGAATACCGCCCAGAATGATCACCGGGGTCAAAAGCGGAAAGAAGGCCTTCAGGCTCGCCTGCCCGCGCTCGCCCCAACTGTATTTCTCGGTTGCCACGGGAAAATCGTATTTATCGGCCATGAACTTGACCATGATCATCAGCCCCACGCCCACCAGAATCCCCGGCACGATGCCCGCCAGAAAAAGTGCCGCCACGCTTTCGCCCATGACATAGGCGTAAATGATCATGATGCCCGACGGCGGAATGATCGGCCCGATGACGGAACTCGCCGCGGTGATCGCGGCGGCGAAGCGGCGGCTATAGCCCTGTTTCTGCATCGCCGGGATCAGCATCGACCCGAGCGCGGAAGTATCCGCCACCGCCGAGCCCGAGAGCCCGGCAAAGAGCATCGAGGAGAGGATGTTCACATGGGCGAGCCCGCCGCGGAAATGGCCCATCATGGCTTGTGCGAATTCCACCAGCCGCATGGTGATGCCGCCGCGGTTCATCAACTCGCCCGCGAGCATGAAGAAGGGGATGGCCATCAGCGGGAAGCTGTCCATGCCGTTGTAGACGTTGCGGTATAGCAGCGTGATGTCCTTCTCCTGCCCGTTCAGCCACAGGAGCAGGCCAGGAGCCGCCAGCAGACCGAAGAACACCGGCAGGCCGATCATCAGGAAGAACAAAAAGAGCGGCAGGAACCAGACCAGCATCACTCGGTTCCCAACTGCTCTTCGAGCGCGATGGCGGGCAGCCTGTCCTCGCCGCCCAGCATCCTCACCACCGCGCGCAGAATAAGCTCGAGATTGACCGAGATGAGCAAGACGAGACCCACCAGCAATGAAGCCATCATCCAGCTGCGCGGCACCCGGAACCAGCTCTCGAAACTCCAGCTGGTCGGCACATAGAGCGAGGCGGTGGCGAATTTGCCTGAAAAGCCTGTGACCTCCGACCAGCCGATCTGCACCGCAACGACGAGCACCAGCAGGCTCACGAACAGCAGCGCGAAAGACAGCAGCGCTCCGAGCCCTCGCGGCAAGAGCTGCACCAGCATATCGATGGCCACGAAGCCGCCCCGGCGAAAGGCCGTGGGCGCCATCAGCCCGGTCATCCAGAGCATGCAGAAACGCGCGGCTTCATCGGGCCAGGCCAGCGCGTCATTGAGCACATAGCGAAAGAAGACCTGCACGAGGATCGCCACCACCATCAGGCCCACGGCAACAATGCCAACGAACCTCCCAAAGGCGAGCGCTGACTCGTTGAAGAGCCTCAGCGGTGCGAGGACCGCCAACAGTGCACCCATCGGTGCCTCCTCCCTGTCGCCCGGATATTTTTCCGGGTCCTATTGAGCGTGTGCCGCCTGCAGCATTGGGGCGCGTTCAGGCGCCCTTGTCAAACGTCCCGAAGTCTCCCTGGCAGAAAACCAGAGCCTTGCCTGTGCGGACCGCCGCCCGCGTCACCCGACCCACGGCGATGGCATGATCCCCCGCATCGTGAAGCGCGTGAGCCTCGCATTCGAAGCGGGCGGTACAGGCGTCGAGCAAGGGCACGCCGGTGGCACTGATCTGCATCTCGAGCCCGTCGAAGGCATGGCCCGATCTGGCGAAAGCCAGGGCAAGCTCTTCTTGCTCGACGCCCAGCACGTGGATCGCATAGTGCCTGCTTTCGGCGAAATACCTATAGCGGTTCGACGATCTGGCCGGACACCAGAGCACGAGCGGCGGGTCCATCGACACGCTGGAAAAGGAATTGGCGGTCATTCCGATCGGGCCCGTGGCGGTCATTGTGGTCACGACCGTGACGCCTGTGCCGAACTGACCCAGGGCATCGCGGAACTGCCGCTGCGTGTCCGGCCCGGGCGCGAAGAGACTGAGACGCGGTATTGGCATGGCCCCGTCAGCCATCATGGCACCTCCTGCCCGCTGGCCGCCTGATAAAGCTCGAACCAGGTCTGGCGGTCCATCTCGACCTTGACCGCATCGCTGAACGTCGCGATCCGCGACAGCCTGTTGGTCCCCATCACGGGCAGAATCTTGGCCGGATGGGCCAGCAGCCATGCCACCGCGATGGCGGCCCGGTCAACGCCTTGCGCCTTGGCCATCGCATCCATCATGCGCGTCAAGCCATTGGCCTCCGTCATCAGCGTACCACCGCCAAGCGGCGACCAGGCCATCGGCGCGATATGGTGTTGTTGCAGATGTGCCAGATCGCCGTTGGTATAGGCCTCGAGCGCGCCCAGGCTCAACTCGATCTGGTTGGTGACGAGCGGCGTGTCCATCGCGGATTGCAGCAACGCCCAGTCCCAGGGGCGAAAATTCGACACGCCCGCCGCCCGGATCTTGCCGCTGGCGACCAGCGCGTCGAGGGCCGCGCCGGTCTCATCGGCATCCATCATCGGATCGGGGCGGTGGATCAGCAAGAGATCGATCCGCTCGATCCCCATCTGCGTCAGCGAGGCCTCCACCGAAGCCGACAGATGCGCCGCAGAGGTGTCATAGTATTTCACCCGCCGGTCGGCGTATTTGCCGATCGGAGCCACGATATCGCATTTCGTGACGATCTCGAGCCGGTCGCGCAGGCCAGGGCTTTCCCGCAGGCACGCACCCAGAACCGCTTCGGCGGTATAGCCGCCGTAGATGTCGGCCTGGTCGATCGTGGTGATGCCCTGCTCGAGGCAGGCATCGATCTTGGCCCGTACATGCGAGGGCGAGGTATCCTCATCGTCGGCGATCCGCCACATGCCATAGACAATCCGGCTGAAGCTCAGCCCGTCTGACAATGCGATCCGTTCCATCAGCGACGCTCCCCATTTGCCAGCGGCGTGTCCGGCGCGGCTGCGGGCACCCGGCCGTAGGCATGGGGCAGAGAACAGGTTTTCAGATGCGGCATCACAAGTCGCCCGAAGTACCCGGCCTCCTCCAGATGCGGGTAGCCCGAGAAGATGAACGCGCGCATGCCCATCTTGCGGTAGGTCTCGATCTCGGTCAGCACCTGATCGGCGGAACCGACCAGTGCCGCCCCGCAGCCCGAGCGCGCGCGGCCGATGCCGGTCCAGAGATGCGGCTCGATGTATCCGTATTCATCGGCGATATCGCGGTTCTTCGACTGATGCGACACGCCCAGAGAGGTGGCATCGAGCGCCCGCTCCCGGATCCTGCGGCCATAGTCGTCATCGAGTTTGGAGACGATGTAATCGGCGTATTCTCGGGCTTCGGCTTCGGTGTCGCGCACGATCATGTGCACCCGCAGGCCGTAATCCAGCGTGCGCCCCCGCGCTGCCGCACGCTCGTTCACCGCCTGCATCCGACCGGCCAGCGCCTCCTTGGGTTCCGGCCACATCAGATAGACGTCGCAGTGCTCCGCACACAGATCGAGCGCATCGGGCGAGTAGCCGCCGAAGTAAAGCAGCGGGCCGCCGGACTGATAGGGCTTCACCGGGTCCGTGGTCAGCCCCTTGAAATTGTAGACCTCGCCCTCGTGGTTGATCTCGTCGCGGTTCCACGCCTGCTTGAGGATTTCCACCACCTCGCGCGAGCGCTGGTAGCGATAAGTGCTGTCTTCCTTCTGACCGGGAAAGTCGGAGCTGATGATATTGACCGTCAGGCGCCCTTCCAGCATGTGATCGAGCGTGGCGAGCGTGCGGGCCAGCATGATCGGCTGCATCTCGCCGCAACGAACTGCTGCGAGCAGGTTGATCGACGAAGTGATCGGCGCGCAGCCTGCGACGAAAGTGAGCGTATCCTGACCAACCTGATAGGATGAGGGGCAAAGAATATTGCGAAAGCCCAGACGTTCGGCGGTTTTCACGATCTCCGAACAATGTGCCCAGCTTGACCGAAGGGCCCCGTCCGGCACACCGAGAAACTGGTAATCGTCAGAACAAAGCGCCGAAAACCATGACACTTCCGCAGTGTCGAGGTCGGCTGAAGTCACCGGCACAATCGTCATCGTCATCCCTGTCGCGCGTTTTTGCTTTGTCCCTTGAATAGCATCGGCAGTATGGTAGATCAATAGTGTATCAATTTCAGTCGGATCCATAGGTTCCATGCCATCACCGTCGAAAACCAGCGGGAGCCTTCCGAAATACATCCAGTTGAGCGAGATGATCATCCGCGACATCGACGCCGGAAGGCTGCTCGATGGCGAACGTCTGCCACCCGAGCGCGAGATGGCGCAAGGTCTGGGCACCTCGATCGGCACGTTGCGCAAGGCGTTGGCAGACCTCGAAGCCAAGGGGTTGCTGAATAGGGTGCAGGGATCGGGCAACTACATCCGCAAGACGGTCCGGTCGCCGGGGCTCTACGCGATGTTCCGGCTGGAACTGCTGTCGGGCGGCGGGTTGCCCACGGCGGATGTGCTCTCGGTCGATTTTCTGGACAAGCCTGCCGATCTGCCTGATTTTGGCGCCGCCACAAAGGCGACGCGCATCCGTCGTCTGCGCTATCTGAACGAGATCGCAATTGCCGTTGAAGAGATCTGGCTCGACGCGAGCGTCGGTCGGCTCAGCTTGCCGATGCTGAGCGAGTCCCTTTACCAGACCTACTTCAAGCGGCTGAACATCTGGATCGCCCGGGCCGAAGATCGCGTAAGCATCGCCACCCTGCCCGGCTGGACACCCCGGGATTTCGGCGCGGCTGAAGCACCTTCAGGCTACATTGAACGCTTCAGCTGGTCCGACGCCCCCGACCCGATCGAATTTTCCCGCACGTGGTTCGACCCTGCCCGTGCGGTCTATGTACAGCGGCTGAAATGAGGACATCCCGATGAAAGTGACCCGCTACGGCATGATCGGCTGCGGCATGATGGGGCAAGAACACCTGCGCAACATCGCCCTGCTCGAGGGGACTTGCGTGCAGGCGATCTTCGAACCGGATGCAGGCATGCGCAGCGCCGCAGCAGCCCTTGTCCCCGGCGCTCAGTTCGTGGCCTCGGTCGCCGATTTGCTGGCGATCCAGACGCTCGATTGCCTCGTCATCACCAGCCCGAATTTCCGGCATGCGGAACAGATCACCGAGATCGCCCGGACCCGCCCCTTGCCGCTGCTGGTCGAAAAGCCGCTCCTGACCGATCCCGATGACATTGCCCCGCTCACCAAAATTGCGGCCAGCTACCCCGCCCCGATCTGGGTCGCGATGGAGTACCGCTACATGCCGCCCATCGCGGCCTTCCTGCGCGAGGCCCCTGCCGCCACCGGCGGGCTGAAGATGCTGACGATCCGTGAACACCGCTTCCCCTTTTTGCAAAAAGTCGGCGACTGGAACCGTTTCAACACCAATACCGGCGGCACTTTCGTCGAGAAATGCTGCCATTTCTTCGACCTGATGCGGCTTGCCATCGGCTCGCGGCCTCTGCGCGTCATGGCGAGCGCCGGGCAGTCGGTGAACCATCTCGACGAGAGCTACGACGGGCGCACCCCGGATATTCTCGACAACGGCTACGTGATCGTGGACTTCGATGGAGGGGTACGCGCGATGCTGGAATTATGCATGTTCGCGGAAGGCGCGCGCTATCAGGAGATCATCTCCGCCACCGGCCCTACCGGAAAGATCGAGGCCTTCGTGCCCGGACCGGGACGGTTCTGGCCGGCCGCCCTCGGCCCCGCTCCGGTGCCACTGCTGGAAATCAGCCCGCGCCAGCCGCAAGGACCGCGCGTGCTGGAAATCCCCGTGGACCCTGCGTTGCTGGCGGCTGGCGATCATAATGGCTCCACCTTTTACCAGCATCAGGGGTTTCTTGAGCTGGTGCGCGGACAACGCCCGTCGCCTGATGTCAGCTTCGAGGATGGGCTGATGGCGGTGCGCATGGGGATGGCCGCACAGACTTCCGCGGCCACAGGGCAGTCGGTGTTGCTGTGAGGCGCAATTCGCACTGAAATCCGGAAAGTGCGTCTGGTTTCCCGGGGGCACGAAGATCGACCAGGGCTTCACGTCACGTAGACGCAGGCAATCAGGGCCGCGCGGTCCGGCGTGACGATCAGGGTGCTATCAGTTGCACGCCGGGGATATGGGCAATGGCCGCCACATCCTCGTCATAGGTCTCCGTCATCTCGGCCACGAGGTCCTGCGACCAGTCCGACACGTCCAATTCCTCTTCGATGACCTCGTCGCGAGCGAATTTCTCGAGAAAGACCTCGATCACCCGGCGCCGCTGACTGACGCTGAGCTTCGGCTTTCCCGCCATGTAGGTCTCGAAACGCTTCATCCCGTCAGGCTGCAGGATATCGCCCAGAAGGTCATACCCGCTGACCACCGGATCACCGGACTCCAGCCCCGCGATTTCCTGAATGATTTCCGTCCAGATGAAGGGCGAGTCTTCGTTGCACCACAAGACGATTGCCACCTCGGGGGCGGCTTCCCTTATCCGCAGGATCGTATCGGACCAGCGGAGTCCACGCGGATCGACACCGCCCAGAAAATCCACCATCCGCTCGCGCGGGGAATGCCCGAACGCCGCCGGCAAGAAACTCGCGGGATTGCGCAGGGCCATGAAGAGTTCGATCTCGTCCTCGCGGAAGATCTGCACCATATAGGCCATGCGTTCGGCGGCATGCGGGTAGAGTTGGCCCCTGCGAACGATGCCGCGCTGGCTCGCAAAGAAGCCCGCGTTCGACAGAACCAGTCGGGAGGCGGTTTCATCATCGAGAATGGCATCAAGGAGCACCTCGCGCGCATCCTCGGCAAGTGGTGTATTCTCCATCGCAGCCATGGTTTCGCGCAACAGGTTGCGGTATTTACCAGGGCCCGGCACGGCGATGCCGCGCTGCTGGAACATGTCCTTGTTGCGCAACAAACACTTCATGAGACGTTCTTCTTCGGTGAAATGCGCGCCCGCGTGCAGGACAAGTTCCATGATACTCTGAAAGTCTCCGGCGAAATTTCGCCTACGGTACAAATAATGGGACGCGACTTCAAACCCCTATCGCACCCCCCACGGCGCGCCATGAAGTCTCATGCATCACGCGAAGCATTTACCCCATCACATTGATACTTTGCGATAAAGTCGCAAAGAAGGAAGATTGAGGTGGCGCGACGACTTGCGCGACAAAGGCAGGCAAGGATTTCTCCGCTGGTTCCGCGGTCAGGCCAGCGCGATTTCCACGGCCTTTGACAGCTTTCCCACCAACTCGTCGATCTGCGCATCGCTGATGATGAAGGGTGGCGCCAGCAGAACGTGATCTCCGGTTCTTCCGTCAATGGTGCCGCTCATCGGGTAGCAGATCAGGCCCGCGTCGAAAGCTGCGGACTTCACCTTGGCAGCGATCCGGCGCGCGGGATCGAAGGGCGCCTTGCTCTCGCGGTCGGCAACGATCTCGATGCCCTGAAAAAGCCCTCGGCCCCGGATGTCGCCAATATGCGGGTGCTGGCCAAATGCGCTGTCGAGGGCCTGCATCAGCTTGCCGCCCTGTTCCCTGACCTTGGGAATGAGACCGCGCTCCAGCACCGCGTTGACCACCGCGACACCTGCCGCAGCAGCCGTGGGGTGGCCCAGGTAGGTATGGCCATGCTGGAAGAACCCGGAGCCGTTCTCGATCGCCGCATAGATCTGCCGGCTGCAGAGCATGGCCCCAATGGGTTGGTAGCCCGCGCCTAGACCCTTGGCGATGCAGAGGATGTCAGGCGCGACCCCATCCTGTTCGCAGGCGAAAAGCGTGCCCGTGCGCCCCATGCCGCACATCACCTCGTCAAGGATCAGCAGGATACCGTATTGGTCGCAGATCTCGCGGATGCGCTTGAAATACCCCGGTGCGGGCGGCACGGCACCGGCGGTGGCACCGACAACCGGTTCGGCGGCAAAGGCCATAACGGTTTCCGGTCCGACGCGCAGCAGCTCCTCCTCCAGCAGATTTGCCGCCCGCAGCCCGTAGGCCTCGGGCGTCTCGCCGTCGTGCCTCAGGCGGTAGTCATAGCAGGGATCGATGTGGCTCATATCGATCAGCAGCGGCCCGAACTGCGCGCGTCGCCACTCGTTGCCGCCCGCCGAAAGCGCCCCCATCGTATTGCCGTGATAGCTCTGCTTGCGGGCGATGATGCGGCCGCGCGCAGGCTCGCCCTTCTCCACGAAATACTGCCGCGCGAGTTTCAGCGCCGCCTCCATCGCCTCCGATCCGCCCGACACCAGATAGACCCGGTCGAGATCGCCCGGCGCATGTTGGATCAGCAGATCGGCCAGCGTTTCGGCAGGCTCCGAGGTGAAAAAGCCGGTATGCGCATAGGCCAGTTGGTCAAGCTGCGCCTTGACGGCCTCGATCACCGTCCGGTCGCCGTGCCCAAGACAGGAAACAGCCGCCCCGCCCGAGGCATCAAGATACTGCTTGCCGCTCGCATCCGTGAGGTAACAGCCCATCCCCGAGACGGCGACAGGCGGCAGGTTCCGGGTATGGCGGGGAAAGATATGGGACATCGATTTCTCCATCTGCGGGCCGGCGGGCGGGTGCCGGGCTTCACATGTGGTCCGCGAAGCGCGCGGGATCAAGTCCTGACGACGAGCACCGAAACCGGCGAGCGGCGCACCACGCGGTCGGCGTTCGAGCCGACAAGGAACTCGCGGATACGGTTTGGTCCATGCGAGGCCATGACCACCAGATCGCACCCGGTCTCCTCGATGGTTTCAAGGATCTTGTCATGGATGCGCCCGAAGGCGAGATGCTGATGCACCTCGACCCCCTCGGGCACCTCGGCGCGCACAAGCTGGTCCATCGCGGCACTGGCATGTTCGATGGCCTTGTGCTCGAAATCGGCAGGGAAATAGCCCTCGACCATCATCGTGCCGAGATCGGGCACCGCGGAAAACACATGGAGCACACCGCCCGAAGCCTGAACCAGTTGAACCGCCTGCGGGAGGGCTTTTTCCCAGGAGGCTTTCTGTTCCAGATCGACCGTGAGAAGCACTGAATTGAACATGGTCTTGCCTCCTCAGGCTGTCTTGGTTTTGCGCGGCACGACAGCGGCACGTCCGCGCTGCAGGAAGACGACCAACGCCAGAAGCGCCAGCGCCGGGATGAACATGAAATACTTCGAGGGCTGGCTCACCGGCCGCAGCACCCGCAGCACTTCCTGGTCCCAGTCGAGCCCGGCATCGGCGGCGGCACTGCCGAAGGCCACGTCATCGACGATCATCTTGCCATCCTCGTCGCGGAAGAGAAGCCCCGCGTTCTCGAGGCGCTCATCCCCCGTGGCCCCGTCCTCGATGGGCAGGATCGCCACGAATTCGATCGGGTCGCCCAGATCGTTCAAGCCGGCCACGCGGATCCTCAGGTCGTCACCCGGTGCGGTCGCCATGGCTGCCTCCGCAATCGCGGCGGGGCTTTCTTCGGCGTAAGGCGGTGCCACCATGTCCATCCAGAAGCCCGGACGGAAAAGCGTGAAGGCAATGAGCAGCAAGGCGATGGTCTCATAGAAGCGGTTCCTCGCCAGGAACCAGCCTTGGGTGGCGGCGGCAAAGAGCAGCATCGCGATGGTCGCTATCAGGAAGACGAATATCCCCTGCGCCCAAGTCACATCGATCAGCAGAAGTTCGGTATTGAAGATGAAGAGGAACGGAAGCGCCGCGGTGCGCAAGCTATAGAAGAAGGCCACGACGCCGGTCTTGATCGGATCGCCACCCGAGACCGCTGCGGCGGCAAAGCTCGCAAGCCCCACGGGCGGCGTCACATCCGCCATGATGCCGAAGTAGAAGACAAAAAGGTGCACGGCGATCAGCGGCACGATAAGGCCGTTCTGCTGGCCCAGCGTCACGATCACGGGTGCAAGCAGCGCCGAAACCACGATGTAGTTGGCCGTGGTAGGCAGGCCCATCCCGAGGATCAGCGACAGGATCGCCGTGAGGAACAGGATGGCGAGGATATTGCCACCCGAAAGCACTTCCACCACATCCGCAAGGGCGGAGCCCACACCGGTCTGGCTCACGGCGCCGACGATGATGCCGGCAGTCGCCGTTGCGATGCCGATGCCGATCATGTTGCGCGCCCCGGTTTCCAGACCGTCGATCAGGTCGCGCCCGCCTTGCGCGACAGCGGCCCCAAAGGCGCCTTCGCCGCGCATGATCGCTGTCAGCGGACGCTGGGTGACAAGGATGAAGACCATGTAGGCCGTGGCCCAGAAGGCCGAGAGCCCGGGCGAGAGGCGATCAACCATCAGCGCCCAGACCAGCACGACAACCGGCAGGATGAAGTGAAGACCTGAACGGATCGTCGGACCGGGCAGCGGCAGGGCCGTGACCGGCGCGTTGGGATCGTCAAGCTCCAGCGGTTCCTCCTTGGAGGCGACATAGAGCAGCGCAATGTAGACGAGGCTGATGAAGGCGAAGATGATGTATCCCGCCGTTTCCGGGAAGGCTGGACGGATCCAGCCCATGCCGTAATAGACCGCAAAGGAGATCGCGCAGATCGCGGCGATGGTGAAGGCGATACCAATCAGGCGCTGCACAATGGGCTTGGGCACATAGGCGCGTGGCAGACCCTTCCATGCCGGCTTTCAGGGCTTCGAGGTGCACGATGTAGACCAGCGCGATGTAGGAGATCACCGCGGGCAGGAACGCATGCTTGACCACATCGAAATAGGGAATGCCCACGTATTCCACCATCAGGAAGGCCGCGGCCCCCATCACGGGGGGCATGATCTGGCCATTCACGGAGCTTGCCACCTCGACGGCACCGGCCTTTTCGGACGAAAAGCCCACCTTCTTCATCAGCGGGATGGTGAAGGTGCCGGTGGTGACCACGTTGGCGATGGAGGAGCCGGAGATGAGGCCGGTCATGGCAGAGGAAACCACGGCCGCCTTGGCCGGTCCGCCCTTCATGTGGCCCATCAGGCTGAAGGCCACCTGAATGAAGTAGTTGCCGGCACCCGCGCGGTCGAGAAGCGAGCCGAAAAGCACGAAGAGGAAGACAAACGAGGTAGAGACCCCGAGCGCTATGCCGAAGACGCCTTCGGTGGTGATCCACTG
Source organism: uncultured Alphaproteobacteria bacterium (assembly GCA_963715055.1). Classification (GTDB taxonomy): domain Bacteria; phylum Pseudomonadota; class Alphaproteobacteria; order Rhodobacterales; family Rhodobacteraceae; genus CAVQRB01. Next base: position 210,996 of record CAVQRB010000001.1, on the reverse strand, counting down.
GTGGTTGACGATTTCCGACAGCGAGTTGCCCTTGTGAGCAATGATGCTCGGCATGAAAGGCCCGAGCACCGTGTACATCAGAAAGACACTCGCCACGATCATCAGGGCGGGTCCGAGCGCGCGGCGCGTGGCTTCCAGAAGAAGGATGATGCCGATGACAGCCACCACGAAATCCTGCGTGATTGGCGCACCGACGCGGCCGGAGATGTCACGGTAGTAGACGTAGAGATAGAGCGCCGATAGCGCCCCGACGACGGCCAGCGCCCATTCCCAGACGGGGACCCGGTCCTTGGGCGAGCCCAGCACGATGGCGCCTACCACGGCGGCGGCGACGACGGGAATCCACCAGGTCGAGACGCTGTCCTTGGCCCCTGTCATGAAGAGCACGGCCAGAATGATCGGGACGGCGATGCCGAGACCGAGCTGGAATTTGGTGCGCGCGGCGGGAAAGGCCGCGAAGGCGAGGAAGATCGCGAAGGCAAGGTGGATCGAGCGGGCTTCAGTATCGTTGAAGACCCCGACACCGACCATGAAGGGAATGGGAGAGGCGATCCAGAGCTGGAACAGGGACCAGGCAAGGGCCACGCAGGTCAGGAAGACGCCAACCGGTCCGGTAGCGCCCCGTCCTCCGGTGTCGGAGGAGGCGACAAGTTCGTCGAGTTCGGCCTGGCTGAGCCCGCCGCGGCTTGAGTCCTGCGATGTGTTTGGATTGTCCGACATGAGTGTCCCCCTGCGCCCGGTTGACCGGTCTTGCATGTTTGATCGCTACGGGTGAGTGCGGCGAGAAGGTCCCGCCGCACCCAGTTTCAGAACGAAACGGACCTTACTGGATCCAGCCGCGTTCCTTGTAGTATTGCTCAGCACCCGGATGCAGCGGTGCGGAGAGACCGTCGGAAATCATCTGCTCTTCGGAAAGCGTCTCGAAGGCAGGGTGCAGGCGCTTGAACCGGTCGAAGTTGTCGAAGACCGCCTTGACGACCTGGTAGACCACATCATCGGGCACGTCCGCCGAGGTGACGAAGGTCGCTTTTACGCCGAAGGTGTTGGTGTCCTCGGGTGAGCCTTCATACATGCCGCCCGGCACCGTCGCCGCCGCATAATAGGGGTTGTCCGCGATCAGCTTGTCGATCGCCTCGCCCGTCACCGGCACAAGGTTGGCTTCCACCGTGGAGACCGCTTCCTGAATCGAGCCGTTGGGGTGGCCGACGGTGTAGATGATCGCATCCACCTTGTTGTCGCCGAGGGCCGCAGCCTGTTCGGCAGGCTTCAACTCGGAGGCCAGCGCGAAGTCGTCCATCGTCCAGCCGAGCGCATCCATCACGACCTGCATGGTCGCATACTGGCCGGACCCGGGGTTGCCGATGTTGACCCGCTTGCCCTTGAGATCGTCGAAGGACTTGATGTTGGCGTCGGCCCGCGCGATCACGGTGAAGGGTTCGCCATGCACCGAAAAGACAGCACGCAAATTGTCGAACTTGTTGCCTTCGAACTCCGACGAGCCGTTGTAGGCATGGTACTGCCAGTCGGACTGGGCAACGCCCATATCCATGTCACCCGCCTTGATTGCATTGATGTTGGCGATGGAGCCACCGGTGGAGGGTGCTGTGCACTTCAGGTTGTGCTCCGCCGTGCCGCGGTTCACGAGGCGGCAGATCGACTGGCCGACCACGAAGTAGACGCCGGTTTGGCCCCCGGTTCCGATCGTGATGAAGCGCTCTTCCGCGAAGCTCGCGGTCGCCGTGGCCATTGCCCCGGCAAGCGCCAGATACTTGAACATTCTCATAGTGGTCTCCCTCTTTTATGTTCAACCGGCGCGCCGTTCCGGAACGCCTTGTTACATCTTACTGCGATGGGACGTCGGGGAGGCAGACAGATGCCTCTCGGCTTTTCGAAGCGCGATCGCCCGTGCGACGGCGTCGGTCCATCGAGATCTGGCTCGGACTGCACCTGTCGTTCCCGCCCACCACGGAAACGACTCCCTCTCGTCGAAGCTTGCTGCAAAGACCGCCTTTGGCGCAAGCAATTACAATGGCGAGGCTAGGGCTGTTTATTTTATTAATCAAGATAACTTCGCAGCAGCAGTCCAAATTGCAGTCAAAGGAGAAAAAATAGACAAATTCCTGGAAAAAAATGCTGTTTTTCGGTCTATTCACTGCAAAAGACTGATGGAAATCATGCTGCGACACTTATCGACGCGACAGGGGCAATGTTTGAAATTCCAAGCATGATCCTCGCAGATTCGTTCTTTTCTTGCGAAAACGCGAATGAGTGCGGACCCAGCACCATCATGGCAGTCGCAGCAGCGGATCGCGGTTTGAGGCGGCGGCCTCCAGCAACCTATGATCGCGCATGACCGCTCTAGCAGGGTCAGAAGCTCGGAACCACCGGGATCAAGGTCAGCCCGCCCTTGACCGCGACGCGGACGGGAGCTGAACCGGAGGGTAACAGATGGGCTGGCTTGCTCGACGAGCTCCTGCGCAGAAGGATCGCCATGAAATCAAAAGAGATCTCCCACACTGAATAAATCAGGTGCGCCTTGATCCGGTTTGGCGGAAGCTTCTTGGCCATCACTTGCGCTCCGACCCGATCGGCCCGTGCGTGTTCTGGCACAGCTGCCCGGCCTCGAAGGCATCGATCTCGACCTCGTCGTAAAGAACCCGCGCCCCGATCTTGAGAAACTTCGGGCCCTTTCCGAGCCAGCACCACTGCTCCAGCGTGCGCGGCGACACGTGCCACCGCGCCGCCAGTTGATCCTGCGTCAACTTCGCCACGTGCCTGCTCCTTGCCTCACGGCAGACCGCGCCGCAGGAGGTAGCTTTAGAAAAATGGAGAGACCAACAGGATACAAGGATACTGTTTCTGCCCATGGTCTTCTCGGCAGCAAGCGGAGCAGTAACCCGACTAAAGACATCGCCAAATGCCCCGCAAAAGAAGGTATTCGTTGGTTTAGGAGAACGGTAGCCAGCTGAGCGATGAAGTCACCATGAAGCTGCTTTGCAAGACGAAGGCGGAGGAAGCTATAAGTCTTTGATTTCTATTTTAAAATAATTGCCAGAGAATCTAGGTCATCGCTTTCTCTTCTGGGCAAGGCGAACGATCCGCGAAACGACACCCCGTGCGATGGCATAGGGCAGGAACCCGAACACCAAGGCGACGATGAGTACTTCGCCGGGATAAAGCGCGTGCAATGCGATCAGCTGATAGCTGCAATCAAGAACAATTGCGACGACCATGAGCCGCCCCACCGTTCCAAATGCGTCGCGCATCAATGCTGCCCTGTCCGAGCTGCCGGTGACGAGAGCCAGCAGGAAGGTCTGCCTGCTCGTCTGCCCGTCACGCACGCCGTCGCGGATTGCCAGCAGGCTGGCCACGATGGGTTGGACTATGAAGCGGAAGCCGAACGGACCGTCTGGCCGGGCCATCAAATCCAACCAAATGCGCTGTCCGATGTCGCTTAGATCCATATCTTGTCTCCAGCGACTGGCACCTTGATTCAGCCTATAGCTGTTAGTTCCCAAGCACCCGGATTGGCACGTTGGCAACATATTCTTTCAGACGGTCGGACCCGTCCGATCCGAAGCGACCGTTGTTTTCGAGCGCCGCGCCAACGAGTTGAACCACCTCTGGGGACGAAGCGAACTTGTTGTGGCTCGACGATGCCTCGTCCCTGATCGACGAAAGATCAATGACGGTTACGCCGAGTTGCTCCAGTTCCGCCGTGTCGGCGGCTCCGACCCGCGGGACGCCCCCTGCGACGAGCCGAGATACACGCAGCGCTCCATCGTCCTGAGAGGCCAGAACGTAGATCTTCTGGCGGACGGGTTCCGGCAGGAATGACAGATGGGTGCGAAACAGGTCGATGTCGATGTCGGGCGCGGCAAGGACGATATGGTTGATCGGGATGCGCCGGTCCAGCCGGCCAAGTTTCTCGGCATCGACGATGCCTTCCATCGTCACCAAGGTTCCCATCGAATGGGCGAAGATATCGGCCGATTCAACGCGCGTGCGATCGAGGATGCTGGCCATTTCGATCAGGCTGCCCCGCGCCACCAGCGCACTGTTCAGATCATAGACGTAGCGCGACAGCTGCCCCGCCGACGCCCATGTGAAAAGTACCGGCACACCTTCGAAGCCGGTGTCCTCCACGAATTGCCCGAGCCGGAGAATGGCATCTGTAGTGCTGGTGTTGTAACCATGAACGAACAGAAGGATCCTGCGCTTTCCGGGGGGACGCTTCACGAGTTCCCGGTCGATCTCAGCGATGAACGCGGCATCCGTGCGGTAGACGGTCGGATCGACGATCGCGAACTCGGTGCGCGGGTCGGGCGGCAGGCGTTTGGCCCTCTCCAAATCGCCGAGGACATGGTTCGGCGGTATCGTCACGTCGACGGAGGCGAGCCCCAGCTCCGGCGCACGACCGTCGGAGTAGAAAACCCCGACAACATCAGATGCTGCACGCGTCGTGGTGATGAAGATGCGATGCTGGCTCACGTCCGGTACCGACAGGGCGGGAATGTCGGGGTTGTCGATGCCGACCAACGGCGGCGGCGCACTGCACGCCGCCAGGGCAAGAATGAGAAAGCTCGACAGCCATGTGCAGAGAGCGCGCAAACTGCTCACGAAGAAGGGCCACTTTTTGATGACATTTCGGCCTCTCATTGAAGCGGCGGTACCACGTATAGCGTGAACGCGAAGATCGCATAGACCAGCAGGATCAGCAATCCCATAAACCAGGCCGAGCGCCCGCCTGCGGTGACCAGAACCGCCGTGAGCGCCGCGATGAACATCATGACGACCGCCCCGGGCCAGAAATCCAGGCCCATGGGCTCGGGCCCCATCACGTAGCTCAGCAAGACCAGCAGCGGCGCGACGAACAAGGCGATCTGGACCGAACTTCCCAGCGCGATTCCGACAGACAGGTCGAGCCGGTCGCGTCGCGCCGCCGAGAACGCCGTGACCATTTCCGCGGCTGCGCCCACCAGCGCGACGACGACGAAACCAACGAAGGCGGGCGACAGGCCCATTGTCTCTCCCGCAACTTCCACGGAAGCCACGAAGACCTCGCTCACAAGCGCCACACATACCGTGACCACGGCGAGAACGCCGAGACCGAGGGTGAGCGGCCAACCGTCTTCCGGGGTCTCGTCATGAGATGCAGAGGCGAAGACGTCCTTGTGGGTCTTGAGCGAGAACAGGAGCCCAAGGGCGTAGGCCGAGATAAGCATCACGGCCAGTCCGCTGCTGAGTTGATGCAATTCCGGACCTTTGGGGATGCGGTCGGCCGAAATGATCGCAGAGGGCACCAGCAGCGCCACCACGGCCACGAACAGAAGACTCGCCTGAAAGCGGGCGGAGGCGTGGTTGAATTCCTGCACATGGTGGCGCAGGCCACCAAGCAGGAAAGCGCCTCCGAGCATGAATAGCGTATTTGTCACGACTGCGCCGGCGATGGAGGCCTTGACGAGCGCGTACTGCCCAGCCTTGAGCGCGGTCAAGGCGATCACCAGTTCCGTCAGATTGCCGAGCGTGGCGTTCAGCAAACCACCGACGGTATCGCCCGTGCGCTCCGCCACCGCCTCGGTTGCCCGGCTGAGCAGCGCCGCGAGCGGGATGATCGCAAGGACAGAGAGCAGGAAGAGCCCAGTATGCGCCTCGGGCCAAAGATGCTCGCCCGCGATCACGACGGGAACGGCCAACAGGAGCCACAGTACCCGATTGTTTCGTACTTCAATCAGCAGGTGTTTCATGCATTATCTCGGGGTCAACCGCTCAACGTGACGAACTCGTTCCAAATGGAACGCTCGATCAAAAGCGGACCCGTGCACCGATCAGGAGGGATTGGGCGTCCTGGTAGGTGCCCCCTGTGTCGTCGTAATCGTAGTTGCGCCAGCCCAGATAGATCTGGAAATTCGCGTCATCGAAATTCTGCACAACAGAGACGCCTAAGGAATCCGAGTTCGAGCCATCGGTCTCGAAATCCTCGCCCGAGTAGTAGTCGATCGAGAAAGCCGTCGTGCCGACGTCCAGGAATTTGGCGATCCAGCCAGCTTTGACGTAACCGTAGCCGCCGCCGTCCGGATTGGAACCGCCCGAGACGGCGAGGTTGAGACCCGTGGGCGTATGGAGGAGACTGGTGGAGGCGGCGAATTTTTCCTGCGTTTCCCCATCGTCAGGGTCGGCCCATCCATAGCCCGCAGCGGCGGCAAGTTCGAAATCGCCCGACATCCCCTCCCAACGCAGGGCCAGATCGTAGTAATCCTTGTCGTCGTCTTCATCCAGAACGTTCTGGCCATAGGCGACCGCACCGGTGAAGCCGGAAAAGCTCGGCGTGTCGTACCGCAAGCGGAAGCGGCGGCTACCATCGAGATTCTGAAAGGTGTCGCTGATCGAGATATCCGAAAGGATGCCGTCTTTGTCCCGAAAGAAGAAGCCGCCGGCGACATCCGAGACGGCCGAGTAACCCGCGATCGTCGTTCCCGAGACATCGAGTTCGGCGACGCCGTCGCTCGCCATGCTTCCCTGACCGAACGAGATCCTGCCGAGAGCGCCGGCATAGGCGGCCTCGAACTTGCGCAGGTCCGTGCGCTGCCAGTCGATCCAGTCGGGGATATCATCGTTCGAGATCTCGCTCGTCTGGACGAGACCGAGCGCGGTCTCGAAAGTGAGTGTCAGTTCGTTCTCGCCCATTGGCTGAGTGATCACGAAGCCCAGGCGCGTATTCGAGTTGGCGTTGTCGGCAAGCGTATCCGTCGTGTCCTCGCCGTCGTCGAAGCTCAGCCATGTCGGGCTGAACTGACCGTAAAACCGGGCAGAACCGCCCGTCTCGTTCTCGTAGGTCTGGGCCGAGGCGGAGGCGGAGGCGGCGAGAAGGACTCCTCCGGAAACGATGCCCACCAGTGGGAAGCTTGTTTTCATGACGGTACTCCGAGTTGGAGAGACTGGTGGGTCGGCTCCGGCGGGATTCGCGGACCAAAAGTGGCATCCATCAGTGCGATCCCGAGAAAACCAGTGTCTGGACCGGGAGAAGCAGAGCCTGGATGCGCAGGATCATTGCGTGGACGATGCCGATCGTGTCGATCGCGTGCAGGGCGACCCAATGGGCAGTCGAGAGTTCCGTGTCTGAATGCAGTCGGTCGTAGTTGTTGGTATAGGCGTTGGCAATGCAGTTCGTGCCAGGAAGCACGCCATTAAGGCCACCTTCGAACATTGGCTCAAGGTAGGTAAGGATCGTGCCAGGTTGACCTGTACGGCTGATCTCCAGCAGGTTGTCCGTCGGTCGGACAGCACCGGACGCAATGAACTCCTGGATTTCGGTCACAACCATGGGAATGATGACATAGGGCTTGGATACGCAGGTTATCTCGGCGGTCATGCCGACCTTCAGGACCTGCCCCGCGAGTTGGTCGAAACCGGCCTGGACCGCGATCCGGCCCGCCTCTTGCGGGATCAGGACGCCTGCGGGCCGTCCCAGTGGCGTTACGAAATCACCGACACGGAGGATGAATTGTGCAAGAACGCCGTCAGTGCCCGCGACCACCAACGTCTTGTCGAGGTCGATCTGCGCTTGTTCTTGCGCCGCATTGGCGCTCGCAAGTTGGGCCGGCAGCACTGTTTCGATCTGAACGATGACGGACTCGCGCGCGGCGATCGCTGCGTCAACGCCACCCTGGCGCCCGTCCACAAGATTGCGCAGGCGATCGAGTTCGCGTTCGGTCACTACGTTCGCATTTCGAGCGGCAAGTTCTGTGTTCCGCTCGAGTTCCTGAACCGCTTGCCGATAGGCGCTGCGCGCCTCGACGATGCGCGCTTCGCTCATTGCGAGGTCGGCACGGGCGGAAACCATAGCCGCCTGGGTCTCTGCTGTCCTCCGGCGCGCTGTTTCGACGGCAGCCTCCTGGCTTGCGTCGTCAAGACGAAACAGCGGATCGCCTGCTGACACCTCGTCGCCCAGACGCGCGTAAACCTCGGCGACACGGCCGCTTCCTTCCGGCAGGATGCTTACAGTTCGAAACAGCGCCGCGGATGTCTTTGTTGACGGGTGCGCGTAGAGTACCACCGTAATCACGCCGATGGTGAGGATCAGGCAGGTAACGATCCCCCATCGTAACTCGTACCAGACAGAGAAGAAGGTGATCTCGTGGCCGATCCGCTTTCCCTGACCGTACCGCCGGTAAAGGTAATCCGGCAGGATCGTCAGCAGCGAACAAAACATCAGCTCGAACATGGCTCAGCGCTCCCCATCCGGGCGGTGCGGTGTCTGCTCTGATAGTCCGCCACCATCTTCTTTTGTCGTGTGATCTTCACGACGCGCGAGAGAGCGCAGCGAAGCTTCGATAGAATTGAACGGCCCGAAGAAGTCAGGGATCGTCACCATGGCGAGCAGAAGTGCTGCGACCCAATACAGGTTGTTGTGGGTGAAGAGCGCCAGCAGGCTCAGAACGGCGACGATCTCGAACTGGATCTTGTTGGCCTTGTGCGTGACGTGCTCCGGAATCGCGTGCAAGTTGAGATAGAGCAAGCCCACGGCCACAATGATCGCTATCAAAAACAATCCCATGATGATGAGTAAAACGTCCGTCTCGCCCGGGGCCGAGATGAACGGCGGCTGGTGCGCCGCTGCCAACTGATGCAGGCCTTCGGTCATGACCCAACCTCGCGACAGCAAGTCATTCTGAGGCAGCGGCGATCGCGTCGTAGGGCGATCCGACACAGCGGTCTCGCGCGAGAAATGGTCATGAGGGACTCCCCTTTTCCTAGCCTTCTTCACCGGATATCGGACCCGGGTTCAGCCTAGCTGCGATGCCCCCTGCACTCCAGTCGTTGAATGTGAGTCACATCAATTTACGACCGCCCAAATGAGCGATCGGCAATCACGCTGTGAACACCTGGGAGCCCGGCCTTTTGAAGCCCTTGGACAACTGCGGCGATGATTTCGGGGTGAAGGCTACGTGCCTGCAGATCCGCTTCAAGCCGCCGCCCATAGCCCGGTGCGAGCTTTTCGAGCTTGGACACCGCAGAGCGCGCCTTATCCTTGCACCCCAGTTCCGCCGCCGAGGCCGCAACCATGATATAGCCGTAGACTACGTCCGGGGCCTCCACCAAACTGGCTTCTTTCAGCGCGGCCTCGAAGCGCCCTTCCATGAAGTGATAGAGCGAAAGTGCTATATGAAACGCGGGCGGTTGACAGGGGTTCCGCCGGAAGGCTTCGGTGACAAGGTGAACCGCCTCGTCCCACTCCATGCGCAACGCAAGGCGAAGACCGAGATCTGCCATCAGACCTGTGTCATTCGGGTTGAGGTGATAGGCCTTCCGATACGCCTCCAGTCCCTCCTCCGGTTGACCCGAAAACCACAGGGCGAAGCCAAGAGCGTGGTGCGCGGAACTCGAGTGCGGGGCAAGCAGGATTGCAGTGCGCGCAAGCTCGAGTGCGTGTTTCAACGCCACTTGGCCGATTGAGTCCTCCAGGTTTCTGAACCGCGCGGTATTGGCGTATACTTGTGACAGACATGCATAGGCTTCGGCGAAGGTCGGATCTTCTTTGATCGCCATTTCCAGATCGCTCTGCACGGACTCGAGCATGCTGGCATCGAAAGACTGAAGATAGCGGTAGAAGTTCAGAACGGCGCGGAAGCTTCCCAAGCGACTTGGTGCCTGCCCATCCTGATCGAGCGCCCTGCTCGCAATGATACCATGCGGCTGGGCAAGCATCTGCGCGATCTGGGCGGCCACGTCATCGCGCATCTGGTATAACTCGTTTGGAACGAGTTCACGCTCGACCCGCTCGGTCCAGACATACCGTCCGCTGGGGCAATCTTGCAGCAGAAGATCGATCGTCACCTTTTCTTCACTGGAGGCGACTCTGCCCGAAAGGACGAAGTCAATGTGGAGCGATGCGAGGCCTTCCTCTTCCGTCATCTTTTCGCTGGTGGTCGGACCATATACGAAAAGCGTCCCAAAGCGCGTGAGCGCCATGATAATCTGCCGCGAGAGTTCACTGGCCAGTTCGGGCATATGGGTATTGCCTTCGAGCGGCTTGAACGTCTCCACGAAGACGCGAGGGGCCCGGTGCGGCGTCGGCAAAACCTGTTGACTGGAACGGTAAGCTACACTTTCGCCCGACACCGCAAACTCCGGGACATAGGTTCCCTTGGGAATTACGATTTGAATCTCGTTATCGACCCCTTCGGTGAGATAGTAATGCTCAAGCGAGCGCCGAAGCCTGCCCGCTTCGATCCTTACGATCGAATCCTGCTGTGGGTCGAAATCTTCGCTACGGCCGAAGGCGGAAACCGCAATCGAATACGCCTTTATCCGGTCCTCGCGGCCCGCAATCTTCTCGGATACGACATATTCAAGAAACTGTTTTTGCCGCTCTACAGATTGGAAAGTGCAGGATGACAAGACGCGCTCAAGTTCGTTGCGCACGCCTTCTGAGGTTGTGGCATTCTGACCGGTCACTCTTCGTCCTTTTTGACACCAAGTTGATAGCCCTGCCGGAAATCATGGCAGTTTGGCGGAATTTGGTTTCAATTGCATGCTTACCGCAACAGCGCACGCTAAGCTACTCGGCAATTGGGGAAAATACCAGTCCTGCACATTCTCCAACCAAATTGTTAATCGTGTCTTGGCAAAAGAAAGTTCGGCGGATGTAACCGTGACTCGCTTTCTGAGCAAACAAAATGGTGCATTGTGGGCTGCAACCTGTAAATGGTAGGACGGAGACGGTGCCATTGCATCATGCAGAAATCAGCAGGTTCCAACGGGTTCTCCTTCGATTTCCCGGTCGTGAAAGCCGCCTGCGCCGGGAGGCCTTGAAAGACCGCTACTTGCGGGCTGTCTGTGAGGATCTGGCTCTCGCCCTCGAATCACTTTCAGCCTTCGAAGCGCGTCCGGATTCCGCTGATCGACCCGAGATCCCCGAATATCGCAGGCTCATCTCAGATCTTGAAGCCGAGGTGACGGCCCGTCTCGATACGACGATCGGGTAGCAGGCCGCGCGTTTCACAGACGTCACCGTAAGTCACACGCCTGCCGTTGAAGTACTGCGACTGCCGTCTCTAACATTGTCCCAAAGGGATGCCGAGACGGCGAAGCCCAGCGGAGGAATTCAAAATGACCAAGCGCAACGCAGCAACGCCGAAGGCCGAAGACGAACGCATCGACACGCTGTTTTCCATGCCGGGCGCGCGTGCGGATAGATGGCGCGCACTTTATTCTGCCACACAGGCTTGGGCCCGGGGCCGAACTGATCGCATGCCAGTTCAGGCGGCGATGGCAGAGATCGGTGCTTATGAAGAGTTCTTTGCCTATCCTGGAACGCGACTTACCTCGGCGTTGCGTGAACGGATCGAGTCTGACGACGCAGAGGGCGCAGCGCACCTGTCGCGCCGTATCTCGGAATCCATCCTCACGCGCTCTTACAAGCACGACACGGGAGCTTGGGAAACCGCAGAGCAACTCGCGGACTCAGCGCCGGACCTGAAGACATCCACGATGGGCCACGGCGCTGCAGTCCGACCCTATTTCGAGATGCTGGTGGTTTCGCCTGGCGGTGTCGAGCGAGGCGCGCATCAGGTGACCGAACTGCGCCGCCTGCGCCGCCCCGAGGATGCATTTGTCTACGAGGCGGTCCCTGTCGCCAGCTTCGAGGATGCGATCTGCGCCATCCTGATGAACCCCGGCATTGCGGCAGTCACGATTTACGAGGGTTTCGACTACGCCTCTCGCCACGACGCGCCGGTGCTGCGCAGCGTGCTCACCTCGGCCGGGTTCGATGCCGCCCATGTTGAAGACGACGACATGCCGCTCGCATTGGCGGACGGGATCAAGCGCCTGCGGCCAGAACTCGACGTCTATGTTCTGTCCGATCGTCATGTCGAGCGGATGGCCGGCGATCCCCGTTCTAAGAACGTACGCCGCGTTCTCTACTCCGTGGAGGAGATGCTGGAACTGCACCTCTCGGTGCTTGAAGGCGTTGCCGACCGGTACCGCACGCCGTTCTTCGACAACTTGAAGAAATACGCGATGCGGCCCATCAGCACTTTTCACGCGTTGCCGATCGCGCGCGGCAAGTCGGTATTCAAGTCCGACTGGATCCGCGACATGGGCGAGTTCTACGGTCTGAACATCTTCCTTGCGGAGTCCAGCGCCACGACCGGGGGGCTCGACAGCCTTCTGGAGCCCACTGGCAACATCAAAGACGCGCAGGACATGGCCGCGCGCGCTTTCGGTGCAGACCACGTGTTCTTCGTCACGAACGGAACGTCGACCTCGAACAAGATGGTGCACCAGGCGCTCGTGGCCCCCGGCGACATCGTTTTGCTCGACCGCAACTGTCACAAGTCCCACCATTACGGCCTGGTGCTGGCGGGCGGCCAGCCGCTCTACATCGACGCATTTCCGATGACGGAATATTCGATGTACGGCGCCGTTCCACTGTCGAGCATCAAGAACGCTCTTCTGGACTTGAAAGACGAGGGTCGACTAGACAAGGCAAAGATCGTCGACCTGACGAACTGCACCTTCGACGGCCACATCTACAACACCCGCCGCGTGATGAAAGAATGCCTCGCGATCAAGCCGGATCTCGTCTTCCTCTGGGATGAGGCGTGGTTCGGGTTCGCACGCTGGTCGCCGTTCCTGCGCCCGCGCACCGCAATGGGCGCGGCGGACGCGATCGAGGCCTGGATGGCCAAACCGGAGTCGAAAGAGGCCTACGAGAAGCAGCAGGCGGAGCTGGGCGATGCGCCCTCGCGCGAGACGCTGCTCTCGACGCGGTTGATCCCCGATCCGGACAAGATCAGGCTGCGCGTCTACCAGACCAACTCGACCCACAAGTCGATGTCTTCGCTGCGGCAGGGTTCGATGCTGCTCGTGCGCGACGTGGACTTCCGCGAGGTGGAAGCGCAGTTCCATGAGGCCGTATTCACCCACGCGTCGACTTCGCCGAACCAGCAGCTGATAGCGAGCCTCGACGTCGCCCGCCGCCAGATGGAGCTGGAGGGTTACGGTCTTGTCGCCAATGCCATCGAGATCGCTCTCGACATTCGGCGGGAGGTAAATTCCCATCCACTGATCTCCAAATACTTCCGCATTCTGGGCGCCGACGACATGGTCCCGGCCGAGTACCGTCAGAGCGGCTTCACTGATTTCATGACACCCGGCCTGACATTCGAGGATCAGGTAAACTCCATGCATGACGACGAGTTCTGCCTCGATCCGACGCGCATCACTTTGGTTTGCGGCACCGCCGGGTTTGACGGCACGCAATTCAAGAAGATCATGGCCGACGATTATGACATCCAGTTCAACAAGACGTCACGGAACTCGGTCCTGCTGCAGTCCAACATCAACAATACCCGCAGCGACGTAGCGCAGCTCATCCGTGTACTGATGCAGATCTGCGAGAAGATTGAAAACGAACTCGCCCAGGGTGGCGAGAACGGCCGCAAGGTGTTCGCAGCGCGGGTGAAATCTCTGATGGAAGATGTCCCCGACCTGCCGAACTTCAGCCATTTCCACGAGGCCTACCGCGGCAATGCCGGCGACAAGACGCCCGAGGGCGACATGCGTCGGGCCTTCTACGGCGCCTACTACCCGGAGGGGTGCGAATACATTCCGATTGAAAGTGCGGAGTGCGACGCGCGGCTCAAGAACGGCCCAGAAATGATTTCGGCGAACTTCGTCATACCCTACCCGCCGGGCTTTCCAATCCTGGTGCCAGGACAGGTCGTGACGCAGGAAACCATCGACTTCATGCGCAAGCTCGATGTGAAGGAGATCCACGGCTACGAGCGCGCACGCGGGCTCAAGCTAATCCGTCCCGATCACGCCGCCGACGTTCACTGACACACCCGCCGGCTCGGTTTCGTCAAGAAACCGACGCCGGCCCCTTCACAAGAGACTAGCCATGTTCAGCTATATTGCAGACACGCTCCGCGAAAACCCACAGGTGGCGATCTTCTTGACGCTTGCTGTAGGCTACTGGATCGGCTCACGCCAATTTGGCAGCTTTAGTTTGGGTGCCGTCACCGGCACACTGCTCGCTGGCATCGTTATTGGGCAGCTCGGCATCGAGATCTCCGGTCAGGTTAAGTCGATCTTCTTCATCATGTTTCTTTTCGCCGTCGGCTTCGGTGTTGGCCCCCAGTTCGTGCGCGGTATCGCAACGGATGGCGCGCCACAGGCGCTCTTTGCTGTGGTCGTCTCAGGGCTCTGTTTAGGCGGCGTTTATATTGCGTCCATTGTGTCGGGCTACGGGCCCGGTCTTGCCGCCGGCCTCCTCGCCGGATCGCAAACGATCTCAGCCTCGATCGGTCTGGCGACGGATGCGATTAACGGTGCCGGACTTGAAAACGCACAGGCCGAACTCGACCTGATCCCGGTGGCCTACGCCATCACCTATCTCTTCGGGACCGTGGGCACCGGCTGGATCCTCGTCTACTTCGGGCCGAAGTTGCTGGGCGTCGATATCGCGCAGGAATGCGCGCGCTATGAGCGCGAAATGTCGGAGGGTGCGCCCGCGGCAGGATTCATTAGCGCCCGGCGCGCCCGCGAGGTACGCGCCTACCGGATCAAGCAGGACGGCAAGGCCACCGGCAAGACCGTCGCCCAGACCGAGCGACTGGCCGAGGGCGAGCGCATCTTCATCGAAGGCGTGCGCAGCGGCGAAGAGATTGTGCCCTTTACTGCCGAGACGGTGCTGAAAGCAGGCGACATCGTCGCGGTTTCTGGCCGGCGAGAGGTGCTGGTCAACATCCTTGGCGAGGGCGAGGAGGTCGACGACGCCGAATTGCTGAATATCCCGGTGGAGTCGGTCGATATTCTGCTGACTTCAAAGGCGCTCGACGGCATGACGCTCGCAGATACAGCGCAGCAACCCTACGCGCGCGGCGTGTTCCTGAACTCGATCCGGCGCGGTTCTGCCGCAGTCAACATCCCGGTGCTTGCCCAGACCAAGCTCAACCGCGGCGACATCCTCCGCGTGGCAGGCACCAAGGCGAGCATTGACCGTTTCGTCGATGCTGTCGGTTTTGCAGACCGTCCGGTTACCGTGACCAACATGGTTCTCGTCGGTCTGGCCATCTTCGTCGGCGGGCTGATCGGGTCCTACGTCATGCCGATCGGCGGTGTGCCGATCACGCTGTCCACTTCGGGTGGTGCGCTGATCGCGGGTATCTTCGTGGGCTGGCTGCGGACGGTGAAGCCGCAGATCGGCAACGTGCCGCAACCGACGCTGTGGTTCATGAACTCGGTGGGCCTGAACGTCTTCATCGCGGTGGTCGGCATAAGTTCGGGGCCGACGTTCATAGCGGGGCTCCAGCAGGCGGGTTTCGGGATCTTCTTCTGGGGACTCTTCGCCACCGGTATGCCGATGATTCTGGCGCCACTGGTCGGCAAGTACCTCTTCCGTTTCGACCCCGCGATCAACCTTGGCTGCTGCGGCGGTGCGCGCACCTCGACGGCCTCCGTTGCCATGGTCGGTGAAATCGCCAAAAGCGACGTGCCCATGCTCGGCTATACGGTACCCTACGCCGTCAGCAACACTCTGTTGACGCTCTGGGGCCTCGTGATCGTGCTCCTGCTCACCTGAACAGGGTCACGCAATCCTCAAACAGGGAGAAACCAGCATGGACTGGGTCGCCGAGTTTCTCGAATCGTATCCCGAACTGGCCGTCTTTCTAGCTATCGGCCTGGGATACATTCTCGGCGGGATCGCGCTCGGCGGTTTCTCCCTCGGCCCGGTGACCGGATCTCTGGTCGCAGGAATTGCGATTGGCCAGATCGCCGAAGTGCCGATCTCGCCTATGGCAAAGTCCTTTCTTTTTCTGCTGTTTCTTTTTGGCATCGGTTATTCGGTCGGTCCACAATTCCTGCAATCCCTACGGCAAGGTGGGGTCAAGCCGGTGCTGCTCTCCTTCATCTGCTGCGCCACCGGTCTGGCGACCGTCCTCGTCGTCGCCAGAGTGCTTGATCTTGACCCTGGCTTTGCAGCTGGCCTGCTTTCGGGCGGCATGACGCAAAGCCCAGCGATGGGCACCGCGACCGAGGCCATCGGGGCCCTTGGCCTCGAAATGGCAGAGCGCGATCGATTGGTTGCCCATGTCGCGATCGCTGACGCTATCTGCTACGTTTTCGGCACAATCGGGGGCATCCTGTTCTGCAGTGAACTGGCGCCTCGCCTTCTGGGCATCGACCTGAAGGCGGAATCCCGGGCACTCGAAGTCGAGTTCGGGATGGAACGAACCGCACCCGGGGTTCAGTCGGGATACCGAAAATTCGACCTGCGGGCATACGCGACGCCACCAGACGCAGCAATTGTCGGCGCGACAGTTGCAGAGGCGGAACAGCGCTTTCCAGAGGCCCGGTTGTTCATTCTGCGCCTGCGCCGCGGCGGCGAGGTCATGGAGGCCCATCCCGACAGGCAGATTGCGTCAGGCGACATCCTGGCAATCGGCGGTCGACGCGAAGCAGTAATTGAGATTCTCG
This sequence comes from uncultured Alphaproteobacteria bacterium, assembly GCA_963715055.1. GTDB lineage: Bacteria > Pseudomonadota > Alphaproteobacteria > Rhodobacterales > Rhodobacteraceae > CAVQRB01. The sequence goes on along the minus strand of CAVQRB010000001.1, from coordinate 194,508 downwards.
GCCCGCGTGCAGAAGAAGTCGACGATCCCGACCTGCTCGATGCACCGATCCTGACTGCCGAACTGCTGGTAAGCCAGGCCGAGGTGATCTCCCAGCCCATCCGAGCCATAGCCGAAGCACCTTGGGCACGCGGCATCTACCTGCATTCCGTTCTGCGTGGCGGACAGATCATGCCCCACGCTCCAGACCTCGTGATCGAACGGGGAGATGTGCTGAAGCTCGTCGGTCCCGAAGACATCATGGAACGCGCTGCGGTCCACATCGGCCCAACGATTTCGCCTACGACGGCGACCGACTTCGTCGTGCTTGGCCTTGCAATCTTCATCGGTGGGCTCGTCGGCTCCCTCCTGCGGTTCAATGTGGCCGGATTCGAGGTCGTGATCGGCACCAGCGTCGGAGCGCTTGTCGCCGGGCTTCTGGTCGGACACTTGCGCACCCGACTTCCGATGTTCGGGCGTATTCCCGAAGGTGCGGTCGCGCTGATGACTTCACTCGGACTTGCTGCGTTCGTCGCGATGACCGGTCTTCATGCAGGCCCGGTCTTCTTTCCAGCGCTCCGGGAGGCCGGTCTCGGGCTCCTTCTCGGCGGCGTCGCGGTTACACTGATGCCGCTGTTCGTCGGCCTCGCATTCGGGCGATGGGTGCTGCGGATGAACCCGATCCTGCTTCTCGGTGGCCTTGGCGGAGCGATGACGATGACGGCCGCCATGGCCGCAGTTCAGGCCCGCGCTGAAAGCCCTATCGCCGTTCTCGGCTACACGCCGGCATATCCCGTCTCGCAGATCTTGTTGACGGTCTGGGGTAGCATTGTGGTTATGATGGTCGCTTGAGAGATCTATTGTCCGCGTCAAACGCCACCCGCCGGACGTCAAATTGGAGCAAGCAAGATGAACTGGACGATCCGTCTTCTTACGGTCATGAGCGTGGCTCTGTTTGCGTGGTATCTCGTGGCAGATCGGATCACCCCCTACACCTCGAACGTCCGGGTTAAAGCGACAATCATAGATATCGTGCCCCAAGTGTCAGGCTACGTTGCGGCGCTGGCGGCGGAGAACGGTCAGTTGGTCGCGACTGGTGATCTGCTAGCCCGGATTGATCCGCGGCCATATCAATTGGAAGTGGAACGCGCGAGATCCGCGTTGCAGACTGCCACCCAGAATGTCGGTGCAAGTTCATCTCAAGTGGAGGTCGCGCAAGCCAACTTGACCGAGGCGCAGATCAATCTCGAGAACGTGCGGGTGCAGAGCGCTCGAACCTTCGAACTGGAACAGAAAGGCATCGTTGCCAAGGCTCGGGGCGATGATGCACGTGCCGAGGTGGCGTCAGCTGAAGCCAAGCTCGAAGCGGCGCAGTCGGATCTTGAAAGCGCGCAGCGTCAGCTCGGCGATCAGGGCGCGGACAATCCGCAGATACGCGGCGCCGTTGCGCAGCTGGGCGAGGCGGAACTGCAGTTGGAATGGACCGAACTGCACGCGCCGGCGCGGGGCGGCGTTGTCGACCTGTCCATCGGTCAGGGCACATTCGCGCGTGCCGGCCAGACGCTGATCACTTTCATCTCGTTCGACGAAGTTTGGGTCGAAGCGTATATGACCGAGAACAACCTTGCCAATATCTCGGTCGGTGATCCCGCCGAGATCACGCTTGACCTTTATCCGGGGCGCATCTTCGACGGGGTGGTCAGAAGCATCACCATCGCGGCCTCGATCGGCCCGGACAGCGGGGACCTGACGCGACCACCTGAAACGACCGGGTGGATGCGCGACCCGCAACGGTTTCCGGTACGCATCGCAATGACGGGTTATGAGGTTGGCTCGGGCGACGCGGACATTCGCCGCGTGTTCAATGGCCAGGCTGATGTGATCGTCTACACGAGCGATAATGCGCTGATGAACCGTCTTGGGGCAGCCTGGATCCGGTTCATGAGCTGGATATCCTATGCCTACTGACCTCGATGCCTACGCCGGGGCCGCGTCAGTCGACGATGCCGCACAACGCGCCTGGAACCGGCGCGCCATAAGGCTGGGCGTCGGGGTTACGATCAGCTTTCTCGTTGCTTTGTGTTTCGACTGGACGCTCGGCTACCTTGCGCCAATCTTCACTGCTCCGCTTCTGCAGGCGAGCGCGCCGCCCTCGGCTTCGGCCACACTGCGCATTCTTGTCGCGACGCTCCTCATCATGCTGACGTTCTACTTCGTCGGCGGCTTCGCCCGCGCCTATCCGGCATTCTTCCTGATGGCGCTAATCCCGATTCTGTTCGCAACCTTTCGCTACAAGTTACGGGGCGGATCGAAGCTGATCGTGTTGCTGGTGCTCCTAGGCGTGATGCTTGTGCCAATGGTCGCGAAGGTTTCGATGGACCTTGCATGGAATGTCGCTGCTTCCACGCTCTGGAACATCGGTCTGTCGTTGCTTGTCACGCACGTCATGTTCGCAGCGATACCGCCCGAGCCCGAGCCAACGCCACCTCCGGCCAAGCCTCTGCTTGGCGAAGACGAGGTGCGGCGGGGCGCATGGATCCTCACAATCGTAACAGGGTCGTATTCGTTCGCCTATTTCGGCTTCGATTGGAGCAACGTTCACACGCCGCTCTACATCGCGGTTTTCATGATGCAGCTCGGTCTTGTGCGCGGCAGCCTCCTTGCCAAGGGCATCCTCACCGCCAATGTCGCCGGCGGGCTGATCGGCTGGGCGATGTACGAGCTATTTGTGATGGCGCCGAACCTTGCTTTCGTGGCGATCTTGACCGCGCTTGTCGTGTTGCGGATCGCCCGGGTCATTACCTCCGGCGCGCCCGTTGCCCCGCTGGCCGGCGCCGCACTCAGCGTCCTGATGATCGTGCTCGGCAGCGCGATGGTGTCGTTCTTCGACACCGAGGGCGACAAAATCACCGACCGTCTGGGAGAGATTGGCATGGCCGCGCTTTATGCCGTTGCCGCCCTCTACTTGCTAGAACATCTGTCACGCCCAGACGCGCTACCGTCTCGACCACGTCCTTCTTCGCGCGCCAGAAGAACGGGGTGTCGATAAGGGTTCCGTGACCGGCAATCTAAGCACGTTGAATTGGAATGGTTGCAAGTGGGCAACCGAACTGAGCCAGATCAATGCTTGTTATGTAAAGCGAAGTTCAAGGTTTCTGCGATCTCGGGCTCAATTTAAGCCGCCATTAGCCCTTAACCTGACTTGCCTCGAACTTTTCCCAGACGTTCATCCTTCCCTTCTGACGCGCATCGGCCAACCAAAGTTTCTTGCGCGCATCAGGGGTTTCCAGTTTTTTGTATTTCCCGCCCGAAAATTTGGGCCAGTCAATCGCCAAACCCAGTTTAACCATCTCAGCCGACAAATCCCGACCGTCTGGCAACGTGCAGTGAGCGACTGTACGGCCGTAGTCGTCCTTTTCTGTTATCTCCGCCCGAACCGTGTGTCCTTTGCATAGTTTGACCAATGCCCATTTGGCTTTCTTTCCATAGGGGTGGTCGAGCTCGGGGGCATCAATGCCAAAAAGACGAACTTGGGTTTTGTTGATCGTGATCGTGTCGCCATCGGTCACATAGGCAGCCCCTTGCACGACTTGCTCTGCGGGGAGATGCTTCGCGCTTGTTGGCTCAAAGCGAGCAGGTTGCCTTTTAGGCGTACCAGCCGAAGATATGCGAATTGGTTTGAGCGGTTCATCATTTGTGGGTGGTACGTCATGTCGTTCGTTGGAACGCCTGACACTCAATGCAAAGACTATCGCTCCGATAAGCGCCAATAAAACCAATCCAATTTCCACCGAACTCACCTCGCAAATCCAATTTCCTCTTACAGAACTGAAATAAACTTTTTAAATGCGGCGGACTTTTTAGATCGTGCCAATTGCTTTGGAATTCACGCCAATCTGGCCCAATTAAACTGAGCTGTTTTTGGTTCTTTGCAATGCGCGCCGAACCGCGTGAGATCGAGAGTGAGCAGGCGCAATGTAACACGGAGGTTATTTAGTGAGCGTGGCACATCATGGTGCAAGCGGCGTGCTCTGCCGCGATCAGCACACGCCCGCCTCCAAGCCCGAAACCGATGCGCAAAAGGTGGGCAATCAGGTGGATACGCTAGAGACGTATCATCTCAAGCCTATAATTTATAATGATATTTCTTGCTTAGGTGGTGCCCCCACACGGACTCGAACCGCGGACCTACTGATTACAAATCAGTTGCTCTACCAGCTGAGCTATAGGGGCACTGGCGTGCCGTTTAGTCATTTTGCCGAGGCCATGCAAGAGGAGAATCGGACGTATGAACTGACAATCTTCATGGCCAATCGCATCGCCGACAAGCTTCTCTGAAAGGGTTTCATTCAGGCCGCCTAGATCATCCGGCAGACGACCGAACACGCATCCATTCTGAAGGACGTTTTCGCGAGTTGATTGCATGTGACTGGCAATGCGACCCGGCCTTGGTTGCCGGCCGCGCCGAACGATCGGCGAATGGTTCCGCAGCGGCGATCCGGGGACTGTAGAGAAGAAGGACAATTGGTGTCCGAAATCGCTACTCGCGACGGGTGTCAAGACCATCGCCCCACGCCAGCTTCACGAGGCGTCCGATTGCCACCTTGACGCGATTGAGCCGGCGCTCATCGCCCTCCCTGTCCGTCACAAGGCTGGTCCGGACCCACACCCAGAAACCAGGGTCCACCTGGGGAACGAGGCGGGGAGTGGGCCGCGGGGCAAGATCGAGCGGCCAAGGACCGCGAAGCCGATCACCAGACCATTGCTTTCCGGCATGCGCCCCCTTTTAGACCGATAAGCTGGCCCCGCCGGAAGCGCATAGACCAAATACGACCGAGACAGGTCGAAAACCGGCCAGACCCTGACCACTGTATCCACTCATCTTTCCTGAAACGATGAAATGGTGTCCCATGACAATCTCCAGCGCAGATCTGATCGACTACCAACGCTGCCCGATCCATCAAAGCGCGCCGGCGCGAGATGCCTTGATCGGCAGAGTACGCGCCGATCTCGACCGCGATGGCTGTGCCGTGATCAAGGGTTTTCTGACCCCGGCGGGCATCGCGGCCCTCGCTTCGGAAGCGGAAGGCGTGGCCGACAAGGGTCATCGCAGCTTCAACCGGACCAACGTCTATTTCACAAAGGACGATCCCGACCTGCCCGCCGACGACCCGCGGCGGCAGTTCTTCGACCGCTCGAACGCCTTCGTCCCCGCAGACAACTTCCCGAAAGACGGCCCGCTTCGCCGCGTCCACGACAGCCCGGGATTCGATGCGTTCATCAAGGATTGCCTGCAGGAAACCGAGTTTTACCGCTACGCCGACCCGCTGGCGGATGTCATCGTGAACCTCGCGGAAGAAGGCAACGGCTTTCCCTGGCACTTCGACACGAACAATTTCACCGTCACGATCGCGATCCAGAACGCCGAGGAAGGTGGTGCCTTCGAATATGCGCCGAATATCCGCAAGGGCGACGAGAATTTCGAGGAAGTCGCGCGGGTGCTGAACGGCACCTCCGACAAGGTGAAGGTACTGCATCTGGAACCGGGCGATCTGCAGATTTTCCGGGGCCGCTATTCACTGCACCGCGTGGCGCCGCTGAAAGGCCCGCGTCCGCGTTACGTCGCAATCTTCTCCTATGTCAGCGCACCGAACATGGTCGGCGCACCCGAACGCACCCTGCAACTCTACGGGCGGACCCTGCCCATTCACCACGAGCGGGCGGGACAGCGCGCGGATGCCTTCATCGATTGAAGCCTGCGCCTCAGGCCCAGATCGACAGCGTCCGCTCCACGGTCCAAAACCCCGCCATGATGCCGATGAGGACCGGGATGACCCGACGCCAGACCTTGTCGCTCGATGGCAACATGCGCAGCACAGCCCAGCCCGCGGCCAGAAGAACGCAGATGAAGAGGATCTGCCCCACCTCGACACCGACGTTGAAGAACAGGAGCGCCGCCGGCACAGCATTGGCGGGCAGACCGATGTCGCTCAGCGCCCCGGCAAAACCGAAGCCATGCAGCAGCCCAAAGCCGAAGGCAATGAGCCAGGGCCGCTCGACGGCGATGCCCGTTCGGCCCCGGTTCTTCAGGACGACTTCCGCCGCGACGACGACGATGGAAAGCGCGATCAAGGCCTCGATGAAGGCCGGCGGGGCCGACAAGAAGCCAAGCGAAGCCCCTGCGAGCGTGATGGAATGGGCCAGCGTGAAGGCAGTGACGGTGCCGAGCAACCGCTTCCATCCCGTTACCAGAAACAGCAGGGCCGTCACGAAAAACAGATGGTCGATGCCGAGCAGGATGTGCTCCACGCCAAGCATCAGATAGGTCGCGGAGACCTGGGCGAGGCTGCGTTCGCCTTCCAGCGTCACCTCGGGCGACCTAGGGGAGGCGCGCAACGTCTCGGTGCCGCCGGAAAGGTAGGTGACATTCACCAGAACATCCGTCTGCACGCGGCTCAGACCCTCGATATTGATGCGTGCACCGGCCAGCCCGCCCGAACAGCGGATCGATTGGCGCTCCTCGGTGCGCACCCCGTCCTGATAGCGCTCGGGCACACCAAAGGATTGACAGTTCGCAGGCAGCACGGGCGCCAGCGACAACGACATCTCACCCCGCGCCGGAATCCGCCAGAGCATGTCGTATTGATCGGGCTCTGTTTCCTGCAGTTGCAGCAGGCCGGGCCGTACCTCATGCGCAGCCACCTGCCCCGACGTCGCGACCGCAAGCACCAGCGCCAGCAGGAGGCGGATCACGGCTGATCCCCTTCGATCCGGATGTCATAGTTCTGCTTCAGACGCGCGACCAGCGCCTCGGTCGCCTTCTGCTGCTCGACATACATGTAGTCGCGCAGCACCGCCTCCCGCGCTGTCTCGAAACTGGGCGCGGGGGCGTCCTGCACCGCACTCACCGCGACAAGGTGCAGACCGAAGCCCGAGCGCACCGGCCCGACCCATTCGCCCTTGGGCAGCGCGAGAAGGCTCTGGCCGAAACCCGCGCCGAAGGTATTGTCGATCTCGCGCAGCGGGGCCGCGTCCTGCCCGACCGGCAGCATGGTGCGCTGTCCGAGCTCGCTCGCATCGGGCGGCGTCGCGGAATTGAGGACGGCCAGCAGGGCCTGCGCCTCGTCGGCAGCCCCCTGCCCTTCGCCGAGAAACACCTGCCGGAAACTCACGCGGGCGCTGGCGCGATAGCTGTCGATGTTCTCCTCGAAAAACGTGCTCAGCGCCGCTTCCTCCGGCTCGATGCGCGCCAGGCTGTCCTGCAGCAGGAATTCCATCTTCTGCCGCATGCGCCGCCGGATCACCACATCGTCCTCATCGAGCGCAAGTTTCTGCGCCTCGCGGTAGAAGACCTCCTCGATCAGGAATTCGTCGATCAGCCCCTGCCGCTCGTCCTCGCTGGGCGGTCGCTTCCAGGCCGCTTCGAAACTCTGTTCCAGACTGCGCAGAACCGGCGCGTCGATGACGATCTCCTCGCGCGGCAAGGCCGGTTCCGGCGCAAAAAATGTGTAGGCGAGGTACAAGACCCCGCCCAAAGCCAGAAACTGGACCAGCGGCTCACTCCAAAAACGCATCATGCGACCCTTCGATTACCCTGCCGGCGCATACCAGATCGGCGACGTCCAGGCCCGTTCCTGAATCGTCGCAGCCACTTCCGGCAACAGCGGCAGACCATTGCGCACCGCGTCATAGGTTGTCCAGCGCGGTGTCGGAATTTCCAGAACCCGCGCATAATAGAAAGCCCCCACGCTGGCGTCAAAATCCGGATCGGTCCAACTGCCCATCAAGGTCGCCGTGCCGATGTCGTTGGTATAGACGGCCTTCGTGACGTCCACCGTATTACCTACCGACGGAAGCACGCCTGCCGCATCCGGAGCACGTTCGCCGCTCCAGACCACATCAATGATCGTTTCTTTCATCTCGCCTGCCGAATCGACCCAGCCCTTGATGATCTGGATCCGGTCGAGATTGGCCCCTTGCGCGTCTTTTTCCGCGTAGACGTTGAAGACTGGCGCAGCGGTTTGATCCGGCAGGACGGCACCCATCGGAACACCTTTGGCATAGCCTTCCTCCACCATCGCCGTGGGATCGGCGAGGTCCGTCGCCAGGCCATCACCGGCAAACATCCGCACTTTGATCCGCGGCCCCGAGGTCGCAAAGGTTTCGCGTCGTTTCATTGCGTCCCAGATCGCGCCGCGGGTGTTCTGCTCTGCCCAGACGCCGCCGATCGATCCGATGGACAGGTCCACGCCGTCGATCCAGCCACCGACACCAGCCGTGCGCCGGCGATCGACGCTGCCGTCTTCGGGTCCGTGACCGCCGATGAAGTCGTCCTCCGCATCATCCGAGGTAAGGCCGTTGTGGTTGTCCGTTCCGCCGATGAAACCGAGCTGGAAGGGGTTCACACCCAATTCGCGCTCATAGGCCAGACCCAGCTTCAGCCCCTCGCGCACGAAATCGCGCTTCGAAAACCATCTGTTCGAATTCTTCTGAATGGAGTCCGCGTTCTCGAAATCGGCGAATTCGTCAGCCGCCCAGAAAGAGCGGTGCACTTCAGAATTGCCCTTGATCTGCATCATCTCGATCAGCGGCTCCCACTTGGCCCGGGTCTGGGCGTAGTCGAGATCAAGCGGGTCGCCGTAGCTGTCCACATCGGGAAACATCAATCCCTTGGAGGCGTTGGAATTATGCGGGATGGCAAGCACCGTCGATCCATTGTCGGTGATCTGCTGCATCCAGGTCCAAAGCTCCTCGACCTTGTTGGTATCATAGCTCGACAGGGGCAACTCGGGCACCACGTCGTCGCGAAAGAGGATGTTGCGGTGCATGTTGCCGCCATTTGGCACCGCCGACCACTCCATTCCGATCAGGGCCGTGAAAACACCCGGTTCGTTATGTTCTTCGGCAGCATCGACGACGATCTGCCATCCGGATTTCGTGGTCTCCTCACCCATGTAGAACGGCGGATGGCTTGGGTTGTCACCGCGGTTGTTGGACACCACGTATTTGAAGAACCACTCCTGCTTGTCCTTGAGACTTTGCAGGTTGCGCAACTCTGCCAGCGTCTCCTGCCGGTGGCCCGGCGCATCCGGGAATATTGTCGAATACATCTCGCCAAGGAATTCAACGTGATCAGTCACTGCCGCAAAATCCAGCGGCCGGTCCAATTGCTTGTGGCGCCCGTTGACCAGCACCGGTTCGCCCTTGGCAAAACGGTAGCTGTCGGACGGCATCAGGCGCGCGCCGCCGATATAGGCATCCAGCGAGAGCGCCGTGTGCATGTGGGTCTCGCCGAAATAGGCGTTGCGCAGCGGGTTGGCATCCTGTGCTGTGACCGCTCCGCCAAGCGCGAGGCCCGCCACGATCGTGATCGTTCCCAGGGTTTTCATCGTTCGGTCTCCTCGTTCGTTCAGAATGTCATGGTTGCGTTGACCCACAGGATATCGCTTTCGAACCTGCGTTCCACATCGAATTCCCTGAAGTACTTGAGCTTGAGCGACAGCGGATTGCCGAAGAGCTTGCTGGAATAGGTGACGATCGGCCCGAGCCCCAGCGCGGAGGCGCGCAGGCTGTCCGCACCCAGCGCCGCGCGCGTGTTCGCAGCGCCCTGCCCGCTGTCGTCTTCGAGCTGCTCGTACCAGTATCCGGTTGCGCCGAAAGCCCAGCCATTGGCCAGATGCTGCATCGCGGTGGCTTCGAGGGTGAAAGCGGGTGCGGTCTGGTACTCCGTCGCGTCGTTCTTCTCGGCAAAGAGCAAGGACGTGGCCGCGGAAAACTCCCGCCCGTTGGTCTGATCGAAATGCGTGACCGCCAGAACCGGCTGCAGCGACCAGATGTTCTTGCCGTTGCTCAGCACATCGACGTCGAGGGGACTGAGGTTCACCGATGCCGTGTCATATTGCCCCGTGGGGGCGAAAATCGAAAGCCCTGCGCTGTAGTGCAGGTTTCCGCGATGCCAGCCCAGCATCGGCGTAATGGTGATGTCGCCGATCCCGCTGGTGTTGTCGGAAACGGCCCGGCCCGTGACCGGCGGCGTCACCGCCACATAGTCGATGCCGACATCGAGGATCGGAATGTTGAAATTCACCGCCGGCGTTCCGCCCCAGAGCATGCTGTCAAAGACATGGGTGATGCTGACCTTGATCAGGTTCGCGTCCACATCCGTATCGGCACGTATCGGCAGGCCGCCCAGCGATAGGCCCGAGATCGTGCCGGAGAATGTAATGAGATCAATACCCACGTAGGTGCCCGCGCCCGGGACAATGCCCGCAAAACTGTCACGCGAGCCCATGAGATAGGCAGAGGTTCCACCTTCGACCGCCATGGCCTGCGTTCCGACGAGGCTTGACATCATGCAGGCGCCAATGATCGCCGCCGATTTGAGAGTTTTCAACGGAGAGTGTCCTTTGATTGGAGGTATTGGGATGAACATCCGAAAATCGCAAAGCGTCAATCGCCAGGTCACGGTTGATACCCGATCGGCGAGGAAAAAACCCGCTCTTGGATGGTTGCCGGATGATCCGTTTCGGCCGGATCGATGCCGAGGGCGATCGCGTCATGGAGCGCGTAACGCGGCGTCGGGATTTCCTGCGCCCGGACGTAGTAGAAGGCGCGTTCCGCCGGATCGAAATCCAGATCGGTCCCGACGACGCGCAGCGCCGCCGCACCGTTGTCACCGGTATAGGTTCCGGTTGCGCGGATCACCGTGCCGCCCACAGGTATCGCGCAATCCGTGCGATCACCCGACAGAGCGATGTCAAAAACATGCTCCTGCGTCGTCCCATCGGGCAGCAGCCAGCCCTTGACGATCTGCAGACGGCCGAGATTTGAGCCATCGGGGTCCTTCATCGCAGCCACGAGAAACCGCGGGGCCTCCCCTGCGCCACATGCGAGGTCGCCGCCCATCGGGATGCCGCGCGCGCTGTTGTCTGCCAGCCAGTCCCAGAGCTTCTCGCGCCGCTCGCTTTCGAGCGAACTGACCGGCAGAAATTGGCGCGCGGCCTCGGCGCCTTGTGGAGTGGACATCACACGGGGCAGGTTGCCGCCATTGGGCTGCGACGACCACTCCCAGCCGATAAAGGCGGTGACAGTGCCCGGACCGTTGTGTCGCTCCGCCGCCCCCGGAGAAGAGGCCGATGACGCGCGCCGGTTCTCGCCGCTGCGCGGGTCGAGGAAAATCTGCTCGGCCGTCAGACCTGCTGCATTTTCGCGACCGCTGCCCGCCTGCGCCATGGCTCCGTAGACCGGTTGCAGACCCGCCTTGTCACGCTCCACTCCCAGTTCGATCAGCGCCTTTCCCGACTCCGTGTCAACCAGAACCGGATCGCCGTCGAACATGCGCGAGACCGAGCCCACGAGTTCGGCTTGATCGGCCACCACCAAGGAATCGAGCGGCGTTTTCAATTGCCAGCGGGTGCCGGTCGTTGGGCTCACGACCATCTCCCCTTGGCGAAGCGGTAGGCCGTGTCCCGCGTCGCGCCGGGCGTGTTGAAGAGATTGACGTCGAACGAACTCGACGTGTGCAGGTGGGTATTGCCCCAATAGCCGTTCGTCTCCTGCGCCGATAACCCAGCGGGCGCAAGGATGGCAATTGCCAGCGCGATCACTCGCTTCATCGCGTGTCTCCCGTTTTCAGCCTTGCGGCGTGTACCAGATCGGCGAGCTGTAAGCGCGCTCCTGGCCTTTCAGGGGAATGTCCGCCGGCAGCTCAAGGTTGAACTTCACCCGGTCGTAGGCGGTCCAGCGCGGTGTCGGGATCTCGATCACACGGGCGTAGTAGAAGGCGCGCAAACTCGGGTCGAACTCCGGATCGGTCCACACTCCGCCCAGTTCCGACGCGCCAATGGTGTTGGTCCAGCTTGGCACCGATAGGTCCACCGTATCGCCCACGGGCGGCAGCTTTCCGTCCGCTCCGGGTTGACGCTGGTCCGACCAGGCCACGTCATGGACCTTTTCGCGCGGGTCGCCGTTTGCGTCGATCCAGCCCTTGACGATCTGCACCCGGTCGAGGTTGGCCCCCATCGGATCGCGCAGCGCGTAGACCAGAAAGCTGGGCGCCGTGTCGCCATCAGCGGCCGGGCGCAGATCGGCGCCCATCGGCACGCCCTTGGTGTAGCCCACCATTGCGAGATCGCGGCGCAGCGCGTCGCTCTCCTCGAACTCCCAGCCGCCAAAGAACCGCACCCGCATGCGTGGCCCGGTGGTGGCGTAGACCTCGCGCCGCTCCATCGCATCGAAGATCGCGCCACGGGTGTTTTCCTCGGCCCAAACGGCGGTCAGACCGGCAGTGATGTATTGCCACGCGTTGAGTGCAATCTCACCATCGGCGAATTTCTTGCTCACATGCGTCGCGCGCTCGGGGCTCGGTTCATAGGCCACGAACTTCCCGAAAAAGTTGTCGTCATCCGGCGTCGTAAGGCCGATGTGGTTGTCACTGGCGCCGACAAGCCCGAACTTGAACGGGTTCGCACCGAGTTGTCCTTCCAGCATCATGCCCCGCTGCAAGCCAGAGCGTACATATTCCGCAGGCAGCATCTCCGGCGTCTTTCTTTCGCTGGCATCGAGGTTGCCGTAATCCCAGGTCTCGTAATCGGCGAACTCGTCCTCGGGCGACAGCAACGGATGTGCCTCGCCGTCGCCCTTGACCTGCACCGCCTCGTAAAGACGCTCCCATTTCTGGCGCGTCTCGGCATAGGCGGTATCAAAGGCCGCGCCATCGGCGAAATCATCCTGCATCGCGAACATCATGCCGTTGGACAGGTTGCCATTGTGCGGGATGGCCAGCACATCGCCACCGGTCGTGTCTTCGTAATTCTGCAACCAGGCCCAGAGGTCGCGCGGATTGGGCGAACCAACGGGTGGCGTCGTGGTATAGGGCACGATCTGCCCTGCCCGCTCGGGACCGTCGCGGAAGATCACGTTGCGATGCAGGTTGTCGCCCGATACCAGCGACGTCCATTCATAGGCGATGAAGGTGGTGAAGGTGCCGGGATCGTTGAATTCCTCCGCCGCCGCGATGATATCGTCCCAGACCCGCTTGTAGGCCGGATTGCCAGGCTGATAGTTCAAAGCGGGTGAGATCGTGCCTTGGGAAAAGCTGGCGATCATCTCCTGCGACGCCTGCTGTGCGGCCTCGCCGCCTTTGTTGAAGGCGTCGTGGAACTTCTTGCCTTGCGGATCGGCCAGAATGTTCGGCGCGCCGCCGATGATGTCCGTGATCGCGCCCATGGCGTCGGAGTGATCGGTGATCATGTAGAAATCGAGCGGCCGCGAAAGCTTCACGGGTTGGCCGGTATTCGAGGTCACCTGATCGCCGCGCGCAAAACGGTAGCTGTCGCGCGGCAGCAGGCGCGCACCGGCCCCGCCGGCATCTGCCGAAAGCGCCGTATGCGCATGGGTATCGCCAAAATAGACCTCCGTCGCGAACGGCCGGTCGGCGTAGGGCGAATAGGGACGCTCCGGGAAAGGGCTGGGCAGGCCTTCGGAATTGATGCTGTCACCGGTGGCGGAGGCGAGCGTGCCCATCAGCGCCGTAGAGGCGAGGGCGGCGGCAAAAAGTGTTCTTGTCATTGTTTGTCCTACTTGGGTGTCGCGTCAGGCCTTCGGTAGCCGAGGTTTGACGGTGAAGCTATGGGTGTTTTCACGGATATCAGCCCGTGGGCAACAGAACCTTGGCGATGAAGCTGATGGTGTTTTCAGGACCGAAGCCCTCGTCATAGAAATTATGCTCGACGTTCGCGGTGAACTGCACCGGCACGCCGCTGAGGCGGGTGAGTTTTGCGACTTTGAAACCAAGCGGCAGCGAGGTGAACTCGCCCGCGTCCCAGTCGTAGACGAAGGTCATTTCCGACACCCCCGTCGACCAGCCGTCGCCCAGTTGCACGCTCAGAAGCGGCTGGAAGATCGAGACGTTCACATCCGGCCCGTCGAAACGCTCGCCCACCGTGAAGAGGTTCTGGTTGAAAAGCCCCCAGAGCACCCCGTCGCCCTGTGCGGCAAAGCCGACGGCTGGTCCGAGCGCCCATTTGCCGGCACCCACGCCTTCGTCGCCAGACGGCAGAAGCGCCACCGCGCCCACGCCGAAGCGGCCCCAGCTGCGGTCGAAGGCCACGAGGTTGAAGAGCGTCGTATCGGCGAGCCCGGTCTCGCCGGTCTCGCCATTCTCGGTGACGTAAGGAAGCGTCAGACGGGCGATGTTGTTGGTGCCGCCAAGTTCGAAGGGAATCGCCGCGCGGAACTGCACGATGTTGAGTGACCCGTCACGGTTGTAGAGGTCCGGACTGTAACTGTCCTGCAACTGAAAGGCCATGAGCGACGCGGTCGGGTCGTTCGCGGCCTGCTCAAGGGACTGACCGCCCTGTTCTTGTGCCGCAGCCGCGCTGACGCCGAGGAAAATCGCCGTAACCACCGGGCATGGTTTGAAAAAACTCAATTCCGCAAGCGCTTGTCTGTATCCTGACGTCAAATTTTGTCCCTCAACTTCGTTACTTTCCCAGTCATTCATTGAAACGTTAACACAGGTCAAACCGATACAAAGTGCGGAATTACACTTTTTTGGGGAATTGGATACCGTGACGAACGACCACCTCGCCGCCCTTCTTGCAGGGTGGTTGTCCGAACTTCCGGCCACCCTTGCGGGCAAACTGATCCTGCGTGGCAAGGAAGTCGACCTTGCCGCCGGACAGACAGTTTACAAGGTCGGCGATGAGACCCGATCGATGTGGTGCATCCTCTCCGGCGCGGTCCGCATGAACATCGCCACGAACGAGAACGAACACCGCTTCGGGCATCTGATCACGCCCGGCTTCTGGTTCGGAGAATACGAACTCCTGACCGGCCATCCCCGGCTCATCGAGATGCAATGCGCCCTGCCGACCCGGCTGATGCGCTTCTCCTACAATGACTTCGAGGAGATCGGCCAAGGCGACCCGTCGCTCTGGCGCTGGGTGGCCGTACTGTCGGCCCAGCACACGCTGCTGGCGCTTTCCGCCGCGGATGATCTTCTGCTCAAGGACCCGGCCCGACGGTGCGCGGCGCTGCTGCTGCGGCTGGCCGGGCATCGTGCGGCGCATCCCGCGACGGTGCCGCTCGATGTCCTGCCGCTCAGCCAGAACGACATCACCGAAGCGCTGAACATGTCGCGCTCCTCGACCGGGGCAATCCTGCGGCAGATGGAGCGCGAGGGATCCGTGAAGCTGGAATATGGCTCGATCCGACTGGTCGATGTGGCCCGGCTCAAGGCGGCGGTGGCGCGGTTCTGAGCCCCGGCGTCAGGACATGCCGAGCGCCTGCTTGTACATTTCCAGCACCGCTTCTTCCTCGGCGATATCGTCGGCATCGCGCTTGCGCAGGGCAATGACCTTGCGCAGAACCTTGGTGTCGTAGCCGCGCGCCTTGGCTTCGGCCATGACTTCCTTCTGCTGCTCGGCGATGTCCTTCTTCTCCGCGTCCAGCCGTTCGATCCGCTCGACGAACTGGCGCAGTTCGTTCGATGTCACGCGGTAGGTGGCATCGCCTTCCGGCTCGATGACGGAGGGGTCGGTTGCGGTATCGCTCATGAGAGGCTCCTTGGCGGCTGCTGGGTGGGACCGGGCCTGCCTACCCCCGCCGGCGGAGCGCTGCAAGCGGCTTTGACGCTCGCGGCGGCATGACGGTCGCATTCCGCCTTGATCGGTTGCGACACAAAGGGTACGCCAGATGTACTTTGGTTCGGCGGGGTGACTCGTCGTTAAAGGGAACGCGGTGCGCGCCATCCGGCGCAATTCCGTGACTGCCCCCGCAACTGTAAGCGCAGAGTGCGGCCGATAGATGCCACTGGGCTCGCCAACGGGGTTCGGGAAGGTTCGGCCAAACGGTGACGCGCAAGTCAGGAGACCTGCCAAGGTGATCACCCGGATTGACGCGCGGGGTGCGCGTCCGTCGGCGGCCCGTTCCGCATGTGGTGGCGCCTCACCGTTTGCGGCAGGGGACCATCCCCTTCCAAGAGCATCTGATACCCCCGCCACGGGGACAGGCCTCGAAAGGGCACAAGACATGAAACACCCCCTCACGCCGCTATTGGCCAGTGCGAGCCTGCTTGCGCTCGCCACTGGCGCCGCAACGGCACAGGAAACCTTCGATCTCGGCGAGATCACCGTGTTCTCCAACCAGGCGCCGACTGCGGTCAGCCGCACCGGCGCCACGGTCGATATCCTCGACAGCGAAGACCTGCAGCGCGCCGGCGGCAACACGCTCGCCGATGCGCTCGACACCCTGCCCGGCGTCTCGGTCAGCAGCAACGGCGGCCTCGGCAAGCAAAGCAACCTGCGCATCCGCGGCCTGGCGGACCGCTACGTCGCCGTGCGCATCAACGGCATCGACGTGACCGACCCCGCCAGCACGCAGACCCAGTTCAACTGGGGCAGCCTGACCTCGGCGGGCCTGTCGCGGGTCGAAGTGCTCAAGGGCTCACAGTCGGCGCTTTATGGCTCCGAGGCGATCGCAGGCGTCATCAACATCACCACCGCACGCCCCGAGGAGATCGGCACGACCTACAGCTTCGGCGTAGAAGTCGGCAGCTACAACACCCGCCGCGGCGATTTCAGCATCGCCACGAAGACCGAGCGCGGCGATCTGAGTTTCAGCCTGTCGCAGATCAAGACCGACGGGTTTTCGGCAGCCGACGAGAATGACGGCAATACCGAAGAAGACGGCTTCGACGGGATCACCGGGCTGTTGTCGGCCGGCTATGAGCTTACCGACACCATCCGGGTGGGTGTCGACTTGATCTACATGAACGAGGAGACCAACATCGATGCCTTCGGCGGACCGGGGGGCGATGCGGACAGACCCTTCTTCACCGACCGTCGCGGCGCGCGCGCCTATACCGAGATCGACGGCGGCGCGATCCAGCACACGCTCGAGGCGAGCTATTTCGAAACCGAGCGCCTCGATCCCGATACGCCTTTCGGCAGCTCCTTCTTCGATGGTTTGCGGCGCGAGGCGCGGTACCAGGGCTTGGCAGACCTTGGTGCCACGCAACTGGCCTTCGGCGCGGAGTATTCGGAGGAAGAGGCGCTCTTCAGCAATGGCCGCGCCAGCTATGACGTGGCCTCGCTCTTCGGCGAGGTGCAGCAGGCGATCAATGCGGATCTCGATGTCTCCGCGGCGCTGCGCGTGGATGATCACTCCGAATTCGGCACCGAAACGACGGGCCGTCTTGCCGCGGCCTGGCGTCCGGGCACCGGCACAGTGGTGCGCGCCTCGCTCGCCACGGGCTTCCGGGCGCCGTCACTCAATGAGCTTTTCGGTCCCTTCAACTTCGGCACGCCCAACCCCGACCTGCAGCCCGAGACCAGCCGCACGGCCGAGCTTGGCATCGAGCACAGCTACGCCACCGGTGCCGCGGTCTCGGCCACGGCCTTCTACACCGAAATCGATGACCTGATCTCCTACCCGGTCGATGGCTACGAGCAGATCGACGGCACCTCGACCACCAAGGGCATCGAGCTTGCCGCAAACCTGCCGCTCTCGGATCAGATCACGGCCTTCGGCAGCTATACCTACACCGACGCCACCGACCCTGACGGCGACCAGCTGATCCGGGTGCCGGAGAACGACCTCGTGCTCGGCCTGAATGCGGATCTGACCAGCCGCCTGAGCACGCAGATCGCGCTCAACTACGTGGCGGACCGGGTGGACGGCTTTCCGACAGGACCGGTCGATGACTACACGCTGATCAACCTGACGCTGGACTATGCCGTTTCCGACAACGCCAGCCTCTATCTGCGCCTCGAGAACCTGACCGACGAGGAATATCAGACGGCTGACGGCTTCGGGACTTCCGACCGGGCGATCTTCGTCGGGGTCCGTGCCACGTTCTGAGATCATAGGCACCATCGCGCGGGCTTTGGCTCGTGCGGCGGCGCTATGCCTTGTGGCAAGCGGCGCGGCAGCCCAGCCGCACCGCGTCGTCTCGGTCAACCTCTGCACCGATCAACTGGCGCTGATGCTCGCCGCACCGGGCCAGTTGATCTCGGTCTCCCGGCTCGCGCATGACCCTCAAAGTTCCAGCATGGTGGCGGCGGCAAGCGCCTTGCCTGCCAACGGCTCGACCGCGGAGGAGGTCTATCTGCTCGCCCCCGATCTGGTCCTCGCCGGGACCTTTACTGCCCCGGCCACGGTCAACATGCTGCGCGGGCTCGGGATCCGGGTCGAGGTCTTCGCCCCGGCCCAGTCGCTGGACGATGTGCCGGCACGCATCGCGCAAATGGGCAAGGCGCTCAACCGCGAGCCGCAAGCCGCGGCCATGATCGACGACTATCGCGCAGCACTCGCCGCCTTGCAGGACGATGCCCCGGCAAGCCGGCCGCGGGCCGCGCTGAGCTATGTGAACAACTACACCTCGGGTGATGCGACGCTGGCGGGCGACATCCTGCGCGCGGCGGGTCTGGCCAATGTCGCGACCGAGGTCGGCCTGTCCTCCGTCGGCACGATCGCGCTGGAGGAGCTTGTGATGCTGGCGCCCGACGTGATCATTCAGGGCCGCAACTATCCCGGATATGCCCGGGCCGAGGACAATCTCGACCACCCTGCCCTGCACGGTCTGAAAGACACTGTACTGGCGGGCGAGTTGACCGACCGCGACTGGATCTGCGGCACGCCGCAGGTGCTCGAGGCCGTCGCAGCCATGCGGGCCTTGCGCCTGCGGCTGGAGGTGCGATGAAACTCGCAGCGGTTCTCATCCTGCTCTGTGCAGGCCTCTTCGTGCTCTCGCTGGTCACGGGCCGCGTGCCGGTGACGCCCGCGCAAAGCCTCGCCGCCCTGTTCCACGATCAGGGCACGCCGCTCACCGTTGTGATGCGCGAGATCCGCCTGCCGCGTGCGCTCCTTGCGGTGATGATCGGCGCCTCGCTCGGGCTTGCGGGAGCGGCCATGCAAGGCTACCTGCGCAACCCGCTGGCCGAACCGGGACTGATCGGGGTCTCGGCCTCGGCTGGGCTCGGTGCCGTGCTCGCGCTGCAGACCGGGCTCGCCGCCGCCTTCACGCTGGCCTTGCCGCTCTCGGCGCTTCTGGCGGCCCTCATCGCCGTGGGCCTCATCCTGGCGCTGGCCGGACCGCGCGGGTCCTCGCTCACGCTGATCCTCGCGGGCATCGCCATTTCGGCGCTGGCGGCGGCCCTCACCTCGCTGGTGCTGAACCTCTCGCCAAATCCTTTCGCCGCCTCCGAAATCATCTTCTGGATGATGGGGGCTCTGACCGACCGCTCCTTCGAACATGTCTGGATCGCCCTGCCCTTCATGCTGCTCGGCTGGGTCCTGCTGGGCTCGCTGGGGCGCGGGCTCGACGCGCTCACCCTGGGCGAAGACGCCGCCGCCGCCATGGGCATCAGAATGGAACGCCTGCGGCTTGGGCTGGTCGTCGGCACCGCCTCCTGCGTGGGCGCTGCCACCGCCGTCGCGGGCGCCATCGGTTTCGTGGGGCTGGTCGTGCCGCATGTGCTGCGCCCCTTCGTCGGCGCGCGCCCGTCCGCGCTGCTGTGGTCCTCCGCGCTCGGCGGCGCCGCGATGGTGCTTGCCGCGGATGTCGCCGTGCGCGTTCTATTGCCGGAGCGCGACCTGAAACTCGGCGTGCTGATGGCGCTGGTCGGCGCACCGCTCTTCTTGCACCTGATCTACAAGACAAGGGCGGAAATCCGGTGAGCCTGCTGACCCTCGAAAACCTCACCGTGCTGCGCGGTCAGTGCCCTGTCGTAGAGGCGGTGACCCTGCGCGTGGCTCCGGGCGAATGCGTCGGCCTGATCGGGCCCAATGGTGCGGGCAAGACGACGCTGATGCGCGCAGCCCTTGGCCTCTTGCCGCATCGCGGCTTCTCCTCGCTCGCCCGTATGGCGCAGGCCGAGCGTGCCCGCGCCTGTGCCTGGATGCCGCAATCGCGCGAGATCGCCTGGCCAGTGAGTGTCGAAACCCTGATTGCGCTGGGGCGGCTGCCGCATCTGCCGCGCGGGAGCAGGCTGCGCGCGGACGACCGCCGGGCCGTCGAGGCGGCCCTCGCCCATATGGGCCTTGCCGCCATGCGCAGCCGTACGGCCACACAGCTTTCGGGCGGTGAACAGGCGCGGGTGCTGATCGCCCGGGCGCTGGCGCAGGAGACGCCGCTCCTGATGACCGACGAGCCCATCGCCGGCCTCGATCCTGCGGGCCAGATCGCTACCATGAAAGTGTTTTCCGGTCTTGCCGCCACGGGCCGCGCCGTCATCGTCTCGCTGCACGATCTGGGGCTCGCGGCACGCCATTGCACGCGCCTGATCCTGCTGAGCGCGGGTCGGCTCGTCGCCGATGGCCCCCCGCGGGATGTGTTGACCGAAGAGCACCTGCGCGAGGTTTTCGGCGTTTCGGCGCATTTCGAGCAGACCGCGAACGGGCCGGTCTTCCAGCCGCTCGAGGTGCTCTGATGCTGACGCTCGACCGCCCCTGGCTCACCCTCGATCTCGGCACGCCGCATCACGTTCTGAGCTGGGCGATCAACCGCCCCGGCGAGGTGGTGGCGCGCCGGATCCTCTGGCGCGAGGTGCGCAATGCCGATCTGCCGCCCGATCTAGACGTCGGGGAGTGGTTCGCCGAAGCGCTTGCCGCCCGTAGCGCTCAGGATGCCGTGGCCTTCCTCACATCGCGCGACGTGAGCGCCCATCACGATGTCACCGCCGAGGTGGCAGGCGAGCGCGTACGCGCCGTGGCGACCGTCGGGCTGTCGAACGCCGAACGCGTCGGCGCCAGGGTCGACCGGCGGGGCAAGGACTGGGGCACCATCAACATCGCCGTGGTGATCCGGTCTGGCCTGACGCCTGCGGCGCGGATCGAGGCCATGAGCATCGCGGCCCAGGCCCGCACCATCGCCGTGCTGCAGGCGGGCCTGACCCTGCCCGGGGGACTGGCGAGTGGCACCGGCACCGATTGCATCGCCGTCGCAAGCCCTGCGGGCGACGTCGCCTATGCCGGGCTGCACACGGCCTTGGGCGAAGCCATTGGCCGCTCGGTGCTCGAGGCCACGAAGGCCGGTGTAGATGAATGGATGGCAACCCAGTATCGCGGGGAGCACGGCTGATGGCCTATCCCCCGGAACGCATCGTCTGCCTCACCGAAGAAACCGTGGAAACGCTCTACCTGCTCGGCCAGTCGCACCGCATCGTCGGCGTCACCGGATACGCCGTGCGCCCCGCCCGGGTGCGGCGCGAAAAACCCCGCGTTGGGGCCTTCACCTCCGCCGACGTGCCGAAGATCCTCGATCTCGCGCCCGATCTCGTGCTCACCTTCTCGGACCTTCAGGCCGATATCGCCGCCGACCTGATCCGCGCAGGCATCGCCGTGCACGCCTTCAACCAGCGCTCCGTGGCGCAGATCCTCGAGATGATCCGAACCCTTGGCGCCCTGACCGGCGTGGCAGAGGCGGCGGACAGGCTGGCAACCGGTTTCGAGGCGCGCCTTGAAGCCCTGCTCGGCACGGCCCGCCCCACCCGGCCGCGGGTCTATTTCGAGGAATGGGACGAGCCGCCCATCTCCGGCATCGCCTGGGTCTCCGAACTGATCGAAATCGCCGGTGGCGAGGATGTCTTCGCGCGGCTCCGCGCCGAGCAGGGTGCGAAAGCACGCATCCTCGACCCGCAGCAGGTCATCGACGCGGCACCGGAGGTGATCATTGCCTCCTGGTGCGGCAAGAAGGTGCGGCCCGAAAAGATCGCGGCCCGGCCGGGCTGGGCGGCGATTCCGGCTGTTGCGGCGGGTCGCATCGTCGAGATAAAATCACCGCTGATCCTGCAACCGGGCCCCGCTGCCCTGACCGACGGGCTCGATGCCATCCTGGCGGCGCTTTGGAACGAAGGAGAGACGCTGTGACCTTGCCGCCCGATCTCGCGGAGTTCCTCAGCCGCGGCGGCCCGACGCTCTGGCTCATCGCAGCACTCTCGGTGCTGACGCTGGCGCTGGTGCTCTGGAAGCTCTGGCGCCTGCTTCTGGCAGGGGCCTGGTCCGGTGCCGCGACGGAGACGGCGCTGCGGGCATGGGAGGCGGGCAACCCCGATGCCGCTCTCGCGAGCCTCTCGGGGCGTCGCTCGATCCGGGCGCGGCTGGCCTTCCACGCCATGACCACAAGGCTCGATCCTGCCTTGGACGAGGCACAGGCCCGCGAGGAAACCGCGCGTTTCGCCCGCGCTGGTCTTGCCGAGACGCGCCAAGGCTTGCGCGCGCTGGAACTGATCTCGACGATCGCCCCCTTGCTGGGGCTCCTCGGCACGGTCCTCGGCATGATCGGTGCCTTCCAGGCGCTGCAGGAAGCCGGCAGCCGCGCCGACCCTGCCGCCCTTGCGGGGGGCATCTGGGAGGCTTTGCTCACCACCGCAGCCGGCATGGCCGTGGCGATCCCCGCCGGCGTGGCGCTGGTCTGGTTCGAGAGCCTGTGCGACCGCTTGCAGGCAGACCTCGAGGATGCGGCGACGCGGGTCTTCGTGCGCGGCCCGAAAGGCGGCGACTGAGATGTTCCACTTCGCTCAGGCCCGCCCGCGCCGCAAACCGAGCCTCACGCCGATGATCGACGTGGTTTTCCTGCTTCTGGTGTTCTTCATGCTGGCCGCGCGCTTCGGGCAGGACATGGAGCTTGCGCTGACCACCGCCGGAACCGGCACGCCCTATGAGGGACCGCCGCGACTGATCGAGGTGTCGCCCGATGGCGCGTCGCTCAATGGTACCGCCCTGCCGCTGGAGCAACTGGTCGCGGGCCTCGCACCGCTGATGCGCACCAAGGACGACACGGTGATCCTCAGGCCCGATGCTGACGCGAGCTTGCAGGATCTCGTCACCGTCATCGACCTGCTGCAGGCGGCGGGGATTGCGCAAATCGTGATCGCGGAGGGGCGTCCATGACCTTCGGGCGACCACCGGCACGACGCACCCGCGGCGAGAACATCGTACCGATGATCAATGTCGTCTTCCTCCTGCTCATCTTCTTCCTGATGAGCGCGCAGATCACGCCGCCCGCCCCCTTCGAAGTGACCCCGCCGCAAAGCCTGTCCGAGACTGCGGCCGACGACCCCGACACGCTCCATGTCTCCGCCACCGGCACGCTGGGCTACGCCGGGCTGACAGGTGAAGCGGCCCTCGACGCACTTGCCCGCCGCGCTTCGGATGAACCGCTGGGCATCCGCGCCGATAGCGGTCTCAAAGCCGCGGAACTGGCACGTCTGCTACCGAAACTGTCAGCCCGCGGCATCCGCGACACCCGGCTGATCGTGGGAGGGCAATGATGCGGCTTCTCGAAGGACTTGCTTTCATCGGCCTCGCGACAGGGGCGCATCTGGGGGTATGGGTCCTGTCGCCAGACCTGACGGGAAGTGATGCCGCGGGGGGACAGGGTCGCGCGGTGACCGCGACGCAGGTAGCGAGCCCGGAGCAGATGCGCCTTGTCGCGGCCTGGGACCAACCGCCCGAAGCTGCAATTGCACCTACCCTTGTGGCGCTTCCGACGCCCACAGCGCCGAACGCGCCGGCCCTGCCGCAGCAGGATGCCAGACCGAAGCCGGAGACAGCGCGGCCCGCGGCACCAGCGCTGCACAGTCCACCGCCGGATCTGCCGACCCTGGATGCCTCTCCCCCGCCGCCGCCGGTTTCGGTTCCCCGCGACATGCTGCGCCCGCAGGCGAGGCCAGCAACCCTGTCGCACCGCCCGGCGCCACGGGACCTCGCCGCCGCCGGATCGGCCCGGCAGGAGATCGCAGGCAGGCAAGGCACCTCGAAGACCCAGTCGCAAACCGCCGAACGCGCGAATGCCCTGCGGGCGCAATGGGGGGCCGCGATCTATGCGAAGGTCAAACGCAACCTGATCGCACCACGCGACCTGAAGGCAGGCGGCACCGCCAAGCTCGCCCTCAAGGTGGCGGCCACCGGGCGCTTGCAGAACGTATCCTTGATCCTGTCCTCGGGCAGCCCTGCCCTCGACCGCGCCGCCCTTCAGGCCATCAAAAGCGCAGGCCGGTTCGAAAAGGCACCCGCGGGCCTGCCCGGCGACAGCCATGATTTCAGCCTGTCGCTGACCTTCACCCGCTGAAGATACCGCCCCTTGCCAATCGGCGGATGTTTGGGTAGCCCCGCGCCATGGAAAATTCCGAAACCACTCTGGGCACCCTTCTGGTCATCGGCGGCACTGTCCTGTCGCTTGCGGGGCTCGTCGGCCTGATCTGGTGCATTGTCTATGTTGCTCGGGCTCGAAAGGCGCAGCTGGCCGAGCAGGACATGCGCGCCTTGCTGCAAAAAGCCCTGCCGCTCAATCTCGGGGCGCTGTTCTTATCCGTGATCGGGTTGATGTTGGTCATTCTGGGGATTTTCATGTCATGATTACAATCACTTGAAATGCGTACTTGATGTCGCGGGCGGTCTGTCGGCACGCAGGGCGACAAGATCGCTAATGCGCCTCGCGCCTGGCGAGACCCAACAGGCAGGGTCCGGTTTCAGTTGGATCCTCGGCGGTCAGCGCCAAATGATCTTCGCGCCAGCCATCCGCCCCTTGGAATGGCAGCCTGCGGCGCATCGGACATCTGGACAGGTGGCAAGCACTGGCCTAATCATGCGGCATGGACATCAGACAGATCACCCCTGACTTCTACGCGGCGCCCCAGATCTCACCGGAGGACGCGCCTGCCATCGCCTCGGCTGGCATTCGCCTCGTGATCTGCAACAGGCCCGACATCGAAGTGCCGCCGAGCCATCAGGCCGCTGCCATCGAAAAGGCGGTACGTGCAGCCGGAATGGATTTCGCCGTGCAACCGCTGACCCATCAGACCATGACGCCCGCCGTCATCGCCGCGAATCGCGCCCTTATGGAGACCGCGGAAGGACCTGTGCTGGCCTATTGTGCCTCGGGCACGCGCTCGACCATCGCCTGGGCCCTGGGATCGGCCGGAACGCTTGGCGCCGAGGAGATCATCGCGGCGGGATATCGCGGCGGCTATGATCTCTCCGGCCTGAAGCCCACGCTCGAGGGGCTTGCGCGCGGATAGCGCCGCCATGCCCGCTCAGGCGGAATTGTATTTGAGCAGCTCATCCAGATCGCCGAGATCGTCCAGATCGTCCAATCCGGGCAGGTCCGACAGATCCGGCAAGTCGTCGAGATCGGGAATTTCTGCCAGATCCTCCGAAGGGGTGATGTCGATCTGAGGAAGATCCGGGGCATCGTAGTCCATCTCATCTCGCTTCCCTGAACCCGCCAGGGCCAAGGCGTGCGCGGGCAAGGGCGCAACCGGGGTCTGATCGATCTCTTCCCGGTCAGAGGCGCGACGCTGCGGGCGGTTGGTCTCAAGGGGCCGCTGCTCCACCTGCAAGGCGCGCTTGCCGTCGATCTGCCCCATGACGCCCTGACCGATGCGGCGCCCGTCACGGGACATCAGCTGCACCTTGTCGAAAGCATCGAGCGGAATCCCCATGACATCCCCGGGTTTGAGCCGCTCGAGCCGCGACAACGGCACGCGTATTTTGGCAAGAACCGCCCAAAGCTCAGCCTGCAGCCCCATGACCGCCTTTTCCAGACTTGCCCCCTGAGGCTTTGCAAGGCCGTCGGCAGTGACTGTTTCGCGTTCCGCCGGACGCTCGATGACTGGCAGGAGAAGAAGCAGCGTCGTCTGGAAGACGCCACCCGCCATGTCGACGGTCAGGCGTACGACCTGGTATTCCGGCACGTCGAGCGACATCAGGAAAAGGCGCTTGCTCTCCGCCTTGGCGCCGAAGCGGAACGGCGCAAGCAGGTCCCGGTCGGATGGCTCGTCGAGCAGGGCATGCGCCCGCCTGAACATCTCGTCGAGCATCGGCGCACAAAGCGCCGCATCCGTCGCTGTCATCCTGCGCGCGGCTGTCTGGGCGGCCGTCACCCGTCCGGTCGTCTGCTGCTGCACGAGTGCCGTGACGAATTCGGGGCCCAGCACGGCGCCCGCAATTACCCCACCGGGCCCGTCCAGAAAAACCATCAGACCACTCTCGTCCACCCTTTCGGGCAGCCCCACGCTGCTGCATTTTTCCTGCACGGCACCGATCACCGCCATGGGAAGGTCGAAAAGGTCATCCGCCGTCTTGGCGATGCAGACACGCAGGGCCTTCGGCACGGACATCGCCCGCGCCTGATGCTCCTGCTTTCCTGCCTGCGCCTTGCGCTGCAAAACTGACATCAACAACCCCAAGAGAGGACGGCGCAGGGATCAGCCCCGCACGGTTCCTCGCCCAAGGAGATAGTCCGCAATGGTTACCATTGCCTTTAGCAAAGACGGACAATTCGCTGCGAATGCCTATTGTGCGGCCATCGCGAGGTTTTCCGGCAGGTGAACCCGGAACCCTGTTCCCCCCGTGGCATCGAGATAGCTCACGTCACCGCCGAGCCGGGTCATGATCTCGCGGCAGATGGCGAGCCCGAGCCCTGCGCCATTGCCATCCTGAGCCCCGATGCGGCTGAACTTCTCGAACATGACGTCTCGCGATTCGACCGGGATGCCGCGGCCATTGTCGATGAAATCAACCGCGATCCTGCCCTTCAGACGCGTGACCTCGATGCGCAGGACCGGGGTCTCGGCGGCGCAATACTTCTGGGCGTTGGTAATGAGATTGATGAACACCTGGCTCAACCGGTCGAGATCGGTGTGCAGCGTGATCGTCTCGTCGAGCCGCCGCCTGCGGATCTGGATCGCGCGGGCTTCGCTGGCCTGCGCCATGGCAACGGCCTGGTCGAGCAGGACCGCGAGACTGCCGGTTTGCAGATGCAGCGTGACCTGCCCGTTCTCCAGCACGCTCAGATCCAGCAGGTCGTCGAGCAGCCGGGTGAGCCGGATCGCCTCGACATGGATGATATTGGCGTATTTCGCCTTTTCCATCGGCCCCAGACCTTCGGTGTCGCGCAGGATCTCGGAAAACGCGCGGATCGAGGTCATGGGTGTGCGCAATTCATGGCTGATCTGGCTGAGAAAGGCATCCTTCTGGTAGCTGATCTGGGTCAGCTTCTCATTGGCGGCGCGCAGTTGCGCGGCTGTCTGGCTCAACTCGCGCGACTTGGTTTCGAGCTGGCTTGAATACTCCAGCATCTGCGCGGATTCGTCCGCAACAGCCATCAGGTCCTGCACGGAGACCGAGGTGCCGCCGACGATCTGGCCGATCATCGCATGGGCGGTGGCCGCACCGACGGAGCCGGAGAGCTCACGTTCCAGCACTTGCAGGAATTCCGGCGTGGGCTCGGGCAGATGCCCGGGCAGCCCCTGCTCTCGCGCTTGGCCGTCAAAGAGCCTGCGCGCCTCCTCCGCGCCCAGGATGCGCTGCGACATGATCATCAGGTCCTCGCTTTCGGCAACAGAGGCGTACCAGCCCCGGTTGGCCGCCGAATGCTCGAAGACATTGACGAACTGCGCCCCCTGCAACCGCTCAAGCGGGTGCGGGAAGGTCAGAAGCGAGACCAGCACGAAGCTCGCCGTGTTCAGAACCATGCTCCAGAGCACCGAATGCACGATGGGATCGAGCCCCTCGATGCCGAAGAGCGCCTGCGGCCGCAACCAGACGAGCCCCAGAAGACCCTCGTCGAAGGTCTGGGCGCTGAGCAGGACGTCCCGGCCGAAACTGGGAAACAGCAAGGTGAACATCCAGAGGACGAAGCCCACGCCAAGCCCGGCCATCGCGCCGGATTTCGTGGCCCCGCGCCAGAAAAGTCCCCCCAGCATCGCCGGCAGGAACTGGGCGACGCCGGCAAAGGAGACAAGGCCAATGGCCGCAAGGGCACCCGATCCGCCCGAGGCCTCGAAATAGATGTAGCCAAGCCCGATGATGCCGAGAATGGAGAGCCGCCGCGACAGGATGATCACATCGCGCACGTCGCCCGATTGCGTTGCCGTCCCCTGCCGCAGGTGAAGGAAGACAGGCATCACCACGTGGTTGGAGACCATGGTCGAGAGCGCCAGCGTCGCCACGATGACCATGGAGGTGGCCGAGGAGAAGCCTCCGAGGAAACTCAGCATCGCCAGCCCCTCCTGCCCCTGGCTCAGCGGCAGGCTCAGCACGAAGAAATCGGGGTTCGCGCCTTCCGGCAAAACCTCGAGCCCGATGACGGCGATCGGGACGACGAAGAGGCTGATCAGCATCAGGTAGAGTGGAAAGGCCCAGCTTGCGACATGCAGGTGGCGCTCGTCGTCGTTCTCCACCACCATCACCTGGAACATGCGAGGCAGGCAGAGAAAGGCTGCCGCGGAAATGAAGATCAATGTGGTCCAGCGGCTGCCGTCGACCTGCCAGGTGCCGATGGCCGAAGCATCGATGCGCGCCAGGGTCTCGGCCACGCCGCCCGCCAGTCCCCAGACCACGAACACACCAACGGCCAGCAACGCCACCAGCTTGACCACGGATTCCACGGCGATCGCGATGACAACGCCGTGGTGGCGCTCGTTGGCATTGAGGTTGCGCGTCCCGAAAAGAACAGTGAAAAGGGCGAGCCCTGCCGCGATCCAAAGCGTGCCGGCGTTGGAGCCGATCCCGGTCTCGCTCCAGCCTTCTTCAGCGGCGGTAAAGATCGACAGCGATTGTGTCACCGATTGCAGTTGCAACGCGATGTAAGGGGTCACGCCGATCACCGCCATCACCGTGACCACGATCGCGAGCGCATTGGATTTGCCGTAGCGCGAGGAGATCAGGTCCGCGATCGAGGTGACCTTGTGGCTGCGCCCGATCCGCACGAGGCGGCGCAGGATCCACCACCAGCCCAGGATCACGAGGCTGGGGCCGAGATAGATCGTCACATACTCGAAACCCGAGCGCGCGGCATTGCCGACGGCACCGTAAAAGGTCCAGGCGGTACAATAGATCGAGAGCGACAACGTGTAGACCAGCGGTGAGCGCAGCAGCCAGCGCGCCCGGCCCCGGACACCTGCGCGTTCGGCGGCAAAGGCCACGAGAAAGAGGAACACCACATAGGCGAGGCACACGAGGATGAGCAGGTTGAGCGAACTCACGGATCGGTCTCCTGATCCTCGGGCTCCGCCGGCAGACGCCGGATGCGGAAAGCCAGAAAGGCCGCCGCGACGATGAGGCCCGCCCAGACCCCGAAGACATAGAAAAGCGCGCGGGACTTGCTGACCATCCCTGTTTCTGCCGTGCCGTCCGAAGGCCAGAGCACCGGCACCAGCCACAGCAGCGCCCCGACGATGGCAATCAGGCGAACCGCATCCATGAGCCGTCGCTGCCGATACCCGCTGCGTTCAAGAAACAGCGGCTGGGCGCGACGGGCCAAGGCTCAGGCCCGTTGACCGTGCACATAGACGAGGTCGCGCACCGCCGTCAGCACTTCGGTGTTGGAAAAGGGTTTGGTCATGAAGCGGCTGACCCCGGCCTTCTCGGCCATTTCCCGGTCCCGGCTCTGGCCGCGCGCGGTCAGCATCAGGACGGGCAGATCGGCGGTCTCCGCATCGCCGCGCAACTCCGCGAGGATGTCGAACCCGCTCTTGCCCGGCAGCATCACGTCGAGCACCACGAGATCGGGCTTGAGGCTGCGTACGACCTCCGCCGCATCGGTGCCGTTGGAATGCGTGTCCACCCGCCAGCCTTCACGGTTCAGCAAGAACCGTATGGCCTCGAGGATATTCACTTCATCCTCCACCAAAAGCACATGCTTACCCATTGCTTTTCCTCCCAGACCGCACCGCCGGGCACCCGGCCCGCCTCCATCGGCGCAGTGGATCAACTATTGTCGGTTTTTCCCGCGCTGTCAAAGCCCTGCTGCGCAGGCCGAACGGAAGCTTCGGCCGCCGGATCGGTGCCCTGGCGCAGCAAGGCCTGCGCGCGGCGTCACCGGCGTGTCGATTACGGCATCCCCGAACATCCCTCAAAGCTCCTCTGAAAGGAGCGAGGGCACATGGCGCGCGGGGCAGCGGCTGCGCGGACAGACCCGGCAGGACGAGCCGACTTCCAGCGCCGGCGCGTCGGTCGGACCCGAAGCGGGCAGCATGAGCATGGTCGCGTTGAGCAGGGGCGCGGTATTGTAGACCGGCGGCCCGACGATATCGGCAACGGCGAAACAGTCGAACCGGGCCCTGCCCCGGCCCAGCTGGACAACCGAGAGCCGAAGCACCTGACCCGGCTGGGTCAAAGCCGAAAAGAGCGGCCAGAGGGCGCAGGCGGAGCCGAACCTCGGGATCACCAGCGCCCCGGCGGATTTGCGAAAGAGAATGCTGCCCGAGCGGTCGCAGATGACCAGAGCCGCCTTGACGTCCGGCAATCCGGCCAGACGGCGCAGGCAGAGCGACACCGGCACATCGAGCGTGCGCGACAGCGCCACGGGGTCCGGGCCGATCTCGGCCACGGCTTTCTCCAGATCCTTCATCGGCAGCCGTGCGCTGTCGGCGAGCACCTGTTCGAGCACCGCCCGCGTCAGTTGCCGCGCCGCGCGCGACCGCAGCATGTCGCTGGCAGCGATCAATCCGTCGATCGTGTCCTTGCCGGCTTCGAGACCGCTGAACCGATAGTCGTGCGCTTCGAGGAACCCGTCCACCTCCTCCTGCGGACCGGCGGCGGCGTCTTCCTGCCGCTGCGCTGCATCGAAATAATCGACCAGCGATTTCGCACTCTCCGCCAGCCGGCGGCTGTCGGCGTTGATGTTGGCGTGGAACCTGTCGCGCCAGGTCGCATCGAGATCCTTTTCATCCGCAAGGATCGAGGCGGTGGACCGGATCGCCGCCGCCGTCGACAAGAGCTCATGCACCGAGGCCGCAAGCTGCGGGTCGTGCGCCAGCCGGTCGGTCAGCGTCTCCACCGTGCGCTCGAGCGTGCCCATCCGGCGATATCCCTTGGTCAACGCCTCGGCCCAGCCCGGAAAGCGCCCCGCGAATTCCTCCGCCTTCTCTGCATCCTCGGGTGCGAGATTGGCCAGCGACGCCGCTTCGCGCAGGGCGGCGACCAGCGCCGCCTCTGCCCCGTCAGTGAGCATGGAAGGCTCGACCTGCAGGATTTTCGCGATGTCGAGCAGGAGCTTGCCGCCGATTCGACGCCGGTTGTGCTCGATCAGGTTGAGATAGGAGGCCGAAATCCCCAGCGTGCGGGCCAGATCCGCCTGCCGCATCCCGGCCACGGTCCGGCGCTCGCGGATGCGGCTGCCGGTCAGGGTTTCTCGTGCCATGTGGCCTCCCTTGCAAATCCGGGCGATTTCAACGGCTTTCTGCGCCGCAACATCATGCAATTTACACGGTTGCCCGAAGTCTTGTGGATTTATTTACAAAATTATCGTTCATTTCAAGGGGGTTGTTGCGTAATTTTCATTTCATCGGCGATAAGGTATCTGCACCTGTGTGCGCCGTTTGCAGATTTGGAGGAGTTTGCGATCTGCAAATGGTCAAAAACAACTGGGAGGATTTCATGTCCAAATCGAACTTCACACGTCGAGGTCTGCTCAAGACCAGCGCCGTGGGCGGCGCGGGTCTCGCCCTGCCGACGATCTTCACCGCGGGCCGCGCATCGGCCTTCACCAACGAGCCGACAGGCGACACCGTCACTTTCGGCTTCAACGTACCGCAATCCGGCCCCTATGCCGACGAGGGCGCAGACCAGCTGCGCGCCTACCAGCTCGCCGTCGAACACCTGAACGGTGAAGGCGATGGCGGCATGATGAACACTTTCACGTCGAAAGCCCTGCAAGGCAACGGCGTCCTGGGCAAGAAGGTCCAGTTCGTCACCGGCGACACCCAGACGAAATCGGATGCCGCCCGCGCATCGGCCAAGTCGATGATCGAAAAAGACGGCGCCGTCATGATCACCGGCGGCTCCTCCTCGGGCGTGGCCGTGGCCGTGCAGGCGCTCTGCCAGGAAGCCGGCGTGATCTTCATGGCGGGTCTGACCCATGCCAATGACACGACAGGAAAAGACAAGCGGGCCAATGGCTTCCGCCACTTCTTCAACTCCTACATGTCCGGTGCGGCACTCGCGCCCGTGCTGATCAACCAGTATGGTGCAGACCGCAAGGCCTATCACCTGACCGCCGACTACAACTGGGGCTACACCACCGAGGAGGCCATGCGCTCCTCCACCGAAGCCCTCGGCTGGGAAACCGTCAACTCGGTGCTGACACCGCTGACGCAGACCGACTTCTCCTCCTACATCGCGCCGGTGCTGCAATCGGGCGCGGATGTGCTGGTTCTGAACCACTACGGCGGGAACATGGTCAACTCGCTCACCAACGCCGTGCAGTTCGGCCTGCGCGACAAGGAAGTGAACGGCAAGAAGTTCGAGATCGTCGTGCCGCTCTACTCCGAGCTCATGGCGCGCGGTGCCGGTGCCAACATCAAGGGCATCTTCGGCTCGCAGAACTGGGACTGGAAACTCGAAAACCAGCTGGGCTCGCGTTTCGTCGGCACCAACGCCTTCGTGCAGTCCTTCGGCACCAAGTACGGCTTCCCGCCGAGCCAGGCCGCGCACACAGGCTACGTGCAGGCGCTGCTCTATGCGGATGCGGTGGAACGGGCAGGCTCGTTCAACCCCTGCGCGGTCGGCGAAGCCCTGAAAGACTTCGAATTCGACGGATTGGGCAACGGCCCGACGCTCTATCGTGGCGCGGATCACCAGTGCTTCAAGGACGTCGTCGTCGTGAAGGGCAAGGAGAACCCCGAGAACGAATACGATCTCGTGGAAATCGTCGAAGTCACCCCGACGGAGCAGGTGTCCTACGACCCCGAGCACCCGCAGTTCGCCGGTGGCTCTCTCGGAACCTGCAACGCAGGCGTGTAAGCTCTCAATAAACGCCGGGCAGGGTCTCTCCTGCCCGGCGCTTCGCGGCCAACGGGCCGCAACCGCATCCGGAAGGTGGGACCATGGACGCAATTATCCTCCAGATTCTCAACGGCCTCGACAAGGGATCCGCCTATGCGTTGATCGCCCTTGGCCTGACGTTGATTTTCGGCACCCTCGGCGTGGTGAACTTCGCCCACGGGGC
This sequence comes from uncultured Alphaproteobacteria bacterium, assembly GCA_963715055.1. Taxonomy (GTDB): domain Bacteria; phylum Pseudomonadota; class Alphaproteobacteria; order Rhodobacterales; family Rhodobacteraceae; genus CAVQRB01. The sequence goes on along the minus strand of CAVQRB010000001.1, from coordinate 161,574 downwards.
GCTTTTCATGATCGGTGCCTTCTGCGCCGTGACCTTCAGCCGTTTTCTGACGCTGAGCCATACGGTCATCGACGAAACGCAAAAGGACTTTCTCGGCAATCCGCTCAAGGTGGATGTGCCCTATATCTACGACTTTTTCGGCCAGCAGACCGGAGATGCGATCATCGACTGGGCGGTGCCGCTGTCGATCATCTTCGCGATCCCGGTCATGGTCGGCGTCGGCTTCATCATGGAGCGCGGTCTCATCAAGCACTTCTACAAGCGCCCGCATGCCGACCAGATCCTCGTGACCTTCGGCCTTGCCATCGTGCTGCAGGAGATCATCAAGTATTTCTACGGCGCCAACCCGATCCCCACCCCGGCACCGGAAGTCTTCCGCGGCTCCTTCGATTTCGGCGCCCTGCTCGGCTTTGATCCCAACACCATCATCTACCCCTACTGGCGTCTGGTGTATTTCGCCTTCGCAGCGGTGATCATCGGGGCGGTCTTTGCCTTCCTGCAATTCACCACCTTCGGCATGGTCGTGCGCGCCGGCATGGCGGACCGGGAGACCGTGGGCCTGCTCGGCATCAACATCGACAAGCGCTTCACCATCATGTTCGGCATCGCCGCCGCCGTCGCGGGGCTTGCGGGGGTCATGTACACGCCGATCAACTCACCCAATTACCACATGGGCATGGACTTTCTCGTCCTGAGCTTCGTCGTGGTCGTCGTGGGGGGCATGGGCTCGCTGCCCGGCGCGGTGCTGGCAGGATTTCTGCTCGGCATCCTCGAAAGCTTTGCCTCGATGGCCGTGGTGCTCGAAACCCTGCCCGGCCTGAACCAGATCATCATCTACCTGGTCGCCATCATCATCTTGCTCACACGTCCGCGTGGCCTCATGGGCCGCAAGGGCGTGATGGAGGAATAGGACCATGCTTGGACTGAACAAAAAAGACTTCACGCTCCTCCTGGTAGTGGGCATTCTCTGTATCTTCGCCCCCTTCATACTGAACCCCTTCCCCGAAGGCTCGGCGATGGCGCAGTTCAACGCGGGCTACCCCGACCTGATGCAGCGCCTGGTGATCTTCGGCATCTTCGCCATCGGCTTCAACATCCTCTTCGGGCTCACGGGCTATCTCAGCTTCGGGCACGCGGCCTTCCTCGGCGTGGGCTCCTATGCCGCAATCTGGATGATGAAACTGCTGACCATGAACATCATCCCGGCGATCATCGTCTCGGTGATCATCGCCGGCGTCTTTTCCCTGCTGGTTGGCTGGATCTCGCTGCGCCGGTCGGGCATCTACTTCTCGATCCTGACTCTCGCCTTCGCGCAGATGTCCTACTCGCTCGCCTATTCGGTTCTGACCCCGATCACCGGCGGTGAGACCGGATTGCAGCCCAAATACACCGACCCGCGCATTCTAGATGCGGCACCGGCGCCGGGCCAGACGCCGCGCGCCAATCTCTTCGGGCTCGACATGAAGCAGAGCTTTGAGCTGGAATTCGGCAACTGGGTCTTCACCTTCAACGCAGGCTACTACATCGCCGCCGCGATCATGCTCGTCGCCTTCTACCTCTCCATCCGGATCTTCCGCTCGCCCTTCGGCATGATGCTGCGGGCGGTGAAATCGAACCAGCAGCGGATGAACTACACCGGGCTCAACTCCAAGCCCTACACGCTGGCGGCCTTCGTGATCTCCGGCATGTATGCCGGTCTCGCCGGAGGCCTGCTGGTGGCGATGGACACGCAGGTGGGCGCCGAACGCATGTTCTGGACCGCCTCGGGTGAAGTCGTGCTGATGACCATCCTGGGCGGTGCCGGCACGCTGATCGGCCCGGTGCTGGGCGCGGGCTTCATCAAGTATTTCGAGAACATCGTCTCCAAGATCAACGAAAGCATCCTGCACCAGTGGTTCGCCTTCATGCCGGACGGGATCGAGGATTTCATCGTCGCCGTCATCTACCCCTTCATCGGCAAGGGCTGGCACCTCACGCTGGGTCTGCTGTTCATGCTGGTCGTGATCTTCCTGCCGGGCGGTCTCGTCGAGGGCGGACAGCGTATCGCGCGGCTCTTCCGCAAGAAAAAGCCCGCGGAAGATGCCGCGGATGGCAAGACAACCCCGGCCGAATGAGGAGACGACATCATGGGCATTCTTGAAGTCAAAAACGTCGGCAAGCGGTTCGGGGGCCTTCAGGCGCTGGACAACGTGAACCTCAGCATTGCGGAAAACTCCGTGCATGCGATCATCGGCCCCAACGGGGCGGGCAAGTCCACACTGCTCAACTGCCTCGTGGGCAAGCTCATCCCCGACACGGGCTCGGTGATGTTCGACGGTAAATCCGTGCTCGGGCGCAAACCCTACGAGATCAACCAGTTGGGGATCAGCCGCGTGTTCCAGACGCCGGAAATCTTCGGCGATCTCTCGGTGCTGGAAAACATGATGATCCCCTGCTTCGCCAAGCGGGACGGGGCCTTCCAGCTGCATGCGATCCGGGATGTGATGTCCCAGAAGGAAGTGGTGGACCGGGCCGAGCACATGCTCGAGGAGATGAAGATGGCCGACAAGCGCCACATGCTGGCCAGTTCGATGTCGCGCGGCGACAAGCGCCGTCTCGAGATCGGCATGTGCCTGAGTCAGGAACCGCGCCTCCTGCTTCTGGACGAGCCGACCGCCGGCATGGCGCGCGCCGACACCAACAACACCATCGACCTTCTCAAGCAGATCAGCGACGAGCGCGACATCACCATCGCCATCATCGAACATGACATGCATGTGGTCTTCAGCCTTGCGGAACGGATCACCGTGCTGGCCCAGGGCACGCCGCTGGTCGAGGACACGCCGGACAAGATCAAGGGCCACCCGAAGGTGCGCGAAGCCTACCTCGGCGAAACCCAGACAGCCGCTTAAAGGAGACCGGAGATGAACGTCAAACCGGATTTTTCGAAGAACGCCAACATGGCCGCGACCGCCCCGGCTTTCCTGTCGGTCTGGGACCTGCATGCCTACTACGGCGAAAGCTACATCGTGCAGGGCATCAGCTTCAACGTCCATGAAGGCGAGATCCTCGCTCTTCTGGGCCGCAACGGGGCGGGCAAGACCTCTACCCTGCGCGCCATCGCACGGCTCGCGAGTCCCGAGGCCCGCAAGGGCGAAATCTGGCTCGACCACCAGCCCCTGCACAAGATGACCAGCTATGAGGCCTCTCAGGTCGGTCTCGGCCTCGTGCCGGAGGACCGGCGGATCATCGCGGGGCTGACGGTGGAGGAAAACCTCAAGCTGGCACAGATCGCGCCGCCCGTCGGCTGGTCGATCGACCGGGTCTACGATCTCTTCCCGCGCCTGCGCGAACGCCGCAGCCAGGAGGGTGTGACCCTGTCGGGCGGCGAGCAGCAGATGCTGGCCATCGCCCGCGCGCTTTGCCGCGACATCAAGGTGCTGCTGCTCGATGAACCCTATGAGGGCCTCGCCCCGGTGATCGTCGACGAGATCGAAAAGACCCTGCGCATCATCAAGGAACAGGGGATCACCACGATTCTCGTCGAACAGAACGCCGTGCGCGCCCTGCAACTGGCGGACCGCGCCGTGATCCTTGACACCGGCGGCATCGTCTTCGACGGCACCGCGGCGGAAGTCCTCGAGAACAAGGCGCTGCGCGAGGAGTATCTCGCGATCTGACCCGACACGACACCCGTGGCGCTGTGCTGCGGACACCTGTCTGACTGGACCATACCGCTGCCCCGGTATGGTCTTTTCATGTCAGGAAAGGTCATATGCAGGGCATGAACAGCTACATCCTCTGCACGACGCCGCGCACCGGCAGCACGCTGCTCTGCGACCTGCTCGCGGCCAGCGGCGTCGCCGGCGCACCGGACTCGTTCTTCATGGCGGATCCGGACCCCGTCTGGGCACGCGCCTGGAAGCTGCCCGCGCGGCAGGGATTGAGCGCCGAAGATCACGCCCGCGCCTACCTTGGGGCGGTCCGGGACGCGGGCCGCGCCGCCACGCCCATTTTCGGGCTGCGCCTGATGCGGATCGATCTCGCCGGGGTTCTGAGGATGATCGATGTTGCCCATGGGCCAAAGGCGCATGACATCGACAGGATCAGGGCGGCTTTTGGCGAAACAGCCTTCATCCACCTGCGGCGCGAGGACAAGCTCGCGCAGGCGATCTCCATGATCAAGGCGGAGCAGACAGGCCTCTGGCATGTGGCGCCGGACGGTCGGGAGATCGAAAGACTGTCGCCTGCGCGCCCGCCCCGCTACGACGCCGCAAGGATCAGGGACCGGATCGCCCTGCTCGAGCGCGAGGATGCCGCCTGGCAAGCATGGTTCGCGCGCGAAGGCATCGAACCGCTTCGCCTCACCTATGAGGAGGTCAGCGCGGATCCGGCCCGCGCCGTGGCGGGCATCTGCACGGCCCTCAGTGTGACGCTGCCCACGACCGTGACACTCAGCCCCGAAACGGCGCGTCTCGCCGACACCACGAGCGACGCTTGGGCAAGACGCTACCGTATGGAGCGTCACTGTCCCGAGCCCGCAAGCACCGACGGCCGGAAAGACGGCAAGCCGCACTGACGGCATGGTGTCGAGGCTGCCGGCTGATCAAAGCGTGATCTTGGAATGAATAATAACCAACGACTATAAATATTCTAAAACAATTATTTAGGTGGCTATTCTCATGTGATTTTTTGCCAGATCCGGGACAGTTCTGCCCCAAACGGCACCCTGCGATATACTCGGTCCAGCGCGATACCACAGGCGAGGCGAACTCGCCGAACGGCTGCCACAAAATCGACTTGGGTGACATTGCAGTGTCAATGACCGGCGGTTGGCCGTTTTTCCGACACCTGCCTTCCGATTTTCAAAGTCACTCTTTGCACCGGTCTCGCGGCCGTTTCCGATGGCGTATTTGTGAGGGTGTTCAGGCCCGGCTGGTGCAGCCCCTGTGTCCTGCGAAGCTACTCAGCATCTGTAATTCACACCTCGGACAATCCTGTTTCCCGGAGGACGACCGTCGAATTCTCACTGGCCAGCCTGACGCGCCTCCAGGATGTCGATGTCATCTTCTGAACACACGAATTGGTCTGCGGCGTCGCCACCGCCTTGCCGCCCGGCTGGCCGTTCGTCCAAGCTGACCGGGCGATCCCCGCCAGCAGCGGGATACGCGCAAAGCTTCGGACGCTCGCGATCCCCGTTAACCGGCCCCGTTGCCGGGGCTACCAGCGCGCCCGAAATGCCCTGTCCCGTCGGCCCTCAACCGGGCGCAACGGCATGGAGTACCTTCTGTGTGGCGGCACGCGAATTCGACTTCTGGAGAGCGGGCGGCCTTAGCAACTCAGGAGCACTCATCCGGGCGATCACCGGGTCAACGCGCCTTGCCGTCCGGGATGGTCCTGATGGCGACGGCTCTTGGCGTCGGTCTGGGCCTGCGCAAGAAGCGGGCCTGATCGCCCCGCGGCAGCATCTGCCCCGCATCCTCGCGTCCCGCGCGCGGTCGGCGCGCCGGGCGCGGCGATAGGGTTTCGACAACGACTGCTCTCCTGGCCAGGGTTGGGAGGTCAGAACCGCGCGCCATTGTACCTCAGGGTGTACCGGGGGTGTACAGGGGGTGTACGCCGGGTGACACGGTGTTTTCACTTGAAACAAAGGCCGCGATCCGGATTTCCGTCGGGCCGCGAAAACCCTGCGTCAGCCGTTGCGCGGGCGGTCGAGTAATCTTCGCAACTCTGTCTTGAGCACCTTGCCGTAGTTGTTCTTGGGCAGGGCATCGATGCGGATATAGGCCTTGGGCCGCTTGAACCGCGCGATGTGTTCAAGGCAGAGCCGGTCAAGATCATCCGCCGCCGCCGCGCCCACGAAGAAGGCCACGACTTCCTCGCCCCACTCGGGATGCGGGCGCCCGACCACGGATACCTCCGACACATCCGCGTGCATCAGCAGCACCTCCTCCACCTCGCGCGGATAGACGTTGGAGCCGCCTGTGATGATCATGTCCTTGGAGCGATCCTGCAGCGTGACATAACCGGCCGCATCCATGAACCCCATGTCGCCCGTCATCAGCCAACCCTCGACCAGCGTCTTCGCCGTGGCCTCGGGGTTGTTCCAATACCCGGGCATGACCGTATCGCCACGCACCATGATCTCGCCGTGCTCCCCGGGGGCTATCGGGTACCCCTCAGAGTCGCCGATCCGCACCTCCACCGCCGATTGCGCCCGGCCCACCGATCGCAGCCGTGCCTGCCAATCGGGGTGGCTGCGATCCGCCACATCCTGACGGCTCAGCGCGGTGATGCCCATGGGACACTCACCCTGCCCGTAGATCTGGATGAACTTCGGCCCGAACCAGTCGACCGCTTCGAGGATGTCGGCAAGATACATCGGCCCGCCCGCGTAGATCACGCTGCGCAGCCCCGCCCCGCGCCGTCCCGATGACTTTGCCACCCGCGTCAGGCGCTGCACCATGGTCGGGGCGGCGAAGACATGTACCCTGCCAAAGTGGTCGCTCAGATCGAGGAGCTCTTCGGGGTCGAAACCGCCCGAGACCGGGCAGACGTGGCCTGCGCCGGCACGCACATGCAGCATGTTGTAGATGCCCGCACCATGGCTCATTGGTGCGGCATAGATTGCCGTATCCTCATCCGTGACCGGGTCCACGTCGAGCGGATAGCAAAGCGACATGAGGCTGAGCATGCGGTGGGTCATGATCACGCCCTTGGGCTTGCCGGTCGTGCCCGAGGTATAGAAAAGCCAGGCCAGATCGTCCGGCGCGCGATGCGTGACATCGGTCAGCGGCGCGTGGGACTGCGCGGCATCGAAGCCGGGACCCGGTGCTACGCAGACCGGTTGTGTCACCTGAGCCTTCCGCAGGGCCTCCGCGAGACCCGAGGAGGCGAACACGCAGACGGCACCTGCGTCTTGCAGGATGAAGGCTGCTTCGCGCCCATGCAGCTTGGCGTTGATCGGCACCACGACGCCTCCGGCGATCCAGACCCCGTAGAAGGCCACAAGATAGGCCGGATCGTTCACCATGAAGAGGCCGACGCGATCGCCCGGCGCGACCCCCTGCGCCCGCAGCCAACCCGCGACCGCCTGCGCGCGGGCGAGGAAATCGCCATAATGCGCGACACAGGTCTCGCCTGCAAAAAGCGCAGGGCGCTCAGGGGAAACAAGGGCCGTTCGGGCCAGCCAATGTGCAAGGTTCATGACCTGCTCCTGCGTTGTTGTTCGCAGCTTACCGCCGCATGAGGCGCGGGCAAGAGGCGGCTTTCCATGCCGGGGGCCTTGGCCTATAACGGGGGCTCAGGAACAAGGGCCGATCCCAACAAGGCTCCCCCGAACGCTCGAGGACTAGCATGACAAAAAAGAACCATGACGCGGATGTGGCCTTCATTCAGGCCCTGGCGGAATTGCTGCGCGAAAACGATCTGACCGAGCTGCAGGTCAAGCGCGACTATGGCGAGGACGACAGTCTGAACGTGCGCGTGAGCCGGATGCATCCGCAGCAGGTGATCAGCACGATGGCGGCTCCTGCCGCCGCCATGCCGATGACCGCCGCCGGGCCCGCCGCCGCCGCCGTGCCGAGCCAGGATCCTGCCGACTTGCCCGGCGCCGTGACCTCGCCCATGGTCGGCACCGTCTACATGCAGGCCGAGCCCGGTGCCGCCCCCTTCATCAGCGTGGGTGCGCATGTGGCCGAAGGCGACACGCTGCTGATCGTCGAGGCGATGAAGACCATGAACCATATTCCCGCACCGCGCGCCGGCACGATCAAGCGGATCGTGGTCGAGGATGGCGCGGCAGTCGAATTCGGCACGCCGCTGGTCATCCTCGAATAGGAGCGCGGCCCGATGTTCAACAAGATCCTGATTGCCAACCGGGGCGAGATCGCCCTGCGTGTCGTGCGCGCCGCCCGTGAGATGGGCATCGCCACCGTGGCCGTGCATTCGACAGCCGACAGCGACGCGATGCATGTGCGCATGGCCGACGAATCCGTCTGCATCGGCCCGCCGCCAAGCCCGCTGAGCTACCTCTCGGTGCCCGCGATCATCTCCGCCTGTGAGATCACCGGGGCGGAGGCGATCCATCCGGGATACGGGTTCCTCTCGGAGAACGCGCAATTCGTACAGGTGGTCGAGGACCATGACCTGACCTTCATCGGTCCCACCGCCGAGCACATCCGCATCATGGGCGACAAGATCACCGCCAAGGACACGATGAAGAAACTGGGCGTGCCTTGCGTTCCAGGCTCCGAAGGCGGCGTGGCGACACTCGAGGACGCCAAGCGGATCGGCGCGGAGATCGGCTATCCGGTGATCATCAAGGCAACGGCGGGCGGCGGCGGACGCGGGATGAAAGTCGCGCAATCGGCCAAGGACATGGAGAAAGCCTTCCTGACCGCACGGGCCGAGGGCAAATCCAACTTCGGCAACGATGAAGTCTACATCGAGAAATACCTCACAACGCCGCGCCACATCGAGATTCAGGTCTTCGGCGACGGCAAGGGCAAGGCGGTGCATCTGGGCGAGCGGGATTGCTCGCTTCAGCGCCGCCACCAGAAGGTCTTCGAGGAAGCCCCCGGCCCCGCGATCAGCGCGGAAGAACGCGCCGCCATCGGCAAGACCTGCGCCGAGGCCGTGGCGCGGATCAATTACATCGGCGCGGGCACCATCGAGTTCCTCTATGAGAACGGCGAGTTCTATTTCATCGAAATGAACACCCGGCTGCAGGTCGAACACCCCGTGACCGAAGCCATTTTCGGTGTCGATCTGGTGCGCGAGCAGATCCGCGTGGCCTCGGGCCTGCCGATGTCCTTCGGTCAGGACGATCTGAAGATCAACGGCCACGCCATCGAAGTGCGCATCAACGCCGAAAAACTGCCGAATTTCTCGCCCTGCCCCGGTCGGATCACGCAGTATCATGCGCCCGGCGGTCTCGGCGTTCGGATGGATTCGGCGCTTTATGACGGCTATTCGATCCCGCCCTATTACGACAGCCTGATCGGCAAGCTGATCGTGCACGGACGCGACCGTCCCGAGGCGCTGGCACGGCTGCGGCGGGCCTTGGGCGAATTGATCGTCGATGGGGTGGATACAACGATCCCGCTCTTTCGCGCGCTGCTCGCCGAACCGGACGTGCTGTCGGGCAACTACAATATCCACTGGTTGGAACACTGGCTGGAAACCCACCTCGGCGAGGCGTGACGTCGGCATGACATGGAGCTGACGCCAGAGCTGCTGATGCGCGGCTATGCGACGGGTATTTTCCCGATGGCCGAGCACCGGGACGATCCGGAGATTTTCTGGGTCGATCCGAAACGTCGCGGCGTCATCCCGTTGCGTGGCTTTCATCTGTCGCGCTCGCTGGCCCGCGCGATGCGGCAGACACCACTGGAGATCAGCGTCAACCAGGATTTCGCGGGCGTTGTCGATGGGTGCGCGGACCGGGCAGAAACCTGGATCAACGCCGAAATCCGGTCTCTTTACATACAGTTGCACGATCGAGCTCAGGCCCATTCGCTGGAGGTCTGGGACGGGGTGCAGCTCGTCGGCGGGGTCTACGGCGTGACGCTTGGCGCGGCCTTCTTCGGCGAAAGCATGTTCTCGCGGCGAACCAACGCCTCAAAGATCGCGCTGGCCTGCCTGGTGGACCGGTTGCTAAGCGCGGGCTTTGCGCTCTTTGACACGCAGTTCCTGACGCCGCATCTGAAATCTCTGGGAGGCGTCGAGATCGACCGGGCGACCTATCACAAGGCTCTCGACATCGCCATCGCACAAACAGCCGATTTCACCGTGCCGCCGCTGCGCGCGCCTCAGGAGGTCGTACAGCGCATGACCCAGACATCGTAGCGCGCATGGTCCATGGCCGACAGTGCAGGCGCCGAGGCGATCATCCAACCGCTGAAGAGCACGTCCCCGCCATCCGCAGTCTTGATTTCAAGTGCCGCGTAGGCATCGCCGGCAGGGTTGCCCGCCGGGTAGCGGCAGGAACTCAGCGTGATGTCGATCCGGGCGAAACTGGCCGTCTGACCACGTTGCAGCTCGATGTTGTAGACAAGCCCCGTGACCTTATCGAGACCGCGCAGAATGACGCCCGATGCTTCGGTGACCTGTTGCGCGGCAAGCGGTGGCGCCAACAGGCACAAGACCAGCGCCGCGAGACGGATCATTCAGTGGAACCGCCGACGAATTTCATCAAAAGCGTCACAAGGCTGACCGCCCCCTGGGTGTCATCGATCGTGGCACCCGCTTCATAGAAGAAGGGCGAACCTCCAGGCACGATCTCCACGAAATTGCCGCCCAGCAACCCTTCGGAAGAGATGATGATCGCGCTGTCGTCGGGGATCACGATGCCCTCCTCGAGCGAGACCACGGTATCGGCGCGATATGTCTCGGGGTTCAGGATCACTTCCGTGACAGTACCTACCTTGACCCCCGCGAGCCGCACATCCGAGCCGACGCTGACCCCTTCGAGACTGCGGAAACTCGCCGAAAGCGGATAGGACGCGGCACCCGATGAAAAGCCCGAGATCTGGCCTGCGTAGATCACGAAGGCCACGGCGGCTGCGAGCACGCCTGCGCCCACGATGACTTCTGTCGTGTTTTCAGACATCGGGGCGGTCCTTATTCCGGCGACCAGGCTTCGTAGTCGCTGCGGGCGACCGGATCGGCCCGGCGGATAGAGCCTTTGGGCGCATAGGCCAGCGGTGTGCCGGTCAGGTTCTCCTGATGCGGCTTTTCCCAGGCCTTGTGCGCCAGCGGCTTCTTGGTCGGCGGCTCGTCCCAAGTGCGGTGCAGCCAGCCATGCCAGTCGGGATCGATCCGGCTGGCCTCGGCCTCGCCGTTGAAGATCACCCAGCGACGGGATTTGTCCTTGTTCTCGTAGAAGATATTGCCTTGGGAATCCTCGCCCACCTTCACGCCCTTGCGCCATGTCCACAATTGCGTGTTCAGCGTCTGGCCATTCCACCAGGTCACGCTGCGCAGGATAGACGTCAAAAGTCCCATGGATCACCTCCGGTCGCACTGTCGTTTCACATATGGCCGATAGCGGGACAAAGGTCCAGAAGGATGCCTCGGGATCAGCGGGCTTATTCGCCCTTGAAGGCGGTGACTTCGATCTCGATGCGGTATTTGGGGTCGATCAGGTCGCAGACGATCATGGTGGCTGCGGGCGGGTTGGCGCCGAATGCTGCCGTAAGCGTTGGCCAGCAAGGCTCGAACTCCGCCGCATCAGGCAGCATGTAGGTCACGCGCACCACATCGGCAAAGTTGCACCCGGCCTTGGTCAGAGCGATCTCGATCGTCGAGAGCGCGGATTTGCACTGCTCCTCGACCGTGTCACCCTGCCCGACGGTACCCGCCACATGCACCCAGCCCCCGGCCACAACGGCACGGCAGTAGCCGATCTTTTCCTCGAAAGGGCTACCGGAGTGAATGCGTTTGATCGACATGGTCAAGATCCTGTTATCTCTGGTTTATTAATGTGGTATTGGGTCGCGCTCAGGCGGCAATTTGCCGTGGCCTTATCCACATGGCTCTAGCAGAAGTACAAGACACCACAAGCGAAACTTCGCAGCGGAACAGGTTTCGCCGCCGCCGGCGCGCGACAAGCAAACGGCATCAATCCTCAACCCAGAGGCTGACGTCCGAGGATACGAAAGGCGCAAAGGCTGCGGGATGGGCTATATCAAGCGCCTGCGCTCCGGCCCATTCCCGGACTGCGACGCCGGAGGCGCCTCGTCAGTACAAGGCTGTCGGGAGGTCAGGATAGCGCAAGTCAAACGCACGATACACCATCTCGACCGCCAGAAACCCCGCGCTTCCGACAAAGCCGCGCAATCTTGTCGAATCTGAAGGCGCGAAAAGCCCCCCCGTCGGGTGGCGGTGTGCGGGCAGACGCACCTTCAATGCGGTGAGGAGCGAGGCGGCGACCATACCTTCGAAAATGCTCCGGGGTGAGTATCACCACCGCACCACGGTTTTCGTTTCATGAAGCGCTTCGCGCGAGCCGACATCCGGGTTACCGGCGAACTGAAAGGCTCTGGTACCGATGAACGCGTCCAAGCTGTCACCGCCATAAGGCAGTTCTTCCAGACCAGCCCGACAACAACGCACGCAATTACCGTTTGCCGGCGATGGCGAGCACGTCTTCGGAGATATCAACGCCGGCGACGACTGCCAAGGGTTCAGCAGCACTAGGTGCCGCCAGACCCACGCCGCAGCCTGCGTCGGCATGTGCGCTGCCCTGGCCAGGTTGTATCTGTCATGGTGACCGAATAGCCGACGCTGAATTGGTCTTCCTGAACCTCGGCCCGGTTTCGCGAATCCGCGTCCCGGAACTTGCCGTATAACGCCTTCGGTCCTGCCGTTCGGTTAGCTCAACATGCCCGGCGCCATTGTCAGACAGTGTAACGCTTCGGCTTGCGAGCGCCAAGGGATTGCCAGCAACGTCATTCAAACGCCAGGTTGCGCAAGCGGAGCGGCGGATCAGCCCGCGCTTGCGGGTTCCTTGGCCGCGTCCGCGTGGATCATCAACGGTTGCGCATCCGAGGTCACCGCTTCCTCGTTCACGACCACTTCTGTCACGCTGTCCAGACCCGGCAAGGTGAACATCGTGTCGAGCAGAATGTCCTCGAGGATAGAGCGCAGCCCGCGCGCACCCGTCTTGCGCTGGATCGCCCGCTTTGCGATGGCTTTCAACGCATCGTCGGTGAAAGACAGTTGCGTGTCTTCCAATTCGAAGAGCCGCTGGTACTGCTTGACCAATGCATTCTTCGGCTGCGTCAGGATGGTGACCAGCGCTTCTTCGTCGAGATCCTCAAGGGTCGCGAGCACCGGCAAACGGCCCACGAATTCCGGGATCAGACCAAACTTCAGAAGGTCTTCCGGTTCCAGATCGGTGAAGATCTCGCCAACGCCGCGCGCGTCCACATCCCGTACGTCGGCGCCGAAACCCATTGCCGAGCCCTTGCCACGCGCCGCGATGATCTTGTCCAGACCAGCGAAGGCGCCACCGCAGATGAAGAGGATGTTCGTGGTGTCGACCTGCAAAAATTCCTGCTGTGGATGCTTGCGCCCGCCCTGCGGCGGCACGGAGGCAACTGTGCCCTCCATCAGCTTCAGAAGCGCCTGCTGCACGCCCTCGCCCGACACGTCGCGGGTGATCGAGGGGTTTTCCGACTTGCGGGTGATCTTGTCGACCTCGTCGATGTAGACGATGCCGCGCTGCGCCCGTTCCACGTTGTACTCGGAAGATTGCAGGAGCTTGAGAATAATGTTCTCGACATCCTCTCCCACATAGCCAGCTTCGGTAAGCGTGGTCGCATCGGCCATGGTAAAGGGCACATCAAGGATACGCGCCAGCGTCTGCGCCAGCAGCGTCTTGCCGCAACCGGTGGGCCCGATCAGCAGGATATTGGACTTCGCCAGTTCGATGTCGCCGCCTTTCTGGGCGTGGTTCAGACGCTTGTAATGATTGTGCACAGCGACGGAGAGAACCTTCTTCGCCGTCGACTGTCCGATCACGTAGTCATCGAGCACGTCGCAGATGTCACGCGGGGTCGGCACGCCGTCGGTGGATTTCAATCCCGACGCCTTCGTCTCCTCGCGGATGATGTCCATGCAAAGCTCGACGCATTCGTCGCAGATGAAAACGGTCGGCCCGGCGATCAGCTTTCGCACCTCATGCTGGCTCTTGCCGCAGAAACTGCAGTAGAGGGTGTTCTTGCTGTCGCCTGTCGATTTCGTAGCCATGTCAACCCTTTCAGGTCTTGCGTATCGTCCGGAAACACCCCTTGCGGCGAGGCGTTTTATGTCATTGCTGGCAGCTTAGGCCAGCAAAAGCAGGTCCACAATCGCTAAATGGTAAACTGACTGTAGAGCCTGCCCTCTTACTTCTTGTCGTCGTCACCCTTGCTGCGGCTTTCCACGATCTCGTCGATATGGCCCCATTCCTTGGCTTCCTCGGGTGTCATCCAGAGGTCCCGGTCCAGTGCTTTCTGAACGGTCTTGAGCGATTGACCTGAGTGTTTCACGTAGAGGTGATACATCCGCTCGCGGGTTTTTTCGATGTGCCGGGCCGAGATCAGGATGTCTTCGGCCTTGCCCTGCGAGCCGCCGGAGGGCTGATGTATCATCACTTCCGCGTTTGGAAGTGCAAAGCGCATCCCCTTTTCGCCTCCGATCGCAATGACCGAGCCCATCGACGCGGCCATGCCGCAGATCAGGGTCGAGACCTTGGGTTTGATGTACTGCATGGTGTCGTAGATCGACAGACCCGCCGTCACCTCGCCGCCGGGCGAGTTGATATAGACGCTGATCTCCTTGGACGGGTTTTCCGCCTCGAGATGCAGCAGTTGCGCAACCACCAGATGGCTCATCCCGCTGTGGATCGGACCGTTGATGAAGATGATCCGCTCCTTGAGCAGCCGCGAGAAGATATCATAGGCGCGCTCGCCGCGGCTGGTCTGCTCCACAACCATGGGAACCAGGTTCATGTAGGTGTCGATGGGATCTTTCATTGGGGTGCCTGTCATTTCGTTTCCGGCTGGACCATACCCGCCGAACTGTTATCGAAACCTTAGTATCCGCGTCGGGGGGCTTCAAGGGGGGGCGGTCCAAGTTTGCGCGGCGTGGTTGAAGCCCCGGCGCGCGGTTCTAGGTCGCGCCTCATGAATGCCCAGACGATATTTCCCGCGACCCGCGCCGCGGCACTTGAACGGTTGGCCCACTTCGTCCCGAAGGCCGGCCGCACCTATGCCGCGACGCGCAATTACGACCGGGGACCGGGAGAACACAGCTCCGTGTCGATGCTTTCGCCCTATCTGCGCGTGCGTCTGGTCACCGAGACCGAGGTCCTGAAGGCTGTGCTCGGGCGTCACAGTCCCGAGGCCGCGGAAAAATTTATCCAGGAGGTCTTCTGGCGCACCTACTGGAAAGGTTGGCTCGAGCAGCGTCCGGGCGTCTGGCGTCAGTACCAATCCGCGCTGCGCGCGCGGCTCGATGACGTGCAGACCCAGGGCGGGTTGCGGGACCGTTGGGAGGCGGCCTGCACCGGGCGAACCGACATCGACTGTTTCAACGCCTGGGCGCAGGAGCTTGTCGCGACCGGCTATCTGCACAACCACGCCCGCATGTGGTTCGCCTCGATCTGGATCTTCACCCTGCGCCTGCCCTGGGAGCTTGGCGCGGATTTCTTCCTGAGGCACCTGCTCGACGGCGATCCGGCCTCGAACACGCTTGGCTGGCGCTGGGTCGCGGGGATGCAGACGCTCGGAAAGACATATCTCGCGCAGCCCGACAATATCGCGAAATTCACCGAAGGCCGCTTCAATCCGGTCGGTCTTCTGGCACGAAGCGCGGAGCCCCTGCCCGCCTTGCCCGTGCCGGAGCCGTTGCCCATCACAGCCATGCCGCTTCCTGATCAAGAAAAACGCAGCGGTTTCATCCTGCACAGTGAGGACCTCTCGCCCGCATTCATTCTCGATACGATCCGGCCGGTCGCGGCCTGCAAGCTCATCGCCCCTGCCGGGCTGAGCCCGCTCCGGATCGCACCCCATGTGGCGCAATTCGAGGCGGACGCGCTAATCGATGCCGGGTCGCGCTGGTCCGAGCGGATGGGGGGCGCCATCAAGACCGCTGAAACCGCCGCCGACATCGTCGAATGGGCGCTGGAGCACCGGCTGGAGCAGATCGTCACCGCCTATGCGCCGGTGGGGCCGGTCGCCGGGATCCTGCGGCAGATCGCAGATACGAAGGGCGCGCCGCCACTTCTACGGTTGCGCAGACCCTATGACAGCTTCGCCTGGCCTCATGCCACCAAGGGCTTTTTTCCGTTCAAGTCGAAGATCCCGGGCCTTCTGAAGAACTTGATCTGACGTGCAACACCTGCGACACTTCGCGCATAACTAGAAGCTAGCAAAGCTCGCCCGCCGTCACATGGCGGTTACACGCCAACGGCAAACAAAGGCTCAAGACAGCTCGGGCGGATTCGCCCGCAGCCTGTCGCCATTTTGCAAACGGGAGTTACCATGAAACGTTCAGATATCATCAACGACCCTTCCATCGGCAACCGCGCCGAAGCCTTCGAAGCCTTCGACGACATTCCCACGAACCCCAACCTGACCCGCACCATCGGTGACGTGATCAACCGCCGCTACGGCCGGCGCGACGTCATGCGCGGCATCCTCGGCGTGACCGCCACCACCGCCCTCTTCGGCACCTCAGCGATGATCGCACCGAAACAGGCAGCAGCGAGCGTGGCGGGCCGCTACAATTTCGATGAACTCGCATGGGGCAATGACGAGACCCACCACATCGCCGAGGGCTACAACGCCCAGATACTGCTGCGCTGGGGCGATCCGATCACCGCCGATGCACCCGAATTCGACGTGATGAACCAGACCGCCGAGGCGCAGTTGAAGCAGTTCGGCTACAACAACGACTACGTGGGCTTCACCGCGCTGAACGACGAGGGCACCCGCGGCCTGCTCTGCGTGAACCACGAATACACCAACGAGGAAGTGATGTTCCCGGGCCTTGGCCGGCAGGACAAGCAGGACTTCGCGGGCGTGACGAAGGCCATCGCCGAGATCGAGATGGCCGCACACGGCGGCACCGTGGTCGAGATTGCCCAGGGTGCCGACGGGGCCTGGTCGGTGGTGCGTGACAGCGCGCTGAACCGTCGCATCACGCCGCTGAACACCGAGATGACCTTCAGCGGACCTGCCGCCGGCCATGCACGGATGCAGACCAACGCGGACCCCGCTGGCATGACCGTCATCGGCACCGTCAACAACTGCGCCGGCGGCATGACGCCCTGGGGCACCTATCTGATGGCCGAGGAGAACTTCCACGGCTATTTCTGGACCGACAAGGTCGATGCCGAAGGCAAACCGGACCTCTCCGAACAGGCAGAAGCCAAGCAGATGGACCGCTACGGCGTGCCGGGCATGTGGTACGCTTGGGGCAAGCACTATGACCGCTGGAACATCGACAAGGAGCCCAATGAGCCGAACCGCTGGGGCTGGATCGTCGAGGTCGACCCGCGCAACCCCGATGCCGCACCGATCAAGCACACCTCCCTCGGTCGCTTCCGCCATGAAGGGGCAGAGACCACAATCTCCTCGAGCGGCAAGCTGGTGATCTACTCGGGCGACGACAACCGCTTCGATTACCAGTATAAATACGTCTCCAACGAAAGCGTGACACCGGAGAATTCGGTATTCGGCAGCACGCTTTTGTCGGACGGCATTCTCTATGTGGCGCGCTTCGACGAGGACGGCACCATCGCCTGGTTGCCGCTGGTGCATGGGGAAGGCCCGCTCACGGCGGAGAACGGCTTCAACTCCCAGGCCGACGTCATGATCGACACCCGGATTGCCGCCGACCTGCTCGGCGCCACGCCGATGGACCGCCCGGAAGACGCGCAGCCGCGCGGCGACGGCACCGCCTACATCATGCTCACCAACAACACCTCGCGCAAACCCGAGCAGGTGAATGCCGCCAACCCGCGCGCCGACAGCGCCTTCGGACACATCATCGAGATCAAGGAAGCGGGCGGCGATCACGCGGCAACCACCGGCACCTGGTCGATCCTGGTGAAATGCGGCGATCCGACCATCGAGGAGGTCGGCGCGCAATGGAACCCCGAAACCTCCGAAAACGGCTGGTTCGGCTCGCCCGACAACTGCGCCATCGACGCCGACGGCAGGCTCTGGATCTCCACCGACCAGGGTACGGGATGGGGCAAGACCGGCAAATCCGACGGGCTCTATTCACTCGAGACCGAAGGCGCGTTGCGCGGCACCTCGAAGCTCTTCTTCCGCTGCCCGGTAGGCGGCGAGCTTTGCGGGCCTTACTTCACCGAGAACTCAGAGACGCTGTTCCTTGCGGTGCAACACCCCGGCACAGACGGGACCAAGGACTTCAAGGGCTTCGAGCGCGACAGCACCTTTGAGGATCCGGCAACGCGCTGGCCTGACTTCGACCCGGCCATGCCGCCGCGTCCTTCGGTGCTCGTGGTGACAAAACAAGGCGGCGGCAAGATCGCCGTCTGACGCGAATACACCTGCAACGAAGGCCTTGCCTTCGTTGCAATTCCCTCGCCAGAACTGTTGCACCGCAAGTGTAAAGGTGCAGCAGGAATGGGCATAAAGCCAAAAGTGCTCCTGCAGGAAGTTGTGAGGGCGCGATGGTTTCGAACATCCGCTCTGCGGTACATGACAAACCTTCAGTGCAATTTGCCGTACCGGCCGCAAACGGCCGATTGTGTTGAAAACTCGGTTTTCTTCGAAAAACGGTGAAAAACTTGGCCATAGAGCGCAAGTTCGAAATTTTGGTCAGGGGGTCGGCCAAATGTGTGCAGCTCTAACAGCCCTAACAGCCCTCACGACGCGAATAGGTCCAGCTTTTCCGGTGAAACGGATATGGGCGGAAAAATGAGAGTGCGGATTTTTCGAGTTTTTCAACACAATCACCCCCAAGCCGTCATTCGCCGCAATTTGCACGGTCTATCGCTTTCTCAACGTCCAGTTCGGACTGAATGCCTCATCGGGCTTGAAACCGCCTCGTCGTCACCTGATCCGCGCTTCGGTCTTTGCGTCAAACACCATGGCGCGACGCGGCTCGAAGCTCACATTCACCACATCGCCTGCACGGGCACGCTCATCGCCGCGCTCTTCCACGATGATCCGCTCACCGGTCCTGCTCACGAGATGCAGATAGGAGACGCCGCCCAATGCTTCCGTCAACTCCGCCTTGAGTGCGCCCTGTCCTGCCGCCACCTCGAGGTGTTCGGGGCGCACGCCGAGCGTAACCTTTGCACCCTTGGTCGGCAGTTCGGCGGTGACGGCCACAGTGCGACCGAGTGCCGGGACGTCGATCCCGCCTTCTGCCACCGTACCATTGAAGAAATTCATCGCCGGCGATCCGATGAAACCCGCCACGAACCTGTTGTCGGGATCGCGGTAAAGCTCCAGCGGCGCGCCGACCTGTTCGATGCGGCCAGCCCGCAGCACCACGATCTTGTCGGCAAGCGTCATCGCCTCGACCTGATCGTGGGTCACATAGATCATCGTGGCGCCGATCTCCTTGTGCAGGCGCGCGATCTCCACCCGCATTTCCACCCGTCAACTCGGCATCGAGGTTGGAGAGCGGTTCGTCGAAGAGAAACACCTCCGGCCCGCGCACGATGGCCCGCCCTATGGCCACCCGCTGGCGCTGCCCGCCCGAAAGCGCCTTGGGCTTGCGGGTGAGGTAGTCGTCGAGCTTCAGGATGTCGGAGGCGGCGCGGACCTTGGCCTTGATCTCCGCCTTCGGCACGCCGTTCATCCGCAGGCCGAAGCCCATGTTCTCCTCCACCGTCATATGCGGATAAAGCGCGTAGGTCTGGAAGACCATCGCCACGCCACGTTCCGAGGGGTCCATCGTCGTCACGTCCCGCTTGCCGATGTGGATCTTGCCGCCGCTGGTTTCTTCCAGTCCCGCGATCATCCGCAGAAGCGTGGATTTGCCACAGCCCGAGGGGCCGACAAAGACACAGAACTCGCCGTCGTCCACCACCAGATCGATGCCGTGGATCACCTGAACATCGCCGTAGCGCTTGACGGCTTTCGAGAGCGTGACACCAGTCATGTCTTAACTTCCTGTCTTTTGAAGGTGGGAATCGGGGAACCGCCAGTCCTGCGCGTCTCGCGCAATGCGCTGCGCGGTCTCTGCAAGGCGCGGGGCCAGCCGGGCCAGCTCTTCCAGCGAGGTGAGACGGGTCGAGCCAGTTATCGACAGCGCGCCCAGCACCCTGCCGCGGTCCGTCAGAATGGGCTGCGCGATGCAGATGATGCCCGGCTCGTGTTCCTCGCGGTCATAGGCGAAACCGCGCGTCCGGATTGCCGCAAGCTCGCGGCTCAGGATGTCCGGCGAGGTATAGGTGTGATCGGTGAAGCGGTGGTAGGATTGCTGTCCAAGTGCGCGCGCCAGTTCATCAGGCGGCAGGAAAGCCAGCATCGCCTTGCCGACCCCGGTGCAATAGGCCGGGCCGACCTTGCCTGCGTCGCTGAACATGGCCACGGGCTGGGCCGCGTTGCGCTTGTCCACATAAAGCACCTGCGCGTTGTCGAGCTGCGCCAGATGCACGGTATGGCCGACCATGGCGCTCAGCGCATCGAGATGCGGCCGGGCAATCGGCGCAAGCGAGCTTTGTCGCCAGGCCGCATGGGCCAGCCGCACGAGCCGCACCCCGAGGCTGTAGGTCTGCTGGTCCGGATCGTATTCCAGCATACCCTGGCTCGTGAGTGTCTGCAGAAAGCGGTAGAGCGTCGCCTTGGGAAAGCTGCTTTCGGCAAGCAGCGTGGCAAAACGCACCGGACGGCCATAAGCGGCCACCTGATCCAGCACGTCGAGCGCCTTGCCCACCGTTCCGTCCCCGGACATCTGTTTCCTCTCCCCTGTCGTCCCTCGCATCGGCATCTTTCAACCCTTTCACGAAGAACACTGTTGACAGTCTAGGCGACATGCGGTGTAGTTTTCAATATATAAAACCGTGTTCCACATAATGGAACCAAACTTTTCTTTCGATACGCATCCAGGGAGGACACCATGCGTTCATCTATGAAAGCCTCTGTCGCGTCGCTGGCACTTGCCGTTCTGGCAGGAGCACCGGCATTCGCGCAGCAACGCACACTTACCTATTACGCGGACTACGACCCCGCACCGCTCGCAGCGATGGAAGGGATTATCGCGGACTTCGAAGCGGCTAACCCGGACATCGACGTGGTGCTGCAGAACTTCGACCACGAAGGCTACAAGACCGCCATTCGCAACTTCCTGACCGCCGACGCGCCGGATCTGGCGAACTGGTACGCCGGAAACCGCATGGCGCCCTTCGTGAACGCAGGACAATTCATGGATGTCTCGGACGTCTGGGAGGCCAATGATCTCGGCACCAAACTCGCCTCCGCCAAGGCCTCGATGACCATCGACGGCAAGCAGTGGGGCGTTCCCTACACTTATTACCAGTGGGGCATCTACTACAACAAGGACGTCTACGCCCAGGTCGGCGCGGAGGTTCCCGCCACATGGGACGACTTCATCGCCAATTGCGCCAAGTTCAAGGAAGCCGGCATCGACTGCCTGACCACGGGGACCAAGGCGCTCTGGCCCGGGGCCGGCATCTTCGACTACATGAACTTGCGCACCAACGGCTATGAATTCCACATGGACCTCACCGCAGGCAAGGTCGCCTGGACCGATGACCGGGTGAAGGCCACCTTCGCGGAATGGGCCAAGCTGGTGGAGCCGGGCTATGTGACGGCCAACCACGCGGCCATCGACTGGCAGGATGCAGCCGCACTTCTGGTGCAGGGCAAGGCCGCCAACTACGTGATGGGCAACTTCGCCGTGGCGGTCTTCAAGGAAGGTGGCATGACCAATGACACCCTGGGCTTCATGGCCTTCCCGACGATCAACCCGGATGTGCCGCGCGCCGAGGAAGCGCCGACCGATACGATCCACATTCCATCGGGTGCCAAGAACGTGGAGGACGCAAAGCTCTTCCTCGCCTATATCGCGGAAGCCGGTCCGCAGACCAAGATCAACGCGGCCATGGGCCAATTGCCGATCAACGCAGGCTCCGAAGTGGCCGATGATCCCTTCCTGCAGGCCGGTTTCGAATTGCTCTCCACCACGCCGGGCGGCATCGCGCAGTTCTTCGACCGGGATGCCCCTGCCGAAATGGCCAAGATCGGCATGGAAGGCTTCCAGCAGTACATGGTCCAGCCGGACCAGCTCGACAACATTCTCGAGCGGTTGGAGAAGGCTCGCGAGCGGATCTACAAGTAACCTGATAGACCTGAGCCGGGGGCCGGCATGTCGCCCGCCCCCGGCAACCCCTGACACAGCGCTGATCCCGAGACCGAGATGTGGAGGCGGAAGGCAACGCCATGACCCAGCCAGCACCGAGCATCCCTGCCCCGCGCAGCCGCGGATGGTGGCGTCGCAACCAGCAACGCCTGACGCCCTGGCTGTTTCTCGCGCCGGGCATCTTCATGTTCGCGGTCTATGTGATCTGGCCGATCTTCGAGAGCTTCTGGCTCTCCTTCTTCGACTGGGACGGGCTTGGGCAGAAGGAATGGATCGGCACGGAGAACTACGTCGAACTATTCGACGATGACGCCTTCTACACCTCGCTCAAGAACAACGTGATCTGGCTGCTGCTTTATCTGCTGGCGGTGCCCGCGGGCCTCGGCATCGCGATCTTTCTCAACCAGAACGTGACCGGCATTCGGATCTACAAATCGCTCTTCTTCTTTCCATTCGTGATCAGCCAGGTGGTCGTGGGCCTGATGTTTTCGTGGTTCTACGCTCCGAATTTCGGACTTCTCTACAAACTCATCGAATGGGTCACTGGCTCCGGTGTGGCCCTGCTCGCCGACCCCGATCTCGTTACCTACGGCATCATCGCAGCCGGGCTCTGGCCGCAGATTGCCTATTGCATGATCCTGTACCTGACCGGCCTCAACAATGTCTCGCCCGATCAGGTGGAAGCTGCCCGTCTCGACGGGGCAAGGGGGCTGAAAATGCTCTGGTTCGTGATCCTGCCGCAGCTTCGCCCGGCCACATTCATCGCCGTGGTGGTCACCGTGATCGGCGCCCTGCGGTCCTTCGATCTGGTCTCGATCATGACCGACGGCGGACCCTTCGGCTCGAGCCGGGTCCTCAGCTTCTACATGTTCGAGCAGGCGCTATCCGAGTACGGCTACCGCATGGGTTATGGTGCCGCCATCGCGGTCATCCTCTTCCTGATCATGATGGTCTTCATCTCCGGCTTCATCTGGAAAATGGTCCGCGACGAGAAGGAGGGCTATTGATGAGTGGTGAGCTTCGGAACCGGGTGCGCCAAGTCTGCGCGACGCTGCCCGGTGCAGAATGCTCCGACCCCTGGGGCGGCGGTCATGACGCCTGGAAAGTGGGCGGCAAGATGTTCGCCTGTATCGGTGCCGTCACCGCAGGGGTTTCCGTCAAGACGCGCGACATCGAAACCGCTCAGATGCTGATCGAGACGGGCATAGCCTCGAAGGCTCCGTACTTTCATCGCAGTTGGGTTCAACTCCCCGAAGATTGCGCCGTGGACGAATTACGCCACAGGCTCATCATCTCCTATGACTTGATCCGCGCGAGCCTCACGAAAAAGCTCCGAAGCGCCCTGCCGCCCAGAGAAGGGATCGCCTGATGTTTCCGCGCCCCATCGAACAGGTCTCGGGACCGGCCCGCTTTTCCTACAAGCTCGCCCTGCCCGTCGCCCTCGTGATCTGGCTGCTGCCGCTTCTGGGCGTGGCGCTCACCTCGCTGCGGCCCGCCGCGGATCTCGCTGCCGGGAATTACTTCGGCCTGCCCTCGGCCATCGCCTTTTCCAACTACGCCGACGTCTTCAACAACTCGCCCATCGGCCAGTACATCTTCAATTCCTTCAAGGTCACGATCCCCACGGTGATCGGCACGGTCGCCATCGCCACGATGACGGGCTTTGCGCTCGGCATCTACAAGTTCCGCGGCAACCTCCTGATCTTCTTCATGTTCGTGGCGGGCAATTTCGTACCGTTCCAGATCCTGATGGTGCCGGTGCGCGACCTCACCGTGAACATGGGTCTCTACAACACCTCGCTGGGTCTCGTCCTCTTTCACATCGCCTTCCAGTCGGGCTTCTGCACGCTTTTCATGCGCAACTTCATCCGGTCGCTCCCCTCGGAACTGATCGAGGCCGCCCGCGTCGACGGCGTCGCGGAATGGCGCATCTTCTGGTATATCGTGCTGCCGCTGATGCGTCCCGCGATCGCGGCCCTCTCGGTGCTGGTCTTCACCTTCATATGGAACGACTATTTCTGGGCCACGGTGTTGACAACCTCGGCCACGACGCAACCGGTCACCGCTGGGCTCTACTCGCTCAACGGCCAGTGGATCGCCTCATGGCACCTGGTCTCCGCAGGCTCCATCGTAGCCGCCATGCCGCCGGTGCTGATGTTCTTCCTGATGCAGAAACACTTCATCGCGGGCCTGACCCTGGGCGCCGTAAAGTAGACAAGAGACAGCGACATGACCAAGATCACGATGATCGGGGCGGGCTCCACCGTCTTCATGAAGAACCTGATCGGCGACGCGCTGCTGCGCCCGTCGCTACAGGACGCCCATATCGCCCTGATGGACATCGACCCGCAGCGGCTTGCGCAATCGGAGCTGGTGGCGCGCAAACTGGTCACGAGCCTCGGCGCGCCGGCCCGCGTGAGCACACATACCAGCCAGCGAGAGGCACTGGATGGTGCCGATTTCGTCATCGTCGCCTTCCAGATCGGCGGCTTCAAGCCGGCGACACAGATCGATTTTGACATTCCCAATGCCTACGGGCTGCGCCAGACCATCGCCGACACCCTGGGCATCGGCGGCATCATGCGCGGGCTCAGGACCGTGCCGCACCTTTGGAAGATCGCCGAAGACATGGCGCAGCTCTGCCCGAAGGCCACGATGCTGCAATACGTCAACCCGATGGCGATCAACACCTGGGCGCTGACCGCCCGTTTTCCCGACATCAGGCAGGTGGGCCTCTGTCACTCGGTGCAGAACACCGTGGAGGAACTGGCGCTCGATCTCGGCCTCGATCACGAAACCCTGCGCTACCGCTCGGCGGGCATCAACCACATGGCCTTCCTGCTCGAACTCACCGACGCCGGGGGCCGTGATCTATACCCCGCGATGCGCGAGGGCTACCGTGCCGGAAAAATCCCGCTTGAAAGCCGCTGGAACCCGCGCTGCCCCAATCTGGTCCGCTATGAGACTTTCATGCACCTGGGATACTTCGCCACTGAATCCTCGGAACACTTCGCCGAATACGTCCCCTGGTTCATCAAATCGCACCGCCCCGACCTCATCGAAAAGTTCCGCATCCCGCTCGATGAATACCCCACCCGCTGCGTCGAGCAGATCAACGCCTGGGAAGGGCAATACGCCGCGCTGCAACAGGCCGAGCGGATCGAACACGCAAGATCCAACGAATACGCGGCCACCATCATGGAAAGCATCGTGACCGGCACGCCTTCGGTGATCTACGGCAATCTCGCCAACCGCGGTGTGATCCCGCAACTGCCGCAGGGCTGTGCGGTGGAAGTCCCTTGCCTTGTTAATCACAACGGCCTGCAACCCACGGTCGTCGATGACATCCCCAAACACCTGCTGGCGCTGATGAGAACCAACGTCAACGTGCAGGAACTGACCGTCGAGGCACTGCTCACCGAAAACGTCGAACACCTCTACCACGCCGCCTGTCTCGACCCGCGCACCGCCGCCGAACTCGACCTCTCGCAGATCAGATCGCTGGTCGACGACCTCCTCTTTGCCCATGGCGACTGGATACCCGCCTGGGCGCGCAGGAAACGCGCTGCCTGAGTTTCTTTTGGCTCCAAATATCCCCGCCGGAGGCTCCCGTCCTCTCCGATTTCAAGAAGGCCCGACATGACACGACACGCAACTTTCCACGACCTCAAAGGCGCTTCGGTCTACATCACCGGCGGCGGTTCCGGCATCGGCGCTGACCTCACCGACGGTTTTCTGGCGCAAGGTGCCAAGGTCGCCTTCATCGGTCGCTCGGATGCCAGCGCCTTCGTGGCGGAGATGGAACGCCGGCACGGGGTCGCACCGCTCTTTCTGCAAGGCGACATCACCGATACGGACAGGCTTCATGCCTCGATCCGCGAGGCGGAAGAAGCACATGGACCGGTGGACATCCTCGTTTCCAACGCCGCCAACGACAAACGCCACGACTGGCTCAAGCTCTCCCCGCAGGAATGGGACGACCTGCTCGCCATCAACCTCAAGGCCTATTTCTTCGCCGCCCAGGCCGTAGCCCCCGGCATGATCGCGCGCGGACAGGGCTCGATCATCAACTTCAGTTCGGTCAGCTACATGATGGGCAACGCAGGCTACCCGGCCTATACGGCAGCCAATGGCGGTATAACTGCCCTGACCCGCAGCCTTGCCCGCGAACTCGGACCCAATGGCGTCAGGGTCAACGCGCTGGCGCCGGGATGGGTGCTGACGCAAAAACAACTGGACAAATGGGCCACGCCGGAGGGGCTTGCAGCCCACCTCGACCGCCAGTGCCTCAAAACGCATCTGGTGCCGCAGGACGTGGTCGATGCAACGCTGTTTCTGGCATCAAACGCCAGCCGCATGATGACCGGACAATGCATGGTCGTTGACGGCGGCGTGGTGACCACGGGATGACGGAGCGATGACCGAACGCGCCGACTGGATCGCCGTCGACTGGGGCACGACGAACCTGCGCGCCTTCGCCATGCAGGGCGCGACGGTGCTGGCGCGTGCGCAGTCGAACGCCGGCATGGCGACGCTCGCCCCCGAAGGCTTCGAGCCCGCGCTGACCGCACTCATCGGCCCCTGGCTCGGTGGCGGGCCCCTGCCCGTCATCGCCTGCGGTATGGTCGGTTCGCGTCAGGGCTGGCGCGAAGCACCCTACCGCTCGGTGCCCTGTCCACCGCTCGGCTCCCGGATGACGCATCTTGCGACCGCCTGCGGGATCGATGTTCATCTGGTTTCAGGTCTCGCGCAGGCCTCGCCCCCCGACGTGATGCGTGGCGAGGAGACGCAGATCGCGGGGTTCCTGAGCCTCAACCCCTCTTGGGATGGAGTCCTCTGCCTGCCCGGCACCCATACCAAATGGGCGCATCTGAGCGCGGGCGAAGTGGTCAGCTTCCAAACCTTCATGACCGGCGAGCTTTTCGATCTGCTGGGCACCGCCTCGGTCCTGCGCCACGCCTTGACCGGAGAGGGTTGGGAGGCGGATGCCTTCGAGGCGTCTGTGCGCGAGACCATGGCCAGACCCGAACGGCTGGCGGCACGGCTTTTTGCCTTGCGCGCGGCAAATCTGCTGGAAGGAACAGGACCTGCCACCACCCGGGCGAGCCTGTCGGGCCTGCTCATCGGGGCCGAGATAGCCGCTGCCCGACCCTACTGGCTGGGCCAGAACCTCGCCATCCTCGGCACCGGCACCCAAGCACGGGCCTACCGCGACGCGCTGGCCTTGCAGGGCGTCACCGCCATGCTCACGGACACCGAACGCGCCACGCTCGCCGGCCTCACATCCGCCCATCGCTCCCTGAAAGCGCGCCCATGACCCTGCCTCTCATTGCCATCCTGCGCGGCATCACCCCCGCCGAAACACCTGCCATCGGGCAAGCCCTTGTCGCCGCGGGCATCACCCGGATCGAAGTCCCGCTGAACTCGCCGTCGCCTCTCGACAGCATCCGCGCGCTGGCCCGGATGCCCGGCGACGGCCTGCTGATCGGCGCTGGTACCGTTCTGAGCGCGGGCGAGGTCGAGGCCGTCGCCGACGCAGGCGGCAGGCTCATCGTCTCACCCAACTGCGACCCGGAGGTCATCGCGGCCACCAAGAAACGCGGCCTGCAAAGCTGGCCCGGCATCTTCACGCCGACCGAAGCCTTCATTGCCCTCAAGGCCGGAGCGGACGGGCTCAAGCTCTTTCCCGGCAGCATGGCAGGACCGGGCGGCCTTGCCGCAATGCGCGCCATCCTGCCCTCAGGCACGATGGTCTATGCCGTGGGCGGCGCCGGGCCTGACAATTTCAAGGCCTGGCTCGACGCTGGCGCGGATGGCTTCGGCATCGGGTCGGCCCTCTACAAGCCGGGCATGGGCGCGGATGAGGTCACGCAGCGCGCCCAACGGATCGTCAGCGCCTATCGTATGGCGTTGCTGTGACCGCAGCGGTTTTCGACGACCGCCGCTGCACCTTGGGCGAGGGCGCGCTCTGGCACCCGCTGCGCCAACAGCTTTTCTGGTTCGATATCACGGGCAGGAAACTGCTGACCAGAACATCACAAGACCGCATCGAATGGAGCTTCGAGGAGGAATACTCCGCCGCCGGATGGATCGACGAGGCGGAGTTGCTGCTTGCCTCGGCGTCGGGGCTCTGGCGGTTCGATCTCACCAATGGCACGCGGGCGCTGCTGGCAAAACTGGAACAGGGCAACACTGCGACCCGCTCGAACGACGGGCGCAGCGATCCCTGGGGCGGGTTCTGGATCGGCACAATGGGGCGCAAGGCGGAGCACCAGACAGGTGCTATCTATCGTTTCTACCAGGGCCAGCTGCGCAAGCTTTTCCCGAAGATCACGATCCCCAATGCGATCTGTTTTGCGCCGGACCGGAGCCACGCCTATTTCACCGACACCACGACCGGTATCGTCCAGCGCGTCCCGCTTGACCGGACCGGCTGGCCGTCAGGCGCGCCGCAGGTTTTCCTCGATCTGAGCGCAGAGGGCCTGCACCCCGATGGCGCGGTCACAGCCGAGGACGGAACCCTCTGGATCGCGCAATGGGGCGCGGGCCGTGTCGCGGCCTATTCCGCGGCGGGCGCATTCCTTCGGGCCGTGCCGGTGCCCGCCCGGAACCCCACCTGCCCGGCCTTCGGCGGCATCGACTTCCGCGACCTCCATGTGACCTCCGCCACGCAGGGCCTGAGTGCTGCGGAATTGCAGGACGGCGGCAAACACGGGCAAACCTTCGTGCTGCATGATCTGGCGCAGGGGCGCGCCGAACCAAGGGTGATCTTATGAAGCGCGCATTGGGCGTCTGTTACTATCCCGAACACTGGCCCGAGAAAATCTGGGCCAAAGACGCCGCGCAGATGGTCGATGCCGGTATCACCTGGGTTCGGATCGGCGAATTCGCCTGGAGCCGGATCGAGCCCGAGCCCGGACGCTTCACCTTCGACTGGCTCGACCGGGCGATTGCGACCCTCGCTGCGGCGGGGCTGAAGATCGTTCTCGGCACGCCGACCTGCACGCCGCCACGCTGGATGCTGGAGAAACACCCCGACATGCTGGCGCTTGACCGCGAGGGCCACCCACGCAAGTTCGGGTCGCGCCGCCACTACTGCTTCAGCCATGCAGGCTACCGCGCCGAAAGCGGTCGCATCGCCGAGGTGCTGGGCGATCGTTACGGGCGCGACCCGCGCATCCAGGCCTGGCAGATCGACAACGAATACGGCTGCCACGATACAGTGCTGTCTTACTCGAAGGCGGCACGGGACGCCTTCAGGGACTGGCTGGCTCAGCGCTACCAGTCGCCGCAGGCGCTGAACGCGGCCTGGGGGAACGTCTTCTGGTCGATGGAGTATACGGATCTGGACCAGATCGACCTGCCGAACCTCACCGTCACGCAGGCAAACCCGAGCCATGAACTGGCCTTCCGGCGTTTCAGCTCGGACCAGGTCGTGCGCTACCATGAGGTCCAGGTCGCGGCCCTGCGCGCCCGCACGGACGCACCGCTCATTCACAACTACATGGGCCGCGTGCTCGATTTCGACCATTTCGACGTCGGCCGCTCCATCGACATCAGCAGTTGGGATAGTTATCCCATCGGGTTCCTGTCGGATCGCCTCGATGCCTCGCCGGAGCGGAAAGCGCGCTACCTGCGGCAGGGCGACCCGGACATGCAGGCCTTCCACCACGACCTCTACCGCGCGGTCGGGCGCGACAACCGTTGGTGGGTGATGGAGCAGCAACCGGGGCCGGTGAACTGGGCGCCGTACAATCCCGCGCCCTTGCCCGGCATGGTCCGGCTCTGGACGTGGGAGGCTTTCGCGCATGGCGCCGAAGTGGTGAGCTACTTCCGCTGGCGCCAGGCGCCCTTCGCGCAGGAGCAGATGCACGCAGGCCTGCTCCGTCCGGACAACGCCCCCGCACCCGGCCTCGCGGAAGCCCGACTAGTGGCGGAAGAATTGAGCCAGATGCCGGATGTCGAGCAAACGAGAGCGCCCGTCGCCCTGATCTTCGACTACGCCTCCGACTGGTCATGGAGCGTTTTGCCACAGGGCGCGGATTTCACCTATTTCGGCCTGATGATGGATGCCTATCGCGGGCTGCGGCGGCTTGGGCTCTCGGTAGACATTCTTCCGTCGTCGACCACCGATCTTTCACCTTATGCGCTCGTGCTCGCGCCCGGTCTCGCCTCTGTTCCGACCGCACTGGCAGATGCTTTGGGATCGACACTTGCGCTTATCGGGCCGCGCAGCAACGCGGTAACGCCTGAGCTGACGATCCCGACGCCCCTCGGCCCCAATCTACCCGGTCTCGATGCTACCGTCGCACGGGTCGAAAGCCTGCCGCCCGGGATCACACGCCCTGTGTCTGGCGGCGGTGCGATCCATCGCTGGAGCGAGGACCTCGAGGGGCGCGCCGAGGTGATACTCGCCACCGAAGCCGGTGACCCGGTCATGATGCGAAGCGGCATGACTTCCTATCTCGGCGGATGGCCCGATGACGTGCTTTGGCAGCGTATCCTGCTGGAGCTTTGTGCTGAAGCCGGACTGGACACGACCATCCTGCCCGAAGGTGTGCGTATCCGAGATGGAAAATACTTCACGTATGCATTCAACTACAACTCGGAAGACTCTGTTATAAAAGGTGAAAAAATTCCTGCAGCCGGCGTGCGCTGGTGGCCGCGTCAACCCCGTGCCAAGGCATAGGCAAGACAACCCAGCAGCGCCGCCTCATCCTGCGTGATCAGGCTCAGGGCAACCGGCGGCATCGACGAACTCTTGGCCGTCGGTTGCGCCTTGAGCGCTTCGATGAACGGACTGGCGGACGGACTCTCGAGGAGTGCCCGAACCACCGATCCCGCCAGAAAGATACCGCCGGTCGGCATGTACAGCAGGCGCAGATCCTGAAGGCATTCGCCCAAGCCCCGGGCGAAGATGTCGAGGCTTGCCCGCGCCTCGGCATTTCCGCTCACCGCACGGTCGATGACATCGCGCCCGGAAATCGCCTCCGTCGACGTCGCCTCGGCGTGCAACCGTGCGAGACCGGGGCCTGAAAACACGTCCTCGACACAAGTGATCCAGCTGGAGTTGCCCGACAGAAAGCGATCCATGATCCGCATCACCCGGTCGGGCATGCTGCCAAGACCGGCCTCTGCCAGCGCACAGCGGGTTTCGCCTGCTTGGGTCAGGACCGGGCTCACGTTGAAACCCGTACCGATGCCCACGACCAGGCGCTGGATGGCATCGCCCATAACTGGTGCGCCCGCCATGACCGGGGTCAGGCCGGTCTCCGACAGGTGGTCAAGCGCGTACCCCAAGGCACTGAGGTCATTCATCAAATGAACCGGCGCGCCACCATTCGATGCGCTCAGCGCAGCCACGTCGAACTGCCAGTCACGATTGGTGAGACGCGCAGTCGGCCCCGTCACGGGCCCCGCCACCGCAATCGTCAGCGCTTCGACGCGTTTGACGGCAGCTACGTCAAGATAGTGCGCGAGGGCCGCATCAAAGGTGGCGAAACCGTCATTCTCGAAGCGTCGGGTGAGGCTCGGGTCGATTTTCCCGTCGCGCGCACAGGCAAATCGCGCGTTGGTCCCACCGACATCTGCAAGAATGAGCGCCATGTCGTTCTTCCTTCACACAAATCTCGAGACGTAGTTCTCCAGGACCTCCTGCCGCCCGGAACGGGGCGCGGGATTGATCGACCGTTCGAGTACCTCGCGAGCGATACCGTCGAGCGTTCCGCTCTCCAGCCAGGACTGCGCCCGCGCCTCTGTCCAGCCCGCATAACGGGCTTCCCGCGCAGCCTCGAGACCTCCGTCCGCGAGCATTGCGGCGGCGGCCTTCAGCCCCCGGGCACAGATATCCATGGCGCCTACATGAGCTGCAACAAGGTCAACTGGATCAAGGCTCTGTCGGCGCAACTTCGCGTCGAAATTAGTGCCGCCTGTGGTGAATCCTCCGGCTTTCAGCACCTCGTAATAGGCCAGCGCCACTTCCGGCACCGAGTTCGGAAACTGATCCGTGTCCCAGCCCGACTGGTAGTCGTTGCGGTTCATATCAATGGAGCCGAAGATGCCCAGCGAGGACGCCATGGCCAGTTCATGCTCGAAACTGTGGCCGGCAAGAATGGCATGGCCCTGTTCGATGTTGACCTTGACCTCCGTCTCCAACCCGAAGTCCTTGAGGAATCCGTAAACCGTCGCGACATCGTAGTCGTATTGATGTTTAGTCGGCTCCTGTGGCTTCGGTTCGATCAGGATCATACCCTTGAAACCGATCTTGTGCTTGTAATCGACCACCATCTGCAAGAACCGCCCCGCCTGCGCGCGTTCGCGTTTCAGATCGGTGTTGAGCAGCGTCTCATAGCCTTCGCGTCCGCCCCAGAGCACGTAATTCTCGCCGCCCAGACGGTGCGTGGCATCCATGCAGGTTTTCACCGTGGCCGCCGCGAAGGCAAAGACTTCCGGGTCGGGGTTGGTGGCGGCACCGGCCATGAAGCGACGATGCGAGAAGAGATTGGCCGTGCCCCACAGGAGTTTCGGGCCGCCCGCCTCCATCTTCGCTTCAAGATAATCCACGATCTCCTTGAGGCGGTTGGTATTTTCTGCGAAATCCGCGCCTTCCGGCCGAATGTCCGCGTCGTGGAAGCAGTAGTAGGGCTGGCCAAGGAGCGCGAACAACTCGAAGGCCGCATCGGCCTTGAGTTTGGCCAAAGCCATCGTATCGCCGAACCACGGACGCTCGAAAGTCTGGCCACCAAAAGGATCGCCACCGGGCCAGGCGAAACTGTGCCACCAGGCGACGGCGAAGCGCAGGTGATCTTCCATGCGCTTGCCCGCGACGATCTCATCAGGGTTGTAATGGCGAAAGGCCAGTTTCTCCGCCGGTGCATCCGGGGCATAGGTGATGGGGTCGATCCCGGCAAAGAAATCGGTCATAGGGCCTCCTTGAGGGCATGGTAGCTGCGTTTGTAGCGGGCATGACCTTCGGCGAAAGCCGCCTGCAGGTCGGTCCGGGGCGCGATGGTCCGCTCCGTGCGCGGCGGCGTTGCCAGTGAAGCGCCGCCGCCCGTCACCGCCATCTGCGCAAGTCTTGCGGCCCCGAAGGCGCCGCCGAAATCGCCTGCCTCCGGCACATCTATAGGCATATCAAGAACGGTCGCGAGAAGCTCAAGCCAGTAGGCCGACTTGCTGCCCCCGCCGACAGCGACAAGGCTGCCGATCTGCGTTCCGGTGGAGGAAAGCGCGTCATGGCAATCGGCGAAAGCATAGCTGACCCCTTCCAGCACGGCACGCGCCCCGGCACTGCTGTTCGTGGCGTGGCCCAACCCCAGAAACGCGCCGCGCGCCGCGGCATCGTTGTACGGCGTACGTTCGCCGCCGAGGTAGGGCAAAAACAGCGTCTCGCTCGGGGCTTGCAGCGGACCGAGCCCTTGGGTGAGCGTCACAGCGTCCGAATGCACCAGCTGCGCATACCAGTTCAGCGCATCGGTGCAGGCGAGGATCACCCCCATCTGGTGCCATGTATCAGGCAGCGCATGGCAGAAGGTATGCACCGCACTCGGCGCGTCCGGCTGATAGGCGCCGCTGGCGGCAAAGAGCACGCCGGAGGTGCCGAGCGAGAGGAAGGCCTGCCCCGGTTTGACGACGCCCATGCCGACGGCGGCGGCGGCGTTGTCGCCTGCCCCGCCCGCAATGATGACGCCCTTTTTCAGGCCCCAGCGCTTGGCGAGGTCGTCGCGCAGATGGCCCGAAACATGCGAGCCTTCGACGAGCCGCGGCATGGCTTCGCGGCTCAGGCCCGACGCGGCCAGAAGAGCATCGGACCAGTCGCGCTCGCCGGTGTCGAGCCAACTTGTACCCGCGGCGTCCGACATCTCCGAGACCGCCTCGCCGGTGAGCCAATAGCGCAGATAGTCCTTTGGCAGCAGCACCTTGTCGATCCTCGACCAGATCTCCGGCTCATGTTCGCGGACCCATTCCACCTTGGGCGCGGTGAAGCCCGGAAAGACGATGTTGCCGCTGATCGCACGCCACTTGGGGTCCGCATCCATCGCGGCGGCTTCCGCGTGACTGCGGGTGTCGTTCCAGAGCATGCAGGGACGCAGCACATCGCCCGCGGCATCCAGCAGCGTGGCGCCATGCATCTGACCGCTGAGGCCGATGCCCTGCACGGCTCCGAGATCGTGCGCCACGCCAAGCGCCGCCATGACCTCTTCCGCAGCGACCAGCCAGTCCGCAGGGTTCTGCTCCGACCAGCCAGAATGCGGACGCTGCACGGTGAGCGCAGACATCGCCTCGCCCAGAAGCTGCTGATCGTCGTCGATCAGGACCGCTTTCAGCCCGGAGGTGCCAAGATCAAGCCCGAGATACACCGCTCACGCCGCCTTCTCCGGTTTCTTGCCCATGATGATCATCGACAGGATGTCATCCTCGGTCACGTCCTCGACGCGTTCGGTGCCGATCATCTGGCCGTTCTTCATCACCGAGACGCGGTCGCACAATTCCAGCATCTCGCGGGTGTCGTGGGAAATGAGGAAGATGCCCAGACCCTGCTTTTTCAGCTCCTGAATGAGCTCCGCCACCATCTGGGTTTCATGCACACCGAGGGCGGCGGTAGGTTCGTCCATGATCAGGATCTTGGCCTTGAAATAGACCGCCTTTGCGATGGCGACAGACTGCCGCTGACCGCCCGAAAGGGCACTCACCGGTTCCTTCAGCTTGCGGAAGTTGGGGTTGAGCCGCGCCATGATCTTCGCGGTTTCGCTCTCCATCTTGGCATCATCGACAAAGCCCAGCGGCGTGACCAGTTCGCGGCCCAGAAAGAGGTTGGAGGCGGCATCGAGATTGTCCGCGAGCGCCAGCGTCTGGTAGATCGTCTCGATGTTGTAGTCGCGGGCATCCCGCGGGCTCTGGATGTCCGCCAATTCGCCGTTGATCCAGATCTCGCCGCTGTCCTTCTGGTAGGCTCCCGAGAGGATCTTGATCAGCGTCGATTTGCCGGCCCCGTTGTGGCCGAGCAGGCCCACGACCTCTCCAGGATAGAGATCGAGGCTCACGTGATCGACGGCCCGGATGCCGCCGAAGGAGATCGAAATGTCCTTGAGTTGCACCAGCGGGGTTTCGCTACGAGTGGTTGTCATGGTCCCAGCCCTCACTTCGATTTGCGACGATAGAGAATGTCGAGGTAGACGGCCAGCACGAGGACCGAGCCCACGATGATCTGCTGCATGGCGGCATCGAAGCCCACCAGCACCATGCCGGTTTGCAACGACTGCATCACCAGCGCCCCGAGGATCGCCCCGTAGATGGTCCCGATGCCCCCCGCGAGCGAGGTGCCCCCGATCACGGCGGCGGCGATCACGTAAAGCTCATCGAGCGTGCCGAGCGCGTTGGTGGCGGAGCCAAGCCGCGCCGAGGCGACGACGGCGGAAAGCCCGGTGAGTGCCCCCATCAGCGCGAAGATCTTCACGGTCATCCAGCGGGTGTTGATGCCAGCCAGTTCCGCCGCCTCCGGGTTGCCGCCGATGGCATAGACGTAGCGGCCAAACCGCGTGCGCGTCATCAGGATCGTCATGAAGATGGCGACGGCGATCAGGATCAGCACCGGGATCGCGAAACCGTGGCTGATGAAGGGATCGCCCGCGGAGATGTCGATGTTGTTTTCGGCGGCATAGCGGCGCACGATCCCGCGTGGCCAGGGATAGGCGTTGACCAGCAGCACGGCCCCGATCACGGCACCGCAGCCGACCACGGCAAGGAAGGTTTCTGCCCAGATCGGGCGTTGCGCGATGTGAAAGACCGTGCGCTTGCGGCGGCCCATGATGATGAGGCCCAGCACGGCAGCACAGCCGAGGATGCCGACGATCCAGCTCCCCGTCGATCCGATGGCCCCATAGGGTCCGCCGCCGAGCAGAGAGAATGTCTCGTCCACTGGCGAGATCGTCTCGCCGCGCGCCACGAGGAAAGCAGCACCGCGCCAGACCAACAGACCACCCAGCGTGACGATGAAGGCCGGGATCTTGCCATAGGCGATGAGCGCGCCATGAAACGCGCCGATGAAGGTGCCACAGGCGATGCCCACCAAGACAGCGATGATCCAGATCAGCGGGTGCCCCAGGCCCAGGAACTGCGGCAGGATGTTGACCTGCACCACGCCCATGATGATGGCGCAAAAGCCCAGGATCGAGCCCACGGAGAGGTCGATGTGGCGGGTAATGATGACCAGTACCATGCCGGTGGCCATGATCCCGATGGAGGCAGTCTGCACCGAGAGATTCCAGAGATTGCGCGGCGTCAGGAAAAACCCGCCGTCACGGAAGATCGCACCGAAAAGGTGAAAGCCGACCCAGATCAGCGCCAGCGCGCCGAGCATCCCCAAGAGCCTCGTGTCGAGCTCCGTGTCCTTGAAGAAGCGCGCGACGGGGCCGATGCTTTTGGGTGCGCTTTTCGGGGTGGTGGTCTGGTCGGTCATGACAGGGCTCCCGGCGGGTAGAGCCTCTCCGTTCCGTGCCGATGGGCAAGGGGAAAAGGCAGCTCATTCTGGAAGAGGCAGCAGAACCGGGCGCGCCTGAACGCGCCCGGCGGGATCAGGGACGATCAGCAGCCAGCGACGCCGGCCATATGGCCTTCGCAGGCCTTGGCCTGGTCGATGTGACCTGCATCGATCGCCATGCTGAGGTTGCCGGCGGTGATCGGCGTGGGATCGAGGAAGATCGCGTTCATCTCGACGCCCTTCTCGCCACCGGACCATTTCACGGCACCCTTGATGTCGCTCATTGCGGCACCATTGGCCAGTTCGATGGCGATATTGGCCGCAGCCGCACCAAGCGAACGCGAGTTCTTCCAGACCGAAACGGTCTGCTCGCCACGCGCCACGCGGTTCAGAGCGGCATGATCACCGTCCTGCCCGCCGACCGGCACACTGAGACCTTGGGCCGCGAGGGCCGCGATCGCACCGCCGGCCATGCCGTCGTTCTGCGCCAGAACCGCATCCACCGCGTTGTTGTTGGCGGTCAGGATCTGCTCCATGTTCTTTTGCGCGTTGTCCGGCTTCCAGCCGTCGGTGAAGGCTTCACCCACGATCTTGATCTTGCCCGACGCCACGTCGTCACCGATCACTTCCATCATGCCTTCGAGCAGGAACCCGGCATTCGGATCACCCTTGTCGCCCTTGATGATGGCGTAGTTGCCCTCGGGCTGCTTCTGCTTGATGGTTTCGGCGATGATCCGGCCCACAC
This sequence comes from uncultured Alphaproteobacteria bacterium, assembly GCA_963715055.1. Lineage (GTDB taxonomy): Bacteria > Pseudomonadota > Alphaproteobacteria > Rhodobacterales > Rhodobacteraceae > CAVQRB01. The sequence continues at coordinate 124,513 of CAVQRB010000001.1, read as the reverse complement.
CCTTGTTGTCGAAAGTGAGATAGAAGGCGCGCGGATCTTCGATCAGGCGGTCATAGCCGATGACCGGAATGCCCTCGGCATCGGCCTTGTCGACGGCGGGACCGACGGCATCCTTGTCCACCGACAGGATGATGAGCGCATCAGCACCCTGAGCGATCAGTGCCTCAACGTCGGTGAGCTGCTTGGCAGCCGAGGCCTGCGCGTCGGCGGACATGTAGGTCGCACCGGCAACGTCTAGGGCGGCCTTGATCGCCGCTTCGTCGGTTTTCCAGCGCTCTTCCTGGAAGTTCGACCAGCTTACGCCGATCTTGAGCGGTTCCGCATAGGCTGCGGTGGCAATGGCCGTCGACATGGCGACAGCCAGAAATGTAGTCTTCTTCATGATATCCTCCCGGTGGAACAGTCTTGTAACTGTTGATGCCTCAGTTCGAATGGGCATGGACAACAGCATCACCTGTTTTAATTCACCTGTCAAAATAAATTTCTTGCCATTCGGCCGATTTTTTAAGCGACAGCGGTAAATGCCGTGATATTCTGTGGCTAGATAGCGAATTCCGCAACTTTTATTTTAGGGAGGTGAATAAATGAATTACGAACTTCCCCGAGGCGCAAGCGCGGAGACTCCTGCGGGTTGTGGTCCGATCCGGCCCGAATCAGAGGCGGTTCAAGTAAGCCTGCGGCACCGCGTCTACGAATCTGTACGCGCCACAGGACAGATTTCAAGGATCGATCTCGCCAAGCAGCTGCGGGTCAGCCCGGCTTCGATCACATCGCTGGTCGGCGAGTTGATCGATCTGGGCCTCTTGCAGGAAAACCCCGACAGCAGCCGGCCCACGACACGCGGACGCCCGCCCGTGGCCCTCTCGGTGCGGCCCGATGCGGGCTATGTGGTTGGCATCAAGCTCTCGCGCACCCGGCACACCGCCCTGCTGGTCGATGCCGCAGGCCGACCGCTGGCGCAGGCGGGGCTCAAATGCGTGCAGCGACGGCGCAGTCTGGGACAGATGCTGGATGAGACCGTCGAGGTGCTGGACCGGCTTCTCAAGGATACCGGGCTGCAGCGGGCGGATATTTCCTGCGTCGGGCTCGGCATGCCGGGCATGATCGATCACGCGGCGGGCCAGATGGTATGGTCGCCACTCCTGACCGAGACCGACAAGCCGCTGAGGCAGCTGGCCGAGGACCGCATCGGCGTGCCGGTGTCGGTGGACAATGACGCCAACATCGTGACGCTGGCGGAATTGTGGTTCGGCAAGGGCCGGGCCATGGCCGATTTCGCCGTGGTGACGATCGAACAGGGCGTCGGCATGGGCCTCGTGATCAACCACCGGCTCTACCGGGGCGCAAGCTCGCTCGGCATGGAACTCGGCCATACGAAAGTGCAGATGGACGGCGCGCTTTGCCAATGCGGGCAGCGCGGCTGTCTGGAGGCCTATATCGCCGACTATGCGCTGGTGCGGGAGGCCTCCACGGCGCTGGATTCTCCGGATTTCACCGTGGCCAGTCCGGACATCCTGCTGCAACAGCTCTACGAGCAGGCCAAGGCGGGCAACGAGGCCGCCCGTGTCATCTTCCGGCGGGCCGGGCGGTTCCTCGCGCTGGGGCTGTCCAACGTGGTGAACCTCTTCGATCCACCGCTGATCATTCTGGCGGGCGAGCGGATGCAGTACGACTACCTCTATGCCGATGACGTGCTGCGCGAGATGCAGAAACTATCGCTCAACCGCCCCTCGGAGGCGCCGCAACGGGTCGAGACCCATGCCTGGGGCGATCTGATGTGGGCGCATGGGGCGGCGGCGCTGGCCCTCTCGGACATCACCGACGCCATGGCGGAGCGCAAGGCATGAGGGTGGTGCTGGTTCTGGGTCTGCTCGCACAGGGTGCGGCGGCGGACGTGCGGTTCGAGGATGTCTCCGCCAATCTGCCGCCCCATGCCTATACCGGCGAGTGGGAGCATTTCGTGGGCGGCGGGGTCGCGGTGCTCGACTGCAACGGCGACACCCTGCCCGATATCGTGGCGGCGGGCGGCACATCGCCAGCGGGCCTCATGATCAATCGCGGTGACATGCGATTCGAGGCCGGTGCCTTCCCCGAGATCACCGACACGACCGGGGCCTATCCGCTCGACGTGGACGGCGACGGGCATCTCGACCTGATGATGCTGCGCCTCGGACCGAACCAGATCCTGCGCGGCGACGGTGCCTGCGGTTTCACACTGGCGAACGAGGCTTTCGGCTTCGAGGGAGGCGATGCCTGGTCCACGGCCTTCTCGGCGACCTGGCGCGACGGGGCACTGGTCATGGCGGTAGGCAACTACGTCGACCGCGACGATCCCGAAGGCCCTTTCGAGGCCTGCGACACAAACGAACTGCACGTCCGGCAAGGGGATCGTTTCGCGACGCAAGCACTCACGCCCGGCTATTGCGCACTCTCCATGCTCTTTGCCCGCGACGCCAGCGGCACCGAGCGGCTGCGCATCTCCAATGACCGCCATTACTACGTGCGCGCGGGCGAGGAGCAGATGTATGACCTCTCGCTTGGCCGCTTCCTGACCCCGGAGGATGGCTGGGAGCGCATACGGCTCTGGGGCATGGGCATTGCCAGCCGTGACATCACCGGCGACGGGCGTTCGGAGGTCATGCTGACCTCCATGGGCGACCAGCTGATGCAGATCGCGGGGCCCGACGGGCATTACACGCCCGCGCCTTACGGCCTTGGCACCTATGCGCAACGCCCGCATCTTGGCGACGATGGGCGGCCCTCCACCGGCTGGCATGCGGAGTTCGCCGACGTGAACAACGATGGGCGTGCCGATCTCTTCATCGCCAAGGGCAATGTGGACCAGATGCCGGGTCTCGCGATGGAGGACCCCAATTCGCTGCTGATCCAGCAGACCGATGGCACTTTCGCGGAGCGGTCGGTTGAGGCGGGCGTGGCGACGATGGCGCGCTCGCGCGGGGCGGCGCTTGCGGATTTCGACGGCGACGGGTGGCTCGATCTGGTGGTGACGAACCGACGCGCGCCGATGGAACTTTACCGAAACGTCACCGAAGGCAGCGGGCATTGGCTGTCACTGGACGTCTCGATGCCAGGCACAAACAGCCGCGCGGTGGGTGCTCTGGTGGCTGTGAGCGCAGCTGGCAGACCGCAGGTCCAGGAAATCACCATCGGCGGCGGCCATGCGGGGGGGCAGGCCGGCCCCTTGCACTTCGGTCTTGGGACGGCGACCGAGGCCGACATCCGCATCGACTGGCCCGACGGCACGGTGTCCGAGGTCAAAGGTATCGGCGCGGACCAGCGCCTGACGCTGAGGCCCTAGCGTTCGACGGGCAGACCGCTCGGCACGGTCTCGGGAATACCGAGCCGCCCGGTGATCGCGGCGGGATCGGTGAGACTGTCGAGAAAAGCCACAAGCGCCGCGATATCTGCACTCTCAAGGGTCACCGGCGTCACCCGGACCGCGGCCTTCAGGGCCGCCTGATCCTCCGCACTCGCGAGGTGCCGCCAGTCCTCAACGCCCGGCAACTCCGGCAGTTTCACCTGTCCCGGATCGAAGCGGTCGAGTGCGGCCACCGGGTCCGCGTGATCGGCGATGAAGGCGGCAAGATCGGCGTGGCTGCCGCTGTGTCCGTAAGGCCCGGTGCGCGCCACATTGCGCAGCGAGGGCGTGCGGAAGGCATAGGCATCCGCCTCGCGGCCCGTGACGCGCATACGTCCCAGATCGCGGGCATGGTTCTCGAACCGCGCTACCTTGCCGGGGCCAAACTGCGGCACGCCCATGGCGTGGAAATCCGTGATCGGTCAGGAACTTGCCGGCGTGGCATGTGCTGCATCCGGCCTCTCCGTAAAAGAGCGCACGGCCGAGATCGGCCTGCGGCGAGAGCGGCGCCTGCCCGCGCAGGTAGGCGTCAAAGGGGCTGGTGTCGGAGCGCCATTCAAAGGCCATGAAGGCGGCGATGGCGTCGGAGATATCGGTGAACGTCACCTCCCCGGCCTCTGGGTAGGCGGCCTCGATCAGCGGCTTGTAGCCCGGCGTTTCATTGACCCGCGCGCTCAGCTTCGCCCAGGCGCCGTCCGGGCCGGTGATCACCCCCTGGCGCACGGCTTGGGCCACGTCATTCTCGCTGTAGTGTCCGGCCATTTCATCGGCGCTAAGCACCGGGAACATGGTCTGCGCCGACAGAAGGTTGGCAAATCCGGCCGACATTTCCGCCCCCATGGGCGTGCGCAGCCCGCCGGGTTTGGTGGGGTCCACCTCGATCCGGCCGTCGTGAAACAGCACGGTGAATTCATGCGCCCCGAGGTTGAAAAGCGCCGGCGCGTTACGCGGGATGCGCTCCTCCGGCAGGTTTTCAGGGTCCGCCCTGCGCTCGGGGCCGAGGCCCTTGCCGCCCTCGCCGAGCGAAAGTGCGACCCCGTCGGCGGTCGCAAATTTCGGATGGTGGCAGGTGGCGCAGGCGATGTTGCGGTTGCCCGACAGGATCGGGTCGTAAAACAGCATCTGGCCCAGCTTCACCTGTGCCGGATCGACGGCCATGTAATCCTCATCGGTGATTGGATCGGGTAATTCCGCATGCGCCGCCCCTGCGATGAGGCCTGCAAGAAAGAAGGCGGTGATCCGCATGAAACCCTCTGGGAAAGCGCGCTGTTCACGCTCTTTCTAGCGCCGCCGCGGATGAAGGTGAACCGGGATTTTCAGCCCGCAGACGCAGGAGCGCGGCTCAGACCGACAGAACTTTCATCAGGTCTGGCTTGGCGAGGTTCCGTTTCGCGCCACTCACCTCCATCCTGCCGCGTTTCATCACGTAGATGCTGTCGGCGAGATCGTAGCCGAAATCGAAATACTGCTCGACGAGCAGGATCGCCATGCCGCCCTGATCGCGCAGGTAGGCGATGACGCGACCGATCTGCTGGATGATGTTGGGCTGGATACCTTCGGTGGGCTCGTCCAGAAGCAGGAGTTTGGGCTTCATGATGAGCGCGCGCCCGATGGCAAGCTGCTGCTGCTGGCCGCCCGACAGATCGCCGCCGCGGCGGTTCTTCATTTCCTTCAGCACCGGGAAAAGCTCGAAGATTTCATCCGGCACGCGGTGCTCGGATTTGGGCAGGCAGGCGAAACCGGTCTCCAGGTTCTCCTGCACGGTCATCAGCGGGAAGATCTCGCGGCCCTGCGGCACATAGCCGATGCCCTTTTGCGCGAGCTTGTGTGCGGGCAGGACGGGCAGCGCCTCGCCTGCGAATGTCATGCTGCCGCCCGAGCGCGGATGGGTGCCCGCGATGGCCTTCAAAAGCGAGGTCTTGCCCACGCCGTTGGTGCCCATGAGGCAGCAGACCTGGCCTGCCTGCGCGTCGATGTTCACGCCGTTCAGGATCTGGCTCTGCCCGTAGTGCAGGGTCAGGTTTTCGATATGCAGCATGGCTCAGCGCCCCAGGTAGACGTCGATGACGTCCTGATTCTGCGTGACGTGATCGAGCGAGCCTTCGGCCAGCACCGAGCCTTCATGCAGGACCGTCACCTTGCAGTTGAGACGGCGCACGAACTCCATGTCATGTTCCACCACGACCACGGCACGGGTCTTGGCGGCTTCGACGAGGATTGCCGTGGTGTGGTCGCGCTCGGTGGCGGTCATGCCGGCGGCAGGCTCGTCCACCAGCAGGAGGCGGGGATCCTGCGCCAGCAGCATGCCGATCTCCAGCCATTGCTTCTGGCCGTGGCTCAACTCGCCCGCGATGCGCGGCAACTCGTCGGTCAGGCCGATCTCTTCCGCCAGTGCCTCGATCTTGGCGGCCCCTTCGCGGGTCTTCTTGTAAAAGAGCACATCGAAGGGACCGCGCTTGTTCTTGAGCGCCATAGCGAGGTTCTCGCGCACCGTCTGATCCTCGAAGACGGTGGGGCGCTGAAACTTGCGTCCGATGCCTTCGCGGGCGATCTGGCTTTCCGACATCTTCAGAAGTGAGCGGTTCTTCTCGCCCCAGATCACGTGCCCTTCATCGGGTTTCGTCTTGCCAGTCACGATGTCCATGAAGGTGGTCTTGCCCGCACCGTTGGGTCCGATGATGGCGCGCATCTCCGCCGGGCCGATGTTGAAGCTGAGGTTGTTGATCGCCTTGAAGCCGTCAAAGGAGACGGAGATGCCGGAGACCTCGAGAAGCGTGGAGGAGTTCATTTCTTGCGCACCACATAGTCAAAGAGCCCGCCGATGCCCTTGGGAAAGAAGAGCGTGACCAGCACGAAGGAAACCCCCAGCAGCACCAGCCACCAGTCGGTCCAGAGGATGGTGTAAAAGCCAAGGTTGATGTCGGGCGCGCCGCCGCCCGTGAACCAGGAGGAGAGGAGCGAGACGAAAGCCGCCCCGATGACCGCGCCGTAAAGCCGCCCCCTGCCCCCGATGGCGACCCAGACAGCGAGATAGATCGAGGCGATGGGGGCGATTTCGGCAGGGTTGATGATACCGGCTTGCGGGTAGTAGAGCGCGCCCGCGATGGCCGCGATGATGGCGGTGCCGGTGAAGACGGCGAGCTTGTAGGCCTCCACGTCGTAGCCCAGAAACCGCACGCGGGCCTCGTCGTCGCGGATGCCGCGCAGGACCGAGCCGAACTTGCCCGAGACGACCCAGGCGCAGAGTACATAGCCCAGGCCCAGTGCCATGGCGGAGGCCCAGAAGAACCACATCGAGAGCGTCGCCTGTGAGACATGGGTCAGGCCGGGGATATTCTGGAGGCCCGAGAGACCGTTGTTGCCGCGCAAGCCGCTGTCGTTCTGGAAAAGGTGCAGAGCCAGCGCAAGCGTCATGGCCTGCGTCAGGATCGAGAGGTACACGCCCGTGACACGACTGCGGAAGGCGAGCCAGCCGAAGACCAGCGCCAGCAGGCCGGGGACCAGCACAACGAGCGCCAGTTGCGCACCGAGGCTGTCGGCGAAGTACCACACGGGCGGAATGTCGGAGCCGCCAACGACACCGAAGATCTGGGTGCCGATCCCCTCGCGGATCTCCAGCGGTGTCGGTGGCAGCGGTGCATTGGACATGGACGAGATGACGATGTCCTTGGTGCGCTCATACATCAGCCACATGCCGATCATGTAGCCGCCGAGACCAAAGAAGGCGAAATGACCCAGGGAGAGGATGCCGCAGTAGCCCCAGACCAGATCCATCGCCAGTGCCACGAGACACAGACAGAGGGTCTTGCCCAGCGTCTTCACGAAGGAGGTGGAGATGAGGCCGGTGCCCGTGGCTTCCGACAGCAGCGTCACGGCGAGGGTAAATAGCGCAAGGCAGGCGAGGAAGATCAGTACCGAAGGATAACGCATCACGAAAGGCATGCGCCGGGGCACAGCTCGGGTCAGGGGCTCTGCCCCGCCGCTGCGCGGCTCCCCGGGATATTTATGAGCAGAAGAATTCATGGCATCAGTCTCCTGCGGCCCGGCCCTTGAGGGCGATGATGCCGCGCGGGCGGAACTGGATGAAGAGGATGATGAAGAGGATCATGTAGGTCTGGGCCGCGAGCGTGTTCGAGGGGTTGAACCATTCGATCAGCTTTTGCAGGTTGCCGATCATCGTGGCCCCCAAAAGCGTGCCCCAGATGTTACCGACCCCCCCCACCACGACGGTCATGAAGCTTTGAACGATGTAGTCGGAGCCGAGTTCGGAAGTGACCTTGGCATAGAGCCCGATGGCGACCCCGGCAATGCCCGCGATGCCCGATCCGAGACCGAAGGTCATCATGTTGATGCGCGCGGGGTTGATGCCCATGGAGGCGGCCATGGATGGGTTCTGCGTGACGGCGCGGACCTCGAGGCCGAGGCGTGTGCGATTGAGGATAAAGAGAAGCAGCAGCAGGAAGGCAAGACCCAGCACGAAGATCGCGATGCGGATGTAGCTGATCGAAACCACGTCGTTCATCACCCAGGCCCCGTCCAGCCAGCCCGGAGCGGTCAGTGGGCGGGCTTGCGTGCCGAAGATGTTCTTGGCGATCTGCTGCAGGGCGATGGAGATGCCGAAGGTGGCCAGCAGTGTTTCCAGCGGGCGCTTGTAGAGATGGCGAATGACAAGCCGCTCCATCGCCACGCCCGCCGCGAAGGTGACGGCGAAGGCGAGCGGCAGGGCCACAAGGAGCGAGAGCGTATAATCGGCGATGAAAAGCTGCACGACATAGCCGGTGTAGGCGCCCATCATGATGAATTCGCCATGCGCCATGTTGATGACCCGCATCACGCCGAAAGTGATGGCGAGGCCGATGGCGGCGAGGAAATAGATCGACGCGAGCGAGATGCCGTCGAGCAGCAGATCGAAGGTCTGGTAGAGGCCCACCTTCGTGTCGATGCTGGCGAGTGCTGCGCGTGCGGCATCCGTCACGGCAGCGTCGGGCTCGGTGTAGATGTCATAGAAGACATGGGCCGCGATCGCCTCTTCGCGCCCTTGATCCGTCAGACGCAGCGGCACGGTACCTGCAGCGGCGAGTTCGGCATAGGCGGCATCGCGCGCGTCTTCGGTGTTCAATTGGGCTACGGGAATCGTGCCAGCCATACCGTTACGGATGTTGGTGACAAGCGCCTCGTTGCGGGCGGCACGGCTGATCGCGGGCGGCGCGAAACCTTCCGCGACCAGCAGATCGTAGGCTTGATCATTGGAAAACCCCTCGCTGCCCGGATCGAGTTCCTCTGCGATGTTGAGACCGTCCGGCGGGACTGCGAAGGCGACCCGCGTTGTGGTCACCATCGGATTGAGAGCGGCGCGGGTTTCCACGCTGAGACGACCCGCCAGCGCCTCGATGGCTTCGACGCGGATCTCGGAAGTGGCGCCGAAACGCGCGGTAAGCAATCGTTCCAGCGTCACCTTGCGGGCCAGGATCGCATCGTCGGTTTCGGTCTCGATGGCCTTTCGCAGTGGTGCGAGCTGTTCGGGGTCGGGGTCCCGTTCAATAGCTTGCAGGGCAGCCTTGCGGCGTTCGGGGTCGGGGTCGGACAGCTGGAACTGTACCAGCGCCACGGCGATGACGGCGCGCACACCGGAGTTGGGTTTCAGCTGCGTCATCTCGTTCTTGCCGGCAGTGCCGACGGGCGCCAGCGTGGTCATGTCGAGCAGCGCGAGGTCATCGCCCCTGTCCTCGACATAGAAGAACGCACCGTCCGCCTTGCGCATCCAGACGTTCTTGTTCTGCCAGTTTTCGAGGAATTGCGGCACTTGCGGCAAGCCGCTGGCCAGAAGGTCTTCCACCACCGCATCCACGGTCCGGCGCGATGCCTTTTCCACTTCGGCCTGGTGCGGCAACAACACCTCCTGCAAGGACTGCGCCGCAAGCGGTGAACCGCAGAACATGAAGGCTGCGAAAAGAGCATGCACCAGGGTGCGAAGAAGGGGCATCACGGGAATTCCACCAAAAGGCAGGTGTGCCGAGCGATGCCGGCACACCTCGCTGTGTTCAGTAGTTGGATTGGATCTGTACGCAGGTCTTGGTTTCCATGTTGTACATACCGCAGCCCAGATCTTTCCAATCGGCCTCCAACACCGCGGATTCCGGCAGGAAATCGGTCCAGGCATCGCCGTTCACCTCGGAAGTCTGGCTGATGATGTCGAACTGGCCATCAGCCTGGATCTCGCCGATCAGAACCGGCTTGGCGAGGTGATGGTTCGGCAGCATGACGGCAGTTCCGCCGGTCAGGTTCGGGAATTCCTGACCGTACATCGCGGTCCGGACCGCATCGACATCCGTGGTGCCCGCCGCTTCGACCGCGTTCACCCACATGTTGAAGCCGATGTAATGGGCTTCCATCGGGTCGTTGGTCACGCGGTCGTCTCCCATGCGCGCCTTCCAGGCATCGATAAAGGCGGTGTTGGCGTCGGACTCGGCGGACTGGAAGTAGTTCCAGGCGGCCAGATGACCCACGAGGTTCGATGTGTCGAGCCCGGAAAGCTCTTCCTCTCCGACGGAGAAGGCCACGACGGGAATGTCATCGGCCGAGATGCCGGCAGCCGCCAGCTCCTTGTAGAAACCGATGTTGGCATCGCCGTTGATGGTGGAGATCACGCCGACCTTCTTGCCGTCAGCACCAAGGGCCACGACGTCGGCCACGATCTTGGACCAGTCGGAATGGCCGAAGGGCGTGTAGTTGACGAAGATATCCTGTTCCGCGATGCCCTTGCTCACCAGATAGGACTGAAGGATGTTGTTGGTCGTGCGCGGATAAACGTAGTCAGTTCCCAGGAGGGCGAATTTCTCGACGCCCAGTTCCTCGAGGAAATAATCCGTAGCAGGGATCGCCTGCTGGTTTGGCGCCGCACCGGTGTAGAAGACGTTCTTGGAGCTTTCCTCGCCCTCATATTGCACCGGGTAGAACAGCAAGCCGTTCAATTCCTCGATGACCGGCAGAACCGACTTGCGGCTTACAGAGGTCCAGTTGCCGAAGATCACGTCGACATTGTGTACCGTGAGAAGCTCACGCGCCTTCTCGGCAAAGAGCGGCCAGTCGGAGGCCGGGTCCACAACCACGGCTTCGAGTTGCTTGCCCAATACGCCGCCCTTTGCGTTCTGCTCGTCGATGAGCATCAGCATCGTATCTTTCAGCGTGGTTTCGGAGATGGCCATCGTGCCCGAGAGCGAATGCAGAACGCCAACCTTGATCGTCTCGTCCTGCGCGAGCAGCGGGCCGGAGAGCGCGCAGGTGGCAGCCGCGACCGTCGCAAATGATTTCATCAGTTTCATATCAGATTTTTCCCCTGCGGCGGGCCTCTTCCTTGCAAAGCATGACCTCCGCAGGCTAGTGTCCCGTCGCAACTTTCGAGTTGCGTTGAGTGCGGTGGCTGATCCGATGTCCAGTCCTGATGCCGCCGCACGCTTCGCTCCGCGCAAATCAATCTAGCGGAGCCTTGGACACCTTGGCCGAATGGCCGTTCCAGTAAAGATTCAGCAAGATTTTGGAGCGGAACCGAGGCGATCTGCATGATTATTGAGCGACGATGCCGCAGATCGCGACATTTTTCATCGATTGAGAAACCTGCGATCCACAGCTGTTGGAAATCCGAGCGAGATCAGATGCCAAGTCGTTCGTGAATTAGCCAGAGCACAAGCAACCCTTGTCAGGAAGCAACAAGGATTTGCGCAAGAACGCCCTTGGCCGTCCGGTAATGCGAACCGCGCCAGGAGCCACGAATTTGCAAATCCGTCTTTGCAAAATGGATTTGCAAATTTGCCAACTACGTCGTGTCTGGGTCGACGCGCAGGCCGTGGCTGGACCCGCTCTATGCAAGCCGACTTGCAGTCAGGTCCTGACGTCCGGCTCGCTACGACCGATCCGATCTTGAAGGCCTGTGAGTTCGAGCGTGGCGGCGCGCACCTTGACCAGGGCCTCGTCCACCGGCAGATCATGCGCCGTGCCTGGAGGCGCATACTGCTCGAGGTAAACTCTGAGAGTGGCGCCTTCGGTACCCGTGCCGGAAAGCCGCAAGACCACGCGCCCGCCGCCCTCAAAGAAGATCCGCAGGCCCTGGTTCCGGCTGACCGAGCCGTCGACGGGGTCGTGATAGGTGAAGCTGTCGGCTTGCGTGATCTCGAGACCGGCGACGGTCTTTCCGGGCAGCCCCGGCATAGCCGCTTCGAGCGCCCCCATGACGTGCTCCGCGGCCTCGCTCGGCACGGCTTCGTAGTCGTGGCGCGAATAATAGTTCCGCCCGAACCGTTGCCAATGCTCGGCGAGGATCTGCGACACCGATTGGCCGCGCACCGCCAGAATGTTGAGCCACAGCAGAACAGCCCAGAGGCCGTCCTTCTCGCGCACGTGATCCGAGCCGGTCCCGGCGCTTTCCTCGCCGCAAAGCGTGACCTTGCCCGCGTCCAGCAGGTTACCGAAGAACTTCCATCCGGTCGGCGTCTCGTGGCAGGCGATGCCGAGCGCTTCGGCCACCCTGTCCGCCGCCCCGCTGGTCGGCATGGACCGTGCCACCCCCGCGAGGCCACGGGAATATCCGGGTGCCAGATGCGCGTTGGCGGCCAGCACCGCCAAGCTGTCTGACGGCGTGACATAGGCACCGCGTCCCAGGATCATGTTGCGATCGCCATCGCCATCCGAGGCCGCCCCGAAATCCGGTGCTTTCTGCGACATCATCTCCGCCATCAAGGCTGCGGCCCAGACCGGATTGGGATCGGGGTGGCCGCCGCCGAAATCCTCGCTCGGCACGGCATTGATCACCGTGCCCGGTGCTGCACCGAGGCGCCCCTCCAGGATGGCCTTGGCATAGGGACCGGTCACGGCATGCATCGCGTCAAAACGCATGGTGAAGCCTTGCCGGAAAAGATCCGCAATCCTGTCGAAATCGAAGAGGCTCTCCATCAGTCGGGCGTAGTCGGCGACAGGATCCACGATTTCGACACTCATCCCCCCAAGGGCGACCTCCCCGCAGGTGCCGAGATCGACGTCCGGTGCATCGAAAATCGTATATCTGTCGATCTTCGTGGTCTCTTCGTACATGGCGGCGGTGATGTTCTCTGGCGCGGGCCCACCATTGCCGACATTGTATTTGACCCCGAAATCCTCGTCGATGCCGCCCGGATTGTGGCTGGCTGAAAGCACCAGCCCGCCGTCCGTCCCCCGCAACCGGATCATGTGCGAGACAGCCGGCGTCGACATCAGCCCGCCCTGCCCCACGATCACCCGGGCAGCGCCGTTGGCGGCGGCCATCTTGATGATGGTCTGGATCGCCTCGCGGTTGAAAAAGCGCCCGTCCCCCCCGACCACGAAGGTCTTCCCCGAAGCGCCTCCGATCGCGTTGAACGTGGCCTGAACGAAACATTCCAGATAGCCGGGCTCCATGAAGACGCGGGTTTTCTTGCGCAGGCCGGACGTGCCGGGTTTCTGTCCGGCGAAGGGGCCCTTGGAAACGGTCCTGATTGTCATGAAATGTCCCTTTCTGTCTGTTCCGTAGCGCTGTGACGCCCCGCATGGGCCATGATCCCTGCGGTGCGGCGCAGGCAGTCGTTCGTTGCGATTTCCGCGACTGTGGCGGGATAGCGCCGCCGCCAGTTCGGATGTTCATCGATGGTGCCGGGCAGGTTCTGCGCCTCGCGGATGTGGAGCACATCGTCGAGTTGCACCGCGACCAGCGCCGAGGGGGCATCCGCCAGCGCGCTGTGGATCACATCCGCAACCTGTGCCGCAGCCGTCGCATCGGCAGCCTCCGCACCCGACAAAAGGTCGCGCTTTTCGTCCTCCCGCCGCGCCCGCGCCCCATTCGCCGAAGCTCCGTCGGTCCAGCCGAGCCGCTCCCACCAGTCGATGTCATGGCCTTCCCAGAAGCCCCGCAGCGTGGGCGTGTCATGCGTCCCGAAACAGGCCAACGATGCGGCCCGCAAGCTCCTGAGGCCGGCGAAAGTGGCCGTGCTCGTTCTTCTCATATTGCAGCACCGTGTAGCCATAGAGCCCGGCGGCCGCCATTGTGTCGCGGAAGCCCTCCGGCACAAGCCCCAGATCCTCACCGATGATGATCGTGCCTGCGCGCTGCGCCTCGATGGCGATGATCGCCATCAGCGAACGAAAGTTCTGGCGGATGTATCCGCCGGGGCTGCCGTCATCGGGGATCCAGTAACTCCGATTGAGGCCGAGCGCATGATCGATCCGCAGCACGCCGCAGTGACGCATGGATTGCGCGAGCACCTGGCGCAAGGGGGCGTAGGCGTGGCGCGCGAGCTTGCGGGGCGCGTAGGCCGATAGCTGCCAGTTCTGGCCGGCGGGGCTCAATTGATCCGGTGGTGCGCCCAGCGAGACGCCCTGCGCAAGGCTGCCGCGCGCGCTCCAACTTTCCGCGCCGCCCAGACGCGCGCCGACCGCAAGATCGAGGTAAAGCCCGAGGCCCATGCCGGCCTCTCGCGCGCGTTTCTGTGCAGCTCCCAACTGGCGGTCGGCGGTCCACTGAAGCCACAGATGGAAGCGTTCTTCGCCGTCAGGACAGTCGATATTTTCGGGCCATTGCCGCCAATCTGGACCGTGATGCAGGCTGATCGCTTCAAAGCGGGCGAAATCGGTCAGCGTCGTGCCGCCCGCCGCCACAAAGGCGGCGAAAGACTGCTGCTCCTGCGGGCTTGCACGGTCATTGAAGGCGCTGAACCCGCGCCGCAGGCCCTCGCGCTTCCAGACCTGATGCGCCGCGTGATCGATCATCTCCCCCGTTCCGGCGTCGGACGGCGCAGGATGGAGCAGTCCTGGAATGTCGTCGAGCGCACAGTGCAGCGGGTTGAGAAACCCGCGGTGGGTCGGGGAATAGGGGCTGATCGTGTGGTGATCGGCCCAGCCCAGGGCATGGACCGGATTGATGCCGAGAAACGCCGCACCCTCGGCGCCCAGAACGGTTGCAAGATCCGCAAGATCGCGAAAGTCTCCGAGGCCTCCGTTGCGCTCGGACCGCAGGCCGTAGAGCGCCGTCATCAAGCCCCAAACGCGGTCGTGCCCGACCAGATCGTCGAGCCGTGGCACGCCTGCGGGAGCGGCGATCAGGTTGACCGATTGCTGCGCCCCTCCGTGCGCGATGTGAAGGCTGTGCACGCCCGAGAGAAGCGGCGGCAGGGCGACGCGCCCTGCGCTGCGGCCTTCCGCGACCAGCGCGCCATCTTCGTCCACGACCCGCCACTCCGCCGCTTCCGCCAGATCGATTCCCTCCGCCTGGCCGGCTCGCACGATGATGTCTTCGGCGAGAAAGGCGGCGGCACGCTCGGCGCGGACGGCGCGCAGCGTTTCCTCAGCTTCCGCGTCACTGTCCGCAGGCAGGCCATCGGCCCGCAGAAGTGCGCGCCTGGTCTCGACCGAGGTGGGCCGCAAGACCCCTTGCAGGTCGTGAAACTCCGGAAAGATGCCTGCGATGTCGGCAAGTTCCGCAAGGGCGCCGCCGTCGCTCATGATACCCGGTCACTCTCGGCAAGGACCAGCGCCACGACGCTCTCTGCACAGACGGCCAGCCTGCCCTGCACCGACGTGTCCTCGGGCATGGTGGAAGACGTATCAAGGCCCAGCACCCAACTTTTGCCTTCGGACACGGGCGGCAGGATCACCTCGGCCTCCTGCGCCGCGCGGTTGATGATCAGGTAGACGCAATCGTCAGGGGCCAGATGCTCGGGCGTGTCCGCCGAGACGCGCAGCAGCAGGCAAATGGCGGACAAGGCCGGATCCCGCCAATTGAGCGGCTTGCCGTCGAAGCCAAGCCACTCCACATCCGGTAACCCGTCCTGCGGGCGGGCAGCTGCATGCAGGAACCTGGTCTGCCGCAGGCAGGGGTGTGCCCGTCGAAAGGCCGCGAGGCGCGCCACGAAACTGGTCATTTCCACATCGCCCGAGGCCCAATCGAGCCAGGCGATCTCATTGTCCTGGCAATAGGCGTTGTTGTTGCCGGATTGCGAGTTGCCGAATTCATCGCCTGCCAGCAGCATCGGCGTGCCCTGTGACAGAAAGAGCGTTGCCAGCATGTTGCGCTGCCGCCGCTTGCGCCGCACAAGAATAACCGGGTCATCCGTCGGACCTTCGACGCCGCAATTGTCCGAATGGTTGGCGTTGTGGCCATCGCGGTTGTCCTCCCCGTTGGCCTCATTGTGCCGCGTGGCAAAGGCGGTGATGTCGGCGAGGGTGAAACCGTCATGAGCGGCCACAAAATTGACCGATGAACAGGCCCGCCTCCCCATCCGGTCGAACGCGTCCGCCGAACCCAAGAGCCGTGCGGCGAGTTCCTGCGCCGAATGAGCGTCGCCCTTCCAGAACCGCCTCAGCGTGTCGCGGTAAGCATCGTTCCACTCGCCGAACTCCGGGGGGAAGCCGCCAAGCTGGTAGCCGCCCGGACCGATGTCCCAGGGCTCAGCGATGAGCTTGACACCTGCCAGCACCGGGTCCTGCCGCAGCGCGTCGAAGAAACCGCCGCGCGGATCGAAGCCATGATCCTCGCGCCCCAACGTCGTGGCCAGATCGAAGCGGAAACCGTCGATGCCCATGCAGTCGACCCAGAACCGCAGCGAATCCATCACCATCCGCAGCACATGCGGGTTGGATACATTCACCGTGTTGCCGGTGCCGGTATCGTTGACGTAATAGCGCGGCTGACCGTTGACGAGCCGGTAGTATGAGGCGTTGTCGAGCCCCCGGAAGCTGAGCGTCGGGCCGCGCTGGTCGCCTTCGGCGGTGTGGTTGTAGACCACATCGAGGATAACCTCGATGCCCGCGTCATGGAACTGCCGCACCATCTGGCGGAACCCGATGAAGCCTTCGGGTCCGAAATACCGCGGCTCGGGGGCGAAAAACCCGATTGTATTGTAGCCCCAGTAGTTTGTGAGCCTTTTCTCAAGCAGAAATCCGTCATTCACAAAGGCATGAACCGGCAGCAGTTCGATGGCGGTCACGCCGAGACGGTGCAGATGGTCGATCACCGCAGGCGAGGCGAGTCCCTCATAGGTGCCGCGCAGTTTCTGCGTCACCTGCGGATGCAGGGCCGTGAGACCCTTCACATGCGCCTCGTAGATCAGCGTGTCCTCCCAAGGCGTGCAGGGGCGCGCCCCCACAGGCTTGAAAAGCCCCGGATCGGAGACGACGGATTTCGGGACGTATCGCGCACTGTCCCGCGTATCGAAGGACAGATCGATGGCGCTGGAGGATTTGGCATAGCCGAGCGTTGCAGCATGGTTCTGCAAGCTACCGCGCATCTCGCGCGTATAAGGATCGAGCAGCAGCTTGTTGGGGTTGAATCTGTGGCCGCGTTCGGGCGCATAGGCCCCATGCGCGCGGTAGCCATAGAGGGTGCCGGGTTTCAGCCCCGCCACATGCCCGTGCCAGATCGAGCCGCTGCGCTCCGGCAGGGTCAGCCGCGCTGTCTCGCGCTTGCCATCAGGCGAGAAGAGGCAAAGCTCCATCCTTTCCGCATTGGCGGAGAAGACGGCGAAATTGACCCCATCCCCATCCACATGCGCGCCGAGCCTTGCGGCGCTGCCGGAAGTTGCCTGCTGCGTCACCCGGGTCAGTCCTGTTCCAGAAGGTCCGCGTAGATGTCGCGGTAGGCCAGTGCGGACGTGTCCCAGCCCACCGGATGTTTCATCGCCCGGCGCATCATGCCTGCCCAGACTTTCGGTTGCGCAAAGAGGTCGCAGGTGCGCGCGATGGCCTGCTCCAGAGCTGCCGTGGTGACGGGGGCAAATTGCACGCCTGTGGCGCAGTCGGCCGCGAGGGCGGCTTCATTGGCGTCGATCACCGTGTCGGCC
Organism: uncultured Alphaproteobacteria bacterium; assembly: GCA_963715055.1. Lineage (GTDB taxonomy): Bacteria > Pseudomonadota > Alphaproteobacteria > Rhodobacterales > Rhodobacteraceae > CAVQRB01. The sequence goes on along the minus strand of CAVQRB010000001.1, from coordinate 107,296 downwards.
AGCCCGCCGGTGCGCGCCACAACAGGCAGCGTGCCGTAGCGCAGCCCGTAAAGCTGCGTCAGCCCGCATGGCTCGAACCGGGAGGGGATCAGGATCGCATCGCTGCCGCCCTGCATCAGATGCGAAAGCGGCTCGTCATAGCCGATGATGACGCCGACGGTACCGTTGTAGCGATGCGCGGCAGCCACGAAACCGGCCTCGAGCGCCTTGTCGCCGCTGCCGAGGACAGCAAGGCGCGCGCCGCGCCCGACAAGAACCGGCAAGGCTTCGAGCAGCAGGTCGAGCCCCTTTTGCGTGGTCAGCCGGCTGATCACGCAGAAGAGCGGTGCGTCATCGGTGGGCGTCAGGCCGAAACGGCTCATGACTTCGGTGCGGTTCGCGGTCTTGGCCTTGAGCTTGCGCACCGTGTAGGGCTCGACCAGGGCCGGGTCGGTTTCCGGGTTCCAGATGTCGAGATCGATCCCGTTGAGGATACCCGAGAGATCGCCCGCCCGGGCCCGCAGCATGCCTTCGAGCCCCATGCCGAACTCCGGCAGCATCAGTTCCCGCGCATAGGTGGGGCTGACGGTCGTGATCTTGTTGGAATAGGCGATGCCTGCCTTGAGAAACCCGAAGCGCCAGAAATATTCCATGCCTTCGGACGTGTAGAGCGCCGGGGAGAGATTCAGCGGCGCCATCAGCGTAGGATCGAAGAGACCCTGAAAGGCGATGTTGTGGATCGTCAGGACGGAAGGAACCTCTGCCCCCCATTGCCGCAGGTAGGCAGGGACGAGCCCCGCCTGCCAGTCATGGGCATGCACGAGATCGGGTTTCCATCCGGCGGCGCCCTCCATGGCGACGCGCGCCGCAACCTGCGACAGCGCGCCGAACCGCTGGGCGTTGTCGGTCCAGTCCTGCCCGGTCGCATCGAGGTAGATGCCGCCGGCCCGGTCGAAGAGATGCGGCGCTTCTAGCAGCATCAACTCGATGCCTTCGGCGGTGCAGGCGCGCAGCTTCGCCGGTCCGCCGAGCAGCGCCTCGGCCTCCCAGACCACCTTGCCCTTCGCAGCAATCCCGGCAAGCGCGGGATAGGCCGGCAGCATCACTCGCGCCTCAACGCCAAGCCCGGCCAGCGCCTTGGGCACGGCGCCAATCACATCCGCGAGGCCGCCGGTCTTGATGAAGGGCGCACATTCGGAAGCAACGTAGAGAACCTTCATGGCTCAGCTTTCCAGACGATCGATCATGGGTTGGGTGATGAGGCAGATGCCGCTGGCCGTGCGCCGGAACCGCTTGGCATCGAGGTCCGGATCCTCGCCGACGACCAGCCCTTTCGGGATGACCACGCCACGATCGATGACCACATTTTTGAGCCGCGCCTGCCGATTGATCTCCACGTAGGGCAGCGCTACCACGCCGGACAGCTGCGAGAAGGAATGCGTGCGCACGCCAGTGAACATCAGGCAGCGCTCGAGGCTCGAGCCCGAGATGATGCAGCCGCCCGAGACCATTGAGGAGACAGCGGAGCCGCGGCGCCCTTCTTCGTTGTGGATGAATTTCGCCGGCGCCGTCAGTTCCGAATAGGTCCAGATCGGCCAGTCGTTGTTGTAAAGATCAAGCTCGGGGCGGAAGTCCGTGAGGTCGATATTGGCCTGCCAGAAGGCATCGACCGTGCCCACGTCGCGCCAGTAGGGCGCATCCTCGGTCCCCGAGCGCACGCAGGAACGGCTGAAAGGATGCGCCACGGCCTTGCCCTCACGCACGATCTTGGGAATGATATCGCCGCCAAAATCATCGCCATATCCCGGCTGGGCCGCGCAGTCTGCCAGCACCTGGAAGAGATACTTGGTCGCGAAGACATAAATGCCCATGGAGGCGAGTGCCTGGTCGGGATGACCCGGCATCGCAGGCGGGTCTTTCGGCTTTTCCACGAAATCGAGGATGCGGTCGTTTTCGTCAACCTTCATCACGCCGAAACCGGTGGCCTCCATGCGCGGCACCTCGATGCAGCCCACGGTGACATCCGCGCCGCTTTCGACGTGGTGTTTCACCATCAGCGAATAGTCCTGCTTGTAGATGTGATCGCCCGCGAGGATGATGATGTATTTCGGCCCGTAGCCTTCGATGATGTCGCGGTTCTGGGCCACGGCGTCGGCGGTACCCTTGTACCAGTTCTCGTCGTTCATCTGCTGGGAGGCGGGCAGGATGTCGAGGGACTCGTTGCGTTCGGCGCGAAAGAAGCTCCAGCCACGCTGCAGGTGGCGAATGAGCGAATGCGCCTTGTATTGCGTGGCGACGCCAATCCGTCGGATGCCGGAATTCACTGCGTTGGAGAGGGGGAAGTCGATGATCCGGCTTTTGCCACCAAAATACATCGCCGGTTTGGCACGTCGGTCGGTCAGTTCATAGAGCCGGCTGCCGCGCCCGCCTGCGAGCACGAAGGCCATGGTCTGATGGGCCAGCCTTTGCGATTCATTGTTCATTGTGGTCCTCCCCCTGAAATCTTTCAAATAGCCGGTGCGACCTCAGTCACGCTCCAGCTCGAAAAACAGTGTCGTGAGCGGCGGCAGCGTCACCTTGATCGACTGCGCCCGCCCGGAAGCGGCGATCCGTTCGGACAGGACCCCTCCCATATTGCCCCGCCCGTCGCCGCCATAGAACTGCGCATTGGTGTTCAGACGCTCCGCCCAGCGGCCCTGTTCCGGCACGCCGATGCGGCGGCCGGTGCGCTCCACCGGCGTGAAATTCGACACCACCAGCATGGGCGGCGTATCGCCCGCCCCGCGCCGCAGCCAGACAAGGACAGATTCGTCGCCATTGTTTTCCTCGACCCATTCGAAACCTTCGGGCTTCGTATCGCGCTCGTGGAGCGCGGGGCTATTGCGGTAGAGCGTGTTGAGATCGCGGATCAGCGCCTGCACACCACGGTGCCAGTCGATGTCGAGCAGGTGCCAGTCGAGGCTGCTGTCGTGGTTCCATTCCGCGCCTTGGGCAAACTCGCAGCCCATGAACAGGAGTTTCTTGCCCGGATGCCCCCACATGAAGCCATAGTAGGCGCGCAGGTTGGCGAATTTATCCGCGCCCTGCCCCGGCATCTTGTCGAGCATCGAGCCCTTGCCGTGCACCACCTCGTCATGGCTGATCGGCAGGATGAAATTCTCCGAAAAGGCATAGTGCAGACCGAAGGTCATCTTGGAATGATGATATTTGCGGTGCACCGGGTCTTCGGACATGTATTTCAGCGTGTCGTTCATCCAGCCCATGTTCCACTTGAACCCGAAGCCCAGCCCGCCGGTATCCGCAGGCGCGCTCACGCCGGAGAAGGCGGTGGATTCCTCGGCCACGGTCATGATGCCAGGCACCTCGCCATAGGCCGCAATGTTCATGTTCTGCAAGAAGGCGATGGCTTCGAGGTTCTCGCGCCCACCGTCCTTGTTGGGGATCCACTCACCATCCTTGCGAGAGTAGTCGCGGTAGAGCATAGAGGCCACCGCATCGACGCGGAGCCCATCGATGTGATGCTCCTCAAGCCAGTAGAGTGCATTGGCGATCAGGTAGTTGGAGACCTCCGCCCGGCCGTAATTGAAGACCATCGTGTTCCAGTCGGGATGGAACCCTTCCCGCCTGTCCGCGTGCTCATAGAGCGCCGTGCCATCGAAGCGCACCAGCCCATGCGGGTCTTCGGGGAAATGCCCCGGCACCCAGTCGAGCAGCAGGCCGATGTTTTCTGCGTGGCAGGCCTCGACCAGCGCGCGGAATTCATCAGGAGTGCCATGGCGGATGGTGGGAGCGAAAAGCCCCACCGGCTGGTAGCCCCAGGAGCCGTCAAAGGGAAACTCCGAGATCGGCATGAGTTCGATGTGGGTAAAGCCCAGATCCTTGACATAGGCCACCAGATCGCGGGCCAGTTCAACGTAGCTCAAGGGCCGGTTGCCTTCCTCCGGCACGCGCCGCCAGGAACCCAGATGCACCTCGTAGATGGAGATCGGCTGGTCGATGCGCTGTGCTGCCTGCCGGCGGGTCATCCAGGCGTCATCCTGCCAGTCATACCCGGCGATCTCGCGCACCACGGAACCCGTCGCGGGCGGATGTTCGGCACCGAAACCAACCGGATCGGCCTTCAGGGGCTGAAGATTGCCGCCGCTGTCGAGCACCTCGTATTTGTAGATTGCACCCTCGCCTACATTGGGAATGAAGGTTTCCCAGACCCCTGTCTGCCCTCGCCGCCGCAGGAGATGCCGCCGCCCGTCCCAGGTATTGAAATCGCCCACGATGGAGACCCGCCGGGCGTTGGGAGCCCAGACCGCGAAATGCGTGCCCGGCACGCCCTCATGCGTCATCACATGAGCGCCCAGAACGCGCCATAGCTGACGGTGCGCGCCTTCGCCGATCAGGTGCTCGTCGAGTTCCCCCATGACCGGGCCGAAGCGGTAAGGGTCATCCGCGGTCCAGAGGTTGCCGCCTTGGCTGACCTTCAGGTGATAGGCGAAGCGCTTTTTCCGCCGGGTGACCCCCTCGAAGAGACCGGGGGCATCCGGCACCGGCACCAGGTCGGCAATGCGCTTGCCGTTGCCCGTATCGATAGCCTCGATCGCCTCTGCACCGGGAACGAATGCGCGGACGACAAGCTTGCCGCCGCTCTCATGCAGTCCGAGGACGGCAAACGGGTCCGGATGGGTTCCGGCGATGATTGTTTGGGCGTCCTCGGGGGTCATCTTTCGGCTCCTTGCTCAGGCCACGTTGCGGCGCTGTTTGCGGGGCTCGATCAGGCTGCGCGCATCCCAGATGTCCTGCGCGTAGCCGCTGATCGTGCGATCGGAGGAGAACCAGCCCACCCGGGCCGTGTTCAACGCCGCCATCCGGGTCCAGCCCGTGCTCTCGCGGAAGGCCGCATCCACCTTGCGCTGGGTATCGAAATAGCTGTCGAAATCACAGGTCACGAGGAAGTAGTCGTGCTCGTAGAGCCCGCTCACCAACCCCTTGTAGCGGTCGGTGTCCTTGCCCGAGAACACGCCACTCGCGATCTGCTCGAGCGCGCGCGTCAGACGCGGGCTGGCCTCGATGGCCCGGCGGGCATAGTCGGGCTCGGCCCGGCGGGCGGTAACCTCCGCTGCCGTCAGCCCGAAGAGAAAGAAGTTCTCCGCCCCGACATGCTCGCGGATTTCCACATTCGCCCCATCGAGCGTGCCGATGGTGGGCGCGCCATTCAGAGCAAATTTCATGTTGCCGGTGCCGGAGGCTTCCTTTCCGGCGGTGGAGATCTGCTCGGAGAGATCCGTGGCCGGGATCAGGATCTCCGCCATCGAGACGTTGTAATTCTCCGGATAGACGATCTTCAGGTAGTCGCGCGTCACAGGATCGGCGTTGATCACCTTGGCCACATCATTGATGAGGTGGATGATCTGCTTGGCCACGACATAGCCGGGGGCCGCCTTGCCGCCGAAAATCTTCACCCGCGGCGTCCAGTCGCCGTTCGGATTGTCGCGGATCTCGTTCCAGAGCGCCACGGTCTCGAGCAGGTTCATGTGCTGGCGCTTGTATTCGTGGATGCGCTTGATCTGCACGTCGAACATGGCGGCAGGATCAAGACTGACGCCGTCGCGCGCCTTGAGCCAGTTCGAAAGATGCGCCTTGTTGGCGTCCTTGGCCGCCTGGAACTTCTCCAGAAAGCCCGCGTCATTCACATGCTTTGCGAGACCGTCAAGTTGCTCCAGATCGTCCGGCCAGCCAGTGCCGATGGTGTCGTTGATCAGCCCGCGCAGCGGCCGGTTGCAGGTGTAGAGCCAGCGCCGCGGCGTGATGCCATTGGTCTGGTTGATGATGCGGTTCGGGTAGGTCTTGTGCAGATCCGCAAAGACCGTCTCCTTGACCAATTCGCTGTGCAGTGCCGAGACGCCATTGACGCGGTGAGCCATGATGAAAGCCAACTCTCCCATCTTGACCTCGCCGCGCTCCAGAATGCGGATGTCGCTGGAGGTAGCCGCTAGATGCGCCGCCTCGATCAACTGGATGATCCGATGGTGCCGCGGCAGAATGCGCGCGAAAAGCTCTTCGGGCCAGCGCTCCAGCGCCTCGGGCAGCAGCGTGTGGTTGGTATAGCCGAGGCAGGCGCGCGCGGTACTGATCGCCTTGCCCACCTCAAAGCCGTGCTCGTCCATCAGCAGGCGCACAAGCTCCGGTCCGGCGATGGCGGGATGCGTGTCGTTGAGCTGGATCGCCACGTGATCCGCAAGTTCGCCCATCTCGCCACCCTCGCTGATGTAGCGGCGCAGCAGGTCCTGAATCGACGCTGAGGTGAAGAAGTATTCCTGCTTGAGGCGCAATTCCTTGCCGCCCACCGTCGTATCGTCGGGGTAAAGCACGCGGCTGATCGTGCGGGCCAGTGCCTCGGGGGCGCTGGCGGCGATGTAGTCGCCTCGGTTGAAGCTCTCGAGGTCGAAATTGGTGGTGGGCTTGGCCGCCCAGAGCCGCAGCGTATTGGCCCACCGCGCCTGCCAGCCGACCACCGGCGTATCATAGGCCGAAGCCATGACGGTCTCACCCGCATGCCAGACCGTCTTGCCCTTTTCCTCGGCCACATGGCCGCCGAAATGGATGGGATAGGCAACCTCAGGCCGCTCGAATTCCCAGACATGGCGTTGTGCGAGCCAGGTTTCGGCAGTTTCGATCTGCATTCCGTCTTCAAAGTGCTGCTGAAACAGCCCGTGTTCGTAGCGGATGCCATAACCGTATGCGGGAATGCCGAGCGTGGAGAGAGAATCCATGAAACAGGCGGCCAAACGACCGAGGCCGCCATTGCCAAGAGCGGCATCCGGTTCATCGGCGACGACGCGGGCATAGTCCTGCCCCAGCGATTTCATCGCGGCTTCGGCTACCTCTTCCATCCCGAGGTTGACCGCCACATCCTCGATCAGCCGTCCCATCAGGAATTCCATCGAAAGGTAGTAGACCCGCTTGCCCTTGGCTTCATAGGTCTTGCGGGTGCTTTCGAACCACGGGTCCACCACCCGGTCGCGCAGCGCCAGGGCCAGCGACATGCGCCAGTCATAGGTCGAGGCGTGGCTGGCGTCCTTGCCGATGGATTGCTTGAGGTGACGCAGGATGTCCGCCGTCAGCTCAGGCACGGAAACGGGTTTGATGCATTCAGTCAGCATAGGTTTTACGATCTCTTTGCGGTTCTACGGCGTGGGAGGGCGCCGTTTCGGGTCAGTCATATGGTTAGCATCGGCCTGCCACCTTCGACAGGTTTTATTTCTTCACAACTCGTGGGCCCAGGGCGGGTTCGCACCGGCGCGCGACACCGTCACGGCAGCGACGGTGGCACCGTGGACAAGGGCCGCGCGCATCTGCGGCGCGGTGATCGCCGACAGCCCGGACCGGCTCAGCAAACCGTCTGCCGAAAGCTTCGCGAGCACGCCCGAATTGAACGTATCGCCCGCACCCACTGTATCGACGACGACAACCCGCTCTGCGGCCACCTCGACCGCCGCGCCCGAAGGCAGGAAGGCATGCGCGCCGTCGCCGCCGCAGGTCACGATCACGATCTTGCCGGCAGCGAGGATTGCTGCCTTCTCTGCCATGCCTGCAGCCTCCGGCACCAGCCAGCCCAGATCCTCGTCCGAGACCTTGATGATGTCAGCAGCCTCGATCATGCCCGCCAGACGCTTGCGGTACCGCTCTTCGTCGCGGATGAAGCCCGTGCGGATGTTGGGATCGAGCATGATCACCCGCTGACCGGCCTCGCGCGCGGCAAGGGCGGCATAGAAGTCGGCACAGGGCTCGCTGATCAGGCTGATGCCGCCAAAGTAGAGCGCTGCCGCCTCACGCGGCAATTCGGGCAGTTGGTCGGGCGTCAGGCTGCGGCCGGCGGTGTTTTCATCGTAGAAGGTGTAGGTCGCATGGCCGTTGTCCAGCTTGACGAAGGCCAGGGTCGTAGGCTTGTCGGAGGTGATGGAGAAGTGCGTATCCACCTGGCTGTCCTGAAGGACCGCAGCAAGGCGCTGGCCGAAGAGATCGGTCGAGAGACCGGTCAGGAACCCGGTGCGCGCGCCAAGGCGGCCAAGGCCGATGGCCGTGTTGAAGACCGCACCGCCCGCATGGGGGGCGAACCCCTCCTGCCCGTCGCGGGAGACGATGGGGATCATGTCAATCAGCGCTTCACCGCAACACAGGATCATCTGGTCCAGTCTCCCACTCTTCTGAATGCCGCTCGCAGTCCGTTATCGGTAACAGAAACACCGGGTCAATCCCCGAGCCTTATCTCGGGCCCAAGACGCCGTTGCATCAGGACGCGTCGGCGTTCTCGCTCAAAAACTCGGCGCCTTGCAGGTAGTGCTTCAGGCTCGCCTCAGTGCCATGCGCCTGCAAGAAGCGCAGGCAGGCAGCAAATTGCTTCCGGAATGCCGGATCCAGACCCACATCGCCGTAGATATCGGACTGATCAAGCCAGCGCCCCGGTGCTTCCTGCGCCGCCAGCGCCGTCGCCTGAAGCGTGCTCCAGTTGGGATCATTGGCCGCGATGGTCCGGCCCGCATCGGTCTTGCCGCAGCAGTAGCGGCACCAGAGCGCCGCGCCAAGCGCCAACCCGACGGGCACATGCCCCTTGGCCAGATCGTCGCGCACCGAAGGAATGGTGAACTTCGGTTGCCGGTTCGATCCGTCATGACAGAGCCGTTCGATCTGATCCGCGACGCCGGTATTGTCCAGACGTCGGAAGATCAGGTCGAGGTACTGCGCGGGGGTGAAGCCCGGCACAGTGGGCACCAGCGCCAGCACATCGTCCTCGAGCACCTTGCGCAGATAGGCCCGGATCAGGTCGTTCTCAAGCGCCTCATGGGCAAGCTCGATGCCCATCAGCGCCGCCGGGTAGCACAGCAGCGCATGGCCACCGTTCAGAATGCGGATCTTCATCTTTTCGTAGTCGTGAATGTCCGCCGTCAGCGTGACGCCCACCTCATCAAGCGAGGGACGCCCGTTGCAGAAGCTGTCCTCCAGCACCCATTGGATGAAGGGCTCGCAAAAGACCGGGTAATTATCCTCGATCCCGAACTTCTGCGCCAGGGTGCTGCGTTCGCGATCGCCGGTCGCGGGCGTGATGCGGTCGACCATGGCATTGGGGAAGGTCACGTGATCGCCGATCCACTTGGCCAGATCCGCGTTCCGCCCCCGGGCGATGCCCAGGACCGCAGCACGTGCGGCATCGCCATTGCCCGGCAGGTTGTCGCAGGACATCACGGTAAAGGGCGCCGTGCCCGCAAGGCGACGCGCGGCCAGCGCCGAAACCATGGCGCCGAAAACCGTGTGCCCACTGCCCGGATGCGAGATGTCGGCGGCCACCAGCGGATGTGCGAGATCGAACTGCCCGGTGGCGCTGTCCACGAAATAGCCGCCTTCAGTGACGGTGAGCGAGACGATACGCGTCTCGGGATTGGTCATCGCTTCGATGAGCGGCGCATTGGTCGCGGGATCGACGGCCACGAAATCCATCATGCAGCCCACAACGCTTGCGCTGAGCTTGCTGCCTTCCACTTCGACCACGGTGTAGAGCCAGTCCTGCTCGGCCAGTTTCCGGCGCATGAAAGCATCGGGCTCGCGCACCCCTGCCCCGACCAGCCCCCAGGCCGGATCGAAGCGCGCGTTCTGCAAGCGCTCGAGATAGACGGCCTGATGCGCGCGGTGGAAATTGCCCACACCCACATGCAGAATGCCGGGCCGGAGCGCGCTGCGGTCATAGCGCGGCACGTCGATGCCGAGGGTCGGAAGGGTGGCGTTGCCGAGTTTCTTCATGTCAGCTCATCCAATTGCCGCCATCGACGTTCAAGGTCTGGGCGGTGATGTAACGGGCCTCGTCCGAGGCGAGGAATACGACCGGGTCGGCCACGTCTTTCGGATCGCCCATGCGGCCCAGCGGGACGGCCTCGCCGACCTCACGTTTCTTCTGGCCCCTGGGCTTGTTCTCGTATTCGGCGAATTGAGCGTCGACCACGTCCCACATCGGCGTGTCGATCACGCCGGGTGCGATGGCGTTGACGCGAATGTTGTCGCCCGCCAGTTCCAGCGCCAAAGACTGAGTGATCGAGATCACCGCCGCCTTGGTCGAGCAATAGATCGTGATGTTGGGCTCTCCGCGCCGCCCCGCCTGCGACGAAAAGTTGATGATCGCCCCGCCGCCGCGCTTCTTCATGCCCGGCACCACGGCCTGGCAGGCAAAGATCGTGCCGCCGACATTGATGTCGTACTGGCGGCGATAGTCCTCGGGTGTGATCTTGTCGATCGAGGCCATGCTGAAGATGCCCGCGTTGTTCACAAGGATGTCTATCCCGCCAAGGGTTTCCTCGACCTGCCGCACACCGCGCTTGATGGCGTCGAAATCCATGACGTTCATCTCGACCGCCATGCCGCCGATGGCATCGGCCGTCACCTTGGCCTCCTCCAGCCGCAGGTCCGACACGGCGACCTTTGCGCCAGCCTGGGCCAGCGCCTCGCAGATCGCGCTGCCAATGCCCCGCGCGCCGCCGGTCACCAGCGCCACTTTTCCGGCCACCCGTTTCATTCGATCCTGAGTTCGTCTGCGCCGAATTTGTGGATATGGGACGGATTGGGTGTGAGGTAGACGGTGTCACCGTGCTTGATGTCGACCTCGCCACCTACCCGAACGGTCATCGGGTCGCAGCCCGGGATGCCGTGGATGTGCATGAAGGTGTCCGAGCCGAGGTGTTCGGCGACGCCCACGGTGCCCTTCCACGCGCCTTCGGTCCTGGACATGTCGATATGCTCGGGGCGGATGCCGATGGTGTGGACGTTGTGCTTGGCGGCCTCGGGCCCCTCGAGCAGGTTCATCTTGGGGCTGCCGATGAAGCCCGCGACGAACTTGTTGCGGGGCGCACGGTAGAGCTCGAGCGGGCTGCCGACCTGTTCGATCACGCCCGCCTGCAAGACCACGATCTTGTCGGCCATGGTCATCGCTTCGACCTGGTCGTGGGTCACGTAGATCATCGTTGTTTCGAGTTTCTTGTGAAGCTCGGAGATTTCCAAGCGCATGCCGACGCGCAGCGCAGCGTCGAGGTTCGAGAGCGGCTCGTCGAAGAGGAAGGCGGCAGGTTCGCGCACGATGGCCCGGCCGATGGCAACCCGCTGACGCTGACCGCCGGACAACTGACCAGGGCGGCGCTCCAGGTAGTCGGTCAGGTTCAGCGCCTTGGCGGCGGCTTCGATCCTGCGGTTCTGTTCGTCCTCAGGCATCTTTGCCATCTTCATCGGAAAGGCGATATTCTTGCGCACCGACATATGCGGATAAAGCGCGTAGGACTGGAACACCATCGCCAGACCGCGTTTGGCGGGCGGCAGGGCCGTGGCGTCCTTGCCATCGATCTCGATATTGCCGGAGGTGGTGTCCTCGAGCCCCGCGATCAGGCGGAGCAGCGTGGACTTGCCGCAACCCGAGGGGCCGACGAAGACCACGAACTCGCCATCGTTGATCTGCAGATCCAGCGGCGGGATCACCTCGACATCGCCGAAGCTCTTGGAGACCTTTTTGAGTGTAATACGTCCCATGCGTCTATTCCTTACTTCACAGCGCCGAAGGTCAGACCCCGGACAAGTTGTTTCTGGCTGAACCAGCCCATGATGAGGATCGGCGCGATCGCCATGATCGAGGCCGCGCTGAGTTTGGCGTAGAACAGGCCCTCGGGGCTCGAGTAGCTCGCGATGAAGGCCGTCAGAGGTGCGGCCTTTGCCGCGGTCAGGTTCAACGTCCAGAAGGCTTCGTTCCAGGCCAGGATGATGCAGAGCAAGACTGTCGAGGCCATGCCCGGGATCGCCATCGGCGTCAGCACATAGATGATTTCCTCTTTCAGGGAGGCCCCGTCCATCCGCGCCGCCTCGAGGATCTCGCCGGGGATTTCCTTGAAGTAGGTGTAGAGCATCCAGATGATGATCGGCAGGTTGATCATCATCAGAACGAAGGTGAGGCCGATCCGGGTATCCAGCAATCCAAGATCGCGGAAGATCAGATAGATCGGGATCAGCACACCGACGGGCGGCAGCATCTTGGTCGACAGCATCCACATCAGCACGTCCTTGGTCCGCTTGGCGGGCACAAAGGCCATCGCCCAGGCCGCCGGGATCGCGATCAAAAGACCCAGGAAGGTCGAGCCGACAGAGATGATGACCGAGTTCATGAAGTGCCTGAAATAGTCCGACCGGGCCTGCACGGCGGCGAAGCTTTCCATGGTCCAGCCGGAGCCGAACAGAACCTGCAGAGGGGCCCGGATCGCGTCCTCTTCGGTCTTGAAGGCGAGGATCAGGATCCACAGGATCGGGAAGAACATCAGGAACCCAAGCGTGCCTGCGGTGGCCGTATTCCAGATCTTGGTCGTGTTCGAGACTGCGCGTGCCATGTCAGGTCCTCCCCTACGCGTCGAGGTTCTTGCCGATCATCCGCATCAGGAAGAATGCGACGATGTTGGCAAGGATGATTGCGACGACACCACCTGCGCTGCCGATGCCGACGTCGTATTGCAGCAGCGACGAGACATAGATCAGGTAGGTGAGGTTGGTTGTGGCCACGCCCGGACCGCCGTTGGTGGTCACCAGGATCTCGGCGAAGATCGACAACAGAAAGATCGTCTGGATCAGGATCACCACGGTGATGGCGCGGGCCAGATGCGGCAGCATGATGAACCAGAAACGGTTCACCCAGCTGGCCCCGTCCATCTCGGCGGCTTCCAGTTGCTCCTGGTCAAGCGATTGCAATGCGGTCAGCAGGATCAGCGTGGCAAAGGGCAGCCACATCCACGAGACGATGAAGATGATCGACGCCATCGGGATCTGGCCGAAGAAATCGATCGGCTGGAACCCCAAGCCGGTGGCGATCTGGCCGAAAATGCCATTCACCGGGTTCATGAACATGTTCTTCCAGACCAGACCGGACACGGTGGGCATCACGAAGAACGGGGCGATGACCATGATCCGGATGATGCCCTGCCCGAACATCGGCCGGTCGAGCAAGAGCGCAAAGCAAATGCCGCCCAGTGTCGTGATCGTCAGCACGCCGCCGACAAGGATCAGCGTGTTCCACATCGCGGCGCTGAAGCTGGGATCGGTGAAGAACCAGTAGTAGTTCTCCCATCCGACGAACGGGTTGTCCCCCGGCTGCAGCAGGTTGTAGCGCAGGAACGAGAAATAGAGGGTCATGCCGAGAGGAATGATCATCCATCCCAGCAGCAAGATCACCGCGGGGGAGATCATCAGCCTGGCAGAAGTTCTGGAAGCTTTGGTCGACATATGGTTCGCCCTCCCCGCGAAGCTTGGTCAGCATTCAAGGAAAGACCCTAGGGGGTCCTTGCCAAAATACTAGCATGGAAGTGATGAGGCCCAAAGCGGGCCGGCGCTTGATGCTCCGGCCCGCCCAGGGAGGCGGTTACTTGATGTAACCGGCTTTCGTCATTTCGCGCACTGCGAACTGCTGGCTGTTGGCCAGTGCTTCTTCGACTGTCGCCTGTCCGGCCAGAGCCGCGGCGACCTGCTGGCCTACGTAGTTGCCGATGCCCTGGAACTCGGGGATCGCGACAAACTGAACGCCGGTGTAGGGAACCGGGTCGCGGGTCGGATCTGCGGGGTTAACCGACAGGATTGCCTCCACGATGGTATTCGCGAAAGGTGCCGCTTCCAGACGACGCGCGTCTTCTTCGACCGATTTGCGCGTACCGCTGGGAACAGCGACCCAACCTTTGCTTTCACCAACCATCTCGAAGTATTCCTTCGATGTCGCCCACTTCAGGAACTCCTTGGCGGTGTCGGCTTTCTGCGAGCTTGCCGGAATGGCGAGCGCCCAGGACCAGAACCAGCCGGTGCCCTTGTCGGTGACCTGCATCGGCGCCTTGAAGAAATCGGTCACGTCGGCAACGCCGGAGGTATCCGGGTTACGCACGTCACCGGCGGCCGAGGTTGCATCAACCCAGGTCGCGCATTTGCCATCCTTGAACAGCGCACGGTTTTCGTTGTGACCGTTCGCCGATGCTCCCGGAGGGCCCGATTGGGTCATGAGATCGACGTAGTAGGTGATCGCCGCGTTCCATTCCGGGCTGTCAAGCTGCGGGTTCCAGTCCATGTCGAACCATTCAGCACCGAAGGCGTTGGCCACGGTGCCGACGAACGCCATGTTCTCGCCCCAGCCGGCCTTGCCGCGCTGGCAGGTGCCGTAGATGCCGTTTGCCGGATCATGCAGCTTGGCCGCCATCTCGGCGAACTCGGTGTAGGTGATCTGCTCGCTCGGCACTTCGATGCCGGCCTTTTCGAACAGGTCCGTGCGGTAGAAGGTGAACGAGGTTTCGGAGTAGAGCGGCACCGCGTAGAGGCTTCCCTCGGCGGACAGGCCGTTGCGGACCAGCGGGAACACGTCCTCAAGGTCATAGGCTGCATCGTCGGCGAAATCGTCCAGCGGCGTCAGCCAGCCTTTTGCACCCCAGATCGGCGTCTCATAGGCACCGATGAACATGACGTCGAACGAACCGCCATTGGTCGCAATGTCGGTCGTCGTCCGCTGGCGCAGAACGTTTTCTTCCAGAACAACCCAGTTGATCGTGTTGCCGGTCGCTGCTTCCCAGGCCGGAGCCAGCTCCTGCATGGTGATCATGTCAGCGTTGTTCACAGTGGCAACGGTGATCTCTTCGGACAGAGCGGCGGTTGACAGCGCTGCAACAGCGCAAGCGCCCAATAGGCTGCTTACTTTCAGTGTCATTAGTTCCTCCCAAAAGGTGTTAATGAGCGATTGCTCACTATGGCGACAATTATTCACCTAACGTCACGTAAAAGTCAAAGACTTTCTCAAAATGTCGTCTTTTTAAGCAGTTTCAGGCAAGAATCTGGCGTGCAGTGGTCTCATCCGTGATCAGCCCGGACACCAGTTTCCCCGTCAAAGCGGCGCGCAAGGCCTTGATCTTGCTTGTCCCCGCACCGACGCAGACCACCGGGTTGCCGGAAGCATCGGCGCGCAGCCCGTTGATGAGCGCATTGACATCGCCATCGAGGTAGCGACCTTCCGAATCGAATGCCCAGCCAACGATTTCACCGACCGCACCCCGCTCCAGAAGTCGGTCGAGCCCATCCCGGTCGATGAACCCGTCGACGATCAGCGGCGCCCCTTCACCGATCTGGCCAATGCCCACGAAAGACACGTCGGCCCGCCGCGCCAGCGCCAGCGCCGGCTGCACATGGCGCAGGCCGAGATGGAAGTCGCGATCCGCCTCATCATCGGCAATGAGCGGCAAGGCCAGCGGGTAGTGTCGCGCCCCGACCCTGTCGGCAAGCCGCATGATCACTTCATAGACCGTGGCCGAGCCATCCCGCGCGGCATTGCCGATCAGCGACACGAGCTTGTGCTGCGGGCAGGACATGGGCGGCATCGCATCGACGGATTTGCGCAGCGTCCGGCCTGTGCCGAGCGAGATCACCAGAGGCACGTCGGATTTCAGCGCGCGTTCGATTTCCTGAGCGGCCATGGGGGCCACCGCGATCACCGGATCCATTCCTTCCGGCAATGCCGGGGCCACCCGCGCAAGGCTCAGACCGTAGCGTCTCCTGAGATCGCGCTCGAGCTCGAGGCAAGCCGCGACAGGATGGTTGAGCCGCACCGCGATCAGCCCCTCGGACGTGGCCCGCGCCACCAGCCGCTGCGCCCGTTGCCGCGACACGCCCAGTTCCTTCGCAATGAGGTCCTGCGTCATGCCACCAAGGTAATACATCCAGGCGGCGCGCGCGGCGAGGTCGATGGCGGCTTCGTCCTGGTGTGGTTTGCCGGCCATCAGGAGCGCTCCCTTTCCGGCTGCACGAGGGAGGGAATCTGCTCGAACAAGGCGGCGAAACTGTCAATCCGGTAATGCGGGCCCTGCGGAAAGCCAGGCACCTCGATCGCCAGGTGCCGGGATGCGGCCATATGCGCACCTCCGGTGAACCAGATCGCCTGCATACCGGCAGAGAGCGCCGCCTGAAGCCCGACGCTGCTGTCTTCGATCACAAGGCACTCCATTGGCGCGACGCCAAGACGTGCCGCGGCATGCAGAAAGAGATCAGGCGCAGGCTTGCCCCGCGCCACTTCGGAGGCGGTGAAGATGCGGCCCTCGAACCGGGACAAGACGCCGGTCAACTCAAGCGACCTGGTCACACGGACCGGGCTGCTCGACGTGGCCACGCAGTTGGGGATGGCGAGCGCGTCGAGCATCGTCTCCACTCCCTCCATCAGGCGCAGGTCGGTCTCGAACCGCGCCAGCAGGCGTGCACGGTAGTCCGCCTCGAAGCGCTCGGGCAGGCCGAAGTCAAAGTGCTCCTGAACCAGGCCTTTCACGGTCGGGAAGCTGCGCCCCAGAAAATGCCCGCGGACGAAGGCCCTGTCGATGTTGATGTCGTATTCGGCCAGCAGTTCGATCAGCGTATCGGCGCTGATCACCTCACTGTCGATCAAGACGCCATCGCAATCGAGGATCAGCAGTTTGGGGTCTTCGAAGTTCAAAGGCGCACATCTTTCCGGGGGCAAGGGTCACTTCCTGTTCTGGCTTCGTCAAGATTGGCCAGAAACGCAAGGTACTGCAACTTGGAAAAATGGCAGGCGTCCTAGCGGCCCAGCTTGCTCGCGTCCCGGGCAAGCGCTTCGATCCCCGCCCAGTCGCCCTTTGCGACCAGATCGGCGGGGGCTACCCAGCTGCCGCCCGCGCAGACGACATTGGGCAGCGACAGGTAGCTCTGCGCGTTTTGCGGGCTGACGCCACCAGTGGGGCAGAAGGAAATCTGCGGCAATGGCGCGCCGATCGCCTTGAGTGCGGGCGCGCCGCCCGAAGCTTCGGCGGGGAAGAACTTCAGCATGTCATAGCCGCGCTCCAGCAGGCGCATGGCTTCGGTGGCGGTCGCGGCACCGGCCAGCAGCGGCAGGTCTTCCGCCTCGCAGGCCGCGATGAGCGCATCCGTCGCGCCGGGAGAGACGCCGAAGGTAGCACCCGCGGCCTTGGCAGCGCGAACATCCGCAGGTGTCACGAGGGTGCCGGCTCCGACAACGCCGCCCTTGACCTTGGCCATTTCGGCAATCACCTCGAGGGCCGCCGGGGTGCGCAGCGTCACCTCCAGTGCAGGCAGGCCACCGGCCACCAGCGCCTCGGCCAGCGGTCGGGCGTGCCGGGCGTCCGTGACCACGAGCACCGGAACGATCGGGGCGAGCCCGCAAATTTCACGGGCGCGCTTGCTGGCGTCTTGCGGGGTCATGGAAAGTATCCTTTCGTCAGTAGAACACGCTTGCGCCGGTATCGGCCGAGCCGACCTTCTGGCGGAAGAGCGCGAAGAGTTCGCGGCCGAGGCCGAATTCATTGCCGCCGAGATCGGCACTGGCCGGGGCGCGATCGAGCACGCCCGGGGTCAGGATGTCGAGCACGCCCGCCACCGCATCTACGCGCAGCAGATCGCCGTCCTGCAGCTTGCTGATCGCACCGCCATCGAGCGCCTCGGGACTCACATGGATCGCCGCGGGCACCGATCCGGAAGCACCGGACATGCGCCCGTCCGTGACCAGCGCCACGTTGAGACCCTTGGCCTGCAGGTTCTTCAGAAGCGGTGTGAGGCTGTGCAATTCCGGCATGCCGTTGGCCTTGGGACCCTGAAAGCGGACCACGATCACCGTGTCGGCGGTGATCTCCCCGGCCTTGCAGGCGGCCTTGACCTCTTCCTGATCGTTGAAAACCCGGGCCGGGGCTTCGACCACATGGTGCTCGGGTTTGACCGCGGAGACCTTCATCACCGCATTGCCCAAGGTGCCCGTGAGCCGCTTGAGCCCGCCGGTCGGCTGGAATGGATCAGCGGCCGGGCGCACGATCTTGTCGTTGAGGCTTTTCGTCGTGCCGGGCTCCCAGACGACCTTGCCGTCCTTGAATTTCGGCTCCTGTGTGTAGAGCGCAAGCCCCTTGCCCGCGACGGTGGTCGTGTCGGGATGAAGAAGACCCGCGCCGAGCAGTTCACGGATGACATAGCCCAGACCGCCCGCCGCATGGAAATGGTTCACATCCGCAAGACCGTTGGGATAGATGCGCGCCACCAGCGGCGTCACCTCGGAAATATCCGAAAAATCCTGCCAGTCCAGAAGGATGCCCCCTGCCCGCGCCATCGCCACCAGATGAATGAGCAGATTGGTCGACCCGCCCGTGGCATTGAGCCCTACGATGCCGTTCACGAAGGCGCGTTCATCAAGGACGTCATAGACCGGCGTGTAGTTTTCCCCCAGATCGGAGAGTGCCAGGGCGCGCTTCGCCCCTTCGCAGGTCAGCGCGTCGCGCAGGCCGGTGTTCGGTGTCACGAAGCTGGCCCCCGGCAGGTGCAGTCCCATGAACTCCATCAGCATCTGGTTGGTATTGGCGGTGCCATAAAATGTGCAGGTGCCGGGGCCGTGATAGGCCGCCATTTCCGCGGCCATGAGCTCCGGGCGGCCCACTTCGCCGGCGGCGAACTTCTGGCGCACCAGCGATTTTTCGTCGTTGGAGAGCCCCGAAGTCATGGGACCCGCCGGCAGGAAAACGGTCGGGATATGGCCGAAAGTTTGGGCTGCGATCACGAGGCCCGGCACGATCTTGTCACAGACGCCGAGATAGACGGCGGCATCGAACGTGTTGTGGCTCATGGCAACGCCGGTGGCCAGCGCAATGACATCGCGCGAAAAGAGGCTCAGCTCCATCCCCGGCTCGCCTTGCGTCACACCATCGCACATGGCCGGAACACCGCCTGCGACCTGCGCCGTTCCGCCCGCCTCGCGCACCGCTAGCTTGATCAGCTCGGGAAACCGCTCGAAGGGTTGATGCGCGGAGAGCATGTCGTTGTAGGTGGTCACGATGCCGAGATTGCCAGCGCTTTCATGCGCCATCTTGGCCTGGTCCGAACCTGCGCCCGCGTAGGCATGCGCCTGGCCGCTGCAACTCAGATGCGCCCGCGCCGGTCCCTTGAACCGCGCGGCCTGCATGCGTTTGAGATAATCGCCGCGCAGGCCCGCACTGCGTTCGATGATACGGTCCGTCACGCGGGAGATGGTGTCATTCAGGCTCATTTTCGTGCCTCCTGCAACTCTGAAGTCCGGATGTGGTCAGGACTTGGCAAGTTCCGCCAACCGCCGTCCAGTGTCGATCATCCGGTTCGAGAAACCCCATTCGTTGTCATACCAGCTGACAATGCGGACCATGCCGTCCTTGGTGACGCTGGTCTGCGCTGGTGCAAAGACCGAAGACCGCGGGTCATGGTTGAAATCGGTCGAGACCATCGGATCAGTTTCGTAGCCGAGCACCCCCTTGAGCGCGCCTTCGGATGCCGCTTTCATGGCCGCGTTGATCGCGTCCTTGGTTGCGGGCTTGTCGGTCATCACGCAGAGATCGACCAGCGAGACATTCGCCGTGGGCACACGCACGGCAGACCCTTCGAGCCGCCCTTCCAGATGCGGCAGCACCAGCGAGATCGCCTTGGCCGCCCCGGTGGAGGTCGGCACCATCGACAGTGCCGCGGCGCGACCGCGGTAGAGGTCCTTGTGCGGGGTGTCATGGGACGGCTGATCGCCAGTATAGGAATGTACGGTGGTCATGTATCCGGTCTTGATGCCGAACTCGCGGTCAAGGATATAGGCCACAGGCGCGAGGCAATTCGTGGTGCAGGAGGCGTTCGAGACGACGATATCGTCCTTCGTCATCTCCTTGTGGTTCACCCCCCAGACCACGGTGCGATCCGCGCCCGCACCGGGTGCCGAGACCAGCACGCGCTTGGAGCCGTTCTCCAAATGCGCCGCCGCCTTGTCGCGGGCGGTAAAGAGACCGGTGCATTCCATCGCCACGTCGACACCTTTCCACGGCAGTTCCGCCGGGTTCCGGATCGCCGTGATGGCAATATGCTTGCCATTGACGACAATCCCGTCGCTCTTGACCGCAACATCGGCCTTGAGCCGCCCATGAACAGAGTCGTATTTCAAGAGATGCGCCAGCGTTTCCGGGCTCGCCAGATCGTTGATCGCCACGACCTCCATGTCGGAGACCTTGTTTTCGATCAGTGCGCGCAGGACGCAGCGCCCGATCCGTCCAAATCCGTTTATCGCGACTGTATGTGCCATAATCTCGTTCCCCAGAGTGCTCAGAAAGGCGCGGCGAAAACCGCAGGTCCGACTTGTTAGCGCTAACGAGCACATTATTACATAAACTGCAATGGTTCAATCGGGTCTTTGCAACAGAATTTCCGCCGATACGGCACGTGGCCTTGCCGGAACGCACGACCGAGACCCCGTTGAATGTTTCAAGGCGACGTCGCGCCGCTTGCCACCCATCAAAGGTGACTGCCTTGTGTCAGAGCGCTTGCCGCATCAGACTTACCAAGGCTTCAGGGGGGAGTTCGCAGGGATTGGCCCGCATCGACGAGGCAGAGGACGCTTCGCGCGCGATCTCCAGCAGATCGATCTGCGGTTTGGCCCACTGCCCCAGACGCGGCAGGCCCCAGTCGTCCAGGAGCGGTGTGAGCCTTTCGAATGAGGAGTCCGCATCACCGCCAAGGGCCTCGGCGAGCCAGCTTGCCACCGCGTCAAACCGTGCGTGGTCACGACCGGCCTCTGCGAGCGCCTGCCGGTTGGCCGTCAGCACCGGCCCGAGCAATCGCCCGCAGATCAGGCCATGCGGCGCGCCCAGCCTTCCGCCGATCACCCCGGCCAACCCGTGCACGGCCCCGAGCCCCGCATTGGCAAGTGCCAGGCCACCGCAGAGGCTGACAAAGGCCATCGCGTCCCGGGCGGGCGCGTCTTCCTTCCGCTCCAGCGTCGCCAGCGCCCGAAGCCCCATCGGTATCGCGGTGACACAAAGCGCGTCGGTGAGCGCATTGGCACGGTTGCTGAGATAGGGCTCGATCACCTGCGTCACCGCATCGAGACCGGAAGCCAGAGTGACAGCGCGCGGCGCGTTGTCGGTCAGTGCGGGGTCCACAATGGCGAGGTCGGGCAACATCCGGTCGTCCCGCAGGCTGACCTTGCGACCCGCCTCGGGCACCGCGATCACCGCATTCTTGGTCACCTCGGCGCCGGTCCCGGCCGTCGTCGGCAGGGCAACGAAGGGCAGAGGCGCTTGCGACAGCGGCAGGGCTCTTCCCACCCCTTCGAGGTGGTCCATGATGTCAGAGGAGGACGGCAGGAGAGCCGCCAGCGCCTTGCCCATGTCGATGACAGCCCCGCCGCCCACGGCAACGACCACATCGACGCCGGCCTGCCGGGTGGTGGCCAGCGCATTGATCAGTCCGGGCACATCAGGCTCGCGGCGGCAGGAGACCTGCGTGACGGTGCATCCTCGTTCCATCAGGCCTCCGGCCAGGACATCTGCCCAAGGGACCGATCCGCCGCGCACCAGCGCCACGCGCTTGCCGAAAGCCGAGACGGCCAAGGCAGCCTGCGATGCTTGCCCGCGCCCGAAAAGGATGCGGCCAGCGGTGAGGAAGGAGAAGGGAGTCATGCCATTGGCCTTGCTTGCACCGGGGTTCAGAAGCTCATGGTCGCGGCAACAGCCCGCTTCCAGGCCGCATATTTGGCGTCACGCGTGGCACTCTGCATGGCAGGCTCGAAAGTCCGGTCAAGCGCCCAGTTCTGGGCAAAACCGGCCATGTCGGGATAGACCCCTGCCCGCTGGCCTGCAAGCCAGGCAGCCCCCAGCGCGGTGGTCTCAAGCACCTGCGGCCGGTCCACGGGCGCACCTATGATATCCGACAGGAACTGCATCGCCCAGCCTGAGGCCGACATGCCGCCATCCACCCGCAGCGTCGCCGAGGCGCCGGAAGCCTGCCAGTCCGCCTGCATCGCCTCCAGCAGATCACGGGTCTGGTAGCCGACACTCTCGAGCGCCGCCTTGGCGAATTCTGCAGGGCCGGAATTGCGCGTGAGGCCGAAAACAGCACCCCGGCATTCGGCGTTCCAATAAGGCGCGCCGAGACCCACGAAAGCCGGTACGAGCACGACGTTCTGATTGGGGTCGGCCGTCTCGGCCAAGGGATGCGTCTCGGAGGCTTCCCGGATGATCTTGAGCCCGTCGCGCAGCCATTGCACGACCGCCCCCGCTATGAAGATCGACCCCTCAAGCGCATAGGTCGGCTTGCCGTCGAACTGATAGGCGATGGTCGTGAGCAGACGATTGTTCGAAGTGACCGCCGTCTCGCCGGTGTTCAGGAGGGCAAAGCATCCGGTCCCATAGGTCGATTTCATCATGCCGGGCTCGAAGCACGCCTGCCCGATGGTCGCGGCCTGCTGATCGCCTGCGACACCCAGAATGGGGATCGGCCTGCCGAACAGATCGGGCCGGGTCATGCCGAAGTCGGCGGCGCAATCCTTGACCTCCGGCAGCATCGCCAGCGGGATCTCGAAGAGATCGCAGATCGTGCGGCTCCAGCGGCCCTTGTGGATGTCATAAAGCAGCGTGCGCGCTGCGTTTGTCGCATCGGTCACATGCGATGCCCCCCCGGTCAGCTTCCAGATCAGGAAGCAATCGACCGTGCCGAAAAGCAACTCGCCCTTCTCGGCCCGCGCGCGCGCACCCTCGACGTTATCGAGAATCCACTTCAGCTTGGTGCCCGAGAAATAGGGATCGGCCAGCAACCCGGTGCGGGCGGTGATCATCTTGTCGTGGCCCGCTTCGCGCAATTCGCGGCAATAGTCCGCGGTGCGGCGGTCTTGCCAGACGATGGCATTATAGACGGGCTGACCAGTCTTGGCGTCCCAGACGAGCGTCGTTTCGCGCTGGTTGGTAATGCCGATGGCGGCGATGTCGTCGGGCCCGAGGCCGGCTTTTTCGATGGCCGCGCGGCAGGTGCCCGCCGTGGTGGACCACAGATCGCCCGGATCATGTTCGACCCAGCCGCTGTCGGGGAAATGCTGAGCGAACTCTTCCTGCGCGGTGGCTTTGATCTTCATCGCCCCGTCAAACAGAATGGCGCGCGACGAGGTTGTGCCCTGATCGATGGCGAGAATATGGGTCATGACGGCACCCCGGATGTCTGGTCATTTCGCTCGGACACATGGGTCCGTGAAGAGGCCGGGGCACCGCTGGGGCGCCCCGGCCAAGGGTCAGGAATTTACTGCCAGGACTTGATCAGCTCGTCGTAGCTGACGGTCTGCGGCTCTTCGTCCTCGTTCTCCAGTTTCGCAACCGGGGATCCGGGCTGCGCATACCAGTACTCGGGATCCTGCGGTTCGTTCATCTTCGGGCCGATGTCACCCTGAACGCCCGCACGTTCGATCCGCTCCATCACGCTCTCCTGAGCGGCACAGAGGGCGTCAAGCGCTTCCTGAGGCGTCTTCGCACCGGACATCGCGTCGCCGATGTTCTGCCACCAGAGCTGCGCCAGCTTCGGATAGTCCGGCACGTTGGTACCGGTGGGCGACCATGCCACGCGGGCCGGCGAGCGGTAGAACTCGATCAGACCGCCCAGCTTGTTGGCACGCTCGGTGAAATGGTCCGAGTTGATCGTGCTTTCACGGATGAAGGTCAGACCGACGTCGGACTTCTTGAGGTCCACGGTCTTGGAGGTGACGAACTGCGCATAAAGCCATGCCGCCTTGGCACGATCCTCGGGCGTCGATTTCATCAGCGTCCAGGACCCAACGTCCTGATAGCCGACCTTCTGGCCTTCTTTCCAGTAGACGCCGTGCGGCGAGGGTGCCATCCGCCACTTCGGCGTGCCATCCTCGTTCATCACCGGCAGGTCGGGCAGAACCGTCGCCGCGGTAAAGGCGGTGTACCAGAACATCTGCTGGGCCACGTTGCCTTGCGCGGGGATCGGTCCGGCCTCGCCGAAGGTCATGCCCGCAGCCGCTGGCGGCGAGTACTTCTGCAGCCATTCGATTGCCTTGGTCACGGCATAGACTGCCGCCGCATCGTTGGTGGCACCGCCACGCGCAACGCAGGAGCCGACGGGCTGCGAGTTCTCGTTCACCCGGATGCCCCATTCGTCGACCGGCAGGCCGTTGGGTTCACCCACGTCGCCCATGCCCGCCATGGACATCCACGCATCGGTGTAGCGCCAGCCGAGGCTGGGGTCCTTCTTGCCGTAGTCCATGTTGCCGAAGACTTCGCCTTCCACACCCATGTGGCTGAGGTCACGACCGGTGAAGAACTCGGCGATGTCCTCATAGGCGGACCAGTTCACCGGCACACCCAGATCATAGCCATAGGCGGCTTTGAAATCGGCCTTGTTCTTCTCGTCGTTGAACCAGTCGTAGCGGAACCAGTAAAGGTTCGCGAACTGCTGGCTCGGCAGTTGGTAGAGCTTGCCATCAGGGGCCGTGGTGAACTGCGTGCCGATGAAGTCCGCGAGATCAAGCGTCGGAGAGGTTACATCAGCACCCTCATTTGCCATCCAGTCGGTCAGGTTGCGCACCTGCTGATAGCGCCAATGGGTGCCGATCAGGTCGCTGTCGTTGGTATAGGCGTCGTAGATGTTCTCGCCCGACTGCATCTGCGTCTGCAGCTTTTCGACAACGTCGCCTTCCCCGATCAGGTCATGGGTGACCTTGATGCCGGTGATGGCGGTGAAAGCCGGGGCAAGAACCTGGCTTTCATACTCATGGGTCGTGATCGTTTCCGACACGACC
Organism: uncultured Alphaproteobacteria bacterium; assembly: GCA_963715055.1. GTDB lineage: Bacteria > Pseudomonadota > Alphaproteobacteria > Rhodobacterales > Rhodobacteraceae > CAVQRB01. The sequence goes on along the minus strand of CAVQRB010000001.1, from coordinate 82,698 downwards.
TTGATCTCCATGCCCGCGAAAGGGGCCGCGGCGTCGACGAAGAATTGCATCTCCGCTTCCTGTGCGGCGCGGTCGAGCACGGAGAGGCCTGCGATCTCATTGTCGAGAAACGCGCGTGCTGCCTCCATGTCGGCCCAGGCCGGCATCGCAAGGGATGCGACGAGCGCGCCCATTGCCGTGGTGGATTTCAGTGAAAAGTTCATGTGTGTCCTCCCTAGACTTTTTTGAACCGTTTTCAGTGTCAGCGGCCCGGAAATGCCCGGACCCGCCGTTCTTTCTTATACCCAGCGAAAAACCGCTGCGGCATAGACAAGACACGCCAGCAGCGCATAGGGCTGCGGCGCGACCTCGAGACCCAGCCAGATCAGATTGATGAAGGCCGAGCCCAGCAGGGTGATGAACAAGCGATCCCCCCGCGTGGTTTCGATCCGGAGGATGCCCGTGCGGGGCGTTTCCGGGTATTTGATCGCAAGGATCGTGAAAGTGATCAGCAGGCAGGCGATCACCAAGAAGAAGATCGCCGTGGGCCATGTCCATGCCATCCATGCCATTTAAGGTGCCTCCCCTTTCAAAAGATCGTGGCGCAGTTTGTATTGATAAGACAGTGCCGTCAGGACGCCGATAAAATGATCCAATGTATGCCATGCGATCTTTTCCGCAATTTCGGTGTATTCAGTCAGGTCCTTGCGAATATCGGAAATGTCGTCATTGAGATCACCGGTCAGCAGCGCAGGCTGGCGTGACAAGTCCCAAGCCTCGCCCACTGTCGAGGCACCAATAGAAGCCTTCGACGGGTTCCAGGCTCGCGGCACCGCTGGCTTCGATTGCATCGAAAACAGCATTGCCCATAGTGCGAATTTCGCTCAACGGGACGCTCATCACACCCTCCCCAGGGCGAAGCCCTTGGCGATGTAGTTGCGCACGAAATAGATCACCAAGGCCCCCGGCACGATGGTCAGCACGCCCGCCGCCGCGAGCACGCCCCAGTCGACACCTGCCGCGCCTTGGGTGCGGGTCATGATCGCCGCGATGGGCTTGGCATCAACGGTGGTCAGCGTCCGGCTCAGCAGCAGTTCGACCCAGGAGAACATGAAGCAGAAGAAGGCCGCAACGCCGATGCCCGACGCAATCAGCGGCATGAAGATGCGCACGAAGAACCGCGGGAAGGAATAGCCGTCGAGATAGGCGGTCTCGTCGATTTCCTTGGGCACGCCGCGCATGAAGCCTTCGAGAATCCAGACCGCCAGCGGCACGTTGAAGAGACAATGCGCCAGCGCCACGGCGATATGCGTGTCAAAGAGCCCGACCGAGGAATAGAGCTGGAAGAAGGGCAGCGCGAAGACCGCGGGCGGCGCCATGCGGTTGGTCAGCAGCCAGAAAAAGAGATGCTTGTCGCCCATGAAGGTATAACGACTGAAGGCATAAGCGGCAGGCAGCGCCACCGTGAGGCTGATCACCGTGTTCATCACCACATAGATCAGCGAATTGACATAACCGATGTACCAGCTCTCGTCGGTAAGAATCTTGATGTAATTCTCCAGCGTCAGATCCTGCGGCCAGAGCGAAAACGAGCCGAGGATTTCGGTGTTGGTCTTCAGGCTCATGTTCAAGAGCCAGTAGATCGGCAGCAGGAGAAAGATGAGGTAGAGCCCCATCACGATGGCCGAGGTCTTGACCCTTGGGCCCTTGCGTCTGGCCACCTTTATGCCTGTACCTGCGCGGGCGGCGGTTTGCATCGTCGCGTCGGTCATCACACACCGTCCCTTTTGTCGAGGTTGGTCATCACGGTGTAGAACACCCATGAAATCAGCAGGATGACGAGGAAATACATGATCGAGAAGGCGGCAGCGGGGCCAAGGTCAAACTGCCCCAGCGCCATCTTCACCAGATCGATGGACAGGAAGGTCGTGGCATTGCCCGGACCACCCCCGGTGACCACGAAGGGTTCGGTATAGATCATGAAACTGTCCATGAAGCGCAGCAGGATCGCGATCATCAGCACGCCCGCCATCTTCGGCAGCTCGATGTAGCGGAAGACGGCCCAACGGCTGGCCTGGTCGATCTTGGCAGCCTGATAATAGGCGTCGGGAATAGATTGCAACCCGGCATAGGCCAGCAGGGCCACAAGCGAGGTCCAGTGCCAGACATCCATGACGATGACCGTTACCCAGGCAGCAAGGATGTCCTGCGTGTAGTTGTAGGAAATCCCCAATTTATCAAGGGTGTGACCCAGCAAGCCGATGTCGACCCGGCCGAAGATCTGCCAGATGGTGCCGACCACGTTCCACGGGATCAGCAGCGGCAGCGACATCAGCACGAGGCAGAAAGACGCCCAGAAGCCCTTCTTCGGCATGTTGAGGGCGACGTAGATTCCAAGCGGGATTTCGATCGCCAGGATGATCGCCGAGAACAGTAGTTGCCGCCAGAGCGCCTGCCACATGCGTTCGCTGTCCAGCATCTCCTTGAACCAGCCGATGCCGTTCCAGAAAAAGACGTTATTGCCGAACGTGTCCTGCACCGAGTAGTTGACCACGGTCATCAGCGGGATCACCGCCGAGAAGGCCACGAGCACCAGCACCGGCAGCACCAGAAACCATGCTTTTTGATTGACGGTCTTGTTCATCAGGCGGCCTCCCCTTCGGACGCCACGCGCCAGTCATCCGCATAAACGTTTATCCCTGCGGTATCGAAAGTGATCCGCTGCGCGCCTTCGGGGATGCGGTCGCCCTCGCCCGCGATGGCGCTGTATTCACTGCCGCCCACGTCAAAGCGCACGATCTTGTGACGCCCCACGTCCTCGACCCGCAGCACCCGCGCAGGCACGCCCGTATCGCCCTCCGACAGTCGGATGAACTCCGGTCGGATGCCCACCTGAAGCTTGCCACCCTTGGGCCTGTAGCCTGCTCCCAGCGGCACTTCGACCCCGGCGATCCGCGCCGTGGTACCGTCGATCTCGGCGTCGAACACATTCATGCCCGGCGAGCCGATGAAATAGCCCACGAAAGTATGCGCGGGCCGCTCGAAGAGCTCCTGCGGCGTGCCGATCTGCACCACGCGCCCGTCATACATCACCACCACCTTGTCGGCGAAGGTCAGCGCCTCGGTCTGGTCATGGGTGACGTAGATCATCGTATGACCGAATTCATGGTGCAGGGATTTGAGCTGCGTCCTCAATTCCCATTTCATATGCGGGTCGATCACCGTCAGAGGCTCGTCGAAGAGGAGCGCGTTGACGTCTTCACGTACCATGCCGCGCCCGAGGGAAATTTTCTGTTTGGCGTCCGCCGTGAGCCCGCGCGCCTTGCGGTCAAGCTCGGTCTCCATGCCGATCATCTTCGCGATCTGGTTCACCCGCTGGGCGACATAGGCGGCATCGGCCCCGCGATTGCGCAGCGGAAACGCCAGATTGTCGCGCACGGTCATCGTGTCATAGACCACCGGGAACTGGAACACTTGCGCGATGTTACGTTCCGCTGTGGGCGCCTCCGTGACATCGCGGTCGTTAAAGAGAATGCGGCCCTGGCTCGGGTGCAGCAGGCCGGAAATGATATTGAGCAAGGTGGATTTGCCACATCCCGACGAGCCCAGCAGCGCATAGGCTTCGCCGTCCACCCAGTCGTGGTTGAGTTCCTTGAGCGCAAAATCATCGTCCGATGCCGGGTTGGCAAGATAGGAATGGGCCAGATTATCCAGCGTTATCTTGGCCATCACGCCGCCTCCGCATAGGGGGCCGCAGCGACCAATTGGCCGTCCTTGGCGAAAAGATAGACATGCGCCGGGTCAAGATAGACCTTCAGCGACTGCCCGGGCTCAAGGCTCTGCACCCCATGCACCAACCCGACCCAGCGCGCACCCAGATGATCGAGGTGGACGAAGGTTTCCGAACCGGTGATCTCGGTCACGGTCAGTTTCGTGTCGAACTGCATCGCATGCGGCACATGCCGGTTGAGTTCCAGATGGTTGGGGCGGAAGCCTGCGGTGTATTCCCCGTCGGAGAGACCTGCTGCCGAAGCCGGAAGCGGTTGCGCCTGCCCGTCACCAAAAAGCAGCTGCCCGCCTTTCTTGGTCACTTTCAGGAAATTCATCGGCGGGTCGGAAAACACCCGCGCCGTGGTCGCGTTGACCGGCTTGCGATAGACCGACGGGGTCGGGCCGAACTGGGTCACGCGGCCTTCCCAAAGCGTCGCGGTATTGCCGCCCAGCAGCAGTGCCTCTTCCGGCTCTGTAGTCGCATAGACGAAGATCGACCCGGATTTTTCGAAGATCTTGGGGATTTCCGCCCGTAGCTCCTCGCGCAGCTTGTAATCGAGGTTCGCCAGCGGCTCGTCGAGCAGCACCAGTCCTGCGTTCTTGACCAGCGACCGCGCCAGAGCGCAGCGCTGCTGTTGGCCGCCCGACAGCTCCAGGGGCTTGCGATCGAGCAACGGGGTGAGCTTCATCAATTCTGCCGTCTCGCGCACCCGCGCGTCGATCTCATCGCGCGACTGCCCCATGAGTTTCATCGGCGAGGCGATGTTCTCATAGACGGTCATCGAGGGATAGTTGATGAACTGCTGATAGACCATCGCCACCTTGCGGTCCTGCACGCGCATGCCGGTGACGTCCTCGCCGTTCCAGATCACCTTGCCGGTGGCCGGCACGTCGAGCCCTGCCATGAGACGCATCAGCGAGGTCTTGCCCGAGAGCGTCGGCCCAAGAAGCACGTTCATCGTACCTTTCTGCAACTCCAGATTGGTCCGATGGATATGGGTCGCGCCGCCCACTGTCTTGGACACCCCCTCAAGCTTCAAGGACATGGCTCTCTCCCCCGTTCATTCCGCCGCCCTCGCGCCATTGGGCGCAACCTGCTTCCGGACGTAGTCATCAAGACGCGCGATCTGCTCCGCGCTCATGCGCAGCCCCAGCTTGTTCCGGCGCCAGACGATGTCCTCTGCGCAGCGCGCGTATTCGTTTTCAATGAGCCACAAAACCTCGCGCGCATGCAAGCTCGCGCCGAAATCCTCGCCCATGTCGCTTTTGTCTTTCGCATCCCCCAGCACGTCGCGGGCTTCGGTGCCATAGGCGCGCACCAGTCGCCGCGCCCAGAAGGGTGTCAGAAACCCATGCTCCGACTGCACCTCCGACACCAGAGCCTCGAATCCATCCACCGGGAAATCACCGCCAGGAAGCGGCACCTCCGCCGTCCAATGACCCGAAGTGCCCGGGAAATACGGCACGATCTTCTCCATCGCATCTTCCGCGAGCTTTCGATAGGTCGTGATCTTGCCGCCAAAGATGTTCAGGATCGGCGCGCCGCCGGTGCTGTCCACTTTCAGCGTGTAATCCCGCGTGGCGGCCGTGGCACTGCTCGCCCCGTCGTCATAAAGCGGGCGCACGCCGGAATAGGTCCAGACCACATCCTGAGGCCCGATATCCTGTTTCAGATACTGGTTGATGAAGCGGATCAGATAGGCCTGCTCTTCAGGCGTGCAGACGGGCTTCTCGTCGGGCTTGTCGTGTTCGGCATCGGTGGTGCCGATCAGGGTGAAATCGGTCTCATAGGGAATGGCGAAGATGATCCGCCCGTCCGTACCCTGAAAGAAATAGCATTTGTCGTGCTCGTAAAGCCTGCGCGTGACGATATGGCTGCCGCGTACCAACCGAACGCCTTCGCTGGAATTGATGCGGACCTTGCCATGGATGATGTCCCCGACCCAAGGCCCGCCGGCGTTGACCAGCATGCGCGCGCGGCGTGTCACCCGATCGCCCGTCTCGGCATCTTCCAGAACCACTTCCCACAGGTCATCGACGCTCGATGCAGACACCAGTTTGGTGCGCACCATGATCTCCGCCCCACGTGCCGCCGCATCGCGGGCATTCAGGACGACAAGACGAGAGTCCTCGACCCAACAATCGGAATATTCATAGGCTTTTTCGAATTTCGGATCGAGCGGTGCCCCTTCAGGCGCTGACCGCAGATCAAGCGTGCGGGTTGGCGGCAAAATCTTGCGCCCGCCGAGATTGTCATAAAGCGCAAGCCCGAGACGGATCAGCCAGGCGGGCCTGCGCCCCTTCATCCAGGGCATCAGCGTGTTGAGGATGCGCGAGGTGGGTGTGTCGCCCTCGAATCGCATGTCGGCGTGATAGGGCAGCACGAAGCGCATCGGCCAACTGATGTGCGGCATCGCCCTGAGAAGGATTTCGCGTTCCGCCAGTGCGTGGCGCACGAGGTTGATCTCGAAGTACTCCAGATAGCGCAATCCACCGTGGAACAGCTTGGTCGAGGCTGATGAGGTGGCTGAGGCGAGGTCGCTCATCTCGGCGAGCGCCACCTTGAGCCCGCGACCGGCTGCATCCCGGGCAATGCCACATCCATTGATGCCGCCGCCGATCACGAAAAGATCAACTGGATCGTCTTCGACGCGCATCTGCGACACAGCCCCCCTCGCCATATGCATCTCCCCTACATTTGTCGTAACGTAATGGCTTTTCCCTTACAAGCGTATTTTTTCGTTTATGTTCGTTATTTGCCGGACCGAACGCGTTCAGGGCTTGGCGTGCTGTACCGTCCAAGCCGTCGGAAAAGGATTGCACCGCCGGACGCGTTCCTCTGACTATCCGATGAGCCTAGTGACGCTGCCCTTCCGGGTATACTGCAAGAAAAAGCAATTTCTTGTAGGAATCTCGTAGTTCTTGCACCATATTAGGCGAAAATCCACGCGCAGGAGCGCACTTGATGTCACAGACGTTTCGCCATCCCGATATCCTCGAGATTGCCCGTCGCGAGGGCAAGGTCACGGTCGAAGGGCTCGCGGAGCATTTCGGCGTTACGCTGCAGACGATCCGCCGCGATCTAACCGAGCTTGCAGAAGCGAACAAACTCGAACGCGTTCATGGCGGGGCGATCCTGCCGTCGGGAACCACGAACATCCAGTACGAGGAGCGTCGCAACCTCAATGAAGCCGCGAAACTCGCCATAGCGCAGGCCTGTGCGGCGCAGATCCCTGACGGCTCCTCAATCTTTCTTTCGATCGGGACGAGCACCGAGGCTGTCGCACGTCAATTGCTGCGCCACAGGGATCTGATGGTGGTGACAAACAACATGAACGTGGCCAACATCCTGATCGACAACAGCGAGTGCCAGGTGATCGTCACGGGCGGCGTTCTGCGGCGGTCGGATGCGGGCCTTGTGGGCAGCGTCGCCACCGAGACCATCCGTCAGTTCAAATTCGACATCGCCGTGATCGGATGCTCGGCGATGGATGCGGACGGCGATCTTCTGGATTTCGACCTGCAGGAGGTCGGCGTCAGCCAGAACATCATAACGCAGGCCCGAAAGACCTATCTGGTCGCGGATCACTCGAAATTCAGCCGCAGCGCACCGGTGCGCATCGCCTCGATGAAGTCCCTGAGCAAGATTTTCACTGATGCACCGGTTCCAACGCGCCTGAAGGAAAGCTGTTCCAATTGGGGTACGCAGATCGTGGTTTGCGGCTGAAGGCGGATGGCCCGGTCAAACGCGCGGATGATCCTGGTTTAAAGGCCAGCGCGAACGGCTTTTGCAAGGACATATCATTGGAGCGGTTCGCTCCAAGCGGCACAGATTTCCGTCAGCAGCAGTTCAAGCAGTCATCGCGGCAGTCTCCAAGGGCCAAGTCGCCGGAAATCGGACCACCGCGAAGCGACTGTTCCCGGCTCCCTCAACCAGTCGACCGGGGCGAGCAATCACAACCCGGTGCCTCTCCTGAACATTCATCGAACTCGATGGACAGGGAAATCAGACGCCCCGGCAGAGAGCATCGTCGAGAGACGCTCAAGGCAAGGGTGCACCTGGTCCGCCTGCACTGCGATCCAAAGTCGATCCTTGCCATGCGCAAGCAATGCCACGGATATCGATGCCGCTTCCCGGTACGTCCAAACAGTAATCCGAGGTTGGGAAGGATCATCGGCTTCCGCAGGCCCGGGACCGACGGCCTCCAGATCGATTGCAGCGAGTTTTTCGACCCAGTGCAGATCTCCCGAATGCCGCGAAACGCCCGTCTCCAGAGACTGAAACAAGGCGAGGGAAAATGCGCCGATCCGCTCGCTCACGGCGTCGAAGATCGATGGGTTGGAACCGAATGGAAGCCCCGCGCGCAAGTCTTCCGTCGAAAACCCGGACAGCGATCCGCCGAAGCCTCCGGGAATTACCGCCGGCACGACCCGGATCGTGTCCGCGTCTCGCGCAAAAGCTTCGATCAATCGGCGAACAGAAGCGCCATCTGTGGCGACCTCCGGTGTCGCGGAAAAAGGCAACCGCGGGATCTTTGCACCTGCTCCATAGATGGCGGCGACCACGCGGCGCTCAACGACCCAGAGGGCAAGGCAGTCCCCGTCCGGCGTCAAAAACCGAAGTTGACGTGGCAAGACGGTCAAATCGATCTCATCGAGGATTGCGGCCATCCCATCCGTCTCCGACCCTTCGCAGATCACCCTGCCGCCGGGTGACGTCGCATCGAGTGGCGCGCGCAAGGCGGCGATCACCTGGATCAAACGGACGCGATCGGCTGCGTGAGGCTCACTCACGGTCCAACCTCCTCTGCGATGAGCCGCAACAGGTTTTCAGCAGCATCTTGAAGCGCTTCCGCGGATCCGTCCGGGAGATATTGAAGGCAGAGCGCTTCGTCCCGCGCGACGGGCGAGCGGAGGAACACCCACTGCGCCGGGGTCGTCATGACCAGAACACGATCGGGAAAACCGGCGCCTTGGTACCCGATGCGGTGCTGGATTGAGCGTGCCTGCGCGCCGTTCAACGCCTCGACCGCCCTGTCGCAGAAGGCCTCCAGCGTTTCCTGCCTCGTAGATGGCGACGCGCTCGCCGCGAGCACATTGCAGGCCGCAAGATCCACGAAAACGGCAAGCTCGCAGGCGGGAAATTCCGCGCGCAAAGCGGCGAGCCGATCCCCGATCGTGACTTTGCTGTTTCTTGCTGCGAAGACGCGCATGATTTGTCCTGTTGCGATGCCAGCAGCATAGGCCGACACGGTTTGGGACAGGTTAACGGGATCAGGAGAACTTCGGCATGTAGGACTGCATGTCTTCGGGATGGGCGGGCGGCGCAGGTCGGACACGCGAAGGTTTCGCCGCAGGACGCCGCGGCAGGATATGACCCTCCTCCCTGTCGCGTGGCACGTCCGGGTCCGCCAAGACCGACGCATTCTCGCGGGCCTCGGTTCCGGCAGTGCTTTTGCGCAAACCCGTCGCATCGAGCCCGATCTGCTCGGTCAGACACTCGATCAGATGCAGGAACTCCTCGACAAAGGGCTCTGCGCCGCTTTGCGCCCAGATGTCGGCGTCCTGTCCGGCATCTCGCGCCTGCAGGAGCGAGATCGGGATGACCTTGGCGAAAAGGCCTTGGGTTTCGTTTTCCACCCGGCGGATCACCTTGGCCCGGTCGCGTTCGCTCACCAGCATGTCGGCACGGGTCAGCAACAGCAGCGAATGCGCCCGGATCGCCGGATCGATGCTGTCCCAGACGGCGGCCTCGCTCTGGCGCCAGGCCTGGGTCGCGGCGCTGCACCAGATCACGGCATCGGCGAGCGGCAGGATACGTTCCCAGACGACCGGGTCCATGTTCGGATCGGAAATGCCCGGCATGTCAATGATGTCACAATGGCGCAGCAGGTCCTCCTCGCAAAAGACCCGGATATAAGCGGTCTCGGCGGGATCGACATCCTTCAGCCGTGCAAGGTCGCAGGGTGCGCTCAGGCCTTCCAGGTCGACCACTTGCGGAGAGGAGGCGCCATAGCTGATCCAGACCGGCGGCAATTGCGTGGCAACCACTTGCATGGGCACCGGATCAGATCCAACCATGAGGTTGGCGAGCGTGCTCTTGCCGGCGCTGAACTCCCCCATGAGTGCGATGCGCGGGCGGCGCGGACCGTGGGCGTCCGTGAGGTAAGCTGCCTCCAGATTGATCATTCCGACGCCCCCTCCGCTGCAAAGATCTCCAGATCGGCGATGACCGCCTTGAGGCGCGCTGTCTGACCGGGGCCCGCCACGCGCATCCCATAGGCATCCGGGGAGCGCGCGCCATCGCGCTGCCTTGCCATCAAAGACGCAAAAACCGCGTTCTGCTCGCTCAGGAAGGCGTCGAATGCCGCAACCGCCGCATCGCGCGCGGCCGGCGCCAGATCATGGCGCAGATCGTCGGTCATGGCGATGGTCTCTGTCTTGATCAAATCATGAAACCGTGCGGCATATGCCTCATGTCCGCGCTTTTGGAACCACCACCTTTTCCACCACGCAGTGCTGAGATCGAGCGCGATGGTGCGGGCCAGCGTCACCGGCGGGGGCACCGGCGGCGCGGGCGGCAGCGTGATGCGGATGTGGTCCGGGCCGAGACCGAAGCCCGCGCAGTAGAGCTCGACAACCCGCCCGGCGGCGCGGCGCAGGGCGGTCTCGAAGGTCTGCTGGCATTTGCGGGCCAACACCTGATGCGACGACGCGAGCAGCACGCGCAGCCCGGTGGGATCATAGGTCCAGGGCGTTGAATCGCCGTGGCGCTCGAGATGCACGACCAGCGAGGCGATTGCACGTTCGACAAAGCTGGTCTGGACCCTGTCGATCCGTTCGGAAAAGCCGTTGAGGATCGTGTCGAACTCGGCCCGCAGGGACGCGGCTTCGCTGTTGGAAATTTCCGCCATCCTGCGCTGCGCCGCCGCCGCGTCGAGGGGGTTGGCCTTCGCCCCTGCTCCCGGGGCCGCGACAAGCCGTTCCGACGCCGCGACGGCGCCCGCGAGATTGAGCCCGCTCGCCGCAATCTGCTGCAGGGTGGCGGCCCCCACCCCTTGCGTGATGCGCTCGGCCAGCGCCGCTTGCAGTGCGGGCAGGCCGGACAAAGCCCAGGCCTGCGCCACAGGGTCGGGCCGGTCGCCGTCCGGTCCTGCCTCATGCGGGCCTTCCGCCCAGTTGCGCAAGGCCGCGAGGCTCGATTTCGGCAGCTTTGAGATGTCCCCCTCAAGGGCCCGGCAAGCCCAGAGCGCCGAGCCGAAAACCAGCTGCGCCCCTACCGGCCCCTTGTGCCGTTCCAGCGTGGCGCGGATGCTTTCGGCAATCTGCGGAATTTGCGCGGCGGGGTCGGATAACTCGTCGATCCGGTTCACGAAGATCACGACGTCGCGCGTCTTTACATGCGAAATCAGGCGGATCAGCGCGAGATCCGTGGATGACAGCGCCTGATGGGCGGAGAGCACGACGACACAGATCCGGCTGTCGCGGATCGAGCGGATGGTGATCTGCTCGCGCATCATGAAGGTATCGTTGACCCCCGGCGTGTCGCGCAGGCAAAGCCGGATCGGCAACGCAAGGCGCTCCATGTTCAGATCGGCCGATTTCGTGATATCGGCAAACCTGCCCTGCCCTTTGCTCAGGGCTTCCTCATGCGCGTCGAGATCGTCGCCGAGACAGACGTAGCGTTCGATCAGATCCTTGTCGAAATAGCCGTAGTCGCGCCTCTGCCCCAGAAGAACCTCGAACTTGCGCCCCAGCCGGTTGCGCGATTTCTCACGCATCTGCGCGACCTGGCGCTTGATCTTTTCCAGTTCGTCGTCGGCGCCTGCCCGACTGGCCAATTCCCCGATGCGCCCGCCGCCGGAGACCAGCCGGTCCCATTCGTCCTCCTCGAAAAACTGGAAACTGGCGCTGTTCCGGAAGCCCTCGGTTTCGGGGTGCAGATGCAGGGAGGTCACCACCGACGTCCAGGGGTTCACATCCGCGGGCAACAGGTCGGGACAGCCGATCAGCGCATTCACAAGCGACGTCTTGCCGGATTTGATTTGGCCGATCATCGTGACGCTGGGCTCGAACGCATCGAGGGACCGCGCGAGACGTTCGGCGCGTTTGGTGATCTTGTCGTCACCGAGCCCTGCGAGATCGCTGAGTGCGAGGCGCAGCCGGTCGGAGGCTGCCGCGAAATCGCGCAATTCGTCGAGGCCTGCATAGAGCAATTGCGCGCGCGCCGCCTTTGCGAAATCGGATCGCGCGGAGGTGTTGATCATGTTCATCGGCTCAAAGCCTCCCGGCCCGACGCCATGCGACGCTTTGCCGATGCGGTTTCGAGGTTTCAAAAGCTGTCATCTGTCTGCCCCGCACAAGAATTTCCTGTCCCGAACATGGGTCTGGATTGTGCGGTGATTGTGGCAGCAACCTGTCTTGATTTTTGAGTTTGCCCGGAACTTTAACTAAATGAGAAACATTCGATGTCTCTGCGGATCTGCAGGAGGATCGACGCCGCATCCGCCGCCGAGCGCAGGTCATTTTCCAGCGACAAGAGTACCATCCTGTCGCTCGCATCGTAAAGCTGGTCCAGTAGCAGCGCGCAAACGGCGTCGTCCTGTCCCACCTCCACCGCTTGAACGCAAAGGCCTTCGCACAGGTCGCCGCACCAGGCAAGAAGGGCTCCGGCACCCGCATCGCCATGCTCGCAGCAGGAATCCGACAGGCCCGCCAACGCTTCATCGAAAACCTCCAGAAGAGGGTGAGTCGGCTTGACCGGACAAGCGCCCGATACCGGGTCATCTGCCCGAGGCTCCGGGGCGAGATCATCCAGCCCATGACGCTGAAGGAAAAGCTGCGCCCCATCGAGGTCCGCGCGCCGGCCTGATGCTGCAAGTCGGAGAATGGCGTCCGACAGGGCCTTGATGCCACTTGCCGACAGGCATGTATCTGTCACCACCCCCTCTTGTCGCAACATCTCCGTGCCCGCACGCGTAGTGGTCGGAAAAAGGCTGTGAAACTCATCTTGGGCCACGGACTGCATCTCGCGGATACGCTCGGCAAGCGCGCCACTTTCCGCCAATCGGTCGGCTTTCGTCAGGACGAGAAAGCTGTGATCTTTCAGCGACTCCGGGACATCCGCCCAAAGCGCCGCATCCTGCGGCGTGAAATCTGTGCTGCACCAAAGCACCATGTCCGCCCTTCCAAACGCCCACCGCAGACGCCGCGCCTGCTCCGTCGCATCCGCGCTGCCCGCCACATCCGTCAGCTGGACCTCCGCCAGAAGCGCTGCCGGCAGGCATCTGGTCGGCACATCGCCTTCCGGTGTCTCCTCGCACGCCGGCGGGTCAAAACGCTGATTTCCCGTGAAACGAACGGCGATCGCCTCTGGCGGGGCAGGCATGAGAAACGACTGCAACAACAGACCGCAAAGGTCTGACTTTCCGGACTCTTTCGGGCCGGCAACCACGAGGCTGACACCGTTCTGGAGCCGTTGCAGCATTTCCGCGGCCTGCGTCCGGGCCGCACCGATCAGCCGGTCGGAGGCAATCGCCACCCGCAATCTTCCCAGTACATCGGCCCGGAGGGCGTCATCCGACACGGCATATCCTCGCCGCAACGGGCCTATGCGCCTCCGCCAGGCCGCGGTCTTCGGCGTCCTGCATCCGGACGATTGAAAAGGAAACATTGTCGAGGTCGGGATCGCCGAGTTGATCCAGCCGCTCGAGCAGCCTGTCGGCGATGTCGGAACTGGTGGCTCGCGTGTCATGGCGCAGGACCTCGACAATCTCCGCGTTGGTCAGAAACTGCAATCCGTCGCTTGCCACGATGAGCATGTCGTCGTGACGCAACTCGAGCGGGTCTGCCGGACAGTCGATCCGCGGGATCTGTTCGCCGAAAAGAACCGACGTCAGCGTGTTGCGATCCGGATGGTAACGTCCCTCCTCCTCCGCGATCAGACCCGATTTCACCATGAAATCGATTTGCGGCGCCATCGAGTGATCCTCGTTCAACTGCCGCAACTGCCCGTCGCGAAACAGGAAGAGCGGCGAGTCGCCGATCGATATCCAGTAAAGATGCCGGCCGATCACGACGCTTGCCACCAGCGTCGAGCCCATGCCGCGGGTGTCGGGGTAGGCTTGGACATGGTCGCGCAGACAGCTGTTGGCCGCAAGGGCCGCCTCCTTCAATGCTTCGGTGACGGTCTTTTCAAAAGCCTGCAAATCGCCACGCCGGAACATGAGATCGCTGAAAACCTCGGTGACAACGATCTTGCTGGCGATATCGCCCGCCGCATGGCCGCCCATGCCATCGGCAAGTACGGCAACGCCCACGCCGGTGCCACGCGCGAAATCGGCGATGATCGCGTCTTCCTGAGTGCTGCGCTGGCCCCTGCTGAGTGCCGAGGTCGCATCGAAGTCAAACACCGGATGCATCGGCGATGTCCATGCTGTTCCACTGGAAATCCGACCCGCAGAGCGCCACGAAGCGCAGCGTGGTCTCGCCGATGCGGATGAGGTCGGCATGATGCAATTCCTCTGTACTCAACACCGGTCGGGCGTTGCGACGGATGATGTTGGATTTGCCGCCATGGCCGAGGTAGAATTTGTTCTGCTCCTCGTCATAGGCAATCGCGGCATGGTTCTGGCGGGAGATGCTGGTATCGCCGAAATCGAGGCGGATCACCTGGTCCTCGCCGCGACCGATCATCGAGGCCCCCGAGAAGAGACTGAAGGAATGACCGACGCCCGGCCCTTCGACCACCACCAGCCAGCCTACCGGGAATTTCTCGCGCTGCGCGGTCGCCGTGGTCTCTGCGGCGGCGCTGAGCGGGTCGATCGCCTCCCGGTCCTGCCGGTTGAAGCCCAGAAGCCGCGTCTTGACGCGTCCCGCACGCCGAGCGACGCGCCCTTCCGCCGGGGCCGGCAAACCCTCAGGCCCGAGGTGCGCCAGGTTCAGCGGCTCGGTGCGCCTTGGCGCCACGGTGCCAGCGCCCGCGTTCAGCGCCTGTATCTGCTTTTGCGCAAAGGCGGCGAGATCGAGGGTGCCGTGGTCAATGTCGCAACCGGCATCTGCGGGCACTTCGCCATCGCCTTGTGGCTCTGCACTTAATCTAACCTCCTGGGCTACCCGCGCATCTCCATCGGTGTCGCCCTCCGAAGTCCCTGCCTCGACAGCTTGTGCAAGGCGCTCCGCTTGGTCCTCGTCAAGGCCTTCGTCGATGCCATCCTCCGTTTCGATACCGTCGAATGCGGCCACGTCAGCCGGCTCCGGTGCAGCGTCGTCCGCAGGCGGCAAGCTCTCGGCGCGGCGCAAGGCGGCGGCGATCCCGGCCACCGTGGCAGCCGCATCGCTGTCATCTTCAGGCGCCGCCTCGGCACCCTCGTCGTCGGCACGAGCATCGCAGGCCCAGTCGGTCTCTTCTTCGTCTTGCCCTTGGTCAGATCCCCCGTCCTCCGATTGCGGCAGCGCGTCGTCGTCCCAGGCGACCGCCTCATGAAGCGGCTTCAATTGCGAGACGGGGTCGAGAACGAAGGGTCCCTTGTCTACCGACACCTCCCGGAACGCGCTGCGCAGCGAGGCCTCGTCGAGCGTATCGCCCGGCGTGGCCGAGCGTGCCTGAGACTGAAATACTTTTCTGAAAAGCGTCATCATCTGATCCTTTTTTCTGGTGCCAATCACAAGGCGCAGGCCATGCGACGGCAAGTCGTTGCACATTACGGTTCGGGTACCTTCCGGCTATCCTTCACCCATCATTCTGATCGCGGCCCAAAGCCCTGTCTCATCGCCCATCATCACCAGCGGCGTGACCGTGGCGGACCTGACCACCTCGAATTGCAGCGCCGTCGAGGCATAAAAGAAATAGGCAAGGAAGATGATCGGGACTGTTGCCCAGCGGCGCAGGCGTGATGTCTTCGCCATCTGCTCCACCACCGGCAAAGAGTCCTCCGGCTCGATCACCTTCGTGGTTTCGGCGGCGGCCTTGATCCGGGCATAGGGCGTGAGGCGCGGCGCCTCGGGGATCGGCTGCGGTTCCATGACGAAGACTTCGCTCAGGTTCTCAACCACCGGTTCCGGTTCAGCTTTCGGCGCGTGTACTGACAGGCCAGCGCTTTCGGGGAGAGCCGGAAGACTGGATTTCTGCGCCGGCGGGACGGATTGTGCCGGAACAACTGCCGGTGTCTTCTGCCGGGCGAGGTCGAGGTTCACCGATTTCACGAGGTTCATGACCGTAAGGTCGATCGTCTTGTCATCCTGTGCCCGGGCGCGCGCCAGTTCGGCGCGTTTGCGCGGATCGATCATCAGGATCCACTCCTGTGCCGACTGGATGCGCTTGGCGGGAATGATGTTCATCGCCTTGTCGATGGCCCCCAAGAACTCGCGGTCGTAGTCCGGAAAACGGCCCATGAGTGGCTGGTACAGGTCGGGCTGGCCCGCTGCCAGCGCCGCAAGCCGCGCCTGGCTGTTGGGCGGCGCCTCGCCCGAGATGAGATGCGAGAGGGTCGCCGCGAAGGCGTAGAGGTCGCTGGAGGGAAACTGCCGGCTGCCCGCCACGTAGAACTCCTGCGGCGAGTATCCGTCCTTGACGACCAGCACCGCCGAGAGCACCCGGCTCTTGCGGCTGGCCTCCTCGCGCGCGGCCCCGAAGTCGATCAGTACCGGGCGCCCGCTGCGGTCGACGAGGATATTGTCGGGCGAGATATCGCGGTGCAGCAGGTCCTGGCCATGCACATGGGCGATCGCATCCAGAAGTTCCAGGGTCATCCGGGTGATCTGCGCCGGTGTAAGCGCCGGATCCCCGGTTTCGATGATGTCCAGCAGGTCTTTCCCGTCGATCAGGTCGAGCGCCATGTAAGCGGTCTCGTTGTCCTCGAAAACCTGATGCACCCCCACCACATTGGCGTGATCGAGGCGCGACAGCGAATGTGCCTCGCGGATGAAAAGCTGTACGACCGAGCGGAAATCGCTTTGATAGTTCCGGGTCCGGGGGCGCACCGTCCGGTTCACCCGGCTGCAGAAGGCCTCGGGGAAACATTCCTTGATCACCACCCGCCGGTTGAGACTGTCGCGCGCGAGATAGGTGATGCCGAAGCCGCCGCTGCTGAGGTATTCGAGGATCTCGTATTGCCCGCTGAGCAAAAGGCTGCCGGGCGCAAGCGCCTCGCTGTTGGCATCCCCGGCATATGTCCTCGTGTCGGCGTCCATCGCGTGATCTGTTGTCCAATTGGCCTGTTGCGCCGCGCACCGGGCGCCCCCGATGGAGGTCACACGGGTGCGGTCGTGGTCAGGGACAGATGGCCGAAATCCTGTGTCCGAAACATGGCCGGACCGGGGAAGCGAGGTGCAATCCCTCTACAAGTTTAGGTATAGTTTAAAGGGTTTGGAGCCGTGCAAATGCAAACCGCCCGCGCCGAACAAGCGGACGCGGGCGGGTGTGAGCACGAAAGGCGTGTGTTCAGAGGGCGACGCGGGTCGCCTTGCCGGATCTTTCGGCTTCGCGCGCGGCAACCGATGCCACTGCAAGGTCCTGCAGGCCGACTCCGGTGCCATCGAAAAGCGTGATCTCGGTCTCGCTGCTGCGGCCCGGATGGGTACCGTTGATCACGGCACCAATTGGCGTGATATCGCCTTGCTTGATCAGGCCGGAACCCACCGCGTGTTGCGCCTCGCCGATAGTGATCGACTGCGCGATTTCATCGGCAAAGACCGTCGCGGCGGCCAGAATGGCCGGATCGACCTCCTGCTTGCCCTTGGTGTCGGTGCCCATGCAGGCGATGTGGGTGCCGGGCTTGATCCAGTCCTTCATCATCAACGGCTCGAAGGCGGAGGTGATGGTGATGATGACGTCCGCCTGTGCCCCCAGCTCTTCTTGGGTCACGGCCTCGAAGTCGATACCCAACTCCTTGGCGACCGCGCCGAGACGCGGCAACATGTCGGGATGCGGGTTCCACGCCACGACCTTTTCGAAGGCACGCTGCTCGACAGCGGCCCGCAGCTGGAAGGTCGACTGATGGCCTGCTCCCACCATGCCGAGCACCTTCGCGTCCTTGCGCGCCAGATGGGCGATAGAGACGGAAGACGAAGCCGCCGTGCGCACCGCGGTCAGGTAGTTACCCCCCACCAGCGCTTGCAGCATGCCGGTGTCGGGATCGAAGAGGAAGATCGTGGACTGGTGATTTGTCAGCCCCTTGTCCATATTGCCGGGCCAGTAGCCGCCCGATTTCACACCCAGCGTCTTGCCCGCCTTGTCGAACCCCGATTTGAAGCCGTAGAGCGCGTCAGCGTAGCCAATGGCCTCCCGGATGACGGGGAAGTTGTAGGCGTCACCCCGCGCCATCGCACCGAACACGGCCTCGACCGCGTCAAAGGCGTCCTTGCTGTTCACGACTTCGGCGCAGACGGCTTCGCCGACGATGAGCAATCCGGGCGCTTTTGCTTCTTTTTGGGACATCTCGGGGGTTCCTCCTTGGGGTATTTCGCTTAAAAAACGCGCCCGGAAGCTTTCCGGACGCGCGATTGTCTCGGGCCTGTGGCTGGGCTCAATAGGCCTTGCCGCGCGCCGACACTGGCCAGAGGGTTTCGACCTTGCCGTTCCGCACGCCGACATACCAGTCGTGCACGTTGCAGGTCGGATCACAGTGACCGGGCACCAGCTTGAGCTTGTCGTTTACCTTCAGCACACCTTCGGGGTCGGCCACGACGCCATGCTCGTCAGAGCATTTGACGTACTTCACATCGGTACGCCCGAAGATGACCGGCAGGCCGGAGTCCACGGATTGCGCCTTGAGGCCCGCGTCCACGATGGCCTTGTCAGCCTTCGCGTGGCTCATCACCGAGGTCAGGATGAAGAGCGCGTTTTCCCACTCGCCCTCGTCGATGCGCTTGCCGTCCTTGTCGAGGATACGGCCATAGTCCGCGTCCATGAAGGCATAGGAGCCGCACTGCAACTCATTGAAGACGCCCGAGCCGCTCTCGAAGTAGTAAGACCCCGTGCCGCCGCCGCCGACGATGTCGCACTCCAGCCCTTCGGCCTTCAGCGCATCGACCGCTTCACGCACCATTCCGATGGCGATGTCGGTCTTTGCCTTGCGGTCCTCATAGTTGTCCATGTGCTGCATGGCGCCCTGGTAGGCCTGCAGGCCGGCGAACTTGAGACCCGGTGCCGCGTCGATGGCCTTGGCAATCTCGACGACCGCAGGGGTCGTGGTCACGCCGCAGCGGCCCGCGCCGCAGTCGATCTCCACCAGACATTCGATCTGCGTGCCGTGTTTGGTGGCCGCTGCTGACAGATCGCCCACATTGTCCAGATCATCAACACAGCAGATCGTGCGCGCTCCAAGCTTGGGCATCCGTGCCAGACGGTCGATCTTGGCGGGGTCACGCACCTGATTAGATACAAGCACGTCCTTGATGCCGCCGCGGGCGAAAACCTCCGCTTCCGAGACCTTCTGGCAGCAAACGCCGACGGAGCCGCCCAGTTTTTCCTGCAGCAGTGCCACATCCACGGATTTGTGCATCTTGCCATGCACGCGGTGGCGCATGCCGTGGCTCTTGGCGAAGTCGCCCATCTTCTTGATGTTGCGCTCCAGCGCGTCGAGATCGAGCACGAGGCAGGGTGTCTGGATCTTCGATTCATCCATACCGATGGACGCCGGGATGTCGTAGCCGACTTCATAGTCGGAAATGTTAACTTGCTTGTTCATGGTCTCACCCTCCTCAGCCCTTGATCCAGGGCAGTTTATCCAAATCGACGTTTCCGCCGGTCACGACGACGCCCACGCGCTTGCCCCGGAACACCTCCGGATTGCGCAGGATCACCGCCATCGGCACGGCGCAGCTTGGCTCCATCACGATCTTCATCCGCTCCCAGGTCAGCTTCATCGCATCGATGATCTCCTGCTCGCTCGCGGTCAGCACATCCGTGACGAAGTTCGACACGAAATGCCATGTGTTCTCCTTGAGCGGCACTTTCAACCCGTCCGCAATCGTATTGGGCGCATCGTCCGCGATGATGTGGCCCGCCCGGAAGGAGCGTGCCGCGTCATCCGCCTGATCCGGTTCGGCGGCGTAGATCTTGATGTGCGGCGCGAGGTTAGAGAGCGTCAGGCAGGTGCCCGAGATCATCCCGCCGCCGCCGATGGGTGCCACGACCGCATCGAGATTTTCCACCTGCTCGATCATTTCCAGCGAGCAGGTGCCCTGCCCCGCGATCACGCGCGGGTCGTTGTAGGGGTGCACGAATTCCGCGCCCGTTGCTGCCTGTACCTCTGCAAACACGGCCTCGCGGCTCGTGGTCGACGGCTCGCATTCGGTGATGATCCCGCCGTAGCCCCGCACCGCGGCCTTTTTTGCTTCGGGTGCCGTGCGCGGCATGACCACGTGGCACGGTATGCCGCGGCGACCGGCCGCATAGGACAGGCTCAACGCATGATTGCCCGAGGAATGCGTGGCCACGCCTTTCGCGGCCAGGTCGTCAGAGAGTCCGAAGACGGCATTCGATGCGCCGCGTACCTTGAAGGCCCCGGCCTTCTGGAAGTTCTCGCATTTGAAAAACAGCTCCGCCCCGGTCAGTTCGTTGAAATAGGTCGAGGTCAGGATCGGTGTGCGGTGGATGTAAGGTTTGATCCGCTCATGTGCTTCCCGCACATGTTCAATCGTCAGATCGGGCCCCGTTGTTGCGTCCAGCATGGTGTTCAGTCCTTATGCGGCGGTCTTGATCGCGGCGGTGCGGCTCAGGCGGAAGTAGTCCTGTGCGGCGGCCACGCCAGTGCCAAGTGTGATCGGATAGTCGAGATCGGCCATTGCCATCTCGATCGTGGCGAGCCCGGAGAGCACCATGACATCCGTCAGCATGCCAAGATGCCCGATCCGGAATGCCTTGCCGTTCATCTCGCCCAGGCCCACCCCGAAGGACACGCCGTAAGCGTTGAAGGCTTGCTCGGTCAGACGGTTGCTGTTGAAGCCTTTCGGCACATAAACGGCACTGACCGTGTCGGAGTAAAGCTCCGGCGACTCCGCGACCAGCTTCAGGCCCCAGGCATCGACCGCGCGGCGCACACCTTCAGCGAGGCGGTGATGTCGGGCGAAGACATTGTCGAGCCCCTCCTCTTCGAGCATCTTGAGGCTCTCACGCATCCCGAAAATCAGTTGCAGTGGCGGCGTATAGGGAAAACCGCCAGAGGCGTTGGTCTTGAGCATGTCCCGGAAGTCGAAGAAGGTGCGGTGCAGCCTGGCGCCTTCCATTGCGTCCAACGCCTTTGGCGAGACGCCGAGGATGGCCATTCCGGTATTTAGCATGAAACCCTTCTGCGAACCGGAAACCGCGATATCCACGCCCCAATCGTCCATGCGGAAATCCATGGAGCCCAAGGAACTGACGCAATCGACGAAGAGCATCGCCGGATGGCTCGACGCGTCCATCGCGGCGCGCACCGCGGCAATGTCCGACTTCACACCGGTCGCCGTCTCGTTGTGCGTGACCAGCACCGCCTTTATCGCGCGGCTCTTGTCAGCGGTGAGCGCCGCCTCGAATTTGGCTGCTGGAGCACCGCTGCCCCAGGGGCATTCGATGATCTGCACATCCAGACCATGGCGCTGGCACATGTCGATCCACTTGTGGCTGAACATGCCGTAGCGGGCGACGAGAATCTTGTCGCCGGGGCTCAGCGTGTTGGTGATGGCCGCCTCCCAGCCACCGGTCCCGCTTGCCGGAAAGGTGATCACGGTGCCGGATGTTGTCTTGAAGACTTTCTTGGTGCCTTCAAGCACGGGCCGGAACGTCTCCACGAAGTCCGGCGCGCGGTGATCACGGGTCTGTATGTTCATCGCCGCACGCAGCCGGTCGGGTATGTTCGTCGGCCCGGGAATAAACAGGGGATTCTGATCTGACATTGCGGTCTCCTCCTATGCCACCACTGTGTTTTAACAGGCGGAGCCGCAAATGCAATTTTCTCGAAATTATTTTTCATAATATATTTATAAATACTTACTTATTGTTTTTATTGTTATTTTTTATTTCCATTTTCAGAATTAGAGTGTGTATTGAAATTATTTTTCATTTCTGTAAATCTGGTCGAACACAAACCCCGGCAAGGAGAGCAGTACATGGCGCAGCAACCACGACCACGCGGCAGGCCGAAGTCCAAGTTCAAGGAAAGCACCGCTGGCACCATGCAGTCCCTCGACAGGGCCTTGAGCGTTCTGGTCGCCGTGGCGCGTTCGGATCGCGCCACCCTGACCGATCTTTCCCTGTCGCTCGGTGTACCCACGGCAACAACCCATCGCATCCTGACAACCCTTCAGAAGCATGGTTTTGTTGCTTTTAACGAGGATCGGCAGGACTGGTCCATCGGGATCGAGGCGTACCGGACCGGTGCCGCCTTCATGAACCGCACCAATCTCGTCGAAGTCAGCCGTCCGGTGATGCGCCACTTGATGGAGAAAACCGGGGAAACGGCCAATCTCGCCATACCAGACGGCGCAGAAGTGGTCTTCGTCGGCCAGATCGAAACGCCGAACCCAATTCGCGCCTTCTTCGCGCGCGGCACCCGCACGTCGATGCATGCCTCGGGCACGGGCAAGGCTATCCTGTCGGCGCTGCCCGAAGAGCGCGTGCGCAAATTGCTCAGCGGCACGGGCCTTGTGGCCTTCACCGACAAGACGCTTGTCACCCCGGCAGCGCTCTTCGATGATCTTGCCAGAACCCGGGCGCGCGGGTGGTCCTTCGATGGGGAAGAACGCTACAGCGGCATGTCATGCATTGGCAGCGTGATTTACGACGAACACCGTGAACCCTGCGGCGGCGTCTCGATCTCGGGGCCCAGCACAAGGTTCGACGCCCTGCGCGTTCCGGAACTCGGCGCGACGGTGGCTGAAGCCGCACGGAAAATTACCGGTCTGATTGGCGGACAGGCGCCTGCAAAATGATCGCCTGCGCGACCATGCGGTTGCGCAACCCCCACGTATTCCCGATATCCACGAATTACGTGCAGTCTCGGTAAAAAGTGATTGTGAAAATTCTATCCACCTTTGTGCAACTACGCCAAATGATAAAAATATAAATCAATTTAAACAAACGTTTAAGTAAAAGCGACCCTCCATGGAAAATCATTTCGAAAAAATTGTTTCCGGCGAAAATTCTTCTATATCGCACCTCGGCAATGTATCGAGTTTGAAGCGGATGCCGCAAGTAGTCGCATCAGAGTTCTTGTATTCATAAGATCGTTGCTGGATAACTCATGAAGCTGTCCCGATTGAGGGATGTGCTGACACTCAAGTCAAGGTGAGCATTTCAAGCTCACGCCTAGGGAGGAAAAATGACTGAACAACTGAACCGCAGAAAATTCCTGCGTGGCTCCGCTGTTGCGGGCGCCGCTGCTCTGGCGACCCCGGCTATCGCGCAGGACGCCGGTACCACGATCAAGATGCAAGCTGCCTGGGGCGGCGGTATCTTCCTTGAGAACGCGCAGTCCTTCGCGGCGCGCGTCAATGAAATGTCCGGCGGCTCGCTGACCTTCGAAGTCCTGTCGGTGGACGCAGTCGTCAAGACCAGCCAGATGCAGGACGCTGTCCACCGCGGCGTTCTGGACGCGGCACACTACGTGCCGGCCTACTGGTACGGCAAATCCAAGGCCGCATCCCTCTTCGGCACCGGCCCCTGCTTCGGCTGGTCGAGCCAGGAAGTGCTGGGCTGGGTCTACGCCGGCGGCGGACAGGAACTCTTCGACGAGCTGATGGAGACTCTGCAACTCAACGTCGTGTCCTTCTTCAACTCGCCGATGCCGGCACAGCCGCTGGGCTGGTTCAACCAACCGATCACCGATGCGGCACAGGTCAAGGGCCTCAAGTATCGCACCGTGGGTCTGGCAGCGGACGTCATGCTCGAGATGGGCATGTCGGTCGTGCAGCTTCCGGGCGGCGAGATCCAGCCGGCGATGAAATCCGGCCTGATCGACGCGGCCGAGTTCAACAACCCGACGTCCGACCGCGACTTCGGCATGCAGGACGTTTCCAAGAACTACATGCTGGCCTCCTATCACCAGTCCCAGGAGTTCTTCGAAGTCACGATCAACAAGGACAAGTTCAACGCCCTCTCCGACGAGCACAAGGCGATCATCAAGAACGCATCCATGGCGGAAAACTCCGGCTTCTACTGGGGCAACACCAAGCGTTACTCCGACGACCTGATCAAGCTGCAGGCCCAGGATGGTGTGACCGTCACCCGCACGCCGGACAGCGTGATGCAGGCACAGCTCGTAGCATGGGATGCCGTGGCGAACCGGATCGCCGAGGAAGACCCCTTCTTCGCCAAGGTGATGGAGTCCCAGAAGGCCTACGCCAAGGACGTGATGAACTACCTCAACCTGAACCAGCCGGACTACAAGATGGCGTACAACCACTACTTCGCCTGATTCAACAATCAAGAACCTGGAACCGGGCATCTCGCTGGAGGTGCCCGGCTTTTGCGACAAAAAGTGGCCCTGATCCAGGGGCCCGACCATCGGATGCGGGGGAGGCAGACGAATGAAACTTGTTCACGCCATCGAGGGCCTGAGCCTTTGGGTCGGACGCGCCTTCGGATGGTGCATCATGATCCTGACGCTCTCGGTGTCCTACGAAGTTTTCGTAAGATATGTGCTCAACAACCCGACCGTCTGGGCCTTCGACATGATGATCCAGATGTACGGGGCGCTGTTCCTGATGTGCGGAGCCTATGCGCTGGCTCAGGACACCCATGTGCGTGCGGACGTGCTCTACCGCCTCTTTCCGGTGAAGGTTCAGGCAAGCCTCGATTTCGTGCTCTACTTCCTGTTCTTCTTCCCCGGCATTACCGCCCTCGCGTGGTACGGCTACGAGATCGCCTCGGACAGCTGGCGCTACAAGGAAGTGAGCTTCAACAGCCCCGCAAGTATCCAGATCTATTTCTTCAAGTCGCTGATCCCCGTCGCCGGCGTCCTCCTGATGATTCAGGGATTCGCGGAACTGATCCGCTGCGTCATCGCAATGAAGACGGGAAAGTGGCCCGAACGTCTCGCAGATGTGCAGGAGACCGAAGATCTGCTCACCGAGGCGGATATTAGCGAACTTCAGAAGATTCATCCCGGCAAAACCTGACCCGGCACCGAGCGAAGAAAGAATTCCAAGATGACCAATCCCGAAGTCGCCCTGTTGATGCTGGGCCTTTTCATCGTGCTGGTGTTGCTGGGCTTTCCCATCGCCTTCACGCTGTTGGCCATGGGCGTCGCCTTTGGCTACTACGCCTACCATCAGGGTCACCCGATCGAGACCTTTGGCGATATCTTCAACAACAACATCTTCTACCTGCTGAACCAGAACACCTATTCGGTGATGGAAAACCCGACGCTGGTGGCGATCCCGCTGTTCCTCTTCATGGGATACGTGGTGGAGCGCGCCAATATCGTCGACAAGTTGTTCTTCTCGCTCTACATGGCCGCGCGCAACCTGCCCGGCTCGCTGGCGATTGCTGCACTCGTCACCTGTGCGGTTTTCTCGACCGCCTCGGGAATCGTGGGCGCCGTGGTCACGCTGATGGGGCTGCTGGCCTTCCCGGCCATGGCAAATGCCAATTACAACAAGAGCTTCGCCTCTGGCGTCATCTGCGCCGGCGGCACGCTCGGCATCCTGATCCCGCCCTCGATCATGCTGATCGTCTATTCGGCGATCGCGGATCTCTCCCCGCTCCGCCTCTATGCGGCGGCAGTCTTTCCCGGGATGCTTCTAGCTGGGCTCTACATCGTCTATGTCATCGTCCGCGTCTGGATCACGCCATCGCTCGCACCCAAACCCAACTTCGAAGAAGTGCCGCCCCCGCGTGAGATCTACTGGAACCTGCTGGTCAGTTTCGTCCCGCTGACGGTGCTGATCGCGCTGGTTCTCGGCTCGATCCTCGGCGGACTTGCAACGCCTGCGGAGGCCGCGGCGATGGGTGCGCTCGGCGGCATGGTCCTGGCTGTGCTCTATCGCTCGATGAGCTGGACCAAGCTGAAGGAATCCGTATTTCTGACTGCCAAGGCCACAGCCATGGTCTGCTGGCTCTTCGTCGGCTCCTGGACCTTCGCCTCGGTCTTCTCCTATCTCGGCGGGCATGACCTGATCGCGGATTGGGTCACGGCGATGGACCTCGAACCCTGGCAGTTCCTCGTGCTGGCGCAGATCATCATCTTCCTGCTGGGATGGCCGCTGGAATGGTCGGAGATCCTGATCATCTTCGTGCCGATCTTCTTGCCGATGCTGGAGATCTTTGGTGTGAACCCCTACTTCTTCGCGATGCTGGTCGCCCTGAACCTCCAGACCTCCTTCCTCACGCCACCCATGGCCATGTCGGCCTACTACCTAAAGGGTGTGTTGAAAAAGCAGATCGAACTGATGGAAATCTTCCGTGGCATCATTCCCTACCTCGGGATCGTGATCTTCACGATGGTGCTGATGTACATCTTCCCGGGGATCGCCCTGTGGCTGCCGGATCAGCTCTTCGGACCCTATATTCCGTGAAGATCAAACCGCATACTCTGACAGCGACGGAGGCGATGACATACATCGCCTCCGGTCAACTTAAGTCGGTCCAGTTGGTCAAGTCCTGTCTCGACCGGATCGCCGAGACCGATGGCGAGATCCAAGCCTGGGCGCATATCGACGCAGACGCCGCTTTGGCACAGGCCGATGAATGCGACCGTCAGCGCCAGAAAGGCATGCCAACCGGATCGCTGCACGGCATCCCGGTGGGGCTGAAGGACATCATCGACACGCGCGACATGCCGACCGAGCGCGGCACCCCTATATTTGCAGGCCGCCAGCCTGACGCCGACGCCCGCGTCGTGGAACTCCTCCGCGAGGCGGGAGCTGTGATCATGGGCAAGACGGTGACCACCGAACTGGCCTTCGTGCATGCCAACCAGACGCGTAACCCGCACAATACCAATCATTCTCCCGGAGGCTCCTCGAGCGGTTCCGCCGCCGCTGTGGCCGCAGCCCATGTACCGCTCGCCATCGGCACGCAAACCAACGGCTCGGTGATCCGGCCCGCCTCCTTCTGCGGCATCTTCGGCTTCAAGCCGACCCGTGGCACGATCCCGCGCACCGGCGTGCTGCAAACCTCCGTCTCGCTGGACCAGCTCGGCACCTTTGGCCGCTCGCTCGCCGATGCAGCACTGCTTGCAGATGTGATCAGCGCCTATGACCAGCGCGACCCCGAAAGCTTCGTTCATGCCCGCCCGAAAATGGCCGAAGGGGCCATGACCGACGCACCGGTGGAGCCGGATCTCGTCTGGTTCGACCTGCCCTTCAACGATCGCCTCAGCGAGGCGGCGCATGACGGGCTGGCGGACATCATGGAGATTCTCGGAGCCCGGCTCAAGCGCATGCCCGCGGCCGACACCCTCTCGCAACTCGTGGCCGTCCAGGCGCGCATCCACGAATATGAAATCTGCCAGCATCTGGCGGAGACCTTCGACGTCCATTGGGATGCGCTGAGCGACACGCTGAAGCCGGTGCTGACGCGCGGACGCCGGATCAGTCGCGTGGAATATGAAGATGCGCTTGCCGTTAAGGCCTCCGCAGAGGCCTTCTTCGAAGATTTCTTCACCGAATTCGATGCCATCGTGGCCCCTTCGGCTGCAGGCGAAGCGCCGATCTTCGGTCAGGGCACAGGTGATCCGATCTTCTGCACGCTCTGGACACTGGCGGGCCTGCCATCGGTGAGCCTGCCCTTGCTGGTCGGCGAAACCGGCCTGCCCATCGGGGTGCAGGTCATCGGACCCACAGGCAAGGATGACCGCCTGTTGCGGACCGCGCATTGGGTTCAGAAACACATCGCGGCGCAGGCCGCCTAACAGGAAGGACAAATCAAATGTCTTATACCGTCAAATTGATCGTGGGGACCATCGGAACGGCGCTGCTCTTGATCTTCGTCGGCGAGTTGTCCCGCAGCATCTCATCCGGGTTCGCCGGGTTCTGGGGCGGCTTTCCGTTCATGGCGATCGGGATCCTCGTCTGCTGCATGGCGCTCTATGACTACTGGGACGAATGCATCCGCAAGAAGTGATCCATGACCGATAGAAAACGCCTCTGGATCACACGACGCCTGTCGGACGCCACCCTTGAACGGGCGGCGCGCGACTACGACGTGGTCATCAACCATGACGACACGCCCGGAACCGCCTCAGAACTGATTGCCGCAAGCGCAAAATTCGATGCCATCATTCCTTGCCATTCCGAGCATTTTAGCGCCGAGGTCGTCTCTAAGCTCGCGCCTCGCCTGAAGATCATCGCCAACCATTCCGTGGGCGTCGATCACTGCGACCTGCCCGCCCTCAAGGCCCGCGGCATTACTGTGACCAACACGCCGGATGTGCTCTCGGATGCCACGGCGGAACTTGCGATGTTGCTGATGCTCGGTGCCGCGCGCCACGCAGTCGCGGGCGACAGGACCGTGCGCACCGGCGCATGGGACTTCTGGTCGCCGTCCTTCATGGTCGGCAAGCAATTGACAGGCGCGCGTCTCGGGATCGTCGGCATGGGCCGCGTCGGGCGCGCCTTCGCCGCCAAGGCGCGCGGATTCGACATGGAGATCCACTATTACAACCGCAACCCGCTGAGCGATGCGGCAGCACAGGGCGCCGTCTATCACGATACGGTTGAAAGCCTTCTGGGCGTGGCGGACTTCCTGTCGCTGCACTGCCCCGCAACCCCGGACACGATCGACCTGATGAACGCCGAGCGTTTCGCGATGCTGCCGAAAGGTGCTGTCATGGTGAATGCCGCCCGCGGCGCGCTGGTCGATGAGGACGCGCTGATGGCCGCGCTGGACAGCGGTCACCTTGCTGCCGCCGGGCTCGACTGCTTCAAGGTCGAACCGGGTGGCAATCCCGCCTTTGCTACTCGCGAGAACATCTTCATGCTGCCGCATATCGGCAGTGCGACGACGCAAACCCGCGATGCCATGGGCTTCCGGGCACTCGACAATCTCGACGCTTTCTTCGACGGTCGCACGCCGAAAGACCTGCTCTGAGCAAAGGAAGTTCCCCGTAGCGCGGCGCCGGCTGGCCATAGAGGCCGGGATATCAAACGCGTGCCGCAGAATCGTGGGGCGCCTGCGGCGAAGAATTGAACGCTCCACTCTGGAACAGGACATGTGGCCCGCCCCGCGAGGCTAGCGCATCTTGCATTTGCGCAACGCGCCACAGGGCCTGAGATACGCGCCTTGCCGGGGCGACAGGGTCAGTTGTCCAGCCGTACCGAAGAACTGCTGCCCATCTCCTGCGACGACCAGCCCATGTCGTTCAATACGAAATAGGAGCCGACCGAAATCACCGCCATGGCAACAAAGGCGAGAACAATCTCTCTCATGATGCGCCCGCCCCTGCCTGCTTGGATTTCACGTCCTTGACCCAAAGGCTGTGGTGCTCCTTGGCCCATTGCTCCTCCACCTCGCCAGAGCCCATGGCAGCATAGGCGCCTTCCATACCGATCGAGCCGATGTAGATATGCGCGAGGATGATCGCCATCAACACGAAGCTGACGATGGCGTGCCAAAGCTGGGCCAGTTGCATCTCCTCATGCGGGGCAAGGGCAGTATTGAGCTCTCCCAAGCCGACGAGCTGCGGCAAACCGAGGGCGTTCAGCTTCTCGAAGGTGGCTGCAAACATCGGCAGCTCGAAAGGAAAGAGCAATGACAGGCCGGAGGCGGAAATGGAGCCGCCAAGGATGATCACGGACCAGAAGATCAGCTTCTGGCCGGCGTTGAATTTCTTGGCAGGTGGGTGACCACCCCCGAAGATGCCACCCCCTTTGAGGAGCCAGTTGATGTCAGTGCGGTCCGGCAGGTTGTGCACGACCCAGAGCACGAAGATCATCACCAGCGCGATCATGAAGGCCCAGGAAATATTGTTGTGCACCCATTTCGAGGCCACGGCGATGGTCGCGAAGGCCTCATGCCCGAAAGCCGGGATCAGGAACTTGCGTCCCGCAAGCGAGACCAGCCCGGTGATGCCGAGGATGATGAAGGACCCGGCCAGCAGCCAATGCGCGAAACGCTCGACCGACTTGAAGCGGGTGATGGTCTTGCCGGTCTTCGGCCCGTCGATGCGGATCCGTCCCCTGACAAAGAAGAACAGCGCGAGAAGTCCGAGGGTGCCACCGATGATATAAAGCCCGTAGGTCAGGAGTGGTCCGGTCCGAAAGGTGAGCCAGGGCATGCCACCATCCTGGATCAGCACGGTCGCGGCGGGCCCTCTCGCCTGCGTGGTGATGTCCGCGCTGTCAAAGCGCAGGGCGCGCCAGAGATCGGGGTCGGATGCACCGCCACGCGTGCCCAGGGCATCCGTAGGCGACGGGGCGCCCTCCGGATTGCCAGTTTCGCTGCGGCGGAATTCATTATCCACCTTCAGGCCGTTCTGGCGATCCAGAATGTCCTGAAGCGTCTGCGCACCGCCCGTGGCGGAGCGGTCCGGCGCGGGCGTGGCCTCCTGGGCCTGTGCGGCGGAAACTGCCAGCGACAGGGTGACGAGGAGAACGGAAAGAAGACGGAGCATGCACATATCCATTTATTGATACATAGGGGGGCGGCCCAGTGATGCGCCGCCCCCGAATGTCGTCATGTTTGGCGGACGGGGATCAGCCGCCCTTCTGGTCGTAGGCTGTGCCCCAGCCCCAGGCGCCGGAGCCGAACCCGCGGGCCACCACGCGCTCGCGGTAGATGCCGGAGACCACATCGCCGTCACCGGCCAAGCAGCGCCTTGGTCGCGCACATCTCGGCGCAGATCGGCAGCTTGCCTTCCGCGATCCGGTTGCGGCCGTATTTGGCGAACTCGGCTGTGGAGTTGTTCTCCTCCGGACCACCGGCGCAGAAGGTACATTTGTCCATCTTGCCGCGGGACCCGAAGTTGCCCGCCTGCGGGAACTGCGGCGCGCCGAAGGGGCAGGCATAGAAGCAGTATCCACACCCGATGCAGAGGTCCTTGGAGTGCAGAACGACGCCTTCCTCGTTCTGGTAGAAGCAGTCCACCGGACAGACGGCCATGCAGGGCGCGTCTGAGCAGTGCATGCAGGCCACGGAGATGGACCGTTCGCCCGGCTTGCCGTCATTGATGGTGACGACTTTCCGGCGGTTTATGCCCCACGGCACTTCATGTTCGTTTTTACAGGCTGTAACGCAGGCATTGCATTCGATGCAGCGTTCAGCGTCGACGAGGAATTTTGCTCTTGCGGCCATTATTCCATACTCCCTTATGCTGCCCAGATCTTGCAGAGAGTGGCTTTGGTCTCCTGCATCTGGGTCACGCTGTCATAGCCATAGGTCTGAGCCGTGTTGGTGCTCTCGCCCAGCACGATCGGGTCGGCGCCGTCGGGGTATTTGTCCCTCAGGTCGACCCCCTCCATGTGCCCGCCGAAGTGGAAGGGCATGAAGGCCACGCCCGAGGCGACACGCTCGGTGACCATCGCCATTACCTTGACCTTGCCGCCTTCCGGGCCTTCGACCCAGACTTGTGCGCGGTCACGGATACCGAGGTTGTTGGCGTCGCGCGGGTTCACTTCGATGAACATGTCCTGCTGAAGCTCGGCAAGCCAGGGGTTCGACCGTGTCTCGTCGCCGCCGCCTTCATATTCGACCAGACGACCGGAGGTCAGGATGATCGGATAATCGCCAGAGAAGTCCTTGTCCTGGATCGACTTGTACATCGTCGGTACGCGCCAGAACTTCTTGTCCTCATAGGTGGGATAGTCGGCCACCAGATCGCGACGGTTGGTGTAGAGCGGTTCGCGGTGCAGCGGTACCGGATCCGGGAAGGTCCAGACGACGGCCCGGGCCTTGGCGTTGCCGTAAGGGGCACAGCCATGCTTGATCGCCACCCGCTGGATGCCGCCCGACAGGTCGGTCTTCCAGTTGATGCCGCCAACCTTGTCCGGCGCACCAGCCACCTTCTCGATGGAAGCGCGCTCTTCGGCGGTGAGATCACCATCCCAGCCCAGATCCATGAGCATCTGCATGGTGAACTCCGGATATCCGTCCTGGATTTCCGAGCCGACCGGGTAGACGCCTTCCGCCAGCAGGTTGTCACCATCCCGCTCCACGCCGAAACGGGCGCGGAAACCCATGCCGCCATCGGCGACTGGTACCGAGATGTCGTAGAGGTTGGGTGAACCGGGGTGGTTCATCTCCGGTGTGCCCCAGCTCGGCCATGGCAGACCGTAGTAGTCGCCATCCGCCGGCCCACCGACCGCCCGCAGCGTGGTCTGGTCGAAGGTGTGCTGGTTGGCCATGTGCAGCTTGAGCCGTTCCGGGCTCTGGCCGGTGTAGCCGATGGTCCACATGCCGCGGTTGAACTCGCGGGTGATGTCCTCGATGTTGGGTTCCTCGCCGTCCATCGCGATGTTGCGGAACATCTTGTCGTGGAAGCCGAATTTCTTGGCGAACATCGACATGATCGTGTGATCGGGCAGCGATTCGAACAGCGGCTCGATCACCTTGTCGCGCCACTGCAGCGAGCGGTTGGAGGCGGTCACGGACCCGCGGGTCTCGAACTGCGTCGTCGCCGGCAGCAGATAGGCGCCGTCCTGACGATCCTGCAACACCGCCGTCACCGTCGGGAACGGATCAACCACAACCAGCAGGTCGAGTTTCTCCATCGCCGTCTTCATTTCCTTCTGGCGGGTCTGCGAGTTCGGCGCGTGACCCCAGAGGACCATGGCGCGGGTCACATCGGGCTGGTCGAGGTTCTCCTTGTCTTCCAGCACCCC
Organism: uncultured Alphaproteobacteria bacterium; assembly: GCA_963715055.1. Taxonomy (GTDB): domain Bacteria; phylum Pseudomonadota; class Alphaproteobacteria; order Rhodobacterales; family Rhodobacteraceae; genus CAVQRB01. The sequence continues at coordinate 50,208 of CAVQRB010000001.1, read as the reverse complement.
GTCGATCCAGCGGCTGACCGGAATACCGGTCGCATTCATCATCGGCGTATCGTTGAAGCTGTCCTGTGAGAAGCGGCTCTTGAGGTAGTCAAGATCCTCCTCCCAGACCCGCGCCCAATGCGCCCAGGATCCTTCCGCCAGACCGTAGTAGCCGGGTAGCGTATCGGCCAGAACGCCAAGGTCCGTGGCGCCCTGCACGTTGTCATGGCCGCGGAAGATGTTGGTGCCGCCGCCGGCGACACCCATGTTGCCGAGCGCCAGTTGCAGGATGCAATAGGCACGGGTGTTGTTGTTGCCGTTGGTGTGCTGCGTGCCGCCCATACACCAGATCACCGTGCCAGGACGGTTGTTGGCGAGCGTCATGGCCACGCGCTTGAGCTGGCTTCCGGGCGCTCCTGTGACGCGCTCGACCTCTTCCGGCGTCCACTTCTTCACTTCTTCCTTGATCTCGTCCATGCCCCAGACACGGGTGCGGATGAACTCCTTGTCCTCCCAGCCGTTCTCGAAGATGTGGTAGAGGATGCCCCAGACGAGGGCCACGTCCGTACCGGGGCGGAAGCGGACATATTCATCCGCATGGGCCGCCGTGCGCGTAAAACGCGGGTCGCAGACGATGAAGGGCGCGTTGTTCTGCTCCTTGGCCTTCAGCATGTGCAGAAGCGACACCGGGTGCGCCTCCGCCGGGTTGCCGCCGATCAGGAACATCGCCTTGGAATTGTGGATGTCGTTGTAGCTGTTGGTCATGGCGCCGTAGCCCCATGTGTTCGCCACACCGGCCACTGTCGTGGAGTGACAGATCCGCGCCTGGTGGTCGATGTTGTTGGTGCCCCAATAGGCCGCGAACTTCCGATAGAGGTAGGCCTGTTCGTTGTTGAACTTGGCCGATCCGAGCCAGTAGACCGAATCCGGGCCGCTCTCGTCGCGGATCTGGGTCATCTTGTCGCCGATCTCGTTGATCGCCTGTTCCCAGGAAATCCTGACCCACTCGCCGTTCTCTTTCTTCATCGGATACTTCAGGCGACGCTCGCCATGCGCATGCTCGCGCACCGCCGCCCCCTTGGCGCAATGGGCGCCAAGGTTGAAGGGGCTGTCCCAGCCGGGCTCCTGCCCGATCCAGACGCCGTTCGACACTTCCGCGACAACCGTGCAACCCACGGAGCAATGTGTGCAGACCGTCTTGATCGCTTCGACGGCCCCCGTTGCGGCAGTTGCTGCCGTGGCCTGCGTCACCGATCCGCCGGTGGCGGAGATGGCGGCCAGACCGCCGATGGCAAGCCCGGAGCCGCGCAGGAAGGCGCGGCGGTCAACGGACTTCGATGCCACATCGGCAAGAATGCCGGTGCGCCCCGCCCTTTGCGTGACCGTGTTGGTCTTTTTTCTTAACATTTCTTTCCTCCCTCGCTGCCCCGTCTTGGTGGCTGGGTTGAGTGTGAAAAGCGCGGCTCAAGGGCGCGCTCTTGATATCGTCAGAAACGCGCGCTTTTCAGGTAGGCGCGGGTGTGTTCGGTGTCCTGCATCTTGTTCGACGACAGATCGACCGGGGCGGCTTCGGCAGCAGTGCCGCCGGCGGCAACGGCCACCACGGCCGCCGGTGCGGCTGTTCCTGCCAGTTTAAGAAAGTCTCGGCGGTTGGCCTCGCCGGAAGTCTTCTTTGTCATTCTCTCTCTCCTCTTCAAGTCTGGGGCGGCGTCCCGCCCGGAAAGGCAGGTCAGCCCGCCGTCAATCTGAATGCTTCTTTTTCGATCGCCATGAAAGCGCGCCCCACCGCTCCGACGGAGCCGTAAAAGACCGAGTTTTTCGCGCCCTCGAGGTCTGTATAGAAATGCGTGGCCCAGGGGGCGATGTGGTTGTTGAAGAACATCCGCTGCCGCTCGAGCGGCACGACCTGTCCGAAGCGTCCGACGATCAGCCCGCCCATGGTTTCCATCAGAGCGGCCATGCTGTCCTCGGGCTCGAAGACGTTCTGCGCCCGGGTCACCGACAAGCTCGCCATGTCCTGCCGCAGCTTCGCCAGTGGTTTTTCATTCAGAAAGCCGGTCAGGTAATAGCTGGCATAAGGCAGCAGCTCGCCCCGCCCCAACCCGATGAAAAGCGCATTAAACTCACGCTCTACCGACTTGATTTTGCTTATCTTCGCAACGCGTGCCAGGCCCGAAATCGCCTGACCGAGATCACTGTCGTCGCCGGTCAGCCCTGCAGTCTGCTCGAGCAGCATCTGGTCTGCGGGACGCGCCAGCAACAAGCCCAGGAAATTGTAGAGATCCGCGCGCAGACGGTCCTCGGGGTCGATTGCGATGTTCTGTGCCTGAGCAGTCATGCGCGCACTTCCTCGAAACGGAACCGCATCCGGCGCGGCGCGAAACCTTCTATCCCTTCCGCAAGACCCTCGACGGTTTCCGGCTCAGGCGGCATGTCCACAGCCTCCTCGACCGCGGCCATCGCGACCGGAACGTCAGCCTCCTCGGGCGCCGGCGTCAGAATCTCTTCCAGAGCAGGTTCGGCTTGGCGGGCCATGGCTTCGAGATGGTACATCATCCCCTTGCCGACCTGATAAGCCGTCTTGATCGGTCCGTTCCCGGTCGCGCCGATGGTGAAATCGTCGTCATAATCATTCAGCCCATCGACGCAGGCCAGCACCGGATTGCTGCGCCAGAGCGTTCGCAATGCCTTGCGGCGCAGGCGTTCCGGCACCTCGCGTGACATGAAGGCTGCAAAATCGTCGCCCTGTTGCATGGATTCCGGGTCGGGCAATCCCATTTCGGCGAGGATTTCGGCATCATCCCTCTCGGCCAGCGCCTCGGCCCTTGCCGCCAACATGGCCTCTTCCTGCGCCCGGATGTCCGCTTCGGCCTCCGCCTGAACAGCGGCGCGACGACGGGCCCAGAAAGTCGTGTCCCCCTTCATTCGGCGGCCCCCTTGTAGCCCGCACCGGGTGCCCGGAACACATCGGACTGCTGCGAAATCCTTGCATCTCCGATACCCGATTGCTTGCGCGCATCGCGATGCTTGTCACGGCGGCGCTTCACGAAGGGCTCTTCCACATGGTGCGTCGCGACGAAATCCTGGACCCAAGCCAGCACGCCAGGCGACATCGGCACGCGCTCGACGATGTCCTCGCCCGAGTCGGAATAATCCTGCGCCTCATAGGGCGATGCCGTGACATGAACGAGTTTGAGCGGCATCGGGGTTTCCGTCTCGGCCTGACGCAAGACAACGTAGATCGAGGGCTGGCGGCTCTGCAACTCATGCACATAGGCCTCGGTATCAGAGACATAAAGCCATAGCGTTTCAGTCGCGGCATGAAATTCGGTGACGCCTTCTTCCTCGCGCAGCACCTTCCAGTCTGCATCCCCGGCACCCGGAAGCACCGCGGTGGCCTTCCATGCCCATTTCGCCCAGCGGGTCACGCCGGGTGACCGACGCATGACCACACCGATACGCATGGAGCGGGCGTTTGGATAGCTGACTTTCAACGGACCTCCCTCGGCGCACACCGATCCTGCTGCAAGACTATCAAAAGTCAGGAGTTTTCCTAGCAAAAATTGCATGCGACGGCACACAACACCGACCAAGCCAAGGCCCGCCTGTTCTTGCATGTCGCCAACAGGCTGAATTCCTTGGCCTTTGACGATCCTGCATTTGAGGTTGCGCCGACGAACCGGACGCGGGATCTGAGGATTGAGCCATCTGACGGGCAACCGGGTGGAGCGTGGACGGACGAATCCGGTTTACGTGCCGCGAGATTCCTGACTAGCTATGGCGCGGCGCGGGGCAAATTCGGAAAAACCGCGGGGGGAGCCATGACAAGAACACTCATTGTCTGCGATTGCCTTGGCAGTCAGGTGATTGACGCGAAATCGCTCGAAACGGCGACGGGCATGACCTGTTCCAAAGTGATGACGGAGGCCTGCGGCGCGCAGGTCGATCAGGTCGCCAAGCTGATGCAGGCCGGTGACATCATGATCGCGTGCCAGCAGCAAGCGCTCTTTTTCAGGGAGTTGGCAGAGGAAGTTGATGTTGCCCTGCCCGCCTTTGTTGATTTGCGCGACCGGGCGGGCTGGAGCGATGAGGGGGCTTCTGCAGCACCCAAGATGGCCGCTCTCGCTGCCGAAGCTCTCCTGCCGATGCCGGTGGAAAAGACCGTCGATGTGATCTCGAACGGGGCCTGCCTGATCCTCGGCGCACCCGACGTGGCTCTCAACGCCGCCGAACGCCTGAACGGCACGCTGGCCGTCACCGTTCTGCTCGAGGAACCGCAGGATGTACCGCTCGGGGGCGGTTTCGACATCGTCTGCGGCAGGCTTGGTCAGGTCCGGGGCACCCTTGGCCAATTCTCCCTGCGCATCGACGGCTTCCGGCAGGTCATCGCCGGCGGACGCGGCCACGCGAAATGGAGTGCCGCGCAAGACGGCGCCCTGTCGGAATGCGATATCATTCTGGACCTCTCGGGCAAGACGCCGCTCTTTGCCGCGCCGCAAAAGCGCGACGGCTACCTGCGCGCCGATCCCGGCAGCCAGCCTGCGGTGGCAAAGGCCGTCTTCGATGCGGCCCAGCTGGTCGGCACCTTCGAAAAGCCGCTCTATGTCCGGCTCGAACCATCGCTTTGCGCCCATTCGCGGGCGGAAAAACCGGCTTGTTCGAAGTGCCTCGACATCTGCCCGACAGGGGCCATCACCTCCGCCGGGGAGCATGTTGCGATCGACCCGATGGTCTGCGCGGGCTGCGGCGCCTGTTCCGCGCTATGCCCCTCCGGCGCGATCAGCTATGACGCTCCGCCGGTCGCGAGCCTCTTCGCCCGGCTCAACACGCTGGCTGCAACTTACCGAAAGGCGGGCGGTACCGCGCCACAGCTCCTCGTGCATGATGCCGATTTCGGCGACGAGATGATCTCGCTTGCGGCCCGGCATGGGCGCGGCCTTCCCGCGGATGTCATCCCGATGTCCGTCTCAGCACTCGCAGGCTTTGGTCATGCGGAAATGCTGGCCGCCCTCGCCTCAGGCTTTTCACGGGTGGATCTGCTGCTTGCGCCGACGACAGAACGCGATGTGCTTGAGCGCGAGGCACTGCTTGCCGAAGCCATCGGTGGCGCAGGAAAGGTCGGGTTGATCGACCTTAACGATCCCGATGCTCTATCAGAACATCTTTACGGCGCGGAAGCTCCTGCGCCGGTCCGGAGCCCCGTGCTGCCGCTCGGCACCCGCCGCCAGGTCACGCGCCTCGCCGCGAAGGCATTGCAACCAGACGCAGAGACCCTCCCCCTGCCCGCGGGCGCACCCTATGGCGCAGTTCTGGTGGATACGGAAGCCTGCACGCTCTGCCTCTCCTGCGTCTCGCTCTGCCCCTCGGGCGCGCTCGGCGACAATCCGGACAATCCGCAATTGCGCTTTCAGGAAGACGCCTGCCTGCAATGCGGGCTTTGCGCCAACATCTGCCCCGAAAAGGCGATCACCCTGGAGCCGCAACTGAACCTCACCGACGACGCCTTCACCCAGAAGGTCCTGCATGAGGAGGAACCCTTCGCCTGCATCGAATGCGGTGTGCTTTTCGGGGTAAAATCCACGGTAGAGCGGATCACCGAGAAGCTGGCGAACAACCACGCCATGTTCTCGCGCCCCGAAACGATCCGCATGATCCAGATGTGCGACAATTGCCGGATTCAGGCGCAGTTTCACTCCGAGAACAACCCTTTCGCGGGCAAGGAACGCCCGAAGGTGCGCACCACCGACGACTACCTCTCAAAGCGCAAGGATCACTGAAGTTGCAGGGGCGCGCCCAGATCCGCAGGCTCGATGACCGAGACGTAGGCGAGGATCGCCTCGAGGTCGGCGAGCGTCATTTCCATCGGCGCGATGGGCGGCGGGCGCGCGGGATCGAAAGGCGCGCTGACCTCGGCGATCTGGGTGAAACTGGGATGCGGGCTCAGCAGGTGAAACGTGGCAAAGCGCGTGTCCCAGTTCGGCAAGGCGCGCAGCAGCCGGAAAGACGGCGTGGAGCCGATGCCGTTCATCCGGTTTTTCTCGTTGACCACGTGGCAGCGACCGCAGTGCTGCAGGGACAGGGCCTCGCCCTTCAGCGTGTCGCCCTCGTAGACCGCTACGGCGACTTGCTCCTGCTCGGTCAGATGTGCGGAAAAGGTGGTGCCGTCCGCGGCGGTGAAACTCTCTATGGTGTTCTTGCCGATATCCGATTGCAACCAGTCAAGAAAACGCACCGCCCCCGCGTCCCCGTCATGCGCGAGCGACCAGCGCTGGCCCTGGCCCTCGAAGACCGGTGTGCCTTGCACGCCAAAACGCATCTGCGCCGCCTCGCCTTCGGGAACTTGCATGATGCGGACGGAGGTCTTGAGCGAGAATCGCGGGGCGATATACTGCACGATGCCCGCGTCCGCGAGCACCTGCGGTACGGCAAGGCGCAGCGCGCCCTCCTCTGCCGCGAGCCCACCCGAACAGATCAGGGCCACCCCCAAGGTCACGAAAAATCGCCGCATGATCCAGCCTCCCTGCCCCTTGGGCCAGCCTAGGACCGGCAGCCATTTCCCGTCAAGTTTCATCCCAGAACAGGAGAAAACCCCATGAGTGATGATTTCAACATGTCGATGCGCAAGTTCCTCAAGCAGGTCGGCGTGACCTCGCAGCAGGCGATCGAGGAAGCCATGCGCAAGAGCGGCGACACCGCCGGAAAAACCTTCGATGCCAAGGTCGTGCTGACTGTGAATGGCCTGGATCTCGAACATGTCGTGACTGGCAAGATCACCGGGCAGGACTGAATGGCACTGACACGCGATGCGGTTCTGGCCGCACTGAAGACCATCACAGACCCGGTGTCCGACAGTGACCTGATGGCCGCCGGGCTGATCAAGGCGCTGACCGTCAGCGACGAGGGGGCGGTGCGCTTCGTGATGGAAGTGCCGCCCTCGCAGGCCAAGCTATATGAGGAGGTCAAGGTCGCGGCAGAAACCGCCGTCAAGGCGCTCGGCGCGCCGTCGGTGTCGGTCGTGCTGACGGCACACAGTACCCCCGCGCCGCCGCCGGATCTGAAACCGCAGCGGGCCTCCACGCCTTCGGGGCCGCAGAAAGTGCCGGGCGTCGACCGCATCCTCGCCGTGGCCTCCGGCAAGGGCGGCGTCGGCAAATCCACCGTGGCCTCGAACCTCGCCTGCGCACTTGCCGCCGAAGGCCGCCGGGTCGGGCTGCTGGACGCCGATGTCTATGGCCCCTCACAGCCGCGCATGTTGGGCGTGTCGGGCCGCCCCGCCTCGCCCGATGGCAAGACAATCCTGCCGATGCGCAATTTCGGCGTGACGATGATGTCCATAGGCCTCATGACCAACGATGATCAGGCCACGGTCTGGCGCGGTCCGATGCTGATGGGCGCGCTGCAACAGATGATGACCCAGGTGCAATGGGGGGCCTTGGACGTGTTGATCGTCGATCTGCCGCCTGGCACCGGGGACGTCCAGATGACGCTCACCCAGAAATTCCAGGTCGACGGGGCCATCGTCGTCTCCACGCCGCAGGATGTGGCGCTGCTCGATGCGCGCAAGGGCATCGACATGTTCAACCAGCTCAAGACCCCGATCCTTGGGATGATCGAGAACATGTCGACGCATATCTGCTCCAACTGCGGGCATGAGGAGCATGTCTTCGGCCATGGCGGCGTTGCCCGTGAGGCGCAGAAGATCGGCGTGCCGCTGCTGGCGGAAATTCCCTTGCACCTCGACATCCGTCTGGCGGCGGACGGGGGCGCGCCCATCGTCGTCTCCAAACCGGACAGCGCACAAGCCGCGGCCTTCCGCGATGTGGCCCGAAAGCTGATCGCAGACGGAAAAGCATGAGCGCACTGTCCTTGCCCCCGCTGTTTCAGGGCCTCGCCACAGCGGGGGCGGACCCCTTTGCCGTGGCCTGCGCCGAGGCGCAGGATGGCTGCGATGCGGGGCTGGTATTCTATGACTTGCGGCCCGACCGGCTTCAGGCGGCAATCGTCTTTGCGCCCGAGGTGCCCCTCAAGGAGGCCGCGATCATGCTGCCGCTCTGCGGGGTGGGATTTCAGAACGCGCTTGGTGCTCTCGCCCCGCCGGAGGTGGCGGTGCATCTGGAATGGGGCGGCACCATCCGCGTCAATGGCGGGCGCTGCGGTGCGCTCCGCATGGCCGCCTCCCCAGCGGATCCGGCCCGCGAACCCGACTGGCTGGTGATCGGCCTCACGCTCGATCTCTGGCCCGCCGGGGAGGAAACCGGCCTCACGCCCGACGTGACCGCCCTTTTCACCGAAGGCTGCGCCGATGTGGAGGCGCCGTTGCTGCTCGAGGCCTGGGTGCGGCACACGCTGGTCTGGATCAACCGCTGGCTGGAGGATGGCGCGCGCCCGATCCACAGCGAATGGTCGGGCATCGTTCACGGGCTCAAATCGGATGTATCGATTGCTGGCGAGACGGGCGTTTTCATAGGTGTCGACGAGGGGTTCGGAATGCTCTTGAAGTCGTCGGTCGGGACAACGATCATACCGCTCACAGCCCTGCTGGAGGAGGTTCCATGAAACTGGCCCGTGCGATCCATTTCGACGAGAGCGACACGCGCGTCTTTCACAGTCCGGCACGCACCGGCGAATGGTGCATCTCCGGTGGCTTCGAGTTTTCCAACTGGTCGGAAGGCGATCTCGTCGGCAAGGCAAAGCAGGCCTTCACCAATGGCTGGATGGGGGTGGAAACCTTCGGACGGACAAGTTTCGTCGCCGTGGCGCAGATCGAGGCGTTCGAACGCACCGCCCTGGCCAAATCTCTCGCCCGCCATTTCGTGGACATCTACGGCGCGCCTTCGGAAGAAGCGGCCTACGGCGTGGCTTTGGAGGAGATCGACCAGATGATCGAGCTTTGCGCGGATCAGGATCCCAACACGCTGCTGACGGTGACGCGCGAACTGACACCCTCCGGGGTCAAGGAGAGCTACCGGATGATCGAGCCACAGGACGCAGGCATCGAGCAATTCGCCATTCACGGCTCCCTGGATGACGAACCGCATCATCACTAGACAAGGCCGCTCCTGCGCCCCTCGCCCTTTTCCAGTCGCTACGTGGCACCTGCCTGAAACCTCGCGACCGACGGTTGGGCGCCGCCTTTGCTCAATCAACTCGCGCATTTTCGACACTGTTAGAGCCTCCGGGCCCTGAGGTCACTCGTCGAAAAGGATGACGATATCGGTAAAGGCTGCGCGGCTTTCGCTCTCACCTTCCAGAATGCCGGACAGCATTCGGTCCAGATCGTCCACGCCGAGAGGTGTCTTGTCGCCGCTTTCCTTGAATTTCTCGAGATTATAAAGCCGCGCACGGCCTTCCAGCGACTGGCGAAGGAGATCATACCCCCCCGAGCGCCGCAGACCGTAGGGCCAGAACTCGGCAACCATCGGCACCTTGGCGGCTATCAGCAGTTGTGCGCCGGCCAGAGCATGGCCCTCGTGGCCTTGGGTATCGATCCAGACCAGACCAATGTCCTGCGCCGGGATGTCGTGTTCCTCCAGCAGTGTATCGATGCGCGCAAGCCTCGTTGCGCTGACAGCCCGATTATGCTCTTCATAGAGTCCCGGGGAACCCTCATCCGCGGTGCTGCTGCGCACACGATGGTCGCCGAAATTATCAGGGGAAAGTTCAAGCACGCCCGCGCCATCGATATCCGAGGCCGCAGCCTGAATGTTGGTACAGAATTCGAATTTGTCATTGAGGATCTGGTTTGCCCTTAGCAGCTTGAAATTGGTGGCGTCGGGTTCGATTGCAACGACTCTCTCGAACCCATCCTTCAGCGCCCGTAGGCCATGCGTTCCTATGTTCGCGCCCACTTCGAGGAATGTCTTTTTCTCAACGGTCCTGCCGACTTGCGAGATCAGGTCAACGGCAGCACCGATATCGGCCTCATCGCCCGCGCCACTGGTGCGCAACCAGCTTCCGATCGCCTCATCGTCGACATGTGTCAGCATGTACCCGAGGCTTGTTTTCGCGACCTGAAGCTCATGTCGTTGCGCGTGATCGCGCATCATCTCTTCAGTGAAGCGCGCCTTCCGCTCATCGCTCGACGCAACCGCGAGGCAGAAGTCAAGCGGTGATACCCCCTCGATATCCTCGTCGCGTTCCGGCGCGCGTCCGAGGAGTTCATGATAGACCCTGCGGACCAACGCTGCCGGCACCCGGCTTTCATGCCTCTCGTCCGGCGAAGGATTTTTGGCTGTTTTCAGTATCTCAACGTCGCGCCGCAACGCTCTGACATAATCATCGTTGCGCGGCAATCTGAACAGCGCATCGACAAAATGTAGCACGTATCCGACAAGAGGGATCGCAGCAGGGTGCGCTTATTCATGGGCATTGCAGCGATCCTTTGCAGCATGGGCTGGAAGATGACGGTTCGACTATTGCCGTCCGAACCAGGGATTACAACTGCAAGCGTTGACCGCCACGAGGCCAATTGGCCGCGCGCGCCATGCTCTCGAAGGTGCCGAGCGGCTTCAACGCCTGCGGGCTTTCGGTCAATCCAATGAAACTTACAGTTTCCCGTAAGCGACCGTCATCTTCTGGGTTCTGTAGGCACCATCGGCCTTGCCTTCAGCGAGCAGCCTGCGCCCCGAGGATGCCTGTTTACCCGGCGTGAAACCCGTGTCGCGCAGCATCGCCGCGACGCATTCCTTGTTCGGCGCCCAGAAGTTGGTGAAGTCATTGGCGAGGCTCGCGGCCTCGTAGTAACGCGCAACCGCCATTCCCGGCGCAAGGTCGGGCTCATATTCGGTTTCCAGGAAAATTCTACCGTCACAGACATGGCGCAGGATATCGAGGGCCCTCACCATATCCGGCAGGTGATAGAGAACGCCGAGAAACAGCACGATATCGAAGCCACCGATTGCATCGCGTGAGATATCGTAAACATTCATCTGGTGGTAGTCGAAGGACAGCCCGGTAATGCGTTCCATCGTGCCGAAGCCATGCGCGTCCTTCGCGCGGTAATCGACCGAGGTGACGTTTGCGCCCCGACGCGCGAGGTGCATCGAGAAAAAACCGTCCGACGGCCCGACATCAAGCGCCCTCAGACCGGAAAGATCGTCGGGAAGGTCCAGGTGCTGCAAGAGAAAGTTCGGGTCATAACTGCCGGGCGTCTCCACCCCTTCGGCGATGTGAAAGCGGTGATGTCAGTGAGGCACCTGTGACACCAGACTGCGTATTTCGTTTTCGTCCAACATGGCCGGCTTTCCTTTGTTTTTAATAACTTTCGCTTGTTTCGTCAGACCGGTCTTGAGGCTCACACCCGTCTGCCGCGCTCCGGGCTATCGCAAGTCTAGCTTGAAAGAAGCGTTATGGGCAAGTTGCCAGAGGCTCCGGCACAAGCAATCGACAAGACCACGTGCGGGCAACCTGTCAAATGCTCTTGCAGCTTGCGGTTTCTCGCGATCGCCTTTCATGCAGGAAGGGAAGCGCGCTGCCGCGAATTGGTCGGTTGTCGCGGGCAGACGTCCCAAGTACAAGGTGCGGGGTTAGTGATTTGGCAACGCGCATCTTACTTGATTGCAGTACTCGTAAGCCTGTCCTTGTTGGATCAGCGGAAATGCCGGGACCACCCGCAGGAACAATGCCTTTGGGTTTCGAGAATCACTCCGATTTGGCGTTGAAGGTGAAAAATGGCTGGCCCTTGATGGTATAGCCATTGATCAGCGCCATCGCCCGCACGCCCGTCAGCAAGTCCTCCAGCTTTTCTGAAAGAACGGCGCGCACATGCGGATGTTTTTCCACATTCACCGGCAGGAAGGCGTATTGGTTGAAAAGCGCCCGATCGCTGTCTCGAATGCCATATCGACTTGCGCATTATTCATCGAGATGAACCCGGCCAAGTCTCGCGTCGCTCTGAGCGACCAGATGACATGACGAAGGGACCGCCCTGACCTTCTGGCTTCGGCATGGTCTGGCCGGGGACGGTCAAAGGTTCCCATCGGGCGGCCAAGGCGAGTTTGCGGTGTGAACTCCAGTCCAGTTGAAAGGGCGGTGAGTAGCTGCTGGGCGGCTTCGGCTTGTGTTCGGTAGCATTGTTACCCGGGTTTGACATCAGATCGCCTTACCCGCCCTGCCAACCAGCCAGAATGGCCTCGGCATTGGACGAAATGTTATTGGTCACGGCTTGGATAAGACTACAGCGGTAGGCCGGGTTTTCAGTGCTTGAGACCTGTGGGTCGAACAGGAGATACTCCAAAGCATAAAGACTTCGGGCCGCTACCGAGACCGTTGCGAATTCATCGGGGCCTGCGACGGCGGGGTCTTCCGCGCCCATGAATGCCGAGAGGCCCTTGGGCGTCGATCCTCTGGGGTTGGGCCAAAACGCCAAAGCAAGCGCCCGGTCGTCTTGTTCCGAAGGGCCAAATCGCAGGTGGCTCACGCTCACCCAGGCATCAAGTGCGTCGATATAGGCTTGGACTAGCGCCGGGTTTGCATAGGTACAGTCCTCTACGGCACTTTCGGCCAAGTCGGCGGCTCGGTAGCGAATGCTTGGTAGCCCGGAAGGATATGGCCCTCGACGAAGGCCTTGATGTCGACGTCATCGGCGGCGCGTGGGGACGCAGCGAATACGAGGATCGAAAGCAATAGACCGCGCATCATGGACTCTACAGGAAATCGATAAGAGCCCGGCGGTCCTCGGGTGGCATGTCGACCACAGCGTCGCGGTGCGGCTGGGCCTCGCCGCATTCACTCCATGCAGTAGGGAAGAGAGGGCTGGAAATGCCGATGTCTCCGGCGAGAGCACCGGCCGATTGCTCTTTGACCGTCGGCATTCCGGCCTTCAAGCCGAACCGAGCATGGGTTGATCGAACTCAACCGACCGAACGATGTTGGGTCGGCCCGAGATGCCATCGCCATCAGCGTCATTCGGGTCAGCCAAAGCCAGTATGTCGGCGGTTGGAATAGCTTCAAGCAACCCAAGACCGATCAACTGCGGGGCGACACGTGGACTGAGCATCGCATCGGGATGCAATGGCCCGTAGGCGAATGACCGCTTTTGCGACCTGGGCCAGATCATGGGACTGGGATGCCGCAGGGGCAAACAAATGCTGCGTTTGCCATAGCCAAAGGTGCACAAGTCCGCTCCGTCCCGCGTCTAGATTCTCGGGCGCAGTGGTAACGAAACCCGGATCTCGGCACGGGTCAAAAGGCAGCCTTCGAATGACCGATCCGGAGACATCCACCGCGCAGCAGCGATGAGCGTGCCGCACATGCGAGCAAATGCTGCGTCGGCAGTAGCCGAAGGTGCGCAAGTCGGCTTCGTCCGCAGACCCGGCTTGCTGCATCACGCAGCGAAGGTCCGCAACCTGTCATTTCCAACCGCTGCTGCAGAAATGATTGAGGTCGCCTTCGTTCACATATCTGCCTTGGCACTTCGTCAAAATGATCGCGCGCCAAGACCCTGAAGTCACTCCGGCTTGGCGTTGAAGGTAAAGAGAGGCTGACCCTTGATGGCATAGCCGTTGATCAGGTTCATGGCCCGCTCGCCCGTCAGCCAGTCTTCCAGCTTTGCCGCAAGATCGGCGCGCACATGCGGGTGTTTTTCCACATTCACCGGCAGGAAGGCGTATTGGTTGAAGAGCGCCGGATCGCCTTCGAAGAGCAGCGTCAGATTGGCAGGGTTTCCGAAATTGAGCCAGCTCGCCCGGTCCGCGAGGATATAGGCATCAAGTCCTGCGGCGGTGTTCAGGGCCGCGCCCATGCCGGAGCCGGTGGCGCTGTACCAGATGTCAAAACCCGCAGGCTCGAGGTCGGCGCCCTGCCAGAGCGCCAGTTCCATCTTGTGCGTGCCGCTGTCATCGCCCCGGCTGACGAAGGCGGCCTCCGCCGCGGCGATCATCTGCAAGGCCTGCGTCGCTGTCGCGGCCGTTGCAATTGCGGCGGGATCCTCTTTCGGCCCGATCAGGATGAAGTCGTTGTACATGATCTCGCGGCGATGGGTGCCATAGCCATCGGCCACGAATTTCTCCTCCGCGGCCTTGGAGTGCACGAGGATGGCGTCCACATCCCCTGCCTCGCCCAGACGCAGCGCCTGCCCGGTGCCCACGACCAGAAGCTGCACATCGACCTGGAGATCTTCCTTGATCGCGGGCAGCAGCACTTCGGCCAGCCCCGAGTTCTCGAAGGAGGTCGTGACCGCAAGTTTGAATTCCTCGGCAAAGGCAGTACCTGCCATCAGGGCGGCCACTGCAACGGCAAGAACACGTCTGATCATCTGATGATATCTCCTCTGAAGAAGGCCTTGAGTTCAGTGCTTTGCGGTCGGTCGAAAAAGTCTTGCGCCGCACCGGATTCGTGTACCCGTCCATGCAGCATGAAAAGCGCGTCACTGGCAAGACGCCTTGCCTGCCCCAGATTATGGGTCGTCATGACGATGCGCGTGCCGGCGCGCAACTCCTCCCGCAGCAGCGTTTCGATGGCATGGGTCGATGCCCCGTCGAGGTTCGCGCAAGGCTCATCGAGAAAAAGCACCTGCGGTCGCCGGATCAGGGCCCGTGCGAGCGCCAGACGCTGTTTCTCGCCACCCGAAAGGCGCGTCGCTGCCAGCTTGGCCTTGTCCGAGAGCCCGATGCGCTCGAGCCAGGCCACCGCCGCCTGGCCGATCTCGGCCCGCGGGCGGCCCTCCAGTTCGAGCGGGAAGCGCAGATTTTCCGCGACCGTCCGGCGCAGCATGATCGGCGACTGGAAGACATAGCTCTGGCTGTGCCGCGCTTCCTTGTCCGGCACGGCCCATGTCACCGCGCCGCGGCTCACGCGCTCGACACCGTGCATGACCTTCAGCAGGGTCGTCTTGCCGCTGCCGTTCGGCCCCATGATCATCGTGAGCCCGCTTGTGCCCAGCGTGAGGCTCACCGGCCCGATCAGACGCTTGCCGCGGCGCGTCACGGAGACATCCTCAAGGGTCAAGGGCAGGATCGGCGTCACCAGGTGCCCTCCTGCTCGGTTCGCGACAGCCAGTGGATCGCGATGTTGATCAGGATGGCCAGCGCGATCAGCACGAAGCCAAGCGCCAGCGCCAACGCAAAGTCGCCCTTTGCCGGTCTCGAGCGCGATGGCCGTGGTCAGCACGCGCGTCGCATTGTCGATATTGCCGCCCACGATCATGATCGCGCCGACCTCGCCGATGGCGCGACCGAAGCCCGCAAGTGCCGCGGTCAGCAGGTTGCGCCGTCCGTCCCAGATCAGGGTCCGGATCCGCTGCCGGCTTGAGGTGTTCAGCGAGATCAGCAGGTCGTGATACTCGGCCCAAAGCTCGCGCATGGCCTGATGGGTGATCGAGGCAATGAGCGGCGTGATGATGATCACCTGCGCGATGATCATCGCCGTCGGCGTGAAAAGGAGCCCAAGCACGCCGAACGGGCCCGAGCGCGACAAGAGGATATAGACGATCAGGCCCACGACCACCGGCGGCAAGCCCATGAGCGAATTCAGGAGCGAAATCGTCAAGCGACGATAGCGGAAGCGGCGGATGGCGAGGACCGTTCCCAAGGGTATCGCGATCGCGCAGGCGATCACCAGCGCGCTCAGGCTCACCTGCAACGACCGCAGGCTGATCTCCACAAGGTCCGGATCGCCCGTGATCACCAGCCAGAATGCGGCGCGCAAGCCTTCGAAGATGTCATTCATGTCTCGGATTGGCCCATGCGCGGCAGGATTTCGGGAATTGGCATCAACGGGTAGCGCAGAGACCATTGGGCTGCAATCGCTTCTGCCCGGAATATCGCGAAAATCGCAAGGCGGCGACAGACTGCAAAGGTCATCGCACCTGAACCGCGCTTCGCAAGCCTGGACCTTATCCTTTCATTTCGGGTGGAATGAAGGGTGTGCCTCGGGTGGCGCGCACGCCGGCCCGGATGATGGCGATGACGGTAATGATCGTGAGCACCCAGAAGAACCAGGTGATCGGCCCGCGTGCAAGGATCAGCGGATCGCTGCCCGACATCAGCATGGACTGCCGGAAGTTGTCCTCCAGAAGCGGCCCAAGGATGAAGGCGATCAGGAAGGGGGCCGCCGGGATGTGGCAGCGCGCCATGGCATAGCCGACCCAGCCCATGACGAACATCACGCCCACGTCGAAGATGTTGTTGTTGACAGCAAAAACGCCGTAGATGCACAGGATCAGCACCGCCGGCACGAGGATGCGTTTGGGCACGTCCGCCACGTATTTGAAGCCGCGGATGGCGACGGAACCCACGAGGAAAAGAAAGACGGAGCTGACGATCAGGCCGATGAAAAGGCCGTAGATGATGTCGACGTTGAGGATGAACATCATCGGACCGGGTTGCAGCCCGTGGATCATGAAGGCGCCGATGATGATGGCGGTGATGACGTCACCCGGCACGCCGAGCGCCAGCAGCGGTATGAGCGTGGCGCCAGCGACACCGTTGTTGCCTGCTTCGGCGGCGGCAACGCCTTCGATCTCGCCCTTGCCGAAGTTGGCCTTGTTCTTCGAGGTGCGCCGTGCCTCGGAGTAGCTCAGAAAGGCCGACGGAGCGGCACCGATGCCCGGGATCGAGCCCAGAAAGACGCCGATGAAGCTGCCGCGTACGATGGATTTGAAGCACGCCTTGTAGTCGGCGAAGGTGACCCAGTTCTTGCCCAGACTGCGCGCCTTGCCCACATGGCCCGTCGGATGCCAGACCATCGCGAGGATTTCCGGCAGCGCGAAGAGCCCGATCAGCACGGCGATGAAGTTGAGCCCGCCCATCATGTTGGGATCACCAAAGGTGAAGCGGTTGGTGCCATAGACCAGATCGAGCCCGATCGTGGCCAGCAGCAGGCCAAGGAGCGCCGAGAGCGCCCCGCGCAGCAGGCTGTCGCCGGAGACACCTGCAATGATGGTGAGCGAAAAGAGGATCAGCGTGAAGAACTCCGGCGGCCCGAAGTTCAATGCAAAGGACGCAAGCCAGCCGGCAAAGAGAATGAGAGCGAGGTTGGAGATCACATCCGCCGTGCAGGAGGCCCAGAGCGCCATGCCGAGCGCCCGGCCCGCCTCGCCTTTCTCGGCCATCGGGTAGCCGTCGAGGATGGTCGCCGATGACGCGGGTGTGCCGGGTGTCTTGATCAGGATCGCAGGGATCGAGCCGCCGAAGATGCCGCCCTTGTAGACACCGAGGAGCAGCAGGATGCCGGTGATCGGTTGCAGCGCGAAGGTGAAGGGCAGCGTCAGTGCCACCGCCATGGTGGCCGACATGCCGGGGATCGCGCCGCCGATGACGCCCACTACGATGCCGATGAAAAGTGCGAGGAAAGACTCGAAGTTGCCGACAAGGCTGAGGCCCGCGTAGATGCTGTCGATGAAACTCATGGCAGCCTCAGGACTTCGCCCTGCGGTATCGCAACCCCGGCCACATGGGCAAAGAAGGCGTAAAGCAGCAGCGGAATGACCACGGCGCACACAAGCGCTGTTTTGGGGTGCCGCGTGCGCACCAGAAAGGCGGTCGCTGCAAAGACGAGCATGGAGGTCAGCACCATCCCGAGGCGCGGCAGCAGGAACATCGTCACGCCCATGATCCCCGCCATGACCAGCAGTCGGGTCCAGGCGGCGCCGGGATCCTCGCTCGGCGGGTTGAGCGGCTCGCCGGCCTCGGAGGCGCGCAAACCTGCCGCGACAAGGCCAAGCCCGGTCAGCGCGGTGAAGCCGGCCAGCGCATAGGGCCAGAAGAGCGGGGAAAGCACGACGTTGCGGACATTGCTGGGCGAGGACACCCAGCCCGGAATGGCGTAAAAGATCAGGAACACCGAGGCCAGCACCGCGAAGATGCCGAGCCGAAGCTGAAGGTGGCGCTCTGTCATCTGCTCTGCCCTTGCCGGATCATAACGTGCCCCGTCGAAAACGCCGGGCCCACAGGAAGCCCGGCGTCATGTCGTCTGTCAAGCGGTCCGCTCGCCCTCAGCCTTCGACCCGCATGCCGAGGTCGTCGACGAGCTTCTTGAAGGTCTCATACTGCGTCTGGATGAAGCTGTTCGCATCCTCGGGCGACATCACCTCGATCACCGACCCGAGCGAGGTCATCTGATCGAGAAAGCCCTGATCGGCAGCGGCGACATTCATCCATTCGCCCCATTTCGCGGCCACGTCATCAGGCAGGCCCGCAGGTCCGGCAATGCCGGTCCAGCCAACCAGCTGGTGCAAGGCGGGCTTGCCGAGATCCGCAGCCGTCGGCACATCGAACCCGGCAACGGGCTCCTTGGTGGTGACCATCAGCGGTACGAGTTGCTGGTTGGCGACAAAGTTGCTGATCGCCGAGGTGTTGGTGCAGAGGAAAGTCGCCGTGCCGTTCAGTACTGCCGTCGCCGCCTCGCCGCCGCCTTTTTGCGGGATATGCGTGGTCTGGTTCAGCGGATCGGCCACGCCGAACTCGGAAAGCACCATCACCGCCGCAAGGTGCAGGAGCGAGCCCACGCCAGAAGAGGAATAGGTCACGCCGCCTTCATTCACCTTGGCGATCAGATCATCCATCGAGGTGATCCCTGACTGCGGGCTTACCGCACAGGCCACCGGGTTGATTTCATAGACCGTCACGAAGCGGAAATCGTCGAGCGTATAGGGCAGCGTCGCCTTCATCGCCGGGTTGACCGAATGCGAACCCACGCGCGCAAAGAGCATCGTGTAGCCATCGGGCTTGGCGTTCTGCACCGCGACCGAGCCCGTGGCCCCGCCCGCGCCGGTCACATTGGCCATGATGAGCGGCTTGCCCACCGCCTCGCCCAATGCAGCGGCGATATTGCGCGCCGAAATATCCGTGGCACCGCCGGCACCATAGGGAATGACCATGTTGATGGCACGTTCGGGGTATTCCGCGAAGGCGGCCGTGGACAGTCCAAGGGTGATGGCGCAGGCCGCGCCCAAAGTTCTGATGTTCATGTGTTCCTCCCAGCATGTCTTTTACGGACCACCTCGGGTCGAGCCGACAGCGCCCTTGACAATTCGTAACCTTAAGACATGCTTTATAGAAGAAATAATATATTACAGTTTTCGTAAGATCAGCTAACACAAAGGCTGCACGCCCATGTCCATCCGCAACCTGCGCACGCTGATCGCAGTTCAAGACCACAAGACCTTCAGCGCCGCGGCGGATGCGGTCTGCGTCACTCATGCCGCAGTGAGCCAGCAGATGCGCGCGCTCGAAGCCAATTGGGGCGTGGCGCTTTTCGACCGCTCGAAGCGCACGCCGGAGCTGACGCCGCTGGGCCGGATGCTGGTCGCCCGGGCGCGCGAGGTCGTGAGGTCTTATGACCAGTTGCTGCCTTCGGTGCTGGGCGATACCGGGCTGAGCGGCGAGATTTCCCTCGGCGCCCTGCCCACAACGCTGACGGCGCTGGTGCCCTCGGCGATCTCGCTGCTGATGCAGGACTATCCGCAGGCGCATGTGCGGCTTTTCCCGGGCCTCTCGACGCAATTGATCTCGCAAGTGGAACGCGGCGCGCTCGACATAGCGCTTGTGACCCGTCCGCAGACACTCTCGCCCGATCTGGAATTCGCACTGGTCGCGGAGGAGCCGGTGCAACTGCTGGCGGCTATCGGGACCAAAAGTGATGACCCCTACGAGCTGCTGGCGCGGAGCCCCTTCATCCGCTTCAACCGCGAGGCCGTGGTCGGCCACATGATCGAGACATGGCTCCAGACCAAGGGGATCAGGGTGCGCGAGAGCATGGAACTCGACGGCATGGAGGCGATATCGAGCATGGTCCATGCAAACCTCGGCGTGTCGCTCGCGCCCAAGCCCTGTGTCGAGGCCCAGAACGCCCTGCCACTGAAGCGGATTTCGCTGGGGGCCGACGCCCCCTTGCGACGCCTCGGTCTGGTGATGCGCCGCGACAGCCTGCGTGCCCGCGTGCTCAGCGAAATGCACCGCGCCTGCCTGCGTGCCGTGGAGCGGGGGAGCGCTCAGGATCCGGTCGGCAAAGGCTCATGACGGGGAATGAAGTCTACTACATCCTGCTTGGCGCTGCCGCAGGAGGGTTCATCAACGGGCTGGCCGGATTCGGAACTGCGCTTTTCGCACTTGGGTTTTTCCTGACGGTGATGCCGCCGGTCGAGGCCGTGGCGGTGACGGTCGTGCTCTCCGTCATCAGCGGGCTTCAAGGCGTCTGGATCGTCCGGCGGGCGATGTTCGAGAATACGCCAAGGCTTTTGCGGTTCATCATTCCGGGCATCATCGGCATTCCCTTTGGCGTCTGGTCGCTGCAGCTGATCAATGTGAGCGCGCTCAAGCTGCTGATCGCCTTTTTCCTGATCCTTTACGGCGGGTATTTTTCCTTTCGCGGCAAGCTGCCCCGCATCGCGCATTCAACGCCGCTGATCGATGGGACGGTCGGGCTGGCGGGCGGTGTTCTCGGTGGGGCGGCCTCGCTCTCCGGTGCGCTGCCGACAATGTGGTGCGCCATGCGCGGCTGGCCGAAACAGGAAATCCGCGCGGTGCTGCAGCCCTACAACGTGGTCATTCTCGCTCTGACGGCGGTGATGCTGGCGCTGAACGGCGCCTATCACGAACGGACCCTGATAAATCTCGCACTGGCGCTGCCCACCGCCATGATCGCGGCACAGATCGGTCTTTTCGTATTCAGCCGCCTGTCGGACGCGTTCTTCCTGCGCCTGCTCATCGGGCTGACGCTGGTCTCGGGCACGGCGCTCTTGCTGAGGGAGCTCTTGTGACCATCGCGCATATCGAGGTCCGGGTGTTTCGCGCGCCGACGCCCGCGCCGGTCGCCACCTCCTTTGGAGTCATGCGCGACCGACCGGCAGTTTTTGTGCGCCTGACCGCAAGGGACGGCGCGTTCGGCTGGGGCGAGATTTTCGCAAACTGGCCGAGTGCGGGCGCCGAGCACCGGGCGCGGTTACTGATCGAGGATATGGCCGATCTGATCTTGGGCGCGGAGACGAAAGAGGCCGAAGCTCTGGGCCGCGACCTGACCGCCCGCACGCGGGTCCGCGCCCTGCAATGCGGTGAGCCCGGCCCTTTCGCACAGGTCATCGCCGGGCTCGATACGGCAATGCACGATCTGTGTGCGCGAAGGTCCGGGCTGCCTCTCGCGAAAATGTTGGAACCGGATGCGCCCGCCTCGGTGCCGGTCTACGCCAGCGGGATCGCCATCGCCGACGCGCCCGATCTGATAGAGGCCGCCCGTGCTCGCGGCATCAGCAACTTCAAGGTCAAGATCGGCTTCGATACTGCGGGCGATCTGGCCCGATTGTGCGAACTGAAGGTCGGCCTCGCTCCGCCTGACCGGCTTTTCGCTGACGCAAATCAGGCTTGGGACAAGCAGGCGGCGCTGGATTTTCTTGAGAAGGCACCGCCTCTAGGCTGGCTGGAGGAGCCGATCCCCGCTGACAGCCCTGCCCCGGATTGGGCAGCTCTCGCTGCTGCCACGCAGACGCCCCTTGCTGGCGGAGAAAATATTGCGGGGCTGGGCGACTTCATGCAAACAATAATCGAAGGCCATCTGTCTGTCCTCCAACCCGACGTCGCCAAATGGGGCGGTGTAACCGGTTGCCTCGCCGTAGCGCGCAAGGCTTTGATGGCGGGGCGCCTCTATTGCCCGCATTTTCTCGGCGGCGGCATCGGGCTTGCGGCCTCGGCGCATCTGCTTGCTGCTGCGGGCGGTGCGGGCCTGCTGGAACTCGATGTGAACGACAACCCATTGCGCGATGCATTTTTCGAGGGCGACCCGGCACGGGACGGGCATTTCGTGCTGGCGACAGGCAGCGGTCTCGGCATCGAAGGCCTGCCCGCGGCGATCAGGAGTTATCAGACGCTGCATCTGGAAGCACGCAAGACCTGACCGGGAGGATAAGACATATGTACACACTATATCTCGCCAAGGGCTCATCGGCGCTGGCCGCGCATATCCTGCTTGAGGAGATCGGGGTGCCTTATGAAACGCGGGTTCTGTCGATCCCGGAGCGGGAGCATCTCGCCCCGGACTACCTCGCGATCAACCCGCGCGGGCGGGTGCCGACACTGATCACTCCGCAGGGTCCGCTGACGGAAAACCCCGCGATCCTCGCCTATCTGGCGCAGGCGCACCCGGAAACGTGCCTTGCGCCCACCGACCCTTTCGCCTTTGCCAAGGCCCAATCGGTGAACCTCTACCTTGCCTCCACGCTGCATGTCGCCTTCGCGCACAAGGCCCGCGCGGCGCGATGGGCGGACGATCCGGACTCCCTCAGGGCGATGCAGGCCAAGGTCCCTGAAAACATCGCCGAAGGGGCACAATTCGTCGAAGATCACCTGCTGCAAAGGCCTTGGGTGCTTGGGGAGGCCTATTCGTTCTGCGATCCTTACGTTTTTCTCGTGCACCGCTGGATGTCCGCAAGTGGCATCGGATTGGACGCCTACCCGAAGCTCAACGCCCATACCTTAGCTATGAAACACCGCCCCGCGGTGCAGCGTGCCATGGCACAGCACGGCCTCTGACCCACCGACCCGTGAACGCACGACCGGATGCGTGGTGCGGCGGGCCTGATCAGGGCCAGGGAGATGTTGGCCTCGTGTTTTTCGTGTCGGGGTGCGATGGCTCTGGCGTATTTGAGGCTTGCCAGGGACTGCTCGATCCGGGTGCGGCGCCGGCAGGCAGCGCGCTCCGACGGCGGGCCGAGGACGGCGCTGGCGCCGCTACCGACACGTCGGTCTCGCAGGCGGTCGCTGTTATGGGCGA
Organism: uncultured Alphaproteobacteria bacterium; assembly: GCA_963715055.1. Taxonomy (GTDB): domain Bacteria; phylum Pseudomonadota; class Alphaproteobacteria; order Rhodobacterales; family Rhodobacteraceae; genus CAVQRB01. The sequence goes on along the minus strand of CAVQRB010000001.1, from coordinate 27,528 downwards.
TGGCGGACCACGCGCAGCCCGTCGATGCGCAGCGCGCTTGCGACATGCGGCCCTCCTCGTGTCTAAGAGCGAACCAGCACTACCCGGACGCGGGTCGTCAGGCTTCAGTGTGGGACCTAGCGGAAGCGACCTCCGCCACCACCGCCACCGCCACGGAAACCGCCGCCACCCGAAGGCCGGTGGCTTGGAAGGCTCGCCGCCGGCGGGCGCGAGAAGCCGGGGTCGATGCCGCCGCCGGGACGGTCGGGCCGGTCCGGGCGAACGGGCCGATCGGGGCGATTGGGAGGGGGGCGGTACCCGGGCCGATAGCCGCCATAATAATAATCGTTCCACAGCATGGAATTGTAGTAAACAGCGCCGCCGGTGCTGACCGATCCCGTTTCGCAGGCGGAGAGCGCCATGATCCCGCCGAAGCCGAGCGCGATGATGAGTTTTCTGGATCCCGTCATGACGCCTCTCCTATCGTGCCGCCCGGATCGAGCCGAGCATCGCGTTGATATCTGCCGTCACATCGGCGTCCGCCCCCGCCTCGAAGACGACGACGGCGATCGCCACACGCCCGTTGGGCAGATCGATGGCGAGTACCGTGAAATCGATGGGCGCGCCGTTGCGCCTGCCGCTGCCTCTGAGGCTGCGCGCGGGCAAGCCGTTGATCTGGCGCGGTTGCGGCTCGCTCACGACAGCATCCTGCACGAGGAAAGGGCCGATGTCGCGCAGGTACTCGCGGGCCTCGGCAAGCGTCGAGACGCCGAAGGGGGAGATCAGGCCGACCCAGATGCCGTCATGCGCCTCCGGTGTCATGCCGAAGACGCGTGAGATATCGCGGATGTCTTCGCGGGTCTCGGGGCCTGCCAGATCGCGCAGGCCGCCCGTGCGCAGGGACCAGAAATCGGGGACGTCGACGCTGAAAAGCGCCCTGCCCGCGTCCGTGTAGGTCGCCGGCGTTCCGGCGGCCGCGCCGAGCGGCAGAAAGAGCAGCCCGGACAGGACACACAAACGTCTGAAAGATTTCCTGAAACCGGGGATCATGCGGCAGTCTCCTTGTCTTCACGATGCAATTGAAACGCAAAATCGAGGTGCTGTCTGCCTGAAAAATGGCAGTTTTGCCTTGGCGCATGAAAAAAGGCCGGTGCGGGCACCGGCCTTGAGACCTTTCCGCTGAGCCAACTTCAGCCGCGGGCGTCGCCCACCAGCTTCCAGATCAGCGGCAGGATCACCGCAGCCAGAAGCAGCTTCAGACCGTCGCCGATCAGGAAGGGCGTAAGGCCCCAGGCGAGGATCGGCTTGTCCCAGCCGTAAAGCTCGCCGAGCCACAGAAGTCCGGGAACATAGATCAGCGCATTGCCGATCATCATCGCCAGCGCCATCCAGAGCATCGACCGGTCCCAGCCGCGGGCAGCGAGTGCGCCGAGCGTCAGCGTGGCCAGCACGTAGCCGAGAAGATAGCCGCCGGTACCACCCATCATGTAGCTGAGCCCTGCCTGTTCGGACGAGGAGCTTGCGAAGACATCATAGCCAAGCGCGCCGATCAGCAGGTAGCCGAGCACGGTCACAAGCCCGAGGCGCGCGCCATAGGCAGCACCAATGGTCAGCACGGCGAAAGTGCCCATGGTCACCGGCACCGGCGAGGGCCAGACCGGCAGTTTGATCTTGGCGGCGACCGCCAGAAGGGCAATGCCGAGCACGACCAGAACGGCCTGTTTGGCAAGGCGTGCTGCGCCCTCCCGCGGTCCGAAAAGATCGGCGAGGACGGAGTGGGATGCTGTCAGCTGCATGAAACGGGTCTCCTGTTGAGCATTCTGCTTCCTGAATGCCGCAGGTGCACCCGTTTCGCAAGGGCCGATCACTCAGAGCCGCCGGTAAAGGCTGCGCATGCGGTAGGATTTGCGCGGCCCGCTGACATGCCATGTCACCTCGAAACCGGGCCAGCCGGAGAAGTCGTAGTGCCCGGCATAGCTGTCGGGGTCGCACCAGTGCTCGGTCGCACCGCCCGCGGGCGGCACCTTGTGGAAAAACCGCCCATCGTCGAAGTGCACGCTCAGGTCGTGATGCCAGTGATATGAGCGTTCCGCCTGCATCGGCGGCTGGCCCGGGACCGTGAGGACCCCGCTCTCCCGGTAAATCAGGCGACCTGCGTCAGGTGCCCAGAACGCCTCCCCTTCGAAACGCGCTTCGGGTGCGTGGTCGTGGACGATCGAGCGCACGAGCGACCAGCGCCCTTCGAAATCGGCAAGGCGCCGGGGCTCACTCGTCGGCATAGACCGCCTCCGTCACATCCGGGCCTGGCGCCACAAACCGCAGGCGATCCTCGAAGCGGCTCATGTCGTAGCAGGCCCAGAGGTCGGAAGGCGGCCAGCTGCTGCAATAGGCTTCATCCTCGATCCGCCACTGACCCCAGCTTTCCTGGCCGCCGAACACGTAAAGCGTGCGCCCCGACGCAAGGAAGGTTTGCCGCGCACCGCTCTCCGGATAAGAGAGTGTCCGCCCGGTCAACGCCGTGCGCACCTCCGCGCCGTCGAGCGGCACCCAGGGTCGTGGATCGGCCTCGAGCCTCGCCATCCCGTCCTCGGCCACTGCCGCACTCGCGACAAGGACCGCCAGCGCCGCTCCGAGATAGGTCATTTCTCTGGCCTCCTGCCTTGTGATGCCCGCAGCGGCAGTCTATGAGCCGGAAAACACCCGAAACAACCGCAAAAAGGTAGGCCGCCATGATCCCCCGCTATTCCCGCCCCGAAATGGTCGCGATCTGGAGCCCGGAGACGAAATTCCGCATCTGGTACGAGATCGAGGCGCATGCCTGCGATGCCATGGCCGATCTCGGCGTGATCCCGCGGGCCAATGCGGAAGCGGTCTGGAAGGCCCGAGACGTGGAATTCGACGTGGCCCGCATCGACGAGATCGAAGCGGTGACCAAACATGACGTGATCGCCTTTCTGACCCATCTGGCCGAACATGTGGGCAGCGACGAAGCGCGTTTCGTGCATCAGGGCATGACCTCCTCGGATGTGCTGGACACCTGTTTCAACGTGCAACTGATGCGCGCCGCCGACATCCTGATCGCCGATGTCGAAGCCCTGCTCGCCGCGCTGAAACGCCGCGCGCTCGAGCACAAGGACACAGTGCGCATCGGGCGCAGTCATGGGATCCACGCAGAACCCACCACCATGGGCCTGACCTTTGCGCGGTTTTATGCGGAGATGGACCGCAACCTCGCCCGTCTGCGCACCGCACGCGCCGAGATCGCGACCGGCGCGATTTCCGGCGCCGTGGGCACCTTCGCCAACATTGACCCGCGCGTGGAAGAGCACGTTTGCGCCAAGCTCGGCCTGACACCCGAGCCGATCAGCACGCAGGTGATCCCCCGCGACCGCCACGCCGCCTTTTTTGCGGCCCTCGGTGTCGTCGGCGCCTCGATCGAGAACATCGCAACCGAAATCCGCCACATGCAGCGCACCGAAGTGCTGGAAGCGGAGGAGTTCTTCTCTGCAGGCCAGAAAGGCTCCTCGGCGATGCCGCACAAGCGCAATCCGGTGCTGACCGAGAACCTCACGGGGCTGGCGCGGCTGGTCCGCATGGCCGTGGTGCCTGCGATGGAGAACGTGGCGCTCTGGCATGAGCGCGACATCTCGCACTCCTCGGTCGAGCGCAATATCGGGCCGGACACGACGATCACCCTCGATTTCGCGCTGGCCCGCCTGACGGGAGTCATCGACAAGCTGGTGATCTATCCCGACAACATGTTGGCCAACATGAACAAATTCCGCGGGTTGGTCATGAGCCAGCGGGTGTTGCTTGCGCTGACGCAGGCCGGGGTAAGCCGCGAGGACGCCTACAAGCTGGTGCAGCGCAACGCGATGAAGGTCTGGGAACAGGGCAAGGATTTCAAGACCGAGCTTCTTGCCGACAAGGACGTGCTCGCCGCCCTGTCAGCCGAAGAGATCGAGGAGAAGTTCGATCTGGGGTATCATACCAAGCACGTCGATACGATTTTCGCTCGAGTGTTCAAGGATTAGGCGACCCGCCCCCGCGCAAGGCAGCCGGGGATCATTTGAGTTGACGCATGGTCAGGCCATGCTACCTTTCAGTGCATTCATGAACGAAAGGAAAGCTGCAATGACGATCAAGACCTTGGCCGCCGCGGTGGCCCTTACCTTGGTACCGGCCCTGGCGATTGCCGAAGGCTGCAATTACGAAAAACGCGTGATGTCCTGCGCCGAAGGAACTGTCTTCGACGCGGCAAGCGGAACCTGCGTGACCAGCGTAAACAGCTGAAAAACCACGCTTGTTGATATTGAAGGCGCATCATCTGGTGCGCCTTCATGCTTTTTGGAACAGCTCTCGTCTCGGCCTTGGGCTCGCCTGAAAAGGGACAGTGAAGGATCGCCTTAACTCCCCTTTCGCTGGACGCTTGCCCGGCATCAGATCGAGCGGTTCGATCTTCCCAGGCGTCCCAAGGTCTGACTTGATAAGCGTTTCACCCATACGCTTCTACGCGACGACACGCCATACGGCGTAGATGTTGCGGTCTTGCTGCGCGTGAGGGGTTGGCGAACCCGTTGCTGACGGCAATAGCAAACCTGCGCAAACGAGGCTGCCTATCTCAGCCGAATCTTTACCTTTGCCTGCCAGAACCGATCTCATGCACAAACCGATCGGACGGAAATAAGAAGTATGGTTCCCATGACGTCCTTGCCTGCTCTGCCGGGAAGCAGCCGACACGCTCCCGCGAAGCTGACCCGCAAGGCCAAGGCGGCGATCGTCGTGCGCCTTCTGCTGAACGAAGGCGCGGATATACCGCTGGAGGAATTGCCCGAGGAGTTGCAGATGCAGCTTACCCAGCAGATGGGGGCGATGCGTTTCGTCGATCGTGACACGCTGGCAACGGTGGTCGCGGAGTTCGCCGCCGAACTGGAAAGCATCGGACTGTCCTTTCCCGGCGGGATCGTGGGCGCGCTTGAGGCGCTCGATGGCAGGATCTCCAAACAGACGGCGGCGCGCTTGCGCAAGGAAGCCGGTGTGCGGCAAGGCGGCGATCCATGGGAGCGGTTGCGCGCGCTCGGCGCCGATACGCTCCTTCCCGTGCTGCAGAATGAAAGCATCGAAGTCGCAGCCGTATTGCTCTCGAAGCTTGACGTCAAACGCGCGGCTGAACTGCTGGGCAAGTTGCCGGGACCGGAAGCGCGCCGCATCACCTATGCGGTCTCGCTGACCAGCGCCGTAACCCCCGAAGCCGTCGACCGCATCGGCCTGTCGCTTGCAGCACAGCTCGAGACCGTGCCGCTCAATGCCTTTGAAACCGGGCCCGTGGAGCGCGTCGGCGCTATCCTGAACTCGACAACCTCGATCACGCGCGACGACGTCCTCGAAGGCCTTGACGAAACCGACGCCGGGTTCGCCGAACTGGTCCGGCGTGCCATCTTCACTTTCGGCAACATTCCGAAACGGATCGCGACACGCGACATTCCGCGCGTGGTCAAAGTGCTCGACCAGGACGTTCTGGTGACGGCGCTCGCCGGCGCAAAAGACGCAGGCCTGCAACCAACGGCAGATTTCATTCTGGAGAACATGTCCGGGCGAATGGCAGATCAGCTGCGCGAAGCGGTCGAGGAACGCGGTTCGGTGAAATCGGCGGATATGGAGGAGGCGACGGGTCAGATCGTGCAGGCGATCCGCGCCATGGAAAGCGCGGGCGAGCTGCTGCTGATCGTGGAGGACGACATCTGAGACCGGCTTGACCGCATCTTGACGCAGCGTCCCGAACCCACGACAGGCACCCGTCGAGATCTGCGCCCTTGAGATTGCGGGCCATGAGGCCTATATGCACGAACCTTGAGCCGGAAAGGGTTTTCCGCCCGGCTCTCCAGATTGTCTGCTCAGGGCCGCACCGCCAAAATGTCCTCCTCGCGCAAGCCCTTTCTCCAAAACGCTGAAGACTACGTCGTCAACATGGTGGCTATAAGCGTGATAAAGGTAGCGCGCGCCCTTCCCTATGCGCAGCGGGTCCGCACTGTGGGCAGCCTCGTCGAATACATCATAGGCCCACTCGTCGGGTTCCGCCGGCGGGCGAAGAACCACCTCATGCGGATCATGCCGGAACTCACGGAGACGCAATGCCGAAAGATCGCGAGCAAATGTCTCAACAATGCCGGGCGTACGTTCATCGAGAATTATTCGAGCGAGGAGTTCCCCGGTCGCATGGCCGCAAATGATCTCGACGGTCCCGGTTTCGACGCGTTGAAGAAAGCCGCTGCCGAAGGTCGACCGGTCATCCTCGTGACCGGGCATTACGGAAATTACGAGGCGGTCCGCGCCGCCCTGGTGGCACGCGGCTATCCGGTCGGTGGCCTTTACCGAAACATGAAGAACCCCTATTTCAACGCCCACTACGTCCGGACGATGGAAGCCTTCGGTGGGCCGGTGTTTCCGCAAGGCCGCAAGGGCACCTCGGGGTTCGTCAAGCATCTCAAGCAGGGCGGGCAGCTTGTGCTGTTGTTCGACCAGCACGTGTTTGACGCCCCGGCGCTCGATTTTCTGGGAAAACCCGCACTGACGGCCGTCTCCGCTGCACAGCTGGCGCTGCGCTATAACGCCGTCCTGATCCCCTTCTACGGGATCCGCCGAGCCGATGGGCTTAGTTTCGATACGGTGCTCGAACCGCCGATAGAGGCCAGCGATGCGGTGACGATGACGCAGGCGTTGAACGACAGCCTCTCGGCGCGGATCAAGGCCGATCCGACACAATGGTTCTGGGTACACAGACGCTGGCGCGCGCCCGAAAGCCCAGCCTAACGCAGCCGGGACGCGGCCAGAATCGGTCCCGCGTTCTCACCCTGGATCAATACCACCAGAGGATTGTCGCCCGGCACGGGAGTCTTGACTTCGAATGGTTCAGCGCCATCCCAGGCGCCCAGAGTTTTCCAATCTTGCGCGACATTCACATAAACCAGCGTCTTGCCAGCATTCTCGCCCCGCGTGATCCGGCTCTCGCGGGCCGGCTGATACCGCAGCATCTGCACGACCATTGGGCCGGGTACTGCGCCGATCCGATGCGCCGTAACCCACAGATCACCATCCCTGCGCACAATCTCCAGTTTTACGGGCGAGGGACTCTGCCTGTGCTTGGCGATCGCATCGGACAACTCCATCGGCTTGGCACCCACGATGTCGGTGACGCCATTGACCACCATTTCCGGTGTATAAACCGACCGCCGCCCGGCGGCGCGCGCATAGGCGCGCTGCCTTTCGGCATGCTGAGGCACCGCGAACTCGTCTTTCCAGCCAATGTAGTCCCAATAGTCCACATGCAGGGACAAGGGGATCACGTCATCGCGGGCGGCCAGATGTTCCATCATCTCATCCGCCGGTGGACAGGAAGAACATCCTTGCGAGGTGAAAAGCTCCACGACCACGGGGGAGTCTTCGGCAAGCAGCGGCGTGGCGCAAAGGATCAGCGCAGCAGCGATCCGCAGGTGACGTAACATGTGATTCCCCGTGTTCAATTCTCGGCGGTATCGGGACCCTAGAGATCAGGCATTGTAATGACCAATCAAGGTTTCTTGATACTCTTTCAGCAGTTTGCGGAAATTTGGTACACAATGGTATACATTTTGACGCAGTGCGTCGGATTTGAGTTGAAATGGCCAGCGCCATAAGGCATTCAGCAGCCAATCCGCGATGACCCATCCACATTCCGAAGGGAGCTTTCAATGCCCATTACCGTTGGTCACGACACCTCGAAAACCCGCAAGACCCTGTCCGTCGGCAAGCAGAGCGTCGACTACTACTCGATCCCGGCGGCCACGGCAGCAGGGCTTGGGGACTTCTCCAAGCTGCCCGCCGCGCTGAAAGTGGTGCTGGAGAACATGCTGCGCTTCGAGGATGGCAAGACGGTCACGGTCGATGACATCAAGGCCTTTGCCGAATGGGGCGCCAAGGGCGGCAAGAACCCGCGCGAGATCGCCTACCGCCCTGCCCGCGTGCTTTTGCAGGATTTCACCGGTGTGCCGGCGGTGGTCGATCTGGCCGCGATGCGCGATGCCATCATTTCGCTGGGCGGCGACGCCGAGAAGATCAACCCGCTCAATCCGGTGGATCTGGTCATCGACCACTCGGTGATGATCGACGAATTCGGCAACCCGCGCGCCTTCCAGATGAACGTGGACCGCGAATACCAGCGCAACATGGAGCGCTACACCTTCCTCAAGTGGGGTCAGAAGGCCTTCAACAACTTCCGCGTGGTGCCCCCCGGCACCGGCATCTGCCATCAGGTGAACCTGGAGTATCTGAGCCAGACGGTCTGGACCGATACCGATCAGGCGGGCAAGACCGTGGCTTATCCCGACACGCTGGTGGGTACCGACAGCCACACCACCATGGTCAACGGGGCTGCGGTTCTGGGCTGGGGCGTGGGCGGGATCGAGGCGGAAGCTGCGATGCTGGGCCAGCCGATTTCCATGCTGATCCCGGAAGTCGTGGGGTTTGAGTTGACCGGACGGATGATGGAAGGCACCACCGGCACCGACCTGGTGCTGAAAGTCGTCGAAATGCTGCGCGCCAAGGGCGTGGTCAACAAGTTCGTCGAATTCTACGGCGAAGGTCTCGATCATCTGCCGTTGGCCGACCGCGCGACGATCGCCAACATGGCGCCGGAATACGGCGCGACCTGCGGCTACTTCCCGATCGACGATGAAACCCTGCGCTACCTTCGCAATACCGGCCGCGACGAAGACCGCGTGGCATTGGTCGAAGCCTATGCCAAGGAGAACGGCTTCTGGCGCGGTGCCGATTATGCGCCGATCTACACGGACACGCTGCATCTGGACATGGGCACCATCGTGCCTGCGATCTCCGGACCGAAACGCCCGCAGGACTACATCGCGCTGGACAAGGCAGCGGAAGCCTTTGGCGCCTATATCAACGGCCAGCGCAAGGAAGCCGCGGCCAAGCCGTCTGAGAAAGCCGAGATGACGGCCGAAGGTGGCGCGCCTGCACCGCGAAAGATTCCCGGCGACACCGGTCACCACAAATCCTACCCCGTCGAGGGCGAAGACTACGAACTGCACGACGGCTCGATCGTGATCGCCTCGATCACCTCCTGCACCAACACGTCGAACCCCTATGTGATGATCGGTGCCGGGCTGGTGGCGCGCAAGGCGCATGCCCTCGGCCTCACCCGCAAGCCTTGGGTCAAGACCTCTCTCGCCCCCGGCAGCCAGGTAGTTTCCGCCTATCTGGAAGCGGCGGACCTGCAGAAGGATCTCGACGCCATCGGCTTCAACCTCGTGGGCTACGGCTGCACCACCTGCATCGGCAACTCCGGACCGTTACAGAAGGAGATCTCCGAAGCGATCTCCAAGGGCGACCTGATCGCGACCTCCGTGCTCTCGGGCAACCGCAACTTCGAAGGCCGGATCAGCCCGGACGTGCGCGCCAACTACCTCGCCTCGCCGCCGCTGGTCGTTGCCTACGCACTGGCGGGCGACATGAATATCGACATCGCCAAGGACCCGATCGGTCAGGACAAGGACGGCAATGACGTCTTCCTCAAGGACATCTGGCCGACAAGCCAGGAAGTCGCCGAACTGGTCGAGGCGACCGTGACACGCGAGGCGTTCCTGACCAAATACGCCGACGTCTTCAAGGGCGACGACAAGTGGCAGGGCGTCAGCACCACCGACAGCAAGGTCTATGACTGGCCGGTGTCCTCCACCTACGTGCAGAACCCGCCCTATTTCCGGGGCATGGGCAAGGAACCCGGCGTCATCACCAACATCGAAAACGCCAAGGTTCTGGCGATCCTCGGGGACATGATCACCACCGATCACATCTCGCCCGCGGGCTCGTTCAAGGACACAACGCCTGCCGGTCAATACCTGATCGAACGGCAGGTGCCGCAGCGCGAATTCAACTCCTATGGTTCGCGCCGGGGCAACCACGAGGTGATGATGCGCGGCACCTTCGCCAACATCCGCATCAAGAACGAGATGCTGGATGGGGTCGAGGGCGGCTATACCAAGGGCCCCGATGGCGAGCAGACCTCGATCTACGACGCTGCCATGGCCTACCAGGAGGCCGGCACGCCACTGGTGATCTTCGGCGGCGAGCAATATGGCGCAGGCTCCAGCCGCGACTGGGCGGCCAAGGGCACGGCGCTTCTGGGCGTCAAGGCGGTGATCGCGGAGAACTTCGAGCGCATCCACCGGTCCAACCTCGTGGGCATGGGCGTCATCCCCTTCGAGTTCACCGGCGGCGACACCCGCAAATCGCTGGGGCTGAAAGGCGATGAAACCGTATCCATCTCCGGCCTCGACACGATTCAGCCCCTGCAGGTCGTGCCCTGCACCATCACCATGGGCGACGGATCGGTGAAGGAGATCAAGGTCAAATGCCGGATCGATACGGCGATCGAGATCGAATACATCGAACACGGCGGCGTTCTGCACTACGTGCTGCGCAACCTCGCGGCGGCCTGACGGCAACGACACGCCAAAACAATGGCCTTGAGTGATCATGCACTCAGGGCCACGTATTTGTTCTGGCGGAGTACTTTACACCTGTTTAGGACGTTTCGGAGTGATACGCAGAAATCGCCTTGGACTATGCGCTGCAGCCGGTCAATTGTCCTGAACTCTCGCGATCAGATTGCATTTTTGACCGCCAAAGTCGAAAAGAACTTAAGATTTCGCCCATTTGCGCCCCATTTTCGCCCAACTGCTTCAAATCGGTGGTGACTAAAACCGAGAGTTCTGTTAACTTTTCTCACGTCCACTGTTACAGTCAGTTGGCGGTCCGCATTGTCCAATTGATCGGATCTCAAAGCCAAATTTCGCAGGTAAACTGTGAAAACTTCATTTAAATTACTGATTGCCGCACTTGCGATAGCGGGATCGCCCTCATTTGCGGCAAGCGTGTTTCCAACATTCTCGGTCGTTGCCGTGGAAACAACGTCCGCTCAAGAATCGTCAGTCTTGCGTGCAGACCTGACAGGTTTCCCATCGCTGACTGAAATCGGTTCAATCACAGTGACGGACACAAACGGCACCAGCGGTTCCGCCGGGGCTTACTCCGGGTTCGACATCGACGCACTGTTTATTGATCTTGATGGAGACTACCTGACAACAGGTGACCAGATTTACGCGAGTTCCTTCATCTTTTCAGCAGGTTCCATTCGACCTGGAAGCGCGCCTGCAAGTAACACCAGCGGCGCACTGAACGGCTCCAATGCAGATGGGACGGTGAACGAAGCTTTTGCGACTTTGAATACGATCGACGCAGTATTTTTCAGCACCGGTTCAATCTCCTTGGGGGATGGCGGATCGCTGACTGCGAACTTCAGTCCGGTCGTGGCTGTCGGAGCCAGTCTATTCCTCGTGGCCAGTGAAGTCGGTGCCAACGGCGAAACCCTTACAGGTGCAATTGAGGTAAGAACAATCCCGGTGGATGTTGTTCCCCTTCCTGCAGGTCTGCCGCTGATGCTAGCGGGTCTCGGGGCTTTTGCAGTCGCATCGAGGCGTCGTAAGTCGTAGAGCTAGCTTCAATAATAGATTTCAATGAAAGAGGCGCTCCACATGGAGCGCCTCTTTTTCATTCTCTAATTCGGTGATACGAGACTCTCCTGAAAGTTCATCCTTCGCATCGAAACGCTGACCTGGAGCAGGCAGATGATAGGCGCGGCGAGTTCATCACCGGCGAAGTGCTGAACGTCAATGGCGGCTACAGGCTCTGAGACAACCGCTGGCGTTCAGAGAAACAGACCGACCAGTATGCCGAAAGAACTTCCCATCACGGCCTGCAACGCAACCTGCGTCAGGGAAGAGAGCAGTGACGCCAAAGAGACAATCGTGACTGCGCCGAGGATGCCCGCCAGCACCGAACGGAAAGCTGTCCGCCTCGTTTGGACCTCCGCACTGACGGGGCTGAGGTCGACAAAGCGGCCCGGGGAATAGCTGGAATGTAAATCGATCTTCAAAATGTTACCGTTTCACGTGTCAAAAGGAACTGACTGAAGCAGTGCCGGCTTTACGGACTGTCAGGAAAAATGATTGAGAGGGGTAGCCTGCCCCAGAAAGCCTTCGCAAGGGATGCAAGGTTTCATGAACTCCAACACCGGGGCGGCGGAGGCACGGGGTGTCGGAGTTCTGCACCATTTATACGATCTTCCAAACCAACCATTTAACGTCTCCAAAATACCTGTCGGTTCAGGTCGTCGCAATTCATTAGATATTTAATATTGTTGGAAACTTCTGCACCCTAGATGTATTAAAAATCATACAGTAAGGTCGCTGACTGCAATCAAAACGGTCGCCGTCAGTTCGCAGTCGCCTTTTCCAATTCCGGCAGGAAGCGCTGTTCATAGTCGCTGCCCACCAACGGCCCGGCAAACCGGTAAAGCACCGTTCCGTCAGCGTCCAGAATGAAGGTCTCGGGCGGCGCGGTCACACCCCAGTCGATGGCGGTGCGGCCGCGCGGATCGAAGGCCACCGCGACAAACGGGTTGCCATCGTCGGTCAGATAGGCCGTCGCAGGACCCTCGGTATCCTTGAAGTTCACGCCAACGATGGGCATGCCCGCCGCCGCCATCTCGAGCAGCTTGGGGTGTTCCGCGCGGCAGGGCGGGCACCAGCTGGCCCAGAAGTTCACCAGCGTCACCTGCCCTGTGGGCAGTGTTTCGGCAGTCACGGCCGGGAAATCCGCAAGGCCCACTTCGGTGATCGCGGGGGCAGGCTTGCCGATCAGCGTGGATCGCAATTCGTTGGGATCCTTGCGGAACATCCCGATACCGGCAAGCACAACGAAGCCCGCGAAGATCAGCGGTGGCGCGATCATCATGGGGGATATCCTAGGCATTTTTCTTCACCCGTGCCTCGACGGTCTCAAGCGCCCGCCGCGCCTTGCGCCCACGAAGAACCGTGAAAAGAACCAGCAGCACCAGCAGCACGATCGTGGCGGCATAGGCCGACAGCACCGCGTCGGCGTATTTTCCGAGATCCGGCATCATCCCCGCGCCTCCCGCGCCATCAGCGCGCGCGCGCGACGCAATCGGATTTCAGTACCAGTGCGGTACAGCACGAGGGCGAGAAATAGAAAAACGAAGCCCGCGATGGCCACCAGCAGCGGATGATAGAAAACATCGGCCACGTTTTCTTCCTTGTCGAGGCTGAGCGATGCACCCTGGTGCAGCCCCTGGTTCCAGAAGTTGACCGCATAGCGCGACAGCACCGCAAAGACCGACCCCACGATGCAGAGCACCGAGGTCAGATCGGCGGCGGTATCCGGATCCTCGATCGCCTCCCAGAGGGCGATGTAGCCGAGGTAGAACAGAAAGAGGATCAGGAAGGAGGTCAGGCGCGGATCCCAGGCCCACCAGGTACCCCACATCGGCTGACCCCAGATCGCACCGGTGACAAGGGCGATGAGCGTCATGACCACGCCCACCGGAGCCGCGGCCTTGGCGGCAAGTGCACTGACATGGTGGCGGCGGATGAGCCAGATCAGCGAGGCCACGAGCATCATGAACCAGGCGTTGATCGCCATCAGGGCCGAGGGGACGTGCAGATAGATGATCTTGACCGTGGAGCCTTGCCGGAAATCATCCGGCGTGAAGAAAAAGCCCCAGAAGAGACCGACCACGAGGCACAGGCCCGACAACACCCAGAGGCCCGGCAGCACCTTGCTGCTGAACGCCAGAAACTTGACCGGATTTGCATATTCCCAAAGAGACATGGCGGTTATGTAATGCCTCCCTCAAGGGGGCTCAATGGACAAAAGCGCGCGCTCACCGCAAGTTCACCCGCAGCGCTGCTGCCGAAGCAAAGGGCATCACCGCGATCACCCCGGCAGTGATCCCCGCGAGCATCAACAGCGGCGTTGCGGTATCCATACCCGCGGCGCCGCGGCGCGCAGCCTCCGCCCCGAAGATCAGCGTTGGCACATAGAGCGGCAGCACAAGCAAGGACATCAGCAGACCGCCGCGCTTGACGCCCACGGTCAGCGCGGCCCCGAAGGTGCCGATCACCGAGAGCGCGGGCGTGCCGAGTGCGAGCGACAGAACGAGCCAGGGATACCCCTCGCCCGGCAGGCTCAGCAGCACGCCAAGGACCGGCGAGACCAGCACCAGCGGCAGGCCCGTGGTCAGCCAATGCGCCAGCGCCTTGATGCTGAGCGCGGCTTCGAGCGGCAGCGGCGAGGTGGCGAGCAGATCCAGCGTGCCATCCTCCCAATCGAGCGCCAGCAGGCGGTCGAGCGACAAAAGGCAGGCAAGCAGCGCCCCGAGCCAGAGGATGCCGGGCGCGATGCGGGCGAGCAAGTCGGACTGTGGGCCCACACCGAAGGGCACGAGGACCGTCACGATCAGGAAAAATGCAAGCCCGAGGCCGAAGCCGCCCCCAGCGCGCAGCGCCAGTGCAAGATCGCGTTTGAGCAGCGCCTTCATAGAAAGGCCTCGTCGCTGGCACCCGCGCGGGTGTCCGCGGCGGCGCGGTAAGGCGTCACATCGAGAACCGACGCGTCGAGACCGAGATCGATATGGGTGGCGATGAGCGCCGAGCCGCCCTGCCCCAGATGAACCCGCACGGCCTCGGCGAACATCGCCACGGCGCGCGTGTCGAGCGACACCGTGGGCTCATCCAGCATCCAGATCGGACGCCCCGTGACCAACAGCCGCGCCAGCCCGAGGCGGCGCTTCTGCCCCGCCGAGAGCGTGCCGGCCAGACGGTCGTGCAAGGCGTCAAGATCGAAGGAGGCGAGGGCAGCGGCAATGTCGCGCTGACCGAAGACCGCGGCCCAGAAGCTCAGGTTTTCGCTCACCGTGAGCATGGATTTAAGCCCGTCAGAATGGGCCGCATAAGCGATCCGCTCCTCCGCCCCCGCGATCCGGCCCGAGAGCGGCGGTTGCAGCCCTGCCAGCGTCCGCAGCAGCGTCGTCTTGCCCGACCCGTTCGGCCCGCGCAGAATGAGCGCCTGCCCTGGCGCAAGGTCGAAACCGAGCCCCGTGAGCACCGGGATGCCGCCGCGCGCGACCGAAAGATCTTCTACCGTCAGGGTCATGGGAGTGATCGTTAACCGATTGCGGGGCGGTTCAAAAGCGGCTTCGGCGTCGCTCAGACCGGGATCAGCGCCAGCCCGATGCGGCGACCTTCGCTCAGCAGGATGTTGTAGGTACGGCAGGCCGAGGCGGAGGCCATGACCTCGACACCGATCCCCGCCGCTTCAAGCCGGTCGCGCAGGCCTTGCGGCAGATGCGCGATATCCGCACCTGTGCCCACGAAAAGCACATCGATTCTGCCTGCGAGCGCCAGAAGGGCCGCCTCGTCGTCATAACCGTTCCAGGCAATGGTGCCCGCAGGCCCGGTGATGACGGGGCCTTCATGCACCACGCCGCCGATGCGAAAGAAGCCCGGCCCGTAGCCTTCGATCGGCTTGGCGTCGGTAAAGGTGATTTCCGTCAGACGCATTGCAATCCTCTCAGTTCCAGACCGGCAGTCCGATCATAGCGGAAGTGGCGATGATCGCATAGGCTACGCGGCGAAAAACCACCTCGGCGCGCGGGTCGAAAAGCCTCGCTCCGAGCATGTTTGCGACCACATTCGGGATACCGGCCAGCAACCCCAGAAGGGCGACCTGCCAGATAAAAAGATCGAGCGCGAAAAAGACGGCGATCATCACTGCATCGATGGCAAGCAGATAGAGCAGGAAATTGGCGCGGATTACGGCGATGGGGAGCAGGCTCGACATGTAGAGCATGATAACCGGCGGGCCGGGAATACCAGCAAAGCCCCCCATGAACCCGCCCAGAAACCCGGTGGCGGCAGTAAGTTTGGGCGTGAGTATTCCCCGATACCGCCAGCCCGACATCAGCAGGCAGAGCAGAACACCGACACAGATCGACACGACCCAGCGGAAGATGTCCCCGTCCATATTGGCGAGGCATAGAATCCCGATAGGCACCGCGACGATGGCTCCCAGCATCAGGCGAGCCACGTCCTTCGGCGCACCGTCGCGCCAGGCGGCGGGCAGGTTCGGCAGTGGTCCGAGAAGTTCCGCCATCATCATGAAGGTCACGGCGGCCACGGGCGACAGGACCATGGAGGCCGTGGGCATGATGATCATGCCGCTGCCGAAGCCCGCGAAACCGCGCACCAGTCCCGCCACGAAAACGCCAACGGCGAGGATCATAACTCCTTGAAAATCTGTCAGCCCGGCAATGCCATCAAGCATCGATGTTGGCGTATTGGTTTCCGGCGTTGGCATCCGGTTTCGACCAATCGCGCTTGACCCCGAGATAGAGCAGGATCGCAGAGGCCACGAAGATCGACGAATAGGTGCCCACGATGATGCCCCAGATCATCGCGAAGACGAAGCCCCGGATCACATCGCCACCGAGCACGAAGAGCGCGAAAAGCGCAAGAAGCGTGGTAAAGGAGGTCATGAAGGTCCGGCTCATGGTCTCGTTGATCGAGAGGTTCAGCACCTCGTTCAGCGGTCGGTTCTTGAACTTGCGCAGGTTTTCCCGCACCCGGTCGAACACCACGACCGTGTCGTTGAGCGAGTAGCCGACGATGGTCAGAAGCGCTGCGATGATCGCAAGATCAAAGCGGATCTGGATCTCCGAAAATATCCCGATCGTCAGAATCACGTCATGCACCAGCGCCAGCACCGCGCCCACGGCGAACTGCCATTCGAACCGCAGCCATATGTAGATCAGCACCGCGCCAATCGCGAGCGACACGGCGATGATCGCTGTCTGGATCAACTCGCCAGACACTTTGGGCCCGACCGATTCAACTGAGACGAACTTGATGTCGGGACGCACCGTGCGCAGCGCGTTTTCAACCGCCTCGATCAACTCGGGCGCCACCGCTTCCTGATCGTCCTGCGCCTGGATGCGGATCATCGCCACGTTCTGTTCCGGCCCGAAGGTCGGATCGAATACTTCGGTTATGGTGACATCGCCGAGGCCCAGGGCATCGATGGCGCCACGGTAAACGCCAACATCCACGGGGCGCGGGCTTTCGGACCGGATCGTGGTGCCGCCGCGGAAGTCGATGCCGTAGTTCAGCCCCTGGAGCAGGAAGGAGGCGAAGGCCACCACCATCATCACGCCCGAAATCCCGAGCCAGAGCTTCCAGCGCTTGAAGAAATCGAAGTTCGTATCGTCTCTTACCATTCGTAGCCGCATGTCAGACCTCGATTGTTTTCGGGCGCTTGCGCTCGAACCACATGACCACCAGCAGGCGGGTGACGAAAATCGCCGTGAAGACGGAGGTGAGGATGCCGAGCCCCAGCGTGATCGCGAAGCCGCGCACCGGACCCGAGCCCATGGCAAAGAGGATCGTCGCCGTGATGAAGGTCGTCACATTGGCGTCGATGATGGCCGACAGCGCTTTCTCGTATCCAAGCTCGATCGCCCGCGCCGGCCCCTTGGAGGTCTTCAATTCCTCCCGTATCCGTTCGAAAATGAGCACATTGGCATCCACCGCCATGCCCACGGTCAGCACGATCCCCGCGATGCCCGGCAGCGTGAGAGTGCCCCCGATGAGGCTCAGCATCCCGAAGATCATGCAGATGTTGATGATCAGCGCGATGTTGGCGAAGACACCGAAAAGCCCGTAGCTCAGCACCATGAAGGCCAATACGGCGGCAAAGGCAACGGCGGTCGCGACCTTGCCGGCGTCGATACTGTCCTGCCCCAGTTCGGGACCGATGGTGCGCTCTTCGAGAAAGACAAGCTCGGCGGGCAGCGCCCCTGCCCTCAGGAGCACGGCGAGATTGGTCGATTCCTCAACCGTGAAATTGCCGGTGATGATGCCGGATCCGCCGGGAATATGGCTCTGGATCGTGGGGGCACTCACGACCTCGTCGTCCAGAACGATGGCAAAGGGCGAGCCGATGTTTTCAGCCGTGTAATCCCCGAACTTGCGTGCGCCGGAAGTGTTGAAGCGGAAATTCACCGCCGGGCGACCGTTCTGGTCGAAAGCGGGCTGCGCGTCGACCAATTCCTCGCCGGTCACGACGGGCGAGGATTCCAGAATGTAGAAGAGACCCGGTTCGTCGAGCGACGGCACCACTTCGTTGCCCAGACCGGGCGACACATTGGCGTCAGCGCCGCGGCTGATCACCGGGTTGAAGGTCAGCTGCGCCGTGGTGCCAATGATCGCCTTGAGCTCAGCGGCCGATCCCACCCCCGGCACCTGGATCAGGATGCGGTCAGCACCTTGGCGCTGGATTGTCGGTTCACGGGTGCCGACCTCGTCGATGCGGCGGCGCACAATCTCGAGGCTTTGCTGCACGGTGCGCTCGTCCGTGGCCAGCCGCTCCGCCTCCGACAGGCTCACGATGATCACGTCGCCATTGGCGCGCACATCGATATCATTCGCGCCCACACCGGTCAGGGTCTGGACCGGGCGCGCGAGGCCGCGCACGACCTCCAGTGCCCGCTCCATGCCGGCAGGCTCCGAGATGCGCACGTGCAATTCATCCGGCGGCGACGGCACAAGCCGGACGGTGCCGATGGTTGCGCGTTCCGGCCGCAGCGCGTCGCGGATCTCCGGCCAGAAGGCCTGCATCCGGGATTCGTAGACATCGCCAAGCTGAACCTCGGCAAGCAGATGTGCGCCACCGCGCAGATCGAGCCCGAGGTTGACCAGTCCGGACGGCATCCAGTCGGGCCAGCCGGCAAGTTGCGCGTCGAGTTCCGACGCGGACGCACCTGCCTCGATCGCCTTGGCCGCATCATTGTGCTGCTCGACCTTCGTGTAAAAGGCATTGGGCAAGGAAAGCACAAGGCCCGCCGCGCATGTCAACATGATCAGCACGCGTTTCCAGAGGTCGATCTGCAGCATAAAGACGCCTTTTCAGAAAGGTAGAGGGCGTTCTTACTTCGCCGGTTCGCCTTTGGACATCACCGTCGCGATGGTGCTCTGGATGACCCGCACCTTGACGCCGTCGGCGATCTCGAGCTCGAGTTCGCCATCGTCCTTGACCTTGGTGACCTTGCCGATCATGCCGCCTTGCGTGACCACCTGATCGCCACGGCGCAGGGCCGCGACCATCGCCTGATGCTCCTTGACCTTCTTCTGCTGCGGGCGAATGAGCAGAAAATACATGATCCCGAAGATCAGAATAAGCGGCACGAACTGTGCGAATGCTTCCATGACGGCGTCCTTTATCGCTGAGGCGCAGCAGCTTTCGAGCCCTTGCGCGAATTTTTGCGGAACCTATGGCCTAGAACCGGCCTTTGCAAGGCAACTTGGCACCGGTTAGGCAAAACACATATTGCCCGCATGACCGCCCCCTTGCGACGCTTCCCGCACCCGGTTACCCGGCTAACAATCCGCCGCCTTTTCGTTCGACACAGGCTGGAGCCGAGATGCTGAGACGATTGCTGACCATCGCCTTTCGCGCAGCTTTCGGCGGTGAGCTGCGCGGCGATGTTCAGTCCTGACCGATGCCAGCACTGTCGAGCTTGGCACAGCCACGATGGAAGGCTCGCGGTATGGTCATTGCGGCAGGCCGGGTAGGTCTCTCGTTCTGACTGGTGCCGCCTTGCGCCTGGCAGCAGGCGGGCCTTGAAGGCTGTTTCACTGCTCCTCGCCGCATGAAAGCGATTCTGCCGGTTACGGTCGCCCGAAAGATCGGTAATAAACGGCTCGGTACGACTCAGACGAAGGATTGCCTTTCATGCATGACATACGCCTCATCCGCGAGACCCCCGACGCCTTTGACGCCGCCCTTGCACGGCGCGGCGACGCTGCGATGTCTGCCGCGATCCTCGCGCTCGACGAGGCGCGCCGCGCCAAGATCAGCGCTGCCGAAACCGCCCAGGCCGAGCAGAACAAGGCCTCCAAGCTTGTCGGTGCAGCAAAGACCAAGGGCGATGAGGCCGAATTCGAACGGCTGCGCACCCTTGTGAGCGACAAGAAGGCCGAAGTGGCCGCGATGCAGGCGCAAGCAAAGGAGCTTGACGCACAGCTGACCGACATGCTGGCATGGATCGCGAACCTGCCCGCGAGCGACGTGCCGGACGGCGCGGATGAGACCGACAACGTGGAAGTGAACCGCTGGGGCACGCCCCGCGATTTCGGGTTCGCGCCGAAGGAGCATTACCAGATCGAAGCGGTTGCGGCCTCGATGGACTTCGACACGGCGGCGAAGATTTCCGGGGCGCGTTTCGTGCTGCTCTCGGGCGCCGTGGCGCGCATTCACCGTGCGCTGGCGCAATTCATGCTCGACACCCATGTCGACGTAAACGGGTTGACGGAGGCCAACCCGCCCGTGCTTGTGCGCGACGAAGCCATGTATGGCACCGACAAGCTGCCGAAGTTCGGCGGCGACAGCTACCAGACGACCAATGGCTGGTGGCTGGTGCCGACCTCGGAGGTGCCACTGACCTATATCGCGGCCGATCAGGTGATGGAGGAAAGCGACCTGCCGCAGCGCTACACCGCGCATACGCTCTGCTTCCGCTCGGAGGCCGGATCGGCGGGACGCGATACCGCAGGCATGTTGCGCCAGCACCAGTTCGAGAAGGTGGAGATGGTCTCGATCACGCACCCCGATCAATCGGACGCGGAGCAAAAACGCATGCTCCGCTGTGCCGAAGACCTGCTGGAGCGGCTCGGCGTGCCATACCGGACAGTGATCCTCTGCACCGGCGACATGGGCTTCGGGGCGCGACGCACCTATGACATCGAAGCCTGGTTGCCGGGACAGAACGCCTACCGCGAGATTTCCTCGGTCTCGACCACCGGCGATTTCCAGGCACGGCGCATGAACGCGCGCTTCAAGCCTGCGGACGGTGGCAAGCCGCAGTTCGTGCATACACTCAACGGGTCGGGCCTTGCGGTCGGACGCTGCCTGATCGCAGTGCTTGAAAACGGCCAGCAGGCGGACGGATCGGTGAGGCTGCCGGAGGTGCTGGCAGCCTATCTCGGCGGCAAGACCACGCTTTCGCCGGAGGGCAAACTCGTCTGAGACCAGACGGACCTGAAGACGGCCTTTCCTGCCGACGATCTGCGCGCGTCGCGCCTTGCTGCGGCAGGCGCGCCATGGCGTGATTATCACATTAGGATCGCGGCGTAGCTTTCTGATCTAAAGCGATTTCAGGCCACCCAAGCGGAAAGCACTAGCGCGCCGGCACGACCTCGTATCCGCGCTCCTCCGGTTCCGTGTCGACAAGCTCCATCGGGAACCCCGGCGCAAGGATGTCGAGCCCGGTGGCCTCCTCGAGCCTCTCGATCATCCGGTCGGATTGTGCGCGCTCACCGTAGCGGCGTTGTCCGTCGGTCATCATCTCGATCATCAAGGGCGAGATTTCCAGCGGCACGTTATGGATGTCCGCCAGCTTCTGGAACAGGCCGATGTCCTTCTGGACGAGGTCCATGGTGAAATTCACATCGCGCGATCCCGAGAGGATCAACTGGCTTTCGGTCTCATGCACGAAGGAGGTGCCCGAAGAAATGCTGATCGCCTCGAAGGTCGTCGCAAGGTCCATCCCGGCGGCCTTCATCACTGTCAGCGCCTCGCAGAGCGTGAGAAGATTGGCGGTCGCAAGGTAGTTCGTCATGACCTTCAGAACGCTCGCCGATCCGAGCGGGCCGGTGTGCAGGACCCGCCGACCCATCACGGTCAGAAGCGGCAGAATTCGATCGAAGGTCGCCCGGTCGCAGCCTGCGTAAATCGAAATGTTGCCGGTATCCGCGCGATGGCAACCGCCCGAGACCGGACAGTCGACGGCCGCACCGCCGGCCGAGATGATCTCCTGGCCGATGCGCTTGACCTCGGCCTCGTCGGTCGTGGACATTTCCATCCATATCTTGCCCGGACCCACATGCGGCAGCATCTCCGCGGTGACGGCGGCAGAGGCAGCGGGGCTCGGCAGGCAGGTGATCACGGCATCGCAGTCCTGCATCATCCGCGCGGGCGATTCGCCGTCCTTTGCGCCTTTGGCCACGTTTGCCGCGACGAACTCGGGGTTCAGGTCGTGGACCCGGACATCCACCCCGTTGCGAATGAGCGAGCCTGCGAGCTTTCCGCCGACATTTCCCAGACCGATGAAACCTACCTTCATGACTTTCTCCCTTGGTTTTGCCGCACCGTGGTCAGGCGCGTTCAGGTCGTCGCGCCTGTTTGCGACCCGGTTTCCTTCGTAAAATACCCATGCGTCAGAAAGATCAGGCGGCGACGGCCTTGCGCACCATCTGCCAGTATTGCCGCTCGATCTCCTGCAGCGGCAAGGGGCCGTCCCGTCTGAACCAGGTGGTCACGCCGGTCAGCATCGCGATCAGAGCGCGTGTGGCGATCCTTGCGTCCGGCACCGAGAAAACGCCACTGTCGATGCCATCGCGCAGAATGGTTTCGAGCGCCTGCTCGTAGCGGCGTCGCAATGCTTCGATCACGGCGAAATTTTCCGGCGTCAGGTTGCGCAACTCCATATACGCAATGAATACGGCTTCCGGACGCTGGTGATGAAACCGCAGGTGGAATTCCACGAAATGCCGCAGCCGGTCCATCGGTGCCGCATCGGGGCGATCGGCATAGCTTTCAAGCAACTCGGACATGTGGCCTTTCATGAGATCAGCCAGGAGACTTTGCTTGTCAGGCGTGTAATTGTAGAGCGCGCCGACCTGAACGCCCACCTCCTGTGCAATCTGGCGCATCGACACCGCAGCATAGCCGTGCCGCGCGAACAGATGCAGCGCGGCCTGACGGAGCCTGGGGCCAGTGATATCGGCATGCGAGCCTGCGGTACGTGCCATGTCGCCAGATTATCTGAACATTCGTTCAAAACAATGCTCTGTTGCGTGCCTCCGCAGCTTCGGGCAAGACTGTCGCAACCCGCCGGAGCCCTTGCATGCGCTTTTCCGCCTTTTTCGCCCTGCTGACCGCGCTTTGCGCCTGCACCACCTTGCCGGAGATCGACGACAACGTCACGCCGGAGGCCGAAGCCGCGGACTACCCGGCCCTGCAACCCGTCGAGACCATTTTCGCCCGTGTGCAGGCAGATGAAAGCGACGAGGCGGCGGAACGCGCAGCCCTTGACGCACGGATGCAGGCACTGGAGGCACGGGCAGAGATGCTGCGCGGCGATGTGCTTGACGCCGACACAAGGGCGCGACTGGAAAGCACTAACCCCTGAGCCTTGGCTTGCGCGTTGCACGCCCTTGCCGAAGCCGCTACATCGCCGGTGACGCAAGGCCGATGCGGTCCGGAAAAAGGAAAAGCGAATGTCCCAACCTCTACGTCTCGGTATCGCGGGTCTCGGCACCGTGGGGATCGGTGTGCTCCGGATCATCCGCAAACACGCAGACCTGCTGGCCGCCCGCACCGGTCGGGAGATCGTGATCTCAGCCCTCTGCGCGCGCGACCGGAGCAAGGACCGGGGCGTGCCGCTCGACCGCTATGGCTGGGAAAGCGATCCTGTCGCGCTCGCGACACGCGACGACGTAGATGTATTCGTCGAGCTGATCGGGGGCGATGAAGGGCCCGCCAAGGTCGCGGTGGAAGCCGCCCTGGCCACCGGCAAGGATGTGGTGACAGCGAACAAGGCGCTTCTGGCGATCCACGGGCAAAGCCTCGCGGAACTGGCCGAGAAACACGGGCGCGCCCTGCGCTACGAGGCGGCGGTGGCGGGCGGCATTCCGGTCATCAAGGCGCTGACCGAAGGCCTCGTAGGCAACCAGTTCAGTCGTGTGATGGGGGTGATGAACGGGTCTTGCAACTACATCCTGACACGGATGGAAACCTCGGGTCTGTCCTACGCCGAGATATTTGCCGAGGCTGACGGTCTGGGATATCTCGAAGCCGATCCGCAACTCGATGTGGGCGGCATTGACGCGGCGCACAAGCTGGCGATCCTGACCTCGCTCGCCTTCGGGACGCAGGTGAATTTCGATGGTATCGTGCTCGAAGGCATCGAACGGATCAGCATCGACGACATTACTGCCGCCGCCGACATGGGCTACAAGATCAAGCTATTGGGTGTGGCGCAGAAGACCGGTCGCGGGATCGAGCAGCGGATGCAGCCGTGCCTCGTGCCCGACACCTCGCCGCTGGGTCAACTCGACGGTGGCACCAACATGGTGGTCATCGAGGGCGATTCCATCGGACAGGTCGTGCTGCGCGGCCCCGGCGCGGGCGAAGGCCCGACCGCCAGCGCGGTGATGGCCGATGTCTGCGATATCGCCCGCGGGATGCGCGGACCGGTCTTCGGCCTGCCCGCGAACCAGCTGGCCCCCGCAGCACCCGCCAGTTCCAGCCCGCCCGCGCCTTACTACCTGCGCATGGCGCTCGACGACAAACCCGGCGCGCTCGCCAAGGTCGCCAAGGTGCTCGGCGAAGCCGGCGTCTCGATCGACAGGATGCGCCAGTACGGGCATCAGGACACCTCTGCACCGGTGCTGATCGTCACGCACAAGACCACACCGGAGGCGCTCGCTGCTGCGCTTGAAGCGATGGCGGGCACCAATGTCGTCACGGGCAGCCCCGTGGCCCTGCGTATCGAGGCCGTCTGACGCGGGACGGCTTGTCGCGCGGCCCCGGGCCGGATACACCGAAACGACACAAAGACCACATTGTCACGAGGAATTACGCCATGCCCGCCAATACCATCTTTCAGGACCGGATGCTGTCTCTGGGCCTCGCCCGGGTCTCGGAGGCGGCGGCGCTCGCCTCGGCGCGGCTGATCGGACATGGCGATGAAAAGGCGGCGGATCAGGCAGCGGTGAATGCCATGCGTGAGCAGTTGAACCTGCTCGACATTGCCGGCGTGGTGGTGATCGGGGAAGGCGAACGCGACGAGGCACCGATGCTTTACATCGGAGAGGAAGTCGGCACCGGCAATGGTCCGGGCGTCGATATTGCCCTCGATCCGCTCGAAGGGACGACACTGACCGCCAAGGACATGCCCAACGCGCTCACCGTGATCGCCATGGGACCGCGCGGCTCGATGCTGCATGCGCCGGATGTCTACATGGACAAGCTTGCCATCGGTCCGGGTTTTGCGAAGGATGTGGTCACGCTGGACATGAGCCCCGGCGAACGGGTCAATGCGCTGGCCGCGGCCAAGGGCTGTGCTGCCTCCGACATCACGGTCTGCATCCTGGAGCGCCCGCGCCACGAGGAGATGATCGCTCAGGTTCGCGCGACGGGTGCCTCGATCCGCCTGATCACGGATGGCGATGTGGCAGGTGTGATGCATTGCGCGGAGACCACCACGGGCATCGACATGTATATGGGCGCGGGCGGCGCGCCCGAAGGGGTGTTGGCAGCGGCGGCGCTGAAATGCATGGGCGGGCAGATGTACGGCCGACTGCTGTTCCGCAACGACGACGAACGGGCGCGCGCGGCAAAGGCCGGGATCACCGATCTCGACCGGATCTATACGCGAGACGAGATGGTGACGCAGGACGTGATCTTCGCCGCCACCGGCGTGACCGGCGGAAATATCCTGCCGGGCGTCAAGCGTGAACCCGGCTGGTTGACCACTGAAACGCTCATCATGCGGTCAAAGACCGGCTCCGTGCGGCGGATCAACTATCGTACGCCGGCCGCAAGCCACTGACGCGGCGCGCCAGCGCAAATACGGCGGATGAGGCAACGGACAGTCCGATGACAGATGATGGCACCCGAAAAGGGACCAGTTTCCTCGGCGTCGAACAATCGCTGACCGGACGGCGCTGGATCGGTCCCGACAGCGAGGCCGATCGCGCCGCGGAGGCTTTGGTGCAGCAGACCGCCCTGCCCCGTGCTGTCTGCCAGGTTCTTGCCCGCCGCGGGGTTGGCGCCGCCGAAGCCGAGCTTTTCCTCAACCCTGCCCTGCGTGACCTTTTGCCCGATCCGCGCGGTTTCAAGGACATGGACAAGGCTGCCGCACGCATCCTGCACGCCTTGGACAAACGCGAGCGTATTGTGGTCTTCGCCGATTACGACGTCGATGGTGGCAGCTCCGCGGCACTTCTGCAAACCTGGTTCCGCGACATGGGCCATCAGGCAGCACTCTATGTCCCGGACCGGATCGACGAGGGCTACGGACCGAATGAGGAGGCCATGGCGACCCTTGCCGCACACCATGACCTGATCATTTGCGTCGATTGCGGCACGCTCTCGCATGGCCCCATTGCCGCGGCGACAGATACCGATGTGGTCGTGATCGACCACCACCTCGGCGGCGAAACGCTGCCACCCGCGCTGGCGGTGGTGAACCCGAACCGGCAGGACGAAATCGGGGATCATGCCTATCTTTGCGCCGCCGGTGTCGTGTTTCTCGTCCTGGTGGAGATCGGCCGACTGCTGCGCGAGGCCGGGCGCAAGGGGCCTGAGCTGATGGGCTATCTCGACCTTGTGGCCCTCGCAACGGTGGCGGATGTGGCACCGCTGATCGGTGTGAACCGCGCCTTCGTGCGGCAAGGTCTCACAGTGATGGCAAGGCGCGAACGCCCGGGGCTTGTGGCGCTGGCCGATGTGGCCGGGATGGAAACCAGCCCGACGGCTTACCACCTGGGCTATCTGCTGGGACCACGGGTGAATGCAGGCGGGCGGATCGGTGCCGCCGACCTCGGCGCACGGTTGCTGGCCACGCAGGAACCGAGCGAAGCCGCCGCCCTCGCAGAACGGCTCGACCAGCTGAACCGGGAGCGGCGCGACGTCGAAGCGGTGGTACTCGCAGAAGCGCTCGCGCAGGCCGAGGAGCGCGGGTATGACGCCCCTCTGGTCTGGGCTGCGGGTGAAGGCTGGCACCCCGGCGTTGTCGGAATCGTGGCATCGCGGCTGAAGGAGGTCTCCGGACGACCCAGCATCGTCATCGGCATCCACGATGGTATCGGCAAGGGATCCGGTCGTTCGATCTCTGGCATTGATCTTGGCCTGCCAATCCAGCGGCTTGCCTCGGAAGGCGTCCTTCTTAAGGGCGGCGGACACAAGATGGCGGCCGGGCTTACCGTAGCGGTCGACAGGATCGAAGCCGCAATGAGCCGCCTTTCGGACATGCTGCACCGCCAAGGCGCACATTTGGCAGGCGCCGCGGACCTGCGCGTCGACGGGATGCTGATGCCGGCAGCCGCCACGCTCGAGTTGACCGAAAGCATCGAAAAGGCGGGCCCCTTCGGCGCGAGCGCCGCCGCCCCCCGCTTCGTCTTTGCGGACATGCCGATCCGCTTCGCCAAGAAAGTAGGCGAGAACCACCTTAAACTGAGTTTCGGCGGCGCCGATGCAAATCCGATGGAGGCGATATGTTTCCAGGCCTTCGAAGGCCCGCTCGGCAAGACTTTGCTCGAGCATGGCGGTCGACACTTCCATCTGGCAGGTCGTCTTGACGTCAATTCCTGGCGCGGCAGGTCATCGGTTCAGTTGCGTCTGGAAGATGCGGCACCCGTCGGCGGAAGCTGAAAAAATCTGACACGAAAATCATACTTTCCACTTGCGCCATAGCGCTCGATTGCATAATCACCCCTCACACAAGTGGCCCGTTCGTCTATCGGTTAGGACGCCAGGTTTTCAACCTGGAAAGAGGGGTTCGATTCCCCTACGGGCTGC